>CAMLMV010000019.1 GCA_946481275.1 uncultured Massilia sp.
TGATCGGCTACGCGGACGGCGACGCCCGCCGCTTCCTGAACCTGCTGGAGCAGACGAAGACGTCGGCCGACACGGCGAAAACGACCCACATCACGCGCGAATTCGTCGAGAACGCGCTGACCCTGAACGCGCGCCGCTTCGACAAGGGCGGCGACAATTTCTACGACCAGATCTCGGCGCTCCATAAATCCGTGCGCGGTTCGCATCCGGACGCCGCGCTGTACTGGCTGTGCCGCATGCTGGACGGCGGCGCGGATCCGAAATACCTGGGACGGCGCATCGTGCGCATGGCGTGGGAAGACATCGGCATCGCCGACCCGCGCGCGATCCAGCTCGCGAACGACGCGGTCGAGACGTACGAGCGGCTCGGCTCGCCGGAGGGCGAACTGGCGCTGGGCCAGGCCGTCATCTATCTCGCCATCGCCGCCAAGAGCAATGCCGGCTACAACGCGTTCAATGCCGCGATGGCGTTCGTGCGCAAGGATAAATCGCGCGAGGTCCCGGTCCACCTGCGCAATGCGCCGACCAAGCTCATGAAGGAACTGGGCTACGGCCACGAATACCGCTATGCCCACGACGAGCCGCATGCGTACGCGGCCGGCGAAACGTATTTGCCGGACGGCATGCCGGAGCCGGGCTGGTACCAGCCGGTGCCGCGCGGGATCGAGGCCAAGATCGCGGACAAGCTCGCCTGGCTGAGGAGTCTCGACGACGACGCCCGGTCCGGCGGCGATCCGGACTGATCACGACTCCCGCGCTCCGCGCCGGCGCAGGACCGTCAACTGGCCGTCCGGCTCCAGCCACGCGCGCCGGACCTGGGCGATGTCCTCGACTTCGTGCTCGTGCAGCATCGCCCGCAATTCCTCGTCGCTGATCAGTTCGCGCCGCAGCGCGGCTTCCTGCTTGACGCCATCCTTGATGATGCAGATCGGCGGCGCCAGCGCGAAGCGGCGGAACCGGGGAAAGCGGTAACTCAGCCAGTTCAGGCCGTAGCTCCAGCCGATGATGGTGCCGATCAGGAGGAAACCGTCGACGATGGAGAGGTAGTCGCCGGCCATGGCGTTCTGGGCGGCGTCGGCGATGATCACCAGCACGAGCAGGTCGGAGAGGCCCAGCGCCCCGGCGTCGCGCCGTACGACGAAGCGGAACAGGCAGAACAGGAAAAGATAGGTCAGCGTGCCGCGCACGAACAGTTCCAGCGGCGGCAGGCTGAACGTAAACAGCGTTTCCCAGTCGACATCCATGGCTTGTCCTCTCGACCTTGGACTGCCGTGCAAGCCCAAAAGATCGGCGCGCGGATGAGGACATGCGGGGCGTACGACTTGGTACAATTGCGGTTTCGATATCCCACCCTGCAGATTCCCGATAATGATAGACATCCAACTCCTCCGCAAAGACATCGACAACGTCGCCGCGCGCCTCGCGAGCCGCAAGTACCAGCTCGACGTCGCCGGATTCAACGCCCTCGAAGCCGAGCGCAAGGCGATCCAGACGCGCACCGAGGAATTGCAGGGCAAGCGCAATTCGCTGTCCAAGCAGATCGGCATGCTGAAGGGCAAGGGCGAGGACACGAGCGCCGTGATGGCGGAAGTGGCCGGCATCGGCGACGAGCTGAAAGCCAACGAGGCCGCGCTCGCCCAGGTGCAGGACAGGCTGGCGCAGTTCATGGCCGCCATCCCGAACCTGCCGCACCCGTCCACGCCGGTGGGCCAGGACGAGTCGGGCAACGTGGAAGTCCGCAAGGTGGGCACGCCGCGCGCCTTCGATTTCGAAGTGAAGGACCACGTCGACGTCGGCAGTCCGCTGGGCCTGGATTTCGACACCGCGACCAAGCTGACCGGCTCGCGCTTCGCCGTGATGAAAGGCGGCATCGCCCGCCTGCACCGCGCGCTGGCGCAATACATGCTGGACACGCACACGGGCCAGCACGGCTATACGGAGTGCTACACGCCGTACATGGTCAACGCGGATTCGCTGCGCGGCACGGGCCAGCTGCCGAAGTTCGAGGAAGACCTGTTCGCCGTGAAAAAGGGCGGCGCGGAAGGCGAGGGCGAGAATTTCTACCTGATCCCGACCTCGGAAGTGTCGCTGACCAACATGGTGCGCGACGAGATCGTGGCGCTTGACACCCTGCCGATCAAGATCACGGCGCATACCCCGTGCTTCCGCTCGGAAGCGGGCAGCTACGGCCGCGACACCCGCGGCATGATCCGCCAGCACCAGTTCGACAAGGTCGAGCTCGTGCAAATCGCGCATCCGGAACAGTCGTACGACGCGCTGGAAGAGATGGTGGGCCAGGCGGAAACGATCCTGAAGAACCTGGGCCTGCCGTACCGCGTGATGCAGCTGTGCACGGGCGACATGGGCTTTTCGGCCGCGAAAACCTACGACCTGGAAGTGTGGCTGCCGGCGCAGAACACGTACCGCGAGATCTCGTCGCTGTCGAACTGCGAAGACTTCCAGGCCCGCCGCATGCAGGCCCGCTTCCGCAACGCGAAGGGCAAGCCGGAGTTGCTGCACACGCTGAACGGTTCGGGCCTGGCGGTCGGTCGTACGCTGGTCGCCGTGCTGGAGAATTACCAGCAGGCGGACGGCAGCGTCGTCGTGCCGGACGTGCTGCGTCCGTACATGGGCGGACTGGAGCGGCTGGTTCCTGCGGCATAAGTAAATAGGTCTTCCGTTTTTGTGTGAGGCCGTCTATAATGCGGCCTCACGCGAATGCAAGCGACCGGTTACCAGGAGAGGTGGCAGAGTGGTCGAATGTACCTGACTCGAAATCAGGCGTACGGGTGACCGTACCGTGGGTTCGAATCCCACCCTCTCCGCCAGAACAAACAAGGCCCTTCGGGGCCTTTTTTGTTTTGGCGGAGAGGAGCAGGGCGCCTGCGCGCCCTGCGTGTGGGATTCGAAGGGCTGGGCTTGCAAGCCCAGCCCTCTCCGAATCGCCATTTTGCCGTCCGCAAGGCGGACGGCCACGCGCGCCGAGGGCGCGCGCTGCAAGGTCCGCCGCGTAACACTACTGTCAGAATTCCTTCAATTATCCGCATACTGACAAAAATCCATCCGTGAGAGCTATCCGCCAGGCATAAGATCTTTCTATTCTGCAGCGTTATTCAGAAATATATAGGGGAGATCCATGAAAGCCTTGTCCACGCTGTCTGCCGCATTGCTCGCGGTGCTGCTCGCCGGTTGCGGTGGCGGCGGAGGCGGTTCCGCATCGCCGGCGCCCGCACCGGTTGCCGTCACACCGACACCCACGCCAACGCCAACGCCGGCACCAACGCCTGCACCTGCGCCGGCACCCACGCCCGCGCCGACCACGAGCCTGTACCCGAGCTATAACACGAGTCCATTGCCGGCCGACACAACGGGCATGTCGCACAACGCCCAGCAGATCGCCTCATCGATCCGCATCGGCTTCAACATCGGCAACACGATGGAAGCGATCGGCGGCGAAACGGCCTGGGGCAATCCGCTGATCACGAACGAGCTCATCCAGACCGTCAAGAAGGCCGGCTTCAACGCGATCCGCCTGCCCGTGTCGTGGGACCAGTACGCGGACCAGAAGACGGGCCAGATCAGCGCCACGTGGCTCGCCCGCGTGAAGCAGGTCGTCCAGTATTGCGTCGACAACGACATGTATGTGCTCGTCAACATCCACTGGGACGGCGGCTGGCTGGAAAAGAACATTACGCCCGCTAAAAAGGACGCCGTGAATGCCAAGCAGAAGGCGTACTGGGAACAGATCGCGACGACCCTGCGTGATTTCGACGAGCACGTGATGTTCGCCAGCGCCAACGAGCCGGCCACGGGCAACGAGCAGAATACCGACGTGCCGACGCTGACGGCGGCAGTCGACGTCCTGAAGAGCTATCACCAGACCTTCGTCGACGCCGTGCGCTCCACCGGCGGCAGGAACGCCTACCGCGTGCTGGTCGTGCAGGCCCCGGAGACCAACATCGACCTGCTGGTGAAATACATGCCGACGCTGCCGACCGACAAGGTGGCCGGCCGGATGATGGCCGAGGTCCACTTCTACGCGCCGTTCAATTTCGTGCTGATGGAAAAGGATGAAAGCTGGGGCAAACAGGCCTATTACTGGGGCGCGGGCAACCACTCGACGACGGATACCGACCGCAATCCGACGTGGGGCGAGGAAGACTACGTGGATGCGCAATTTGCCAGCCTGAAGACCGGCTTCGTCGACAAGGGCATTCCGGTCCTGCTCGGCGAATTCGCCGCCCAGCGGCGCAATAACCTGACGGGCGACGCACTGGCGCTGCACCTCAAGTCGCGCAACTACTACCACACCTACGTCGTCAAGAAGGCCCGCGCCAACGGCGTGCAGCCGTTCTTCTGGGACATCGGGGCACCGGACGACCAGTCGGGCAGCATCTTCGACCGCCGGACGTACCAGGTGCGCGGCCAGGCGACGCTGGATGCGCTGATGGCGGGGCTGGCGGCGCAGTAAGACACTTTCCGGGAGGAGACCCACGTGAGCGTTTTGCCCAAGTTCCGCATCATGTTGTTAGCAGTGTTGGTGGCCGGTTGCGGCAGCAGTGGCGCAGGCACCGCCGTCGCGTCGACGGCAGCCGCGTATCCGGGCTACAACACGAACCCGGCGCCGGCCGACATGACGGGCATGTCGCACGATGCCCGGCAGATCGCGGCATCGATCCGCATCGGCTGGAACATCGGCAATGCGATGGAGGCGATCGGCGGCGAAACGGCGTGGGAGAATCCCCAGGTCTCGGATGCGCTGATCCAGGCCGTCAAGAAAGCCGGCTTCAATGCGATCCGGCTGCCCGTGTCGTGGGACCAGTACGCGGACCAGAAGACCGGCCGGATCAGCGCCGCCTGGCTCAACCGCGTGAAGCAGGTCGTCCAGTATTGCGTCGACAATGATATGGTCGTCCTCGTCAACGCCCACTGGGATGGCGGCTGGCTCGAGAGGAACGTCACCTCCGCCAGGAAGGACGCCGTGAACGCGAAGCAAAAGGCGTACTGGGAACAGATCGCCACGGCCCTGCGCGATTTCGACGAGCACGTGATGTTTGCCAGCGCCAACGAACCGGGTGCGCCGAACGCGGCTGCGGCCGCGGTCCTGATGAGCTATCACCAGACTTTCGTCGACGCGGTGCGCGCCACCGGCGGCAGGAACGCCTACCGCGTGCTGGTCGTGCAGGGACCCGACACCGACATCGAGAAGACGGTCAAGCTGATGCACACGCTGCCGTCCGACAAAGTGCCCGGCCGGATGATGGCCGAGATCCACTTCTATGGCCCGTACAATTTCGTGATGATGGACAAGGACGAAACATGGGGCAACGCGTTCTATTACTGGGGCACGGGCAACCATTCGAAGACGGATACGAAGCACAACCCGACGTGGGGCGAGGAAGCCCATGTCGATGCGCTATTCGCCAGCCTGAAGCGGAAATTCGTCGACAAGGGTATTCCCGTCGTGCTGGGCGAATTCAGCGCCATGCGGCGCAAGAACCTGGCGGGCGATGCCCTGGCGCTGCACCTCAAGTCGCGCAATGACTACCATACCCATGTCGTCAAGGCGGCCGTCGCCAACGGCGTGCTGCCGTTCTACTGGGACGTCGGTGTGACGGACGGCATTTTCGACCGCAAGACTAACCTGGTGCGCGACCGGCACACCCTGGATGCGGTGATGGCGGGCCTGTCGGCGAAGTGACCGCGGCAGCAGACAGACCTTGCGATTCTCTTACCCACCGTCTATAATGCGGCCTCACGCGAACGACCGCATGAAGACAGTTACCAGGAGAGGTGGCAGAGTGGTCGAATGTACCTGACTCGAAATCAGGCGTACGGGTGACCGTACCGTGGGTTCGAATCCCACCCTCTCCGCCAGAACAAACAGGGCCCCATCGGGGCCCTTTTTGTTTTGGCGGAGAGAGCAGGGCGCCTGCGCGCCCTGCGGGGTGGGATTCGAAGGGCTGGCCTTGCAAGGCCAGCCCTCTCCGAATCGCCCATTTGCCGTCCGCTGCGCGGACGGCCCCGCGCGCCGAGGGCGCGCGCTGCAAAGCCACCCGACACGCACCCCGCACATCTCCCCCCTCCCAGGGAGTGACAACCCTCCGATAACCCGATCGGAGTATTGTCCGCCCACCCCATCCAAGTAACACTTCTCCCATCGAAATTTAACCTTTCAAATCGATTGGAGAAGTCAATGCACGCCAAACGAGTCGTCGTCACCGGCTACGGAGCCGTCTCCGCCCTGGGCGAAAACGTTCCCCAAATCTGGGACGCGATCATGAACTACCGCGTCGGCTACAAGCTGACCGAATTCCCCGACCCCAAGATCAACGCGCGCTTCTTCAGCTTCATGGAGGACAGCCGCCAGCGCTACGCCGGCTTCCCGAAAGCCGTCCTCAAGATGCTGCCGACGTTCGCGAAGAACGCCCTTGTCGCCTCGCGGGAAGCGCTGCAGATGGCCTTCGGCAGCGCCGACGACGTCCACCAGTCCGTGACATCCCCGTTCGACATCGGCGCCATCATCGGCACCGGCTGGGGCGGCATGGACTCCGTCAACGACAACAACAACGATTACCGCGAGAGCGGCCTGGCGTCGTCGTTCGCCACCCTGATGTCCATGCACAGCATCGGCACGGCCGCCGTCGCGCTGAACTGGAATCTGCGCGGCTACCAGAACACGCCGGTCGCCGCCTGCGCGACGGGCACCATCGCCATCGGCGACGCCTACGAAGTCATCAAGTCCGGCCGTGCGAAAGTGATGCTGGCCGGCGGCAGCGAATCGTTGAAGGAGACGTTCAACGTCTGGTCGATCGACGTCATCCAGGCCCTGAGCAAGGAGCAGCACGACGTGCGCCGCGCCTGCTGTCCCTTCAGCGCGCGCCGCAGCGGCTTCGTGCTGGCCGAAGGCGCGGCCGTCCTGTGCCTGGAAGAGCGCGAGCATGCGCTGGCGCGGGGCGCCACGATCCTCGGCGAGATCACGGGCTACGGCAATTACTCGGACGCGTACGACATGACGGCGCCCGCCGACGACCTGCGCGCGCGCCACATGGCGATCGTGCAGGCGGTCGGCCAGGCACCGCAGCGCATCGGCTACATCAACCTGCACGGCACGTCCACGCCGATCAACGACGTCAACGAGACGAACACGATCAAGTCCGCGTTCGGCGACGGCGCGCCCGGCATCCCGATGTCGAGCACCAAGTCGTACACGGGCCACCTGATCGGCGCGGCCGGCGCGCTGGAAACGATCTTCTGCCTGAAGACGCTGGAGACGGGCATCATCCCGGCCACGATCCACATGGACGAAGCGGATCCCGCGTGCGACCTCGATTACACGCCGAACGAACACCGCCGGGTGGAGCGGATCGACGCGGCCCTCAACGTCAGCTTCGGCTTCGGCGGCGCGAACAGTGCCCTCGTCGTCGAGCGCGCGTAAGGAGACGGCGATGCAGACCGCACAACGTTCGTCCGGCGCAGCCGCGACCCCGTCCGCGCTGACGCTGTCGTTCGGCATGCCCGCGGTGGAGCAGTGGGCGCAGTTTTCCAGCGACCGCAATCCGATCCATTTCGACCTCGCGCACGCCCGCGCGGCCGGTCTCGATGCGCTGATCGTGCACGGCATGCTCGCGATGATGCCGATGCAGGAAGCCTCCGCGCAGGCCGTCGCACCCGATGGCTGGATGAAGTTCCGCACCTTGCTGCGCAACCCCATCGCACATGATCGCGACGTCGTCTTCACGACGAAGCCGGCGGCCGGCGGCATCGCCTTCCGGCTCAACGACACGGCCGGCAAGCTTGAGCATTTCCGCGGCACGTATGGCCGCGTGGGCGACCCGTCGGGCCAGCTGCAGGGCGATACGCCGCGCGGCAAACCGCTTGCGCGCGCCCATCTCGACCGATTCTTCGCCACGTACCCGCACGTGCGCGAACGCTGGATCGCGCTCGACGCCGTCGTGTTTTCCGAATTCATGCGCAGGCGGCTGCACGTCCTCGAACGGCTGGCCGACGCCCACATGCTGCGCCTGTCCGGCGGGGCGCCGGCGTCGCGGGTCGTCGTGCAGTCGAGCCACACGGTCACGTTCGACGCGGCGTTCTTCGAGGCGCCTGCCGATGCGGACCAGTGGAACAACCTTGCTCATGCCTTGCTCACGCCCGAATTGCTCGCCAGCGGCAATCAGATCGGCGGCGTCGTCGCGCTGCCGGTCCTGTGTGCGGGCCGTCTCGTCATGCTGGTGGAAGTCGGCCTGGTCGCCAGGTTCGACACCGATATCCCTAACTAATCAACGGAGGTAACAAATGAATGTAGCCGAATTCCTGCAGGATGCGATCGTGGAACTGAAGGACGTCGACGAGTCGGCGCTCGTCCCGGCGCTGACGTTCGAGGAACTGGAACTGGACAGCCTGGACTACGTGGAAATCCAGCTGCGCATCAAGAAGAAGTTCAAGGTCGAGATCACGCCGGAGCTGTTCGCATCGGGCCAGTTGAAGAACCTGGGCGACCTGTACGCGTACATCGAGGCGAACCAGCCGCAGGCGGCGGTGGCGTGATGACCGGTCAACCGCCCATCATTCCGCTCAGCCCGCGCGGCCGGCTCGGCGTGGAGACCCTGATCGAAAAATCGCACGCCGCGCCCATGGACCTGAACCAGGTCGTCCCGTGGCGGCAGGGTGTCGACCGCCAGGGCGTGCCCAGGAAGATGGAGCACTGCTGGATCTACGGCACACCGTGGTTCGACGCGCTGACGGACGCGCAGCGCCACGAGGTGCTGTGGCTGGAAAACGCGCGGGACGTGTCGATGTTCATCCTGCTCGAACAGACGCTGCCGCCGCTGTACATGGGCTACCTGAATGCCCACCAGGATGCGCTGGCGCCGGACGTGCGCGAATACCTGATGATTTTTTCGAAAGAGGAAATCATGCACACGCTGATGTTCCGGCGCTACATGAAGATGGCCCGGCTGCCGCTGTTCGGCCCACCGGACGGCCTGCACGAGATGCTGACGGTGCAGCTGCCGAAGATGCATCCGGTGGCCGGCATCATTGCGACCTTGCTGCTCGAATGGGTGGCCGAGCTGTCGGCGATGTTCGTGTCGCAGGACGACGTCGTCGATCCGCTGACGCGCGAGATGTTCTACCAGCACCACCTGGAGGAAGCGCGCCACATCGCGTTCGGGCGCTGGGTCGGCGAATCGTTCTTCGAGCATGCGCCGGACGAGCAGGCGATGCAGATGCGCCAGATGATGCGCGGCCTGATGGCGCGCCTCGTCCCGCAATTCACGTACAACCCGGAGATCGCGCGCCACACGTCCTTCGCGTTTCCGATCGCCGGGGACGACCAGGCTGCGATCGACGCCGTGCGCTATTCGGAACGGAGCCTGGGGCTCAACGAGAAGCGCTTCGCGCCGCTGTACGCCTGGCTGCGCAAGGTGGGGGTGTCGTGATGGACGCCGGCAGCCGTTGGGACGCGATCTGCGTCGGCGCCGGCATCACCAGCCTCGCGTTCGGCGCGCAGGTGGTGAAGCGGCATCCCGGCGCGCGCATCCTCGTCATCGACAAGCACGGCGTGCCGGGCGGGTATGCGACCGTGTTCCAGCGGCCGAAGGCGGGTGCCGCCTTCGACTGCAGCCTGCACAAGCTGAGCGGCATGGGGGAGGGCGGCAACCTGCGCCGCATCTTCGCCGACCTCGGGCTCGACGCGGAACTGGGCCTGAAGATCCCGGCCGATTATTTCGAGGCCTGCCTGCCCGACGGGTCCATCCGCTTCGGCAACGGCGTCGACGCGTTCAGGCAGGCCTTGTGCGACCGCTTCCCGCACGAGCGCGCGGGCCTGGACCGCTTCTTCGACGAGGTGGCGGTCCACGGCCGCAACGGCTACCACCAGTTCCAGATGATGGACGGGACCTTCGAGCCAGACTTCGCGCAGCTGCGCTACGCCCACAGGCATTTGAAACACGTGACGGTGGCGCAGGCGCTGGCCGAGCGCATCGACGACCCCTGGCTGCGCGAGATCCTCGCCGCCACCGGCATCTACGTGGGCGGCTTTCCGGAAGACCTGGGCTACCTGTACTTCCTGCACGTCGTCTACGCGACGCTCACGCAGGGCAATGCCTACGTCGAGGGCGCGTCGCAGCGGCTGTCGGACGTCCTCGCGGGCCGCATCGTCGCGGCCGGCGGCCAGGTGCTGTTGGGGACCGCGGTCCGGAAAATCATCAGCGACGACGCCGGCCGCGTGCGGGGCGTGACGACAGCGAAAGGCGATTTTTACGCGGACCGTGTGTACCTGAACGCGGCGCCACACTACGCACTGCGCACCTTGTTCGACGACCAGCCGGCTTTGGCCCCCGTTTGGCGCAAGCTGGACAACCTGAAGCCGTCGCGCTCGACGACGACCGTGTACCTGACGACGGACGCGGCGCCGGCAGACCTGGGCCTTTCCAGTACCGAGACGATGATCTTCTCATCGGGCGCCGACGCGAGCCGCGCCGCCCGCGCAGCCTGCGAAAGCGACGACGCGTGCGAACGGGCCTACTGGCGCGACAGCGTCATGGAAGTCACGAACTACCACGCGCTCGATCCGAACGGCGGGCGCATCGTCTGCCTCAACGTGCTGGATGCGATGGCGCACTGGCCGGAACGCCGGTCGCCCGCGTACAAGCTGAAAAAAGCGCGCGCGCTGAACGTCCTGCTCGAACGGCTGTACGCCTCGAAACCGGGACTGCGCGGCCACGTCGTGTACACCGAAGTGTCGACGCCGCGCACGTACGAGCGATTTACCAACAATACGGACGGCGCGGGGTATGGCGCGATGGTGGGGACGGACTTGTCCGGCCACGTGTTTCATCACGCGTTCCCGATCGCGGGCGTCCATTTTCTCAGCGCCTGGGTGGCAGGCCCCAGTTACGAGGCCGCGTTCGGGTATGCCGAGATGAAGGCGAAACAATGGGCAGCCTAGCGGGAGGCATCCTGATGCGCACCCTGTTCCGTCCAGTCTTCGGATGGCGCGGCGACGGACACGAGGGCCTGGAACCGTTCGTCCACACGAGTACGGACGGCAGCTGGCTGGCCGGCGCGGTATATGTCAGCCGGCGCATGCCGGCACGGGGCGTCGTCCTGCTGTGCCACCCGTTCCTCAAGTACGGCATGCACTGGTTTTTCAACCACGGCTATCACGAGTGGCTGGCCGACGCGGGCTACCACGTCGTCGGCTTCGACTTCAAGGGCTTCGGCCGCAGCACGGTCGGCGGCGTGTCATTCGCGGAAGACGTCGTCGCGGTGGGCGAATGGGCGCACGAACGCTGGCCGGGCCTGCCCGTGCACGTGCTGGGCGCGTCGTTCGGCGCCTACCACGCGCTGCACGCCATCGCGACGGGCCGCACGGCGTTCGCGTCGGTGCTGTGCGACAGCGTGCCGGCCACGGTCGCGCGCTTCTTCGGCGGCGGCGTGACGGGCGCCGTAATGAGGGGCATGAGCACGAGCCGCTGGGCCGACGCGACGGGCACGCGTCCCATCTTCCGCTCGCTGCCCCTGCCGGACGACCTGCCGCGCCTGTTCCTGTTCGGCGGCGACGATCCGTTCATCACATCCGTCGAGGTAGACCAGTTGCGCGACGCCTGCGGGGCGGGCAGCGTGCGCGTGTATCCGGACTGCGGCCACCTCGACATGCGCAAGGCATTCCCCGGCGCGTACCGCGGCGCCATCCTCGGCTTTCTCGATCATTCAACTTCAGGCAAGGAATATCATTCATGGATTCGAACGCAGTAAAGAAACAGTGGGTACTGGTCACGGGCGGCACGCGCGGCATCGGCCGCGGTCTCGTGGCCGCGTTCTGCGCGGCCGGCTACGATGTCGTGTTCACGTACCAGCGCTCGCACGAGGCGGCCGCGGAACTCGTGCGCGAGATGGCGGCAACCGGCGCGCGCGCGGCTGGCCACTGCTGCGACAGCGCCGACGAGGAAGCCGTCAACGCGCTGGCGCGCGGGCTGCTGGTGGAGCGGGGCGCGCCGCACGCCGTCGTCAACAACGTCGGCATCACGCGCGACGCGGTCCTGATGCGCATGAGCCGCGAACAGTGGACGGACGTCGTCAACGCCAACCTGAACGCGTCGTTCTACGTGACCCGGGCGTTCGCGCACGCGATGGTGGAAGAGGGCGACGGCGTCATCTTGCAGATGTCGTCCGTGTCAGGCTTCAAGGGCAACGTGGGACAGACGAATTACTCGGCCACGAAGGCCGCGATGATCGGGATGACCCGTTCGCTGGCGCTGGAGCTGGGCCGGTTCAACGTGCGCGTGAACGCCATCGCGCCGGGCTTCATCACGACCGCGATGACGGCGGAGATCCCGGAAGCCAAGCTGAAGTCCCTTGGCGCCGGCATCCCGCTGCGCCGCTTCGGCACCGTGCGCGAAGTGGCGTCGCTCGCGACGTATCTTGCGTCCGCAGATGCCGCCTACATCACGGGCCAGACGTTCGTCATCGACGGCGGCCTCACCGCGTGAACGGGAGGCAGCGTGACGTATGTCGTGACCGAACCGTGCATCGGCTGCAAGCACACGGACTGCATCCAGGTGTGTCCGGTGGACTGCTTCCATGAAGGCGCGAATTTCCTCGCCATCGACCCGGAGCGCTGCGTCGATTGCGGGTTGTGCGAGGTCGAGTGCCCCGTCGGGGCCATCGTGGCGGAAAGCGAGTTGGCGCCCGAGCAGCTGCACTGGCTCGCGCTGAACGACGAGCTGGCGCGGTGCTGGCGGCCCATCACGCAGCGCAAGCCGGCGCTGCCCGACGCCGCTGACTGGGCCGCGCGCACGGACAAGCTGGCGGCACTCGTCCGGTGACGCGCATTTCCCCCCACGGGTGTGGCATGCGCGCCGGGTCGCGAAAGCGCATTCTTGCGGCCATGAACTCACCCATCGATCATCGCATCCTCGCCCTGTTTTCCGCCTGCCAGGGCATCGCCTCGCGCGCGGGCTTCCTGGACGACGTGTATCCGTTGCTGCAACAAGTATTGCCGCACGAGCGTTTCGTGTGCGGCATCGCAACGGTCGCCCCGGTGGCCGTGCTGGACGTCGTCGATGCCGGCTTTCCCCAGGTGTTCATCGACGATATCGTCGACCGGCGCGGCCGCATCGCCAGTCCCGTGATCCGTCACTGGCTGATGCACGACGCGCCCGTGTATTTCGAAGAGGCCGCATGTGCCGCGTTCGTCGAACCGGACGATGCCGAGTGGCTCGCGGCGTTCCGGCAGTACGGCATGCGCAACATGCTCGCGCACGGCGTCAAGGACTTGCACGGCGGTGCGACCAGTTACTTCTGCTTCGCGGGCGTGCCGGATGGCGGGGAAGAGAGAAAGCGGCTGCTCCAGCTCATCGTGCCGAACCTGCACGCCGCGCTGCGCGCGCACTACCGGCTCAAGGACCGCGTGCAGGACGTCGAGCTGTCGTGCCGCGAGCGCGAAGTCCTGCAACTGGTCTGCGTCGGCAAGACCAACGAGGCGATAGGGACGATCCTCGGCATCAGCCCGTGGACGGTCAAGGTCCACGTGCGTAATTTCATGGCCAAGCTGAACGTCTCGACCCGGGGCCATGCCGCCGCGATGGCCATGAAGAATGGCCTCGTCACGATCTAACTCAGTTCACGCAGCCGGCCCCGTACGATGCCGGCCAGGGTCTGCACGGCAAACAC
Organism: uncultured Massilia sp.; assembly: GCA_946481275.1. Next base: position 13,681 of record CAMLMV010000019.1, read on the forward strand.
GGCGATGACGAGTGTGGCGATGCCGAGGATGAGCAGTGCAATGCCATCCATCACCGGGCTGCCGGCCACCGCCGCGTAGCGCAGCGCGGTCACGGCCGACGCGGCGAGCGGGAAACTGGCGGCCCACCACGCCACGCGGAACGGCGAGCAGGCCGGCAGGTGGACGAGGCGCGCCAGCGCAAGGCTGATGTCCGCCAGCAAGAACGGCAGCAGCAGGAGGCTGATCAGCGGCGTGCCGAACAGGTTGCCGCCGACCGGATGGGAGAACTCGGCGCGTACCGTGGATCATCCCGCCGCGGCCTTGATGCCGTAGGCGACGGCCAGCACGACGAAGGTGACCACCGCGAGTGCGCCGATGGCGTGGCCGATTGCTGCCGGCGCACCGAACGCCTGGTGCGCGAGGCGCCAGGCGAGGGCCAGGCCCGTGAGGCCCATCACGGCGCCGAACAGGCCGACGGGCAGGTAAGAGAGGGTGGTCGAAACGGCCGGCGCGGCGGCGGCAGTAGCGGGGCGTGCGGCTTCCATGAACGTCTCCTTGTAAGGGCGCTGCATGGAAGCCATTCTGGGGGGGCCGCCGTCGCGCAACCATGCCCGGTTGCGGCAGCGTTTTGCCCGATCGTCTCAACCTGCCGCGAGCAGGCGTCTGTAACGACTAGGAAAGCGACACGTCGGGTTCGGGCGTGCCGAGTTCGTTTGGTTTTGCCGTTGTCTCCGGGGACGTTGCCGCCTGCCGGCGGCGGCGCAAACGTGCGATGCCCATGACCAGAGCCAGGACGATCACGCTTCCCAGGCTGATATTCCGGCCGACCGTATCGGCAGGCAAGCCATCCCATTCCATGGCGACGACATGACGTCCCGGGCCAATCTGCACCAGAGCCAGGCCGGTCTGCTCATCCACCAGCCGGGATTGGGTTTGCCCATCGACGCTTACACGCCACGCCGGGAAAGCGAACAAAGGCATGCGGACCGCCACCTGGCGAGGTGCTGTCATCACGACCTTGAGCGCATTCGTCCGTTGCATCACGACGTCGCAAGTCAAGTCGAGGCGGCGGCATTCGCCGTCGAGCTTGCCTGTCTCGAGATAGGTCTTCCATTGCGGCTTTGCGACCGCAGGCACGTATTCGGGCTGCCCAAAACTGCCCTGGATGTATTCATGATGGGCGGGCAGTCGTTCGCCGCCATGGATGCTCCATTGCAGGTACAAGGCTTGAGCGCCGTAGACGGCGACTAATGCCAGGACAAGCGCGCGTATTGCGTTATTCCAGCGCGACCACATACCCTGCGTGAATTGAATCGCTATGCCGATACTTCCGAGAACGGCGCCGATGAACATGAAACGATAGGGGAACTGCAACTTCTGTAAAGGGGGCAGTAGCGCATACAAAGGATAGGCCAGTTCGCTGCCAAGGGCGATCGCTGTCAGGCCGAAGACGGCAAGGCGGAATGCCGATGCCTGCGGTGTGCCTGCAGGCGCGCCGCGTGCGCTCCACAGGGTCACGGCGCACATGCCCAGGGCAAGCAGGGACAACGGCCACTGGATAGCCGCCCAGCGTAAGCCGTAGCGGGCGAAAGTCACCACCGGAAGGGCAAAAGCACGACGCCAGTCGAAATTCGGACCATCGGTCCAGCCTGTGGGATTGATGAGGTTGAGCTGGGTAACGGCGGGATAGACGAAAAACGCCGCCAGGCCCAGGCCCAGTGCGACGCCGAGTGCCCAGGCCACGTGGCCAGGCATGGTACGCCGGTTCGGAAAGGCGAGCACGAGTCGGCCTAATCCCGCCGTGAAGAGTGCGATCATGCCACTCAGCAGGTGACTGAGGCACACCAGGCAGAGCAACACGGCCACGCGTGCCACGCGCGGGCGCGCAGTCCCGCTTTCGGCCAGGAAGAGAACACTGAAGGGAATGCTCAACACCCAGGGGAAAGCAGCCATCTGGGCCGACAGGAAGAGCAGCACCGGACAGCACATGACGAAGCAGGCGCCAATCACGGCCGAACGCCGGCCGGCATGCCGAAGCATGCCGAAGTAGACCACCGCACCCAGTAACACATAGGGCACGAGCGCACCCCACAACAGCGCATAGCGGGAATCCAGTCCCGCCAGCGCGAAGGCGCTCGTGAGATAGTAGAACAGCGGCTGGTAGTACATGAACGTCGGATCGCCCAGGCCGCCGTGCGACGCGTAAGCCCAGCGCGGCAAAAGCCAACCGTCGCGCAGCGCGGAAAAAAACTGGTCCGACCAGCGCAGGTGAACAAGCAGGTCGACCTGGTGTGGCAGGCGCAGGGTCAGCAGCGGTTGCAACCAGAGCAGGACGGCAAACAGGGCGACCCCGATCAGTCCAGCCAGATAACGGCGGCGCTCGATCATTGCTGTTCCTTGTCGAGGGCGGGTGTGCCCGGTAACTCCGATTGCAGCAGGCGATTGACCAGATACAGCGGCCGGCGCTTGACTTCGTTAAAAATGCGCCCGACATATTCGCCCAGCAGACCGACGGAAATCAGTTGCACGCCACCGAGAAACAGCACGACGGTCATCAGCGACGGATAGCCGCGTACCGGATCGGAATAGACCAGCGCTTTCCAGATCACGAACACCGCATAGAGCAGGGCCAGGACTGCTATCAGCATGCCGAGGTAGGTGCTGACCTTGAGCGGCGCCACCGTGAATGACGTGATGCCTTCGAGCGCAAAATTCCAGAGCTTCCAGTAGTTCCACTTGGTTTCGCCCGCCGCGCGCGGGTCCCGCCGGTACAGGAAGGGGCTGGACGGGAAGCCGACCCACGCGAACAGGCCTTTCATGAACCGGTGCTCTTCGCGCAGCTTCGACAGCGCTTCAACGGCACGGCGCGACATCAGTCGAAAATCGCCTGTGTCTTTCGGGATATCGACCCGGCTGACGCTTTTGATCAGGCGATAAAAATACTTGGCGGTGGCTTTCTTGAACCACGTTTCGCCGTCCCGGGCCGTACGCATGCCGTACACGACGTCGTAGCCTTCACGCCAGATATCCAGCATCTGAGGAATCAGTTCGGGTGGATCCTGCAGGTCGGAGTCGAGTACGACGACAACGTCTCCCTTGGTGTGATCCAGTCCGGCACTCAGGGCGATTTCTTTGCCGAAGTTACGCGAAAGGTCGACCACGGATATGTGCGGATCCCGCTCGCGCAGCGCATACATCAAGGCCAGGGTATTGTCGCGGCTGCCGTCGTTGACCAGCACGATTTCGTACTGGCAGCCCAGGCTCGCCATGACCTCGGTCACGCGTCGGTGAAATTCGCCCAGGACTTCCTGTTCGTTATAAGCCGGCGCAACGATTGAAATGGATGGCACCTCGCCTGATTTTCGCGGGGCCAATGCAGGGTGGCTGAGGGCGCGCGACTGGGGCGTTAGCGGAATATCCATAACTTACTCACAATAAAATTGAACACGAAGATGACCACGGTAGCGGCTACCTGTGCAAATAGAAAATACAGTCCGGCGCCGCTCAGGGCATCGACGAGCGCGCCGTTGAGCACGGCGCCCGTTACCGCCATCAATGCAAAGCGCGGGACGGTTTCGCGATGGCGCCGGCGAGTATCGAACGTGAATTGGCGACTGAGTACGTAAATGACGCAGGCACCCGCGGCCGCGCCGATGAACGCCGCCCAGCCCGCGCGTACACCGCCCAGGACGACCAGCACGACCAGCACCAGGTAATGCACCGCGGTTCCCGCACCGCCGGCCAGTGCGAACCTGGAAAACTGTTTGCCGATCTCGCGGCCTTTTCCGGTTTTGTGCGGATAAGTCAGGTCTTCTGTCATGGAACTTCAATAATTGTTATTGGCCCGACAAAGCCGGCCTTGATCCGGAAACGATTGCCGGGTCGGCTGCCCGTCGTGGGCCGGCCGGCTTTCGCTACTGAGCCAGAGACTTGCCGGCGGTAGCGCCGGTGAATCGCGCACTTAATCCCTGCAACACGCCCTGGATCCAGCGTTTGACGCTCTTCCGGTATTTCTCGCACCAGGCACCGGCAATTGCCACGGTCGCCAGCGTGCACGCGACGGCTTCAAAATAAAATACCGGGGTGTGCGGATCACCGTTGATGAGAGCCGAGAAAAAGAGAAGCAATGGCTGGTGAATGATATAAAGCGGGAACGTCAACCCCGCGGTCCACCGGATCGGCCGCTCCAACGGGATAAGGAGCCAACCGAACCTGCCCGATATATTCCGGAACCCGACGAAGTTGGCCGCAACGATCAAGGCCAGCGGGTAATCCGTGATGAAACACCGCGAGAAAGCGAACTGGAAGGCCCATTCCTTGCCGATCAAGCGGCCCAGCTGGACGTAGCCATAATTGGTAAGATCATAGTGCTGGAAAAGCGCATACAAACCGAACGAGCCCAAAAACAATACCCACGATATCGCCTCGGGTATCCGTTCGAGCGCCCTCCATCGATGCAGGACGACACCCAGCACCCAGATCGGCGCAAGCACCAGTATTTTGGGTCCTACCACCAGGGCACAGGCGGCGAGCAGCCAGATCCGCTTACGGCCTTTTGCGAATGCAAATACCGCGAACATGGCGTAATACCACATTTCATAGCAGAGCGACCAGAATGGAACATTCGAAAACGACATGATCGAAAGGTTCCAGACTTCGTTCATATACGTCAGGCTTGTCAGAATCCTGACCAACACGAGGCCATGCGTCGTTTTGCCGTCGTAAAATTGCGGCCCCAGCATCTGCCCAATCGCGTCAAGAACTGGCGTGAGCAGCACGACGGGTATAACGAGCATGTAAAAGCGGGACAGTCGGCTCGACCAGTATTCGACCGCAGTGCGTTCACGCTCGGACGTGACAAAAGAGATCACATATCCCGACAGAATGAAAAAAATGATCACGGCAGCTCGCGAATGCTCCGTGAACGGGACAAGATCGGAAATCAGGGCGCGGTTGTTCGAGTGGGAGATCGCAACCAGGAGTGCAGCCATGAACCGGATGAAATCCAGGTAAATCGAAAATTCCTTGCGCATGGGCACGCCCTGGCCATTCCCGTTGATTCCAGCTTCGAGTTGAGAGTAATGATTCGACATGGCTAACTTAGATGCATTGGAGACAAGCGGCTACCTGATTCATTGGATATTCTTCTGATGACAGGTCAACCGACTGCATCATGCCCGCGCGCCCGCGCCTGGAATGCCTGGGAAAATTTGGAACCAAAGGTAACATGAGCAAATTGCAACATGCAAGTAATTTCAGACAAGCCGTTGCAAGTGATGTACAGCGAATCGCGAACGTGAAATATTGACGGAAGCGTTTCACAATTGCGGCTGGAATTCGCTTACGGCCGCGGCACGAATCATTCGGGCCGGCGCAGGCCGCCGTGCGGGCCGGGCACGCGTTTCAGGGCACTCGTGTAGCGGTAGGTGTCGGGCCCGCAGAAGACGGCATCCTCGTCGGACGTGGGTCAGGCCGAGTGGAAGTACAGGTGGTCGCCGATGGTCGAGGCGCGCACGCCGGCGCGGTACGGCCGGCTCCAGCCGAACACGCCGCGCAGGTCGCGGGCCAAGGCGCCACCGGGACTTGATACTGGTCCCTGGCTATAGATGTGTATAACGCCGTGGCTAAACACCGACGTCATTGGCCAGGCTTTGAATACCTGCCCAGCCTATACTTACGCCGTCGCGTTCCTCTCCGGCAGAAATGTGCAACATTTCCGGGTTGTCCTTCCAGGGAACATTAAGTTCTCGACACGCGGAGTTAGTCCATCGCATCGATTGAAAATTCATCAGATGCAAATAAAGGTATTGGCGCCCAATATTCCTGTTATTCGTGACAGCTCCATCCTTCCAAAACCATACGTTTGGATGATCAGGCATTCCGTCATGCCAGGGCATCGGATGAAAAACGGTCGAGTATTGTTCTTTGCAATACACGTTTTCGCAATAGATGGGGGCGATCCCATTCGGGTGCTGTTGTCGGAAAAATAGTTTGGAAAAAACATCTTCATCGAAGCGTGTGGATTCCGGATTTTCCGCGTATTCTTGCCAGTTTAAAATCTTGGAATATGCCTTGCGCATCGTTTCGGTATTCCTGAACAGCACCAGATGTCCCGAAATCATTCCAACGTGCGTGCTGATGATGTCAAAAGAAAGGACTTCGTCGGTATAAAATCTCCGAATGTCCCCATAGATAACGTCCAGATCTCCGAAGCCGTAGTAATCAAAATCCGCTATGTCGTCTTTGTACATATCTCCGAACATGGGCCTCACATCGCAGATTTTGTAACTCCCTACCGGCTTAAAATTAATACGTAGTCGCTGGGACACCATGGCCACATAATCATCATATGCCATGGAAATAAAAGTGACATTTTTCGGCGAATCTTGCGGGATTTCGCAGTCTGTTCTGATTATCCAGTTAACTGTCTTATTGAATGCGCAACTGGCCAGAAACACGGGAAACCATTTGGGCCAACGTCCGAAATAATCGATTAATATAACAATACTTTTCACAGTTCTTCCATTTTGTTGTCGAGCATTTATTCCAAAGTCAGTCCGTCGCAATGCCCGCGGCGAGGATCGTCCTTTCTGTGAAGTATAGCGCGCTGGTGTGGCATTGTGGCAACTGGTTTTGTTAATTTCAAAATAATTGCGTTCGATATATTTCGATGTCAATTTTCCTCGGAATGCTATCCAATTTTCACGCTTTGAATATTGCGCGGATGGGTGACCTCGAGGGTTCGAGTTCATCTGCTGCGTCAAAACTTGATTGGTGATTTCCGTAACTGCGTTTGGCGAATAGCTCCAGGCTTCCTGGGCTTCGCCAAGCACCGCGGCTTCGTGATCAAGCTGTGCCAGCCTTTCCGCGCCAGGACGAAGGGCAAGGTAAGGCTACGGTGCGGCAGCGCAGAAGGCGGCAGAGGGAACGCCCTATCGCGATTTCCCTGACGGCTTGCTGCGGCGAGAAGCCGCTGCAGTCATGCGCAGGCTGCTCATGCGGCTTGCTGTTGGGCTTGCTCGTACAGGGCAGCAGTGGACATGTCCTGGACGACGCGCCCGGCATCGAGCACGATCACGCGGTTGGCCGACGCGATCGTTTCCGGACGATGCGCGATGATGATGCGGGTGACGTTCAGCGCGCGGACGGCGGCGTTCACTTCATGCTCCTTTGCGATGTCCAGGTGGCTCGTCGCTTCGTCGAGGAACAGGATGCCGGGCCGCTTGTACAGGGCGCGCGCCAGCAGGACCCTCTGCTTCTGGCCGCCCGACAGCACGGTACCCATGTCGCCGACCAGGGTGTTGAAGCGCATGGGCATCGCGTTGATCTCATGCGCGATCGCCGCCAGCCGTGCGCATTCCTCGATCCAGGCCTGGTCCGCATTCGGGTCGAAGAAACTGATGTTGTCCGCGATCGATCCGGCGAACAGTACGTCGTCCTGCAAAACGGTGCCCACCATCCGGCGCAGCGTATCGATGCCGATCTGCTGGAGCTTGACGCCTCCGACCTTCACCTCGCCTTCAGTTGCCGGCAGTATGCCCAGCAAAACGTTCATCAGCGTGCTCTTGCCGCAGCCGGACGCGCCGATAATCGCCACCGATTCGCCGGACTCGATGCGAAAATTGACGCCATCCAGCACATACGGCTCCTGTTCGCCGTAACGGAAGCGCAGGTTGTTCACCTCGATGCCCGGCTCGAGGGTGGGCTCGTCGAGGAGCGCATGCGCGCCTTCCAGGGATTCGGGCTTTGTGTGCACAATATCGGCCAGGCGCTCACCCTGCAACTGCAGCATCTTGACTTCGAAATACTTGTCGATCAGCGACCCGACGCGACCATCGAACTGACCCTTGTAGGCATTGAAGGCCATCAGCACGCCAACGCTGAAATCGCCATCGAGCACCATTTTGGCGCCCAGCCAGATGATCAATAGATTCTCGATGCCGAACAGCAGGCCGTTAACCGTCTGGTAAAGCAATTGCAGCTTCTGCGAGCGAAGATCGGCGTTGACCTGGTCCACCAGTAGTGTCAGCCAGTTGGCGCGCCGGTCGTCCTGGCGCTGGAACAGCTTGATCGCCTTGACGCCGCGTACCGTTTCCAGGAAATGGCTCTGCTGCTTGGCCGCGTGGACGATCTGTTCTTCGGTCGCATCGCGCAATGGCCGATACCATGCCACGCGCGCCAGGCAATACAGCGCCATGGTGCCGGCGGCGATACAGCCCAGCGTCGGGCTGTAGATGAACATCATCACCAGCGTTACCAGCGACATCAGGCCGTCGAGAATCGCCGCCAGGAACGAGGTGGTCAGCGTACGCTGGATCTGGTCGACCGTGCCGAAACGCGAGACGATGTCGCCCAGGTGGCGCTTCTCGAAATATTCGACCGGCAGGCGGATCAAATGCGTGAACACATTGGCGCGCCACTGGACGTTCAGCGTGGTTGCCATGTACATGATGACCCACGAGCGGATGGCGCCGACGCCTTGCTGCATCAGCATCAGCAGGCCGAAACCGAGGACCAGCGTCGTCAGGAGGTCGCGGTCGCCCGACACGATGACGTTGTCGATGACCCACTGCATGAAGAATGGACTCACCAGTGCGAATACTTCGAGCGCCACGGCGAGGATCAGGATCTGGATAAACGAGCGCGACAGGCCCGTGACACGGCCCATCAGGCCGCGTAATTTGATCGGCTGGCGTTGTTCCTGTGGCTTGAATTCCGAGCTCGGCCACAATTCGAGCGCCACCCCGGTGAACGACTCGGACAGTGCCTCCATCGATATCTCGCGCACGCCGGCGGCGGGGTCGTGGATCGTCACGCTGCTGGTCCCGACCTTCTTCAACACCACGAAGTGATTGAAGTTCCAGTGCAGGATGCAGGGCAGCTTCAGTTTGTCCAGATCCTCGCAATCCAGCTTGAGCGGACGGGAATCCAAGTGCAAGCGTCCGGCGATCTTGATCAGATGCGCCAGGGTGGCGCCCTTGAGCGAAATCGCGAACTGCTGGCGCAGGGTGGCAAGGTCCACGCGGTGGCCGTGATAGCCGGCGACCATGCCGAGGCAGGCGAGACCGCATTCGGTCGCCTCGGTTTGCAGGATCGTGGGCAGTCTGGGGCCGAAGCCGAAGTGGATATCGCTGAGGAAACGCATATGGGATGTCAAAGTTTGCCGCTGAGGGTGTACAAGGGTTCGAGCACCCATTCGTAAAGCCGGCGCTTTTCCTGCAGGATGTCAGCCTCGAGCAGCATGCCGGCCTGCAGCGTCTGTTGGCGCCCGTACGCCTTGACGGTTTGCGCCGCGAGGTCGACAGTAATCCGGTACAGCGGTTCGCCGCCGTTCGCCTGTTGTGCCAGGCCTGTCAGCTCATTGCCGGACAACGCAACCTTGGCGACGAATGCAACCGTGCCCTGGGCCTGTCCGAATTTCTGATAGGGGTAAGCCTGGTAACGCATCTGGACTTTGTCGCCGGGCTTGACGAAGCCGATGGCACGGCTCGGAGCGTACAGATACGCCTGCATTTTCGCGCCGGCCGGGACGATGCTCAACAGGGGCTTTCCGCCATCTGCCATCTGTCCGACTTCGGCCGTGACGGCCGTCGCAACACCGCTTTCCGGGGCCGTGATCTCCAGGCGGCGCTTGGCTTCGCTTTCGGTCAGTTCCTGCCCGAGGCTCGTGATGTCGCGCTCGATCTGCGCCAGCACGTTTTGATGGCGCAGCGGCATGGCCGCCAGGTCGTTCTTCTGGCTCGTTAGGTCGCGGCCGACGCTGATCCGGTCGCGTTCCAGCGACTGCATGCGCGCACGCTGGTCGAGCAGGTCGGCCTGGCGTTGTTGAAGTTGCTCTTTCGAGATGAAGTGCTGGGCCGCGAGGTCGCGCATGCGCACCACGGCGTCCTCCGCCAGCTTGACGCGACCGGCCTGGCCTTCGACCTGGCTGTCGATCTTCGCCAGTTCGGATTCCAAGCCGGAAATGCGATTCAGAAGGGCCGCGCGTTCTTCCTCGTTCAGCCTGCGCGTCTTGTCCAGCGCTTCCTGCAACGACGTCCGGCGTGCATTGACCTGCCGGCTGATGGTCGCCTGCACGCTGCCCTGGGTGTCGCTGTACCGCTCGCTCGACAGGACATATAACACGTCACCGCGCTTGACCGCCTGACCTTCGACGACGTTTTTCTTCGCGACGATGCCGTACTGCGGTACGTAGACCTTCACCAGGCCGAGATCCGGCACGAGTTGCCCCGAAACGGTTGTCCGTTTGGTGTAGGTGCCGAAAAACAGAAAGATCAGGACCGCCACAGCCAGACCACCGGCGAGGGCGCACAGGAAGGAAAACGAAACCGGCCGGATCAGAACGATTTCACCGAGCCATTTGACCTGACGGGCGTTCAGTGCCTCGGTGCGATACAACTGTCTAGTGCTCATGGAGCTTTCTTTACTACTTTCTATGTGCCGATTGCTGCTGGCCGATCCCGGCGGGGACACCTCCCGATTTAGAAGGTGGTGGCCATATTGAGTTGCGTAGATTATCTAGCAGCAACTTTTAAGTCAATATTTTTATTTTCTGGCTGGCGTGTTTCATGAATATTCGGTCGTTTGATAATTCGATATAAACGTAGGTCGCGAGTATGTAGAAAAATCACGAGCCTCATCGGCCAGTTCGTGATGCGGAAACTCTGTCTGGAATGCGGATGATAGAGTATCTCGACGTCCGTTTCGGGTGGTTTCCAGTGCTGTAAGTCGCTACCTAACATTGGAATTCCGTTCCAATTCTTCTTGCCCGGCATCCCCCGCCGCACGTTGTGGAATGTTGTCTTCGGCTCGAATATGGCGCCGCACGCATCCGACGCGTTGACTCAGTGGCGCTGTTGCGTGGTGTCCGGAATGGTGCCAATGCGGCTGCTGCACCCGAGGCTTTCCCAGTGTCTTCGGAAGAGCATTGATGTTCATTTTTCATCCAGGCGCATGAAATAAGCCCGTTAGTCGAATTGCTGTGGGCCGTCATATTGTGAATGCTTGTTAAATCTTTGAGAATCGGACTGAACCTCATCTATCCAATAGTATCCGGGGATTGAAAAAAATGGTCTGTGGCAATGCCGGTTGAAACAGTTGGCTATATTTTCATCGATCGATAGAATATCACAATTGCGTTGATATAAATTTTCGTTGACCATGGGAATATTTTCTGTAAATATCTGCCTCGAATCGGAACGGAGGGGGTTTCAGGACGGCCGAGATTGGCGGTCGAGCGACCGGTGGCCATATATACCTTGATACCCTTCGGTCGGGACGATGTGTTGGTTTGATTCCGGTTTGTCGTTTATTCGTCCCTGCATTCCTGATCTGATCGGGCGCTATCAGGAAGTTTTCCCGCCCATAAAACCAAGAGGATGTATAAATGTATACTTTGACAACTTCGGAAATCGAAGAAGTAGGTGGAGGTGACCTCACCGGTGCAGCGACATCTTGCGTCGCTGTCGGAGGCGCAGCAGGTCGTATTGGTGCCTTTTTTGGCCCGCAGGCAGGTGCTGGGGCTCTGCTCGGCGGTTGTGCAGTTGGTATTGCTTTGTACTATTGGTCCTAAGGAAATATAATGAAACAATTGTCCAATCAAGAAATTCTGGAAGTCTCGGGCGCAACCGCGCAGGACGTCGCTGTAGTTACTGCCGCTATCGTTGTCGGCGGCGCGGTCGGGTTCCTGATCGGTGGTCCGGTTGGCTCTGCGGTCCTCGCAGCTGATGCCGCCGCCCACGCAGCCATGTTTTCTCACTACTTCGCCTGAGAAATCTGAAGCCAGAGTCGCGATAGGTATGCTACTCTGGTTGTAAAGCGTGAAGCCAGAGCAGCAATAAGTATGCTACTCTGGTTGTAAAGCGTGAAGCCAGAGCAGCAATAAGTATGCTACTCTGGCTTATGGGCGTGCTGGTTGCGCTGCGGTCGTTTTAAGGGCGCATCCACGAATTTATGATATTTAACGAAAAGTGTGCTTCGATGTGGACTAAATTTGCTGCTTACCGTGATCTGTCGAATAGAACATTTGCATCTAATTTTCCTTTGACCATATTGTGCGCCATCTCCTTGCGTTATTTGTCGGACTCATTCTTCTGGATGGTGCCCGCTATTGCTGCTGCAATCGAAGCAATGCTGAAAGGGCATGAAATCTGGAAGCTGAAGCAATTGCGCTGATCGGGTTCTCGCTCTGGCTCGTTTGTGACGGGCCATGAGCTGCCCCGGCGATTTCTGCCGCGTTAAAGCTCCATCGATGCTCGTTGGACAGTTGGCCTACAGTGACCAGCGATTTCCATGACGTCCTAACCCTTCAGCTAGCCCATTGTGACCGAAAGTGGCCTCTATGGGTTCTCCCCAATTCATCAGGTATCAAAAGCGCGTGATCGTAAACTCGGGTATGAGGCGCCCGACCGCGATCGCGAGTGCCACTTCATTACACGACGCGAACAGGATGCCCACGGCTCCAATCAATGTATTGTCGTCATGAACTTGAAAGGCATGCAACAATCATTGTAGGTGTGTGCGTGCTGCGCGAGCGGCGAGGCGACAAGCGTATCGAAAAGGCCCAGCCAGGCTTGTTTGCGCGGCCCGTAAGTTGTACAAATTCTTGCTTTTGCTCGGCCACCATAATCCAGGATTACGTTCGTTTGGCTTTTGCGAATTTTGGTAATTCAGTGTTATCACTGATCGAACTATTTCATCCGTGATTACTCGATAAAAGCCGTGAACGCCATTCCGCTTTTTTTGACGGCGAGAAGCCGGCTCCTTTCAAAAGAAGCCGGCTGCTCTTAGGTCAGTGGGTCGACGCTCTTTTCGCGTCAGCCGAGCCAACCGGATTCAGCACCACTTCAACGTAGTTCTTCTTATCCAGGTAGCGTTGCGCAGCGTGCTGCACATCGGCTACCGAGAGCTTCTCGATCTCATCCGTGATCGTCAGCAGGCGTGCCGGATCGGTACCGTCCAGCAAGGATGACTGCAAGTGGTCGAGCCAGTAATTGTTTTCACGCTGCCATTGGCGGTAACCCTCGCGCCAGTTGGCCTTGACCTTGTCGAGTTCAGCCTGCGTCGGACCGTGCGCCTTGAGGTCGTCGATTTCGCCGAACACTGCCGCCACCAGCTTTCCTACCTTGTTCGGAGCGGTCGGCATCTGCACGCCGATTTGGTAGTGTTCGTAAGGAATACGCTCGACGGCGCCGCTGGCCTGGCCTCCGTAGATCAGGCCGTCTTTCTCGCGGAGTACGGAAAACGCCCGCAGGTTCATCACCTCGGTCAGCGCATTCATGCGCAGCGACTCGGCCGGCGACCACTTGGCGGGCCCGGAGAACGTCAACGACAGGACGCTCTTCGGCTCGGTTCCCGCCAGCACTTCTTTCTTGATAACGCCCCGCGATTCTCGCAGTCCCACGTCGCGGAAGTTCAGCGGCAGGTCCGGCGTAGGCAAGGTGCCGAGGTAGGCCGCAACCAGCGGCTTGATCGCTGCCACTTCGAAGTCTCCGACCAGGACGAACGTCAGGCCCTTGGCGCTGGCGAAGCGCTTGCGGTACAGCGCAATGCTGCGGTCGAGATCGATCTTGGCGACGTCGGCCGGAATGAGCGGGCGCGGCTCGTATGGATGGCCGCCATAGATCGCGTCGATGATCGCGTCGCCAAACCGCGCCTCGGGCGACACACTACGGTTGCGCACCAGTTCCGTCACGCTGTTCCTGATCGCGTTGTACACGTTCTCGTCGCGGCGCACGCCGTCGAAGCGCAGCCACAGCAATTGGAACATCGCTTCCAGGTCTTCCTGGCTACTGCCCGATTGGCCGCTGATCTCGTCCGTGTAGGTGCCGAGGTTGACGTTGGCGACGGCGTTGCGCCCGGTGAGGATCTTCTGCATGTCGAGCTGGTTGAAGTCGCGTACGCCCATCGCGGTGGCCAGCGGGCTCGCCAGCCGGGCATTCGGCATGTCCTGGGCGTCGAACTGCGACTGGCCGCCATAGCGCTTGGCGCCCAGCAACACTTGGTCCTTGCGGAAGTCGCTCGGTTTCAGGATCACCTTGACGCCGTTCGACAGCGTCAGCCGGGTCAGGCCCAGCGCCTTGTCCTGGCTTTCGGCGACGATGGCTCCGGGCTTGCCCGGGCGCTCCATCAGGTGCGTTGGCAGCGTCTTTTCTTCGCGTTTCGCGACTTGCTCGTTCTCACCTTTCGTCACCTCGGCCACCAGTTGCTGCTCGGTCGGCGCCGGCCCCGCCTTGGTGCCGCCGATGAACGACACCAGCTTGCCTGCGTCTGCGGCGAAGGCCTTGCGCGCCGCGGCGTTGACGTGTTCCAGGCTGATCGTCGGCAGCAGCTCCTGTGCCAGGCGGTATTCCGCTTCGATCCCCGGGATGCTTTCGTTGGCCAGGAAGTTGCGCTGGTATTCGGCTGCATAAGCAGCGGAGTCGGTCGTATTGCGTTCGTTGTAACCGTGTTCCATTCCGGTCAGGATGTCCTTACGTGCGCGCTCCAGTTCAGGCATCGTGAAACCATACTGGCGCACCCGTTGCAGTTCCTGCTGCAGCGCCGCTAGCGCCGGCGCCGCTCCACTTGCCCCCAGCACCGCACCCAGCGCGAATGCCTTGTAGCGTACGGTGAGCGGATCGTTTCCCCCGTTGGCGAACATGAACGGCGGATTGGTTTGTTGCGCCAGTTCCGCCAGGCGCAGATTCAACATAATCGTGTACAGGTTCTCGATCGTCTTGTCGCGGTAGCTGCCATACGTGCCGAGATTCGGCTCGAAGCGCGGCGAAAAATTCAGGCCAACCCTGTTCACGGGCATCTCCGCATCGGCAAACACGAAGGCGTCGATACCCTTGCGTGCCGGGATGTCCGGATAATTGCGCGGCCGCTCGCCGGCCGGATTCTGCAGGGCCGAGAAGTGCATTTTGATCTGGCGCTCGCCCTCGATCGGATCGATGTCGCCGACCACGATCACCGCCATCAGATCAGGACGGTACCAGTCGTGGTAGAAACGGCGTACGGTGTCGGGGCTCGCCGTGCGGATCACGTCCTCCTTGCCGATCGGGATGCGCGACGCGTAGCGCGAATCGTTGTATGCCTTTGGCAGCAGCGCCAGTTGCACTCGCTGCACTACGCCCTTTTGACTGCGCGCTTCCTCGAGGATGATGGCGCGCTCCTTGTCGACGGCTTCGGGACTCAACAATATGCCATGAGCCCAGTCCTCGAGCATCGTGAACGCGGTATCGACGTTTTCCTTGCGGTCGGTGGGCACGGGCAGCGTATAAACCGTCTCGTCCGGGCCCGTATAGGCGTTGAGGTCGGCACCAACCTTCAGGCCGATCGATTGCAGATACGAGACCAGATCCTGCTGCTTGAAGTGGGTCGAGCCGTTGAACGCCAGGTGTTCGAGCAGGTGCGCGAGACCTTGCTGGTCGTCTTCTTCAAGCACCGAGCCCGCTTTCACCACGAGGCGCAGTTCGAGCTTGCGCTCAGGCTTGCCGTTGCGCTGGATGTAGTACGTCAAGCCATTCGGCAGCTTGCCGACCTTGACCTGGGGACCTACCGGGATGGGGGCGCTCAAGTCGATGGCGTTTGCCGGCGCGATGGTTGCCAGGATGGCGGACAAGAACAGTGCATTGCGGAAGAGGTGTGACATTGAAATTTCTAGACAGATAATGGTGATGTCGGTGACGTACTGAACGTCGTTGGCGAGAGTTTTTGCATTTTTTGCTTAAATCAAGCCGACGCTAGAGTGATGCGCGAAAGGCGTCAACCTTAGAACGACTCCGTCGGGATTGACGGGTATGGCGCAGGGAGCGGATATGGCGAAGAAAGCGGATGTGGCGACCGAGTGACCGGGATGAGATACGGGTTGCTCCAAAGATCGGGGCCCGGCAGGGGAGCTAACTGAGCGCCACTCACGTGTTCGATCTGATCGAGCTCGAGTTCTTTCATTATTTCTCCATTCAATAGATTTGAGACGAACGTTTGGTCGTCCGAGTGCTTCCGTCATACATTTTGCTGTAATCCGGAATTACTTTCGCCTGATTAACTGCACCAGCTCGGAAACCTCGTCGTTTCGCTGGGCGTACTTGAGAGCAACCGTCTCGGGCGCGGTCCGGTGGCAAGTGCATTAATCAAATGGATACGGTAAAGGTATCGGGTAGGTATGGGCACGGGGGACGGAGCTATTGGACAAAGGTGATTTTGTCGATGAATACAGATTGACCTTTGGATCTGTATATCCTCTTGATCGCGAATTTCGATCATCCGACACCGCGTTAAGTAACGCTCGTCGGTCTAAATCCTCTGGAGGTCCTGAGCATCAGCCGCTTTCGTTCACGTTTTACGTAGTAAACCGCTCGATGGGTGCGCAGGAAATCCTTGAACGCCTTTTTGGCTTCCTGATTGCACGGATACGCGAAAAACACCATCATGAGCAGCGCGATCTTGCCTTCCTTGAACTCCCAGAAATGGCTGGGGAAGAGGCCGAAACGATCGGCAATTCTCACGCTGTCCCTGTTGCCGCCGGCCCAGCACACGAAGCCGACCGGGTCTTTTTTGGCATCGCGAAGAATCGTCAGCGTGCCGGCGTAAGCTGCATGGCGGAGACGCGCGAGCATTAGCGGATCGAGGGGGACATTCATACGGCCCAACATTTCGATTGCAACGGAGAACTCAAGGGGGGCTGGTTGAGACAGATTCATATCAGTTGTCTACTTGTGTGGGCCGAAGGTGTCGCCGGTGCGCTGGGATTACCTTCGGCCGTTCTGGCGTCATGTCGCCGGAGGATGAAAGCCGATCCGTTTTTACACTTGGGTGCAGGACATGTTTTCGAGGCTCGTGAGGACTTCCACAAGAGCTTGCAGGTAGAAGCCCAGGTCGAACGTCCCGCTCAACTGCAGATCCGGATAATTTGCGGTGACAAAGCTGAGGCAATCTTCGTAGCGCTCGAATGTACAGTCGCAATCTCCCGCCAATGCGTAGCGATGCAGCGTTTCGTCGTAAGTGATTCGAATCTTTCCGGTTTGCGCGATGACGATCTGGCCAGTAGAAGCGGTGTCGAAAATCCATTTGGACTGGGCGACGCAATCCTGGATGTATTGTCCAAGTTCGTCGAGGCGTTTTTCGGACGCCATTGCGTGGAGTTGCGACGCGATCCGGCCGCGATAAAAGTAGGCGGAAAGATATGCCCAGCGCAGCGCTTTGATGGCGCCGGCGATGTAGCAATTTCGAATCCTGCCAGGCGTTGGCGACTCGAGTCGTTGCAACGCGGCCGAGCGTAGCACGTCTTTAAAGGCGACCAGGACGTCGTGTGCTTTATCGGGCGTGGTTCGCAGAAGGTCGCTGAACCTTTGCGACGTGTTCTCGCTGGTCGCCAAACCGAGGTAGGCCAACCTCATGAAGGCGATGACTGGATCGTTCGGATCATGTCGTTCGGGCAGCTCCGCCAGCGGTGTTTTACTCTTCCGGACTACGGAATCGTAAGCTGCCACGACCGCTTTACCGTCGTCACTCTCGGCAATATTCTCGAGATGCGTCTCGGGAAGACCCAGCACCGACAGAGAATAATATGCAAAGCAGTTTACGAATACTCGCTCGAAGTAGCGCCGAAGAGGTTCGATATTGAATTGAGCGCCGCTGCATTTCCCGTAAACGTAAAGCAACTGACTGACTGACTCCATGATCACACGGGGTTCGTCAAGGAACGGTGTTTGCCCGCGGAAGTTCTTGCCGCCGCTGAGGAAGCGAGCCTCGGTCAAGTCGAGCCAACGGCCGTCCAGACAGATGTTCGAAGGCGTCATGCCGCCATGCGCGATGCGTGCCGCCCGGGCGAAGGCAAACTGTTTCGCCGACGCGAGGATGAAACTCCCGGCGAACTGGATAAAGTGGTTATCGCTGTCAAATTTGGTCTTGAGCTGGCGATACACCGAGCGGATCCGCATCGGTTCGCGTTTCAACGAAGACGTTTTCGGCGGCGTGAAGTTCTCCGCGTGCATCAAGTGAGCCGGCCTCAACACGCGCTCGCGCACAAGGAGCGCGCCGGGAGTCGGTGACAGTTCAGTCTCTTCGGTGCCCCAGCCAAACAGCTGAAAAGCCCCGGTATCCGACGTGCGAATGAGGCCGTAGATCTTGGCGCAACCCATCGGGAGGACGTGACCCAGCACCGTCGAATAAATAGCCTCGTAGGCGGCGTCAACGATATTCAACGAGCCGTACGAATGCCATACTGACTTGCCGCCCGCCAACGGATTCGGACCGTTGCCCTTGACCTGGAATTTTCCGTAGTTGCCTGCGCGGCCACCTCCTCCGTTGTCTCCCACTCCCGGCCCGCCGTACCGCTCGGCCAAAAAGCTCCGGCTGTCGCTTTCGTCCAGTTCGCCCTCGCCAAAGCAGCTGTTGGCTTTTGACATATAGGCGAAATAGCGAGCGAAACTGGCTTCCGACAAGCCTTTGTCCAGCAGGTTTTCCAGATCGGAGGTTGCCTCATCGTTGAGCCAGACGGTCCGGGCATCGCGGATCCGGAGGCATTCGAATTCAACCAGATTGTCTTTAAAGTCGTTAATATCGAGCATAAGCGTGTGCAGGATCGTTTTTCTACTTCAAGGTATGTTTGAAGTAAGCGATGGTCTCTTTCAATCCATCCTCGAGTCGAACTCTAGGCTTCCAGCCCAGCATCTCCCTGGCTGCGGTAATGTCGGGCTGGCGCCGTTGTGGATCGTCAGCAGGCAGGGGACGAAACGCCAGTTTCGACGTGGATCCGGTCAGCGTGAGGATCAATTCCGCGAGTTCCCGCATCGAGACCTCTTGCGGATTTCCGACATTGAATGGACCGGTGATATGGTCGTTCGTTTCCATCATCGCGACCATTGCGTCGATCAGGTCATCGACATAACAGAAACTGCGGGTCTGTTCGCCATTGCCGTACAACGTGATGTCCTCGCCCCGTAGTGCCTGGACGATGAAATTGCTGACCACGCGTCCATCGTTGGGATGCATGCGGGGGCCATAGGTATTGAAAATACGGATGACCTTGATGTTGACGTTGTGCTGGCGTTGGTAGTCGAAGAACAGGGTCTCCGCGCAGCGCTTCCCCTCGTCGTAGCAGGATCGAATCCCGATCGGATTGACGCGGCCGAGATAATCCTCGCGCTGCGGATGCACCTCCGGGTCGCCATACACTTCGCTTGTCGACGCCTGCAGGATGCGCGCTTTTACGCGTTTCGCAAGACCCAGCATATTGATGGCGCCGTGCACGCTGGTTTTCGTCGTCTGGACTGGATCGTACTGGTAGTGGACCGGGCTGGCGGGGCAAGCCAGGTTATAGATCTTGTCCACCTCGACGTACAGCGGAAAAGTGACGTCATGCCGCATCAGTTCGAATGCGGGGTTGCCGATCAGGTGTGCAATATTCGTCTTGCTGCCAGTAAAGAAGTTATCGACGCAAAGCACGTCCGCGCCGCTGGCGACCAGACGGTCGCACAAATGACTGCCGAGAAAACCGGCGCCACCGGTAACGACAATTTTTTCCATATTGATCAGGGATGTCAGACGGACGAGTGATTGGCTCGATTAAAGACGGCGGGAGGGATATCGGAGCGTCGATAAAAGTTCCACAGCTCCTTGTAGGGCAGTTCTTCACCCAGGTTCTCGCGACCTTGTGTAAGTCCGGCCCAATGCACGAGAAAAACCGGCGCGTCGTAAGCGGCGTACAGCTTTCCGCCTTCGACCCGCGCATCAGGTATCCCTCCCCAGAATTCCAGTCCGGCGGAGGGCATCAATCCGCGGTCGCGCAGCACTAGCAGGCTCGTGCAGGCGTAACCGGAAGTGACGACGAGGTAATTCAGGAACGGCTGTTCCATGCAGAACAACTCCATGTGGTCCTTGAGCTTCAGTGCGCCATTGGCTTTTGCAACGCAATGCTTCATCGGAAACAGTCCACGCCAGCTCGCGAAAAAGCCGGTATTGGTCGCAAACTCGATCTGCGGAGGTGTGAGCATGTGGGTTTCGTAAATGCTGTCCTTCCACACGAACTTCCTGATATTTGGAAGATTTGAATGCGACGCGACGTACGGAGCATACTTCAGGCCATCGAAAGCGAAATCGACCGAGTCGATCACGACGGTATCGACATCGATATAGATGAACGAATCGAAAATTCCCTCCCATGCCACCAGTTTCCTGTAGGTGCCGAGTACAGAGCCGTGAAATTTCTCGCTGATTGCGTCGCACTCCGCCAGTAGCTCGGCGTTGTCGAAAATCGAGAATGAATAGGTGCCCTGGAGTGCGGCTATCCTGTCAAAAGCATCGTTGTAAGGGATGAGGCACAACGGGATAGTGGGATTGTGCGTTCGGAAGCTCCGCAGGAAGGCGATGACCTGCTCGAAGACGGTGTTATTGGCAAGAAAATATACGCCGCGAGTTGGTTTGTGTTCGTTCATTGACGTTTTATGAATTCCTGAAAAGCAGGCTCCGTCTGTTTTAATGACGTTTGTGACGTACCTGATTCGGCGAAGTATAGCGTGCCTTAGTGGTCGCGTGGCAACTCATTTTTGTGGATCGAAATATGTTTTTTTGCGACGTGAGACGTTCCGAAATGAACTGGCATAAACATTTCTATCCGATTTTCACATGCCTTGATGAGGGTGACAATGTGTGCGTTTCCACGAAATTCGTCGTGCGTGACGCGATCGAAACCAAATTCTTGGCGCTTAAATAGGGAAGGTGCAAATTCTGACGCGTCGGCAAATGCGCCGGCGGCGACTCGATTTCCGGAAGGGACGGGCAATGCAAGGGTGGGTGAAGATGCGTTATTTTTCACGGAAAATCACCGCCATCGGTAAGCGGTTGGATTTTTTATTTTTGTTTCAATTTTATTAGAAAACTAATGCGTAATTATTGCCGCTTCTTGACTCGCGGAATGAATGGGCGTACGCTCCACCGCCTGATGCTGCATGACTGGCCACAAACGAAAATCTAAATGAATTTATCGCTCGACCCGCGAATATTGGCGGACCGTCCGTTGTCGGTAGAATGTGATCTCAAGGAACGACTAAATCGTGAAACGGCTTTGGCCGCTATCGACCATTTTCCTCGATTGAATGGCGGCATTGCTTTGTGTTTGACGGTCTATAATGAGGCTGCCGAAGCACTGCATACTTCGTTTGTCGGGCTTGCAGATAGCGTTCGTTTTTTGCGTTACGCATGCCCCGACATGCCGGTATCCATATGTATTCTGGTCGATGGCCTTGCAAAATGCTCGTCCTCCATGCGCGTTGTTCTGGACCGTTTTGCCGGTCCTGGTTTCTTTTCACGTGGCGGATCTCAGGATCTGGCTTGCCTGCACACACGGTTCGATTTGTCCGACTTGTCCGTGTTCGAGGCGGCGGGGCGCGAATTTACGCCGGATCGGGACGGGCCGAAAAGCGATACACATGGGTTCCGTGAATTCGAGCGTGGCGCACGCAGACCAGGTGAATCGACCACTGCGGTCCAATTGCTCATTGCCGTCAAACAGGAAAATCGCGGGAAGCTGGATTCGCACTGGTGGTTTTATCGGATTTTTTGCCGGCATCTCAACCCGGCATATTGTTTCCAGATGGACGTTGGCACAATGCCGATGGAGCAGGCCCTGCACGCAATGACGGTGGCATTTCAGAGGGATCCACGTCTCGGGGCGGTTGCCAGCAGCATCATGCCTCCGCCGCCTGCCGGGCCATCGGACCTGCTCCATTGTTGGCAGTACGTTTCCTTCGCAAATTCGACGCTTCTGGACTGGCCTGCCGAGAATGCGGTCGGCTATCTGAGCGTCGTGCCCGGGCAGTTGAGTGCCATCCGATGGGAGGCGATCAGAGGACGCGCGCTCGATGGTGCACAAGAAGAGGGATGGGATCCGCTTGCCGTGTACTTCAAGGGCCTGGGAGCCTTGACTCCGTACGAATCCATGTTGTATGCCGCGGAGGACCGCGTACTTTGCCGGGAGATCGTGAGTGATCCTCAGGTCGACTGGACGATCTCGCATGTCGACCGTGCGATGGCGGTCACCGACCCCTGCAATTCCTGGGATGAACTGTTGCGACAGCGGAAGCGCTGGAGCAATGGGTACATGGCCTGTCGTGTCAACTTCATCAAGAAGCTGCCGGGGTTTATTGCGAACCCGACAGTCTCGATGCATCGAAAAATTCGCTCGGCTTCGGCAGGAATCTACCACTCGGTCATGCTCGTCAACGACTGGCTGGCGGTTGCGATGTCCATTTTGCTTCTGCACGCCGTGACCGGACATGCTTCCTCGCTGGTTTCACGGTCATCCTGGGCGGCGAGCGGGTTGCGGGCATCGTTTTGGGCTGCGATGTGCGCATTGCTCGTGCAGCTCTTCATTTGCTACCGGGGCAGCCTGTCGGCGCGCAGCCTTGCCTTTTTTCGATTTTCCGTCGCCCTTCAAGGGAGTGTCTTCGCCATATCGCTTTGCGTGAGCTTGCTGGTCGGCAGAGCGATCGAGTTGATGCTGACGACGGCTTTTGTCGTCGCAGCCTTGCCCCTCGCGTCATTGATGGGGCATCGTCGGCAAATCCGCGCGCTCCTCACAAGCGTCCCTATCGTCGTCATTACGGGTTATTTCGTTACGTCCCTGATGTGGATGTACGCGGTTTGTAATGCACATGACAGCAGTTGGGGAACCAAAGGACTTGTATCCGCCGCTACGGATGACCGAAGAGAGGGGACTGGAGCGAAGGCCGGCAACGCGTCGTTTCGAAGATTCAGGACCGCCTACGTTTCGACATGGGTCGTAATTAACCTATGCTTCGTGTATGTCTTTGATGCGTGGTTCGGCTCGGATCGGCTTGGGGCGGTGATCGGTCTACAGTTGATGAACGCAGTCGTTAATTTGTAGAGCATCGACAGGCGGACAAGAGATCGATACCGGCCGCCGTCGTGTCGTCACCTGCTTGCCAGATTTACCCCCGATTGACGGCATGCAGCCACACGGCCGCGATGCGCTCCACGTTCTCGTAGCCCTCGCAGCCCAGCTGGCCGCCGAAGACGTCCGGATCGAGTTCCTCGTACGACCAGGCGTCCGTGTCGGCATCGAGCCGGTCGCGGATGGCGGCGAGGAACGGGTCGGCGCCGTCGACGATGGCCACGCCCGTGTACAGCAGCAGGCTGCCGCCGGGATGCAGCCGGTCCAGCGCCGCGTGCACGATGCGGATCGACAGTTCGGCGCCGTGCGTGCCGCCGCCGTGGCGGTACGTCAGCTCGTCCGGGTCGAGGATATATGGCGGGTTGGACATGACGAGGTCGAAGCCGCCGTCGACGCCGTCCAGCAGGTCGCTGCGGCAGGGCACGACGTTGTGCGCCCCGTTCAGGCCCGCGTTGATTTCCGCGAGCGTCAGCGCGGCCGGGTTGATGTCGGCCGCGTAGACGGTGGCGCCGGGGCAGCGCAGCGCCACTTCGATCGCACCGGGCTCGGCGCCGGCCCCGATGTCGACCGCGCGCCGTACGGGCCTGCGCAGGCCGCCGTGCGGGCCGAGCACGCGTTTCAGGGCACTCGTGTAGCGGTAGGTGTCGGGGCCGAAGAACACGGCGTCCTCGTCGGACGTGGGCCAGGCCGAGTGGAAGTACAGGTGGTCGCCGATGGTCGAGGCGCGCACGCCGGCGCGCCACCCGTCCGCGCCCTCCGGGACCGCCAGGCCGGCCGCGCGCAGCTGGCCGTCGATCGGCTCGGGCAGCACGCCGGCGCGGTACGGCCGGCTCCAGCCGAACACGCCGCGCAGGTCGCAGGCCCAGGCATTCTCCGGACGGTTGTTGACCCGGCGGTGCGTGGCGGGGGTGACGGTCACGAAACGGTAGCCGGTGGCCTGTAGACTGCGGCCGAGCGCGGCCAGCGCGTCGTGGTGGGCGAAGGTGGGGGCGGTCGGGGTCATGCGCGGAGCTTGCCCGATGCGCCCGCGCGCGTCCGTACGGGGGCGCACAGAGACGTGGACGGGCTGTCATCCACCCCGGGTCTGCCGTATGGCATGATGGGGATTATGTGAGAGTTCGAACAGATGCGGCCGCGCGCCGTATGCACAATGGACGGGCTGATGCAGGACGCGTGGCCCTACAGACGAGGACGACCATGAAAACGACGCCGGACGTAACCCTCCGCGAGCGACTGGAGCGTGAGGTCGAACGCGAGCGCCACGAACGCCTGCTGCACGACGAAGAGCGCGCCGGCCTGGCGGTGGACGACGAGTTCCGCCTCAAGGATGTGCGCGAGAACATGGGGGCGGTGAAGATCAGGCGTGCCAGGGGACGCTGAGCCGTCCGGCACGACGACAACAGGAGAAGATCATGCGTTGGGAAGGCGACAGGCAGAGCGACAACATCGAGGACCGCCGCGGCGGTGGGGGCGGCGGCGGATTCGGCATCGGCGGCGGGACCGTCGGCATCGGCACGATCGCCATTGCGCTGCTCGGCTCGTGGTTCTTCGGCGTGTCGCCGTCCACGATCCTGAACCTGCTGTCGGGCGGCTCGCCGGCCCAGGTCCAGCAGGCGCCCGCGCACCCGCCCGCGAACGACCGCGAGACGCAGTTCGTGCGCACCGTGCTCGGCTACACCGAAGACACGTGGTCGCAGATCTTCCGCGCCAACGGGGCGACGTATTCGCCGCCGCGCCTCGTGCTGTATTCGGGCCGTACGTCGACGGGCGGTTGCGGCGTGGGCCAGTCCGCCGTCGGGCCGTTCTACTGCCCGGCCGACCGCAAGGTGTACATCGACCTGACGTTCTTCCGCATGATGCAGCAGCGCTTCAAGGTGGGCGGCGAATTCACGCAGGCATACGTGATCGCGCACGAGGTCGGCCACCACGTGCAGAACCTGCTGGGCATCTCGGGCAAGGTCGACAGCGCGCGCCAGCACCTGTCCGAACGTGAGGCCAATGCCGCGTCGGTGCGGCTGGAACTGCAGGCCGACTGCTTCGCCGGCGTGTGGGCCTACCACACGAACCAGGCCAAGCAGATCATCGAACAGGGCGACGTCGAGTCCGCGCTGAACGCCGCGAGCGCCATCGGCGACGACGCGCTGCAGCGCCAGTCGCGCGGCGAGGTCGTGCCGGATTCGTTCACGCACGGCACGTCGGCCCAGCGCGTGCGCTGGTTCACGCGCGGCCTGCAGACGGGGTCCGTCGAGCAGTGCAATACGTTCGAGGCGCGGCAGCTCTGATCCAGGATCGCCTTCACGGGACGGCCGCTGCGTGCGGCCATTTCCATTTAAAAACAGGGCACGGCGACCCTGTAAAAAAAGTGTTCAGGAACCCCCGTTCGTTTCCGTGCGCGTATCGCCTTCCTTAGCGTTTTGACATACCTTGTTGTCAAGCGCTCGTCCATTGCGGCGGGCCGTCAACCAACGAGGAGGAATTATGCTGGCAATGAATTACCGGGGACCGTATCGCGTCCGCGCCGATTACAAGCCCGATCCCGTCATCGAACACCCGGGCGACGCCATCGTGCGCGTGCTGCGCTCCTGCATCTGCGGGTCCGACCTGCACCTTTACCACGGCATGGTGCCCGACACGCGCGTGGGCCATACGTTCGGCCATGAATTCGTCGGCGAAGTCGTGGACGTGGGCCGCGACGTGCAGACGCTGAAAGCCGGCGACCGGGTGCTGGTGCCGTTCAACCTGTTCTGCGGCTCCTGCTTCTTCTGCCAGCGCGAACTCTTCGGCAATTGCCACAACACGAATCCGGAAGCGACGGCCGTCGGCGGCATCTACGGCTATTCGCACACGGCGGGCGGCTACGACGGCGGCCAGGCCGAGTACGTGCGCGTGCCGATGGCCGACGTGGGCCCGTACCCGATCCCCGACGACCTGCACCTGGACGACGCCGTGCTGCTGACGGACGCCCTCCCGACCGGCTACCAGGCCGCCGAGATGGGCGACATCCAGGAAGGCGACACGGTGGTCGTCTTCGGTGCCGGTCCGGTCGGCATCTTTGCCGCGAAAGCCGCGTGGCTGATGGGCGCGGGCAGGGTGATCGTCGTGGACGAGGTCGAGTACCGCCTGGAATTCGTCAAGCGCTTCGCCCAATGCGAGGTCGTGAACTTCCGCGAAGTGAACGACATGGCTGAGCACATCAAGAAGATGACGGACTGGATGGGCGCGGACGTCACCATCGACTGCGTGGGCGGCGATGCGGCCGGTTCCATCGCGCAGACACTGACGGGCCGCCTGATGAAGATGCAGGCCGGCGCATCGACCGTGCTGCACTGGGCCATCAACAGCGTGCGCAAGGGCGGCAACGTGTCGATCGTGGGCGTGTACGGCCCGACGTTCAACGCGGTCCCGATCGGCAACGTGGTGAACAAGGGCCTGACGATCCGCGCCAACCAGGCGAGCGTGAAGCGCCACCTGCCGCGCCTGATCGAGCACATCCGCGAAGGCCGCCTGAACCCGAAGGAAATCATCACGCACCGGGTGCCGCTGGAAGAGGTGGCGGACGCGTACCACATCTTCTCGAGCAAGCTCGATAACTGCATCAAGCCCGTCCTGATCCCGCCGTCGGCGCGCGAGGTCCAGGCCGTGAAGGCCACCGCTTTGCATTGAGGAGACGTCATGGAACACAACCATCCACATCATCACGACGACGCCGGGCACGTGCATTCCCACCCGCTGCAGGGCGACATGGCCGAAGGCCCGCGCCGCCCGACCCGCGAGGCGTTGTCGCATATCGAGGGCTGGGGCGCCGACCTCGACCGCAAGAACCGCCCGGCCGTGCCGATGGAGCGCATGCCCGCGCGCTTCATCCACCCGCACGAGGGCAAGCTGCCGCAGCAGCCGGAAGACGTCGAGGTCCTCGTGTCGACGGAACGCCCCGGCATCACGCCGATCTTCGGCACCGCGCAGCCGCCGAAAGGCCTGTCGGGCATGATGCGCCGCCTCGCCTTCAAATGGTCGGAAAACGACCTGCGCCACTGGCTCCTGCTGCTGGCCGCGGACCGCGTGAACGTCGTCGAGGGCATCGGCGAAGACCTCGCCCACGGCAAGGTGCCGAACGTGCTGGGCGAAATGGGCATCAAGGCGGAGTGGGAGCACAACCGGGCCGGTCTCGTGAAGAAGGCGGTCCTGGCCGGCGCCGTCGTCGGCACGGCCGTGTACCTGATGCGCCGGCGCGAGCGTTGAGCGTCCTGTGAGGTGCGCCCGCGCGCACCATCATCCGCACCTTTTCATCCGCCTCACGGCAGCCGCAAGCCGCCGTGGGGCTCTTTGCGCTTGAGCAAATTCCTTTGAGCGAGCTCGTCCACACTGCATCGGTGTGCCCGCTCAATGAAAGGAAATCTCATGAACAAGCGCAAGATGTTGCTGGCGTCGTTCGGCGCCCTGTCCCTGGCTGTCGTCGTGCCCGCGGGTGCGGCCGGACCAGGCACGATGAGCCCGGCGGTTGCCGCGTCCCCGCAGTTCGACGCGGCGCTGCTGGCCCAGCTGGACGCGCGCCGCGCCGCGCGCGGGCTGGATGCGCGCTTCGGCTATGCGATCCTGGCCCGGCATCCCGGCACGCAGGGCACGCAGATCGCGCGCGTGGCCCACACGTACAAGGGCGTGCGCATCTTCGGCTTCGAATCCGTGCTCGTGCTGGATGCGAACGGCAAGATCCTGTCCGAATCCGATTCCGAACAGCGTGCCAATTTTGCCAAGGCCGACGCCGGGCCGGGCACGGATTTCAGCGTCGTGCCCGCGATCTCGTCGAAGGCCGCGATCGATGCGGCGCTCGCGTCGGTGGGGACGTCGGCGCGCCACGAGACGCCGCCCAGCGCGGAGTTGATCATCTGGCCCGCGATGCGCACGGAGCGCGTGCCCGGCGCGCGCGACAAGCAGGAGCAGGAGCTCAACGCGCTGGACGTGCAGGACGTCGTCGATCACTATGAACTGGCCTATCTCGTGCACACGCGCATGGTCGTCGGCGACAAGCCCGTGTACCACGATACCATCGTCAGCGCGCGCGACGGCGCCATCCTCGCCCAGTGGAACATGCTGCAGACCGTGGTGGGCGTGGGCCACAGCCAGTACAACGGCGACGTGCCCATCAACACAACCCTTGCCGATGGCAAGTACAGGATGATCGACGACGCCCGCGGCACGGGCGGCACGTTCGGCGCGATGGCGATCACGAACGCGAACCATGGCACGAGCGCGGGCAGCGTCTACGTCAACGACACGAACACGTGGGGCGACGGCAAGCAGTACGTGAACGGCGGCTCGACGACGAACGCGAACGGCCAGACGGCCGCCGTGAACGCGATGTGGGGCCTGATGAACACGTACGACACGATGAAGAACGTGTTCAACTGGCTGTCGCTGGACGGGCACAACACGGCCACGTACATCGCGGCGCACGTCAACACGGCGTACGACAACGCGTATTACAGCGACACGTGCCGCTGCATGTTCATCGGCGACGGCTCATTCTTCAACAGCCTCGGCTCGATCGACGTGATCGGCCACGAGATGGGCCACGGCGTGACGGCCGCCACGTCGAACCTGACGTATTCCGGCGAGTCGGGCGGCCTGAACGAATCGTCGTCGGACATCAACGGCGAGGCCGTCGAAGCGTATGCGCGCGGGGGCGGGAAGGGCGACAGCATCCCGCTCACGGGCAACGACTGGGTGCTGGGCAAGGAAATCAGCAAGACGGGCACGCCATTGCGCTGGATGTACCGCCCGAGCAAGGACGGCAGCAGCCCCGATGCCTGGAACAGCTCGATCAAGCGCCTGGACGTGCACTACAGCAGTGGCCCGAACAACCGCATGTTCTACTTCCTCGCGCAAGGCTCGAGCGCGGACAATGCCAGCGATTATTACAGCAAATACCTCGTCAAGACCCCGGCCGCGATGACGGGCATCGGCATCGACAAGGCGTACCGGATCTGGTTCAAGGCGAACACGACCATGTTCACGTCGAGCACCAATTACGCGGATGCCCGCGCCAAGATGATCGAAGCGGCCGGCCAGTTGTACGGCAAGAGCAGCAAGGAACTGATTGCCGTGAAGCGGGCGTATGCGGCCATCAACGTGGGTGCGGACGTGGACGAAGCAGGCGGGCAGTAAAGGCACACCTCGTCAGGCCGCTTCCAGGACGATGGCCGCGGCCTGGAAGTCGCCGGCGAGGTTGGGCTGTATCCCCTGTCCCATCCAATAGGCGCCGCTCGCCCGTGTCGGGGTGCGCGGCGCCACGCCGCCTGCGATGGTGCGCAGCGCATACATCTTCCGTGGATCGAGTCCGCGCAACCGGATATGGGGCGCCGGATCACGCATGCCTCCGGAATGCAGAAAGGCGAAGAGGACGGCCTGGTTGCCGTCCTGTGCGACCGACAGGGTCGCCGACCGGGCCGAGCCGCCCTGCGGCGATATCAGCCGGTACAAGTCGCCCTGTTGGACGGTCAGGCGAATACGCTTGTACTCGGCAATGAGCCGCTTCGCTTCCGCGAAGTCGCGGGCATTCCAGTGGTTCAGGTTCGCGCCGATCCCGAGCGCGCCCTGCATGGACGACAGAAAACGGTATTCCAGCGACGTGGCGCGCTTGTTGACCCAGTTCGGCGAGTCGGTGACCCAGGCCATCATGATCGCCGGCGCATAGGCCTGGCTGAAGCCATCCTGGATCAGCAGCCGGTCGTACGGATCGGTATTGTCGGACACCCAGACCTCGTCGGTCAGGGCCATGATGCCGAGATCGACGCGGCCTCCGCCGCTGGCGCACGATTCGATCTCGACCTTCGGGTGGCGCCGGCGCAGCTCGCCGAGCAGCTTGTAGAGATTGTCCACGTACGCCACGTACAGGCGTTGCTGCTCCGCCGGCGGCACTTGCGGCCAGCCCGGTTCGGACCAGGCGCGATTATGGTCCCACTTGAGAAACGCGATGTCGTTCGAGGCGAGCAGCCTGTTCAGTACCATCAGGAGGTGGTCGTACACGTCCTTGCGCGCCAGGTTGAGCACCAGCTGGTCGCGGGCTTCGGAGCGCGTGCGTCCCGGGAAATGGATGACCCAGTCCGGATGGGCCCGGTACAAATCGCTGTCCGGATTGACCATCTCCGGCTCGACCCACAGCCCGAATTCCATGCCCAGGCCGTTGACGCGTTTGATGAGCGGCGTCAGCCCGTTCGGAAATTTTTTGGTGTTGACGACCCAGTCGCCCAGGCCGGCCTTCGAACTGTTGCGCGCACCAAACCAGCCATCGTCGACGACGAAACGTTCGATGCCGATGCTGGCGGCCTTCTCGGCCAGCGCCATTTGCCCCGCTTCGTCGACGGCGAACTCGGTCGCTTCCCACGAATTGTAGAGAACGGGACGCGGACGCAACGCCGGAGCACCCGGCAGGATCCGCGTGCGCTGGTAGCGATGGAACAGGCGCGACGCGCCGCCGAAACCTTCGCCGGAATATCCGGCATGGAACACGGGAGAGGCGAGGCGTTCGCCGGGCTTGAGCCGATAGGCGAAATCGAAGGGGTTGTAGCCGGCCGTCACGCGGACACCGCCAAGGGAGTCCATGTCGACACCGATGCGCCACGCGCCGCTCCAGCCCAGTGCGCCGAACCAGACGGGGCCGGACTCCTCCTCGGTCATGGCCCGGCTCAGCGCAATCCATGGGTTGGCCTGGTGCGACGTCACGCCCTTGCGGCTCTCGATCACCGTCGCGCCGGGGCCGACCGGGCGGGTTTGCAGAGCGAATTCCCCGGCCCAGCGCCCGGTCAGGTAAGACAGGCGGTAATCGTCGTCGTAAGGCAGGTTGACGCTGGCCGCGGCCATCTGGTCGACCTGGATCCAGCCGTTCGTCCGGTTCTCGACGACGGCGCTGCGGGACAGGATGCCGGATGCGGCATCCATGGCATAGGCGAGCGTGACGTGCACGGCGCGGCTCACGTCCTTGAGCCTGACCACGATGCGTTCGCCGTCGAGCTGGTGGCCGACGTAGCGCAGGTCCAGGTCGCGTACGCCGTCGGGAAAGGTGACCTTGAGCGCCGGCTCCACCGTCAGGCCCGCGCCGAAGCCGGGATACTCGAACGGCGTGACGGTGATCGACGTTTCGTTGCTGGAGTTTTCGGCGACCTGCACAGGCGCCGGCAGCGGATCGTCCGGGGACAGCGCGCTGCCCCAATACATGGTCTGCAGACGGCCATCCGGGTTGACGCCGAACGCATAGGTGACGGCGCCGCCGTCGAGGCGAAAGACGCGCGCCGCCTCGTCGATGGTGGGGCGCGCCCGGGCGGCGTTGCCCATGGTGAGCCCGGCAAGTCCGCCCAGCATGCCCATGCATACGGCGCGACGGCGCGTATCGATTGTCTTCATAGTCTCCTCAGCCAGCGTTTTGTTCATATTATCGCAATGGCTGAGTAGGTGCCGAGCAGAAAACTTCAGGGCTGGAGCAACGGATACGGATTTACCGGCGTTCCCTTCCACCACTGCTTCTCGGGCGTCAGCTCGAACACGGCAAAATGCAGGTGCGGCGCGTTCGGATCGGCATTGCCCGTCGTGCCCACATACCCGATCAGGTCGCCGCGCTTGACCTGCGCGCCTTCCTGCAGGCCGTCCGCATAGCGGTCCAGGTGCGCATAGTAGTACGCATATTTTTCGGCCGGATCGAACTGGTAGACCGTCAGCCCGCCCGGCTTGCTCGTGAAGAGCTTCACGATCTTGCCGTCCGCCACCGCGACCACCTTCGTGCCCTTCGGCGCCATGATGTCCAGCGCTTCGTGGTGGCGTTCGTTGCCGCGCGGCTGGTCGTAGGTGTCCGTGATCTTATTCAGCGGCATGCCCTCGACAGACACCAGCAGCGTGCCCGGCTGGACGGAAGGTGCCGGCGCCGTGCCCGCGGCGGCGACCGGCGTGTCCGGGGCGGCGGGGCGCAGCGGCAGGTCGAGTTCCGTCAGGTCGGGCATCACCTGCGGCGCGGGCGGCAGCTTGCCGTCGATGCCGCTGGCGGGCGGCGGCGGCGCGGGGAGGGCGCCCGTGTTCACGGCCACCGTGGGCGCCGCGGGATCATGGGGCATCTGGCGCAGCCAGACGAACAGGCCGCCGGCGCCCACCAGCACGCCGAGCAGGAAGGTCATCAACCATCTCATCGCCGTCTCCTTTGCTTCGGTTTAGTCCTGCAGCACCACCTCCGTGCCCGCCTGGACGAGGCCCGCCACTTCCGACGCGCTCCAGTTCGTCAGGCGGATGCAGCCGTGCGACTCGCTCTTGCCGACCGAGGCCGGCACCGGCGTGCCGTGGATGCCGTAGTGCGGCTTCGTCAGGTCGATCCACACGACGCCGACCGGATTGTTCGGGCCCGCCGCGACGGTCGTCTTCTTGTCGCCCGGCTTGGCGTCCCAGAACAGTTTCGGGTTGTAGTGGTACGTGGGGTTGCGGTGCACGCCCTCGATCTTCCAGTTGCCGATCGGCAGCGGGTCGTGTTCGCTGCCGCTCGACACGGGATACTGGGCCAGCACGGTCCCGGCCGCGTCCTGCAACTGCAGGATGCGCGCCTCCTTCGATACGACGACGCGCGCGGCCGGCATCAGCGCCGGCGTGCCGACGACGTTCGGCACGACGATCTGCTCGCCCGCGCGGCCCAGGTCCTTGCCGGGGTTGAGCTTTTCCAGCAGCGCCGGGCTGGCGTGGAACTTTTCGCCGAGGCCTTCCGCCGGCGTGGCGTAGCCGAGCGTGGGCAGCTTGGCCTTTTCCATCATGTCGTCCGGCACGGGGCGGAACGGGCCCGCGACGTCGGTGTCGGCCAGCGTGTACGTCAGGAGTGTCGGCGTTGGATCCGCGTTCAGCGCGTTCCAGGTGGCCTCGTCCAGCTTGCCCGTCGGGTTCAGGCCGCGTGCCTTCTGGAAGCCGGCCAGCGCCTGGCGCATGTTGGAACCGTAGGCGCCGTCGATTTCGCCGGGCGAGAAATGGGCGCGGTCGAGCAGCACCTGCGCGCGCAGCAGGCGTTCGAACTCGGCCGCCTGCGCGGCGGCAGGGTCGGGTTGCGCGGCCGGCTGCGCCTGCGGTTGCGCGGCGCCCGCCGGGCCGGCGAGGCCGGCCAGCAGGGCGATCAGAAGGGGAATGCGGGTCGTTTTCAACATGGTGTCCTGCCTGAAAATGCGTTGGCTTCAGGTTAGTGCCGCCCAAGACAGGACTCTGTGCGGGAACGAACCCAGCTTCGCCGGGGCGGCGGTACAATCCGCCGCATGACCACGTTGACCATCACCCTGCAGCCGTCCGGCTGGTCTTTCGACACCGATACCGAGACGACGGTGCTGCACGCCGCCGAGCGGGCCGGCATCGACCTGCCCAGCTCCTGCCGCAACGGCACGTGCCGCACGTGCATCTGCCGCCTCGCGGGCGGCAGCGTGCGCTATCTCGTGGAATGGCCGGGCTTGTCCCTCGACGAAAAGCGCGAGGGCTATATCCTGCCGTGCGTCGCGGTCGCGCGGGAGGACCTCGTGGTCGACCAGCGGCTTGCGAAAAAGATTTTTTCCGACTGAACCACGTCAGCGCGTGTCCGACAGGCCCAGCGACGATTCGATGGCGCGCAGCACACGCGGCCACGAGCTCGACGTCGCCGCCACCTCGTCGTAATGGCTGGCGCCCGGCAGGATCACGACCTCCGCGCTGTCGCCGGCCGCATGCGCGCGGGCCGCGAAATCGTGCGCCACGCGCGGGGGCGAGATCGTGTCCAGTTCGCCAGTGACAAGGATCGTGCGGCTGCCGTTCGGGATCAGGTCGCCCGCGTTCGTGTCGGAAAAGACGTCCGGGCGGTCCGCGCTCGGCGTGCCGGCCAGCTCGACGATTTCACGGTCGCAACTGGTTTTCAGCAGGGCCGCTTCGCGCCTCAGGTCGGCCAGGCCGCCCAGGCTGACGACATGGCGCACGGGCACGACGTCCTTGCGGTACAGCGGGCTCGTCGCGGGAATGCGGGGCCGTGCCGCCAGCCACTGCACGAGCTGGCCGCCGGCCGAGTGCCCGACGGCCACGAGGCGGCCGAGGTCGAGCGGACGCGCCGTCGCCGTGCGCGCGAGGAGGTCGAGGGCCGCGTTCATGTCCTGGTAGGTGCCGGGGTAGCCGCCGCCGGCCTCGTCGACGCGGCGGTATTCGACGTTCCATACGGCGATGCCGCGCGCGGCCAGCGCCCCCGCCATGTTGCGCAGCTGCGTGATGCCGCCGAACGCCTTCGTCCAGCAGCCGCCGTGCACGAGCACGGCCACGGGGAACGGTCCCGTGCCGGACGGCAGGAACAGTTCGGCGTACTGCGACGGCGCGGTGCCGTAGCGCAGGGTGGCGGTGGGTGCGGGGCCGGACAGGGCCAGGTAGTCGTCCAGCGTCATCGGGGCGGCGTACGCGATAGAGGTCATGGCGAGAGTGAGCGCGAGGGCGGCGAGGCGTGTCATGTTCTCGACTATACCAGCCGCACGATTGAAAACCCGCCGCGATCTTCCATGCTAGGCTCCACACAACGTCAACCGCCAACCATAGGAGATCATCATGACCCAATCGAAATCCACCGGTAGCCAGAACAAGCAGTCGGGCAACCAGTCCGAGGAAGACGTCCAGAAGCAGAAGGCGGGCGTCAAGGAGAAAAGCAGCCACGACCACATGTCGACCGTAAAGGCAGGCAAGGGCAAGGGCGCGGGCGGCGGCGCCAAGCAGAAAGAAGGCCGCTGAGCCCAGGCGCCGGAGAAAACCGATGAGTTTGCCGAATCAGACTCAAAAGCAGGCCCAGGAACACGCACATTCCACGCCGGATCCCACGACGCCCGATCCGGAGCTGCCGCCGCCGCAGCCGAGTCCGGATCCGGACGACGTGCCGGCGCCCGCGCGCGCACCGGTGAAGGAGCCGGACGCGCCGGAACCGCCCGTCAAGGCGGAGTGAGGAAGTCGAGGGAAGAGGATGGGGCGGACCGTCGTGTCGCCCCATCCTTTGTCACGAGATCAGGCCCGAGGTTCAGGCCTTGTTTGGCGTGGATTGCTGGTTGCCGGCCTGGCCGGCGCCCTGCTTGTTCCCCTCTGTGCTGCCGCGCTTGGGGATGTCGCGGATCATCTCGTCCGTTTCGTGCTGGCCGGGCGAGCGTTCGCCGCTGCCGATGTCCGCTTCGTGCATGTTGGGCGGGGCGTCGGCGCCCGGATCCGGTTTCGGGATGTCGGTTCTCATGGTGTGCTCCGTTGCGTTGTCGTGTTGGCGCGATACTAACAGTCCGAGTCGCGTCCCGGCGCGCAATAGGATCGCCGCTTGTGTACGCTGGCGCACATATGTCTTTCAGGAACTTTTTGATAATAGGCCTGTGGCCAACGACTTTCGGAGGAGAGAAGCATGAGCACCACCCTGTACAACAAGATTCCGCTGGGCCGTGGCCCGTTGCTGGGCTCGCACAAGATGCATGCGGCCGTGGCGCTGGGGGTCCTGGCGGGGGCCGGCCTCGTGTGGGCCGCCGTGCGGGCGTTGCGTTGACGGCCAGACAGGTTGCCGAGAGGGCCCGCCGCCGTTACCATGGCGGGCTTGTTCTCTTGGAAAGTGGTAATGAAGAATCTTAAACTGACGGGCGACGAATACGATGCGCTCGAATTCATCCGGCGCGGTGCGAAGACCGACCGCGTCAATGCCTGCGTCGGGCGCAATGCAAAGCGCCTGTCGGGCCTGAAACTGATCCAGTACGGGAAGAACGGGAGCCTGGCGCTGACGCCGCAGGGCACGGAACTGCTGTTCCTGCGCCGCTGCGTACAGGCGCTGCGCGCGCTCGAGGCGGACCCGGCGGCGAGTGTGGATGACGACGTCGTCCAGTTCCTCAGCCGCAAGTCGCACATCGCGGCGCGGGCCGAGGGCGGGTTCGAATTGACGGCGCGGGGACGCGAATCCCTGGCCGACATCGCATCACAGCAGAATTAATTCGTGCGGCGGCGGTTCGGGTACACCAGCGCCCGCACCGCGATCTCCGCCGGCACGCCCATCGCCGCGAGGAATTCCGCGGCGCGCTGCAGCCCCAGCGTGGGAACGGACGCGACGGCCTGGTTGACGAGGTCGCGCGTGCGCATGTCGGTGCGCGGCCTGCGTTCCGCCAGGGTGGCCGTGGCGGTATCGATATTCAGTTCAGTCATCATCAATGCTCGGTGAGTGTATTGCTAAAGAGTCACCGGGTATTGTATGAGAACGATATTGATTAAGCCACAGGAAATTGCACTAAATATCGCACTTGTAATCTGAAGTTAAAGCGGATTCGAGGTTTCCTCACGCGACGGCCGTTTGCGGCTCGTCTTCCGGGGCCGTCAGGCCGCGGCGCTGGCGCAGCAATTGCTCGAATTCATGGGCCGGGAGCGGCTTCGAGAAATAATATCCCTGCATTTCGTCGCAGCCCTGGTGGCGCAGGTAATCCAGCTGTTCGGCCGTTTCCACGCCTTCGGCGATGACGGACAGGCGCAGGTTGTGCGCCAGCGCGATGATCGAGGCGACGATTGCGGCGTCGTTGGCGTCGTGCGTGATGTCGTTGACGAACGAGCGGTCGATCTTCAGCACGTCGATGGGGAAGCGCGACAGGTACGAGAAGCTGGAGTACCCCGTGCCGAAATCGTCGATCGACAGGTTCACGCCCAGCGATTTCATGCGGTGCAACAGCTCCACGGCCGGCGTGACGTCGCTCATGAACAGGCTTTCCGTCAGTTCCAGTTCCAGGCAGGACGGATCCAGGCCTGTATCGTTCAGCACGGCCTCGATTCCCGGCAACAGGTCAGCGGCGCTGAACTGGCGTGCCGACAGGTTCACGGCCACGCGCAGCTTGCCCAGGCCGGCATCCTGCCAGGCCTTGTTCTGGGCGCATGCCGTGCGCATCACCCAGGCGCCGATCGGCACGATCAGGCCCGTGTCCTCGGCGATGCTGACGAAGCGCGACGGCGGCACCATGCCCAGTTCCGGATGCTTCCAGCGGATCAGCGCTTCCATGCCGACGATGCGGCCTGTCTGTAAATCGACCTGCGGCTGGTAGTGCAGCACGAATTCGTTGCGTTCGAGGGCGTTGCGCAGCGCGCTTTCGATGCGCACGCGTTCCAGCGATTCCTCGTTCATGGCCGGCGTGTAGAACTGGAAGTTGTTGCGTCCCAGTTTCTTGGCGCGGTACATCGCGATGTCCGCG
Organism: uncultured Massilia sp.; assembly: GCA_946481275.1. The sequence continues at coordinate 50,753 of CAMLMV010000019.1, forward strand.
TGCTCGATCAGGTTCTCGGACGGCGTGCCGTCGCTCGGGAAGGCAGCGACGCCGATGCTGCAGGTGACGAAGAATTCCTTGGTGCCCAGCATGACGGGCTGCGCGACGGAATCCATGACGCGTTGCACGATGTCCGGCGTGAGCGGCTGGTCGTGGTGCTCGGACAGGATCACGACGAATTCGTCGCCGGACAGGCGGGCGACGGTATCCGTGTCGCGCAGCGACGAGCGCAGGCGCGCCGCGACCGTCATCAGCAGGACGTCGCCGGCCTTGTGGCCCATGCTGTCGTTGACGTACTTGAAGCGGTCCAGGTCGATCAGCATCACCCAGACCTGGTGGCCGCTGCGGGTGGCATAGGCGACGGCCTGGCCCAGGCGGTCCTGCAGCAGCGAGCGGTTGGGCAGGCCCGTCAGCACGTCGTGCTGGGCCACGTGGTGCACGCGCTGCTCGGTGACCTTGCGCGCCGTGATGTCGCTGCCGGTGCCGCGGTAGCCGGTGAAGCGTCCGGTCTCGTCGAACGTGGGCTGGCCGTTGATGCAGAACCAGCGCTCATCGCCATTGTCGTCGACGACGCGGTATTCGAGGTTGCGGAAGGGTTCGTGCGCTTCCAGGGTGGCGATGTGGTCGCGGCCCAGTTCCGTGTCCGTCAGCGCGGGCACGTGATCCCAGCGGCGGCGGCCCAGCACGCGCTCGGTGGCGATGCCGGATTTTTCCGTGAAGTCGCCGGTGACGTGCGTGAAACGGAATTCCTCGTCCTGTTCCCAGTACCAGTCGGACGACATGGCGACCAGCTGGCGGAAGCGCTGCTCGCTTTCCTGCAGGGCCTTCTCGGTGCGCTTGCGGGCGAGGACGTCGTCGATCAGGCGCTGGTTCGTCAGTTTCAGGTCGGCGGTGCGCTCGCGCACGAGTTCCTGCACCTTGCGCGCGCGCTCGCCGGCCGCCTGCACGAAGGCGCACAGGAGCAGGGTCGACAGCACGCCGCCGGCCAGCAGCAGGGTCGAGCCGAGATGGTCGGCCAGCCACGGGCTGGGCGCGGCGATGGCTTCCACGGACCATGACTGGCCGCCGACGGTGAACGTCGTCAGGGAGCGTCCCGTGTACCCGGCCGACAGCAATTGCATGGGGGCCTCGGCGGCGACGTCGTCGCGGCTCGCGTAGACCAGGTGCGCCGGATCGGCGCGGCCGCCCGCGTAGAAACGGAGCTGGATGCTGTGGTCGTCGAGCAGGCCGGCGCGGGCGAGCGCCGCCTTGACGAGGGTCGGCACGTAGATCACGGCGGCCGTATCGCCCAGCAGCTTGCCGCCCTGGGCGTAGACGGGCATCAGCACTTCGAAGCTGGGCGCGCCGGGGGCCTGGGCAATGCGCAGCAGGCCCGTGACCGCGGCGCGGCCGCTGGCCTGGGCGCGCGCGAGGGCTTCGCTGACCTGGCGGTATTCGCTGACGTTCAGGCCGAGGGCTGCCTCGTTGCCCTGCATCGGTTCGAGATAGTCGACGACGTTGTAGCGCGGGCGCTTCGGTGCCGTCACCCGTTTGCCGTCCTGCATCTCGCGCAGGACGAGGTCCGGCTGGAACTGGCGCAGCTCGGCCTCGACGGCGGCGCGCTCGCTGTCCTCCACGACGCGGTGGAAATTGAAGGCGCGGATGTACGGATTGCGCTGCAGCAGCGGCGTCGTGAAATCGTGGAATTGCGCGCGGGTGACCGGCTGGACGGTCGTGAACAGCTGGTTGGTGACGTTCAGGACTTCGACGGCATCGTCCATGCCCTGGCGCAGGGCGGCCACGCGCACGCCGGTCCCCTGTTCGAAGGCCAGCGCCTTGTTGTCGTATTCGAGACGGCTGACGGCGACCGTCAGCACCGCGGTTGCGGCCAGGCCGCCGGCCAGCGTGAGGCCTGCTGCGAGCGTGAGCGAAAACGGCAGTCGGCGACGCGACATCCAGTGATCCCTATGCATGAAAGATGAGTGCTTGCCCAAAGGCATGAAGAGGCGTCAGTTTGTCACAGAAACTCTAGTTTCCGCAAACAAATTGTCACAGGCGGGACCGTGGAGCGCCAAGGTGTGGTAGGGCCAAAACAGATCGCGATGCGATCCGGACAAGGATGAATCGAATGGCTAGCCGATTCAATAATCCCAGGCCGAACCCGCGCCGGCGCCGCAGTGCCGTCAGGCGGCGCAGGGCGGCATCTCCGGGGGCGTGCAAGGCGTACACGATGCGGTTGTTGCCCGCGACCTTGTCGAACCAGCAGGTCCGGCCGGCGAACACGGTCTCCAGCGCGTCCATCACGTCCGGGTAGCGCGGATCGTACGTGAAGACGTTGGCCACGAGCACGCCGCCGGGCTGGAGCGCCCGCCGGCAGTCCATATAAAAGGGCGTATCGGCGAGCCGCGGCGGCAGCCCGCGCGCGTCGAAGCCATCGACCAACAGTACATCGGCCGAGCCGGGGTGCGCGGCCAGCCAGTCGGCCGCGTCGGCCTGGACGATCGTGAAGCGCTCGCTGTCGGGCGGCACGTGGAAGGCGTCGCGCAGGGCGATCACGTCGGCGCGCAGTTCGATGACGGTGATGTGCGCGTCGGGAAAATGGCGGTGGCAGAACTTGGCCAGCGAGCCGCCGCCGAGCCCGACCATCACGATGCGGCGCGGCGCGGGCACGAACAGGATGAACCCCATCATCGCGCGCAGGTAGGCCAGCACGAGGGCGTCCGGCCGGGCCAGCAGCATCTCGCTCTGGATGTCGCCCGGGACGAATTCGAGCGTCCGGCGGCCCCGGCGCGTACGCACGAGCGGCGGGGTGGGAGTGTCGTGAGGCATCCGCCAAGTATAGGCGAACTTGTTGCGGTCGATAGGTTTCTGATAAGCTGGCCGTTGCAGCCCACGCGGAGACCTCATGTTCCTGGACCACCCGACCATTACCGCCACCAACAGCCAGACCGAACCGGACCGCATCGAGCGCCTGGATCGCGTCTACGGATATGCGATGGCGCTGGCGGACGTGGACGGCAACCCGGGTTTCGTCGAGAAGCTGACCCAGATCCACGACCACAAGGGGACCCTGATCGTGTTCTGGCACGAGCCGCCCACCGAGGCCGAGCGGGACTACTGGACGCGCGCCTGGTCCAGCCGCGTCGGCGATGGCACGACCGCGGTCGTGCACGAATTCTGAGGCGCCGATGGATGCCACCACGATGGTCCTGGCACTGGCACTCGGCAACCTGGCCTTGTGCGCCACCCTGTTTTTCTTCGAACAATCCGGCCATGCCGGCCGACCGGCCGTCCCGACGTGGGGCTGGTCGCGCCTGTACCAGGGCGCAGGCTGGCTGCTGCTGGCGATCGGCGCGGCGGGTGTCGTGCCGGAAGGGCTTGCGCTGCCCATCGCCTACGTCCTCGTGTTCGCCGGCGTGGCCTGGGAATCCGGCGCCGCGTGGGAACGCGCGGGCCGGCTGCGCTGGCGCCGCGCCACCATCCCCGCGCTGGGGCTGGCCGCCGCCGCCTTCCTGCTGTGCTGGCTGATCGACCCGATCGGCCTGCGTGCCGTGGCCGCATCGCTGGTCCTCGGCGGCTTTTATCTGTCGCTGGCGGCGGCGCTGGCGCGCGGCTGGGCGCTGGCGTCGATGCTGCAGCGCTTCCTGGCGCTGGCGACGACCGTGCTGGCCCTGATCGTGGGCGCGCGCGGCGCGCTCGTGCTGCTGGCGCCGGCTGGATGGGGCTGGATGACGAGCGACATCCTGCGCCAGCTGCACTCGGGCGCACTGTATTTGCTGGCCCTTGTCGGCGGCTTCGGCTGGCTGCTGCTGGGCCGCGAGCGCGAACAGGCCGAGCTGGCGCGCCTGGAAGTCATCGACCCGCTCACCGACGTGCCGAACCGGCGCGGCTTCTTCCAGGCGCTGGCCCCGTGGATGGCGCTCGCGCGCCGTCCGGGCCAGCCGACCGCCCTCGTCGTGTTCGACCTCGACCAGTTTAAACGCATCAATGACAGCTACGGCCACCCGGCCGGCGACGTCGTGCTCGCGCACCTGATCGATACGTGCAAGCGCCAGCTGCGCGACAGCGACCTGCTGGGCCGCCTGGTGGGCGTGGAGTTCGCGATCCTGCTGCCGCGCACGAACCTGGATGACGCCACCATGGTTGCCGGGCGGATGCGCGCCGCGATCGAAGCGGAGCGCGTCAAGACGGAGCGCGCGATGATTTCCCTGACGGCCAGCTTCGGCGTCACGACGATCCGCCCGGACGACAGCACCGTCACGCTGCTGGCGCGGGCCGACGAGGCCTTGCGTGTGGCCAAGAAAGCGGGGCGCAACCGGGTTGAAGTGGCGGCGTCGGTGCTGGCGCCCGTCGAAGAAGAATGAATGCCCCCGCGCCGGGGCGCGTACGAACCGCCGTGTCCGCCATGGCGCCTTGGTCGCGCATGGCTTATGATGATGCGGTCAGCGATGCTCCTGTCATCGATCCGTCATCCAGCCCCGCTATCGTGGCGCCGTTTTCGACTTCGGAGTCTGCATGAGCACCACACCGCCCATCCACGCCGCACTCGTCCTTGGCTCGGACAGTTTCCGCCTGCTCGTCGGCACCGTCGAGGAGGGCGCGCTGCGTCCCCTCGACAGTTTCCATGCGCCGCTGCGCCTGGCCGCCGCGCTGGACGCGCAGGGCTGCCTGAGCCCCGAGGCGATGGACAGCGCGTTCGACTGCCTGCGCACGATCCGCGCGCGCCTGTCCGACCATGCGCTGGCCGCCGTGCGCGTGGTCGCCACGTCCACCCTGCGCATGGCCCGCAACAGCCATCTGTTCCTGCCGGCCGCGCAGCAGCTGCTGGGGCACCCGGTCCACGTGCTGACCGGCGAGGAGGAGGCCGTGCTGACCTATCTCGGCGTGGCCGACGGCGCGGCGCATGACGTCGATACGCGCACGCTGGTGCTGGGCATCGGCGGCGGCTCGACGCAGCTCGCGCTGGGCACGGGCCGCCACGTGCAGAAGGTGGCATCGCTGGGCCTGGGCACGTCGCGCCTGGCGCTGACGTTCTTCAGCGGCGGGCGCATCGACGCCGTGTCGTTCGCGGCCGCGATCGCCTCCACGCGCGCCAAGCTGGGCGACGAGACGCCCGCGTTCGGCCCCGGCCGGCGCGACCGCGCGTGCGGCGCGTCCGGCACGATCCACACGCTGGCGCGGCTGCTGGCCGACAACGACCTGGCCGGTCCCATCACCCGCGCCCGCCTCGAGACGCTCGCCGCGCGCGCGCTCGACCAGGGCGGCGGCGGGGCGCCGCTGGCCGGCCTGGGTCATTTGCGCCTGCGCGATGTGACGGCCGCGCTGGCCATCCTGCTGGGTCTCATGGAAGAGCTGGAGATCGAGGAACTGGAGGTGCCGAAGACCGGACTGCGCGCCGGTGTGCTGGCCGAGTTGCGCCACGGCCGCGCGGCAATGGCGGCCTGACGGTCCAGGTAGGTTTTGTCGGCGAGGTCTGGCATACTGTTGTCTGTTTTTAATCATTATTGCCGCCATACCTCCGCCATGTTGCGCTTCCTTCGCCACGGATCGATCGCCTGCTGTTTACTCGTCGGCGCGCCGTCGTTCGCGGCGGGCACGGTGTCCCTGTGCTTCGAGCGCCAGGAAGTGCTGCCGTGGCGCACGCTGGACGGCGGCGGGCTGAATTTCGAGCTGCTGGCCGAAGTGGCACGGCGCCTGCGGCTCACGCTCGATTACCAGAGCATGCCGTGGAAGCGCTGCCTCGCGCAGGTCAAGGCGAACCAGGTCAACGGCGCGTTCGCCGTCAGCTTCAGCCGCGAGCGGCTGGCGCTCGGGGCGTATCCCGGCGTCCGCGGCGACGCGGGCCAGGCCGATCCCGCCCGGCGCATGCACGTCGACCGCTACGTCCTGGTGCGGCGCAAGGGCGCCAAGGTCGACTGGGACGGCAAGCGTTTCGCCAACGTGGACGGCCGCATCGGCTTCCAGCTCGGCTACTCCGTCGGCGACTTCCTGCGCGCCCAGAACGTGGCCGTGGACGAAGGCAGCCAGCAGTCCGACGAGCTGGTGCAGAAGATGCTGGCCGGACGCCTCGTGGCGGCGGCCCTCGGCGGCGGCGACGCGATGCGGCTGATGCGGTCGGCGTACGGCAGGCAGATCGAAGTGCTGCCCGTGCCGCTGATCGAAAAGCCCTATTATCTGTTGCTGTCGCACGCCTTCGTCGCCCAGCAGCCGGAGCTCGCGGAACGCATCTGGAAGACGATCGAGGAAGTGCGCACGAGCCCCGCCTACCGCCGCCGCGAGCGCGAGCTGGCCGGCCATCCGGGAGGCGCCCATTAATTCCCTGCCATCGTCCGTGCCGCGCCGTTCGGGAGGGCTCGTACGCGGCCTCGTCGACAGCTGGCGCCAGAACATCGTGTTCCGGCTCGGCGCCGGCATCGTGCTGGCGGTGGCGCTGTCGACGACGGCGTACACGACCTGGGTGACGCATTCGCTGCATCGCGAAGCGAGCGCGCGCCTTGGGGAGCGGGTCGAGCGCCAGGCCACGGTGGTGTCGCACGCGCTGGCGCGGCCGCTGTTCGACATCAACAGCGCGGCCGTGTCGTCCGTCGTCGATGCGCTGGGCGGCACGCCGGAAGTGATCATGCTGCGCGTGCTGGCGCCGAACGGCATGGTGCTCGCGTCGCTCGGCTCCGGCGCGGACGAGGAGGGCGCCGAACGCGTCCAGCAGAAGGTCGTGTACCACGACGGCAACCGCGAATACGTGGTCGGCTCGATCGACCTGGCGATCTCGCGCCGCCAGATCGACGCGGACCTGCGCCGCCAGATCATCCAGACCGTGCTGGGCAACCTGATCCTCACGCTGACCATCACCCTGTGCGTGCTGCTGATCGGCCGCCGCATGACGCAGCCGTTCGCCGACATCCAGGAAGCGCTGGAAAAACTGGCGCGCGGCGAGACCGACATCCACCTGTCCGGCATCGGCCGGCGCGACCAGATCGGCCGGCTGTCGTCGGCCGTGCGCAGCTTCCGCGACACGTTGAACCGGCTGCGCCGCGCCGAGCAGGTGACGAACGGCCTGCTGCGCGAAAAGAGCGTGATCGAACAGCAGCTGCGCGACCTGAACGAAGACCTCGAACAGAAGATCGCCGCGCGCACGCGCGAGCTGCTGGACTCCATGCGCATGGCGCAGGGCAGCCAGGCCAAGCTGCAGGCCATCGTCGACACGGCGCTGGACGCCGTCGTGCGCATGGACCGCCAGGGCCGCATCGTCGGCTGGAACGCGCAGGCGGAAAAGATGTTCGGCTGGAAGGGCGAGGAGGTGCTGGGCCGCGATCTCTCCGAATGCATCGTGCCGGAGCGCCACCGTGCCGCGCACCGCAACGGCCTCGCGCGCTACGAACGGAGCGGCGTGGGCGGGGTGCTGGACAGCCGCATCGAGACGTACGCCCTGCGCCGCGACGGCGTGGAGTTTCCGATCGAGCTGGCCATCACGCGCGTGCAGCTGGCCGCCAGCGACGACTACGAATTCTGCTCGTTCATCCGCGACATCTCGGAGCGGCGCGAGCGCGAGCAATCGCTCGTCGCGGCGAACGTGCGCGCGGAGGCGGCGAACGTGGCGAAATCCGAATTCCTCGCCAACATGAGCCACGAGATCCGCACGCCGATGAGCGCGATCATCGGCATGGCCTACCTGACCCTGCGCACCGAGCTCTCGCCCAAGCAGCAGGACTACGTCGGCAAGATCCACCGCGCGGCGCTGTCGCTGCTGGGGATCATCAACGACATCCTCGACTTTTCCAAGATCGAGGCGGGCAAGCTGGACGTCGAGCACATCCCGTTCTGCCTGGACGACGTGCTCGCGAACGTGGCCAGCGTGACGAGCCAGAACGCGGCCGACAAGCACCTGGAGTACCTGTTCCACGTGCCGCACGCGATCCCGCGCATGCTCGTGGGCGATCCGCTGCGCCTGGGCCAGGTTCTCATCAACCTCGTCAACAATGCCGTGAAATTCACGCCGGCGGGCGAACTGGAACTGTCGTGCATGCGCCTCGACGATCCGGCCGCGGACCGCTTCCGCGACGGCTATGCGACGCTGCGCTTCGCCGTGCGCGACACGGGCATCGGCATGAGCGAACAGCAGCAGGCGAAACTGTTCCGCGCGTTCAGCCAGGCCAACGGCAGCACGACGCGCGAGTACGGCGGGACGGGCCTGGGCCTGTCGATCTCGCAGCAACTGGTCGGCCTGATGGGCGGGCGCATCGTCGTCGCGAGCAGCCCGGGGAAGGGTTCGACGTTCCACTTCGACCTCGACTTCCCGCTGTCCGGCGAACCGGAACGCGTGGCCATCGCGCCGCCGGAACTGGACGGCGCGCGCCTGCTGCTCGTCGACGATTCCGACGTCGCGCGCGAGATCATGAGCGAGGCGCTGCAGACGCTGCCGCTGCGCGTGGATCTCGCCGCCAGCGGCGCCGAGGCGGAAAGCGCGCTGCTCGCGGCCGACGCGGCCGGGGACCCGTACCGCGTCGTGCTGACGGACTGGCAGATGCCGGGCATGAACGGCATCGAACTGGCGCGCCGCATCGCCGGCAATCCGGCGCTGCGCCATCCGCCGTCGACCGTGCTCGTGACGGCGTTTGGCCGCGAGGAAGTGCAGAAGGAGGCCGAGGCGGCGGGCATCCGTGGGTTCCTGTGCAAGCCGATCGGCCAGTCGGCGCTCGTCGACACGCTCGTCGCCCTGTTCGCGCCGCCGCGCGCGCCGCACGCGCGCAGCAGGTACGAAGCGTCGGGCGACCATGTGGCGCGCGTGCTGCTCGTCGAGGACAACCAGGTCAACCAGGAAATCGCGCTGGAACTGCTGCAGGCGCAGAACATCGCGGTGGACGTGGCCGCCACCGGCAACGAGGCGCTGGACATGCTGTACGACGGCGGTCCGGAGGCCTACGACCTCGTGCTGATGGACCTCGAAATGCCGCAGCTGGACGGCCACGCGGCCACCGTCGAACTGCGCAAGGATGCGCGCTTCGACAAGCTGCCGATCGTCGCCATGACGGCGCATGCGCTGGCCGAGATCCGCGAACGCTGCCTGCGCGAGGGCATGCAGGACTACATCACCAAGCCCGTCGAGCCGGAGAAGCTGTACGCCACGCTGGCGCGCTGGATCGGCCAGGCCGTCCCGCCGCCGCTGTCGGCCGGCGGCGCCGTCGTGGCGGACGGCCCCACGCTGCCGGGCCTGCCGACCGTGTCCGGCATCGATTCCGCGTACGGCCTGCGCCACGTGGCCGGCAACGTCGCGCTGTACGTGCAGCTGCTGGACCGCTTCCGCGCCACCCAGCGCGACGCCGGCGCCCAGATCCGCGCGGACTACCAGGCCCGCCGCCTGCGCCAGGCGGCCGCGCGGGCGCACACCTTGCGCGGCGTGGCCGGCAACATCGGCGCGCGCGAGCTGCAGACGCTGGCGCAGTCGGTGGAAGAGGGCCTCGGGCTGGCGGCGCCCGACCGCGGCCGCCTCGCGGCCGGCGTGCGCGCGCTGGAAGCCGCCGTGGATGCGACCATGGAATCGCTCGACCGGTATTTTGCCCGCGCCGCCAGCGCCCCGCCGCCGGCGCCGCCCGCGCCACCGTCGGCCGCTCCGGATGCGGACGCCGCCGCGCTGGACGCCGTCGCCCAGCTCGACCAGCTGCTGGCCGAGTACTCGGGCGACGCCATTGACTACTTCGAGACGGTGCGCGCGCGCCTGGCCGGTGTGCTCGACGCCGAGCACATGGCGCGGCTGGAGCAGCACCTGTCCCGTTACGAATTCGAAGAGGCGCGCCAGCAGTTGCCGAAGGCGGCCGCCGCAACCCGCCCCGATACCGCGGAAACCTGATGAACATTGTCACCACCGAAAAGACGAGCACGAGCAACAAGGACAAGCCGACGATCCTGATCGTCGACGACACGCCCGACAACATCATGCTGTTGTCGCGCCTGCTCAAGGACCGCTACAACACGAAGGTCGCCAACAACGGCAGCCTGGCGCTGCAGATCGCGCAGTCCACGCCCGGCCTGGACCTGATCCTGCTCGACGTGATGATGCCCGGCCTGGATGGCTACGAGACGTGCCGCCAGCTGAAAGCGAACCCCGTCACGGCCGACATCCCCGTGATCTTCCTGACCGCGAAGAACCAGGTCGAGGACGAGGCGATGGGCCTGTCGCTGGGCGCCGTCGACTACATCGCCAAGCCGATCAGCCCCCCGATCCTGTTCGCCCGCGTGGCCACGCAACTGACGCTGGCGGGCGCGCGCCGCCAGCTGCAGGCGCACAACGAGAACCTGGAAAAGCTCGTGCAGGATCGCACGGCGCAGCTGGCGCTGATGCAGGAAGCGATCATCATGGCGATGGGCACACTGGCCGAGACGCGCGACAACGCGGCCGTCACGAAAGGCGACCATCACATCCGCCGCACGCAGCATTACGTGCGCGCGCTGGCGCGGCACCTGCAGCATCACCCGCGCTTCGCGGCCGACCTCACCGACGAGAACATCGAGCTGCTGTACCGCTCGGTGCCGCTGCACGACATCGGCAAGGTCGGCATCCCCGACCGCATCCTGCTGAAACCCGGTGTGCTCGACCGCGAGGAATTCGAGGTCATGAAGCTGCATGCCGTGTACGGGCGCGACACCATCATGCTCGTCGAAAAGCACATCGGCGGCACCAACGGCTTCCTGATGTTCGCGCGCGAGATCGCGCACTCGCACCAGGAAAAATGGGACGGTTCCGGCTATCCGGACCGCTTGGCCGGCGAGCAGATCCCGCTGTCCGCGCGCCTGATGGCCGTGGCGGACGTATACGACGCGCTGATCTCGCGCCGCGTGTACAAGCCCGCGTTCACGCACCAGCAGGCGCTGGACGTGATGCGCAAGGGCCGCGGCACGCATTTCGATCCGGACGTGCTGGATGCGTTCTTCGAGATCGAAGGCCAGTTTGCCGCGATCGCCGCGGAGTTCCGCGACGCGGAGCCGGACGCCTGACCTTCCGCTTTCGGATAACGGCCAAATGATATATATTGTTTGGCTTGTTTGAAGAAGGAGGTCCCATGGCGAGGACGACGGTGGCTAGATCGGCCGTAAAGACGGCCGCGAAGCCCGCGGCGAAGAAGGCGGCGGCGACGAAAGCCGCGCCAGTGAAAAAAGCGGTGGCGGTCAGGAAGGCCGCGGTACCGGCCAGGACCGTGCGCGCAAAGGCCGCGCCCACGCCGGCGAAGGTGGCCCAGCAGGCGGCACGCGCCATCGCGGCGCCCGCGAAATCGACACGCGCGAAAGCCGCGCCCGCGCCGGCCGCACGTCCGCATCTCGTGCGCGACAGCTTCACCATGCCCGAGCAGGAATACGCCGTGCTCGCCACCGTCAAGCAGGCCTGCCTGAAGGCCGGCGTCGAAGTCAAGAAGAGCGAACTGCTGCGCATCGGCGTGGCGCTGCTCGGCCAGCTCGACACGGCGTCGCTGCGCGCCGTCCTCGACAGCCTGCCCCAGCTCAAGACCGGCCGCCCGCCCGGAGAGTAGCCGCGTTCAGTGATGCGTCGGCGGCGGCACCTGCGTGCGCGCTTCCGCCGTCAATTCCTTCAGCTCGCGGATCGGAATATTCGACTTCTCGTGCATCCGCAGCAGGATGGTGGCGCCGACGTTCAGCTTGCGGTGCCGGATCTTGCTGATGATGGGCGGTTGTACCTCCAGGACGCGGCACAATTCCGCGTCGTTCTTCAGCTGCATACGCTGAATCAAAGTGTCGAGTAATTTGTTCGGAACAAAACTCGACGGCTCCATGGCCCGGGCGCGGTGCATCGCCTCGAGCAACTCCTGTTTTTTCTGCCGTACGCTCATGAACTCCTCCACATTGGGAAATATGTTCAAGACAGATCGACTGTTTTGGAGAGTTGCAGAGTCCGTCCGGTTCTTGCCCCGCCCGAACGGAATCCAGCCCGACCGTATTCGTTGATGACTTATGCCTGGTGGGTTTGTTGGAATGCTACTACGGAGTTGACAAATATGACGCACTGTTCATGACTAAAACACTATAACGTGCGTCTTTCTTGCAGGAACTTACGCTAATTTCAATCCGGCACGTGTCAGGACGAACGTTCTGTCCGCCAGCGCGGCCGCCGCATGCGAGTGGGTGACCATGATGGCGCCCGCGCCGCTGGCCTTGATCTCGGTGCGCAGCAGGTGCAGGATGCCGGCGGCCGTGTCGGGGTCGAGATTGCCGGTGGGCTCGTCCGCCAGCAGCAGGGCCGGGCGGTGCACGAGGGCGCGCGCGATGGCGACCCGCTGCAGCTCGCCGCCCGACAGCTGGCGCGGAAAATCGGCGCCGCGCCCGACCAGGCCCACGGCGTCGAGCATCTGCGTGGCGCGGGCCGGGTCGGGGCGGCCATTGAGCAGCAGCGGCAGCGCGACGTTTTGCAGCAGCGTCAGGTGCGGCAGCACGTGGAACGCCTGGAAGATGAACCCCATGCGCGTGCGCCGCAACCGGGTGGCGGCATCGTCGTCCAGCGCCGACATCGGCGTCCCATCGACGCGGACTTCGCCGCTATCGGGCGCGTCGAGTCCGGCAATCAGGTTCAGCAAGGTGGACTTGCCGACGCCCGACTCCCCCATGATCGCGACGAACTCGCCGGGTTCGAACCGGTGCGACAACGCCGCCAGCACGGTACGGCCGCCATAGGACTTGCTGAGATTGACGAGTTCGAGCATGGAACGCCGATTGACAAAACCACTACTCTAGCACGCCACCACCACCGGGGTCAGAGCCCTGTTTTGGGCAATTGCTCAAATTCGGGCTCTGACCCCGGTTCTTGGCAATTGCGTCAGTTCAAAATGTGCTCTGACCCCGAATTCTTGCAGGGTATCGTCGTGCGTGCGGCATCGCGGAATCGCGTATCATGGCCGGAACGGCAACATTCCAGCCGGCCGCACGGTGCGGCCGCACCACCGAGGACACCCGATGCTGAACGCCACATCGCCCGCAGTGCCCGTAGTAAACAACGATGGATTGCACGTACCCGCCGAGCTGGCCGCGAGTCTCACCGCCCGCCAGGCCTGGATTTCGCCCAAGTTCCTGTACGACCCGCTGGGTTCGAAGCTGTTCGAAGCCATCTGCGAATTGCCCGAGTACTATCCGACGCGCACGGAAGCCGGCATCTTCGACCTGCACGGCGCCGAGATCGCGCGCACGGTCGGCACCGGTTCCACGCTGATCGACCTGGGCGCCGGCAATTGCGCCAAGGCGGCGAGCCTGTTCCCGCTGCTGCAGCCGCGCCAGTACGTCCCCGTCGACATCTCGGCCGAATTCCTGCTCGATGCCGTCGAGCGCCTGCGCCAGCGCTTCCGTCACATCGAGATGCGCCCGCTCGGCATGGATTTCTCGGGCAGCCTCGAACTGCCCGACAGCGTGCGCGAGGAGCGCCGCCTGTTCTTTTATCCCGGCTCGTCGATCGGCAATTTCACGCCGGACGAGGCGCGCGATTTCCTGCAGCGCGTGCATGCGCAGTGCGGGCGCGACGGTGGCCTCCTGATCGGCATCGACCTCGCCAAGGAGCACGCCGTGCTGGATGCCGCCTACGACGACGCGCTGGGCGTGACGGCCGCCTTCAACCTCAACGTGCTGCGCCACGTGAACCGCCTGCTGGGCGCCGACTTCGACATCCGCCAGTGGCGTCACCGCGGCTTCTACAACCCGGCCCAGGGCCGCGTCGAGATGCACCTGGAAGCGCAGTCCGTGCAACAGGTGACGTGGCGCGGCGGCAGCCGCCGGTTCGCGGCGGGTGAGTGGATCCACACGGAGAACAGCTACAAATACCGCCAGAGCGACGCCGTCGGCCTGCTGGCCCAGGCCGGCTTCGCGGCCACGCGCGTGTGGACCGATCCGAAACAGTGGTTCGCCGTGATCTACGCGCGCGCGCTGTCGCATTGAAGGAGCCGCGATGGGAGCCTCCGAACACCGCCTGTCCACCGCGTTCCAGCACGTGCGCCAGCGCACGCTGCACCTGGCCGAACCGCTGACGGCCGAAGACTGCTGTGCCCAGTCGATGCCCGACGCGAGCCCGGTCAAATGGCACCTCGCGCACACGACGTGGTTCTTCGAGACCTTCATCCTCGAGCCGCGCGAACCCGGCTTCCGGCCCCATGACGCGGCCTTCCGCGTGCTGTTCAACTCGTACTACAACGGCGTGGGCGCGAAGCATCCGCGCGCGCAGCGCGGCCTGCTGACGCGCCCGACGCTGGACGAAGTCCATGCCTACCGTGCCGCCGTCGACGCCCGCTTGTTGCACCTGCTGGCGTCCGCGCCGGAGGATGGCGAACTCGCCGCCCTCGTGGAACTGGGCCTGCAGCACGAGCAGCAGCACCAGGAACTGATCCTCACGGACGTCAAGCACCTGCTGTCGCGTAACCCGCTGTACCCGGCCTATGTCGATTCGCCGCTGCCCGCGTCGGGCCCCGTCGAACCGCTGGCCTGGATCGACTTCGACGGCGGCCTCGCCGAGATCGGCCACGCCGGCGAGGGCTTCGCCTTCGACAACGAAAGCCCGCGCCACCGCCAGTACCTGCAACCGTTCGCGCTCGCGTCGCGCCTCGTGACGAACGGCGAATACCTGGACTTCGTCGCGGCGGGCGGCTACCGCGATCCGGCGCTGTGGCTGTCCGACGGCTGGGACCTCGTCGCGAACGGCACGCTCGCCGCGCCGCTGTACTGGGTCGAGGACGGCGAGCGCCGGCGCGAGTTCACCTTGCACGGCCTGCAGGCGCTGGACCTGGCGCGGCCCGTCACGCACGTGTCGCTGTACGAGGCCGACGCGTACGCGCGCTGGCGCGGCGCGCGCCTGCCGACGGAAGCGGAGTGGGAATTCGCGGCGCGCGATGCGGCGCTGACCTGCGGCGACCTGCATCCGCGCGCGGCGGGCAGCAGTGGACTCGCGCAAATGTTCGGCGAATGCTGGCAGTGGACCGCGAGCAGCTACGCGCCGTATCCAGGCTTCGCCCCGGCCGCGGGTGCGATCGGCGAATACAACGGCAAGTTCATGGTCAACCAGTACGTGCTGCGCGGCTCGTCGTGTGCGACGCCGCACGGCCACGCGCGGGCCAGCTACCGCAACTTTTTCCCGGCCGGTGCGCGCTGGCAGTTCACCGGGATCAGGCTGGCGCGATGAAGCCTGCGCGCGGCCTGCGCCTGCGCGTGCTGAACCGGCGCGCCAATGCGTGGATCGTCGCGCACCCGCTCGACTTCACCCTGCAGTGTGTGCGCGCCTTCCGCGCCAACCAGGGGCTGCTGCTGGCCGGCGCCGTCGCCTATTACGCGCTGCTGTCGATCGTGCCGTTCCTGATGCTGGTCGTCGTCGTGCTGTCGCATTTCATCGACCAGGTCAATTTGCTGCTCACGTTGCGCCGCTACCTGGAGCTGCTCGTGCCGGGGCAGTCCGGCTCCATCGTGGCGGAGGTGGCCCACTTCCTCGACACGCGCGACCTGATCACGTGGGTGCTCGGCTTCACGATGCTGTTCTTCAGCTCCCTCGCGTTCACGGTGCTGGAAAACGCGATGAGCGTGATCTTCGTGCACCGCGTGGCCGTGCGCCGGCGCCACTTCCTCGTGTCGGCCGTGCTCCCGTACTGCTACATCCTCGCTTTGGGCTTCGGCGTGATGATCGTGACGCTCGTCGCCGGCACACTGCAGGTGATCGGTTCGGAGAGCGTCGAACTGTTCGGCCACACATGGTCGCTGCACGGGGTGTCGGGTGCGCTGCTGTACCTGCTGGGCCTCGTGGGCGAGATCCTCGTGCTGACGTCAATCTACCTCGTGATGCCGGTGGGACGGCTGTCGCTGTCGCATGCGCTCATCGGCGGCGTGACCGCCGCGCTGCTGTGGGAACTCGCCCGCCACGTGCTCGTGTGGTATTTCACCACGCTGTCCAAGGTGAATCTCGTGTACGGCTCGATGAGCACCGCGATCGTCGTCATGTTCAGCCTCGAGATCGCGGCCAGCCTGCTGCTGTTCGGCGCGCAGGTCATCGCGGAATACGAGCGGGTGGGCCAGAAGGGACATGGAGAGAATCCGCAGCCGATGCGGACGGCACCCTGATGGCCAACATCGTCTTTTGCTGGGAACTCGGCGCGGCGCTCGGGCACGCCGGTCGCCTGAAAGCCCTCGCGCAACCGCTGCGCGCACGCGGCCACGAAGTGTCCTTCGTGCTGCGCGACCTCGTGCACACGCGCCGCCTGCTGGCCGAGGGAAGCAGCCCCGGCGGCATCCCCGTCTACCAGGCGCCCCTGTGGCTGCACCGCGTGGAAGGGCTGCCGCCCGGCGAAGCGAGCCTCGCGGACATCCTGCTCGCGTGCGGCTGGCTCGATGCGGACGCGATGTCCGGCCTCGTCGACGGCTGGCGCCATCTGTTCGGCGCCCTCCGGGCCGACGTCGTCGTGGGCGATTACGCGCCGGCCGCGCTGCTGGCCGCACGCAGCCTCGGCATCGCGAGCAGCGCCGTCGGCGCCGGATTCCAGATCCCGCCGGCCGGCCCGCTGCCGCCGCTGCGCGACTGGGAAGCGGTTCCGCAGGCGCGCATGGCGGCGACGGAGGCGCGCGTGCTGGCCACGGCCAACGCCGTGCTGGCCCGCCACGGCGCGGCGCCGTACGCGCGCGCGGCCGACCTGCTGCGCGGCGATGTGCCGCTGCTGTGCACGTGGCCGGAACTCGATCCATGGGGCCGGGCCGGGGCCGATGAGCGCTGGTTCGGGTCCACGATCGGCAGCGCCGCCGCGGGCGTGCCGGCCTGGCCGGACGGCGCCGGTCCATGCGTGTTCGCCTACCTGCGCGGACCGCATCCGGAGCACGCGGCGATGCTGGAAGCATTGGCGCGCGCCGGCTGCCGCACGCTGTGCTACCTGCCCGACGTGGCGGCGGGCGCCGCGCCGCCGTACGCGCATCCGCTCATCGCCTGGGCCGCGGGGCCGGTGGCGTTGGACAAGGCATTGCGCGGGTCGGCCTTTGCCATCTGCCATGCAGGCGAATCGACCGTGTCGCAGTCTCTGCTGGCTGGCGTGCCGTTGCTGCTGCTGCCGCGTACGGCCGAGTCGTTCCTCACGGCGCGGCGCGTGCGCCGGCTGGGCGCGGGCATCAATGTGAACGAGGTGGCGCGGCCGCTGGACTGGGATGCCGTCGTGGGCCGGATGCTGGAGGAGGGTGGTTTCCGCTTGGCGGCGCAGGCATTCGCCCGGCGCCACGCGGATGTCGCGGCGGATCGTCAGGCGGAGACGATCGCCGGCGTGCTGGAAGGACTGGTCAGGCGGCCTGCTGCGGCGCCTGTTCCGCGCTGAGGGCCAGCTGGCGGTTCACCGCGGACAGCACGGCCTTGAACGACGCGGTCACGATATTGCTGTCGATGGCGGCGCCGAACAGGGTCGGGCCGTTCGCGAGGCGCAGCTCGACGTAGCAGGCGGCGCGCGCATCGGCGCCCGAGCCGATCGAGTGCTCGTGGTAGTCCATCAGGCGGATGTCCAGGCCGAGCGCGTTGACGAAGGCGTCGATCGGGCCGTTGCCGGTGCCCTGGTGCGGTTCCGTCACGCGGTTGTGCTGCACGGTCGTGTCGATCTGCACGCGCTGTTCGCCCTCGCTGTTCTCGACCAGGCGGTGCGACACGTAGCGGTAGGCGGCATTCTCCTGGTTGAAGTACTCACGGTCGAACAGGGCGTGGATGTCGGCGGCGGCCACTTCGCGGCCGGTGGCGTCGGCATGCTTCTGCACGACGCGCGAGAATTCGATCTGCAGGCGGCGCGGCAGTTCGAGGCCGTATTCCTGCTCGAGCAGGTAGGCCATGCCGCCCTTGCCGGACTGGCTGTTCACGCGGATCACGGCGTCGTAGCTGCGGCCCAGGTCGGCCGGGTCGATCGGGAGGTACGGCACTTCCCAGATCGCGTCCGCCTGCTGTTTCGCGAAGCCCTTCTTGATCGCGTCCTGGTGCGAGCCGGAGAACGCGGTGAACACGAGGTCGCCGACGTACGGGTGGCGCGGGTGCACGGGGATCTGGTTGCATTCCTCGACGAGCTGGCGGACGGCATCGATGTCCGAGAAGTCCAGGCCCGGGTGCACGCCCTGGGTGTACAGGTTCAATGCGAGGGTGACGAGGTCGACGTTGCCGGTGCGCTCGCCGTTGCCGAACAGGCAGCCCTCGACGCGGTCGGCGCCGGCCATGACGGCCAGCTCGGCGGCGGCGACGGCGGTGCCGCGGTCGTTGTGCGGGTGTACGCTGATGACGAGATTCTCGCGCTGCTTCAGGTTACGGCACATCCATTCGATCTGGTCGGCGTAGACGTTCGGCGTCGCCGCTTCCACGGTCGACGGCAGGTTCACGATCACCTTGTTGTCCGCGCTCGGCTGCCACACGTCGACGACGGCGTCGACGATGCGCCTGGAGAAATCCAGTTCCGTCGTCGAGAACGATTCCGGCGAATACTCGAGGCCCCATTTCGTGTCCGGATGCTGGGCAACCAGTTCCTTGATCAGCTTCGTGCCGTTGACGGCGATCTGCACGATCTCGTCCTGGTTCATGCCGAACACGACGCGGCGGAACACGGGCGCGACCGAGTTGTAGACGTGGACGATCGCCTGCCTGGCGCCAACGCACGACTCGACGGTGCGGCGGATCAGTTCTTCACGGGCCTGCGTCAGCACGATGATGGTGACGTCGTCCGGGATGCGCTTTTCCTCGACCAGCATGCGCACGAAGTCGAAGTCGGTCTGCGACGCGGACGGGAAGCCCACCTCGATTTCCTTCACGCCGATCTGCACGAGCTTTTCGAAGAAGCGCAGTTTCTTTTCCGGGCTCATCGGCTCGATCAGGGCCTGGTTGCCGTCGCGCAGGTCGGTGCTCATCCAGACCGGCGGCTTGTCGATGATGCGGTTCGGCCACTGGCGGTCGGCCAACGGGACGGCGGGGAAGGGGCGGTATTTGGCGGAAGGGTTGGTCAACATGGCGGTGGCTCCTGAGTTCTAAATGCTGGTGAAGGTGTCGTTTCGATCGTTGTGGCGGGGGCTGCCGGACGGGCCACGAACGCTAGGCCCGGCAACCGATCGGTAGGTTTAGCAGCGAACGAAACACCACACGTGCGCCGGCAGACAGCAGGAAAGCTCCGGCGGAAATAACAGACAGCGTGGATGTGGTAGTGGCAAACATCGGTACAACTTTCCTTGGGCTACGAATCCGGCAAGCTTGGCCGGGCGGAACAGCGGCGATTTACGCGCGTAGTAGCAGTGCTGCCAGCGTTAGCGCGCCGGCAAGCGATAGGGAAGTCGACAGAGGCAGAGGGGAGAACATTTCTCCACTCTAAGTGAATTTTGTTTGGTGTGTCAAGCGTTTCGTGTGTTGTCGTTTGGTCACCACGGTTTTTGCGAACAATCAACTTCTCCGGATGAGCCGAATGTCACAGTACGCGCTTCATGCCGCCAGGGAGGACACCATGCCCGTACTGAAAGGTCTCGACACGACGATGGAACTGACGCGCCACGCCCAGGCGCTCAAGGAACAGGGTTACGCGTTCGCGCTGCGCTACTACAGCCACAACGCGGCCAAGAATTTGTCGCTGGGCGAGGCGCGGGCGTTGTCGCAGGCGGGCCTGTCGATCGGCGTCGTGTGGGAAACGAGCGCCACCCGCGCCGGCTTTTTTACGCGGGCCCAAGGCCTGGCGGACGGCGCGGCGGCCTTCCGGATGGCGCGTGACGTGATTGGGCAACCGTTCGGGTCCGCCATCTATTTCGCCGTCGACTACGACCCGACGCAGGCCGATCTCGACGGCGCCGTCAGCAATTATTTCACGGGTGTGCACGCCGCGCTGTACGTGGCCGCGGAAGGCAAGCCGTCGTACCGCGTGGGCGTGTACGGCTCGGGCCTGTGCTGCGGCACGCTCGTCGAGCGGGGGCAGGCGGCGCTGTCCTGGCTGTCGCAGTCGACCGCGTTTGCCGGCTCGCGCCAGTACGCGGAACAGAAGCGCTACGACATCATCCAGCTGCTGCCCGTGCGCATTCCCGGCGCCGATGGGATCGTGCTCGACATCGATCCGGACGCGACGCATCCGGATCGCGACGGCGGCTTGTTTATGGTTTAACCGACCGTTTAGCCGACGACGACTTTCGGCGCGCCCGCCGCCATCGACCCGATGACGGCCGCGTCGCCGAAGCCTTCGCGGCGGAACAGCGCCAGCACCTCGTCGACGCTGCCCGGATCGCACGACACGAGCAGGCCGCCCGACGTCTGCGGGTCCGTCAGCAGCACGCGCTGCGTGTCCGTGATCGCGGCGCCCAGTTCGACGTCGTGGCCGTACGCATCCCAGTTGCGGCTTGACGCGCCCGTGAAATAGCCGGCATGGGCCAGCGCCTCGACACCCGGCAGCAGCGGGATGTTCGCCATGTCCAGTTGCGCCGTCAGCTGCGCGCCGCGCGCCAGCTCGAGCAGGTGGCCCAGCAGGCCGAAGCCGGTGACGTCCGTCAGCGCGTGCACGCCCGCCAGTTCGGAGAGCGCCTTGCCCGGCTTGTTCAGCTTCGTCGTGTTCGCGACCATGGCGGCATAGCCGTCCGCATCCAGCTGGTCCTTCTTCAGCGCGGCCGACAGCACGCCCACGCCCAGCGGCTTGCCGAGGACGAGCACGTCGCCCGCGCGCGCATCCGCGTTGCGCTTGACCTTCGACGGGTGCACGAGACCCATGACGACGAGGCCGTAGATGGGCTCCACCGAATCGATCGTGTGGCCGCCCGCGATGGGGATGCCCGCTTCCGCGCAGATCGATTCGCCGCCCTGGATGATCTTGCCGATCGTCTCCAGTGGCAGCTTGTTGATCGGCATGCCGACGAGGGCCAGCGCCATGATCGGCGTGCCGCCCATCGCGTACACGTCCGAGATCGCGTTGGTGGCGGCGATGCGGCCGAAGTCGAACGGATCGTCGACGATGGGCATGAAGAAGTCGGTCGTGGCGATCAGCGCCTGTTCGTCGTTCAGCCTGTAGACGGCCGCGTCGTCGGCCGTCTCGATGCCGACCATGAGCTCTTTCGGCACGGGGAAGCCGCTCGACTTTTTCAGGATCTCGGACAGCACGCCCGGCGCGATCTTGCAGCCGCAGCCGCCGCCGTGGGAGAACGAGGTCAGTTTGATGGGTTGGTCGGCGGATGTGTTCATACGGTGCTCTTGTAGTCTTGCGTTGAGTGGAAGAGAAGATTATCCACCAAGTCGAGCAGGCGCGCTCGCTCGGCGGCGGGAGCAAACAGGGCAGCGCGCCCGGCGCACTGGCGGCGCAGGCGGTCCGCGAAACGCGGGTCGGTCGCGCTGCGTTCGATGAGGCGGGCCAGCGCCTGTGCGTCGCCGGGTGCGAACAGGCCGGCGTAATCGTCGCCCAGCATGCCGACGTTGCCGGAGATGCTAGACGCCAGCACCGGCACGCCGCTCGTCACGGCTTCGATGATGACGTTCGCGCCGCCTTCCATGCGCGATGCGATGACCATCGCGTGGCAGCGCCGCAGCCGGCGCCGCGTCGCCATGTGGGGCAGGGCGCCGAGCCAGCGGTAGGTGGGCGTCGCGGCCTGCGTCTCCTGCGCGCGGCGGCCCAGTGCGGGGTCGAGCGCGGCGCCGATGTGCAGCAGGCGCACGCCGGGCGTACGGACGAGGCGGGCCGCATCCATGAACGCCTCCGGATCTTTTTCCTCACGCAGGTGGCCGATCATCGCGACGTC
Source organism: uncultured Massilia sp. (assembly GCA_946481275.1). The sequence continues at coordinate 72,446 of CAMLMV010000019.1, forward strand.
CAGCGGCATGCGCGGCCGGGCAGGACGCAGGCGCGGGGCCGACTGGTAGATCACGTGCGTCTTCGCGCGCACCGCGTCCGGCAGCTCGTCCAGCCCGCGCGGCTGCAGCACGACGAGCGCGTGCGCGCGGGCGAGCGAGGCTTGCGCGGCGGCGTCGTCGTGGATGTCGCGGTACAGGTCCGTGCCCGTCAGGACGAGCAGCGCGGGCTTGGCCGGATGCGCCTCGTGGAATGCCGCCAGCGCGGCGGCGGAGCGGCGCGCGTGCAGGGCGATCAGCAGGTCCGGCACCGGATCGCCGGCTTGCCAGCCGGGGCCGATCGTGACGCGGTAGTCGCGCGCGAGGTGGCGCCGCCAGCGGCTGGCCGTCTGCCAGTTGCCGTTGTTTTCGCGGGCGGATGCGGGGCTGACGATATGGATGTGCGCTCGGGGCATCGGGTCGGAATGGAGTCGGAATTGGTCGTACAATGATGCATGACCGTCAATCAAGCATCGTTCCGCCACGCGGGACCCAGGGAACTGGCCGTCGCATTGCAGGATGCGCGGCATTATACGCTCGCGCTGTTCGAGGCCCTCGCGGCCGCCGGCTACGACGACGCGGCCCGCGTGCCGCGCCTCCCGATCGTGAACCCGCCGTTGTGGGAACTGGGCCATACGGCCTGGTTCGCCGAATGGTTCGTGCTGCGCGGCGCGATGGACAGCCGGCCCGGTGCCGCCAGCGGCCACTCGCTGCTGGCGCGCGGCGACGACTGGTTCGATTCCGGCACCGTCCCGCACAGTGCGCGCTGGACCCTCGACCTGCCGCCGCCGGGCGCCGTGAAAACCTATTGCCACGAGGTGCTCGACCGCATCCTGGACCGGCTCGCGCACGAGGCCGGCGACGACCTCGCGCTGTATCCATATCGCCTGGCACTGGCCCATGAAGACATGCACGGCGAAGCCTTCCTGTACTCCTTGCAGACGCTGCAGTCGCGCGGCGCGCCGGCGCCGGCGGGTGCGCTGGCGCCACGCGCGCAGTCGACGGCCGCGGGCAGGGCGGGCGAGATCGCCTTCCCCGGCGGGAGTTTTCTCCGCGGCGGCGACCAGTCGACCGGCTTCGTGTTCGACAACGAGAGGAGCGCCGCGGTCGTCAAGGTCGCGCCGTTCGCCATCGACGCGGGACTCGTCAGCACGGCCGCCTACCTCGACTTCGTGCACGACGGGGGCTACGAGCGTCCGCAGTACTGGACGGATGCCGGCCGCGCCTGGCTCATGACGCAGGAGCGGTCGGCGCCGCGCTACTGGGCGCGCGAAGGGGAGGATTGGTACACGGTGCGCTTCGGCCGGCCCGTCGCCCTCGACCTCGCGGAGCCCGTGCGTCATGTGAATCTGTACGAGGCGCAGGCCTGGTGCGCGTGGGCGGGCCGCCGGCTGCCGACGGAAGACGAGTGGGAATACGCGGCAGGGTCGACCCAGCCGGGCTTCGCGTGGGGGGCGTTGTGGGAATGGACGGCGTCCGCCTTCCTGCCGTTCGCGGGCTTCGAGGCGGATCGCTATCGCGATTATTCGGCGCCGTGGTTCGGCACGCGCCAGACCTTGCGCGGCGCATCGTTCGCGACGCCGGCGCGGCTGCGTTCGCCGCACTTCCGCAATTTCTTCACGCCGGAGCGTGACGACATCTTCGCCGGATTCCGCAGCTGCGCGTTATAAAGACAAAACCCCCGGCACCTTGCGATGCCGGGGGTTTTACGTTTCTACTGACGATCAGCGATCGCCGAACGTGCGACGAGCCGAGTCGGCCGAACGCGGATGCGCGCCGAAGGCCGGGCGTTCGCGGCGCTGGCCGCCTTCGCTGCGGAAGCCGCCTTCACGACGCTGGCCCTGGTAGCCACCTTCGGTGCGTGGTGCGCCTTCCGTGCGGAAGCCACCTTCGCGACGCTGGCCTTGATAGCCGCCTTCGCTGCGCGGTGCCCCTTCGCTGCGATAGCCGCCTTCGCGACGCGGTGCGTCACCGCGGTAGCCTTCACCGGCCGGCTTGTGGAAGCTGCGCTGGCCCGGCTTGCCGCCGCGGCCGTCGCCCGGCTTCCAGCCCGGACGCGCGCCCGAACGCGGTGCTGCCGAACGCTTCGGCTCGAAGCCTTCCACCACGTCGACCGGGATGGTCTGCTTGGTGAAGCGTTCGATGCGGCGCACGTTCATGCTTTCCGCGTGGTTCACGAGCGAGACTGCCGTACCGTTGCGGCCGGCGCGGCCCGTGCGGCCGATGCGGTGCACGTAGTCTTCCGGGAACTTCGGCAGGTCGTAGTTGACCACGTGGGTGATCGACGGCACGTCGATGCCGCGCGCGGCGACGTCGGTTGCCACGAGCACGCGCACCTGGCCGCGACGCATGCTGTCCAGCGTGCGGTTGCGGGCGCCCTGGTGCATGTCGCCATGCAGTGCGGCGGCCGCGAAGCCGGCGATGTTCAGGCGGTCGGCGATCATGTCGGCGTCACGCTTGGTCGCCGTGAACACGACGGCCTGGTCCATGGTTTCATCGCGCAGCAGGTGGTCGAGCAGGCGGTTCTTGTGCGACAGGTCGTCGACGAAGTGCACCTTCTGCGTGATGTTTTCGTGGCGGTTGGCCGCGCTCATGATCTGGATCACCTGCGGGTTCTTGGTGATGCGGCGCGCCATGTTGCCGACGACGCCATCGAGCGTGGCCGAGAACAGCATGGTCTGGCGCGTTTCCGGCGTCGCGGCGACGATCTTCTCGATGTCCTCGATGAAGCCCATGTCCAGCATGCGGTCGGCTTCGTCCAGCACGAGGATCTCGAGCTGCGAGAAGTCGATCTTGCCCGACTCCATGTGGTCGATCAGGCGGCCCGGGGTCGCGACGAGGATTTCCGGATTCTTGGCCAGCAGTTGCATCTGCTTCGGATACGGCATGCCACCCAGGATGGCCACGGCGCGGATGCGGCGCATGTGCGCGGTGTACTGTTCGGTCGCGGTGGTCACCTGCAGGGCCAGTTCGCGGGTCGGGGTCAGGACCAGCATCTTCGGCTGGGCAGCCTTGAAACGGACGCGCTCGCCACGAGCACGTGCTGCCTGCGCTTCCTGCGCAGGGGTACGGCCGGCCGCTGCCGGTTCGGTGTTGGCAAATTTGTTCAGGGCGGGCAGCATGAAGGCTGCCGTCTTGCCGGAACCGGTTTGCGACGAGACCAGCAGATCGCGGCCCGCGATCGCTGCCGGCACCGCCTGCTCCTGCACCGGGGTCGGCTTTTCATAGCCGGCCTGGAAGACTGCCTTGACGATGGACGCGTGTAAGCCTAGTGCTTCAAAACTCATTGTTTAACTTTACTTTCGGTATGGATCAGTGAGCGTCCACGCTATTCGGAGCGGAACGCGAAATAGCAACGCGAGCCAACAATACGAAATGACTCTTAAACGAAAGAAATTTCGGCACAAAAGCTTTGCGCCGGGTCGGTGCCAGTTTCGGCACGCAGGGCGGGAGGGCTTTATGGATGCATCCTACGGGCGCGTCGTAAAACCTGCTGCGCGTTGCCGATTTCGTTTGCGATGCTCACTGTACTTTCGTACAGCTGCGCTTCTCAACGAAATCTGCTGCCGCTCGCGACGGTTTTCCGAAGCCCCACTTCATGGATGCATGGGCTTGCGTAGCTGCTAGTGGTACTTCTGTAGGTGCCTGCCGTGTTTATTGCAGCGCACAACCAACACTATACCGCACTTTTGGATAGCGTGCACGGCACGCGTCGAGATGTGCGCGTATTGACGGGTCGCGAGCCCGTCACGTGGTCAAAATGACACGAATCAGCGGCGCTTGCGGCCGTTGGCGTTGACGGCAGGCTTGGAGCCGCGCGACACGCGGCTCTTGATCTCGGCCACCGCATGCGCGGCGCTGGCCTTGATGCGCTGGGCGCCGGTCAGCTTGCGGCCGTTGCGGCGCGCATCGCCGCGGTCGGCTTCCAGCATCATGGATGCGTTCTCGACGATGCTTTCGGCGATGTCGTTGCCGGCGGTCGCGCTCGTCTTCGGCACGAGGATGGTCGAGCCGGCCTTCAGGCGCATCTGCGGCGGAATGTTGTTGGCCTGGCGGATGACTTCCGGGGTCGTGCCCAGTTTCGCGGCCAGCGAGGCGATGCTTTCGCGGGCCGACGTGATCTTGTGCGTGGTCCAGGTCGACAGTGCGCGGCCCCATTGCGCGAGGTTCAGGTTGAACTTCTCGGCATTTTCCTTCGGCAGCAGGATCTTGGTCGATTCGCCCGTGATCACCGGCTTCTTGAATTGCGGGTTCAGGGCCTTGAATTCGTCGACGGACATTTCCGCCAGCTGGGCGGCGACGGCCAGGTCGATGTCGGACGTCTTGTCGACGGCGACGAAATACGGCGTATTGTCGATCGTCGGCAGCGCGACGCCATACTGGGCCGGGTTGGCGATGATGTTCTTGACGGCCTGCAGCTTCGGCACGTAGTTGCGGGTTTCCGCCGGCATCAGTTCGGCCAGGCTTTCGAAATCGGTCGGCTTGCCCAGTGAGCGGTTCTTCTGGATCGCCTTCTGCACATTGCCTTCGCCCCAGTTATACGCGGCGAGGGCCAGTTGCCAGTCGCCGAACATCGTATACAGGCGCTGCAGATAGGTGAGGGCGGCGTCGGTGGAAGCGAGCACGCCGCGGCGCTCGTCCTTGAACATGTTCTGCTGCAGGTTGAAGTCGCGCCCGGTGCCCGGCACGAACTGCCAGATGCCGGCCGCGTCGGCGGTCGACAGGGCTTGCGGGTTGAACGCGGATTCGATCACGGGCAGCAGGGCCAGTTCGGTCGGCATGCCGCGCTTTTCGAGCTCCTGCACGACGTGGTACAGGTACAGCGACGCGCGGCCCGACGTGCGCGTCAGGTAGTCCGGACGGCTCGCGTACCACTGGACGTGCTTGGCGACGAGGGCATTGTCGATGTCGGGAATGGCGTAGCCACTGCGGATGCGGGCCCACAGGTCGGGGTCCTTGTAGTCGTCGGACTTGGACGGGCTCAGGGATTGCGGCAGGATCGCCTTGGCCATGGCGGCCGCGCTGCTGCTTTGGGCGATCGGGCTCGGGGCGCTGTCGGCGGCGTGGCTGATCGCGGAGACTGACAGGAGCGCGATGGCCAGGGCGTAAGTGGAGCGAGTCGTTTCGTTCATAGCTTTCCAGTGTTGCGTCCAGGAACGGCAGGACTGACGAGTGAAGTCGGAGTGTACGGACCAGTTACCGAGTCAGTCAAGAAATATGTCGGCGCGGTTACAAAAAATCTTGTCTATTCTTTTTGCTAACGTGAGTACCCGTTAAGACGAGATAACAGGGGGTATGGTTCCGGCGCACTCGTCTTTAGCTGATGGAGATCAAGCGGTTTTATGGATACCCCTGGGGTGTATGAGAAATTTCCAGGGCGAAAATCGGTGCCTCCGCGAGCCCGGCATTGTCAAATTTGTACCTGGATTTCATGGACTGGCGGGTAATACCACCCTGTCATTCAAGGTAGCCCGGCTTGTCCAACGTTCCATGAGAGGACGCAAAAAGCGTACAATTGCCGTCTCCGCAGCACGTAGTTTTGCCTTTCCGCGAATGCGGGTTCTCTACCTCTTAGAAAGCATTAAATGAGCACTGCCAACGAGAACGTGGACGATGACGCCATCATCGCCGCCACCCGGCGCTGGGTCGACCGCGCCGTCATCGGCCTGAACCTTTGTCCGTTCGCCAAGGCGGTGCAAGTGAAGGACCAGGTGCGCTACGTCGTCGCGCACGCGCGCACGCCGGAGTCCCTGCTGGACACGCTGATGGACGAGCTGCAGCTGCTGGCCGACACGGATCCGGAGCAGGTCGACACGACCCTGCTGATTCACCCGTACGTGCTGCAGGATTTCCTGGACTTCAATGAATTCCTCGACGTGGCCGACGCCGCCGTCGAAGACATGAGCCTGGACGGCGAGCTGCAGATCGCGAGCTTCCACCCGGACTACCAGTTCGCGGACACGGACCCGAACGATATCGAGAACTATACGAACCGTTCGCCTTACCCGGTGCTGCAACTCCTGCGCGAAGACAGCATCGATCGCGCCGTGGAAGCGATTCCCGACGCGGCCGAGATCTTCGAGAAGAATATCGAGACCATGGAAAAGCTCGGCCATGAAGGCTGGGACAAGCTCGATGTCGGCCCCGCTCGTTGATGCGCAGGGAGCGCCGCTCCCTGTGCGACCGGACACGCCCTGCGTTGCAGTCTGCTCGACCACCTTCGATGACATCTGCCGCGGCTGCGGCCGGACCGTCGTCGAGGTGGCCCATTGGGTCTCGATGACGGCCGACCAGAAGGAAGTGGTGTGGCAGCGCATCCTGGCGCAGGGCTACCCGCGCCGCAATACCTGATCAGAAGGTTCCGACGAAATCCCGCTTGCCGATGTCCAGCCCGTTATGGCGCAGGATGTCGTACGCCGTCGCGGCGTGGAAATAAAAGTTCGGCAGTGCATAGTGCAATAAATAGACCTGGCCCTTGAACTGGCGCTGGTTGGCGCCCGTGCCGATCGTCACGTCGCGGTCGCCGCCGGCGTCCACCGCCTCGCGCGCCACGGTGTCCAGGAAGGCCAGCGTCTTTTCCAGGCGCGCCTGCAGGCCCGCGAAATCCGTCTCCACGTCTTCGTAGCGCGGTACCTCGACGCCCGCGAGGCGCGCGGCCGCGCCCTTGGCGAAGTCCGTCGCCAGCTGCACCTGGCGCACGAGCGGGAACATGTCCGGGAACAGGCGCGCCTGCAGCAGGGCGTTCGGGTCCAGCTTCTTCGCGTCCACGTGCGCCTCGGCCTTCGTCAGGATGGCGGACAGGCTGCCCAGGATCTGCCGGAACACGGGGACCGAAGCCGTGTACAAGGAAAATGTCATCGATGCCTCCTCAATATAAAGAGTCCGATGATAGCAAGCCTGCATCGTTGCTGCTTGGCGCCTGCAAATAACACTTTTCGCATTTAAAACTTCAACTATTCGTATCCTCATAGGAGTCGATTAAAAAAATTCTACAGGGAACAGCGCACTCGAAAAGATACTTTGTGACATTGCCGGATTGAAAAGAGACGTTCATTCAGGACGCAACATGGAGACTGTCGCGAATGAAGTGCCCCAAAACACATCGCATTGCCTTGTTATTTGATGCCAACCAGGCGTTCGCCCGTGAGGTGATCGGCGGGATCGCCGGCTACCTGTCGAGCCGGCGAACGTCCTGGGAATTGTTCATCGAGGATGATTTTCGTTTGCGGCTGTCGAGTCTTGCTCGGTGGCAAGGCGACGGCATCATCGCCCACTTCGACGACCCTGCCGTGGCCGAGGCGCTGGCGGACAGCCCGGTGCCCGTGGTCGCGGTCGGGGGCTCGTATGCCAGCGAGGCCGATTACCCGGCCAACGTGCCGTATGTCGCGACCGACAACTTCAAGCTCGTCAACCTCGCCTATACCCACCTGATCGACGTCGGACTGCGTCAGTTCGCCCTGTTTTCCCTGCCCGACGGGACGAGGCACCCATGGGCGCTCGAGCGCGAAAAGGCGTTCCGGTCCCTGATGCAGCGCGACAAATTCGACGTCGAGATCTTTCGGGCCGAGGGCGCCGAAAGCTGGGAGGAGGACGTCGCGCAGCAGATCCGGTGGCTGCAGGGCCTGCCGAAACCGGTCGGGATCGTGGCCGTCACCGATGCCCGCGCGCGCCAGCTGCTGCAAGCTTGTCAGCTGGCTAATATCGCTGTGCCGGAACAAGTCGCCATCATCGGCATCGACAACGATCCGCTGGCACGCATGCTGTCATGCGTCCCGCTCAGCTCCGTGATCCAGGGATCGCCCGAGATCGGCCGCACGGCGGCCCGGATGCTGCATCAATTGCTTGAAGGAACGTATCTGGATTGCACGCGCATCCTGGTGCCGCCTGCCGGCATCAACGTGCTTGCCTCCAGCAGCCACCAGCCGGTCAGGAATCCCCGCGTGATGCGCGCCCGGCATTTCATCCGCCAGTATGCCTGCCAGGGCATCAAGGGCGACCAGGTGGCTGCCTACGTCGGCGTTTCCCGCTCCACGCTCGAGACGTATTTCCAGCAGGAGCTGGGCTGCAGCGTGCACGACGAGATCCTGCGCTTCAAGCTCGATGCCGCGACCGCGCTGCTGGCGCGCGGCGACTGCAGCGTGGGCGACGTGGCGCTGCGGTGCGGCTTCACGTCGATGCAATACCTGTTCGCCGTGTTCAAGCGCGAACTTGGCTGCTCGCCGCGCGAATACCAGCAGCGCGTGGCGTCGGGGCAGGGGACACCGCAGGAGGCCGCGCTGCAGGCCTGACCCCGGCGCCACCCGACGCGCATCTCGACAAATCCATGGGCGACCTGTCATTATATTGACGAGGCCGCGCGACGGCCGCCCCGGCGCCCCAGTGGCGCCGCCAAGGATATCTTTGTCGAGGTGGCAGCAGGGTAATGCAGAGTTTCTACAACAAGGCGCTCGCCGGGCTGCTGGGACTTGTGGTGGCGAGCGTCCTCATCGGCTATGCCTGCGTCCGCAGCACCTATGTCCGGCTGCCGCTGCTGCCCGCCACGGACAGCGGCCTGCCGTGGCGCGGCGAGATCATGGCCGACTCGGCCGTGGGCGGGCGTTCGACGGCCAGGCTGATCGACGACACCGCCACGCTGAGCTTCGAGTTCACGTCCGTCAAGGCGACGGATTACCCGTTCGTCCACACGGAACTGGCGTTCCGCGACCGCGCCGGCAAGTTCGCCCACGTCGACCTGTCCCGCTACAGCAGCGTGGAGTTCGACGTCAAATGCGCGCCGGCCAACACGCTGGCGTTCGGCCTCGTCATGTTCGAGGACCAGGTATCGGTTCCCGGTCGGTTCGATACCTATCGCACCCCCTACACCTACTTTTTCTGCAACGGGAACGGCGAACACGTCGAGCTCGACCTGGCGCGTCTCCGGACCGACCAGTGGTGGTTCGACACGCACAAGCTGAACCTCGCGCGCCAGGAACACACGCTGACCAAAATCGCCAAGCTCTCGTTCGGCAGCACGTTCCAGAGTCCCTACGGCGTACTCTCGACAGTCCAGGTCAGGAACCTGACCCTGACCGGGCGCGACATGCGCTACCTGGTCCTGTTCGCGGCGTTCATGGTCGTCGCCTGGCCCGGCTATGGCCTGTGGTTCTTCCGCCGGCATACCCAGGCATTGCTGGCGGAAGTGAAGGACAAGATGCGGCGCGACATTCCCCTGGTCGCCTACCAGCAGTTGTCCCAGGACCTGCACCGCGACAAGGAGCAGAGCGCCATCCTGCGCTTCATGGCGACGGAATACGTCAACCCGGAACTGGATGTCGAGACCACGGTGAACGCGCTTGGCATCAGCCGCAACAAGATCAACGAGATCCTCAAGGCGGAGCTGGGCTTCACGTTTTCCACGTACCTGAACAAGCTCAGGCTGACCGAGGCGGCGCGCCTGCTGGGCGCGAAGGAAGACACGAGCGTGGCGGAGATCGCCTATGCCGTGGGCTACCGGAACGTCTCCTACTTCAACAAGCTCTTCAAGGAAGAATACGGCTGCACGCCGAAGACCTTCCGCAAGCTGCGCGACAGCGCACCGGAATCCGCCGGGCCGTAACGGCCCGCCGTGCCCACGGATTTTCGTCGGCCGGTTGAGGGATTTCGATCTGGCGACGCCGGGTGGCCCTTTCGTAGAATGAATTCTGGTGGCTCGCGCATCGTTCCCCCCGATCGATGCGCGGCATCATCTCCTCCCGCGTTCAAGTGGGTTAGGGGCGGCTCCGGCCGTCCCTTTTTTTTCGCCGACATCGAAGCGCGCCTTGTTTTCGTTGGATGTTTGAGGGATTTCGAAATTGCTGCGGCCTGGTCCGGCAATCAGAATGAAACGGATCGCCGCGCATGATCGATGGCGACGACATCCAAGACAACACGGAGACTTGACAAGGTGAACAATACCAGGAAAACAGCGATCGCCATCGGCGTCGCGCAGCTCGCGCTCATGGCGAGCGGCGCCGCGCTGGCGCAGACCGAACCGACGACCGTTGTCGTGTACGGCCAGCGCGCCGCGCTCGATTCGGCGCAGAACATCAAGAAGAACGCGGACGAAATCGTCGACTCGATCGTCGCCGACGACATCGGCAAGCTGCCGGACAAATCGGTGACGGAAGTGCTGCAGCGCGTGGTCGGCGTGAGCATCGACCGTACGATGAACCGGGTCGACCCGCAGCAGGGCGTGGGCGACAGCGTCAACCACTATGCGGCGGAAGGCACGGGCGTGTCGATCCGCGGCCTGGGCGCGGGCCAGGTCCGCTCCGAGTTCAACGGCCGCGACGCGTTCTCCGCCAACGGCGGCCGCGCGCTGAGCTTCGAGGACGTGCCGCCCGAGCTGATGGCCGGCGTGGACGTATACAAAAACCCGTCCGCCGAACAGATCGAAGGCGGCATCGGCGGCCTCGTGAACCTGCGCACCGCGCTGCCGTTCGATTCGAAGGGACGCAAAGTGTCGCTGTCGACCGAGGTGTCCCGTTCGTCGCTGCGCCAGAAGACCGCGCCGCCGTCCGCGTCCGGCCTGTACTCGGACCGCTGGGACACGCGCTTCGGCCAGGTCGGCGTGCTGGTCGACCTCGCGCACTCGAAAATCGCCAACCAGAGCGACAGCCTGTCGATCGCCCCGTACAGTTCGCGCGACGACCTCGTGCCCGGCAAGCGCGTGTGGGTCACCCCGTCCGCCAGCTGGGGGCAGAACACCTTCGACCGCACCCGCGACGGCCTGTACGGCGCGCTGCAGTGGAAGAAGGGCGACTTCGGTTCGTACGTGACCTTCCTGCGTTCGCGCTACAGGCAGCACTCGGACGAGCATTCCTACTTCGGCGGTACGAATCCGGCCACGCTGACGCTGGACCCGGGCGCCACCTACGACGCCAATGGCGCGCTGTTGACCGGCACGCTGCACGACACGACCAACAGCGGTCCGGGCTTCGGCACGGGCCTCGGCTTCGGCACCGATGCGCGCGCGAGCGGCCGCACGTCCGATACGCGCGACGTGTCGTGGTCGGGCACGTGGCGCGCCAGCGAGGCGTGGAGCTTCAAGGCGGACCTGCAGCACGTGCAGGCCACGACGGACGGCTACGACAACACGGTCGGCCTGGGCGGCTGGGTGCCCGGCCAGACGGTCGACCTGCGCGGCGGCATGCCGACGATCTCGTTCGACCAGGCCTCGCGGGCGTACCTGGCCGATCCGTCGCACTACTACTGGGGCTTCACGCAGGTGCACCACGACGTGGCGAAGGCGCAGATGAACACGGCGCGCCTGGACGCCAAGTACACGTTCGACCATCCGATCCTCAACGACCTGCGCTTCGGCGTGCGCGTGACCGACCGCTCGGCGGTGACGCAGTCCACCCACGACTCCGAATGGGTCCAGATCTCGCAGGGATGGGCGGTCGGCAACCAGGCGTGGCAACCGCTGGCCCAGTTCGCCGGCCTGGGCGACCCGCGCTTCGCCAAGGGCTTCAACCTGCACCAGTTCAAGAACTTCTTCGGTGGTTCCGCGGCGTCGCCGGTACCGGTGATCGTGCCCGACGCCTCGCTGGCCAACTCGGTCGACGCCGTCAACAAGCTGCACGACTACTACACGATCCTGTGCAACGAAGCCAACGCGACCGGCCGCAGTAACGATTGCAGCTACAAACCGCCGAAGTTCGGCGACGCGATCGGCCTGAACGACCAGCACGAACGCACGCAGGCCGCCTATGCCCAGCTGCGCTTCGCATTCGACAAGCTCGCGTATCCCATCGACGGCAACATCGGCGTGCGCGTCGTGCGGACCAATCCGAAATCGATCGGCTACACGCTGTTCACGCCGCCGAACAAGCCGCTGCCGCCGGGCGTGCCGGACATTCCGGCGCAGTCGGAGAAGCAGACCTTCGAGAGCACCTACACGCGCGTGCTGCCGAGCCTGAACCTGAAACTGAAGGCCAGCGACGAGCTGCAGTTCCGCCTCGGCCTGTCGAAGGGCATGTCGCGTCCGGACTTCTACCTGCTGCAGGCCTACACGACGCTGGGCATGGACATCAAGACGCACACGCCACCCGGCGACGACCAGAAGCCGGTGGTCGACTCGATCGCGTACAACGGCCAGCTGCGCGGCAATACGTCGCTCCGTCCGGTCATGGCCACCAACCTCGACCTGACGGCGGAGTATTACTTCGGCCGCGCCAGCTCGGCGACGTTCGGCGTCTTCAACAAGCGGCTCAAGGACGTCATCATCGCGCAGACGACGGTCTACCCGCTGAAGGACGTCACGGGCCAGACGCACGACTTCATGGTCACGGGTCCGGTGAACGGCATGGATGCCCGCGTCAGCGGCGTCGAGGCGGGCTTCCAGACCTACTTCGACAAGCTGCCCGGCCTGTTCTCGGGCCTCGGGGTGTCGAGCAACTTCACGTACATCGACAGCAGCACGACGTACCACAACCCGGTCAACGGCACCTGGTGTACGCCGAAGGACACGCTGATGGCCAACATGATCCGCAACCTGCAGGGCTGCGACACGGACGGCAAGGTGTTCGGCGACATGCCGCTGGTGGGCCTGTCGAAGAATTCGTACAACGTGGCGCTGTTGTACGACAAGGACGCGGTGTCGCTGCGCCTCGCGTACAGCTGGCGCTCGAAGTATCTGCAGTCGACCAACTCGTGGGGCACGGCCGGCAACGATGGCATCGACCGCAACCCGGACAGCCCGAACTACGGCAAGGGATACTCCGTCAACTACGGCCTGCCGACCTGGGGCGGCGCATACGGCCAGCTCGACCTGGGCTTCCAGTACAAGTTCACGGACCACCTGCGCCTGGGCGGCCAGGTGGGCAACCTGACGAACCAGGTCTACCGGCAGTACATGCAGCAGCAGGTCGGCATGAAACTGCACAACGCCTTCTACACGGGCCGTACCTTCAGCGCCCAGATGAACTACACGTTCTAAGCGTCCCGCTGCGGAACAGGCCTCCCGCGATCTTTGCCGGTTGCGGGAGGTCGTTGCATTCAACTGACCGGATCCTCATATGAAAAAATTCCCTTGTCACCTGCTGGCCGCGCTCGCCCTGATCTCCACCCAGGCGCTGGCCGCCGCCCCGCTGCCGCGCCTGGTCCAGCAAGACGGCCGCTACGCCCTGATGGTCGACGGCAAGCCGTTCACCATGCTGGGCGTGCAGGCCCATAACTCAAGCAATTATCCGAATGCGCTGCCCAAGGTCTGGGCCGCGGTCAAGGATGCCCACGCCAACACGCTCGAGATTCCCGTGGCCTGGGAACAGATCGAGCCCGTCGAGGGCAAGTTCGATTTCGGCTACGTCGACACGCTCGTGGCCGAAGCCCGCCGCAACGGCGTGCGTCTCGTGCTGCTGTGGTTCGGCACCTGGAAGAACACGGGCCCCGCGTACACGCCCGAATGGGTCAAGTTCGACGACAGCCGCTTCCCGCGCATGCTCGGCCGCGACGGCAAGGCCAGCTACTGCCTGTCGCCGCTGGGCGAGCAGACCCTGGCGGCCGACAGGAAGGCGTTCGTCGCCCTGATGCGCCACCTGAAACAGATCGACGAAGCGCAGCGCACGGTGATCATGGTGCAGGTCGAGAACGAGGTCGGCACCTACGGCACCGTGCGCGATTTCGCACCGCGCGGCGAGGCGGCGTTCCGCCAGCCGGTGCCAGCGGCCGTCCTCGCGCGCAAGAAGCCGCCCGTGCCCGGCGCCGCCAGCGGCACGTGGTCCGAGGTGTACGGCCCGTATGCCGACGAGTACTTCCACGCCTGGGCCGTGGCCAGCTACATCGAAGAGATCGCGAAGGCGGGACGCGCCGTGTACGACCTGCCGATGTTCGTCAACAATGCGCTGCGCGATCCGCTCGAACCGCTGGCGCCGTGGAAGGGCAACTTCGCCAGCGGCGGTCCGACGTACGATGCGATCGACATCTACAAGGCGGCCGCCCCGCACATCGACGTCGCCGGTCCCGACCTGTACGCGCCGCAATCGAACAGCGTCGCGGCAACGCTGGACAAGTTCCAGCGCCCGGACAACGCGCTGTTCGTGCCGGAGATGGGCAACGCGGCGGCGTATGCCCGCTATGTCTACCGGATCCTCGGCGCCGGGGCGATCGGCGTGGCGCCGTTCGGCATCGACTATGCGGACTACAGCAATTATCCGCTGGGCTCCAAGCGCACGGACAAGAGCATGGTCGAGCCGTTCGGGATCATCTATGCCGCATTCGCGCCGCTGGCGCGGCAGTGGGGGCGATGGGCGCTGGAGGGCCGCACGGCCGGCATCGCGGAAGGCGACGACCGCAAGCCGCAGTCGCTGGTGCTGAAGGACTGGGGCGTCTCCGCCTCGTTCCGCGAATGGCAGTTCGGCACGATGGGCGCGGACGCCAAAGAGGAAGACTACCCGCCCGGCACCGCCACCCCGAACGGCGGCGCGGCCTTCGCCCGGATCGGCGACGACGAGTTCATCGTGATCGGGCAACACGTCCGCCTGCATTTCTGGCCGGCCGGCGCCAACGAAGGCAAGAAGTTCATGTTCGCGCGCGTCGAGGAAGGGCAGTTCGACGCCCGGGGCCGCTGGCAAATGGAACGCAACTGGAACGGCGACCAGGTCGACCACGGGCTGAACCTGCCCGCGCGGCCCACGATCCTCAAGATCCGGCTGCGCGCGTACTGAGAGCGGAGGCCCTTGCATGAATATTCTTCGCCTGTGCGCGCTTGCGGTCTGCGCCGCCGCGTCCACCTTCGCCGCCGCCGCGCAGGTCGGCGTCACGGTCGACGCGGGCAAGCCGGGCCCCGTCATCAGCCGCTACGTGTACGGCCAGTTCGCCGAGCACCTCGGCACCGGCATCTATGGCGGCCTGTGGGTCGGTCCCGACTCGACGATCCCCAACACGCGCGGCTGGCGCAACGACGTCGTGGCCGCGCTGAAGACGCTGCACGTGCCGCTCGTGCGCTGGCCCGGCGGCTGTTTCGCCGACCAGTACCACTGGCGCGACGGCATCGGCCCGCGCCGGGAGCGTCCCGTGCGCATCAACACGAACTGGGGCGGCGTCGACGAGGACAATGCCGTCGGCACGCACGAATTCTTCGACCTCGTCGAGCAGCTGGGCGCGGACGCCTACGTCAACGGCAACCTCGGCACCGGCACCGTGCAGGAGATGTCGGAATGGATCGAGTACATGACGGCGGACGGCACGTCGGGCCTCGCCCGGCTGCGCGCCCGCAACGGCCACGCGGCGCCGTACAGGATCGCGTTCTTCGGCGTCGGTAACGAAGCCTGGGGCTGCGGCGGCAATATGCGGCCGGAGCAGTATGCCGACGCCTACCGCCGCTACGCGACCTTCCTGCATCCCGGCGGCGGCAACGACACGCAATTCATCGCCGCCGGCGGCCACGACGAGGATACGAACTGGACCGAGTACCTGAGCCAGCATATCCACGGCTGGGGCGTGCGCGCCCACGGCATCTCGTTCCACTACTACACGTCGCCCGGCGCGGACGCGAACGGCAAGTATGGCGCGACCGGCTTCGACGAAAGCCGCTGGATCCACACCTTGAGCGAGACGCGGCGCATGGAAGGATTCATCGCCGCCAACGTCGCGAAGCTGGACGCGCAGGACCCGCAGAAGAAGCTCATGTTCGCCGTCGACGAGTGGGGCACGTGGTACGACGCGGAGGAGGGCAGCCGGTCGGGCTTCCTCCAGCAGCAGAACTCGCTGCGCGACGGGCTCGTCGCGGCCCTGAACTTCAACATCTTCCACGCCCATGCGGACCGCGTGCGCATGACGAGCATCGCGCAGATGGTGAACGTGCTGCAGGCGATGGTCCGCACGGACGGCGCGCGGATGGTGCTGACGCCGACCTACCACGTATTCCGCATGTACGTGCCGTTCCAGGATGCCGTCTCGGTGCCGGTGACGCTGGCGCACAATCCGCTGTACACGTTCGGCGCCGACGCGATCCCGGCCGTCAGCGCGTCGGCGGCGCGCGGCAAGGACGGCAAGCTCTATCTCGCGCTCGTCAACACGAACCCGCGCGAAACGGCCGACGTCACGGTCGACGTGAGCGGCACCGCCGCGCGCGGGGCGGCCGGTTCCGTGCTGACGGCAGGCGCGATGGACGCGCACAATACGTTCGCCGCGCCGGACGCCGTCAGGCCGGCGCCGTTCCAGGCCGCGGCGCGGGACGGCAGGCTGGTGCTGTCCCTGCCGGCGAAGTCCGTCGTGGTCGTCGCCGTGCAGGAGTAGGGGCGTCAGAACGACGGCAGGCCGCGGCGGCCCTTCACGTCGACCTTCAGCGCGGCGCCCGCGGTCCGCGGGCCGGGCTGGCCGCCGCCGATCCACACCGTGGCCCGGCCCGGCTCGACGCTGCGCTTGCCGGCCGCGTCGACCGTGCTCAGGGCCTTGCCGTCCAGGTCGAACGTCAGCCGGCGCTTCTCGCCCGGCTGCAGCGTGACGCGGGCGAAGCGGACGAGCGCGCGGTTGGGCGCCGCGGGACCGGAGCGGGCGACGTACACCTGCACGACCTCGTCGCCGGCACGGGGACCGTCGTTCTTCACGTCCACGGCGACCTTGAGGGCGCAGCCGGCGCACACGGTCCTCGGTGCGGGCGCGGCCAGCTTGTACGAGAAATGCGTATAGCTCAGGCCATGGCCGAACGGGTACAGCGGTTCGCCCTTGAAGTACTTGTACGTCCGGCCCTGCATACCGTAGTCCTTGAACGGCGGCAGGTCGGCGGCGGATCGATAGAAGGTCACCGGCAGGCGGCCGGCCGGGCTGAAGTCGCCCGCGATCAGTTCGGCCACGGCCTGGCCGCCTTCGCCGCCCGGATACCAGGCCTGGATGATGGCCGGCACGTGCCTGTCGGCCCAGTTCAGCGCCACCGCGCTGCCGCTCATGTTGACGAGTACCAGCGGCTTGCCGAGCGCGCCCAGGCGTTCCAGCAGCGCTTCCTGCGGCGCGGGCAGGTCGAGGCTCGTGCGGTCGCCGCCCGCGAAGCCCGGCGCGTTGACGGCCATCTCCTCGCCCTCCAGCTGCCACGTCAGGCCGCCCGCGAACACGACGAGATCCGCTGCGCGCGCCGCTTCCAGCGCGGCCGTGTCGTCGAAGCTGGGCCGTGTCCACTGCAGCATCTGTTCGCCGTCCCAGCCGATCTGACGCGCCTCGATCTCGATCCGGTACACCTTGCCGGCCGCGAGTTCGACCGGGGTGTTCGACGTCGGCCAGGCGATGTCCCACAGGTCCGTGACGAGGCGTCCGTCGACGCGGATGCGATAGCCCTGGCCGCCTTTCAGCCGCAGGTGATGCGGGCCCGTCTCCGCGGCGCGCAGGTAGCCGCTCCAGCGCGTGGAGGTCTTGCGGTCGAACCGGTCCGGCCAGCCCCACCTGAATGCCGCCTGCGTGCCCGTGTCGACCGCGGCCGGCGCGCCCGCCAGGTCGAGGTTGTCGAACCGTTCCGTGCGTACGCCGGGCTGGGTGCAGCCGGCGTCCAGGCACAGCGCGCCGGCCGGCACGTCCTGCAGCGGCGGCGCGACCCAGCCCGTGCCTTCCACGAACGTGACCTGCGCCTGCGGGAAGCGGGCGCGCAGGCCGGCCAGCACCGTGACCGGCTTCGACGGGGTGCCGCTGTAGTTGCCGACCAGCGCGTCGACGCTGTCGGCGTTCGGGCCGATCACGGCGATGCGGCGCGGCGCTGTCTTCAACGGTAGCAGGCCGTCGTTCTTCAGCAGCACGAGCGACTGGCGCGCCGCTTCCAGGTTCAGGCGCCGGCCGGCAGGGGTGTCGTAATCCTTCGCCGTGATGCCGGCATAAGGGCGCGGCGCATCGAGCAGGCCGAGGCGGATGCGCGCTTCCAGCAGGCGCAGCACGGCGCGGTCGACGTCGGCCTCGGCCAGCAGGCCTTGCCGGACGGCGCGCACGGTCGTGGCGGGCGTCGCCGTGGGGCTGTTGCCGAATTCGCACATCACGTCGGTGCCCGTTTTGATGGCCGCCGCCACGGCCCGTTCCGGCGTGTCGACGTAGCGGTGCGCGCCTTCCGAGTGGATATCGGCGATGGCGCCGCAGTCGGACACGACATGGCCCTGGAACTTCCACGCATCGCGCAGGAGATCCTTGAGCAGGGGAGCGCTGGCACAGGCCGGCAAGCCGTTCACCGCGTTGTACGCGCACATGAGGGACAGCACGTGCCCCTCGGTGACGGCGGCGTGGAACGCGGGCAGGTACGTTTCCGTCAGGTCGCGCGGGGAAGGATGCACGTCCTCGCGGTGGCGGTCGGCCTCCGGCCCGCTGTGCACGGCGAAGTGCTTGACCGTCGCCGATACCTTGGGTGCGTCCGGGTCGGCACCCTGCAGGCCGCGGATGTAGGCCACGCCCAGGCGCGACGTCAGGTACGGGTCTTCGCCATAGGTTTCCTGGCCGCGGCCCCAGCGCGGATCGCGGAAGATGTTCACGTTCGGCGACCACACCGTGAGGCCGCGGTACAGGTCGGAGCCGCCGTCGGGGTGCACGGTTTCCAGGTACTTGGCGCGGAATTCGGTGCCGACGGTGTCCGCGACGCGTTCGGCAAGCGCGGCGTTCCAGGTGGCGGCCAGGCCGATCGCCTGCGGGAACACGGTGGCGTTGCCGGCCCGCGCGACGCCGTGCAGGCCTTCGCTCCACCAGTTGTAGGCCGGAATGCCGAGCCGCGCGATGGCGGGTGAAGTGGATTGCAGCTGGCCGGCCTTTTCGTCCAGCGTCATGCGGGCCAGCATGGCTTGCGCCCGCGCGGCGGGATCGGCCTGCGCGGCGGCGGCGGGCAGGGAGAGCGTCAGGGTGACCGCCGCCGCGAGGGCGGTCAGGGAAAGATGTCGAGGTGTCATGGGCGTAGGTGATGGGTTGGCGCGCGGATGCTAACACCGGTGCGGCCGTGCGCCGCCGCCGTCCGGGGCCGCTGGTAAAAATTCTGCCGGCGCTGCGGAATTTCATGTCGGGCCGCGTGCACGCTCCGGGATTTCGTGGATCGACTGAGGGTTTTCGAAATTGCCGCCGTATGGACAGTCTCACAGAATGTATCGAACCCGGCGGGCGCGCCTGTTGCGGGTACGTCATCACCATCATTTTGGAGACACAAACATGCACAAGATGCGACTCATCGCATTGGCCGGCGTCGCGGCGGGCCTCGTTGCCGGCTGCGGCGGCGGCAACGCCGATCACGGCAGCGGTCAAACCGTCCTGGCGGGCACCATCGGATCGGCCAGCCCCACCATCAAGCCCGCCCGCTTCGCGAGCGTGAAGTTCGGCGGCGGCGGCTACGTGCCGGGCCTGATCTTCCACCCGACCAGCCCGGACGTGCTGTACGCGCGCACCGACGTCGGCGGCGCCTACCGCTGGGATGCGGCCACCTCGTCCTGGATCGCGATCACGGACATGTTCGGCCCCGACGAGGGCTTCTACCACGGCAGCGAAACGATGGCGCTCGACCCGAACGACGACCAGCGCGTCTACATGAGCGCCGGCATGTATAACTGGGCCAGCAGTACCGCGCGCCTGTACATTTCCGCTGACCGGGGCAGCCACTGGACGCACGTCGACCTGCCGTTCCCCGCGGGCGGCAACAACCAGGGGCGCGCGATCGGCGAGCGCCTGATGGTGGACCCGAACGACTCGAGGACCCTGTTCTACGCCACGCGCACGGCCGGCCTGTGGAAGAGCACGGACCGCGGCCAGACCTGGAACCAGGTGACGTCGCTGTCAACGCTGACGATGACCCAGGCGCAGATCGACACGACCTACTGGAGCAGCCCGGTCGGCATGGAGCAGGTGATCTTCGACACCGATACCAGGAATACCGGCACCGCCACGCAAACGATCTATACGGCGGTGGCGCCCGATTACGCGGGCATGGCGGGCCTGACTGCCGGCCTGTACAAGACGACCAACGGTGGCGCGTCCTGGACCAGCATCCCCGTCCCGGCCGACGTGCAGGGCTACATCATCCCGCACATGGTGCGCGCGAAGGATGGCATGATGTACGTCGCGTTCACGAAGGGCGAAGGTCCCGGCGCCAGCGGTCCGTGCCGCCTGTACAAGTTCGACGGCACCAACTGGACCCTGCTGAAGGGCTACGACGATACCCAGTGGTCCAGCTTCGGCATGGGCGGCCTGTCCGTGTCCGGCACCGGCGCCAACACCCGTATCGCGCTGGGCGTGACCAACACGTGGGGGAATTGGCAAGGCATGCCGGCCGTGCAGCTGTCCGACGACGGCGGCGCGACCTGGCGCGAAATCGCCAACCTGATGCCGCGCAACCCGACCGCTGGCGGTTACTCCGGCTGGGTGGACGACGTCGAGATCGACCCGAACAATCCGGACCGCGTCCTGCACGTGACCGGCGGCGGCGTGTGGGAGACCCGCAGCGCGTCGGCCGCGCAGCCGACGTGGAACTTCATCGTCGCCGGCGTCGAGGAAGTCGCGACGAAGGCCCTGATGGCCCCGGCGCCGGGTGCCGGCTACTCGCTGATGCGCGCCGGCCTCGACATCGGCGTCACCGTGCAGACGGAACTCCTGAAGTCGCCCACGCGTACCTCGGGCAACTGGTTCAGCAGCGCGTTCGGCATCGACGCCGCATGGTCCAACCCCAACTACATCGCCGCCATCGGCGCCGGGTCGTACGACTACCCGGACATCGTCGGCGCCTACTCCACCAACGGCGGGGCAAGCTGGAACCAGTTCGCGACCAACCACCCGGACGCGAAGGCGCACCAGTCCGAAACGGGCAGCATCGCGGTCACGAAGGCCGGCAACGCGGTCTGGGCACCGGCCGAGTCGGTACCGGCGTGGACGGCCGACAACGGCAACACGTGGACCTACACGAATCTGCCGGCGCTGTCCTGGGTGGGCGTGTCGCGCGGTTATCACGTCGTGGCCGACCGCAAGAACCCGAACAAGGTGTATGCGTACAACTCGGGCGGCGCCTGGTGGCAGCTGTGGGCCAACGAAAAGCCGCGCTTCTTTACGTCGACGGACGGCGGCCATACGTTCACCGAGAGCGCCACGTTCTCGCCCAGCGGCCCGTCGCTGAACTCGTTCCAGGTGACCTCGGTCGCCGTCAATCCGAACGTGGAAGGCGACATCTGGCTGGTGGACGGGTTCAGCATCCTGCACTCGACCGACTCAGGCGCCAACTGGACAAAGCTGAACGTGACGCAGTCGATCCCCGACCCGAACCACGAGTACGTGCCGAAGATCTATGGCGCCACATCGATCGCCCTCGGCAAGGCCCCGGCCGGCGCCAGGTATTCGGCATCGATCTACATCGTGGGCGTGATCAACGGCCAGTGGGGCCTGTATCGCTCGGATGACGGCGCCGTCAACTGGACCCGCATCAACGACGACCAGCACCAGTACGCCGGCATCAGCAACCTGGCGGCCGACCAGACCGTGCCTGGACGCGTGTACTTCGCCGGCGCCGCCCGCGGCGTGCTGTACACCTACTGATTCAAGGGAGACATTCGAATGACACTGAAAGCAATCCTGGCCGCGCTTGCACTGGGCGCCGCGGCCGCCAACGCCGGCGCGACCGTCCTGACGTTCGACGGCCTGACCGAGATGATGTACGGCGACGGCTTCCCATTGGCCGCGAACATGCACTACGAGGGCACGAACCTCGTGTACGAGGAGTCGGGCTATCGCCTGACGCTGAACGCGCCGTGGGCGGCCGCCGGCGCGGCCCACATCGGCGACGGCACGTTCGACCCGCAGACGTACAACTGGCACGACGGCTTCGAGAACGGCGCCGGCACCTTCGTCACGCTGGCGCGCATCGGCGGCGGCCTGTTCGACCTGCGCAGCTTCGACTACTACACGACCGGCAGCGCGCTGTCGACCGACGGCAACCTGCAGGCCTTCCTGCAGGGCGGCGGCACCTGGAACACGGCGCTGAACGGCATCACGGAACTGCGCTTCACGTCGGGCGCGGTCAATGCGCTCGCCAACGTCGACGTGGACGCCGCGGGGACCGTGCCGCTGCCGGGCACCTTGCCGCTGCTGCTGGGCGGCGTGGCGGCCTTCGGCCTGGCGCGCCGCCGGACCTGATCCGGGGAGCGGGATGCAAAGCGGAGGCCATGTGCCTCCGCTTTTCATTGGCAGGGCACGTCGCCCTGCGGGAAGCGCCAGCCCGCATCCAGGCGGCGCGGTGGCCCTGCCTGGTCGTCATGTCGGCTTTCGATCTTCGGTCAATCGGCGTCGGCGGGAATGACGGACAGCTCGGCCGCGCTGGCCGAGCCGGAGCGCCACACGTCGTCCAGCACGGTGAAACGGAAGAAGCGCGCGGCGGCGGGCGCGAAACGCGCCGTCTGCAGGTCGGGGTTGTTGTGGACGTTCGCGAACGTGCCCCGTTCGACGGCGGCCTGCCAGTGCGTCCCGTCCCCGCTCGTCTCGAAGCGGTAGTTCACGGCGGTCCCCGCCACCTGCCCATCCTGCCGGGGCAGGTAGGCGAGGCCCGCGATGCGGTGGGATGCGCCCATGTCGACCTGGATCGACCGGCCGCCGCCCCATGGCGTCTGCCAGAACGTGGCGGGATCGCCGTCGACGGCGAGTGCGGCCGCGTGGCCGGCATCCTCGGCATCCGCCGCCACGACCTTGAAGCCGCGCGGCGACAACCCCGTGAAGTCGCGCACGCCGACGACGCCGAGCCGCCCGCCGGGCAGCAGCCGCGCCGCCTTCACGATGCCGCTGCCGGGCACGGACAGCGGCGCGCGGTACACGGGCGACGCGGCCGTCGGGGCCGAGCCGTCGACCGTGTAGACGATCGTGCCGCCGGCCGGATGGTCGAGCCGCACGGCGCCGGCAGCGTCGCGGCCGGCGATCGTGGGCGGCAACAGGTCTTCCGATTGCTTGTACAGCCCGATCTCGGCCAGCGTCGGCTCGAGGCGCGCGCCCGTGATGCGCACGCGCACGCGGTCCGTCGTCACCGGCGCGCGCAGCCGGATCAGGCGGCGGTGGCCGACCGTCGTCGTCTCGTCGGCCGGATGGCGCGCGGGCGCGGTCCACGCCGCGCCGTCCCACGTCTCGATCTCGAACGACTCGATGCGCTGGCCGCGCCGGTCTACCGCTTCCTGCAGCGACACGACGTCGAAGCGCGTGCGCCGGGGCAGGGTCAGCGTGAGCGTGCCGTCGCTGCGCTCCGGCGCCGCCTCCCACCACGTGTCCAGGCGGCCGTCCAGGACGGCCGGGGCGGCGTGCCGCGGGGCCGCGTGGTCGGCCGTCACCCGCGCGCCGCGTGCGAGGTTGACGGCGAACGTGGCGCGCACGATGTCGCCCAGCTGGCCGAGCGTCGCGACCTGGTCGTCGGGGACGAGGCCGCGGTTGTCCGGCGACAGGTTCAGGATCAGGTTGGCATTGCGCCCGATCGACGAATAAAAGATGTCGACCAGCTGCGTGACGGGACGGGGGCGCTTGTCGCGCGCCCAGAACCACTGGCCGTTGGCCAGCATCGTGACGTTCGTCTCGGCCGGGTACCACCACAGGTGCGAACCCGGTTTGAGCTGCGCCCGGCTGCCCAGGTCGCCGCCCGTCATGTCGGGCCATTGGAAGCGGTCGGGGGCGGTCGGCAGCGGGATCACGCTCCACTCCGTGGTGCGGCCGTAGCCGCTTTCCGAACCGACCCAGCGCACGTCCGGCCCCTTGCCCATGATGACGGCGTCCGGCTGCAGCTTGCGGATCAGGTCGTACCAGGCCGCGTAGTCGTAGGTCTCGGCCACGCTCGGATCCGGGTTCGCGCCGTCGAACCACACTTCGTGGACCGGACCGTACTCCGTCAGCAGTTCGTACAGCTGGTTCAGGAAGTAGCGGTTGTAGTCGTCGACCTCGTACGTGAACGTGGGCCGGCCCGGCGGCGGCGTGCGTCCCTGCGCGGGGTCGCTCTGGAAGCGGGCCGGATCGGTCGGGATCGTCGACCGGCGTTTCGCGCTGCCGTTGCCGTAGTAGCCGGCCGGGTTCGCCGCATTGGTCTTGAGCTGGTACAGGTCGGCCGGCGACAGGTAGATGCCGAGCTTGACGCCGGCGGCGCGCGCCGCATCGGCCACTTCGCGCACGAGGTCGCCCTTGCCGCCGCGCCAGGGGCTCGCGGCGGACGAGTGATCCGTATAGCGCGACGGCCACATGGCGAAGCCGTCGTGGTGCTTGGCCACGAGCACGAGCATCTTGCCGTCGAGCTGCTTCACTGCGCGCAGCCACTGGTTCGCGTCCAGTTGCGAGGGGTTGAACAGGGCGGGATCTTCCTTGCCGTTGCCCCATTCCACTCCATTGAAGGTATTGACGCCGAAGTGCAGGAAGAACGTGCGCTCCAGCCGCATCCAGGCGGACTGGTTAGGGCGGGGCAGCGTCTTCGCGGCCTTGGCGGCGATCGCGGCCGGCGTGTCGTCCGCGGCAATGACGTGTTCCGTCGCGTAGGGGATGGGGGCGCCGTGCGCGCCGGCGCAGGCGAGCGCAAGGGCCAGGCCGAGGCAGCCCTGTGTTTGTCGAGATGGGAGCATGAATTGTCGGTGTGATAGGTCGCACATCGATTCTGTGATCGGGCATATTCCGCCCGCAATCACGAAATCCCTCAACCGGCATGGAAAATCCCGTAAGTCCGCATCCAACGTGGCGACCTGGTCACGGTTATCGCTATCACCGCCGGCATAAGCCAAAAAAATGTGACGCACGGCAACTGTTGCGTGCATAATCAAAAAAAACATTAACTTATTGATTTACCACAGAAAGTTGTCGCATCGGCTACGGGCTGGCCGGCAACGTATCCCTCCGCCATGGCTTTCCTGTCCCGTGCCGTCTTGTCCGCGTTACCGTCGCGCCTCGCGCG
Organism: uncultured Massilia sp.; assembly: GCA_946481275.1. The sequence continues at coordinate 97,309 of CAMLMV010000019.1, forward strand.
GCTGTACGGCCGCTCGCTGTACGCCGCGCTGCTCGTGCTGGTGGCCGGCGGCCTCGCGATCCCGGCCGTCGTGGGCGGTTACCTGCTGATCGGCGTGCAGGAGCAGCAGGCGGCGCGCCGCGAGCTGGACGAGACGCTGCAGCGCAATGCCGACATCCTCGCGCTCGGCATGCAGGAATCGCTGTGGAACATGAACATCGACGCCGCCCGCTCGCTCGTGGATTCGCTGATGCGCGACCCGGCCGTCGTGCGCGTGCACGTGGGCGCCCAGGCGGAGGGCGATTTCATCGACCGCCGCACGGCCGCCGCGCCCGGCGGCCACGTGCTGCGCGCCGAGCGCGAGGTCGTCGTGCACGGCCAGCCGATCGGCCACGTGACGGTCGAGATGGACGACAGCCTGAGCCAGCAGTCGCTGCGCGCCAAGCAGGTGCGCTACGCGCTCGTGCTGGCCGTGCAGATCGGCGTGTCGCTGCTGCTGATCCTGTTGCTGTTGCGGCGCCGCCTGCTGGCGCCGCTGGGCACCCTGATGAGCTTTTCCGACCACCTGTCGCGCGGCCAGTTCGACGCGCCGCTCGCGCTGTCCACGAACGACGAACTGGGCCGGCTGGGCGGCCAGCTGGAACACATGCGCATCGCGATCGGCGACCTGTTCCAGGACATCGGGCGGCGCGAGGAACGCTTCCGCACCATCGTCTCGCAGGTCCCGGGCGCCGTGTTCCGCGCCCGGCCGGGCGGGCTGATCGACTTCGTCAGCGACGCCATCGAAGACATCTCCGGCTACCCGGCCGCCCGTTTCATCGGCGCGCACACGGACCGCTGGGCCGACGTCATCTGCCCGGAAGACCGCAAGATGCAGCGGCACTTCGTCAAGGAGGCCGTCCTGGGCGTGCGGCCGTACGAGATCGAATACCGCATCACGGACGCCGCCGGCATCGAGCGCTGGGTGCTGGAAAGCGGCCAGCCGGCCGGCTTCGACGGCAACGCCGCGTTCTGGATCGACGGGATCATCTCCGACATCAGCGAGCGCAAATACAACGAGATGCGCATCGAAGCGCTGCTGGCCGAGCAGGGCGCCGTGCTCGACAACGTCATGTTCGGCATCATGTACGTGCGCGAACGGCGCGTCGTGTCGACCAACCGCCGCTTCGACGAATTGTTCGGCTACGGCGAGGGCGAGCTGTTGGGCGATCCGATCGGCGTGCTGTTCCCGACCGTCGAGGACTACGTGCAGGGCATCGAGATGGCCGAACCCGTGCTGGCGCGGGGCGGCGACTTCGGCGACGAGCGCCAGTTCCGCCGTCGCGACGGCAGCCTGGTGTGGTGCACCGTGAGCGGCCGCGCGCTCGACCCGGAACGCCAGGACGACGGCAGCATCTGGGTGTTCGCCGACATCACGGAACGGCGCCAGGCCGAGGAAAAGCTGCGCCTGTCGGCCACCGTGCTGGAGCACATCGCCGACGGCGTGATGGTGATCGACGTGCACGGCAAGATCGTCGCGACGAATCCCGCCTTCACGCAGATCACGGGTTTCACCGAAAGCGAAGCGGTCGGCACGCATTCCAGCCTCACGCGCCTGGCCAGCCACGACGCCGGGGTCTCCGAGGCGCTGTGGGCCGACCTGGCGGAGACGGGCTTCTGGCGCGGCGAGCTCGTCAACCGCCGCAAGAACGGCGAGACGTACCTCGAGTGGCTGACCGTGTCGGCCGTGCGCGACGATGCCGACGCGGTCACGCACTACGTCTGCGTGTTTTCCGACATCACCAAGGTCAAGGAATCGCAGGACAAGCTGGACCACCTGGCCCACCACGATCCGCTCACGGGCCTGCCGAACCGCCTGCTGTTCCACGACCGCCTGCAGCACGCGATGGTGCGCGCGGCGCGCAGCCAGCGCCAGCTCGCGGTGATGTTCATCGACCTGGACCGCTTCAAGACCGTCAACGACACGCTCGGCCACCACGTCGGCGACGAGCTGCTGAAACAGGTCGCGGGCCAGTTGTCCGGCTGCCTGCGCGACGGCGACACCCTGGCGCGCCTGGGCGGCGACGAATTCATCGTGCTGCTGGAAGACGTCGACGGCGCACACGGCGCGCGCCAGGTGGCGGAAAAACTGATGCAGCTGTTCGAGCGGCCCGTGCTCGTCTCGGACTACGAATTGTTCGTCACGGGCAGCGTCGGCATCAGCCTGTTCCCGCAGGATGCCGTCGACATGAACGTGCTGATCCGGAATGCCGACGTGGCCATGTACCAGGCCAAGGCACGGGGCCGCAACGGCTACCAGTTGTATGCGCCGTCGATGGACGGCGACGGTGCCGAGCGCCTGCGCATGGAAGGCCTGCTGCGGCGGGCGATCGAGCGGGGCGAGATCCGCCTGCATTACCAGCCGCAGGTCGAGATCGAGACGGGCCGCCTGGTCGGCGTCGAAGCGCTCGTGCGCTGGCACAGCGCGGAACTGGGCCATGTGCCGCCGGTGCGCTTCATCCCGCTCGCCGAGGACATCGGCTTCATCGGCCAGCTGGGCGCCTGGGTGCTGGAAGAGGCGTGCCGCCAGGTGGTATGCTGGGAAGCGGCCGGGCTGTACGTGCCGAAGGTGGCGGTAAACCTGTCGGGGCGCCAGTTCGACCGCGGCAGCGTGGCGCCGCTCGTCGCGCGCGTGCTGGCCGACGCGGGCCTGGCGCCGCAGCGGCTGCAGCTGGAGGTGACGGAGTCCGTGATCATGAATACGGGCGACGCGCTCCAGTACATCAACGACCTGCACGCGCTGGGCGTGGAACTGGCGATCGACGATTTCGGCACGGGCTATTCGTCGCTCGCATACCTGAAGCAGCTGCCGGTGCAGACCCTGAAGATCGACCGCAGCTTCATCAAGGACATCCCGGCCGACAAGGACGACGAGGCGATCGCGGTCGCCATCGTCCAGCTGGGCAAGAGCATGGACCTCGCCGTGATCGCGGAAGGCGTGGAGACCGCCGAACAGGCGGCCTTCCTGCTGCGCCATGGGTGCGGGCGCGCGCAGGGCTATCTGTACGGCCGGCCGGTGGAGCCGGCTGAATTGTTGGAGACATGGAGGCAGGACGATGCGGGACACGGGCGGACCAGGTTCGGATAAGGACGATGGCGGCGGTTCGGTGCGTACGGTACGCAAGGGCCGGCGCCGGTTCCTGCTGGGTGGCCTGGCCGCGGGTACCGCGCTCGTCGTCGGCTGGGGCGCCGCGCCGCCGCGCCAGCGCCTGCGCGCGACGGCCGAAGGCGCCGTGCAGCACGCCGGCACCGTCGCGCTGAACGGCTGGGTCGCGATCTCTCCCGACGGTACCATCGACGTCGTCGTCCCGCGCAGCGAGATGGGGCAGGGCGTGCACACGGCGCTGCCCGTGCTGCTGGCCGAGGAACTGGACGCGCCGCTCGAAGCCGTGCGCGTCGTGCAGGCGCCCATCGACAAGATCTTCGCGAACCTCACCGTGCTGCGCGACACCCTGCCGTTCCACCCGGACGACGCCGGCAACTTCCAGCTGGGCGCGCGCTGGGTCGCGGGCAAGGTGGCGCGCGAACTGGGCATCATGTTCACGGGCGGCTCGACGAGCGTGAAGGATGCGTGGCCGACGATGCGCGCGGCCGGCGCCGTCGCACGCGCGATGCTGCTGCGCGCGGCCGCCGAACAGTGGAAGACGACGGTGGAGACGCTGTCCACGCGCGACGGCATGGTGCTCCATCCGGACGGACGGCGCGCGCCGTACGGCCTGCTGGCGCAACGCGCGGGCGCGCTGGGCGGCGACATCGATGTGGACGACGTCCGCCTCAAGCCGCCCGCCGGGTTCCGCCTGATCGGCAAGCCGCTGCCGCGGCGCGACGCGCCATCGAAGGTCAACGGCCGCGCCGTGTTCGGCATCGACGTGCGGCCGGAAGGCCTGCTGTATGCGGCGCTGCGCATGGCGCCCGTGCTGGGCGCCGGCGTCGCCGGATTCGATGCGGGCAAGGTGACGGCGATGCCGGGCGTGGAACACGTCGTCGACGTGTCGTCCGTGCTTCAGCCGTTCTCCGGCGCCGGCGCCGGCGTCGCGGTCGTGGCGAAGGGATGGTGGCAGGCGAAGCAGGCGGCGCTCGCGTTGCCCGTGCAGTGGACCACGAGCCCGCACGCCGCGTTGTCGAGCGAGTCCGTGTTCGCCGGCTTCGCCAGGGCACTCGATGAAGAATCGGGCCACGCGTATTTCGAGACGGGCAGCCAGGATCTGGCGGACACGCGCATCGTGCAGGCCGAATACCGCGCGCCTTTCCTCGCGCACGCGACGATGGAACCGCAGAACTGCACGGCGCAGGTCCAGGACGGCAAAGTCAGGTTGTGGTCGCCCACGCAGGTGCCGAGCATCGCCGTGGACGTGGCGGCGAAGGTCGCCGGCGTCGCGCGCGAGGACGTGACCATCGAGGTGACGATGCTGGGCGGCGGCTTCGGCCGGCGCCTGGAGACCGACATGGTCGCGCAGGCCGTGGCCGTGGCCATGCAGACGCGCGGCCGGCCCGTGCAACTGATCTGGACGCGCGAGGACGACACGGGCCACGACGTCTACCGCCCGGCCGCGCTGGCCCGCTACACGGCGCGCGTGGACGGGAGTGGACGCGTGCTCGCGTGGGACAGCAAGCTCGCAAGCGGCGCCATCGGCCACCAGTACTTCCCGCGCAATCTCGGCCTGCCGGGCGTCGGTCCGGACAAGACGACGGCCGAGGGCGAGTACGACCTGCAGTACGCGATCGCCAACCGCCGCAGCCGCCACGTGACGGTCGACAGCGTCGTGCCGATCGGGTACTGGCGTTCGGTCGGCCACTCGCACAACGCGTTCTTCAAGGAGAGCTTCGCGGACGAACTGGCGCATGCGGCCGGGCAGGATCCGGTCGCGTGGCGGCGCGCGCTGCTGCAGGACCATCCGCGCCACCTGGCCGTGCTGGACGCCGCGCGCGCGCGCGCCGGCACGCCGCCGGAAGGCCGCGCGCACGGCGTCGCCGTGCACCAGTCGTTCGGCACCGTGGTCGCGCAGGTCGCGGAGGTGTCGGTCGAGGGGAAGGAGATCCGCGTGCACAGGGTCGTGTGCGCCGTCGATTGCGGTCTCGTCGTGAACCCGAACATCGTCGCGCAGCAGGTCGAGTCGAGCGTCGTGTTCGGCCTGTCGGCCGCGCTGGCGGGGGAAATCACGTTCAGCGGCGGCCAGCCGCAGCAGACGAACTTCGGCGACTACCCCGTGCTGCGGATGGGGCAAGTGCCCGAGGTCGAGACGATCATCGTGCCGAGCGCGGAACCGCCGGAAGGCATGGGCGAGCCGGCCGTGCCGCCCGTCGCGCCGGCCGTGGCGAATGCCGTGTTCAAGCTGACGGGGCAGCGGTTGCGCAGCCTGCCGCTGCGCTTGACATGATCACTCGTCGGCGTTGGCGATGAGGGTGCGCAGGTTGCACTCGCGCTGCCACGCCTGCCGTTCCGGCGTGGAGGCCGCCTGGCGCGCGAGTTCGGCGGTACTGAGTTCGGCCTGCGCCTGGATCAGCCGGTCGGCGACTTTCGGATCCGGCAGCATCGTGCCGAAGAATGCGACGGCGTCGCCGCGCTGCACGAGCAGCGTGGGGAAATTCTCGACGTCGAGGTCGCCGACGACGTCGGCCTGGTCCTCCACGTCGATCCAGACGAAGGTCTTGTCGGGATGGCGTGCGGCCAGGCCGTCGAACGAGGCGCGGTAGGACGAGCAGGTGCCGCACCAGGCGGCGCACAGGCAGGCGACGATCCAGCCGTCGCCGTGGAGGGCGGCGGCGACCTGGTCGCGGGTATCGGGCTCGAGGGTCAGACTGGACATGGGCGCGATTCTACAACGGTTCCACGCTTTTGGCTGGCCGGGCCGCCGGGTTACAATACGCCATGCCTATCATCCTCGCCATCGAAACCTCGTCCGAGCTGGCGTCCTGCGCGTTATTGAACAGCGCGGACGGCGCGGACCCCCCCGAATTGACCCGCGTATTGACTCGTGAAGCGTCCGGCGTGCGCACGCATTCGCAGTCCGTCCTGCCCATGGTGCAGGAACTGCTGCGCGATGTCGGCATCGCGCTGGCCGACTGCGACGCGATCGCGTTCGGCGCCGGTCCGGGCTCGTTCACGGGCGTGCGCACGGCGTGCGGCGTGGCGCAGGGGCTCGCGTTCGGCGCGCGCAAACCCGTGCTGCCGCTCGTGACGCTGGAAGCGATGGCGGAGGCGTGCCGCGCACGCACGGGTGCGGACGACGTGCTCGCCGTGCTGGATGCGCGCATGGGCGAAGTCTATTGGGCGCAGTATCGCTGGACCGGCGAATGGCAGGCCGTGCGCGCGCCAGCCTTGTGTGCGCCGGGCGACGTCGCGCCGGAGATGGTCGACGGCCTGATCGCCTGCGGCAATGGGTTCGCGGCGTATCCGGAAGCGTTCGCGCACGCGCCGTTTGCAGCCGGTGCGCACAGCGACATCCTGCCGCACGCGCGCGAATTCGCGGTACTGGGCGTGGCCGCCCTGGCGGCGGGCCGCGCCGTCCCGGCCGACGAGGCGCAGCCGCTCTACCTGCGCAACAAGGTCGCGTACACGAGCGCCGAGCGCCAGGCCATCAACGCGGCCAAGGCGGACGCGCGATGACCGATTGCGCGCACCTGGAACTGCGCCCGATGGTCGTGGGCGACGTCGACGAGGTGCATGCCCTGGAATGCAGCGTGTTCCCGCATCCGTGGAGCCGCGCGAACTTCATGGACTCGCTCGCGAGCGGCTACGACGCGTGGGTGCTGCGCGAGCCGGCGGGTGCGCTGGCCGGGTATTTCCTGTTGATGTATGCGCTGGACGAGGCGCACCTCCTCGACGTGGCCGTCGCGGCGCCGCTGCACGGACGCGGCGTCGGGCGCTATCTGCTGGACCGCATCGCGGCCAGGTCGCGCGCGCAGCGCATGGCGTCGATCCTGCTCGAGGTGCGGCCGTCGAACACGCGCGCGCTCGACGTGTACCGGCGCTACGGCTATGAAGAGATCGGCCGGCGCAAGGGCTATTATCCCGCGCACGAAGGCCGGCGCGAGGATGCGATCGTGATGAGGTATGTGTTATGAACGGTGTCAGCGAACGCGACGCCATCTTCCTGGGCGAGATGGGCCTCGGCCCGCTGTGGCAGTTGCGCACGGTGCCGGCCGAGCCGGAAGTCGCCGTCGTGGTAGCGCCGACGCCGCTGCAGCCTGTGGCGCAGTCGGCGTCCGCGTTGGCGCCCGTCGCCGAGACGGCCGTCGCACCGCCTGCGCCGGTCGTGCCGCCGCCACGTCCGGCGCCCGCGGAGCCGCGGCCGCCCGGACCGACGCCGCTGCAGCCGGTCGCGCAATCCGTGTCCGCGCTGGCGCCGCCGGCCGACCACGACTCCGCCTGGGACGATGCCGCGTTGCCGAGCGACGCGACGCCGGAAGAAATCGCAAACATGGACTGGGACCAGCTCACGATCGCCATCGCCGCGTGCCGCCGCTGCAGCGCGTGCCGCGAAGGCCGCGCGCCGGTGCCGGGCACGGGGGCGAAGCAGGCGCGCTGGGTCGTCGCGGCCGGCGCCACGACGGCCGCCGACGAAAAGGCGCGCGTGCCCCTCGCCGGCGATCCGGGCAAGCTGCTGGACAATATGCTGGCCGCCGTCGGCATGGGCCGCGAGCGCGACGTCTACGTGACGAACCTGATCAAGTGCCGCCCGACGACGCCGAACGGCGGCGAGCGTGCACCCACGCCGCAGGAGGCGGCCGCGTGCCGTCCCTACCTCGAGCGTGAAGTCGCGCTGACGGGCGCGGAGACGGTGCTGACCCTGGGCCAGATCGCCGCCAACACCTTGCTGGGCCGGCCGTTGCCGGAACCGCTGGCGGGCGCGCGCGGCGGCAGCCATGCGCTGGACACGGGCGGCCGCAGCGTCAATCTCGTGGCGACCTTGCATCCGGGCGAACTGCTGCGGCGCGGTGCCGACAAGGCGCTTGCGTGGGCCGACCTGTGCAGGGCAAGGAACGCCCGTGCGCGATCAGGCTGACACCTACCAGGCACTGTTCGAACGCCGCTGGCGTCATCTGCGGCGCGCGCGGGTGCGGGCGCTGGCCTGGCTGCTGGACGCGCCGGACCTGCTCGACATCCACGACCCGCACTGGGAAGGCCGCATCGCGACGCTCGGTCCGATGACGGAAGAGACGGCGCGCTGGCTGGCCGGACTCGATGCGGATCCGGCACCGCTGGACGCCGCGCTGGGTTCGAAGATGTACACCCGCCTTGGCCTGTACGCGGAAAAGCTGATGGCCTTTTATTTCGCGCACCAGGGCCGCCTCGTCGCGCACGGCCTGCAGGTGCGGGCGAGCCGCAACGACACCGTCGGCGAATTCGACTTCCTGCTGGATGCAGGGGAGGGTGTCGAACACATCGAGTTCGCCACCAAGTTCTACCTGCTGCAGGGCGATGCCACGACGGGGTTCGACACGTTCGTCGGCCCGAACCTGGCCGACAGCCTCGGCCGCAAGATGCGCAAGGTGTTCGACCGCCAGCTGAACCTGGGCGTCCACCCGGCCGCGCAGGAGGTGCTGCCGCGGCCCGTCGTCGCGGCGCGCGCGCTCGTGAAAGGCTGGCTGTTCTACCCGCGGGGGACGTACCAGGCCATGCAGGGCATCGCGGCGGGACACTGCCGCGGCTTCTGGTGCCCGCTCGCGGAACTCGACGCCTTGCCCGGCGACCGGTTCCTGGTCCTGCCGCGCCTACAATGGCTGCCGCCGTTCCGGGCGCAGTCGGCCGTATGGATGCTGGACAAGGCCCAGCTCGCCGCCGAACTGGAAGACCACTTCATGGCATCGGATGCGCCCGTGCTCGTGGCGCTCGTGCGGGAAGAGCCGAACAACATCGTGGAATTCGAACGGGGCTTCATCGTCCCGGACGACTGGCGCGACCGCGCCAGGGCCCGGCCGGCGCCCTGAATCAGTGCTTGTGCTCGCCGATCAGCGCGAGCGAGTCGTGCTCGCGCTGGTTCGCCGCGTGGCGGCGGCCGATCAGCCACATGATGCCGGCCAGCGACAGGCCGAACAGTACGATGATGACGTTCAGGTCCAGGTTCAGCGTGATCATGATGGCGTACAGCGCCAGCATGGTGAGGATGGAGAGGTTCTCGTTGAAGTTCTGCACGGCGATCGAGTGGCCGGCGCTCATCAGGACGTGGCCGCGGTGCTGCAGAAGGGCGTTCATCGGGACGACGAAGAAGCCGGACAACAGGCCGATGATCAGCAGCAGCGGGACGGCGACCGTCAGCGAATACACCATCGTCATCGCGGTGACGACGAGGCCCATGATGATGCCCAGCGGGATGACGGTCAGCGACTTCTTCAGCGGGATCATCTTCGCGGCCATCGCGGCGCCGACCGCGACGCCGATGGCGACGACGCCGATCAGGCTCGTGGCTTTGTCGAGGGGCATGTGGAGCGAGCGCTCGGCCCATTTCAGCACGATGAACTGGAGGGTCGCGCCGGCGCCCCAGAACAGCGTCGTGACGGCCAGCGAGATCTGGCCCAGTTTATCTTTCCACAGCGTGGAGGAGCAGTCGGCGAAATCGGCGATCAGGCGTGCCGGATTGCGCTCCTGGTGTTCGTAGCGCGCGCCGGTGTCCGGAATGCGCAGGTTGAATCCGGCGGCCAGTGCGTACACGCCGATCAGCACGGCGAGCTGCGCCTTGACAGGTGTGTTGATGCCGGTCTCGATGCCGGGTACGTCCAGGGTCATCAGCCAGGCGCCGCCGTGGGCGCTGACGAGGGCGCCGCCCATGACCGTGCCGAGGATGATGGACATGACGGTGAGGCCTTCGATCCAGCCGTTGGCCGCGACGAGTTTTTCCGGCGGCAGCAGCTCGGTCAGGATGCCGTACTTGGCGGGGGAATAGACGGCGGCGCCGAAGCCGACGACGGCGCAGGCGACGAGGGGATGCACGCCGAAGAAGATCAGGCAGCAGCCAAATACTTTGATGAGATTCGCAATGAACATCACGCGTCCCTTGGGCATCGAATCGGCAAAAGCACCGACGAAAGCAGCCAGCAGGACGTAGAACAGGACGAACGACAGCTTCAGCAGCGGAGTAAGCGAAGCCGGGGCTTTCATCGCTGTTAGCAGACCGATCGCGACAAATATCAGCGCGTTGTCTGCCAGCGACGAGAAGAACTGCGCCGCCATGATGGTATAAAAACCACGATTCATTCGAAAGGTTCAAAAAACAGGATGGGTTGCTTTATACCATGAAAGACCGGTTAGCCCAAGGAATCGACAATACGGCATTTCACTGCCGGGAGTAAAATAAACCTTTCGTTCTCAGCCGTCGCCCCCATCTGCAAGCCATGCCACGTCCCCTGCACGCCACCATCCATCTCGACTCCATGCAGCACAATCTGGCCCGTGCGCGCGCCTGTGCGCCGCAGGCGAAGATCTGGGCCGTGGTGAAGGCGAACGCGTATGGGCACGGCCTGGAAAGAGGCATGCGCGGCTTCGTGCAGGCCGATGGCCTGGCCCTGATCGAGACGGAAAACGCGCTGCGCCTGCGCGAGCTGGGCTGGGTGAAGCCGATCCTGTTATTAGAGGGAATCTTCGACACGTCGGACATTCCCCTGCTGGCTGAACATAATGTCAACAGCACGGTCCATTGCATCGAGCAGGTCAAGATGCTGGAGTACACCCAGCTCTACCGTCCCATCGACGTGCACCTGAAGATGAACACGGGCATGAACCGCCTCGGCTTCCGGCCGGACGAGTTCGCGGCGGCCTACCAGCGCCTGCGCGCCGTCCCGGGCATCCGCAACATCACGCTCATGACGCATTTCGCGAATGCGGACGAGCTGGAGCATCCGCGGCTGTCGATCGGCGAGCAGGTGCGCCGCTTCCGCCTGGGCGCGGACGGCCTGCCGGGCGAGCGCAGCCTGTCGAATTCCGGCGGCGTCCTGCATACGGCGGAGCTCGTCCAGGAACTGCAGAGCGACTGGGTCCGTCCCGGCATCATGCTGTACGGCGGCACGCCGGGCGGACGCTCGGCGAAGGATTACGGCCTGCTGCCGACGATGACGCTGAAATCGGAAATCATCGGCATCCAGCACCTGGAAGCGGGCGACAGCGTGGGCTACGGCAGCCGCTTCCAGGCGGACCGCGCCATGACGGTGGGCGTCGTCGCCTGCGGCTATGCCGACGGCTACCCGCGCCACGCCGAGCACGGCACGCCCGTGCTCGTGGACGGTGTCCGCACGACGCTCGTCGGCCGGGTGTCGATGGACATGATGGCCGTCGACCTGTCGCCCGTCGCGAACGCGCGCGTGGGCAGCAAGGTCACCCTGTGGGGCGACGGCCTCCCGATCGACGAGGTGGCGCAGGCCGCCGGCACGATCGGCTATGAATTGATGTGCGCCGTGGCGCCGCGCGTGCGCGTGGCCGAGGCGCCGCTCGGGTGCGATCCCGTTTTATAAAGAAAAAGCAAAGAATCATGGCTAAACCCCGAACCAGTTTCGTTTGCAGCGATTGCGGCAGCGTCGCCAGCCGCTGGACCGGCCAGTGCGCCGATTGCAAGGCCTGGAACACGATGACCGAGCAGGTCGAGACCGCCGGCCTGAACCGCATGTCGCAGACGCCGCACATGCATAAAAGCCTGGCTCAAACCGCGCCCGTGCTGTCGCTGGCCGACATCGAGGCGATCGATGTGCCCCGTTTCGGCACCGGCATCGACGAATTCGACCGCGTGCTGGGCGGCGGCCTCGTCGCGGGCGGCGTCGTGCTGATCGGCGGCGACCCCGGCATCGGCAAGTCCACGCTGCTGCTGCAGGCGCTGGCCAACCTGGCCGCGGCGCGCAGCACCCTGTACGTATCCGGCGAGGAATCGGGCGCCCAGATCGCGCTGCGCGCGCGCCGCCTGCAGGTCGAGGCGAAGGAGCTGAAACTGCAGGCCGAGATTCAGCTGGAAAAAATCCTGGGCACCATTGCCGACCTCAAGCCGGACGTCGCCGTCATCGACTCGATCCAGACTCTGTACTCGGACGCGCTGACGTCGGCGCCCGGTTCCGTCTCGCAGGTGCGCGAATGCGCGGCCCAGCTCACGCGCGTGGCCAAGCAGACGGGCGTGACGATCATTCTCGTCGGCCACGTGACGAAGGAGGGCGCGCTGGCGGGGCCGCGCGTGCTGGAACACATCGTCGACACCGTGCTGTATTTCGAAGGCGATACGCAGTCCAGCTTCCGCCTCGTACGCGCCATCAAGAACCGTTTTGGCGCCGTCAACGAGCTGGGCGTGTTCGCGATGACGGAAAAGGGCCTGAAAGGTGTGTCGAACCCGTCCGCCTTGTTTCTTTCGCAACACGACAACCAGGTGCCCGGTTCGTGCGTGATGGTGACGCAGGAGGGCACGCGGCCGCTGCTGGTCGAAGTCCAGGCGCTCGTCGATGCGAGCCATTTGCCGAACGCGCGCCGGCTGTCCGTCGGCCTGGAGCAGAACCGCCTCGCGATGCTGCTCGCCGTGCTGCACCGCCATGCCGGCATTGCCGCGTTCGACCAGGACGTGTTCATCAATGCGGTGGGCGGCGTCAAGATCACGGAGCCGGCGGCCGACCTGGCCGTCCTGCTGGCGATCAATTCGTCGATGCGCAACAAGGCGCTGCCGCGCGGCCTCGTCGTGTTTGGTGAAGTCGGCCTGGCCGGCGAGATCCGCCCGGCCCCGCGCGGCCAGGAGCGTTTGCGCGAGGCCGCGAAGCTGGGCTTTTCCGTTGCCGTGATCCCGAAGGCGAACGCGCCGAAGCAAAAGATCGAGGGGATGACCATCGTGGCCGTCGAGCGGATCGACGAGGCGTTCAGCAAGCTGCGCGAACTCGACTGATCGCCCTTACTTGTATAGCGGTAACACACTGGTGTCCGTTTGCACCTATAATGCCACCTCGTTTTCAAAAGTAACACAGGCTTATCGTGGCGATAGAACAGAGGCAATCCGCACGCAAGATCCTGAAGGTGAGGGCGATCCTGGCGATGGAAGGCCAGGCGCCCGTTCAGGGACGTACTTCGGACATCGGCGCCAACGGCGTCAGCATCACCGTACCGCATCCGTTGCAGACGGGCCAGACGGGTCAGGTCGGCTTCGACCTGCTCGTCGACGGCACGCCGTTTCCGCTGCATGCGCGCGTCAAGGTCATGTATTGTATTTTCAGCAATGGCGAATTCAAGGCCGGGGTGCAGTTCATGAACCTGGACCTGACGGCCATGAGCCAGGTGTCACGCTTTTTGCGTTGACCTCTTGACGGCGCCTGATGCGCACACAAGAAAAGCGGCGGGCGCCTTGGGCCCCGCCGCTTTTTCTTTGATGAGACCTCTGCGGCCCCCAATGCTATTCGTGATAGCGGTCTTGCAACTTTCGCGAACTGCCGATGCCTTCGGCGATGACCTCGTACAGCACGAGAACGACCATGCCGGCCAGCATCCCTGAGATAAATAACATACCTGTCAGACGCGGTTAAACGTCCCCTCCGTTCCGTGTAGGACAACTCCTCCATACTGCATAAACACTTTCAAATTAGCATAAGAAAAAGTATTTACAAGGCACTTTTTCTCGACGGTGAAAGAGAGGGGAACCGCACATTGTGACAGCGGTCGAAGCGCTGTGTGACATGTCATCCCGGGCTGTCACATTATGCGGACCGCATGTCATATGGCCAGGATAGTCATGTCATAAAGCCGTCATATTTGCTCACTACACTGCGCAGCATCAACCGTGTCACTACCCTAACCAAAGGACCTTGATATGCGCATGAAGCAACTGCTGGCAACCATCATCATCGGCACCACCACCGCGTTCGCGAGCACCGCGACGCTGGCCGCCGACATCACCGGTGCTGGTTCCACCTTCGCCTACCCGATCTATTCGAAATGGGCGGAGATGTACAAGAAGACCAGCGGCAACGGCCTGAACTACCAATCGATCGGCTCGGGCGCCGGTATCAAGCAGATCAAGGCCAAGACCGTCGACTTCGGCGCATCCGACATGCCGCTGCCGGTCGAAGAGCTGAACGAAGCAGGCCTGATGCAGTTCCCGACCATCATGGGCGGCGTCGTCACCATCGTCAACCTGGACGGCGTGGCGCCGGGCCAGCTGAAACTGACCGGTCCGGTCGTCGCCGACATCTACCTGGGCAAGATCACCAAGTGGAACGACCAGGCGATCGCCGCCCTGAACCCGGGCGTGAAGCTGCCGGCCGAAGACATCACCGTCGTGCACCGTGCCGACGGTTCGGGCACCTCGTTCCTGTTCACCAATTTCCTGTCGCAGACCAATGCCGACTTCAAGGCGAAGATCGGTGCCGGCACCGCGGTGAAATGGGCCGTCGGCGTGGGCGGCAAGGGCAATGACGGCGTCGCCGCCAACGTCCAGCGCATCAAGGGCTCGATCGGCTACGTCGAATGGGCCTATGCCAAGAAGAACAAGCTGTCCCACACCCAGCTGAAGAACCGCGACGGCAACTTCCTGCAGCCGGACGACGAGAACTTCAAGGCCGCCGCCGCCAACGCGGACTGGGTCAAGGCACCGGGCTTCGGCGTCGTCCTGACCGACCAGGCCGGCAAGAACGCCTGGCCGATCACCGGCGTGACGTACGCCATCGTGCACAAGTCGCAGGCCGATGCCGCCAAGGGCAAGGAAGTGCTGAAGTTCTTCGACTACGCCTTCAAGAACGGCGACGCCGCTGCGGCCGAGCTGGACTACGTGCCGATGCCGGATTCCGTCACCAAGCTGGTGGAAACCGCCTGGAAGAACAACGTGAAAGACGGTTCGGGCAAGGCGATCTGGTAATTGAGCAATACCCAACTTGTGGGTAGCGTCGCTCCCACCTCCCGGCGCGAGGTCGGGCAGGTGGGAGCGGCGCGTTTTTGCTTCAAGGTAATAAATTGGACAAACACATGAACGCACACCCCGCGCTCGCCGCCGACGAGGCCGGCCAGGCCGCGTTGCAGGAAGAAGCCCGCAACGTCGCACTGCGCAATACCATGCGCGTGCAGCGCATCCAGGATTTCGTCTTCCACAAGGTGACCCTGCTGTTCGCCGCGAGCGTCCTGATCGTCCTCGTGGGCATCATCGTTTCCCTGGCGATCGGCGCGGCGCCTGCGTTCCGCGAATTCGGCGCATCCTTCCTCGTCACCAACGAGTGGGATCCCGTCAACGACAAATTCGGCGCGCTGATCGCCATCACGGGCACCCTGGTCACGTCGATCATCGCGCTGCTCGTCGCCTTCCCCATCAGCTTCGGCATCGCGCTGTTCCTCACCGAGATCTGCCCGGCCTGGCTGCGCCGTCCGATGGGCATGGCCGTCGAGCTGCTGGCCGGCGTGCCGTCGATCATCTACGGCATGTGGGGCCTGTTCGTGTTCGCGCCGCTGTTCGGCGACACCATCCAGCCGTTCCTGAAGAAGACGCTGGGCGTGCTGCCGTTCATCGGCCCGTTCTTCCAGGGCCCGACGATGGGCCTGGGCCTGCTGACCGCCGGCCTGATCCTGGCCGTGATGATCATCCCGTTCATCGCCTCCGTCATGCGCGACGTGTTCGAGATCGTCCCGGCCGTCCTGAAGGAATCCGCATACGGCCTCGGCTGCACCAAATGGGAAGTCGTGCGCAAGATCGTGCTGCCGTACACCCGCGCCGGCGTCGTCGGCGGCGTCATGCTGGGCCTGGGCCGCGCGCTGGGCGAGACGATGGCCGTCACTTTCGTGATCGGCAACGCCAACGACATCAAGCTGTCGCTGTTCTCGGCGGGTAATTCGATTTCCTCGACGCTGGCCAACGAATTCGCCGAGGCCAGCTCGCAACTGCACGTGTCCTCGCTGTTTGCGCTGGGCCTGATCCTGTTCGCCATCACGTTCATCGTGCTGTCGGCCGCCAAATTGATGCTCGTCGGGATGTCCCGCAAGGAAGGGGTGAAGTAATGGATGCCGTCGTCAATAACGTCTACCGGCGCCGCCTGCTGGGCCACCGCATCGGCATCGCGCTGTCCGTGCTGGCGATGGCCGTCGGCCTCGGCTTCCTGCTGTGGATCCTGGAAACCCTGCTGGTCAATGGTTTCGGCGCACTGTCGCACACGCTGTTCACGATGGACACGCCGTCGCCGGGCAGCCCGGGCGGCTTGCGCAACGCGATCGTCGGCAGCCTCATGATGGTGGGCCTGTCCACGGCGATCTCGACGCCGGTCGGCATTTTGGCCGGCATCTATCTCGCCGAGTACGGCCAGAGCAACAAGTTCGCCACCGTCACGCGCTTCGTCACGGACATCATGCTGTCGGCGCCGTCGATCGTGATCGGCCTGTTCGTGTACGCGCTGGTCGTCGCGCGTATCGGCCACTTCTCCGGCTATGCAGGCACCGTGGCACTGTCGCTGATCGCGATCCCCGTCGTCGTGCGTACGACCGACAACATGCTGCACCTCGTACCGAACAGCCTGCTCGAAGCCGCGTTCGCGCTGGGCGCGCCGCGCTGGAAAGTGGCGATGATGGTGCGCCTGCGCGCCGTGAAGGCCGGCGTCGTGACCGGCGTGCTGCTGGCCGTGGCCCGCATCGCCGGCGAGACGGCGCCGCTGCTGTTCACCGCGCTGAACAACCAGTTCTTCAGCCTCGACATGAAGCAGCCGATGGCCAACCTGCCGGTGGCAATCTACCTGTTCGCGATGAGCTCGTATGAAGACTGGCGCAGCCTCGCGTGGGGCGCCGCGCTGCTGGTGACCTTCAGCGTGCTGCTCCTGAATATCCTGTCGCGGACCCTGTTCCGCCAAAAGACCCCGCAATGATGACCTCCATGATGACCCAGACCCTGTCCACCCCGTCGCAAACGACGCAAGGTTCGAAGCCCAAGACGAAGACGATCGAGATCTCCGGCCTGGACTTTTATTACGGTAAGACGAAGAGCCTGAAGAACGTCAGCCTGGACGTGCACGACAAGCAGGTCACCGCGTTCATCGGCCCGTCGGGCTGCGGCAAGTCGACCCTGCTGCGCACGCTGAACCGCATGTACGATTTGTATCCGGGGCAGCGCGCCGAAGGTGCGATCCTGTACCGCGGCCGGAATATCCTCGAACCCGGCGTCGACGTGAACATGCTGCGCGCGAAGATCGGCATGGTGTTCCAGAAACCGACGCCGTTCCCGATGTCCATCTACGACAACATCGCGTTCGGCGTGCGCCTGTACGAAGACCTGTCGAAAGGCGAGATGGACGAGCGCGTGGAATGGGCGCTCAAGAAGGCCGCCCTGTGGACCGAAGTGAAGGACAAGCTGAACAAGAGCGGCCTGTCGCTGTCCGGCGGCCAGCAGCAGCGCCTGTGCATCGCGCGCGGCGTCGCGGTGAAGCCGGACGTGCTGCTGCTGGACGAGCCGACGTCGGCGCTGGACCCGATCTCGACGTCGAAGATCGAGGAACTGATCAGCGAGCTGAAGGTCGACTACACGATCGCCATCGTCACGCACAACATGCAGCAGGCCGCGCGCTGCTCCGACTACACGGCGTATATGTACCTGGGCGAACTGGTGGAGTTCGGCGAGACCGACCAGCTGTTCCTGAACCCTGTACGAAAAGAAACCCAAGACTACATCACCGGTCGCTTCGGCTGATACGGTAAGATAACCAAATTGAACAGGATGGACACATGGTAGGCGAGCACTCTTCCAAGCAGTACGACCAGGAACTGGAAGCGATCCGGTCGAAAGTGCTGCTCATGGGCGGCATGGTGGAAACGCAGTTCGACGAGGCGGTGAATGCATTCCGTGTCGGTAACACCGAGCAGGCCGACAAGGTCGTGGCGGACGACCACGCCGTCAACCAGCTCGAAGTGCAGCTGGACGACGCCTGCAGCCACCTGATCGTGCGCCGCCAGCCGGCCGCCAACGACCTGCGCACGATCATGGCGACGATCAAGGTGATCACGGACCTCGAGCGCATCGGCGACGAGGCCGCCAAGATCGCGCGCACGGCGAAAAGCCTGCACGAGCGCGGCATGGTCAGCTTCAACCATTACGAGACGGTGCGCACGATCTCGCGCGCCACGGCCGACATGCTGCACGACGCGCTGGACGCGTTCGCGCGCCTGGACGGCAAGGCTGCCGTGCAGATCATCGCCCAGGACGACGTGATCGACCACGAGTTCCGCACCATCATGCGCAGTACCATCACGTTCATGATGGAAGACCCGCGCACGATCTCGTCGGCGCTGGACGTGCTGTGGGTGGCGAAGGCCATCGAGCGCATCGGCGACCACGCGAAGAACATCGCCGAGTACGTGATCTACGTCGTCGAAGGGCGGGATATCC
Organism: uncultured Massilia sp.; assembly: GCA_946481275.1. Next base: position 115,623 of record CAMLMV010000019.1, read on the forward strand.
GCCACAGCAAACCGCACGCCGTCGCGGCGGGCGGAGAAGGGTGATCGATGGCGGCCAACACGAGCGTCCTGATTGTCGAAGATGAGCCGGCGATTGTCGAACTGGTGAGCTATTCGCTGCGCGAGACGGGCTGGGAGATCCGCACGGCCGCGAACGTGGCGTCGGCCTGGGATTCGATCGTGCACGGCAGGCCCGACCTGCTGCTGCTGGACTGGATGCTGCCCGACCAGAGCGGCCTGCGGCTGCTGTCGCGCCTGCGCGGCGACCGCGATTTCCAGGACATCCCCGTCATCATGCTGACGGCGAAGAGCATGGAAGAAGACAAGATCGCGGGCCTCAATACCGGCGCCGACGATTACGTGACGAAGCCGTTCTCGCCGCGCGAACTGGTGGCCCGCTCGAAGGCGCTACTGCGCCGCAAGAGCCCGCACCTGGCCGAGGCGCCGCTGTCGGCCGGCCCCGTCACGCTCGATCCGTCCAGCTGCACCGTCACGCTGGACGGCCGCCAGCTCGACATGGGCAATGCCGAATACCGCCTGCTGAAATTCCTGATGGCGCACCGCGAGCGCGTGTTCTCGCGCAGCCAGCTGCTCGACAAGGTGTGGGGCGACGCGGCGGCCGTCGAGGAGCGCACGGTGGACGTCCACGTCCTCCGCCTGCGCAAGGCGCTGAAGGAAGCGGAAAAGCTGATCAAGACCGTGCGCAGCGTGGGCTACATGCTGAGCGAGAAAGATAAATAGAAAGGTCGTCCGTTTGAATCCTCGCGTCATGTTCTGGGTTCCGGCGCTGCTGCGCCTGGGCCTGATGCTCGCGGTCGCCGGCATCGCATGGTGGCTGCTGGGCCCCATCTCCGGGCTGGCGCTCGCGCTGCTCATCACGCTGGGCCTGCTGATCTCCCAACTGGCATACCTCCACAAGCTGGGCGAATGGCTCGACGACCCGCAGAGCACGAAGCTGCCGGACGGGTGGGGCGCGTGGACCGACGTGTTCGCGCGGCTGTACCGCCTGCGGCGCGACGACGAACGCAACCGCGACGAGCTGACGGAATGGCTCGCGCGCTTCCGCCAGGCGATGCACCTGCTGCCGGAGGGTGTGGCGATCATGGACGACGTCCTGTTCCTCGAATGGTGCAACCCGGCGGCCGAGCGCCACCTGGGCCTCACGCTGGAACACGACAAGGGCCGGCGCGTAACGAACCTGATCCGCCACCCGGAGTTCATCGATTACCTGATCCTCGGACGCTACGAACAGCCGCTCACGCTGTCGATCCGCGGCCGCAAGCTGATCGTCCAGATCATCCCGTTCGAGAACCGCCGGCAAATCCTCGTCACCCACGACGCGACGGACACGGACCGCATCGAAGCGATGCGCCGCGACTTCATCGCCAACGCGTCGCACGAGCTGCGCACGCCGCTGACGGTGATCGTCGGCTTCCTCGAGATCGCGCTCGCCGATCCGGGCCTGGACGAAAAGACGCGCACGGCCCACCTGAACCTCATGACGGAACAGGCGCAGCGCATGCAGCGGCTGATCGAGGACATGCTCACCTTGTCGCGCCTGGAATCGGACGAGTATCCGCTGAAGCGCGAGCGCGTGGACGTGCGCGCCCTCGTCGAGCAGGTGGCGAACGACGCGCGCGCGCTGTCGAACGGCCGCCACGAGATCGACGTCGCCGTCGACGGCCCGGACGTGATGGGCAGCGCGGAAGAACTGCGCAGCGCGTTCGGCAACCTCGCCAGCAACGCCGTGCGCTACACGCCGGAAGGCGGCAGGATCGAACTGCGCTGGCTGCGCGGCCCGAACGACCTGCGCTTCGAAGTGATCGACAACGGCATCGGCATCGACGAGCAGCACATTTCGCGCCTCACGGAACGCTTCTACCGCGTCGACAAGAGCCGTTCGCGCGAGACGCAGGGCACGGGCCTCGGCCTCGCCATCGTCAAGCACGTGCTGCTGCGCCACGGCGGCAAGCTGGCGATCCGGTCCACGCCGGGCAAGGGCAGCGTGTTTACGGCCACGTTGCCGAACACGTCGCTGCCGGGTTAGCGCGGCCGGCGAGGAAGGTGGCCATCATCTTACGGAAGCCTTAAAGCGGGCCGGCAAACGGACGGGATCGGGTTACAATCCCGGGATGACTCTCTCCCGACGTTCCCTTCTTGCCACGCTCGGCGCCGCGGCGCTGCTGGCCGGCTGCGGCTCCGCGCCCACCCAGCCGGCCGCGCCGATTGCCGCCACGCCTGGCGCAGCCGCGCACGGTCCCGTCCCGCTGCGTCATGTAAAGATCGCGCTCGCCCTGGGCGGCGGCGCCGCACGCGGCTTCGCCCACATCGGCGTGATCAAGGCCCTGGAAGCCCAGGGCATCGTGCCGGACATCGTCGTCGGCACGAGTGCCGGCTCCGTCGTGGGCGCGCTGTACGCGTCCGGCTACAACGGTTTCCAGCTGCAGAAGATCGCCCTCGACATGGACGAGACGACGATCTCCGACTGGGCCATCCCGTTCTTCAGCAAGGCCCCGGGCGTGCTGAAAGGGGAGGCGTTGCAGTCCTATGTCAACAAGGCCGTCCAGAACCGGCCGATCGAAAAGCTCAAGATCCCGTTCGGCGCCGTCGCCACGGACCTCAGGACGGGCCAGCCGATCCTCTTCCGCCGCGGTAACACCGGCATGGCCGTGCGCGCGTCGTCGTCCGTGCCGGGCGTATTCCAGCCGGTCGTGATCAGCGGCCGCAGCTACGTCGACGGCGGCCTCGTCGCGCCCGTGCCCGTGCGCTTCGCGAAGGAGATGGGCGCCGAATTCATTATTGCGGTCAACATCTCCAGCGCGACCGAAGCGCAGGCGACCGCGAGTTCCGTCGACGTGCTGATGCAGACGTTCACCATCATGGGCCAGCGCCTGAACCAGCATGAACTGAAGGATGCCGACGTCGTCATCACGCCCGCACTGGGCACGATGGGCAGCGCCGACTTCACCGGCCGCAACCTGGCCGTGCTGGCCGGAGAGCAGGCCGCGGCCGGCGTCATGGCCGACCTCAAGGCCAGGCTGAAGGCCAAACAGAGCACGCCGGCCCCGCTGGCGGCCGCGCGCTGACCGTAGTACCTTTTTGTAACGCCACACGAAAGAAAGACTCAAGATGCAAACCAAGCCCGTCCTTACCCTCGAAGACATCAAGAAGATCGCCGCCGGCGCCGAAGCCGAAGCGGTCGCGAACGGCTGGAAAGTCGTCATCGCCATCTGCGACGACGGCGGCCACCCGCTGTGGCTGCAGCGCCTGGACGGCGCCGCCCCGGTGTCGGCCCACATCGCCCCGGAAAAGGCCAAGACGGCCGCGCTGGGCCGCCGTGAGTCGAAGATCTACGAAGACATGATCAACAACGGCCGCGTGTCGTTCGCCCGCGCGCCGCAACTGGACGGCATGCTGGAAGGCGGCGTGCCCATCGTCGTGGAAGGCCACGTGGTCGGCGCCGTGGGCGTGTCGGGCGTGAAATCGGCGGAAGACGCGCAGATCGCCAAGGCCGGTATCGCCGCGCTGGGCCTGTAATTTACGTTTCCGTCAAGTCGGCGGGCGTGGTGCGACGGATCGTCGCGCCCGCCCGCCGATTTGTTTTTCCGGACGTCATTTAGAGGAAAAACGTGGGGCAGGCGATTGCCGGCCGATATAAATCACGCTATAATTCAGAGGTTTAGCCATCACTTATCTGCCGTAGCGACTACCCACCCATACCTCTATCTAGCGACCTGTGACACTGGGCGAGATGCATGCCCACACCCCCTGTCCGGGCCGGTCTGACGTGGCGCAGCCTACGGCAACTTTATCGGGAGTTGCCCTTGCCGCCATTTTTTTCTGGCCCAGCCGTTCCAGCCATCCTCGCTCTGGCAGACGGAACCATTTTCAAAGGATATTCGATCGGCGCCGCCGGTCACACCATCGGTGAAGTGGTATTCAATACCGCCATCACCGGGTACCAGGAAATCCTGACCGACCCCAGCTATTCGCGTCAGATCGTCACGCTGACGTACCCCCACATCGGCAACTACGGCATCAATGCCGAAGACGTCGAAGCGTCGAAAGTCCACGCCGCCGGCCTGATCATCCGCGACCTGCCGCTGCTGGCCTCGAACTTCCGCTCCACCCAATCGCTGTCGGACTACCTGAAGCAGGAAAACGTCGTCGCCATCGCCGGCATCGACACCCGCAAGCTGACCCGCATCCTGCGCGAGAAGGGCGCCCAGAACGGCGCAATCCTGACCGGCACGCAGGGCAATGAGCCGCTTGAGGCGCAGGCGCTGGAACTGGCGCGCTCGTTCCCGGGCCTGAACGGCATGGACCTGGCGAAGGTCGTCTCCGTCAAGGAACCGTACACGTTCGACCAGACCGAATGGAAGCTGGGCGAGGGCTACGGCAAGCAGGAGAACCCGCAGTTCCACGTCGTCGCCTTCGACTACGGCGTCAAGCGCAACATCCTGCGCATGCTGGCCGAGCGCGGCTGCAAG
>CAMLMV010000020.1 GCA_946481275.1 uncultured Massilia sp.
CTGGGCTTCTGGATCTACCTGATGAGCGACTGCCTCATCTTCGCCTGCCTGTTCGCGACCTATGCCGTCCTGGGCCGCAACTACGCGGGCGGCCCGTCGGGCGCCGAGATCTTCGAGCTCCCGACCGTGGCACTGAACACGGCGTTCCTGCTGTTTTCGTCGATCACGTATGGCTTCGCCATGCTGGCCGCGCAGAAGAAGAACGTCAAAGGCACGCTCGTCTGGCTCGCCATCACCGGCGTGCTGGGCGCCTGCTTCCTGTACCTGGAACTGGACGAGTTCGCGCACCTGATCCACGAAGACTACGGCCCGTGGCGCTCGGGCTTCCTGACCGCGTTCTTCTCGCTGGTCGGCACGCACGGCCTGCACGTGACCTTCGGTATCGTGTGGCTCGTCACGCTGATGTTCCAGGTCGGCAAGCACGGCATCCACGCCGCCAACTACCGCCGCCTCGCCTGCCTGTCGATGTTCTGGCACTTCCTGGACGTCATCTGGATCGGCGTGTTCACCTATGTTTATCTGATGGGAGTCCTGCCATGAGCGATCACCACCACGCCCACGGCCACGGCCACCACGACGACGAACTGCACGCGCACGGCAGCGTCAAGGATTACACGATCGGCTTCATCCTGTCCGTGATCCTGACGGCGATCCCGTTCTGGCTGGTGATGACCCACCAGCTGGCACCGGGCACGACCAAGTTCGTGATCCTCGGCTTCGCGGCCGTCCAGGTCGTCGTGCACATGATCTACTTCCTGCACATGAACTCGAAGTCGGAAGGCGGCTGGAACATGATGGCCCTGATCCTCACGGCCATCCTGCTGTTCATCGTCCTGACCGGTTCGATCTGGGTCATGTACCACATGAACGCCAACATGATGCCCAACATGGGCAATGACGGCGGTTCGGTACACGGCATGCACGACATGCAGTAATGGCGAGGGACGATCATGCAGCGGCGCCGGCCGGCCGCAAGGGGGCCTCTCCCGTCCTGGCAGTGCTGGCACTGCTGCTGATCGTCCTCTTCGCGGGTCTGGGCACCTGGCAGGTCTATCGCCTGCAATGGAAACTGGACCTCATCGCACGCGTGGAAGCACGCGTGCACGCCGTCCCGGCGCCGTTGCCATCGCGCACAAGCTGGGCCGGCATCGCCCCCGAATCCGACGAGTACCGCCGCGTCAAGCTGCACGGTACTTATCTCTACGATCTCACCACCCCCGTCCAGGCGCTGACCGAACAAGGCAGCGGCTATTGGCTGCTCACGCCGATGTGCACGGATCAGGGGATCGTCCTCGTCAACCGCGGTTTCATTCCGGCCGAACCGGGCGCGCGCACGCGCTACACGCCGCGCCGCGCCGCAGGTCACCCATGCGGTGCCGGCAGCGCCGTCGATGTGGTCGGCCTGCTGCGCACGAGCGAGCATGACGGCGCCTTCACGCGCACGAACGACCCCGCGGCGAACCGCTGGTACACCCGCGACGTAACCGCGATCGCCGCGGCGCGCGGACTGGCCACGGCGCCGTTCTTCGTCGACGCCGCCGCGCAACAGAATCCACCGGACAGCCCCGACCAGCCCATCGGCGGCCTCACCGTCGTCAAGTTCCCCAATTCCCACCTCGTGTACGCGTTCACTTGGTATGCTCTTGCCTTGATGGTAGCCGGCGCCTGGTGGTGGGTGGCCCACCGCGGCAACGAACCCTCGCATGATGAACGACACGACTGACCTGCTGAAACGCATGTTCGAACGGGGTGCGGACAACGCCGCCGCCGTCGAATACGTGGCCGGCCACAAGAACATGCTGCAGCTGATCGAGCTGCGCTGGATCGCCGTCATCGGCCAGATCACGACCATCGCCGGCGCGATCCTCGTGTTCGACGTGCGCCTGCCGCTCGTGCAGATGCTCGAGGTGCTCGCATGCCTCATCGCCTTCAACATCGCCAGCCACCTGCGCTGGCACGAACACCGGCCCGTCACGAACAACGAGCTGTTCCTCGCACTTCTCGTCGACGTGGCCAGCCTCACGATGCAGCTGTACCTGTCCGGCGGGACGACGAATCCGTTCGCCTTCCTGTACCTGCTGCAGGTGATCCTGTCGGCCGTGCTGCTGGAAGCGTGGTCGACGTGGACCATCGTCGCCATCACGCTCGCCTGCCTGGCCGGCCTGTCCGTGTTCGCGAAGCCGCTCGCGCTGCCGTTCGACCACGCACGCGGCATCGCCAGCCTGTACGTGCAGGGCATGCTGATCTGCTTCATCCTGAACGCGGCGCTGCTCGTCGTGTTCATCTCGCGCATCACGAACACCCTGAAAGCCAAGGCGGCCCAGCTCGCGGACCTGAGACAGCGCGCGGCCGAGGAAGAACACATCGTCCGCATGGGCCTTCTCGCGTCCGGCGCCGCGCACGAACTGGGCACGCCGCTCGCCACGCTGTCCGTGATCCTGGGGGACTGGAAGCGCATGCGCGAATTCAAGGCGAATCCGGACCTGCTGGAAGAGATCACGGAGATGGAGACGCAGCTCAAACGCTGCAAATCCATCGTCAGCGGCATCCTGCTGTCGGCCGGCGAGACGCGCGGGGAATCGGCCGCGCGCACGACGATCCGCGGCTTCCTCGACAAACTCGTCGCGGACTGGCAGCACAGCCGCCCCGTGCGCGATTTCGATTACCGCAACCGGATCGAACACGACCTGCCGGTCGCCTTCGACTCCGCATTGAAACAAACGATCGACAACGTGCTGGACAACGCGTTGGAGGCGTCACCCGACTGGGTCGGCGTGGAAGCGGGCGTCGTGGACGGCACGCTGGTACTGACCGTGCTCGATCGCGGCCCCGGGTTCGCCCCGGCGATGCTGGCGCAGTTCGGCAAACCGTACCAGTCCAGCAAGGGCCGCCCCGGCGGCGGCCTGGGCCTGTTCCTCGTCGTGAACGTGGCCCGCACGCTGGGCGGCACCGTGCAGGCCGTCAACCGGCCGGAAGGCGGCGCCGCCGTCACGCTGACGTTGCCGCTGTCCGCGATCGCGCTCGACAAGGAACTGGGACATGCCCATGGATGAAGACATCGGAAACGACAATGAGGACCGCCTCCTGCTGATCATCGAGGACGACGACGCGTTCGCGCGGACCCTCGGACGGTCGTTCGAACGGCGCGGCTACCGGGTGCTGCAGGCGCCGGGCCTCGACGAGGCGCAGGAACTGCTGAAGGCGCATTCGCCCGACTACGCCGTCGTCGACCTCAAGCTGAAAGGCAACAGCTCCGGCCTTGCGTGCGTGCAGATGCTGCACGCGCACGACCCGGACATGCAGATCGTCGTGCTGACGGGCTTCGCCAGCATCGGCACGGCCGTCGAGGCCATCAAGCTCGGTGCCCGCCAATACCTCGCGAAACCGTCGAACACGGACGACATCGAAGCGGCCTTCGGCCACGTGGCCGGCAACACGGAGCTGGAACTGACGAATCGCGCCACGTCCATCAAGACGCTGGAATGGGAGCGCATCCACGCCGTGCTGGCCGAGACCGACTTCAATATCTCGGAAGCGGCGCGCCGGCTCGGCATGCACCGCCGCACGCTGGCGCGCAAGCTGGAAAAGCAGCGCGTCAAGTAAGCACTTTCAGCGCGAACGCATAGGGCAGGGCAGGCGCCGTCGCGGGCAGGGTGACCTTCAGGCCGTCCGCCGCCTGGCGGAACGCGAGCGGCGCACCGGTGCCGACCAGCTCGACCCGCGCGACCGGCTTCTTCAGGTGCCCGGCCGCCGTGCCCATCGCCGCGATCCCGAGCTCGCGCCCGGCGGGCCAGCCCATCACGAACGCGTACACCGCATCGCCCTTCGCCATGAAGCGGATGTCGGCGGCTGTCATGGGTGCGTTCTTCCCCTCGTTCATGCCCTGGTCGGTGAGCGGCGCCGTCCGGTGCTGCGCGGGACCTTCGCCGAACACGGCCCACGGCCGCGTGTCGTAGATCGCTTCCCCGTGGATGGCCATCCAGCGGCCGATCTCCTCGACGATCGCCTGCTCCTTCTCGTCGATCGTGCCGTTGCCCCGCACGGGCACGCTGAGCAGGAGGTTGCCGTTCTTGCTGACGATGTCGACCAGCATGTGCACGACGGTCTGCGCGCTCTTGTACTCGTTGCGCTCGTAGCCCGGGCGCGAATAATGCCAGCCGCCGATGCAGGTGCACGTCTGCCAGGGCAGCGGCTCGATGGCGTCGCTCTGGCCGCGTTCGATGTCCCACACGAGGGAGCGGCGCTGGTGCGCGTCTAGCATCTTGCCGTTGATGACCGCTTCCAGCCGGCCGCGCGTGGCGATGCTGCGGTTGTACATGTGCGCTGCGATGCGCAGGCCCGCGTCGCTGAACGGCCAAAAAGGCAGCGCCGTGTCGTCGAAGTAGACGAGGTCCGGATCGTACTTGTCGATCAGGTCGATGGTACGGTCGTGGAAGTTGTCGACGTAGCGCCGCGGCGGCAGCGTGGCCCCGCCGCCCCAGTTCCATTGCTCGCCCCATTCGGCGGGCTTCGTGGTCTTGCGGCTCAGCGGATGCGCCTGGGCGTACAGCGCCTGCGGATCCAGGCCTTCCCACCATTGTCCCTTGCCGTCGGCCGCCGTGAGCACGCCGTCGTACGGGACGCCGGCGTAGGGCCCCGCCTTGTCCGCGCCCTGGGCCACCTCGTACCACGTCCACGCATGGGCCGCGTGGACGCTGACGCCGAAGCGCAGGCCCTGCGCGCGCGCCGCCTTCGCCCAGCCGGCGATCAGGTCCTTCTTCGGCCCGATGCGCGTCGAATTCCAGTCGGGCTGGAAGCGGCTGTCGTACAGGTCGAAGTTGTCGTGGTGGTTCGCGAGCGCGACGAAGTAGCGGGCACCCGCCTTGCGGTACAGGGCGAGCAGGGCGTCCGGGTCCCACTGCTCGGCCTGCCATTGGCGGATCACGTCCTTGAAGCCGAACTTCGACGGGTGGCCGTATTTCTGCACGTGGTGGCGGTAGGCGGCGCTGCCTTCCTTGTACATGTTGCGCGCGTACCAGTCGCCGAATTCCGGCTCGCACTGCGGGCCCCAGTGCGCCCAGATACCGAACTTCGCATTCCGGAACCAGTCCGGCGTGCGGTACGACGCCAGCGAATCCCAGTCGGGCGTGAAAGGGCCGGCGGCGTTTGCGGCCCGCGCGGGTCGCGGCAGGAGGGCGCTTGCGGCGAAGCCCGGCAAGGTGGCGGCCAATCCGGCCAGGACCCGGCGTCGTTTCATGATGTCTCCGTGATGGTGTGGTTATCGATAACAGCGCACGCGAGTGTACGTTATAGATTCCAAACAATCAACCGCTCAGACGTTCAGGCTGACGGGCACGGCCCCGCTGCGTGCATCCGGCACGCTGATGTTCGCGGCGCGCGCCAGTTTCATGACGCCACCCACGAAGCCGGACGCGTCGACCGCCACCTTGCCCAGCAACGGAATCGCATCCTTCACGGGCAGGATGCGCACGAGTTCCACGGGGCTGATGCCGGCCTGCTGCACGAGCGCCTGGCCATGCCTGCCCAGCTCGATCGCCTGCAGGCTGCCGATGGCGAAGTTCAGCAGGGCCTGGCCGATCAGCTTCTTCTTGTCGCTGTCCAGCTGCGCCATGCGTTTTTCCATTTCGCCCGAGTCGAGCAGCCGCTTCGTCTCCGCGCTTTCGGCCGCGTACAGGGCCGCGTAACGGGCCTGGCGTTCCTTCGGCTCGGCGACGGCCGCGATGGCCGCGAGCGCGGCGCGCTTGGCCGTCAGCTGTTCATCCGTCGCGAAGGCGGCATTGATCGCGGTGACGGCACGGCTCGCCATCTCGGACAGGTCGGCGCTCTTGCGCACGAAGCCGTCGACGTCGTAGCCGGTTTCCGCCGTTCCGATCCCGGTGGCGCCGGCCAGCATGCCGCCCAGGCTGGACGCGAGGCCGCCGAGCGCGGACAGCTGGGCGTGGGCCGAATTCACCGCGAGCAGGCAGGCGCAAGCGGCGAGGACGTGGCGTAGTGTGCGGGTCATGGGGTCTCCTGTGCTGTGTGGGAATGGACAGCACGATAGCCACGCTTGTGTTTACAGTAAATAACTTGCCATACGAAAATCCACGTTTCCCCCATGCATGGGGTCAATGGCCGAGCTTGCTGAGGGCGAAGGCCGCGAGGAAGCCCGCGACCGTGATGAGGCCCGCGAAATCGTGCGCGACCTCGAACGCCTCCGGAATCATCGTGTCGACCAGCATGGCGAGAATCGCCCCGGCCGCGACGGCCGTGGTGGCCGCGATGACGGCGGGAGAGAAATCCTGGAACACGGTGTAGCCGACCAGCGACGCAATGCCCGAGGCGAGCGCGATGCCGCCCCAGATGCCGAAGACGTAGGCGGCCGAGCGGCCCGCCTTCTTCATGCCGGCCGCGCTGGACAGGCCTTCCGGCACGTTGGACAGGAAGATGGCGCCGACGGCCACCGTGCTGACGGCGCCGCCGCCCAGCATCGACAGGCCGATCACGATCGATTCGGGGATGCCGTCGAGGAGGGCGCCGACGGCGATGGCGACGCCGCTGCCGCTGTCGTCCGCTTCGGACGGCTGCTGCTCGCCGGAGCGCTTGCGGTGCTTCGCGCCCTTGTGGGACAGGTACCAGTTGGCCGCCGTGTAGACGGCCGCGCCGCCGAGGAAGCCGACCGCCATCGAGTTGAAACCGCCCCGCTCGTAGGCTTCCGCGATCAGCTCGAAGGACAGCGCGGAGATCAGGACCCCGCTGCCGAACGCCATGATCGCGGCGATCAGGCGGCGCGGGACGTCGAACCTGTAGCCGACCACGGCGCCCAGCACGAGCGCACCGCCGGCCACGAGCCCCCAGAATCCGGCCTGCGCCCACATCGGTATGGCCTGCATCGTCGTCCTCCGTCACGCATCGATGCGACGATGATAGCGGGACGGAGGGAGAGGACGGCGTACGCTACCGCCCGGCATTACCAGGCGTAGGCGGCCTTCACGTAGTAGAAGCGCCCATTGAAGCCGTTCGGCGCGAAGCCGCTGTAGCGGGTGATGCCGTTCAGGTTCAGGTTGCCGGCCGACGTCACCTGCGCGGGGTAGCGGTTGGTGACGTTGTCGGCGCCGGCCGTCAGGCGCAGGTTCGACGCCAGCTTCACGCTCGCGGACAGGTCGAGCACCCATTGCGGATCGTAGGTCTGGTCCAGCGCCGGGTCGTTCTGCGGCACGGTGAATTTTCCGTAACGCGTCACGGTGGCGTGGCCGTTCCAGACGCCGCGCGTGTAATCCGTCGCGAGGCTCAGCTTGTCCTTCGGCGCACCGACGGTCAGGCGGTTGACGGTCTGGCGGTCGGCCAGCACGAGGCCCTGCGCGGCCAGCAGCGCCGGGGTCGGGGCCACGTGGCGGACTTCGTTGTCGTTGTGGTTGTACGCGACCGTGAAGTCGGCGCGCGCGCCCTGCCGCAGGTTCAGGCGGTACGTGCTGACGACGTCGACGCCCTTCGTGCGCGTATCGACCGCGTTCGTGAAGTAGCGCGCCGCGCCCACGTAGATGCCCTGGGCGGCCAGCGTGTTCTTCAGCGTGTTGTTCAGCTGGACGTTCGACGAGAACACGATGCGGTCATCGATGTCGATGCGGTACAGGTCGACGGTCGTCGTCCAGTTGCGGGTCGGCTGCCACTGCGCGCCGATGGACAGGTTGCGCGCCTTTTCCGCTTTCAGCGGCTGCGCACCGAGGGCGAGGGCGGCCGCGCTGCCGACCGGGAACGTGCCCGTCTCGACGCCCACGTTCTGCCCGTTCACGACCATGAAGTTCGTCGTCGTGATGGTGTAGAACTGCTGCGCGAGCGACGGTGCGCGGAAGCCGTTCGACGCCGTGCCGCGCAGCGCGAACGTGGGCGTGAACGCGTAGCGCGCCGACGCTTTCGCGGAGCTCGTGTCGCCGAAGTCGCTGTAGTGCTCATGGCGCACGGCGACCGAGCCGGACAGGTTTTTCGTGATGTCCGCTTCGAAGTTGGCGTAGACCGACTGGTTGTTGCGGCTGTTCTTGCCGGCGTTCTCCGGACGGAAGCCCGAGAAGCCCTGCGCGCCCGTGCCGAAGTACGAATCCGGTTCACCCGCGCCGATCTCGTAGGACTCATAGCGCGCCTCGAGCCCGAAGGCGGCGGTCAGCGGACCGGCGAGCCACGTCACGGGGATGTCGCGCGCGACGTCCAGGTTCGCCACTTCCTGCGTCTGGATCAGCTTACCGGCGTAGAAATGCGTGGGGCTGGCGGCGCCGAGGGCATAGTTGACCGTGTTGTCGACGTTCAGCTGGAAGCGGTTGCGGCCGAAGTTCACGCTCGCGTCCCAACGCCAGCCGGCGAGGTCCCCGCGCAGGCCCGTGACGAGCGACGCGTCGCTCGATTTGCTGTTTTCCAGCGGCAGGAAGCCTTCCGGGAAGATGGCCGTATTGCCCGCCAGGCGCCACGTGGCGGCGGCGGACGTCTTGCGCTCGCCGTAGTTGGCGAAGGCATACCAGTCGATGTCGTCGTTCAGCGTGTACTGGCTGTTGACGAAGACGGTGCGCGGATGGCTTTCCGGGTCGCCCAGGCGCTGGTTCACCTGGTTGCGGCGCGGGCCCGCGGACGCGCGCGGATCGGGGCCGGCGCGGTTGGTCGGATTGCGGTCGGCGCCTTCGACGGCCACGCGCACCCAGCCCGCGTCGCCCAGCCTGAAGCCGGCCGAGCCGCGCACCGTGTGCTGCTCGCCGTCGCCCGCGTCGTACCTGCCCCACGTGCCTTCGACGTCGCCGCCGTCCGCACCCTTCTTGAGGATGATGTTGACGACGCCGGCGATGGCGTCGGAACCGTATTGCGCGGCGGCGCCGTCGCGCAGCACTTCGATGTGGTCGATGGCGGCCAGCGGGATCGCGTTCAGGTCGACGGGCGCCGAGCCGCGGCCCAGCGTGCCGTTGACGTTGACGACGGCGGACGTGTGGCGGCGCTTGCCGTTCACGAGGACGAGGGTCTGGTCGGGCGACAGGCCGCGCAGCTGGGCCGGACGCACGGCGTCGCTCGCGTCGGCGCCGGACGGGCGCGGGAAGTTCATCGACGGCAGCAGGCGGCCCAGCACGGTGGCCAGCTCGCCGGAACCGGTGCCGTGCAGGTCCTTGCCGCTGATGACGTCGACGGGCGATTCGGAATCCAGCGTGCGGCGGTTCAGCGAACGGGTACCGGTGACGACGACGGTCTGCGGATCGGCGGACACGCCCGGCGCTTCTTGCGCTTGAGCGGGCAGGGTGGAGGCGACCAGGCTCAGGACCAGCACGGCACGGGAGGGATTGGCGGTGGTGTATTGGCGGCGGCGACAGGGCCGCCGCGGGGCCGCCGCGGGGCCGCAAATTTAACAGGCAGCAAATTCTCGCGCCAATACCGATTTCACCTATGCTTATGCGGCCTGTGCGGCTGTGGTAGATTGCCAACTTTACGCGGACCATTCATGCTCCACCCGATCCTCCGGCCGCTCGCCGTTGCGGCTGTTCTCACAGGCTGCGCGAGCCTGCCATCCGAGCCGCCGCCGGCCGCCGCCTTCGTCATGCTGGGCGCAGAGGGCGCCCCCATCGCCCGCGCCGTCACCACGGCTTCCACCTGTCCCGCAATCACGATCGACGGCCGCACGGCGCCGATGGCCGTCCGTGCCCCGTACGGTGCGATCCCGCAGCGCGGCAAGGACCATAGCGCGACTTTTCATGCGGACGCCGTCTCGAACCCGGTGCTGTCGTGCGAGACACCGCTTCCTGCGGGAGCCAGGCAGGTCAGCGTGGCGGGCCAGCCGCTGCCGCTGCCGGTGCAGGACGTGAAGCGCATCGTCGTCATCGGCGACACGGGCTGCCGCCTGAAGGGGAAGGAATTCCAGGACTGTAACGACCCGCAGGCTTACCCGTTCGCGCGCGTGGCCGCGAGCGCGGCTGCGTGGAAGCCGGACCTCGTCGTGCATGTGGGCGATTTTCATTATCGCGAAGACCCGTGCCCGGCCGACCGTCCCGGCTGCGCGGGCAGTCCATACGGCTATGGGTGGGATGCGTGGAACGCGGATTTCTTCGCGCCCGCGCGCACGCTGCTGGCCGCGGCGCCGTGGGTGCTCGCACGCGGCAACCACGAGTCGTGTGCGCGCGGCGGCCAGGGCTGGTGGCGCTTCCTCGACGCCCACGCCTACGATCTCGCCGCGAACTGCGACGACCCGGCCGCGGACGACCGCGCGGATTACACGGATCCGTATGCCGTGCCGCTGGGCGCGCGCGCGCAACTGATCGTGTTCGACAGCGCGAACACGAACTGGAAAGGCTTCAGGCCGGGCGACCCGCGCATCGGCCGCTACACGGACACGTGGCGCAAGATTGATGCGCTGGCGCGCCGCCAGCGCTACAACATCGCCGTCGACCACCATCCGCTGTACGCGTTCGGCGCCAACCAGGATGCGCAGACGGGCGCGATCACGCTGTTCGGCGGCGACGCCGGCCTCACGCAGGTATTCGGCGCACTCGATGCGCGCCTGCTGCCGTCGACGATCGGCGTGCTGTTGTCCGGCCACGTGCACCTGTGGGAGCAGACCAGTTTCAGCAGCGATCACCCGACGCAGTTCGTCGCGGGCTTCGCCGGCACGGCGGAAGACATCGTGCCGCTGCCGAAGACGCCGCCCGCCGGGCAATCGCCCGCGCCGGGCGCGGTGCTCGAGGCCATGAGTTCGTGGATCGACGGGTTCGGCTTCATGACGATGGAAAGGACCGGACCGGATACGTGGCGCGTGATCGTCCACGACCGCGACGGCAGGCAGCGCAACACCTGCACGGTCGAAGGCCGCCATTCGCGCTGCGCCGTCCCGCAGGCCTGATGTATTGCCACAAATGTGATTGCTACGAATACACTTTTTATGTGACAATGGACCTGTGAGCGGGGCTGGACGACTCGGCCTTCGCGATCAGCGATGAGGATACCTTTGTATCTCTTGGAGCTCGCGGCTTGCCGCGGGCTTCTTTTTTACATCTGCGACAACAGGACGTTGGCGCTTGATTCGTCCGCTTCGAGCAGGGCGATGAGCTTGCCCAGATCCTGTTCCAGCCGCGCCAGCGTATCGGCGTCGAGCGCCGACAGCGCGTCCGGCAGCACGCCGGCAAAGGGCAGGGGCGCGCTGCGCAGGACGTCGGCACCGGCGGGCTGGATGCGCAGCGACACGCTGCGGCGGTCCGTACCTTCGCGGCTCGTGGCGACGAGGCGGCGTTCGACGAGGCTCTTGATCAGGTTGCTGGCGGTGGACTGGTGGATGTCCAGCTCGCGTGCGAGCTCCGTCACGCCGATGCCGGGACGGCGGTCGATGACGGACAGGGCCCACAACTGGGCACCGCCGACGCCCGCTTCCCGCTCGACCTGGCGGAAATGCGTTTTGACGGAATTGAAGACGACGCGGAACTGGCGCAGCACACGGGTGGAAGGCGCCAGGGACGGCTCGGAAGCCGCATTGGGGTGTGAAGACGAGGACATGCAAGAATGATAGCGGAAAATTTCGCAGGCCGTCGAAAAATGATATTCAGGCAACCAAACCTTCGAAAAAATTGATGAATCCGGCACCAGACCTGCGCCGCGAACTGGGCGACTGGCGCCTGTGGACCGTGCGCGCCGTCGTCATGCTGCTCGCGGCCGCGGCCGGCCTCACGGTCGTCGGCTTCAACTGGCTGGCCGAGATGGCATACGACCGCTTCGGCGCGCTGCGCGACCTGGCCTGGTGGAGCCCCCTCGTGTGGACCCCGCTGTGCACGGCTTGCGTGGTGTGGTGCACGCGCCGCTTCGCGCCCGGTGCTTCCGGCTCCGGCATCCCGCAGGTGATGGCGACGCTCGACCCGAACGTCGGCGACGCCGAGCGCGGCCTGTTCGTATCGTTGCGGCTATCGGTCGCCAAGATCCTGCTGACGGCCGGCGGCCTGCTGGGCGGCCTGTCCCTCGGGCGCGAAGGCCCGTCCGTGCAGATCGCGGCCGGCGTCATGCTGCAGGCGCGCCGCCTGATCCCCGCCGGCAGCGCCGTCGGCATCCACGGCCTGCTCGTCGCGGGCGGCGCGGCGGGCATCGCTGCTGCCTTCAATACGCCGCTGGGCGGCGTCATGTTCGCCATCGAGGAACTGGCGCGGGCGCCGGAACAGCGCTCCAGCGGCCTGATCATCGCGGGCATCGTACTGGCCGGCCTCGTGGGCGTCTCCGCACACGGCAACGACACGTATTTCGGCGTGATCCACGCGCCCGCGATCGGGTTCCACCTCCTGCTGCCGGGCCTGCTCGTCGGCGTGCTGTCCGGCCTGGCCGGCGGCCTGTTCTCGCGCCTGATGATCGCGTCGCTGGTAGGCGCAAGTCCCGACCGCGTCAGCCGCTGGCGCGCGCGCCGGCCCGTGCTGTTCGCGGCGGCCTGCGGCCTCGGTGTCGCGCTGATCGGCATCGCGACGGGCGGCGCCGCGTTCGGTTCCGGCTACGCCAGCACGCGCACGATGGTGGAGGGCAGCGCGGCCATGCCGTTCGCCTACGCGCCCTTCAAATTCCTCGCCACGTGGCTCACGACGTGGTCCGGCGCGCCGGCCGGCATCTTCGCACCGTCGCTCGCGATCGGTGCCGCGTTCGGCAACGACGTCGCGCTGCTGCTATATGGCGTACAGGTGCCGGCGCTGATCGCGCTGGGCATGGTCGGCTTCCTCGCGGCCGCCACGCAGGCGCCGCTGACGGCCTTCATCATCGTCATGGAAATGGTCGACGGCCACGCCATGGTGCTGAGCCTGATGGCGTGCGCGCTGATCGCGTTCGCCGTCGCGCGCCTCATCAGCCCGCCGTTGTACGGGACGCTCGCACGGCTCCAACTGGGACGGATCAAGACGCCGGACGTGGCGCCGCCACAACCTCAACCGGCAGACTGAGGCGGCGCGGAAATAAGCCACGCGCACCTGGCCAAATGCGCTAGGATGGGGAATGCTGACACGGAAAGTGCGTCTCGGCCGCGCCCGCGCGCGGCCCCCGACTCCCGCCGCGGTGCTGACACTGCTGGCGGGACTGGGTCTTACTGCCGTGCTGGTCGTCGGGATGGTCAATGCGGAGCGCGAACGGGCCCGCTCCGAATTCCTGCAGCGCGCGGAAATCCGCAACGCCACCGTCACGCGCAGCTTCGGCGACGCGCTCGACGTGCTGCAGGCGGCCAATGCGCTGTTTGCCTCCGTCGGCGTCGCCAGCCGCGACGAGTTCGGCGCGTTCACCCGGCCGCTGCTGGCCACCCATCCTTACCTGCAGGCCGTCGTGTTCCACCGCATGGTCGCCAGCCACGAGCGGGCCGCGTTCGAGGCGGAGAACCAGCGCTTCCGGCCCGGTTTCGAGATCCGCGAACGCCGCATGAACGGCAACAAGGTGACGCTCGTGCGCGCGGCGCCGCGCCCGCGCTACCTCGTCGTCGACTATATCGAGCCGATGGCCGGCAACGAAGTCACGCTGGGCTACGACGCGTTCTCGTTCTCCCAGCAGGGCTCGACGTTCATGCGCGCCATCGACACGGGCCAGCCCGCGTCCAGCCTCATGCTGCCCCTGCTGCAGCGCCGCGACCACCTCGGCTTCGTCCTGATGATGCCCGTGTACCGGCGCGGCGCGGCACTCACGAATGCGGCCGCGCGCAGCGATGCGGCGCTGGGCGACACGGCCGTCGTGATCGACGTGGCCACGCTGGTCGGCACGACGCTCGCGAAATCGAACATGTTGGTGCGCAACGGCCTCCGGATCGAGTTGACCGGCCCCGGCCTGGACGGCCCGCAGCGCGCCTACCTGCATGACGCGCTCGACCGCACGAGCCGCCCCGCCTGGCACGCGTGGCTCGGCGACACGGTGTTCACGAACCGCCACCAGTTCGAGGTGGCCGGCATGCGCTGGGAACTGCGCGTCACCGGGCGCTCCAGCGAAATGGCGGGCAGTGCCGGCGCGCTCATCGCGCTGGTCCTCGGCTGCCTCGTGAGCCTGGCCACGTCCGCCTACGTGCAGAGCCGCGTCAAGCGCACGCGCCGCATCGAGGCGCTGGTCGAAAGCCGCACGGCCGACCTGCACGACGCGCTCGACGCGCTGCGCCTGTACCGGCGCGCCATCGATGCCAGCGCGAACGCCATCCTTCTCGTGAGCGCGACGCGGCCCGGCTACCCCGTCGAATACGTGAACCCGGCGTTCGAGCGCATGCGCGGCGTCACGGCGTCCGAAGTCATCGGGCGCGGCCTGCTCGACATGGGCAACCGCGAACCGGACCAGGCCGGCGTGGCCGAACTGCGCGCCGCGATCCGCGAGCGGCGCGAAGCCCACGTGTCGATGCGCCTGCGGCGGCGCGACCGCGAGGACATGTACGCCGAAGTGTATATCGCCCCCGTCAACAACGAGGACGGCGAGACGACGCACTTCGTGCTGGCACAGTACGACGTGACGATGGCCAAGCGCTACGAGGCCGAGCTGGAGGCGCGTGCCCGCTTCGACACGCTGACGGGTCTCGCCAACCGCGCGCTGCTGCACGACCGCATCGACAACGCGATCAACCTGGCGGCGGGACGCCCCGTGTGGGTGGCGGCGCTCGACCTCGACCACTTCAAGTTCGTCAACGATACCCTGGGCCACGACGCCGGCGACGAATTGCTGAAGTCCGCCGCGCAGCGCATCAGCGCGGCCGTCGGGCGCACGGACACCGTGGCCCGCACCGGCGGCGACGAATTCGTGCTCGTGCTGCCGGGCCGCGACAACGAAACCGACGCGGCGGCCACCGTGCGCGCCGTGCTGCAGGCGCTCGCCCATCCGCTCAGCCTGCAGGGACAGGACCTCGTCCTCACGGGCAGCGCCGGCCTCGCCGCGTTCCCGGCCGACGGCAACGACGCCGCGACGCTGATCCAGCACGCGGAAGTCGCCATGTACCGCTCCAAGGAGCTGGGCCGCAACATGGTGCAGTTCTACATGCCGACGATGAATGCCCGCGCCCGCGAGCGTCTCGCGCTGGAAGGTGCGCTGCGCAGCGCGCTGGTGCACGACGAGTTCGAGCTGTACTACCAGCCGCAGGTCGACCTGGAGACGGGCGCCGTCGTCGGGCTGGAGGCGCTGATCCGCTGGCGCCATCCGAGCATGGGCATGGTGCGGCCCGACCGCTTCATCAACCTGGCCGAGGAGACGGGCCTCATCGTCCCCATCGGCGCGTGGGTGTTGCGCACGGCCTGCCGCCAGAGCCGCGCATGGCAGCATGCGGGGCTGGGCCATCTGCGGATCGCCGTCAACCTGTCGGCTCGCCAGTTCGCGGAACCGAACCTGGTGCGCGAGATCGCCCGGGTGCTGGACGAGACGGGCCTGTCCGCCGCCTGCCTCGAAGTGGAGATCACGGAAAGCCTCGTCATGGGCGACGTGGAAAGCGCGATCCGCACGATGCGCGAGCTGAAGCAGATGGGCGTGCAGCTGTCGATCGACGATTTCGGCACCGGCTATTCGAGCCTGTCGTACCTGCGCCGCTTTCCGGTCGACGTGCTCAAGATCGACCGCAGCTTCGTGCGCGACATCCCGTTCAGCGAGGACGATGCGGCCATGGTCGCCGCCATCATCGAGCTCGCGCGCGGCCTGCGCATGCGCGTGATCGCCGAGGGCGTGGAAACGGAAGCGCAGCTGGAGTACCTGCGCCGGCGCGGCTGCGACGAGGTGCAGGGCCACGTGTATGCACAGGCGGCGTCCGGCGCGGAGGTCGAGCGCCTGCTGCGCACGGGGCGGCACATGATCCCCCATAACGGGGACGGTATGAGCGTGCGCTAACCGAAAGTCGGCAGGCCGTCGGCTATACTTGTGCCGCCATTGACAAGCTAGCTGACAGGAAGAAACGAGAGTGGATGACCATAACGACGGCAAGGACTGGGACGGACGCGAACGCAGGATGATCGACCGCGCCGGCGCCCGCGCCAGGGAAGCCTACGCCAGGGCGCACGGCCACCTGATGACCAAACCGCCGCACCTGCGCTGGCTGTACATCGCCGCCGGCGTCGCGCTGCTGCTGGCGACGCTGTTCGCCGTCTGGCTCGCGCTGCTGTTCCCGCTCACGCCCGGCATCGACGACGTCAAGCAGGCCCGCGTCGCGCGGCCCACGGTCGTCGTCTCGGCGGACGGCCGCCAGCTGGCCAGCTTCGAGCAGGGCATCCAGATGAAGGTGCCGCTGTCGGCGGTGTCGCCGAACGTCGTCAACGCCCTCATCGCGACGGAAGACCACCGCTTCTACGACCATCACGGCGTCGATTTCACCCGCATCGCCGGCGCCTTCGTCGCCAACCTGAAGGGCGATGCGCAGGGCGGTTCGACGATCACCCAGCAGCTCGCGCGCAACCTGTTCCGCGACGAGATCGGCCGCGCGCGCAACATCAACCGCAAGCTGAAGGAACTCATCACCGCCTTCAAGATCGAGAACACGTACAGCAAGACGGAGATCCTCGAAGCCTACCTGAACACCGTCCCGTTCCTGTACAACACGTACGGCATCGAGGCGGCGGCGCACACGTACTTCAACAAGACGGCCGCCCAGCTGAACGAAACGGAAGCCGCCACGCTCGTCGGCATGCTGAAGGGCACCGCCTACTACAACCCCGTGACGAACCCGGAACGCTCGCTCGCGCGCCGCAACGTCGTGCTGGGCCAGATGCTGAAGGCGGGCGCGTTCGACGAAGCGAAATACCGCCAGCTCGTGAAACGGCCGCTGCGCCTGCATTTCGCGCGCATGGCGGAGCGCAACGGCAAGGACGACCATTTCACGGCCTATGTGCGCCGCTGGCTCGTCGACTGGGCCGAGAAGCACGACGCCGACCTGCAGCAGGACGGCCTCGTCGTGCAGACGACGCTCGACTACGACCTGCAGCAGGCCGCGCAGCGCGCCGTCGAACGCCAGGCGGGCGCGCTGCAGGCCATCGCCGACGTCGACTGGGCCCATTCGTGGCCGATCAACGCGACGTCGACGCAGACCTATGTCGACATGCGCGACGGCGTGAACCCGTTCGAATACTACTGGCAGTCGCACGGCGAGCTGCTGGAGACCTTCATCCGCGAGTCGTCCGACTACCGCAAGGCCGTCGACGGCGGCGACAATCCCGTCGCGGTGCTGAAACGCCTGAAGGCGGACCGCGACTTCATGCGCCAGCTGAAAGCGTCGAAATCGCGGTTGGAGGCGGGCTTCCTCGCGATGGACCCGGCGACGGGCGAGATCAAGGCGTGGGTCGGCAGCCGCGACTTCGACAAGGAGCAGTACGACCACGTCGCGCAGGCGGCGCGCCAGCCCGGTTCCACGTTCAAGCCGATCGTCTACGCGGCCGCGCTGGAAAAAGGCATCGCGCCGGACCATGCCTACCTGGACGCCGTCACGACGATCCGCTTTGCCGACGGCACCGTGTGGCGCCCGACGGACAACAGCGGTACGACAGGCCGCCAGCTGACGTTGCGCGATGGCCTCGTCTATTCGAAGAACACGATCACGGCGCAGGTCGTGCGCGACATCGGCGTGGCGCCCGTCGTCAAGCTGGCGCAGGGCCTCGGTGTCCGCACGAGCAGGCTGGCGCCCGTGCCGTCGATCGCGCTCGGTTCCAGCCCCGTCACCCTGCTGGAGATGGTCAACGCGTATTCGACGATCGCCGCGCAGGGCGAATACCGCAAGCCGGTGTTCGTGCGCCGCATCACGGACCGCAACGGCCAGGTGATCGCGGACTTCGCGTCGCAGACGCCGCAGCGGGTGCTGTCGCAGGAGTCGGCCGTCACCCTCATCGACATGATGCGCGGCGTGATCAACCGCGGCACTGGCACGGGCATCCGCTACCGCTTCGGCATCACCGCGGACGTGGCGGGCAAGACGGGCACCACGCAGAACAACGCGGACGGCTGGTTCATCATGATGCACCCGAACCTCGTCGCGGGCGCGTGGGTGGGCTTCAACGACAACCGCGTCACGATGCGTTCGAATTACTGGGGGCAGGGCGGCCACAGCGCGATCCTGCTCGTGGGCGACTTCTTCAAGTCCGCGCTCGACAGCGGCAAGGTCAGCGCCGACGCGCTGTTCCCGGGCGGGCGCAAACCCGAACCCGTGACGCGTCACGCAGAACCGCCGCCCGAGGAAGACATGGAAGAAGGCGGCGACATGCAGCAGGAAGGCGGCCCGCCGGCCGACACGCCGCAGCCGCCGGAGAACGAACCGCCGGCGCCGCCCCAGCCGGAGCTGCAGCAGGAAGGCATCACGCTGCCGCCGCCGAACGATGCCTGATCAAAGAATCGGCGTACCGCCCGTGACCGGGATGCGCGCCCCGGAAATGTAGCTGGCCTCGTCGGACGCCAGCATCACATAGACGGGCGCCACTTCCACCGGCTGGCCCGGCCGCTTCATCGGCACCTGCTGGCCGAAGCTCTCCACCTGGTCGGGCGGCATCGTCGACGGGATCAGCGGCGTCCAGATCGGTCCCGGCGCGACGGAATTCACGCGTATCCCTTTTTCCGCCAGCAGCTGCGCGAGGCCGGCCGTGAAGTTGGCGATGGCGCCTTTCGTCGTGGCGTAGGGGAGCAGCGTCGGCTTCGGATTGTCCGAGTTGATCGACGTCGTGTTGATGATCGACGACCCCGGCTTCATGTGCTTCACCGCCGCTTTGCAAATGTGGAACATGGCCGAGATGTTGACGGCGAACGTGCGGTCCCACTCATCGTCCGGGATCTCTTCCAGCGACTGGCGCGTCATCTGGAATGCCGCATTGTTGACCAGCACGTCGATGCGGCCGAACGCCTGCACGGCCTTGTCGACGATGGCGCGGCAGTGGGCCGGATCCGCAATGTCGCCGGGGACCAGCACCGCCTTGCGCCCCGCTTCGCGCACGAGGCGCTCCGTCTCGCGGGCGTCGTCGTGCTCGTTGAGGTAGGAAATCAGCACGTCGGCCCCTTCGCGCGCGAAGGCGATGGCGACGGCGCGGCCGATGCCGCTGTCGCCCCCGGTGATGACGGTGGCCTTGTCCTTGAGCCGGCCGTGGCCGACATAGCTCGTCTCGCCGTGGTCCGCTTGCGGCGTCAGTTGGGATTCGTGACCTGGCGGCGTCTGTTGTTGCGCGGGTTGATGTTGCTGCATCGTGTCCTCCTGATCGAACGTTGGAGGCTCGGATGATAGGTCCGGACGCCGGGACGCGGCGTCCGGTTCCGCGAGTCAATGCATGGGCCGTGCTTGTGGCGTCGCCCGGCCGTCCGGACGGCGGGCACCGCCCCCGTCGTTGGCGGCCGGTTGCTGCAACAGCAGTTCCTGCGCGCGCGGCGCCGTGGAGATGTCCAGGTCGCGCAGCAGCTGCATCGTCTCCAGCAGCACGGCCTGCTGCGTCTGCAGGTACAGGCCGTAGTTGGCGTCCGTCAGGTTGTAGACGATGTCGTATTCGAGGTAATTCTGGTCCATCGTCGTCAGGTTGACGTGGTCGAGTTTCACCTTGTCCTTCGCCGAAATGATGGCACCGACCCGCTCCGGCAGCTGTGCCGCCAGGTCGTGCGGCGTGGCCGGATTGATCCGCAGCGTGTACTGCACGCGGCGCGTGTTCTGGCGCTTGAAGTTGTGAACCGTCTTGCGCAGCAGCTCCGCGTTGGCGATCACGATCTGCTCGCCCGACAGGGCGCGGATGCGGGTCGTCTTGAGCCCCACGTGCTCGATGGTGCCGAAGAATTCGGGCACCGAGATCGCGTCGCCCACTTCGAACGGCTTGTCGGTCGCGATCGACAGCGACGCGAACAGGTCGCCGAGCACGTTCTGCACGGCCAGCGCGATGGCCACGCCGCCGATGCCCAGGCTCGCGACGAACGTCGTCACGTTGATGCCGAGGTTGGACAGCATCGCCAGCAGGAACACGGTCCACACGCTCCATTGCAGCGCCCAGATCATCAGGGTATGCGCGACGGTGACCTGGTCGTCTTCCAGGCCCTTGCCGTGCACGCGGAAGTAGCGCCGCGCCGTGACGGCGATGGCGTGGTGCAGGTACACGGCAAACTGCGCGCCGAGCGTGATGAACCACAGGTGGCCGATGCGCTGGTCCCACGGCGGCGGCAGGTCGAGCATCGACACGCCGATCAGGATCGAGGTGGCAAAGATGGCGAAGTTGCTCGTGCGCGCGAGCGTGTGGCGCAGGACTTCGACGATGGGTTTATGGGCCCGCTCGTCGTCCAGCTGGTCGAGACGGCGCCGGAACAGGCGCACGGCGCCGTGGATGGCGATGAAGCTGACGACGGCGGCGGTGAGTGCCACGGCCGCATTGGTCCAGCTGATGTCGAGATTGGAGAAATAGCCGCGGATAGTCATCGGGCTCCTTTCGAAAAGACGGGTTGCGCGGGAGCACGCGCGAAGGGATAGCGCCCGGCCGGCGGGGCCGGGCGGGCGTCGGGCAAAGTACGTACGGGATCAGTGACGCGTGCCGCGCAGGTGCTGGCGCACCGCCTCGGCGCTGCTGCTGCCGGCCTCCTTGACGGCCTTGGCCAGCTCTTCCTCGGTTACGCCCAGCTCCCTGGTCCAGTACTGGACTTCCCATTTTTCGTGCAGGTTGATGCGCGAGCGGTCCTGCTGGCCGCGGTTTTGCAGGTTGTCGGACATGATGGCCTCCTTGGTCGATATGGATGCAGGATGCCACCGGCCGCCGCCGTATTCCGTTCGGTGTTTCACGTTGCGACCGCCTGAAAAGCGGCCCGGGCTTACTCCGATGGCATGTTTTGTTGTAGGCTAGCGTGATCGACAACATGGAGACATGCATGAGCAAACCCTATGAAACGGCGCAGCCCGAGCGCAGCGCCATCGACGCGCTGGCCGGCGTGGTCGCCCTCGATTTCGGCACGAACTGGTGCGGCTATTGCCAGGCGGCGGCCAGCCATATCGACGACGCGCTGGCGCCGTATCCGGGCGTCCAGCACATCAAGGTCGAGGATGGCCCCGGACGCAAGCTGGGCCGTTCATTCAAGGTGAAGCTGTGGCCGACCGTCGTCGTGCTCAAGGATGGCCAGGAAGTCGCGCGCGTCGTGCGCCCGGCCGGGAGCAGCGAGCTCGCCGACGCGTTGTCGCAGGCCGGTGCCGCATGACCGGAGCCGCCACGCACGCCAGGCACATCGCCCGGAACCGCCCGGCGACCGTCCTGTTCGCCAGTCTGATCGGCACCACCATCGAGTTCTTCGACTTCTATATCTACGCCACGGCCGCCGTGCTCGTGTTCCCGAAGCTGTTCTTTCCGGCCGGGGACGCGGCGGCAGCGACCCTGCAATCGCTGGCGACCTTCGCCATCGCCTTCTTCGCGCGTCCCGTCGGCTCGGCCGTGTTCGGCCACTTCGGCGACCGCGTGGGCCGCAAGGCCACGCTCGTGGCGGCGCTGCTGACGATGGGCCTGTCCACCGTCGTCATCGGCCTGCTGCCCACCTACGCGACCATCGGCACGCTCGCGCCGCTGCTGCTCGCGCTGTGCCGCTTCGGCCAGGGCCTCGGCCTGGGCGGGGAGTGGGGCGGCGCCGTGCTGCTGGCGACGGAGAACGCGCCGCCGGGCAAGCGCGCCTGGTACGGCATGTTCCCGCAACTGGGCGCGCCGATCGGCTTTTTCCTGTCGAGCGGCGTGTTCCTGCTGCTGTCGCAGACCTTGTCCGATGCCGATTTCCTGCGCTACGGCTGGCGGATTCCGTTCCTGGCGAGCGCGCTGCTGGTACTCGTCGGCCTGTACGTGCGCCTGAAGATCACGGAAACGCCCGATTTCCAGGCGGTGCTCGACCGTAACGAACGCGTGAAACTGCCCGTCGCGGCCGTGTTCGCGAATCACACGCGCGCGCTCGTGCTGGGCACGCTCGCGGCGCTGGCCACGTTCGTCGTGTTCTACCTGATGACCGTGTTCGCGCTGAGCTGGGGCACGTCGGCGCTGGGCTATTCGCGCCAGACCTTCCTGCTGCTGCAGCTGGGCGCCATCGTCTTCTTCGGGCTCACGATCCCCATCGCGGCCGTGCTGGCCGACCGCCACGGCCGCCGCGCCGCGATGATCCTCGTGTCCGTCGGCCTCGCGCTGTTCGGGCTGCTGTTCGGGCCGCTGTTCGGGTCGGGCCAGCTGACGCTCGTCGCGCTGTTCCTCGTGCTGGGCCAGTGCCTGATCGGCCTGACCTATGGCCCGCTGGGCACCTTGCTGTCGGAGATGTTCCCGCCCGAGGTGCGCTACACGGGCGCGTCGCTCACATTCAACCTGGCGGGCATCCTGGGCGCCTCGCTCGCGCCGTATGTGGCAACATGGCTCGCGACCAACTACGGCCTGCAGACCGTGGGCTGGTACTTGAGCGTGGCGTCCGTGATCAGCCTCGTCGCGTTGCTGTTGACGGCGCCGGCAACGCAGAGCACGGCGGCCGCCGCGCGCTGACACCGACGACGGGGAGAGGATGATGGGATTGCAGGGCGGCTGCATGTGTGGCGCGGTGCGCTACGAGGCGGACGGGGAACCGTTTCACGCGACCTTGTGCCACTGCATCGATTGCCGGCGGGCCAGCGGCGCGCCCGCTCTTGCATGGTTCAGCGTGCGCCGCGACGCCCTGCGCTGGACCTGCGGCACGCCGGCCCGCTATGCGTCCAGTCCCGGCGTCGAACGCGTGTTCTGCGGCCAGTGCGGCACACCGCTGGTGTGGCAGGGCGACGATGAGGCCGACGAGATCGGCGTCACCATCTGCAGCCTGGACGACCCGGACGCGGTCGCGCCGGCGGACCACACCTTCGCTTCCCGGCAGGTACGGTGGCTGCATCTCGCGGATGCCTTGCCGCGTTACGCCACAACACGATCCGCTGGCGATCCATGTTAATACATTTATATCGAATGTGTCTATGTCGGCAAAATTGATACAATAAAATACACAGTCGTACGCACGAAACGATAGCAAATCGTTAAAATTGGGGTTCTACAATTTATTTGGAGAACTTCATGTTCAAGTCTGTCCTGCGTTTTGCCACCGGCACCGTCCTGATGTCTGCCGCAATCTGCGCTTCCGCCGATCCGGCCACGTACAAGGACTTCAAGGTATCCGGCGTGCTGCAGGAAATCCCCGGGCCTTCCGCGCGTTGCGCCTCGAAGTTCGGCGGTACCATCCTCGGTTTCGGCACCAGCAGCGTCGCCGGCAACAAGGTCACGTTCCTGGCGTCCGACTGCATCACGCCGAACGGCACCTCGTTCACCTTCAGCGACGGCAAACTGCTGATCACGACGATGACCGGCGAACTGATCTACGCCAACTACAGCGGCCAGTTCGTGCCGACGGGCGAGGGGACCAAGTTCGTATTCAGCAACGCCACGTTCCAGATCACGGGCGGCACGGGACGCTACGCGAAGGCCACCGGTGGCGGCGACCTCACGGGCGGAGAAGACATGGCGACGGGGCAGGGTACGATGCAGCTGACGGGACGTATCCTGGCGAAATAAGCCGCGTAGCGGATCGCATCAAGGCCGGCGTTGCCGGCCTTTTTTACAAGTCAGAACGAATACACGAGCGTCAGCGACGTCTGCGTATCCGTATTCTTTTTGTTGTCCGGCACATTGGTATCGTTGCGCGCGCTGAACGCGGCCTTCATCTGCATCGTGCCGTTGATCTTGGTGGACAGTGCCGTCTCGGCGATCGAGTGCATGTTCGACGTGCCCCGTTCCACGCTCACGCTCTGCGAAAATGCCGCCGACGGGCTCACGCGCCAGCGCAACTGGGCCGCGCCGCGGACGGTCATGCCGGATTCGACGCCGCCGGCTGCATTCTCTCCGTGGAAATAGCCCGGACCCACTTCGACGTCGACGGTTTCATTGTCGCGCTTGAGCAACTGGGTGCCGTAGCCGACGCCGACCGACGAATAGCGGGTGTAGGCGCCGAACTTGTCGTTCACGTGGGAGCCGAGCAGGAAGGCGCGGTTGCCGTCCTCCAGCAGCTTGAACGCCGCCTTGGCCGACACCTGGTAACGCTCCGCCGAGCGGGTGCGCGTCGTGGAGCCGTCGCCGTTGTGCGTGACGTCTTCCTTGAAGTAGCCGCTGACGATGTATTCGTTGCTCCAGTTGGCCATTTCGTGGCGCGCATCGACCTTGCCGGTCACGGACGTTCCCTCGGTATTGCCCGAGGTCGTGATCGCGCCCAGCTCGGCCGAGGTGTACCAGTTGCTGCCTTCCGGTATCGCCGTCGTCGGCGCCTGGGTGAAGTAGCTGGACGACGGCACACTGCCGTCGAGGTCGTCCGGAGCGGCCATCGCCGCTCCCGCGCCGGTCAGGGCCAGCGCGCAAAGCATCAGAGATTTCATAGGCATCGGGTTGGCTGCCTTCCGTCGCCATCGGAGCGATGCGCAGCCTGTCGTTCACGGATCATCTGCGGCAGGCCGAGCCTGCCGGCGGAGGCGACATTGTAGCCCAAAGCGCCGGGCGAAATACTTTCGTGGAGAAAATTTACATATTGGCTCGCGGGAACGCTTCAAAATATGGCGCAATTGTTAACCAGTCAAAGATTATGTTTGCAATCGTGCGTAAACGTTGCCTAGAATGCTTGCTTTGCCGACATACCGGCTTGCATGTATGAAGGAAGCATATTGATCAGGCTAGTCATCGCCGACGATCACGAACTGATCCGCGAAGGGATCAAGAAGATCGTCCGGCCCTGCGCCGACCTAAAAATCGTCGGTGAAGCCGCAGACTTGAAGCAAGCGATCGCCCTCATCGCCCAGGTTCACCCCGACGTCGTGATCCTGGACCTGACACTGCCCGATTACGACGGGCTGGACGGCCTCGCCGAACTGCGGCGCCATTTTCCCGACCTGCGGGTCGTGATCCTCAGCATGCACCCTGAGGAAAAGTACGCGCTCGCCTCGTTGCGCGCGGGCGCGCTCGGCTATGTTTCCAAGGCGATGGCGTCCGCGGAACTCGTGAAAGCGGTGCGCCGCGCGGCCACGGGCAGCACGTGGCTGGGGCCGCGGGTGGGCGAACTGCTTGCCCTCGAGGCGCGTCCGGGCGGGCGCCCCCCGCACCACAGCCTGACGCCGCGCGAGGCGGAGATCGTCACGCTGATCGGTTCCGGCCTGCAGATCAAGCAGGTGGCGGCCGAACTTGGAATCAGCATCAGCTCCGTCAACACCTACCGCACCCGCATTTTCCGCAAGATGGGCCTGTCGACGAACGCGGCGCTCATCCGCTACGCGCTCCAGCACGGCCTGGCCGGATGAGATGCTGTTGCCAAGTGGCAACAATGTGTCGCGGATACTGTCATAATATTCGCGACACTGCTTACCTCTTTTCCTACCCCAAATTGTGACGCGCCAGAGTGGGATGTGCGCTGTTTCCGCCAATTCGCCGCCAAACCGTTCAGCTCGTAATGACGGTCGTCCACATGGACAGACCCACTACGAATGTTAATGGTTAGCCATCTTAGCTAATATCAATGCAAGTTCCGACGGCCGGGGTGTGCGCTGCACCGGCCACCGAAGGTTTGAGTTGACGGCACGACCGCCCACGAAGGGCGGCGCGAACAAGATGACAACAACGCACAAGAGAGAGAAGGCCGGGATGCCCTACGAGATCCTCGTGGCCGAGGACAGCCCGACGCAGGCCGAGCACCTGGCCCGGGTGCTGGCGCAGGACCCGGATTGCCCGGCGCGCGTGCGCGTGGCGGCCGACGGCGAGGCCGCCCTGCGCCTCGCCCGTGAGCTGGCGCCCGACCTGGTCGTCAGCGACATCGCCATGCCGCGCATGGACGGGTATGCGCTGTGCCGCGCCCTCAAGGACGATCCACGGCTGGGCGCCGTGCCCGTCCTGCTGCTGACGCGCCTGACCACCCTGCAGGACATCGTGCGCAGCCTGGAGGCGGGCGCCGACGGCTTCCTGCGCAAACCCTACGACGCCGACCAGCTGCGCGAGCGCGTGCGCCGCATCCTGCGGGGACGCGACGCGGGCGACCCGGCGCGGCCGCTGGAAGTGATGGCGGACGAGCGGCGCCGCATCTACGAACTGCTCGTCGCGACCCACGAGGACTCCCAGCGCCTGAACGCGGACCTCGCGCGCATGGTCGATTCGCTCGCGCTGCTCGGACGGATCGCCGGTGCCCTGAACGAGGCGGCCGGCGAGACCGACGTGGCGCGCGCCGCGCTGGATCACCTGATCGGGCTGCCGGCGCTGGCGGGCGCCGCCATCAGCACCGCCGCGCCGGACGGCACCGTGCGCGTGCTCGCGCAACGGGGCGACGGGCCGGTGCCCAGCGCCTGCTCGTGCGCGGGCGGCGGCGGCGCGGACGATCCGGCGCAGCTCTGCCTGCCGCTGCTCGCGGGCACGCGCCAACTGGGCCGCTTGCACGCGCGTGCCCTGCACGACGCGTTCAGCGCCGAGGAGCGCGAACTGCTCGCCGGCGTCGCGCAGCAGGTCGCCCTCGCGCTCGAGCGCGCGCGCCTGTACACGCGGGCCGAGGCGCTCGTCGTCGAGCGGACGAACGCGCTGCGCTCGGAGCGCAACCGGTTGTCGGCCATCGTCGAGACGGCCGGCACGCTGGTCCTCATGACGGATCCGGACGGCCGCATCGTGACGTTCAACCGGGCCTGCGAAGAATCGCTGGGCTGGCGCGCGGCGCAGGCCATGGGCCGGCGTTGCTGGGAGGTGGTGCGGGGCGCGGCCGATCCGGACGTCGTCCGGCACATGTTCGCGGGCCTGCCGAACGACCCGCGGCCGCAGCGGCTGCAGGGCGAGTGGATCACGCCGGACGGGCGCACGCGCAGCATCGTCTGGACCCATACGCTGCTGCACCGCGAGGACGGCAACGTGGAATTCGTCCTCGCCACCGGCATCGACGTCACGGAACTGCGCGGCGCCGAGCAGCGCCTGCATTATGCCAGCAACTACGACGCGGTCACGGGCCTGCCGAACCGCGACCTGCTGCGCGAACGCCTGCGCCGGCTCAAGGCGCAGGTGCAGGCCCAGGCCGGCCGCCGCGTCCTCGGCTTCATGCTCGTGCGCTTCGGGCGCATGGCCCTGATCCGCGAAGCGCTGGGCCCCGGCGCCGAACAGGCCCTGCTGCAGGAAGCGGCGGCGCGCCTCCGCGAGGCGGGCAGCCAGGACATCGTCGCCAGCTTCTCGGAAGGCACGTTCGCGCTGGCGCTGCTGCGCACCGACGCCGACGAACTGGCCGCGTGCGCGCGCCGCGTGCTGGCCCAGCTGGGCGCGCCCTACACGTACCAGCACGACGAATTCCATCTCGACCCGAGCATCGGCATCGCGATCTACCCGAACGACGGCGTCGCGTACGACACCCTGGCCAGGGGCGCGGAGACGGCGCTGCGCCAGGCCGCCGACGGCGCCGGCCAGCGCTACGCCTTCTACCGTCCGGAACTGAACCGCGACGCCAACGACCGCTTCAAGCTGGAGAACGCGCTGCGGCGCGCGCTCGAACGGCGCGAGTTCGAGGTGCATTATCAGCCGCAGGTCGCGGTCGATGGCGGCGCCGTCGTGAGCGCCGAGGCGCTGCTGCGCTGGCGCCATCCGGAGCGCGGCTTCGTGCCGCCGTGCGAGTTCATCCCGCTGGCCGAGGAATCGGGCCTGATCGTCGAGATCGGCGAATGGGTGCTGCACTCGGTCTGCTGCCAGCTGGAGGCCTGGCGCCGCGCGGGCCTGCGCGTCGTGCCCGTGGCCGTGAACCTGTCGGCGCACCAGTTCAACGAGCGGATCGCCGGCACCGTGCGGCGGGTGCTGGACGACTGCGGCCTCGAACCCGGCCTGCTGGAACTGGAACTGACGGAGAGCGCGTCGATGGCCGACGCCGACAAGAGCGTCGCGCTGCTGGCCCAGTTGAAGGCGATGGGCATCCGTCTCGCCATCGACGATTTCGGCACCGGCTATTCGAACCTCAACTACCTGAAGCGCTTCCCCGTCGACCGCATCAAGATCGACCGCTCGTTCGTGCACGACCTGGAAACGGATCCCGACGACCTCGCGATCGCGAGCGCCGTCATCGCGATGGCCCATGGCTTGCGGCTGTCGGTCGTAGCGGAAGGGGTGGAGACGACGGGCCAGCTGGCACTGCTGGCCGGCCTCGGATGCGACCTGGTGCAGGGCTGGCTGTTCAGCCGCGCCGTGCCGGCGGAGGATTTCGCGCAGTTGCTGGCGGCCGGACGATTGCCGGCCGCCGCCTGATCAACTACCGATATAAACGATCTTGAAGGCGAAGAGGGCAGCGATCACCCAGATGACGGGCTTGACCTCGCGCGCACGGCCCGTCGTCAGCTTGAGCAGCGCGTAAGTGATGAAGCCGAACGCGATGCCTTCCGCGATCGAGTAGGTGAACGGGATCACGAGCGCGGTGATGGCGGCCGGCACCGCTTCGGTCGTGTCGTTCCACTCGATGTCGCCCAGGTCGCGCAGCATCAGGCAGGCGACGAACAGCAGCGCGGGCGCGGTCGCGTACGCGGGCACCACGCCGGCCAGCGGCGCGATGAACAAACAGGCGAGGAACAGCACGGCCACCGTCAGCGCCGTCAGGCCCGTGCGGCCGCCGGCCTGCACGCCCGCCGCGCTTTCGATGTAGGCCGTCGTGCTCGACGTGCCCAGCACGGAGCCGGCGACGATCGCGGCACTGTCGGCCAGCAGGGCCTTGTTCAGGCGCTCCATCTTGCCTTCCACGAGCAGGCCCGCGCGGCTGGCGACGCCCATCAGGGTGCCGGTCGCATCGAACAGCTCGACGAGGAAGAACACGAGCACCACGTTGATGATGCCGACGCCGAGGGCGCCCTTGATGTCCAGCTGGCCGAAGGTCGGCGCGATCGACGGCGGGGCGGAGACGAGGCCGTGGAACGTGTTCCCGCCGAAGAAGAAGGAGAGGATCGTCACGGCGACGATGCCGATCAGGATCGCGCCGCGCACCTTCAGGCGGTCCAGCGTGACGATCAGCAGGAAGCCGACGACGGCCATGATGGCCTCCGGCTTGTGCAGGTCGCCCGCCTGCACGAGCGTCGCCGGACTGGCCACGACGATGCCGGCGCTCTTCAGGGCGATCAGCGCGAGGAACATCCCGAGACCCACCGTGATCGCCACGCGCAGCGAGCGCGAGATGCCGTTCACGATCATCGCGCGCAGTCCGAACACGGAGACGAGGATGAACAGGCAGCCGGACACGAACACGGCGCCCAGCGCGGCCTGCCAGGGCACCTTCATGCCCAGCACGACGGCGTAGGCGAAATAGGCGTTCAGGCCCATGCCCGGCGCCATCGCGATGGGGTAGTTGGCGTACAGGCCCATGACGAGGCTGCCCAGTGCCGCGACGATGCACGTCGCGACGAACACGGCGTCCTTCGGCATCCCCGCGTCGCCGAGGATAGCCGGATTGACGAAGATGATGTAGGCCATCGTCAGGAACGTCGTGACGCCGGCGAGGATTTCCGTCCGCGTGTCGGTGCCGCTCTGGCGCAGTTTGAAGAGTGAGTCGAGCATTCTTGGATCCCGTTTTTGTTGATGGCCGTGGGCGTTGTATCCATGCATCACGAGCCGATGAGCGAAGCATAACATCCGGACCTGCGGTCGCGAAGGCACAAAGTCCTTGCACCAGTAATATATTAGGCATACCATCCTGATATATCAGATCAGCCACCCAAGGAGCAACACGCTATGACCGCCTTCATGGACCAGGATTTCCTCCTCATCACCGACGTCGCCCGCAAGCTTTACCATGAAGTTGCCGCCGACCTGCCGGTCATCGACTACCACTCGCACCTGCAGCAGGGCGAGATCGCCGAGCGCAAGAAGTTCCGCAACATCGCCGAGCTGTGGCTGGGCGGCGACCACTACAAATGGCGCCTGATGCGCACGGCCGGCGTGCCCGAGGAATACTGCACGGGCGACCGCTCGGACAAGGAAAAATTCCTGGCCTTCTGCAAGGTGCTGCCGCTCGCCATCGGCAACCCGATCTACCACTGGAGCCACCTGGAACTGCGCCGCATCTTCGGCATCGACCTGGTCATCAACGAGAAGAACGCGGAAGCGATCTGGGAACAGGCGAACGCGAAGCTGGCCGGCATGGACACGTGGACCTTCCTGGAGCAGGCCAGGGTGGAAATCGCCTGCACGACGGACGACCCCGCCGACGACCTGCTGCAGCACGCCGAGATCGCGCAGTCGGCACTGAAGACCCGCGTGCTGCCGGCCTACCGTCCCGACAAGGCCATGCGCATCAATAATCCCGGCTTCGAGGACTACGTGGCGCGCCTGGCCGACGTGGCGGGCGTAAAAATCGATTCGTTCACGTCGTTGATCGCCGCGCTGGCCAACCGTGTGGAATACTTCCATGCGCGCGGCGGCCGCATCTCCGACCACGCGATCGACATTCCGATCCCGACCGTCGCCGCGACGGCCGACCAGCTGGAAGGCCTGTTCGCGAAGCGGATGCGCGGCGAGCTGCTGGGCGACCTAGAACAGGCGCAATACCTGCGCGGCCTGCTGGAGGCAATCGGCGCGGTGTATGCGAAGTACGACTGGACGATGTGCTTCCACATCGGCGCCATGCGCAACAATAACCAGCGTATGCTGGAGACGTTGGGTCCGGATACGGGCTTCGACTCGATCTCCGACATGACGACCAGTAACGGCCTCGTGGCGCTGCTGTCGGCGCTGGACGCCCATAAACAGCTGCCGAAGACGATGCTGTTCAACCTGAACCCGGCGATGAACGAAGTGCTTTCGACGATGATCGGCAACTTCCAGGACGGCAGCGTGGCCGGCAAGGTGCAGTTCGGCCCGGCCTGGTGGTTCAACGACCACAAGCTGGGCAACCTGAACCAGATCCTCGCGTTCGGCAATCACTCCGTGCTGGGCATCTTCGTGGGCATGGTGACGGACTCGCGCAGCTTCGCGTCGTACCCGCGCCACGACTACTTCCGCCGGCTCGTGTGCCGCCAGCTGGGCGAGTGGGTCGCCAGCGGCGAGTACCCGGAAGACTACGATGCGCTGGCGACCATCGTGCGCGGTATCTGCTACGAAAACGCCAAGAACTACTTCAAGCTCTGATTGGGCAACCATGCAAAAAGTAATCTGCATTCACCCGGACGACAGCATGCTGGTCGCCCTGACCGACCTGGCGCCGGGTGACGTCGTGACGTGGAACGGGGAGAACATCCTCGTATCCACGCCGATCAAGACCAAGCACAAGCTGGCGCGCCGCGCCTTCGCCGAGGGCGAGCTGCTGTCCATGTACGGCGTCGTCGTCGGCAAGGCTACCCAGCCGATCCGCAAGGGGGAGGCCGTCACGACGGACAACCTCGCGCATTACGCCTCCGAGGTCGAGATCGGAGAATCGAAGCCATATACCTGGACGCCGCCCGACGTCTCGGACCTGCAAGAGGCGACCTTCGACGGCGTCGTGCGCGCGGACGGCCGCGTGGGCACCGCCAACTACTGGCTGATCTTCCCGCTCGTGTTCTGCGAGAACCGCAACGTCGAGCACCTGCGCAATGCGCTGGAAGGCCCGCTCGGGTATGCGACCAACGACCTCGCGTCGCTCACGTTCCAGCTGCTGGGCGAAGACATGGAGGCGCCCAAGCCCGTCGTCCGTCCATTCCCCAATGTGGACGGCGTGCGCATCATCACGCACAACGGCGGCTGCGGCGGCACGCGCGCGGACGCGCGCTCGCTGTGCAAGATCCTGGCCGCGTATGCCGACCACCCGAACGTGGCCGGCATCACGGTATTCTCGCTGGGCTGCCAGAACGCGCAGATCGGCATGTTCAAGGACGCCCTCGCGAAGCAGAACCCGAATTTCGAAAAGCCTGTCCTGATCTACGAACAGCAGCAGTGGGACAGCGAAGAAAAGATGATGAAGGCGGTGCTGCAGGACACCCTGACGCACCTGAAGGAAGCGAACAAGGTGCAGCGCCGGCCGATGCCGCTGTCGCACCTGAAGATCGGCGTGAAATGCGGCGGGTCGGACGGCTTTTCCGGCATCTCCGCGAACCCGGCGATGGGCTATGTGTCGGACATGGTCGTGGCGGTGGGCGGTTCGTCGATCCTCGCCGAGTTCCCGGAGCTGTGCGGCGTGGAGTCGTCGCTGATCGAACGCTGCGTGGAGGACGACGACAAGCGCCGCTTCCTCGGCATGATGCGCGACTTCGAACAGCGCGCGCTGTCGGTCGGCACGCATTTCGCCGACAACCCGAGCCCCGGCAATATCCGCGACGGCCTGATCACCGATGCGATGAAATCGGCCGGCGCCGCCAAGAAGGGGGGCACGTCGCCCATCGTCTCCGTGCTCGATTACGGCGAACAGACGGACAGGCAGGGCCTCGCGCTGCTGTGCACCCCGGGCGGCGACGTCGAATCCGTCACCGGTATCGTGGCATCGGGCGCGAACGTCGTGCTGTTCTCGACGGGCCTCGGCACCCCGACCGGCAACCCGATCGTGCCCGTGCTGAAAATCTCCAGCAACAGCCGCGTGGCCGCGAAACTGTCGGACCTGATCGACTACGACTGCGGTCCGATCATCGAAGGGAAGCCGCTGCCCGAGGTGGCGAAAGGCCTGTTCGATATGGTCGTGGCGACGGCGGGCGGGCAATACAAGTGCAAGGCCGACCGGCTGCAGCAATACGACTTCATCTTCTGGAAACGCGATATTTCGCTGTAAGGGCACCCATGACTCAACTTCGTCGTACCACCCCGTTCGCACTGCCCGTCAAGATCCTGCAGTTCGGACAAGGCAATTTCATGCGCGGCTTCTTCGACTGGCAGGTCGACCTCCTCAACGAGCGCACCGGCCTCGACGCCGGCGTCGTCGTCGTGCGTCCGCGCGGAGGCTCGGCCACGCCGCTGCTGGACGTGCAGGACGGCCTGTTCACCGTGCTCGTGCGCGGCCTGGACGAGGCGGGCCTGCCGGTCAAGCAGTACCGCAAGGTCGAATGCGTGCAGCGCGAGATCGATCCGGCCACGATGTATGCCGACTATCTGGCACAGGCCGCCAATCCGGACCTGCGCTTCATCGTCTCCAACACGACGGAAGCGGGCATCGTCGTCAACGACACCGACGGCCAGGCCGACGCGCCGCCGGTGACGTTCCCCGCCAAGCTCACGCAACTGCTGTTCGCGCGCTACCAGGCGTTTCAAGGCGCACAGGACAAGGGCCTGATCCTGCTGCCGTGCGAACTGATCGACAGGAACGGCGAGGCATTGAAGAACGCCGTGCTGCACTACGCCCGCCTGTGGGACCTGCCGGCCGGCTTCGCCGCGTGGATCGGCGACGCCTGCACGTTCTGCAATACGCTCGTCGACCGCATCGTCACCGGCTACCCGGCCGCGGACGCGGCCCAGATCGAGCAGGAACTGGGCTACGCCGACCCGTTCCTCGTGGCGGCCGAATATTACTACCTGTTCGTGATCCAGGGCCCGGCGTCGGTCGGGGAAGAACTGAAGCTGGCGGGCGCGGACCTGAACGTGAAACTCGTCGACGACATCACGCCGTACAAGAAGCGCAAGGTCGGCATCCTGAACGGCGGCCACACGACGCTCGTGCCGGTCGCGCTGCTGGCGGGCCTGGAAGCCGTGGGCCCGTCCGTCGACGACGCGCAGGTGGGCGCGTTCCTGCGGGCCGCCATCGACGACGAGATCATCCCGGCGCTGGAGATGGACCGCGCGGAACTGGACGCCTTCGCCGCCGACGTGCTGCGCCGTTTCCGCAATCCGGCCATCCACCACCGCCTCGCATCGATCGCGCTGAACAGCTGGAGCAAGTTCGCCGCGCGCGTGCTGCCGCAGCTGCTGCGCTACGCCGAGCTGCACGACGGCCGCCTGCCGCGCCGCCTCGTGCTCGCGATGGCCGCGACGATGGTGCTGTACCGCGGCGGCGTCATCGACCTCGCGGACGATCCGGCGACGCTGGCGTGGTTCAAGGCCGGCTGGGACAAGGTCGGCACGGGTGAATGGACGCTCGACGACCTGGCCCGCGGCTGGCTCGCCCACGCCGCGCTGTGGGGCAGGGACCTGAACGCCGTGCCGGGCCTCGCGGCGCAATTGGCCGCGAACCTGCGCGATATCGAACGGCAGGGCATGCGCGCGCTGCTGGCGTAAGCCACCGACAATCAACGAAAGAAGAAGCCGCAGGCGCATATGCCCAGCGGCTCGGGATCTTGCGCGCCTGAAAAAGGCGCTGGAGGAGACAACATGAGCAAAATGAAGGGCATGCGCTGGTGGATGGTGGGCCTGGTGACGCTGGGCCTGATCGTCAACTACCTGGCGCGCAACACGCTGTCCGTCGCGGCGCCGACGATGATGGCCGACCTGCACATCGACACGAAGCAGTATTCGTACATCGTCGTCGCGTGGCAGGTGTGCTACGCCGTCATGCAGCCCGTGGCCGGCTACGTGCTGGACGCGATCGGCACCAAGATCGGCTTCACCGTGTTCGCGTTCGCGTGGTCGCTGGCCTGCGCCGGCGCCGCGCTGGCCTCCGGCTGGCAGAGCATGGCGTTCTTCCGCGGCCTGCTGGGCCTGACGGAAGCGGCGGGCATCCCGGCCGGCGTCAAGGCGACGACGGAGTGGTTCCCGGCGAAGGAGCGCTCGGTCGCCATCGGCTGGTTCAACATCGGCTCCTCGATCGGCGCCCTGTGCGCGCCGCCGCTCGTCGTGTGGGCGATCCTCCATTCGGGCTGGAAGTCGGCGTTCGTCATCGTCGGCGTGCTGGGCATCGCGTGGACCCTGCTGTGGGCCGTGTTCTACAAGCACCCGCGCGACCAGAAGCTACTGTCCGACGCGGAGCGCGATTACATCCTGTCGGGGCAGGAAGCGAAGCACCAGGATGGCGCCGCCAGGGCATCGTGGCGCGAGATCGTGAAGAACCGGAACTTCTGGTCGATCGCGATCCCGCGCTTCCTGTCCGAGCCGGCGTGGCAGACGTTCAACGCGTGGATCCCGCTGTACATGGCGACGGAGCGCCACATGGACCTGAAGGAGATCGCGGTGTTCGCGTGGCTGCCGTTCCTCGCGGCGGACATCGGTTGCGTGCTGGGCGGCTATCTGTCGCCGTTCGTGCACCGGCGTTTCGATGTGTCCCTGTTCGCGTCACGGAAATGGGTCGTCGCGTTCGGGGCGCTGTGCATGATCGCCCCGGGCTGCATCGGCCTCGTCGCGAGCCCTTATACCGCGATCTTCCTGCTGTGTATCGGCGGCTTCGCGCACCAGACGCTGTCCGGCGCGCTGTATGCGATCACGTCGGACGTCTTCGGCAAGAACGAAGTGGCGACGGCCACCGGCCTGGCCGGCATGTCCGGTTACCTGGGCGCGACCCTGTTCACGCTGGTGTTCGGCGTCGTCGTCACGCACGTGGGCTACAGCCCGCTGTTCGTCGTGCTGGCCGTGTTCGACGTGCTGGCGGCGATCGTCGTGTGGACGCTGGTCCGGGACGGCGGTCCGCGTACGCCCGTCAAAACAGATGCCCCGGCAGCCGCCGGCATCCGGTAAACTCCCGGGGCTACATTCACAACAAGGACACATGATGGCAGCACACACCGTCTACGCGATCGGCGAATGCATGATCGAACTGCAGAAGCACGGCGAGCAGGGCACGCTGGATTACCGCTTCGGCGGCGACACGCTGAACACGGCCGTGTACATGGCCCGCCTGCTCGATCCCGCCGTCGCGAACGTCGCGTACGTGACGGGCCTCGGCCAGGACGGCATGTCCGCCGAGATGCTGGCCGCGTGGGAGCGCGAAGGCATCGCCACCGCCAGCGTGCTGCGCCTGGCGGACCGCCTGCCGGGCATCTACATGATCGAGACGGACCCGGACGGCGAACGCCGCTTCCACTACTGGCGCCGCGACTCCGCCGCGCGCCACTGGATGGCGGCGCCGGGCGCGGAGCGGGTGCTCGCGCAGCTGGCCGAGGCGCGCATGGTGTACCTGTCAGGCATCAGCCTCGCGATCCTGTCGCCCGCCGACCGTGACCTCCTGATCGCGACGCTGGCCCGCTGCCGCGCGGCGGGCGGCAAGGTCGTCTTCGACAACAACTACCGGCCGCGCCTGTGGGACAGCGCGGATACCGCGCGCGACGTCTACCGCCGCGTGCTGGCCCATGCCGACATCGCGCTGCTGACGCTGGACGACGAGGTCGCGCTGTACGGCCCGGGCGACGCGCGCGATGCGATCGGGCGCACCCGCACGCTGGGCGTGGGCGAGGTGGTCGTCAAGTGCGGCGGCGATCCGGCCGTCGTCTGGCACGACGGCACGGTGCACGAGGTGGCGCCGGAGCCCGTGAACGCCGTGATCGACACGACGGCGGCCGGCGACTCGTTCGGCGCCGGCTACATGGCCGCGCGCCTGTCCGGCAGGGGCCCCGAAGACGCGGCACGGGCCGGGCACCGGCTGGCCGGGACCGTGATCCGCCACCGCGGCGCGATCATCCCGCGCGACGCGATGCCGGATTCGTTACACTTCCGGCCATGAACCGCCAAGCCCCACCCAATTCCGTAACCGAGGCGGAGAGCGGCCTGAGCGCCTCGCGCCGCGTCTACCTGTGCCTGCGCCGGCGCATCGTCGAGATGGACATGCTGCCGGGCACGCGCGTCGTGGAGCGCGACATCGCCGAGGAGTTCGGCACGAGCCGCACCCCCGTGCACGAGGCCGTGCAGCGCCTGGCCGACGAGGGCCTGATCGAGATCGTGCCGCGCTCGGGCACGTTCGTCGCGCGCATCCCGCTCGACGCGCTGGACGAGGCCAACCTCGTGCGCCACGCGCTGGAGACGGCGATCATCGAAAAGGCGGCCGAGCGCGTGGGGCCGGATGACATGGCGCGCCTGCGCGCGATCCTGGCCGAGCAGGAAGCGGCCATCACCGCCAACGACTTCGCTTCATTCCACCGCACGGACGAGCGCTTCCACGCACTGCTGGCCGAGCTGTCCGGTTATCCGGGCGTGTGGCCGATCATCCAGCAGGCCAAGACGCAGATGGACCGTTATCGTCAGCTCACGTTGCCGCTGGAAGGGCGCATGGCCGGGGTGCTGGAAGAGCACCGGGCCGTCGTCGACGCCATCGAGGCGCGCGACCCGGCCCGCGCCGTGGCCGCCATGCGCGAGCACCTCGACCATGTGATGCCCGTGCTGGAAATCACGCGCAAGCTGCGTCCGGAATTCTTCACGACCCACCTCGACACGCGCCCCGCACGCTGACGCGGCTTCGTCCCGCGCGACCGATTTGCTACCATGGCGACTTGTCCACTTTTACGAAGTCAGCCATGCCCAACAACAAGCGCCCGGCCAAGGGCCCGTCGTCCCGGCCCAACCGCGGTTTGACCAAGCCGGCAAAACCGGCCAAGGCGGCCAAGCCGGTGGAAGCGGATTCCGACGAGTTGGCCCAGAACCTCGTCGACCTGGCGCTCGAGATCACCGAGCGCGAAGGCCCCGACGCGGCCGCGCTCGCCGCGCGCCAGGAAGAACTGTCCGTCCTCGTGCGGCGCATGCTGCGGCGCAAGCACGACGACGTGCTGTACGGCGCCATCGAAGTGGCGAAATACACGGATCCCGATTGCTGCCGCCTGCTGCGCGAGCGCGTGGAAGAGGAGGCCGCCACGTACCACGTGCGCGGCGACGACGAGATGGAACTCGAAATCGACGCGTTCATGATCCCGTTGTTCGTGCACAGCACGGGCGGCCTCGTGCAGGAGGACGTGTTCCACGACGACGCGGATTTCGAAGCATTGATGGACAGTTTCCGGCAGTCCGGCCTGGCCAGCGCCGCGACCCGCATCGTCCTCGTGCGCCACCTGTACGACCTGGACGCCGTCGACCGCATTCGCTACAGCGACCTGCAGGAGATGCTGCGGGAAGCGGCGCAGGCGATGCGGTCGAAGAAACTCGTGGCCACGCCCGCCATCGCGGCCAGCATGCGGCCGTGGATAGCCGGCGACTACGAACCGGAGGACGACGCGATGGAACTGCGCTTCCTGCTCGGCTTCGCGCTGAAGCCGGTCGACGATCCGTTCTACAAGATACCGTCCGGCGAGGCGGCCTCGGATGCCTACTTCGAGGGCCGCATGGCCCGCTACCGCATGTGGGCCGGCAGCGTGGCGCCGCTGCTGCAGCGCTGCCTGTCGCGCCACCCGGCAGAGGTCGAACTGAACTTCCTGTACCAGGACCTGTTCTACGGCGCGCTGGAGCAGGGCGTGGCCGAGCTGTCGATGCTCGCCACCCTGGCCGAGGTCAACCAGAAACTGGAAGAGCAGCAGCGCACGCCCGACCGCATCAAGGCCGTCGTCGCGCCGCTGGAAGCCAATGGCGAGCCGGTGCTGCGCATCAACCTGTATCCGCTGGACGGCGGGGCGCCGCTCGCGACGGTCGACAAGCCGCTCGACCTGGCCGCCCACCTGGAGGCCGAGCTGGAAGACTTGTGCGACGCGCTGGGCACGGTCGGCCTCGACGGCGTGCTGCTGGCCCGCGGTTTCGACGCCGCCGGCGAGCCGGAAGACGCGGAACCCTATCTTTCGGCCTAAGGGACGTTACCCGGCCTTGCCGGCCCCGGCCGCGCCTTCCGGCGCGGCCTTTTTCCCTCTCAACCCCCCTGTTTTTGCGGCACTGCACACGTCGTCACGCAAGCGCAGACGATGCGATATCGTAGTGTTTTTTCCATTGTCCGCGTAGGAGGGAACCTACATTGTTGAGCACTGTGCCGAGCTCTCCTAGGGAGACCCGGACCGGAGGGGTCTGCTCATGTTTCCCGATGCAAATATTGCAATGCATAAATGAAAATATTAAGAATTTTGCATGATACGATTCACTGGTCCGGCACCTGATCTGTCGGTGTTTTCCAGAGCATCGACGCATCAGGTTCCGGGCCTTGAATCCAGATCAACTAGAACGCCCCGAGGCGAAAGGAAATCAACATGCCGACCCTGATCGTGTTTTGCCATCTGCGCTGGGACTTCGTCTTCCAGCGCCCCCAGCACCTCATGACTCGCCTGGCGGAACACTACCGAATCCTGTTTGTCGAGGAGCCGGTGTATGACGAGGGCAAGGCGCACCTGAAGAAGACGGCCGTCGCGCCGAACATCACGGTGTGCCAGCCGCATACCGGCATCCAGGCACCCGGCTTCCACGACGACCAGATCCCTACGCTCCAGACCCTGCTGGCCGATCTCGTCCCGGAAGGCGAGCGTCCCGTCGTCTGGTTCTACACCCCGATGGCCCTGCCGCTGCTGCAAGGGTTCGATCCGGCACTCGTCGTCTACGACTGCATGGACGAACTGGCCGCCTTCAAGAACGCCCCGAAACAGCTGCTGCAGCGCGAGAACGCACTGCTGAACATCGCCGACCTGTGCTTCACCGGCGGTCCGAGCCTGTACCAGTCCAAGCGCGAGCGCCACGCGAACGCTCACTGCTTCTCGAGCAGCGTCGACGCGAAGCACTTCCAGAAAGCGCTGGACCGCGACTACAGCCACCCGGAGCAGGCCCACGTCGCGCGTCCGCGCCTGGGCTTCTACGGCGTCATCGACGAGCGCTTCGACACCGACCTCGTCAGCCAGGTCGCACAAGCCCGTCCGGACTGGCAGATCGTGCTCGTGGGCCCGGTCGTGAAGATCGACCCGGCCAACCTGCCGCGCGCGAACAACATCCATTACATGGGCCAGCGCACCTACGACCAGCTGCCGCAATTCCTGGCCGGCTGGGACGTCTGCCTGCTGCCGTTCGCGCTGAACGAGTCGACCAGGTTCATCAGCCCGACCAAGGTGCTGGAATACATGGCGGCCGAGCTGCCGTCCGTCAGCACCCCGATCACGGACGTGAAGGTGCCGTACGGCGACGTCGTCGCGATCGCCGACACGCCGGAGAAATTCATCGCCGCCTGCGAGCGCATGCTGGCCATGAACGACGGGCA
This sequence comes from uncultured Massilia sp., assembly GCA_946481275.1. The sequence goes on from CAMLMV010000020.1 coordinate 39,847, forward strand.
GAAGGCAGCCCTGCGGGACCGCATGCGCGCCATCGTGGCCAACACGTCGTGGGACAAGACGGCCGCCAGCATGCACCACCTGATCCAGACGACCGCCCCGAGCAACAAGGCCCAGCGCTTCCTCGCCCAGGCGGAAGAGCAGGATTTCGACGACGTCGTCAACGCCGAGAACGTCAATCCGCTGCCGATCGCCGCACTGGCCGCGCGCATGACGCCGAAGGACGGCATGGCGAAGGCCGCGGGCTGAGCGCAGAAATCGCTCAAGCGGGCGATTAAATCGCCCAAACGCGCAAGACCGGTGACGATCGTGAATACAATTCGTGCATGCGAATTCATTCACTCTTCATCGGTCTCCTGCTGGCGCTCATCTGCGGCCTGGCCGGAGCGCAGGGCACGGCGACCTGGATCTGGTCCCCGGGCGATTTCGAGATCTGGCTGTCCAACCGGATGCAGGTGCAGCGCGTCGAGCGCGACGTCGCCTGGCCGCCGTTCTGGCGGTTGTACAGCCACCAGCCGCAGGTGAACTTCATCCGGCAAGTCGACCTGGCCGCGCCGGAAGACATCGACATCACCGTCGAAGGCATCTACAACATCGCCATCGACGGCCGGTTCGTGCACGGCGATCAGCACCGCGTCCGCATCCCCGCCGGCAGGCACACCATCAATCTGCAGGTCTACAACGGGACCTCGCCGCCGGCCGTCCACGTGCAGGGCAGGACGATCCGTTCCGACGCATCGTGGTCGGTCGGTCCCCGTCCGGGCGCCCCGGCGGCCAATGCCGCACACTGGAACCTCACCGCACCGGATACTCCGCCGTCACGCTACCGCCTGCCGACCAGGGAGATCCCGGCCGTCGCGGTCGCGCGCACGGACGGCGGCATCCTCGTGGACTTCGGCCGGGAGACGACGGGTTTCGTCAAGCTGAAGAACGTCACGGGCAGCGGCAAGGTCACGCTGTACTACGGCGAGTCGAAGGAGGAAGCCCTGTCCGAAGAGGGCGCCGAGACGCTCGACCGCTTCACGCTCGCGGACCACCGCGGCGACTTCGTCGCGCCCACGTCGCGCGCCATGCGCTACGTGAACATCCGCTTCGACAAGGGTGTACGTGTGGACGACGTGGCGCTGCTGTACGAATACCTGCCCGTCGCGCACCGCGGCACGTTCAGGAGCTCGGACGACGAGTTGAACCGGATCTGGGACGTCGCCCAGCGCACGCTGGAACTGAACACGCGCGAATTCTTCATCGACGGCGTCAAGCGCGACCACTGGGTGTGGTCCGGCGACGCCGTGCAGACCTACCTGATGAACTACTACACGTTCTTCGACAGCGATACGGTCAAGCGGACGACGTGGGCGCTGCGCGGCGCCGACCCGGTCGACATGCACATCAACACGATCCTCGATTACTCCCTGTACTGGTTCATCGGCATCCGCGACTACTACGAATACACGGGCGACGCGGACTTCGTGAAGAGCGTCTACCCGCGCATGACGACGCTGATGGATTTCGTGCTCGCGCGCCGCAACGCGAACGGCATGCTGGAAGGCCTGCCCGGCGACTGGGTGTTCGTCGACTGGGCCGACATGCCCAAGGATGGCGAGCTGGCCGTCATCCAGCTGCTGTTCGCAAGGAGCCTCGAAGCGATGGCCGACTGCGCGGCGCTCGCACACGACGACGCGAAGGCCGCTTCCTACCGCCGGCTGGCCGCGGAACTGAAGACGAAGATCATGGCCGCGTTCTGGGATCCTCAGCGCCAGCTCTTCATCCACGGCCGCAAGGACGGCAAGATCGATCCACTGGTGACGCGTCACCCGAACATGTTCGCGCTGATGTTCGGCTATCTCGACGACGCGCAGGCGGCGAGCGTGCGCCGCAACGTGCTCACGAGCGACAAAGTACCGAAGATCACGACGCCTTACATGCGCTTCTACGAACTGGCGGCGCTGGCCGAAAGCGGCCAGCAGCGCTACGTCACGGACCAGATCAAGGATTACTGGGGCGGCATGCTGCGCGCGGGTGCGACGTGTTTCTGGGAACAGTACGATCCGAAGGTGCAGGGCGCCGCGCGCTACGCGATGTACGGCAAGCCGTTCGGCATGAGCCTGTGCCACGCGTGGGGCGCGAGTCCGCTCTACCTGCTCGGCAAATACTACCTGGGCGTGAAGCCGACGCAGCCCGGCTATGCGGCCTATGTCGTCGAGCCGGACCTGGGCGGTTTGAAGTGGATCGACGGGAAGGTGCCCACGCCGCACGGCGACATCGCCGTGTTCGCGGACGCGACGACGATCCGGGTGACGGCCGTGGCCGGGCAGGGCGTGCTGCGGTTCAGGAGTGCGAGCTTACCTCGCAGCGACGGCGGGACGATCCGCAAGACGGGCGAGCACCGCTACGAACTGCCGCTGGAAGGAGGGAAGACGTACACCGTTTCGCGCGTGAAATAAAGCTGTTGCGGGGACTCCTTGGGTGCATCTATAATCCGGCCTGTACGTTATAGATTAAAAACCAAGGAGACCCGATGTTGCGCCGACCACTTCTTTCGACCCTTATCCTGTCCGGCCTGTTGGCCAGTCCGCTGGCATCCGCTGCCGACGCGCCCGTCAAGCTGACGCACGTCGCGGGCCCGTTCGCCGCCGACCCGGCGTCGCTGGACAAGTACGAAACCCCAGCCTGGTTCCGCGACGCCAAGTTCGGCATCTGGTCCCACTGGGGCCCGCAGGCCGTCCCGCGCGCCGGCGACTGGTACGCGCGCAATATGTACATCTACGGCACGCCGCAGTACGAGCATCATCTCAAGCACTACGGCCACCCGACGAAGCATGGCTACAAGGACATCATCCCGCTGTGGAAGGCCGAGAAGTTCGAGCCGGACGCCTTGATGGCCCTGTATGCCAAGGCCGGGGCGAAGTACTTCGTCAGCATGGGCGTCCACCACGACAATTTCGACCTGTGGGATTCGAAGTACCACCGCTGGAACGCCGTCAAGATGGGTCCGCACCGCGACATCGTCGGCGACTGGCAGAAGGCGGCCGTCAAGGCCGGCCTGCGCTTCGGCGTCTCCGAACACCTGGGCGCCAGCTACCGCTGGTTCAGTCCCAGCCACGGGCATGACGAGGTCTATCCGCACTGGGGCGAGCCGTACGACGGCGCGGATCCGCAGTACGCGGACCTGTATCACCGCAAGCATGACGAGTTCCTCGGGGGCGGCAAGATGTGGTACACGGACGACGCCGGCTTCCAGCAGGAGTGGTACAACCGTGTGACCGACCTCGTGACGCGCTACAAGCCGGACCTGCTGTACAGCGACGGCGGCATCCCGTTCGGCGTCACGGGCCGGACCATGCTCGCCAATTTCTACAACCAGAGCATCAAGACGCACGGCAAACTGGAAGCCGTCTACAACCACAAGGATCTCGGCTCCGGCGAGTTCCTGCGCAAGGCGGGCGTGCAGGACGTCGAACGGGGCGTCATGAACGGCATCCAGCCGCTGCCGTGGCAGACCGACACGTCGATGGGCGACTGGTTCTACAGCGAGGGCTACAAGTACAAGACGACGCAGGACGTCGTGTACATGCTGGCCGACATCGTCAGCAAGAACGGCAACCTGCTCCTCAACGTCGTGCAGTATCCGGACGGCAGCCTGCCGCCCGAATCCCGCAAATTCCTCGACGAGATGGCGGCGTGGATCCAGGTCAACGGCGAAGCCATCTACGGCACGCGGCCGTGGAAGACCTTCGGCGAAGGCCCGACCAAACTCGAAGCGGGCGCCTTCAAGGAAAACGCGGACTATACGGCCAGCGACATCCGCTTCACCACCAAGGGCGGCGCGCTGTACGCCATCACGCTGGGCGAGCCGAAGGGCCAGGTGCGCATCGCGTCGCTCGGCACGAAGGCCGGCCTGGAGACGCGCCCGGTCAAGTCGGTGTCCCTCGTGGGCGCCACGGCGCCCCTGCGCTGGAAGCAGCAGGACGACGCCCTCGTGATCGAGCTACCGGCCAGCCTGCCGACGGCAATCGCCTCCAGCTTCAAGATCGGATTCTGACATGAACATCCGTATGTTGACGCTGGCGGTGCTGGCCGCCGTCGGCGGCGCCGCGTGCGCCGCGCCGGCGGGGCAGGTCACGGTGACGTCGCCGAACGGCCGCGCCGCGATCAAGATCGCACGGGACGGCGGAAGCTATGTCGTGACGCGCGGCGGCGAGACGGTCATCGCCTCGTCCGCCCTTGGCCTCGAATTCGACGGCCAACCGGAACAAGGCCGGCTCGTCCTGGAAAAAGTCACGAAATCGACGACCGACCAGGTAATTCCCCTCGTCGCGACCAAGGCGTCGTCCGCGCGCGATCATTACCGCGCCGCGACGCTCCAGTTCCGCGACCGCACGGACGGCGCGCGCCGCCTGTTCGTCGACGTGCGCGCCTATGACGACGGCGTCGCGTTCCGCTACCGCATCGACGGCGGCGATCCGGTCCGCCTGCGCGGCGAAAAGACGGCGTTCGTGCCGGCCGGCGATCCGGACTGCCTGGTCTCGGTGTTCGACGGCGCGCACGAAGTGCCGTTCACGCGCCAGAAGATTTCGCAGCTCGACGACAAGCACGGCTACGACGTGCCCGTCGTGTGCACGACGCGGTCCGGCCGTACCGCCTACGCCATCACGCAGGCGCACCTGGACGGCTATACGGGTACGTCGCTGTGGCGCGAAGGGGCGGGGTTGCGCGTGCACCTGTCCGGCGCGCCCGTGTACGAATCCCGTGCCGGGTTGCGGACGTCGTGGCGTGTCGTCATGCTGGGCAACCGGCCGGGCGATTTGATCGCGTCGCAGCTGGTCGGTAACCTGAACCCGGCCCCGCAAGGCGATTTCAGCTGGGTCAAGCCCGGCAAGGCCGCGTGGGACTGGTGGTCGGGCCCGCTCGTGGGCATGAAGCCGGACATGGCCGCGTACCGCCGCTTCATCGACTTCGCCGCCGCCTCCGGTTTTCCGTATTACCTGATCGACGCCGGCTGGGCGTTCGGCAGCGGCGGCTGCTGCGACGCGCTGCCGACGACCGACATCACGCGCGCCGCCGACGGCATCGACATGCCCGCGCTGGTCCAGTACGCGGCGGAGAAGGGCGTCGGACTGATCCTGTGGGCCCACTGGGAGCACGTGCGCAAGCGCATGGACGAGGTGCTCGACACCTATGCGCGCTGGGGCATCAAGGGCGTCAAGATCGACTTCATGAACCGCGACGACCAGGAAGTCGTCGACTTCTACCAGCGCGTCGCCGCCGCCACGGCCCAGCGCCATTTGCTGCTGGACCTGCACGGCGCCTACGTGCCCGCCGGCCTGCAGCGCACGTATCCGAACTTCATCACGCAGGAAGGGGTGATGGGCGCGGAGTGGAGCAAGATGAAGACGATCGTCACGCCCGAGCACAACCTGATGCTGCCGTACACGCGCATGCTGGCGGGCCCGATCGATTACACGCCGGGCGGCTTCCGTAACGTCACCCCGGCGACGTTCCAGGTGCGCGCCGAGCTGCCGTTCGTCCAGAACACACGCGGCCAGGAACTGGCGAAGTACGTCGTGTACGACAGCCCGCTGCAGATGGTGTCGGACGACCCGGACGCCTACCGCGACGCCGAAGGCTTCGATTTCATCCGCAAGGTGCCGACGGCGTGGGACGAGACCCGTTTCCTGTCCGGCGAACCGGGCAAGGACATCGTCCTCGCGCGCCGTCTCGGCACGACGTGGTACGTCGGCGCGATGTCGGCCGACGCGGCCGCGACCACGAAGCGGGTGAAACTGGACTTCCTGCCGGCCGGGCGCTACACGGCGACGGTCTGGGAAGACGGCGCGACGCCGAACAACGTCACGACGCGCGCAGTGGACGTCACCGGCCGCGACGCCCTGACGCTGCAACTGGCAGGGGCGGGCGGCGCGGCGGTCATCATCGAGGCCCGTTGATCAGGCCAGCGGGTCGATCGCGAAGGCGGGCATGCGCACGTTTTCGCGGGCCGCCTCCAGGAACTTGTCCGACGTGAGCAGCGCTTCGTGGATGGTCACGTCCATGTCGAGGTAGCGATACGTACCGAGGCGGCCGACGAACGTGACGTTGTCCTCGTTGCGTGCCAGGTTCACGTATTTTTCCAGCTGCGCCTTTTCGCGCGCCTGGCGGATCGGGTAGTACGGCGTATCGTTTTCCTCGCACTGGCGGCTGTACTCCATGTAGCAGAGCGTTTTCTCGTGCTGCTCCCACGGCGAGAAGTGCTTGTGTTCCGTGATGCGCGTATAGGTTTGCGAGTCGTCGCAATAGTTGACGACGGCGTTGCCCTGGTAGTCGCCGGTATCGCGGAAGACTTCGAAATCCAGCGTGCGGTAGGGCAGGCGGCCTTCGACGTGCTTGAACCAGGCGTCGATCGGGCCGCTGTAGAACACGTGGTCGTAATCCGTTTTCGAGGCCGGATCGAAGCGCGTGCCGAGGTGCACGGTGATGCCGGGCGCCTCCTTGAGGATGTTTTCCACGAGGGCGGTGTAGCCGTCCTTCGGCATGCCCTGGTACTTGTGGTTGAAGTAGTTGTCGTCGTAATTGAAGCGCACCGGCAGGCGCTTCAGGATGCTGGCCGGCAGCTCGCTCGGATGCAGGCCCCACTGCTTCATCGTGTACGTCTTGAAGAAGGCTTCGTACAGCTCGCGGCCCACGAAGCGCAGCGCCTGTTCCTCGAACGTCTGCGGGTTCTCGATCGACTTGTCGCCCAGCGACTGGATGAACGCCTGGGCCTCCGCGGGGCGGAAGGTCTTGCCGAAGAACTGGTTGATCGTCAGCAGGTTGATCGGCAAGGTGAACACGCGGTTATTCGTGATCGCCTTCACACGGTTCACATAGGGCATGAATTCGGCATAACGGTTGACGAATTCCCATGCCCGCTCGTTATCGGTGTGAAAAATGTGCGGTCCATAGACGTGGACCATGACGCCCGTTTCGCTGTCGCGCTCCGAATGGCAGTTGCCCGCGATGTGGTCGCGCGATTCGAAGATCTCGACGTTGTAGCCGGCGTGGGCCAGCTGGTTGGCGATGACAGCTCCGGAGAATCCAGCACCGACAATGGCAATATTTTTTTTCATTCGCGTTTCCTGTTTGAAAAGTGTTTGTGGTGGTTGCCCCGCATGCGCTGCTGGTGTGACTTGCAGTTAATACACGATAGGAATGTGAAATATAGTGCCAAAAATATATCACCCTTCGATCGTTTTACCCCGCACAATTGGATGCGGACGAATGCAAGGCGGTTTTCCGGACGCGTCACGTAAACGCAAAAACCGCCGGCCGAAGCCAGCGGTTTCACTCACGACAAGCCGTCAATGATCAGCGTTTGCTGTCGTTCTTGTGGCTCTGCGAGCCGGCCTTCGCGTGCTGCTCCGGCGTGCCGCCGCGGGTGCCGCTGCCCTGCTGACGGCCGCTCTGCTCGTTGCCGCGGTTGCCGCTCTGGCTGTTGCCGTCGTTCTTGTGGCTCATCGAGCCGGCACGGCGTGCTTCTTCCGAGGTGAACTCGTGGGCATTGCCCGAAGCGTGGGCGGCGCGGCCGCCTTCCGATGCGAATTCGCGCTGCTTTTGCGGGTCCATCGACGCGAAGCCGCGGTTGCTGGTATCGCCGCTCTGGTTGTTGCCTTTGTTACCGCCTTGTTGGTTGTTCGATGCCATGATCGTTCTCCTTTAAGTGGGTGAAAGCGCGTTTGCATTTCCTCTGCCGGATCAGCATCTGGGAACTCCCGATCGGGAAGAGGTGAGTCCATCTTAAGCCCGTCCTTATGCATAATGAATAGGACTACTTACGGCTGGCTTGTAGGATGAGTCCGTCCATTTTGGTGCAACAGTTCAGTGAACGGAGGGTCCCGGCGGCATCGCATCGCCATTGCGCAGGAAGGATGCCACGAGGTTCGGGTCGTCCAGCCGGACGATCGACAGCGGGTGCGCGAATTCGATGCCTTCCTGCTGGAAGCGGCGATAGATCTCGAGGAAGATGGCCTGCTGCGCATCCATGTGCAGGATGTAGTCCGGGCTGCGGAAGTGGTAGACGACTTCGAAATCGAGCGACCATTGGCCCCAGCTGAAGAAGTGGGCGCGCTCGAAGTCGACGTTCGCCTTGCTCGAGACGATCTCGCGGATGATCTGCGGGATGCGGCACAGCTGGTCTTCCGGCGTCCCGTACGCGACGCGCAGCACGAACGCCACGCGGCGCGTCTGCATCCGCTTGTGATTGTGGATGCGGCTTTTCAGCAGCTCGCCGTTGGAGAACACGACCTGCTCGCCGCCCAGGCCCCGCACGCGCGTCGTCTTGAGGCCGATGTGCTCCACCGAGCCGAGCACGTCCCCCACGATGATGAAGTCGCCGACCTCGAACGGCTTGTCCAGCATGATCGAGAGCGAGGCGAACAGGTCGCCCAGGATGTTCTGCGTGGCGAGCGCGACGGCCACGCCGCCAATACCGAGGCTGGCGACGAGGGTCGTGATGTTGATCCCGAAGTTATCGAGGATCATCAGGGTCACGACGACCCACAGCAGCAGCCGCGATATGAAGCACAGGACGCCGCTGGACGCGCGCCGCGCGCCGTCGACCGGGCCCAGGCTGAACTGGTCGCGCCAAGCGCGCAGGCCCGTGTCGCCCCAGATCGCCGCCTGCAGCAGCAGCGACGCGATGGCGATACGGGTGACGAACTTGTCCTGCTTCGGCGTCAGCTCCAGGAACGTGCTGCCGAAGTACAGCGCGAACACGACGATGAACAGCAGGTACGTCCTCGACAGCATCGCCGTGACGAAGTCGTCCAGCCGGGTCTCCGTCCGCTGCGACAGTGCTTCCATGCGCCGCAGCACGAACGCGCGCAGGAACACCATCGCGACGGCGCTGCCCGCCGTCACGGCCAGCGCCAGGGCCCAGTCATCGAAACCATTGTTGAGAAAGGAGAAGTGCCCGGATCGGGACAGGAAGGGAAACGTCATCGACATGATTCAATAAAAACGAAAGCCAGCCGCCAGTGTGCGGGCGCGCGGGATCCGGCCGCGCACAATTGACTTTCGGAAGGGCGCAGCATACATTGTCTTATTTGCATCAATACACTGCCAGACACTGATGGCCTCCGACCAGACCACCAAGATCCTGCTCGTCGACGACCAGCCGGCCAACCTGGCGGTGCTGGAGGCCATCCTGGCGGATCTGGGCCAGGCGCTCGTGTCCGTGACGTCGGGCGAAGCCGCGCTGCGTGAAGTGCTCGCCCACGATTTCGCCGTCGTGCTGCTGGACGTGCGCATGCCGACGATGAACGGGTTCGAGCTGGCGGAGCTGATCCGCGAACACCCGCGAACGCACAGCCTGCCCATCATCTTTCTCACCGCCGGCGACGCCGACGAATTCCCGCTCGAGCGCGCGTACGCGCTCGGCGCGGTCGACTACCTCACCAAGCCGCTCAATCCCATCGTCCTGCGCGCCAAGGTCGCGGTGTTCATCGACCTGTACCGCAAGAATGCGGAACTGGCGCGCGTCGAGGAAGAACGCCACCGCGCCCAGCTGCGTTCGCGCGACACGCGCCTGCGCCTCATCCTCGACAACATCCGCGACTATGCCTTCATCGGCACGGACGTCGACCGCATCGTGACGGAATGGGAAGGGGGCGCCGCCGCGATCACCGGATGGTCGCCCGACGACGTGCTCGGGCGCAGCGCCGACCTGCTGTTCACGCCGGAAGACCTGGCGAACGGCCAGCCCGAACTGGAAGCGCGGCGCGCGCTCGAACAGGGCCGCGCCGAGGACCGCCGCTGGCATCTGCGCCGCGACGGCACGCTGTTCTATGCCGACGGCGTGATGGTTCCCCTGCGCGACGAGACGGGCGTCCACGTCGGCTTCGCCAAGATCATCCGCGACGCCACCGCCGAAAAGCTGGCCGCCGAACGGCTGGCCGAGAGCGAACAGGAACTGGGCGAGAGCCGGCGCCAGGCCGAGGCCGAACGCGAACGGCTGCTGCGCGAGCTGCAGGCCGCCAGCGAGCGCATGCGCGACATCTTCCACCGCGCGCCCGCCATCATGTGCGTGATGACCGGTCCGGATCACGTGATCGAGATGGCCAACCAGCGCTTCCTGGAACTGGCCGGCGGCCGCAAGCTGGCCTGGCGCCCCGTGCGCATGGCGCTGCCGGAACTCGCCGGACAGGGTTTCACGGACGTGCTGGACCGCGTGTTCGCGAGCGGCGAAGCGGTCGAGGGCCACAATGTGCGCCTGCTGCTGGCCCCCGCCGCCGATCCCGCCGACGACCAGCACGCGGGCCTGGAAGAACACTTCCTCGACTTCGTGTGCATGGCGCTGCGCGAGCCGGACGGCAGCGTCTCCGGCGTGCTGCTGCACGGGGTCGACGTCACCGAACGCACGCGGGCGAACCTGCTCGCCATCGGCCAGCGCGGCGCGCTGGAGCTGGCCGTCACCGACGCGCCGCTGGGCGACGTGCTGGACGTGCTGGCCCGCACCGCCGAGGATTACACGGGCGGCGCGGCCCTGGCATCCGTGCAGCTGACGGCGCCGGGCGGGCGCCTGCGACATGCGGCGGCGCCGTCGCTCGCCGTGGCATTCCAGCGCGCGATCGACACGGTGCCCGTCGGCCCCGTGGCCGGCGCCGCCGGCAGCGCCGCGTGGCAGGGCGAACCCATCGTCTGCGCCGACATCGCCGCCGATCCGCTGTGGCAGCAGCACGTGCGGCTCGCGCAGGCGCACGGGTTGCGCGCGGCGCGCGCGCTGCCGATCCTGGCGCCGTCCGGCGCGGTGCTCGGCACGTTCACCCTGTACTACCGCGAACGGCGCCTGCCCAATCCGCAGGAAGAAGCGGCGCTCGCGCTGCTGGCGAATACCGCGTCCCTCGTGATCGGGCAGCGCCACGAGGCGGCCGAACGGCAGGCCGCGGAGCACCGGTCGCGCGCGATCCTGGAGAGCATGAGCGAGGGTTTCATCGCGCTCGACCCGGCCTGGCGCATCACGTACGCGAACGGCGCGGCGGAAGCGGTCACGCGCAAGCCGCGCGAGGACCTGGTCGGCGCCCAGTTCTGGGACCTGTTCGAGCACCTGCAGGGCAGCCCGCAGGAACGGGCGCTGCGGCGCACGGCGCTGGAACGCCAACGATCCCGCATCGAAGCGTACGATGACGCCGGGGGACGCTGGTTCGAGATCAACTCCTTCCCCATGGAAGGCGCGGGTGGACTCGCGCTGTATTTCCGCGACGAGACCGACCGCCGCCGCGCGGAAGAGGGCATCCGCCGCCTGGCCGCCGTGGCCGAACAGTCGTCCGACTTCATCGGCATCTTCACGCCGGACGCGGGCGGCATCTACCTGAATCCGGCGGGCCGCCGCATGGCGGGCCTGGACGACCGCACGAACATCGCCGCCTGGCGCATGATCGACTTCTTTCCGCGCGAGGACCGGCCGTTCGTGCGCGACCACGTGATGGCCGCGCTGACGATTGGTGCGGCCGAATGGGAGGGCGAGCTGCGGCTCGCGCAACCCGACGGGCGGCCACCGCTGCCCGTGTACTTCAAGGGCTTTGCCGTGCGCGATGCGGAGGGCAACAACATCGGCCTGGCCACCATCACGCGCGACATCACGGCGCAGAAGCGCGCCGAGGACGAGCTGCGCCGCGTGGCCGCCGACCTGTCGGAGGCCGACCACCGCAAGAGCGAGTTCCTCGCCACGCTCGCGCACGAACTGCGCAATCCGCTGGCCCCGATCCGCACGGGACTCGACCTGCTGCGCATGACGCCGCGCGACCCGGATGCGCTGGCGCGCGTGCACGCGATGATGGACCGCCAGCTTGGCCATTTGATCCACCTCGTCGACGACCTGCTCGACATCGCCCGCATCACGCGCGGCAAGATCGAACTGAAACGGGAGAACGTGGACCTGAAGGCCATCGCGCAGATGGCCGTGGAGACGAGCGCCGCGCTGATCGAGTCGCACGGCCACCGCCTCGACGTCGACCTGCCGGAAGAGCCGCTGCCGCTCGAGGCGGACGTCACGCGCATGGTGCAGGTCCTGTCCAACCTGCTGAACAACGCCGCCAAGTACACGCCGGCGGGCGGCCGCGTCGCGCTGTCGGCGTGGCGCGAGGACGGTCACGCCGTGGTGGCGGTGTCGGACAGCGGCATCGGCATCCCGCCTGATGCGATCGGTTCCGTGTTCGAGATGTTCACGCAGGTGCGGGGCAGCCTCGATCGCGCCCAGGGCGGCCTCGGCATCGGGCTGTCGCTCGTGCGCCGTCTCGTCGAACTGCACGGCGGCCGCGTGAACGCGTTCTCCGCCGGGCGCGGCCAGGGCAGCACCTTTACCGTGCGCCTGCCGCTGCGCCCCGGCTCGCCGCACGCCCGGGCAGGCGGCGCCGGGAACGAGGCGGACGCGCGGCCGCCGGCGCCGCTGCGCGTGCTGGTCGTCGACGACAACGCGGACGCCGCCGACAGCCTCGTCGCGCTGCTCGACGCGCTCGGCCACACGACGTGGGTCGCGCGCGACGGTCCCGAGGGTCTGCGCCTTGCGCTCGACGTGCAGCCGGACCTCGTGCTGCTCGATATCGGCCTGCCGGGGATGAGCGGCTACGAAGTGGCGCGCGCGATCCGGCGCCACCAGGGCGTGCGCCAGATCGTCCTGATCGCGTTGACGGGCTGGGGCGCGCAGAGCGACCAGCAGCAGTCGCACGAGGCGGGCTTCGACCAGCACCTGACGAAGCCCGTGAGCCTGGAAGCGCTGGAACAGGCGCTGGCCGCAGCCGCGCGGGCGCTGCCATGAAGGCAGTCGACGTCTCCTGCGGGACCCTCGTCGTGGATGCCGGCGGCCGGCTGCTGCTCGGCCACGTCACACACACCCCGCGCTGGGACATCCCGAAGGGCCTGCAGGATCCGGGCGAAACGCTGCTGGCCGCGGCCATGCGCGAACTGTTCGAAGAGACGGGCCTCGCATTCCCGGCCGGCGCGTTCCGCGAGCTGGGCCGCTTCGACTACCGGCGCGACAAGGTGCTGCACCTGTTCCGCGTGGACGTGGGCGAGACACTGCCGGACCTGGCACACCTCACTTGCACCAGCATGTTCCCGCACCATGTGACGGGCAAGCCGACGCCGGAGATGGATGCCTTCCGCTGGGCCACGCGCGACGAGGTGGCGGCGCTGTGCTGGCCGCGCATGGCCGCGAAGCTGTCAGCGATCGGCTGGTAAAGCCGATCGCCGGGACGCGACGTCGCGCAGCACGGACTCGATGGCCGTCACGGTCGCCGGCTTCGTGAGGTGCGCGTCGAATCCGGCCTGCGCCGTGCGCGCACGGTCGTCGGCACCGCCCCAGCCGGTGAGCGCGACGAGCATGACGCCATCGTGGCGCGGCTCGCGCCGCACGGTCTCGGCCACCTCGTAGCCGGACAGCCCAGGCATGCCGATGTCGAGGAAGACCGCGTGCGGTTCCAGCCCGTCCAGCATGCGCAGCGCCTGGTAGCCGTCGTGCGCCACGACGACGTCGTGGCCTATCACGGACAGCAGCGCGGCCAGCGTGTCGGCCGCGTCGCGGTTGTCGTCCACGACAAGCAGGCGCAGCGCCGGGGCGCCGGGCGCCGGCGCGCCGGTCGGGTCCTCGCCCGGCGCGCCGGGCGCCGCGGCGTCCGCGTCCTGGCCGGCGAGGGGCAGGCGCACCGTGAAGACGCTGCCCGTGCCGACGCCGGCGCTGGCCGCGTGGATCGTCCCGCCGTGCAGCTCGACGAGGCTCTTCACGAGCGACAGCCCGATCCCGAGCCCGCCCGGCATGTGCCGGGCAGCGTTGGGGATCTGCGTAAACATGCGGCAGACTTCGTCGAGAGATTCGGGCGGGATCCCGATGCCGTTGTCGGACACGGCGATCAGCGCCTGCGGGCCGTCGCGCTCGGCCGCCAGCAAGATGTGACCGCCCCGCGGGGTGTATTTCGCCGCGTTGTTCAGCAGGTTGCTGACGACCTGCGTGATGCGGTTCGCGTCCGCATGCAGCACCAGGGGCTCGCCTGGGAGCCGTACGTCCAGCCTGTGGCGCGCGGCGTCGATCAGCGGCAGGCTCGTCTCGACGGCCGCGTTCAGGACGTCCGCCAGCGGCACCAGCGCGGGCTTCAGGTCGACCTGGCCGCGCGTGATGCGGGCCACGTCCAGCAGGTCGTCGACGAGATGCACGAGGTGGTCGAGCTGGCGGTCCATGATGTCCTGCACGCGCGCGATGGCGGCCGGGTCGGAGCGGGTACGCCGCATCAGCTGCAGGCCGCTGCGGATCGGGGCGAGCGGATTGCGCAGCTCGTGCGCCAGCGTGGCGAGGAATTCGGTCTTGCGGCGGTCCTGCTCGGCCAGGTCGTCGGCCAGGCGGCGCAGTTCCAGCTCGGTGCGGCGGCGTTCCGTGATGTCGGTGGACAGGACCACCACCTTGCGGCTGCCGGCCGGGCCCACGCGCGCCGCATAGACGTCGTACCAGCGCCCCATGTGCGCGGCCTCGTCGACGAAATGCACCGGCTCGCCCGTCGCCGCGACGCGGCCGTAGGTCTCGAACCAGTGGGCCTCGTGCTGCGGCAAGAGCGAGCGCATCGTGCGCCCGACGGCATGGGCAAGCCCCGTGGCCTTCACGAACGCCGGATTGACCTCGATGAACCGGTAGTCGTTCGGGATGCCGGCATCGTCGTACAGCATCTCGATGACGCATACGCCTTCGCCGATCGCATCGAACAACGTGCGGTAGCGCTCCTCGCTGGCCTGCAGCCGTTCCTCGGCTTCCTTCTGCAGCGACGCGTCGATCACCACGCCGCGCATCATGCCGCGGGTGCCCGCGCTGCGGTCCAGGTGGCCGCGCGCCAGCACCCAGCGCCATGCGCCTTCCGGCGTGCGGACGCGGAACGTGGCATCGTACGGGGCGCCCGTCTCCATGGCGCGGCCAAGCAGGACTTGCGTGGGCGGCACGTCGTCCGGGTGAATGACGTCGAAATACCTGGCCACGTCGGCACCGTCCCCGTCTTCGGGACGCAGGCCGAACATCTCGACCATGCGCGCGTCGGCCCGGACCCGGCCGGTGGCGATGTCCAGCGACCAGACGGCCACCTCGGCGGCGGCGATGATGGCTTCCAGGCGCCCGCGGGTGTCCCGCAGGGCGGCTTCCGCGCGGCGCCGCTCGGCCGCCGTGGCGTACGCTTCCAGGAAAAAGCGGGCCTTGGCGCGCAGGATGGGCGCCGAGACCGGATCGTGCAGGACGGCCAGCGCGCCCGCGTCGTACAGCGCTTCCAGGGTGAACGGCGGGGCGGCCGGGATGCCGTGCGCGATCACGGGCGCTTCGGGCAGGGCGGCGCGCAGGCGGCGCACACTGTCGAACAGGGCGTCGACGTTGCCGGAATAGCCGGCGAGGACGAGCGCAAAGCCGGGCAACTGAGCAGCCAGGCCGCCATCATGGCGGGCATGCGTCAGGGCCTCGTCCAGCGTGCGCGCACGCACGAGGTCGTAGCCCATCTCGGCGGCGACGGTGCCGATGGCCGGATCGGAGACGGGACGGTCGCACAGGAACAGCACCCGTCCCTGCATCCGGTCGATCGCACTGGAAATGGAAGTCATCGTGTTGCGACTGTAGGAGTTGAACGGCCAACTGTCAACGGTGACATTCGGGCGCCGCCCGCCGCCGAACGCCGGTAGGATGGCCGCGCGGGCACAACGGCACGACCGCGCCCGCGGTTCAGCGAGGAGATCAGCATGCAAGCATCGAACGAGAGCGCCGGCTACGACGTGGGCGCCATCATGGGCGGCCTGTACGGCGACGGCATCATCGCCTGCAAGGGCGCCTTCGGCGCCGAATGGGTGGCGCAACTGAAGGAAGACATCGAAACCCTGTTCGCCGAGGCGCGCGCGCGGCCGCGCGGCGCCCTCGAGCGCGGCCCGTGCCGCTACTACGTCGAGGTGCACCCGGAACGGCTTCGCGGCTTCGTCGACCTGGCGACGCATCCGTGGGTCGTCGCCGTGTGCCGGGCCGTGCTCGGGCCGGACTACAAGATCGTGGAGGTCGGCTTCGACATCCCGTTCCCGGGCGCCATGCACCAGCCGTGGCACCGCGACTTTCCGTCGCCGCCGGAAACGCTGGTCGGGCGCCGCCTGAATTCGCTCGCCTTCAACCTCACGACGGTCGACGTGACGGAAGAGATCGGGCCGTTCGAGATCGCGCCCGGCACGCAATGGGACGACCTCGCCGGCGGCGACCTGATGTTCCCGGACAAGTCGCTGTACCCCCGCTACGAGGCGCGCGCGCAGCGCAAGCTGCCGAAAGTCGGCGACATCTCGGCCCGCTCGGCCCTGACGATCCACCGCGGTACGGCGAACCGCAGCCAGCAGTCGCGGCCCGTGCTCGTGCTGGGCGTGGACGCACCGGACGGCCGCAACGCCGACAAGCACGATTTACAGGTGACGCAGGCCTACTGGGATGCGTTGCCGGCGCTCGTGCGCGACCACCTGCGCTGCCGCATCGTGCCGGCGCTGGAAAACATCGAGCAGGCCCACACGATCGAGGGCCTGCGGATGGGCATCATGGCTTAGGGATGTCCTTCGGCGGCTTGCCGACGCGGCGCAACTGGTCCGACTGCTGGTCGAGGTTCACTTCCTCGGCCACGTCGTAGCGGCCGTCGTTCGCGTCGTCGCCCGGCAGCAGTGATTCGGAGCGATGCGCGGACCGGTTTTCCGCGCGCTGCTGCTGGCCCGGATCGGCGCGCTGGGCGTTGTCCTTGCGTTTGTCTTGCTCTGTCATGGCGTCCTCCCGATGATGGTGTCGGGGCCGATTATGGCGCAGGGGAGGGCGGCCGGGGCGCACGCTACTTGCCGTCGCGCCGGCGCGCAGGCAGATTCTTTTCCAGGATCGCCCACAGGATGAGGCCATACGCGAGCAGGCGCACGAGGTAGTGCAGGGGCGTGTCCTCGGCCTCGTCGAACGTCAGCGCCGAGACGATGCGGTGCACGCCCTCGATGCCGAACGACAGGGAGAAATACAGGAAGAAGCGGTCGCGCGAGGCGCGCCAGAAGCGCAGGAAGAACAGCGCGATGACGAAGGAAGCCATGGCGATGGCGCCGTTGATCAGGTCGCTCATGTCATTCTTTCTCGTAGATGAGGCCGTACAGCAGCAGGAGCATGGCCACGAGGGCCGACACCTGGCGCACGGGCAGCAGGTAGAAGTCGGGGAAGACGACCTTGTCCAGCATGAGGAACACGTTGTTCACGGTCAGCGCCACGAACGAGGCGCCGCTCCAGAACAGCAACCGGTGGCCGGTGCGGCGGTAGCTGCCCAGCAGCAGCCAGGCGCATGCCAGCGACGTCAGTGTACACAGCGAATAGATGGTAATTGCCATCAGGAATCCTTCCGCCATTTGAACGCGTCCGCAAATTGCTGGGCCTTGCGGTCGAGTGAAGAGTGGATCAGGTGGGTGACTTCGACGAGGTGGGTCGCATACACGTCGGCCAGGCGGTCGATCCGCTCGCGCATGCCCTCCTCGAGCGGGGCATAGCGGTACGTCCCGGCGTCCTGGCACGGCACGGCGATCCTGGCCGTGCACAGGTCGGCGAGCAGGTCTTCCGCCGTCTTTTCGCGCACGTACAGCCGCCGCGCCAGCGTGTCGCGGTGCCACGCATGGTCCGGATCGGCGCGCATCAGCAGCAGCGCTTCCAGGAAGGGGACCGAGGGGATGCTGGTCAGCACGAAGCGCCGGACGTCCTCGGGTATGGAGGGCTTACCCATCGCCATTATCTTTGGACAAATGTACTTAACTTTTTGAAACTGGGATTGTATAGCATTCTTTTCGGAAATGCAGGTGGATTTCAACCGTGCGCGGCTATGCAAACAGGAAATCCATGAGGAAGGACAAGCGTGCGTCGGCTAAAATGGCGCCATTACTGATTTGTCTTTTCATAATGCTCAAGAAGTTTGTCGCGCCCGCGCTCGCGCTGGCCTCCCTGTTGTCGCTCGGTGCCTGCAAGCGCGAGTCCCCCAATCCGCCTCCCGCCCGCGTCCATACGGAAGCGCGTGCGCCCCAGCCGCAATCGTGCAGCGACCATTTCGTGGACGGCCAGGCGCCGCGCATCACGAATCCGAAGCTCGACAACAAGGCGGAAACACTGTGCTTCAACGTGTTCAGCGTGCTGCATTCCGGGATCACGCGTACGCCGTTGTGGTCGGCGGAACACCTGCAGGCCGAGAATATCGCAGCGGCGCAGGAATTGTCGCGCGAAAACTCGTTCCATTCGGAATCGCGGCTGCCGGCCAGCCAGCGGGCGGAATTGTCGGACTATGCCCGCAGCGGCTTCGACCGCGGCCACATGGCCCCGAACGGCGACATGCCGGACCGCGACAGCCAGCGCGACAGCTTCAGCCTCGCCAATATCGTCCCGCAGGACGGCGAGAACAACCGCAACCTGTGGGCCGGCATCGAGGGCGCCGTGCGCAAGATGGCGAAGCGGGAGGGCGACCTGTACGTGGTGACGGGTCCGGCCTTCCTCGGCGCGGACCTGAAGAAGATCGGCAACGTGCTCGTGCCGACCCATTTGTATAAACTCGTGTACAGCCCGCGCCAGCGCGCCGGCGCCGCGTGGTTCGTCGAGAACGCGGCGGATGCGAAGGCGAACGTGATCCCGGTCCCGGAGCTCGAACGCATCATCGGCATCAACCTGCTGCCCGCGCTGTCCGACGCGGAAAAGGAGCGCGTGCTGGCGCTGCCGGAAGTCCGCGTCAAGCCGTCCCGCAACCGCAAATAGGAATCCCATGACCAAGTTCGCACCGTACGAGAACGAGGCCGACGTCGTCGAAGTCGGCAACCTGACGCTGGAAAACCGGCTCGACCGGATCACGATCTCCGGGGACGTCGACCTCACCGCCGACAAGGACGGACTCACCAGGGCGCGCCTCCTGCACGACCTGCTGGGCCGGATCGTCGCCGGCCTGGAAGCGCGGGACTTGCCGGACCGGCTGCCGCCGCCCGACGTCAGGACGGTCGACAATCCGTTCGGCTGACAGCCGCACGTGCCGCGCACCGGTCGGTGCGCGCGCTCACGAAACTCATGAATAAAGCGGGCCGCACGGCCCGTTTTTCATGGGTGCGATACGCATGAGTTGTAGCCGGTCAATGGTGCGCGCAACGCGGCCGCTTTGGAGTAGTCTCGACAAGGAACCGGCGTGAGGAGCTCCACGCGGAAAACGTCGTGCTCGGAGGCGAGCAGGTCGGCGTGGCGCGCTTCGCGGAAGCCGGTGTTTTCTTCACCATGACAGCGGAGGAACATCATGCGACACACCCTGGTAGCGGTTTTCGACAACCGAAGCGACGCCCAGAGCGCCCTCGACGAATTGCTGGCGTCGGGCTTCTCTCGCACCGATGCGAGCCTCTCCAGCGCGGACCCCACGGGCCAGTCGAACAGCGTCACCGGCAACGACGAGTTGCTGCAAGGCGAACACGAGGAAGGCTTCGGCGCTTCGATCAAGCATTTCTTCACCGGCCTGTTCGGATCGGACACGAACGAACACGCGATGAAGTATTCGTATGCCGTCACGCGCGGCCACCACGTCCTCACCCTGACGACGGAATCCGAGCCGGAAGTCGAGCGCGCGGCCGACATCATCGAGCGCTTCGGCCCCGTCGACATCGACGAACGCCACGACCAGTGGTCGCGCGAGCCGGGCAGCGCGGGTGTCATGGGCGCATCGTCCGGGATGCAGCAATCCAGCGGCATGTCCGCGCAGTCGGGCAACCCGGGATCGGGATCGGGATCGTCCGGCTCGTACCAGGGCACGCCGCCGGGCACCGAACCGGGCTCGCTGCAATTCACGGGCCACGACGACCGCAACTTCTTCGCCACGCAGAACATCAACGATCCGGTCCCCAAAGGCCAGACGTACGAGGAACCGCTGGGCGCATCCGAACAGTCGGTCGGATCGATGGACAGCGCCGTCGGCGGCAACACGCTGAGCGGCACCCAGAGCTCGTCGCAGAATCCGGCCACCGGCTCCTCGCTGCAATCGTCGCAGAGCGGCTCGCTGAACCAGAGCGGCTCGACCCTGCAGGGCACGGCGTCGATTCCCGGCTCGGACGACACGTCGCTGGGCGGTACCGCGCGGATGGGCAGCTCCATGCAGCGCGACACGAGTGGGGGCGGGTCGGTCTCGCGCGGGAATGTCCGCGTGTTCTCCCAGGACGCGGGCATGAGCGACACCTACAACGACCACTACCGCAGCCACTGGAGCGACAATTACGCGAGCCTGGGCGGCAGCTACGAAGACTACGCGCCCGCGTACCGCTACGGCAGCGACATGCGCCGCGACGCTAAATACCGCAACCGCGCCTGGGACGACGTCGAATCGGACCTGCGCACCGACTGGGAAACACGCAATCCGGGCGCGTCGACGTGGGAGAAATTCAAGGCGGCCGTCCGCCACGGCTGGGACAAGATCACCCCGGACCTGAACACGGACGACTGGTACCACTCGGACTGGCACGACAATTACTCGAGCCTGGGCGGCGGCTACGAGGACTACGAGCCGGCCTACCGCTACGGCACCGAAATGCGCGGCAGCGCCAGGTACCGCGACCGCTCGTGGGACGAGGTGGAATCCGACCTGCGCAGCGACTGGGAATCGCGCCATCCCGGTGAGTCGACATGGGAGAAATTCAAGGCCGCCGTGCGCCGCGGCTGGGACAAGATCACCCCGGACATCGACAACGACAGCTATTACCGCAGCCACTGGAACGCGAGGTACTCGAACGCGGACGACAGCTACGACGACTACCTGCCGGCCTACCGCTACGGCAACGAGGCCCGCCGCCTGCAGCAATACCGCAGCCGCCACTGGGACGACGTCGAATCCGACCTGAAGTCCGATTGGGAATCGCGCTACACGAGCGGCCCGTCGACGTGGGAAAAGTTCAAGGACGCCGTGCGCCATGGCTGGGACAAGATCACCCCGGACATGGACGACGATTCGACCTACTACCACACGCACTACGAGTCGACCTATGCCGCCAGCGGCACGGACTTCAACGACGTGGCGCCGGCCTACCGCTACGGCAACGAGATGCGCAGCACCGATACCTACCGCGACCGCGACTGGGACGACGTCGAGCACGACCTCAGGAAGGACTGGCACAGCAAGTACGGCACGGACGCCGAACCGTCCACGTGGGAACGCATCAAGGCGGCCGTCCGCCACGGCTGGGAACGCATGACGGGGGAGGCGACGTCCACGGATGACGACAGCTATTACCGCACGCACTGGACGAGCACGTACAAGTCGACCGGTACGGAGTACGACGACCTGGCCCCGGCCTACCGCTACGGCGCCGAGATGCGCAACGACGTCCGCTATCGCAACCGCGACTGGTCCGACGTCGAGAATGACCTGCGTTCGGACTGGGACACGCGCTATGGCAAGGACGGCGCGTCGACCTGGGAGAAGATGAAGGCCGCCGTGCGGCACGGGTGGGACCGGGGCACGATCGGCTGATCAGGCCGGCTCGGACAGCGGCAGGCTGATCCGGTTACGCCCCATATGCTTGGCCCGGTACAGCGCCGCATCGGCAATGGCGACCAGGTCGCTGGCGCTGTTGTCGGGCGACGCGATCGCGGTCGCCGCGCCGATCGACACGGTCACGTGCTGCGCCGGCGCCATGCGGTTGGGGACTTGCAGCTGTTCGACACGGGTGCGGATGCGTTCGGCCACGCTGGCCGCGCCCTTCAATGACTGGTTCGGCAGGATCACTGCAAATTCCTCGCCGCCGTAGCGCGCCACGAGGTCGTTGGCGCGCATCTCGCTGGCGACGGCCGTGGCGATGCGTTTCAGGCACTCGTCGCCGCCCAGGTGGCCGTTCGCATCGTTATAGGCTTTGAAATTGTCCACGTCCACCATCAGCAGCGACAGCGGCTGGCGCTGGCGCAGCGCGCGCGCCCATTCGGCATGCAGTGTCTCGTCGAAGCAGCGGCGGTTGGCGAGGCCGGTGAGGCCGTCGCGCGTGGCCAGTTGTTCGAGCGCGATCTGGGCCAGTTTTTCATCCGTCATGTCGCGCAGCGTCTCCACGACGGCGGCCAGCCGGCCGCGCTCGTCGTAGATCGGGCTCGCGTCCGCCGCCAGGTAGCGCCGCCGGCCCATGCGCGGCATGTCGCACCAGCTCTCGGCCGACAGGTGCGGATCGTCCGGCAGGCCGATGCGGGGCTGGTGCGCCTCGGCGGCGCGTTCTTCGATCAGGAGGTCGGCGAGGGTGGGGCGGCGCTCCTCGAAAAAGCTGCGCCAGTGCTCGCGCGTGCCGATGATGTCGCGTGCCGGGACGCCCGTGAGCCGCTCGCACGCGCGGTTCCAGAACATCACGCGGGACGTCGTGTCGAGCACGAAAATGGGAATGGCCAGCGTCTCCATCAACTGGTGGGCGAAAGCGCGGTCGGCCGGCGCGCCCGAGGAATCCATGAGCCGCTGTATTGTTGTTGTGCTTGTCATGTGGCGTCCTTCGGTTCTAATGAGCAATTAATTGCTAACGAGAACCGATTGTGCGCCACAGACAATGGTATCCCCTTGACTTTTAGCAAGGGAGGATGGGGACGGTCACCCGGACTCGTCCGCGTGGGCGACGATCGCCTGGGCCACGCGGTCGACGCGTGTACACAGTAGATCGATGCGCGACGCGAGGAGCGGATCCTCCAGCGCGTACTGGCGGCGCACCTGCAGCAGCTCGGTCTGGATGGCGATCAGCTGGGCAAGCGGGTCGAGGTTGCCGCGGCGGCCGTCAGCCCCGCCCGTCAGCCGCCCCAGCAACATGTCCGACTCGGCCAGCGCCTGGTCGGCCTGGCCGCGCGCCTTCTGCTCGCGGCACAGGGCGGCCTCCAGGCGCGCGATCCGGTCTTCGCTGCGTACGCGGCGGAACAACATCCCGAACAGCACGGTCATCATGACGAGCACCAGCACGCCCAGCTGCAGCCGCTCCGGCACCGCGAGCATGCGGGCGTGTTCCGATAACCCGAACCACAAGGTGAGCAGCAGCAGGGCACCGAGGGTGGCACGCAGCGACTGGAGCAGCAGGCTTTTGATCACGATCCCTCCGACGAGGACTAGGACGACTCGATTAGGAACTTTCCGTATCCAAAGGTACGACTTTCCGAACGGCACGTTTTTGCTTGCCGTCAATTAAGTGAGCCTCTTCTGCCACCCGCGCCGGGCGCGGTATAATGGAAGGTTGACGCGAGCCTTACCGGACTTTCACAGTGACTTACAGCATCAAAGAAATCTTCTATACCCTGCAGGGCGAGGGCGCCCATGCGGGCCGCCCGGCCGTGTTCTGCCGCTTTTCTGGTTGCAACCTGTGGACGGGCCGCGAAGCCGACCGGGCCACGGCCGTCTGCCAGTTCTGCGATACGGATTTCGTCGGCACGGACGGCGAACGGGGCGGCAAATTCAAGGATGCCGCCAGCCTGGCCGCCGAGATCAACAGCCTGTGGCCGGAGACTTATCCGGCCAGCAAATATGTCGTCTTCACGGGCGGCGAACCGCTGCTGCAGCTGGATGCGGCGCTGATCGACGCGATGCACGCCGTCGGCTTCACGATCGCCATCGAAACGAACGGGACGCTGCCCGTGCCGGCCGGCGTGGACTGGATCTGCGTGAGCCCGAAGATGGGCTCGACCCTGGTGGTCGAACAAGGCAACGAGCTCAAGGTCGTCATCCCGCAGGCGGGCCAGGACCTGGCCGCGTACGAACACCTGGATTTCGACAACTTCTTCGTGCAGCCGATGGACGGTCCGCTGGCCCAGTTCAACACGCAACTGGCCATCGACACGTGCCGCCGCAATCCGAAGTGGAAGCTCAGCCTCCAGACCCATAAACTCCTGAACATCCCCTGACATGCTGACCATTACCCGCAAGCTGGAATTCGACGCCGGCCACCGCATCCCCGACCATAAAAGCCAGTGCCGCAACCTGCACGGCCACCGCTACACGCTGGAAATCACGCTGACGGGCGCCGTCATCGACGTCGAAGGCAATTCCGACAACGGCATGATCATGGACTTCTCGGACATCAAGGCGCTCGCCAAGGAGCACCTCGTCGACGTCTGGGACCACGCGTTCCTCGTCTACGAAAAGGACGAGGCCGTGCGCGGCTTCCTGTCCAGCCTGCCGAATCATAAAACCGTCGTGATCGACCGCATCCCGACCGTGGAAAACCTCGCGCAGGTGGCGTGGAACATCCTCAAGGCCGCCTACAAGGACCGCTACGGCACCGGCCTGCGCCTGCAGAAGCTGGTGCTGCACGAAACGCCGAACTGCTGGGCCGAAATCACGGATGCCTGAAGCGGACGACAATACGTACATGGGCCTGGCCCTGCAGGAAGCCCGCAAGGCCTGGGCGGCGGGGGAGGTGCCCGTGGGCGCCGTCGTCGTGCGTGACGGCGAAGTCGTCGCGACCGGCTTCAACCAGCCGATCGGCCGCCACGACCCGACCGCGCACGCGGAAATCGTCGCCCTGCGCGCGGCGGCGGAAAAACTCGGCAACTACCGGCTGCCGGGCTGCGAGCTGTACGTGACGCTGGAGCCATGCGCGATGTGCTCGGGCGCAATGATGCATGCGCGCCTGGCGCGGGTCGTGTATGCCGCGCCGGACCCGAAGACGGGCGTGTGCGGCTCCATCCTCGACCTGTTCGCGCTGGAGCAGCTGAATCACCACACGGACGTCGTCGGCGGCGTGCTGGCCGACGAGGCGAGCGCCATGCTCAAAGGGTTCTTCGCCGAACGGCGTGCCGCACGGCGCACGCAAGGCTGACGCCACCCGTTTGTCAAAAATGATATGCTGGTTCCACGCCTTCGCTGCTTTCCGCGCAGTTTGCCAGTAGTGGAGGATTTCACGACCCAGCTATCAATAATGCCTAGCCTGAACGCCAACGGGATCCGCATCGCCTTCGACACGGCGGGCGATCCGAAATCCGTACCCCTGCTGCTGATTTCGGGCCTCGGCCTGCAATTGACGGCCTGGCCGGACGAATTCGTCGAAGGCCTCGTCGAGCTGGGCTTTTACGTGATCCGTTTCGATAATCGCGACAGCGGCCTGTCCACCAAGTTCGAGCACGCCGGCACGCCTAGCCTCACGCTGGCCTGGCTGAAGTCGCTGCTGCACATCCCCCTCAAGCCGCCTTATCGGCTGGAAGACATGGCGGACGACGCCATCGGCGTGCTGTCCGCGCTGGGCGTCGCGCGCGCCCACGTCGTCGGCATGTCGATGGGCGGCATGGTCGGACAACTGATGGCGGTTAAATACCCCTCGCGCGTGCTCAGCCTGACGTCGATCATGTCCAGCAGCGGCCGCCGCGGCCTGCCGGGCCCGGCACCGGCGGCCCGCCGCGCGCTGCTGCGCCGTCCGCGCGGCGCCGGCGACATCGACACGGCCATCGACTACAACGTGCAGCTGTTGCAGGCCATCGGCAGCCCGGCGTACCCGACCCCGGAAAAACACCTGCGCCGCCGCGTCGCCCGCGCCCTGCGCCGCAACTGCTGCCCGGGCGGGGTCGTGCGCCAGATGCTCGCCGTGACGGCCTGCGGCGACCGCACGCCGCAGTTGCAGGCCATCGTCGCGCCGACGCTCGTGATCCACGGCGCGGCCGATCCGCTCGTGCCGCTCGCGTGCGGGGTCGCCACCGCGCAAGCGATTCCCGGTGCCCGGCTCGAAGTCATCGAGGGCATGGGTCACGACCTGCCGGCCCAGCTGCTGGAGCGGCTCCTCGCCTTGATCGACGCCCATGCCCACGGTAAGATGGCGCCCGACTCGACACCAAGGCTCTTCGTCAAACAGTGACCACCCAAAAACCGGGCATCGCCCTGATCGCGCCGGGCAGCTACGCGCCCGAGCCCGACGCCATCCCGCGCGGCATTTCGCGCCTCGAAACCCAGGGTATCCTGGTCCACAATTACTACAGGCACGAAGCGCGCCACCAGCGCTTCGGCGCGACTGACGCGGAACGCCTTGCGCAGCTGGAAGCGGCCGCCGCCGATCCGGACGTGCAGATCGTGATGGCCATCCGCGGCGCCTACGGCATGACCCGCCTGCTGCCGCACATCGACTTCGAACGCATGGCGGCCAGCGGCAAGATCTTCGTGGGCTATTCCGACGTCACGGCATTCCACATGGGCCTGTACGCGAAGACGGGCGCCCTCAGCTACGCCGGCCCCATGTTCACGGCCGACATCGGACG
Organism: uncultured Massilia sp.; assembly: GCA_946481275.1. The sequence goes on from CAMLMV010000020.1 coordinate 66,066, forward strand.
CGCCGAACCCGACGAGTTCACGCTGGGCGACTTCTGGCGCTGCCTGGCGGGCCCGACACACACCGTGACCGGGCACGGCGTAGCGAACCCGCGCCTGGACGTGGACGGGACCGTCTGGGGCGGCAACCTGGCGATGGTCATGTCGGTGCTCGGCACGCCTTACTTCCCGCAGATCGACGGCGGCATCCTGTTCCTGGAAGACATCGCCGAGCACCCGTTCCGCGTGGAACGCATGTTGCTGCAGCTGATGCACGCGGGCGTGCTGGCAAGGCAGCGCGCCATCGTACTGGGCGATTTTTCCGGCTACCGTCTCGGACCGAACGACAACGGCTACAACTTCGACGAAATGCTGGCCTATGTCCGCGCGACCTTGCCCGTGCCGGTGCTGACGGGTCTGGAATTCGGCCACATCGCCCGTCACGTGACGATTCCGTTCGGGGCGCAGGGGCACCTGCAGTCCGATGGCGACCGTTGGTCGCTGACGATGTCCGGTTACCCGACGCTCCCGGCCGCCTGACGCAGGTCACCCGACAGGGAGATCCTGCCCATCACAGCTTGGGCATTCGTCGTACCCACTGCTATCGATTATGTGTGCGAATGTGCACAGCATACTCTGCCTGCCCCGAGCCGTCCTGCTGACCGTGCAATAGTCGCGCCGGGGCGAGGTCGCGTCAATCCTGATCCGGTGCGCCAGCAGCATGGTTGCTCTCCAGGGCCGCGCGCAGCTGCCGGCGGTAGTTGCGCAGGCCGGACAACCTGCTCGAGAAACAATGCACGATCGTCATCAAATCCTGCACCATCTCCTGCTCCGGCGACAGGCGTTCCTGATTCAGCACGAGCAGCTCGCAACCGTGCAGCGCCGCGTAATGCGCGAACCAGTCGTAGCCGAAGCGCGTCAACCTGTCGGCGTGAGCCAGCACGAGCGTCGCCAGCTCGCCACGCCCGATCGCGTCCATCAGGGCCAGGAAGTGCTTGCGTCCGAAGTTCAGGCCGCCCCCGACTTCTTCGACGAACTCGACCCCGGCCAGGCCACGCGCGACGGCAAACTGTTCCAGCACACGGCGCTGGTTGGCCAGCTCCGGGCGCCGGGCTGCGCTGGACACCCGGCAGTAGGCGACGACGCGGCGCGGTCCGGCAGGCGCCAGACGCAGGAACGTGCGCAGCTGGCTCTCGGTGTAGCGGCGCCGGTTGCTGGCGGTGCGGGCGACCGGGACGAGCCGGCCCTCGCGCTCCCAGCGCTGCAGCGTCTTGACCGTGATTCCCAGCAGCCTGGCGGCCTCGCCTGTGCCCATCGTCTTTTCCATGATCACGATTGGACACGTTCAATCACGTTTAGTTCGATTCGAGACGCACTCCTTGCGATATGCCCACTGCAATGGCCTCGAGTTCACAGGAGTCTCGGCAGGCCGCGTCCGCTCGCCCACGTGGGCGCAGAAAGATTTAACAAAAGTAACATTTGGATAAAATGTTACGCGTTTTGCATACTAGAATGATGCAATCGTGAACTTCAACCAGCATTGCGTCACGATTTACATTCATTCCCGGAGGACGTCAAAAAACTTAACCATCTCATTATTGGACGCTACGGATCAGGTTACGAATGAAGATTCTCAAATATACGCCCATGCTCGCACTACTGGCCGCATGCGCATTGGACCCCGTCGCCACGGCGGATTACTCAGGACTCGGCGATAGCGAGGTAGCAAAAACGCTTCGATATTCCGCCTTTGCCAGCAGTGTCGGTATCGATTATGCGGTCGGTCAGCTCGTCAACAAGCCGGACATCCTTGCAATGTCCGACCCACGCGGGAAACTCGAGCAATTGGGCTTCACTTGTGTCCCAACGCCACCTGCGGACTGCACATATGATGGCTCCGCCAAAACCACGGTCGTGAGCCCGGATGCTTCGCGCACCGAAAGGTACAAACTTACGATCCATATTGCTGCAAAGATTCGTCGGAACGCGATAGAAATCGCCAGCACGACAAAACGCGAAAATTACTAGGAAGAAAAGATGCAGATTATTCAGGCCGCAAATCCAATCAAGACCGAAGTACTTGGAATTGGACAAGTGGGACTTCACTATTTTTATATCCTGAAGGACGACTCCGGAAGAGTCATTGGGCAACTGAACGGACTGCAGTTCAAGGATGGAATCCCGTCCGCGACTGGCATCGGAGGCAAGATCGTTTTTACCACCGAATATGGGATGGAGATCAATCCTGAAACGCTTCAGCGGGTCGTGGCGATCGGCGACAAGGCAGTCATCCAGGATAAAATGTGGAGTGCAGCCATCCAGTGCGGTGTCGAAATCAATAAAGCGAATTTTGACTACATGGCACTCGATTCATTTGGCGGGCACAACAGTAATGCTGTCTTTTCCACACTCGCGGCGTGCATGCAGCTTGAACCATTCAAGTTCGACGGATTCTCTCCCGGCTTAAATGACGTTATTTTAAACTGGGAAACCATCAAGGTAATCCAGGCTCAAAAAGGCTTCGGCCAGGCGTCCGGTGGTGGCGGCGACTCGACGGGCGGGAGCGGGGGCGGGTCGAATGGCGGCGGCGATATCAAGCTGCCCGATGTTCCTCCCAGCGGCGGAAAAAAGGGTGGCGGCTACTGGCAGAATCCAGGGTCGATCAGCCCGACCGCCGATGCAGACTATCTCGCGGCAACGAAGGCAAACGATACCAATGTCGGGACGCTGGCGGCACACGACGTGTATGGCGCCGCAGGCACGGAAAATCTCGTTCCAGTGACCACTGTCGGGGTCTCGGACCATATCGCGTTACTGTAGCAGCCACAGTTCGGCCCCACGCTGCCAGCGCAAGGCTGGCAGCCACACATCGATTCCCCACACTGTTCACCCCGGCGTATCGCCGCGCGCATTTCCTCGACCTGGCTCGACACCCATTGTTTTTCATCGGTTCATACAGCGGGTTATGGTGGTGTTGTATAATGGTTGTTTCGGCATTAAGCCATTGATTCTCCTCAAGAAATAGACAGGTACTAATGTTAAGTACAGCCAACATCACGATGCAGTTCGGCGCCAAGCCGCTGTTCGAAAATATTTCCGTCAAATTCGGCGACGGCAACCGTTACGGCCTCATCGGCGCGAACGGCTGCGGCAAGTCGACCTTCATGAAGATCCTCGGCGGCGACCTCGAGCCGTCCGCCGGCAACGTCAGCCTCGACCCGCACGAGCGCCTCGGTAAACTCCGCCAGGACCAGTTCGCCTACGAAGACGTGCGCGTGCTCGACGTCGTCATGATGGGCCACACGGAACTGTGGGAAGCCATCCGCGAACGCGACGCCATCTACGCCAATCCGGAAGCGACGGACGAGGACTACATGAAAGCGGCCGAGCTCGAAGGCAAGGTCGCGGAATACGACGGCTACTCGGCCGAGGCGCGCGCCGGCGAGCTGCTGCTGGGCCTGGGCATCGCCACCGACCTGCACCAGGGCCCGATGAGCGCCGTGGCGCCGGGCTGGAAGCTGCGCGTGCTGCTGGCGCAGGCCCTGTTCTCCGATCCGGACATCCTGCTGCTCGACGAACCGACCAACAACCTGGACATCCACACGATCAGCTGGCTGGCCGACATGCTGAACCAGCGGAACTCGACGATGATCATCATCTCGCACGACCGCCACTTCCTGAACTCGGTCTGCACACACGTCGCCGACATGGACTACGGCACGCTGAAGGTCTATCCGGGCAACTACGACGACTACATGGAAGCGTCGACGCAGGCCCGCAACCAGCAGCTGGCCAATAACGCGAAGGCGAAAGAGAAGGTCGCCGAGCTGCAGGACTTCGTCCGCCGCTTCTCCGCGAACAAGTCGAAGGCCCGCCAGGCCACGTCCCGCCTGAAGATGATCGACAAGATCAAGATCGAGGAATTCAAGCCGTCGTCGCGCGCCTATCCGTTCGTCCGCTTCGAAGGCGAAAAGAAACTGCACCGCCTGGCCGTCGAGACGGAAGGCCTGTCGAAATCGTACGACCGCCAGCTGTTCAAGAATTTCTCGATCATGGTCGAGGCAGGCGAGCGCATCGCGATCATCGGTGCCAACGGTGCCGGTAAGACGACGTTGCTGCGTTGCATCGGCAGCGGTCCGATCACGGGTCTCGATGGCGACACGGGCCGCGTGAAGTGGGCCGAGAACGCGAATCCGGGCTATATGCCGCAGGATCCGACCGAAGAATTCGCCACCGACCTGAACCTGACGGACTGGATGGGCCAGTGGACGAAGGAAGGCGACGACGACCAGGCCGTGCGCTCGATCCTCGGCCGCCTGCTGTTCGGCGGCGACGAGGTCAAGAAGTCCGTGCGCGTGCTGTCCGGCGGCGAGAAGGGCCGCATGATGTACGGCAAGCTGATGCTGGGCCGCCACAATGTGCTGCTGCTCGACGAACCGACGAACCACATGGACATGGAATCGATCGAGTCGCTGAACATCGCGCTGGATAAATACGCAGGCACCCTCATCTTCGTGTCGCACGACCGCGAGTTCGTGTCGTCGCTGGCGACCCGCATCCTCGAGATCAAGGAAGACCGTGTCATCGACTTCCAGGGCAATTACGAGGATTACCTGAAGAGCCAGGGTCTCGACTGATTGGAGCTTGTTCGCCATGAATACCATTGCCCCCGTTAAAGTATTCGAATACGACCGGCCGGTCGGCGGCGTCTGCTCCACCGCCGAGGCCTGGGCCCGCACCCCGTCGCCGCTCGAAGTCGAACAAAAGACCGCGCTGAAGGACCGCATCCGCCGCCTGCTGAAGGAGCGCGAAGCCGTCCTCGTCGCGCACTATTACGTCGATGCCGACCTGCAAGATCTCGCCGAGGAAACGGGCGGGTGCGTGTCGGACTCGCTGGAAATGGCGCGCTTCGGCCGCGATCACCCCGCGAAGACGCTCGTCGTGGCAGGCGTGCGCTTCATGGGCGAAACGGCGAAGATCCTGAGCCCGGAAAAGACGATCCTGATGCCGGACCTGGACGCGACCTGCTCGCTGGACCTGGGCTGCCCGGCCGACGAATTCGCCGCGTTCTGCGACCAGCATCCCGACCGTACGGTCGTCGTCTACGCGAACACCTCCGCTGCCGTGAAGGCGCGCGCGGACTGGATGGTGACGTCGTCGATCGGCCTGGACATCGTCAAATACCTGCATGACCAGGGCAAGAAGATCCTGTGGGCGCCGGACCGCCACCTCGGTTCGTACATCCAGAAGCAGACGGGCGCCGACATGCTGCTGTGGCAGAGTTCCTGCCTCGTGCACGACGAATTCAAGGGCATCGAACTGGACCTGCTGCGCGCGGAATACCCGCACGCGAAAGTCCTCGTGCACCCGGAATCGCCGGCCAACGTCGTCGCCCAGGCGGACGTCGTCGGCTCGACCACGCAGCTGATCAATGCGGCGCAGACGATGGACGCGACGCACTTTATCGTCGCCACCGACAACGGCATCCTGCACAAGATGCGCATGGCCGCACCGGGCAAGACCCTGATCGAAGCCCCGACGGCCGGCAACAGCGCCAGCTGCAAGAGCTGCGCGCACTGCCCGTGGATGGCGATGAACGGCCTGCAGAACCTGGCCGACGTCCTCGAATCCACCGATGGCAGGAACGAAATCTTCGTCGATCCGGAGATCGGCAAGCAGGCCAAGCGCGCCATCGACCGCATGCTCGACTTTGCCGCCGCCAAGAAGGCGAAGGCACTGCCGACCGGCTCGCTGGAGCAGGAAGCCAATCTCTTCAAAGGAATCGGTCCCGCATGAGCAATCTCCGCAATCCATTTGCCGAAGAAGGGCAGTTCGACGAGAAGCTGCAGGCCGCATTCGAACAGAACCTGCTGGCCGCGCTGCTGGAAGACGTCGGCAGCGGCGACCTCACGGGCAAGCTTGTGCCGGAGGAACCCCGCGCGAAGGCGCGCGTGATCGTGCGCGAGCAGGCCGTCCTGTGCGGCGCGCCGTGGTTCGACGGCGTCATGCTCGCCGTCGACCAGGACATCGAGATCGACTGGAAATATGCCGAGGGCGACGTGATGGCGGCCGACAGCGTCGTCTGCACGATCGAAGGCTCGCCGCGGTCGCTGCTGACGGCGGAGCGCTCGGCGCTGAACTTCCTGCAGCTGCTGTCCGGCGTCGCGTCGGCCGCGCGCACCTATGTCGACGTCATCGCCGGCACCAGGGCGAAGATCCTCGACACGCGCAAGACGCTGCCGGGCCTGCGCCAGGCGCAAAAGTACGCGGTACGCGTGGGCGGCGGCGCCAACCAGCGCATGGCGCTGTACGACGGTATCCTGATCAAGGAAAACCACATCGCGGCGGCGGGCGGCATCACGCCGGCGCTGCAGGCCGCGACTGCGCTGGATGCGGGTGTGTCGATCCAGATCGAGGTCGAGTCGATCGCCGAGCTGGAAGAAGCGCTCGGCGCGGGCGCCACGTCGGTCCTGCTCGACAACTTCGACCTGGACATGATGCGCGAAGCCGTGCGCATCAACGAAGGGCGCGCGTTGCTGGAAGCGTCCGGCGGCATCAACATGCAGACCGTGCGCGCGATCGCCGAAACCGGTGTCGACCGGATTTCGATCGGCAGCCTCACGAAGGACGTGAAGGCCACCGATTACTCGCTCCGTATCGTCGGCTGATTACGTACCGCTCTCGCTGGCCCTGGCCAACGCCTCGGCCTGCGGATTACGGCGGTACACGGATTCCCCGACCCGGCCCGCGATCTCGTCGACCGCGGCCAGCACCTTCTCCGGATGCGCATAATGCGTCATGTGCCCGACGCCGGGCTGCAACTGCAGCTCGCTGTCCGGCAGGCGCTCGTCCAGCCGCTCCGAGTTGTGGCCAAAGTCGACGATCTTGTCCTTGGTCCCGGCCATGACCACGACCGGCACCTTCAGCTCCGGATAATGCCTGGACAGCGTCACGGCCGACGGCACCATCAGCGCCGTCTCGGCCGCACTGGCGCGCAGCTGGCTCGGGCGCAGCAGCATCCACACGGGCAGTTCGCGGAAGCGCGCGTCGACCGGCTGCGGCGAGAACACGCGCTTCGTCAACGGACGCCACAGCATGCGCGTAACGAGCGGCGAGATCGTATAACGCATCAGGTCGCCCACGAGCGGGATGGCGGGGCCGGACAGCAGCGGCACGTCGGCGCGCAAGCTCGGGTAGTAATAACCCGACAGCAGCACGAGGCCGCGCACGAAGTCGGGCACCTCCAGCGCCATCGACAGCGCGACGAGCGTGCCCCACGAGTGGCCCAGGACGATGGCCGAATCGACGCCGATCTCCTGCAGCGCGTGATGGAGCAGGCGCGCCTGGGCCTGCGGCGTCCACACCTTGCTGCGCGGGCGCTCGCTGTAGCCGAAACCGGGCCGGTCGAACGCGATCACGCGATAGTGCTCGGCCGCCTTGTCCATCAGGCCGCTGGTCTGGAAATCGCTGGCCAGCACGCCGTTCCCGTGCAGCAGGACCAGCACGGGGCCGCTGCCGCGCTCCACGTAGTGCAGGCGCACGCCGTCGACCTTGACGAAGCGGCCCTGCGGCGGATTCTCCGCCTCCGCCTGCTTCGTCTTGGAACGCACATAGAAATAAGAGGCCGCGAGGCCGAGACCGGCCAGCAACGCGCCGGCCTGCCAGGGTTTGACACCAGTGCTGCTTAACGTTTTCGTCACAGTATTCCCCCGTCGAGTGGTATGGATGGCGTGTTGTCTCGCTCCGTCTGCTCCGAACCTTCGGTGAGCATGTCCAGCGCGAGCGGGAGGACCCGCTCGGCCGATTCTTCGATCTTGATGTCGAGGAGGTCGTCGGCCCGCGTGCGGCCGAGATTGATGGCGGCGATCGGCTTGCCCGCAGCCTGCGCCATGCGGCAGAAGCGAAAGCCGGAATAGACCATCAGTGACGAACCGACGACCAGCAGCGCGTCGGCCCGTTCCATCTGTTCCAGCGCGATGGCCGTGCGGGCCGGCGGGACGTTATCGCCGAAGAACACCACGTTCGGCATCAAGGTGCCGCTGCAGCACGTGCAATACGGCAGCCGGAAGCTGGCCAGCTCCGTCGGTTCCACGGACGCGTCGCCGTCCGGCAGCGGCGTCGCGTTCGCGCCCGCCATCTGCGGATTAAAATCTTCCAGTTGCCCCTGCACGAAGGCGCGCGGAAACATGGCCGAGCATTCGAGGCACACGACCGTATGGATATTGCCGTGCAATTCCAGCACGCCATGGCTGCCGGCCTGGCCGTGCAGTCCATCGACGTTCTGCGTCAGCACCGACCCGATCTTCCCGATCCGCTCCAGACCGGCGATGGCGACATGGCCGCGATTGGGCCGGGCCTGCGCGAGCACGGGCCAGCCGATCATGCTGCGCGCCCAATAGCGCCGCTGCACGGCCTCGGATTTGCGGAAATCCGGACCGTGGATCGGGGGTTTGCCGCGGCGGGTGCCGTCGCGGTCGCGGTAATCGGGAATGCCGGATGCCGTCGACAGCCCCGCGCCCGTCAGCACGAGCGCGCGCGGGTGGCGGTCGAGGAATGCGGCGATCCGCGCCGCGTGGTCGTGGACGGTGAATGCTTCTGCCATCGTTGTGCTCCTTCCGCTGGGATCGTAACATCTTCGATGCCCGCACAGAAACACGTTACGGCTATTTCAACGTTTGGCGGAAACGACGATCCCGCCCACGATCAGCAGGAACGCGAGCACGTGGTAGGCATGGGGCAGCTCGCCGAGGAAGGCGGTCGACAGCAGCGCCGTGAACAGGGGCGTGAGGTTGACGAAGAAGGCGCCGATGCCGGGGCCGGCACGGCGGATGCCCGCGCCCCACATCGCGAACGCCAGCACGGCCGGGCACACGGCCACGAACAGCAGCGCCGCCACGACGGGCCAGCTCCATGCGATGGCCGACGCGCCCAGGGACCACTCGACGCCGGCAAAACTGGCCGACCACAACAGGCCAAACGCCACCTGCGCGGCGAGGAACGCGGCCCAGTCCGCGCGCAAGGCCGGCTCGTCCTGCGGCTGCAGCAGCATCCAGCTGTAGAATGACCACGCGATCGTCGCGAGGATCATGTAGAGATCGCCGGCAACGAGACGCAGCGCGAGCAGCTGGTCGACGTCGCCGCGGCACAGCACGACGAGCACGCCGACGATCGACAGCAGGGCGCCGATCACCTGGCGCGTGCGCACGGCCACGCCGTAGAACAGGCGGCCGACGAGCATCATCCAGACCGGCATGCCGGAGGCGACGAGAGTCACGTTGATGGGCGTGGAGCTCTGCAACGCCAGGTACTGCAGCGAGTTGTACATGCCGATCCCGAGCAGCCCCAGCAGCGCATAGCGGCGCCAGCGGGTGCGGATCGCATCGAGCACGCCGGCCTGGCGCAACGTCGCCCAGCCCAGCGGCAGCAGGACGGCCAGCGCGATGACCCACCGCAGCAGGTTCAGCGTCATCGGCGGCACGGCCGTGCGCACGAGCCGTCCCACGATGGCGTTGCCCGCCCACAGCAGGGGCGGGACGGTCAGCAGCAGGACGGTCGATGGAGTGAGCTTCTGGTTCATCAGCGCCGGCGCGGCGTCAGCACACTGGGCAGGGCTTTCGGCAATGTATCCGGATAGTCGCGCGAGAAATGCAGGCCGCGGCTTTCGTGCCGGGACAGTGCGCTGCGCACGATCAGGTGTGCCACCTCGACGAGGTTGCGCAGCTCAAGCAGGTCGTTGGTCACGCGGAAGTTGCGGTAGTACTCGTCGATCTCTTCCTTCAGCAGCTTGATGCGGTGCTGCGCGCGTTCCAGGCGCTTGGTCGTGCGCACGATGCCGACGTAGTTCCACATGAAGCGGCGCAGCTCGTCCCAGTTATGGGCGATGACGACTTCCTCGTCCGCGTTGGTGACGCGGCTCTCGTCCCATGCGGGCAGCGCGGGCAGGTCGACGGCCGGCGCGGCCGCGATCTGGTGCGCGCAGGCGCGACCGACGACGAGGCATTCCAGCAGCGAGTTGCTGGCCAGGCGGTTCGCGCCGTGCAGGCCCGTGTAAGCGGTCTCGCCGACGGCGTACAGGCCCGGGATGTCGGTGCGGCCCGCGAGGTCCGTCACGACGCCGCCGCACGTGAAGTGCACGGCCGGCACGACGGGGATCGCTTCCTTCGTGATGTCGATGCCCAGCTCCAGGCAGCGCGCGTAAATCGTCGGGAAGTGTTCCTTGATGAATTCCGGGCTCTTGTGGGTGATGTCCAGGTGGACGTAGTCGACGCCGCGCTTCTTCATTTCGAAGTCGATGGCGCGCGCCACGACGTCGCGCGGCGCCAGTTCGCCCCGTTCGTCGTGCGCCGGCATGAAGCGCGTGCCGGCCGCGGTACCCGCCTCGGGCGGGAGCTTCAGCAGGCCGCCTTCGCCGCGCACGGCTTCCGTGATCAGGAACGATTTCGCGAACGGGTGGTACAGGCAGGTCGGGTGGAACTGGATGAATTCCATGTTCGACACACGGCAGCCGGCACGCCAGGCCATCGCGATGCCGTCGCCGGTCGCCGTGTCGGGATTTGTCGTGTACAGGTAGACCTTGCCGGCGCCGCCCGTCGCGAGCACCGTGTGCTCCGCCTCGAACGTCTGCACCTTGCCGCTCTTTTCGTCCTGCACGTACAGGCCGTAGCAGCGCGGCTGGCCGACGAGGGCGGGGCCGGCGTGCACGCCGTCCGGCTGCAGTTTATCGGACGTGATCACGTCGATCGCGCAGTGATGTTCGAACAGGGTGATGTTCGGGTGCGCGCGCACTTTCTGCTCCAGCGTCACCTGCACGGCGTGGCCGGTGGCGTCCGCGGCATGGATGATGCGGCGCTGGCTGTGGCCGCCTTCGCGGGTCAGGTGGAAGCCGAGTTCCGCGGTCTCGTCGCGGGTGAAGGGCACGCCTTGCTCGATCAGCCATTCGATCGCCTCGCGCCCGTGCTCGACGATGTAGCGGGTGGCCGCTTCGTCGCACAGGCCGGCGCCGGCGACGAGGGTGTCGGCGATATGCTGGTCGTGGCTGTCGCCCGAATCCAGCACGGCGGCGATGCCGCCCTGGGCCCAGTTGCTGGCACCGTCGAGGAGCTCGCGCTTGGAGATGATGGCGACCTTGCGGGTTTGCGCCAGATGAAGGGCAACCGACAGGCCGGCCAGGCCGCTGCCGACGATGGCTACGTCAAATTTCATCGCACTCTCTTGGTTTTGCTTTTGTAAAGAGGCATCACTATAGACGATTTGGCGCGGGTATGTGGAACTGGCGCTGTTCAGCATCCCGTGAGGGCGTCGTAGACGGCGAGGACGTCGCGGGCCATCGCCGGCATGCTGTGGCGGGCGATGACCTGGCTGCGCGCCCGCGCCCCGTGGCGGGCCGCCATGTCTGGGATCCTGCAGTAATCGGCGATCGCCGCCGCCAGCAGTTCCGTCGACATGGGCGGCACGAGGATGCCGGTAAAGCCCGGATGGACGAGTTCCGTATTGCCGCCGACGGCCGATGCGACGACCGGCAGCCCCGTCGCCATCGCCTGCAGGATTGCATTGGCCCGGTCCTCCGCGCGGGACGGCAGCACGAACAAATCCATCGCGCGCATCAGCTGGGGCACGTCGGCGCGGGCGCCCGCCAGCCACGCGCGCGACGCCGCGCCGGCCCGGTGCAGCAGCGCCTGGCACTCGGCGCGCTCGGGGCCATCGCCGACCAGCAGCAGGCGCAGCCGCTGGTGCGCCGGATGCGGCGACGCGATCAGGCGCAGGAACGCCTCGACGAGGGTCGTGTGGTTGCCCGCGGCGTCCATCCGGCCGACACTGCCGACGACGAACGCGCCGTCGTGCATGAACCCGGGCGGCCCGACGGCCGCGGACGGCCCGAGGCGCGGATGGAATTGCACGCTGTCGACGCCGTTCGCGATTTGCGACACGCGCGCCGGTTCCGCGCCGACGGATTCCACGAGCCATTCTTCCAGATCGCTGCTGGCGGCGATGTAATGATCGATGAGCGGGCACAGCAGCCGGCGCAGCAGGCGCGTGCCGACGCCGCCGTTCGCCCGTGCCGTGCCGTGCCCGTGCTCCGCATGCACGCGCAGCTTGACCCCGGCCAGCGCCGCGATCACCTGCGCCGCCAGGCCGGCGCCGTCGCGCGTGTGGATGAGGTCGGGCCGCAGCGCGCGCAGCACGCCGAACATGCGCAGGTAGTGCAAGGGATCGGTCCCGGATCGCTTGTGCAGGTTGACGACCTCGACGCCGTGCTCGCGGACGTCGTCCTGGCGGCCGCCGCGGTCATGCATGCAGACGATGGCGTGGCGGTAGCGCTCGGGCGGCAGGTGGCGGATCAGGTTCAGCAGGCTGGTGTCCGTCACCGCGGCGTCGAGCGCGTCGATCACGTGAACGACGAGGCGTGGCCGCGGCTCCTGCTCGAACAATGCACCCATGCGTCACCCGTCAACGAAGCTGAAGTTGGCTGTACTGAGCCGATTATATTGCGCTGCAACGCGGCATTTTTTCTGCTTGCCGGCACTGTTGACCCGTCTCAAAAGTCGGGTGTGCAAGCCATCCGTACGCCGCCGCACGGACCGGGGGCCGGGCGCCGGCTACGATAGCGCTTCCAATCGCACGAGGAACCACCATGAGCACACACGACAGCAAAGACATCGCCGACCTGAAGTCGCGGATCAAGGAAGTCCGCTTTCCCATGTTCACGTGGCAGGATGAACACGGCCACCTGCTGAGCCAGCCGATGACGCAGGAAGAGGTCGACGACGCGGGCGGCGTCTGGTTCTTCACGTCCACGCAGACGGCGCTGTGGGATTGCATCGCACACCGGCCGCAGGTGAACCTGTCGTTCGCGAAGCCGGAAGACAGCCTGTTCGTCTCGGTCAGCGGCCTGGCCGAGCGCGTCGTCGACCGCGAGCGCATCCGCGCCATGTGGAATGCCGGCGTGCAGGCGTGGTTCCCGGCCGGTCCCGACGACGAGCATGCCGTGCTGATCCGCGTCGAGCCGCACTCTGCGGAATACTGGGATTCGCACGACAGCAAGATGGTGCGCCTGTTCGCGTACGCGAAGGCGGCCATGACGGGCACCCGGCCGGACGTCGATGCGGAACACCGCACGATGAAGCTGTAAGATTTCTCTCTTGCAAGAATCGGAGGGGGTGGCGTACAGTACACGCTTCTTCAAGGAGCGTGCAAGGGTGCGTACATGAGCAAGGGCGGGCAGGGCCGGGCGCGATGATCGCGCCGCTCGAACTGGCGGCGAACGGATTTGTCGCGGTGTCCATCCTGCTGGCCGGGCGCAACAACGTCCATACATGGTGGACGGGGATCGTCGGCTGCACGCTGTTCGGGGTGCTGTTCGCCCAGAACCGCCTGTACGCCGACGTCGCCCTGCAGGTCTTCTTCGTTGCCACCAGTGCCCTCGGCTGGTGGAAATGGAAGCGCGGCGATCACGGCGAGCCGCTGCCGATCACCCACGCCGGCGTCGCGAACCTCTTGTGGACCGTGCCGATGGGCATCGCCGCCACGGCCGGCTACGGGGCACTGCTGCACTTCACGACCAGTGCCTACGCGCCGTTCCTCGATTCCGCCGTCCTCGTCTTTTCCATCATCGGCCAGGTGCTCATGATGCAGCGCCGCGTCGAGAACTGGGCGTTCTGGCTGCTGGTGAACTCCATCGCCGCGCCTCTGTACCTGAGCCGCGACCTCGTGCTGACGGCCGTGCTGTACGCCGGCTTCTGGATCAATGCCATCGTTTCCTGGCGCAACTGGTACCGACTGGCTGCGCAGCCTCTTTTATCCGAGAGTCCCACCACATGAAGAAGACACCGATCGCGGCCGCACTGGCCATGCTCACCCTGGCATTGTCGGCCGCGGCCGCCGACCAGGTCGTCGCCATCCGCGCCGGCAAACTCGTCGACGTCGTCGCCGGCAAAGTGCTGCAGGACCAGACCATCCTCGTCAGCGGCGAACGCATCACGGCCGTCGGTCCCACCGCGAGCACGACCGTGCCGGCCGGCGCCCGGGTGATCGACCTGTCGCGCGAAACCGTGCTGCCGGGCCTCATCGACGCCCACGTGCACCTGACCGGCGACCCGAACCTGCATGGCTACCGCTCGCTGGGCGTGTCCGACATCCGCGCCGCCATGTACGGCGCCTACGCGGCGCGGCGTACGCTGGAAGCCGGCTTCACGACCGTGCGCAACGTGGGCGCGAGCGGCTTCGGCGACGTGGCGCTGCGCGACGCCATCAACGACGGTGAACTGCCGGGCCCGCGCATGCGCGTCGCCGGCTACGCCATCGGCATCCAGGGCGGCCACTGCGACAACAACCTGCTGCCGCACGATTTCCATTTCACGGAAAACGGCGTGGCCGACGGTCCGTGGGCCGCGCGTGCCAAAGTCCGCGAGATGGCGAAGTTCGGCGCGGACACCATCAAGATCTGTGCGTCCGGCGGCGTGCTGTCGAAGGGCGACGAAGCGGGCGCCCAGCAGCTGACCCTGGAAGAGATGAAGGCCATCGTCGAGGAAGCCCATAAACTGGGCCGCCGCGTGGCCGCGCATGCGCATGGCGCCAGCAGCATCCGCGACGCGATCCTGGCCGGCGTCGACTCCGTCGAGCACGCGAGCCTCATCGACGACGAGGGCATCCGCCTGGCGCGCGAAAAAGGGACCTATCTCGTCATGGATATCTATAACGACGACTTCATCCTGCAGGAAGGCGCAAAGGCCGGCATGCTGCCCGAGTCGCTGGAGAAAGAGCGCATGGTGGGGCAACTGCAGCGCGATAACTTCCGCAAGGCGTTCAGGGCGGGCGACAGGATGGCGTTCGGCACCGACGCTGGGGTCTATCCACATGGCGACAATGCCCGCCAGTTCTTCTACATGGTCAAGTACGGCATGTCGCCCATGCAGGCGATCCAGGCCGCGACGATCAACGGCGCCGACCTGCTGGGCTGGAAGGACCGCGTCGGGTCGATCACGCCGGGCAAGTATGCGGACGTCGTGGCGGTCGGCGGCGATCCGCTGGCGGACCCGGCAGAGCTGACGCGCGTAAACTTCGTCATGAAGGGTGGCGCCATCATCCGGAGCGTTGGGCAAAAATAAGCGTCATCCATCCACATTCGACAGGAGGAATGATGTCTTACGATGATTTCAAAGCCTGTATCGATGCCTGCCAGGCCTGCGCGGCCGCCTGCGACCACTGTTCGACGGCGTGCCTGCAGGAAGACGACGTCAACATGATGGCGCGCTGCATCGCGCTCGACATGGATTGCGCCCAGGTCTGCCGCACGGCCGCCGCCTTCATGGCACGCGGCAGCGACTTCGCCCGCGACCTGTGCCGCCTGTGCGCGGACGTATGCTCCGCCTGCGGCGACGAATGCGGCAAGCACGACATGGACCATTGCCAGGCCTGCGCCCAAGCGTGCCGCGCCTGCGCGGACGCTTGCCGGCGCATGGCCGGCGCGGCCTGACCGGTCAGTCGCGGCGGGGCGGCGCCAAGTCGTCTTCGCTCTGGTTGCCGCCCGTTTCCGGAGACCCGAGGCCCGTCGAACCGGGGCTGGCCTGGCGGCTGCGCGTGTCCTGGTAGCCGCGGTTGATGGCGGTTGCGGCCGTGCCTTCGCCCTCGGCCGGCTCGTCCGGCTCATTTGAGCGGCCCTGGCGGTTGCCGGCGTCGCCGGACTGGCTGCTGCCGCGCGACATCGGCGCTTCCTCTTCCGGACGCGGCTGGGTACCGCTGCCGCCCGTCTCGGCCATCGTCTCGTGGGTGAGGGTGCTGCCTTCTTCGCCGCTGGTGGGGTTGCCGACGCCGATCGTCGTCGATTTCGCGTTCATGTTCGCCTCCTGATCTGTCAATAGATGAGCGATTGTCGCCGTGCGCACGCCGCCCGTCTGTCGGCAGGCACGGCGTGCGCATGTAGGATCAGACCGGAATATCCGAGGTTCCGCCGCCCACGCTGCCGAATTCCTGCAACTGTTCGATCGTCAGGCGCCGCTCGTTGAGCGCGGCGAGGATCGCCTTCAACTGGTCGGGATCGGGCTGGATGTAGACGATGCGTTGCTCGACTTCATCGTCCCAGCAACGCGTGTACGGTACATCGGTCTCGGCCATGATCTTCGCGTCGAAGCTGCCGTCGCGGAGTTCGCCGAACAGGGTGACGCGGGTCGTGTCGGGCGTCGTGTTCTTTACCGTGATGCTCATGCATGCTCCTTTCGGTGTGCGGGTCGTCACGGTCATTGTCCCGTAGGCGCGGCCGGGCTGCAAACACGGTTCAAGCGTGCGCGGCGGCCTGGTAGCGCGAGGCCGGCCTGCCGCTCATCGCGCCCTGCATCAGTTTCGCGGCGGCCTCCTCGAAATTCTTCCACAGCTGTGCATCCTCGACAGACGGGAAGGTCACCCGTTCGCCCAGGTCGAGGCCGGCCAGGGCCGCATCCACGCAATCCTCGGCCGTCATCACGATGCGCGGGTCCATCGCATTCAGACGGTCTTCTTCCCAGATCTCCGTGGCCGTCACCGACGGCGCCACCAGTTGCACGCGGACGTTCGTACCCTGCACCTCGTTCTGCAGGGCACGGGTCAGGTTCGCCACATGGCCCTTGCCGGCACTGTAGAAAGTGCTCGTCGGCAGGAAGCCGAATCCGAGGATCGAGGCAATGTTCACGAGGGTGCCGCGGTCGCGCTCGAGGAACTTCGGCAGGGCGGCAAGGCTCAGGCGGTTGACGGCGTCCACGTTGATCGCCTGCTGCCACGCGACGTCGGCCGGATCCAGGGTCGTCGTGGAACCCGACACCGAGACGCCCGCATTATTCACGAGCATGGTGATGCCGGCGTCGTCACGGATCAGATCGGCCAGACGCTCGACGTCGGCGCTTTGGCTGAGGTCGGCAACGAAGGGACGGACCTGCACGCCGTACTCCCGCGTCAGCGTCTCGGCCAGCTCGGCCAGCTTGTCGCCGCGGCGGGCGACGAGGACGAGGTCGTACCCGCGGCGGGCCAGGCGGTCCGCGTAGATCTTGCCCAGGCCTGCGGATGCGCCCGTGACGATGGCCGTGCCTTGCTGTGCTTTGCTCATGATGTGCTCCTCGATGGTGGGGTTGAAAGCAAACATGAGGGTCGTCATGTTTGAATGGATGAAGCATGATGGATATAATGTTTGCCGTCAACCCTGAAAATTATATGGAGGCGATAGTCATGCGCTATCCACCGGAAGAAACCGCTGCCAAGCACCGCCGCATCCTGGAGGAAGCGGGCCGCCTGTTCCGCGAACGCGGCTTCGCGGGCGTCAGCGTCGGCGAGATCATGAAGGCGACGGGCCTCACGCACGGGCCGTTCTACAACCATTTCGCCTCCAAGGAAGCATTGATGGCCGAGGCGCTGGCCGACCTGTCGACCCGGACGCACGCCGATGTCGACCGCATCGTGGCGGACCAGGGGATCACGGCTTACCTCGACCTGTACCTGAGCCGGCGCCACGTCGACAGCGCCGGCACCGGTTGCCTCATGACGGCGCTCGCCGCCGACGCCGCGAAGGAGCCGGCCACGCGCGGCCCGTTCACGGCCCACGTGAAGGGCGTCATCGCCCGCCTGATGCGTGCATTGCCGGGCAAGCGCCGCACCGAAGCGGAGGCACGGGCCGACGCGATGCTGGCGCTGGCCGCGATGGTGGGCGCCGTGACCCTGGCGCGGGCCGTCGAGGATCCCGCATTGGGCGACGAGATCCTGGCGGCGACGCGGCGCGGATTGGCCGACTAGATCAAATCCGGCGCTGGGCCACAGGCGGCCGAGCTGTTATACTGTATATAAACACAGTTATATCAGCGACGTCATGCCGAACTTTACGCCCATCGACCTTGGCCCAACGATTCCGGAAGCAATCACGACCGGGGCGAGCGGCCGCCTGCACGTCAAGATGTATCGCCAGGCCGAGGACGCGATCACGGAAGCGACCACCGACATCGACCTGGCCCGCGAATTCATCGCCCACGGCGAACTGAGCGCCAAATCCATCCAGAACACGCAAAAGGAACTGTTCCGCTTCCTGACCTGGTGCCGCGAGGAAGCCAAAAAGACGCTGGCCCAGCTGCACGTGGCCGACCTGAACGCGTACAAGGAATTCCTCAAGAGCCCGCCGCCCGAGTGGGTATGCACTACAAAATGGCCGCGCACCGATCCCCGCTACCGGCCCTTCACGGGGCCGCTGTCCGACGCGAGCCGGCGCCAGGCGATGATTGCCGTGAAGGGCCTGCTGGGCTTTGCGGAGCAGACGGGCTATCTGCGCCGCAACCCCGGCGCGCTCGTGCGCAACATCCGGGCGCCGTCCGCAAGCCGCATCACGCGCTACCTGACGCAGGGCGCGATCGCGCTGGCGCTGGAGACCGTCGCGCACCGTCCGGCCGACACGCCGGCAGCCCTCAAGCGCCGCGCCCGCGACCGCTTCCTGCTCGTCGCCTTCGCGCACACGGGCGCGCGCCTGAACGAGATCGTGGGCGCATCGATGGGGTCGATCTACACGGAAGGCAACGGCCGCTGGTGGCTGGATGTCCTCGGCAAGGGCAACAAGCCGCGCCGCCTGCCGGTGCCGCCCGACATGCTGGACGCCTTCCGATCCTACCGCCAGGTGTTCGGCCTGTTGCCGCAAACGGACCGCACGGACCGCACGCCGCTCGTGCTGTCCAGCCGCAGCCGCGCACTCGCGCGCATCACGGACGAGGCGGCCTCGGAAGCCATCAAGGCGATCTTCGCCGACGCGGCGGGCGTGGCGGACGGGCGCGGCGACAGCGACACGGCCGCCACGCTGCGCCAGGCCTCGGCGCACTGGCTGCGCCACAGCATGCTGACGAACCACGCGAACAACGGCGTGCAGCTGAAGACGCTGCAGGACACGGCGGGCCACGCGAACATCGCGACGACGGCGGCCTACCTGCACAAGACCGACAACGAACGCTACGACGAAATCATCGCGTCGGTGAACGGCCGCGGCATCCTGTAAGTCCTTTTGGTGGCTATACTGGATGCATGATGGTTCCAGTTCACGCCACCAGCGGTATCGACGGGGAGGTGATCCTGCGGCCGCTAAGTCCGGTCGAATGGCCGGGCATGGTCAACCAGCGCCCGTACGAGGCGCTGATCGGCGTGGCGAATGGTGCGGGGCGCCACGTGGCCGAGATCC
This sequence comes from uncultured Massilia sp., assembly GCA_946481275.1. The sequence continues at coordinate 85,211 of CAMLMV010000020.1, forward strand.
GCAGCGACCCGGACGGCCGGTTCCGCATCATTCTCGAGCCGGGCACGTACGTCCTGCACCCGGCATCCGACGCCATCTATCCGCAGGCGCCGGCGCAAATGGTCACCGTGATCAGGGACCAGTTCACGCCGGTACGCATCATTTACGACAGCGGCATCCGCTGATCACGCCGTGAAGCCGATGCCGACGATGCGGCTGCCCCAGTCGTGGTTCGTCAGGACATCCTCATTGACGAGCCACGCGCGCCGTGAGTTGCGCGGATCTACCGTCACCGCCGAGTAATCGCCCCAGCGGCCACCCGTGAAGTACGTCGGACTCGTGAAGGCCGCGATGCCCGGGCTCAGCACATAGGTGCTGCCGTTGTTGTGGTCGAAGCCCGAGAATCGCACCTGGGCGTTGGTGCCGCGCGGCGGGTCGGTCATCGTCCAGGTCACGTAGATATCGTTCGCGCTGTTGGCGGCGATCGAGGCATTGAAGTCGAACGACGTCGACGTGCCGAAGAAGAACGCGCTTTGCACGAGCGAACTGGTGGCCGTATTGATCTGGTAGAACTTGGGTGCCGCATAGCCCACCAGGTTGACGGTATGGACCTGCCACAGGAAATCGCCGGTTTGCGTGCTGGCGTTGACGAAGCGGCCGTCGAGCGTGTCCAGCCGGTCGGTCGTGCCCGGCTGCGGCGCGTCGGGCGGGGCGGTATAGGCAGGCACCGACACATTCACCGGCCCGGTCAGCTGGATTGCGTTCGGCCTGCTCGAGTTGGTCAGCGTATACAGGCTCAAACTGCTGCCGCCCGACGCGGCGATCAGGTAAGTGCGTGCATTCTGGTCGAGGACGATCGGCGGCGCGAGCGTGGCGCGCAGGCCCGTGAACACGGGAACGGAGAAACCCAGCCCGTTGTACAGGCGGGCCTTCGCCACCGCGAACATATCGGCGCCCCGGAATCCGCCGGACGACGTGAACACATTGGCGGTGATGATGATCGAGTCCTGGTCGTAGCCGAGCTGCGGGTAGTCCCAGAAATCGCCGGCGTTGAAGGTCACGTTCAGCGCGTAGATGAAATACGAGCCGAGCGGGTTCGACGTCGTGGAAATCGCGACGAAAAAGAGCTGGCGCGTGCTCGACTCCTGGAAGGCGTCCGCCGTGACGACCCAGCGGTTCCACACGCTGTCGTACACGGCGCGCGGATCGAACAGCACGCGGGTCGTATAGCCGAAGAAGGCTGCCAGCGAAATACTCGTGCGCTGACTGGGATTGGCCCGCAGGAAGATGTCGATGTGCGAGTTCGTCACCTCGACAAAATGGTCGAGGCCCACCGCGCCATGCGTATCCGGCGGAATCAGTCCATCAACGTCCGTCGCGCCCGCGAAATTCGGTCCGACGAGGACGATCGGCGCACGGGGGAGGGCCTCTGCTCCGGCCTCCAGTTCGGCTTCGACGGGCTTCCCGGCCAACTGGGCATCCGCGCGCAGTGTCGTCTTCAGCTCTTCGTACTCGGCGGCAGGCATCGTCGGCAAAAAGGGCTTCGATTTTCCTTGCGCGACCGCCCGCGCATTCGGCGCCACGTTGCTCTCCATGTCTTGCAGCATCGTCTCCACAGTCCTGAGCTGGGGCGCCGCGGCCTCCAGCTGAGTCCCGATTTCGATAGCAGAATGTTTCACGGCTTCACTCCTTTCCATTGAAATAACTTGCAGCGCTGGAACCGGCAGAAGGGCAGGCGCCATTCCTGCGCCGTTCACTATCGTGACAAACGGACTGGAGGTTGTTGATGGCGGTCAGCCGAAGAACCATGCAATCGCGGCTTTACGGCTTGAGTAGTATCAAAAAGCTAATTCGGACCAAATAGGAGTATCTCATTTGGTGTCAGTCCGGGCCATGTAACACTCGAGTGTCACGGCGTAATGCAGCGCCAATTTTTTTGCCGCTAGGCACTAAAGCGAACACGTCCATGTTAAATAGCGTCAGAGTGTTCTTCCAGGGCGAATTCAACCGCAATGTGGTTACCCTGATGACGGGGACCGGACTCGCGCAGCTTATCCCGCTCGCGGTAACGCCGATCCTGTCGCGCCTCTACCCGCCGGAGCAATTTGGCGTACTCGCACTCTTTGTCTCGGTCGTATCGAGCTTGTCCGTGCTCGCCACGGGACGTTATGAATTCGCGATCATGCTGCCGCGTAAGGATGTCGACGCCACCAATATTGCCGCATTGTCGATCACGATCAACCTGGTCGTCGGCGTCGCCTTGTTGGCACTCGCTTGCATATTGAGCGTGCCAATAGCGAAAGCGTTGGGAAATGAGTCGATGGCTTTCTGGCTGTATTTCGTTCCCCTGGCAGTTTTTCTCAATGGAATTTACTCGAATCTAAAACATTGGAGCAATCGCCACAAACTGTATCTTTTGATGGCGCATCGGCAAGTGCTTCACAGCGGAGGGACCTCGGCCGTGCAGCTCGGCCTCGGGCTGCTCCGCGCCGGCGCCGGCGGACTGGTGGTCGGGAGCGTTTGCGGCCAGGCCCTGGCTGCGGGAATGATGGCGAGCATGGTGCGCCGCCATTGTCCGCAGTTCTGGCGCGGTGTCTCCAAACGCAGGATGCTGGCGCTCGCGAAGCGTTACCGGAGCTGTCCGCAATACCTGGTCCCGGCCCATACGCTGGGTGCGGTGTCGGTCCAGCTGCCCACGATATTCATCAACGCCGCGTTCGGTCTGGCGGCGTCGGGATTTTTCATGCTGGCCGAGAGGGCGGTCGGATTGCCGCTGTCATTGGTATCAGGCTCGATTGGAGATGTATTCAGGCAGGAGATCAGCAAATCTTTCCTCGCCGGGCAACATTGCCGGGAGATATTTATTTCGACGCTCAAAAAACTTGTGGCGGTCGCGACACTCCCGTTCCTGGTCCTGCTGCTTTTTGCACCCTCGCTATTTTCTTTGGTCTTTGGTGAAAAGTGGCGTGTTGCGGGCGAATATGCCCGGCTGATGTGCCCAATGTTTTACCTGCGCTTCATCAGTAACCCTTTGAGCCTGGTTGCGATAATCGCCCAGAAGAATCGATTCGAATTCTTGTGGCAGCTGGGCATGTTGCTTTGCCTGATGATGGTGGCGGCAACACATTATCTGATTCGCCTGGACGAGAAAATGGCCATCGTCGGCTTCGTAATTATCTACGGCGTATTTGATCTCGCGAATCTTATTGCTTCGTATAAATTCGCCTGCGATGGCGACTTGCGAAAACCGGGCAGCCAGACGCCTTGATCGGCTTCGGAGTTTCAATCGTTGTTTTATGACGGGGACAAACAATGGATGCAGTCATTCAAGGGGTGAGCGGGGCGGAAGGCGAGAATACACGGCGCGGTTCCGAGACTCTGCTGAACAAAGCCGAATATCGGAACCTTTGCGCAACCGAGCCTTCGATCCCGCTTTTTTCAAACGCCTGGTGGCTTGACGCCGTGGCGGGGCCGGACGGATGGGATGTCGCGCTGGCGAGGGCGAACGGACGAATCGTGGGCGCCATGCCGTTCTGCGTTGCGCGGCGGTATGGCATGGAAGTGATCCAGCACCCGCCTCTGACACCGATACTTGGTCCATGGATGCGGGCCGACGCAGGCAGCCCAAGCAGCAGACTGAGCAACCAGCAAAAAATCATGCAGTCGCTGATCGAGCAACTGCCCCGGTTCGACCACTTTGCCCAGACCTGCAACAAGGATTTGTCGAACTGGCTCCCGTTCTACTGGAACGGTTTCAGCCAGTCGACTGAATACACGTACGTCATTCCCGGGCTGGACGACCTGGATGGCGTCTGGAACAGGGTCGACCCCAGCCGCCGCAAACATTGCAGGACCGCTGTCGCGCGGCACAACCTGCGGGTGCGCGAGGACCTGCCGCTCGACGCTTTCCTTGCCCTGCACAAGATGACGATCGGACACCGCGGCGTCGCGCAGGCGTTTAGCGATGACTGCCTGCGCCGCCTGGACGCCGCGTGTGTCGAACACAAGCGGCGCAAGCTCCACATCGTCGTCGACGAGGCTGGCCGGCATTACGCCGCTACCTATACGGTCTGGGACGACAATTGTGCGTATGCATTACTGAAGGGTTCCGACCCCGACGCGCACCATACCCAGGCCCCCAGTGCCTGCCAATGGGAAGCCATCAAGTTCAGTGCCACCGTTGCCCCGAAATACGATTTCCTCGGAAATATGAATCCGTCGATCGAACCCTATGTCCGCAGCTTCGGGACGGAGCAGACACCGGTATTCACCCTCACCAAGACCCCATCGCGTCTGCTGCGCCTGCGCCGCGCGCTGATCTCGGCGCTCGCCAGCGGACACCAGGATCGCTCCTTCAACCGAAAGCCAGCCCGATGACGACTATCCCGCCCAAGACGCCGCAGTCCGAGGCGAAGCGGCCGCACCAGAAGGAGCGCGCACAGCCGACGAGCGACATTGCCTCGCCGAAAGACTCGTACCGCCGGTTCTGCGCCCAGACACCTTCGCTACCCCTGTTTTCCCGCGACTGGTGGCTGGACGCGGCGGCGGGTCCGAACGGCTGGGATGTCGCGCTCGTCAAGAAGGGCAGCGAAGTGCTCGCGGCCATGCCTTATGTGATCCGCAGCCGCTACGGCATGACGATCGTCACGCAGCCCGCGCTGACGCCCGTGCTCGGCCCATGGTTGCGGCCGACCGGGGGCAGGCAGGCGGCGCAACTGAGCAACGACAAGGAAATCATGCAGGCACTGATCGATCAACTGCCCCGTTTCGCTCACTTCGCACAGACCTGGCATCCCCGCGTCCGGAACTGGCAGCCATTCTTCTGGAATGGCTTCCGGCAAACCACGTATTACACCTTCGTCCTGTCCGAGTTGACCGACACCGACAAATTGTGGACTGGATTCGAAGGCAAAACGCGCCGCGCAATCACCAAGGCCCGGAAGCAATACCAGCTGGAAGTCCGCAGCGACGTCCCGCTGGACCTGCTTCTCGACCTGAACCGCAAGACCTTCGCGCGCCAGGGCTTGCCCCCACCGTATCCCGACGACTTCGTCCGGCGCCTCGACGCCGCATGCCGAGAGCGCGACTGCAGCAAGGTGTTCTGCGCTCTCGATCCTGACGGCACCGCACATGCGGCCTGCTACATCGTCTGGGACGAGCACAGCGCCTACGGCCTGATCTCGGGCACGGACCCTGCCTACCGCGGGAGCGAAGGCAACAGTCTTTGCCTATGGGAGTCACTGCTGCACGCCGGCGGCGTGACGCGCCAATACAACTTCTGTGGCTCGATGATCGAGCCTTTCGAGGGCTACCTGCGCGGCTTTGGCGGCAACCATGTCCCATATTTTCACATCAGCAAAACCCCGTCGCGGCTGCTGACCCTGCGCCAAGGCCTGCTGTCACTTACCGGGAAACACTGATGCTGCGTATCTCGTTTCCGGAAACTCAGCGTCCTGAACGCAGCTGGATCTGCGACGTTCTGCTCGGCGAATTCCTGGGGCTCGATTACGAGCTCGCGTTCGACCACGCGGACACGGTACGCATCAGCGCGGCCGGCAGGACGCTGCGCTTGACGGACGCCTTCTTTTCCGGGGCCGCGAGCCCTGGCGCAAGTCCGCGGCACTGGATCGTCGCCTGCAGCGGTCTCGACGTCCGTCTGTGCGAGGCGAGCGTCCCCGTACTGTTCGGCGCGCCCGGTTTCACGTTCGACGCCAGCGGCAATGCCGCGCTTTCGCTCGACATCTTCGGATCGGCATTCTTCATGCTCGCGCGCTACGAGGAATCGGTGAGTCCCGCGCGCGATGGACACGGGCGTTTCCCCGCCAACCTGTCGCTCGCAGTGCGCCAGGGTTTCCTCGATCGCCCGATCGTGGACGAGTACGTCGAGATCCTGTGGGCGGCCATCCACAGGGTGTGGCCCACGCTCGCCAGGAAGCGACGCGTCGCGCGCAAGCTGATCAGCTGCGACGTCGACCTGCCGTTCGATCCTGCCTGCGCATCGATGTCGCGCCTCGGCAAGCGGCTGGTGGGTCGCGCGGTACGCGAGCGGTCGCCGGGCGCGCTGCTTGAAACAGCCCGCAACTACTGGGCAGTCAGGCGCGGGAACCAGGCACGGGACCCTTACTGGCAGGCGTTGTCGTGGATGATGGACGTGAACGAGAAGGCGGGCAACCAGGTCACGTTCAATTTCATTCCCGAGCGGACCGACAGCGCCATGGACAATGCGCCGGGCATCGACCACATGCGCATGCGCGAGCTGCTGCGTACCGTGCATGCGCGCGGCCACCTGATCGGCATACACCCCGGCTATAACACCTACCGCCATCCGGATGCGTTTGCGCGCTCGGCCGCGGCCCTGCGGCGCGCCATCCACCAGGAAGGCATCCGCCAGGACGAGCTGGGCGGGCGCCAGCACTACCTGCGGTGGGACGTGCGGAACACGCCGCAGTTGTGGGCATCGAACGGGCTGGCTTACGACAGCACCCTGTCTTACCCGACGATCGCCGGGTTTCGCACTGGAACCTGCCACGAGTACACGATGTACGACCTGGTCGGGCGCCGGCCGCTCACTGTGAAGCAGCGGCCGCTGGTCGTCATGGAAAACGCCGTGATCGACGCCCCCAACATGGGACTGGGTCACGGCGAACAGGCCCTTGCCGCGATGCGGCGCTACAAGCAGATATGCGCGCGTTTCGATGGCAACTTCACGCTGCTCTGGCATAACTCGTCGTTCGCGGGCGAAGATGACCGGGCGATGTATTGCGACCTCATCCAATAGGCGAGCCGACCATGCCCGCCATCTATGCGCCCTCCGCCGGCATCGCCGGCACGCCCGGCAAGCCAGGTCCGGCGCGGCTCGCGTTCCTGCTGCTGTTCCCGGGCTTCTTTTTCTACCAGACGCTGATCGGCATGGGCGTGGTGGGGGCCGTGCTGGGCGGGTATTTCTCGGTCGTCTCCCTCGGACTGTTTCCGCCGCTCGCCTACGCGTATTACCTGGGCATCAAGGCGTCCGACTACCGGGTCGCGTCGACTGACCTGCACTTCGGCTTTTTCCTGTTTTATTTTTTCGTGATCGTGGCCATCAACGCGGCCTTTGGCGCCAATTCCACGATCGTCAAAACGCACCTGTTGTCGATTCTATATTTCATCAATATCTACCTGATCTTCAAACACGGCGATTTTTCCGAGCGCAAGACGATCGCGACGACGCTGACGTCTCTGCTGCTGATGTCGGCGACCATTTTCTTCTTTTCGCAAGGAGGCAGTTTCCAGCCCGGGCAGTTCGGCGATCCGACGAGCCCGGAGAGCGTCGCAACCTACCAGGAACTCGCCCGGTCGTACGTCCTGACCTTCGTGACGGTCATCTGTTTCACACGCGTGCTGGCGGTTCGGCTGGCCCTGTATGCCATCGCTGCGGCAGCCCTGTTCCTGAACGGTGCGCGCAGCGAGCTGGTGGCGGCGCTGTTCCTGTACCCGATGATCGAACTGTATCGTGCGAAGCACTGGCTTCCTTTTTTGTACCTGGTGCTGCTCGTATTCGGCCTGGCGAGCATCGATCCCAAATTGCTGGCGAATCATTTTCCTGAAAGCCGGGTGTGGGAATTGTTCGACCTCTCCCAGTCATCGTCCGCGAATGCCCGGCACGAACTCACCGAACACGCGCTGCGCACGATTGCGGAGAACCCGGTACTGGGCGCATACGCCAGTTATCCGCCGGGGGGGTATTCCCACAACATCCTCTCGGCCTGGGTCGACCTCGGCATTTTCGGCTTTGTCTACATGCTGTTCATGCTGGTACGCACGGCGGTCGGGCTGTGTCGCCGCGGTTGGCTGGTACGGCCCAGGTCAGGCCAGTTTCTGCTGGCATGGTCACTGATCTGCATCTCACTGCTCCTGCTGGTGACCGCCAAGACTTTCGACGACATGTTTTTCGGCGCCGCCATGGGTGCTTATGCGAACTATCGAAGCAGTGAACGAAGCACCAGGCGGCTGCGGGAAAGCCGCTGCTAACGTAGAGGGAGGGACCTTGATCAACATTCACCTGTATCCGTCGCCATTCCTGAACGAGAGCCGGATCCTGCGCGAAGCCTGTTCGCTGTCCCGGTTGGCGCTGTTCGACCGCATCGACCTGGTCGGCGTGGGGCAGGAGGGCGTGCCGGCGATCGAGGATCTACACGGCAATATCCGGGTCGTGCGCATCGGACAGCGCGGCGAGGGCGGACTGGTCGGCAAGCTGAAGCGCACCGGTGGCTGGAGCCGCGCGGTCTACCGGCGCTACCGCCACGAAAGAATCGGCTGCGTCAACTGCCACAGTATCGCCACCCTGCCGCTCGGCGTGCTGCTGAAGCGCGCTACCGGCGCCAGGCTGGTGTATGACGCCCACGAACTGGAGACAGAGACCAATGGCCTCGGCGGTCTGCGCAAAGTGCTCACCCGGTTGGCCGAACGCGCCCTGATCCGGCACGCCGACCATTGCATCTTTGTCGGGCAAGCGATCGAACAATGGTATGTGCGCAAGTACGCGTTGCGCAACGTCACCGTGCTCTATAACTGCCCGCCGCGCCGCGGCGTGAACCCGGCCGACTATTTCCGCAAGACGCATTCGATCGAGGCCGACACGCCGATCTTCCTCTACCAGGGCTTCATCGGCGAGGGTCGCGGGATACGCAACCTGGTCGACGCGTTTGCCGGCCTGGCCGGGCGCGCGGCGCTGGTCGTGATGGGTTACGGCCCGCTGGCGGACTGGATTGCCGGAGAAGCCGCGCACCACGCCGGCATCCATTACCACCCGGCGGTGGCGCCCGAGCGCCTGCTCGATTACACCGCGTCGGCCGATTTCGGGCTGTCTGTCATCGAGGCCACTTCGCTCAGCTACGAGTACTGCATGCCGAACAAGCTGTTCGAATACGTGATGGCGCGCAAGCCGGTGCTGGTCTCGCCGACCCGCGAGCAGAGCGAGTTCGTCCGCAGGCACGGGATCGGCGAAGTCACGCGCGACGCCTCGCCGGCCGCAATCCGCGAAGGCGTGCTGCGCTTGCTGGCTCGCGACCAGCGTGCCCTGCAGGACGCGCTGGCGCGGACCGCCGACGAGTATTGCTGGGAAGGGCAGGAGGCAAAACTCGAAATCGTCTATGTGAATACGCTCGGCATGCGCTCGCACAGGTACAGCCAGGGCGACCAGGGGGAGGTGCAGCATGATCTCTGTCATTGACTACGGCGTCTGCAATCTCGGGTCGATGCTCAACATGCTGCGCAAGGTCGGCGCCGAGGCGCAGCTGGTCTCCACCGCCGCGGAACTCGAACGAGCCGAGAAGCTCGTCCTGCCGGGCGTGGGGGCGTTCGACAATGGCATGGGCGCCCTGAGGGAGCGCAGACTCGCCGAAGCACTGCGCAAGCGTGTGCTCCAGGACAAAGTCCCCTTGCTCGGCGTGTGCCTCGGCATGCAGATGCTGGGCCGGCGCAGCGAAGAGGGCGGTATGGAGGGCCTTGGCCTGGTGGATGCCGACGTGCGCCGCATCCGCCTTGCCCCGGACAGCAAGAAAAAGGTGCCTCACATGGGATGGAACCTGTTGACGCCGCGCCGCGACAGTCTACTGCTGCGCGAGCTGGCAGCCCGCTCACGTTTTTACTTCTGCCATTCATACCACCTGGTCTGCGCCGATCCCGGCGACGTGCTGGCCACCGCCGACTACGCTGGCGAGTTCGTGGCGGTGCTCCAGCACGACAATGTGTATGGAGTGCAGTTTCATCCTGAGAAAAGCCATCGCTTCGGCATGGCGCTGCTGCACAACTTCGCGGAGCTGTGATGTTGCACCCACGCGTGATTCCCTGCCTGTTGATGCGCAACGGCGGCCTCGTCAAGACGGTCAAATTCAAGAACGCCCGCTACGTCGGCGACCCGATCAATGCTGTGCGGATTTTCAACGAGAAGGAAGTCGACGAGCTCGTGTTCCTCGACATCGGCCATGCCGGCGCGCGCGCCGCGCCCGACTTCGACTTGCTGGCCGACATCGCCAGCGAGGCCTTCATGCCGTTTTCCTACGGCGGCGGCATTACAAGCATCGGGCAGGTGAAGCGGCTCTACGCGCTCGGGGTCGAGAAAATCGTGCTGAACACCGCGGCGGCCGACCAGCCGCGCCTGGTATCGGAAGCGGCCGCGTTGGCAGGCAGTTCCGGGGTCGTGGTGTCGATGGACGTACGCCGCAGCTGGCTGGGCGGTTATACGGTCTGCGCGGCCGGCGGCACACGTGACCTGAAGCGGGAGCCGGCCGGGTATGCGCGCGACATGGAAAAACTCGGTGCCGGCGAGATCCTCCTCAACGCGATCGACCGCGACGGCACGAGGGAAGGCTACGACCTCGATCTGGTACGGCGGGTGAGCGAGGCGGTGTCGATCCCGGTGGTGGTCGCGGGCGGCGCGGGAGACTTGCGGCACTTCCGCGAAGCCACCGACGCCGGCGCGTCCGGACTGGCCGCCGGCAGCATGTTCGTTTTTCACGGCAAGCACGACGCCGTGTTGATCACGTATCCCGAGTACGAAGAACTGGACAGGATATTCAAATGACGTCGATTACGGAAAACTACAATTATTCCGCCGTGCCGGACCAGGCCTACCAGGCCTGCACCCGCTGCATCATGAGCACGGTGGCGGACCGCAGCATCAGCTTCGATGACATGGGCCTGTGCTGTCACTGCCAGCGCTACGACCAGCTGGTGAGCGCGCGCCGGCTGCACGGCGAGCAGGGGCGCGAAGCGCTGCTGGCGCTCGTCGAGCGCATCAAGGCAGCCGGCCGCGGACGCGAGTACGACTGTATCGTCGGCGTCAGCGGCGGCGTCGACAGCACCTACGTGGCCTGGCTGGTCAAGCAGCACGGGCTGCGCCCGCTGGCGGTACACTTCGACAATGGCTGGAACTCCGAACTGGCGACCAGGAACATCGAGCGTGTGCTGCGCAATCTCGGCATCGACCTGCATACCCATGTGGTCGACTGGGAAGAGTTCCGCGACCTGCAACTCGCCTTCCTCAAGGCCTCGACCCCGGATGGGGAGATCCCGACCGACCATGCGATCGGTGCCTTGCTGTGGAAGCAGGCGGCATCGCGGGGGATCAAATACATCATATCGGGGATGAATTTCGCCACCGAATCGATCAGTGTGCCGGAATGGTCGTACGGGCATTCCGACTGGCGCTTCATCAAGGACATCCATCGCCGCTTCGGCAGCGTGAAGCTGAAGACCTACCCGCACTTCAGCCTGTTCTACCTCTTCTACGCAAACATCCTGCGCGGCACACGCATCGTATCCATCCTCAACTACGTCGATTACGACAAGGAAGAGGCCATGACTCTGCTGCGTACCCAGCTCGGCTGGAAGGACTACGGGGGCAAGCACCACGAGTCGATCTACACTCGCTTCTACCAGGGGTATGTCCTGCCGCGCAAATTCGGCGTCGACAAACGGTATGGCCACCTGTCGGACCTGATCAACGCCGGACAGATCAGCCGGGCGCAGGCGCTTGCCGAGATGCAGCGACCGCCTTACCCGGAAGAGCTGCAGCAGCAAGACCTGGCCTACGTGTCGAAGAAGCTGCGCCTGTCGACAGAGCAGTTTGCGGAAATCATGAGTGCGCCGGTCAAGTCGTTCAGGGACTACCGCAACCTGTACGGTTTGGTGCAGTTGCTGCGCAATACGGTCAACGCGTTACGCAAGCGCCACCTCTATCCGCGATAGACAGGGCCGGCGTCCGACTAGCCGTCGCTGTCTTCGGTCGAGGTTTCCAGCCGAACTTCGCCGAGGCCGATGACCGGGCCTTTCGGGCTCTGGTCACCGTCGACGCGTACAAATGAGACGGACAGGAGGCCGATCCTGGACGCCGCTTCGGCAAATACGGCGCGCCTGATCCGGTAACGCAACCGCACAGGGCTCCCGTGGTGCGCGGCGCCGCTGATTTCGAAGGCGCCCAGGGTACCGATGGGAATTGCCTGTGACTTGCTGGATGCGTCCGGCGGGAGGTTCAGGTAGAGCTGGTAATAGTAGCCTCCGCCCCTTCCGGTCTCGCTGATCATGACGTTATCAAGGACGACCTGGACGGAACGATAGCGTTGCGCGCCGGCGCGCAGGGAGGCGGTGGCACCGGCACCGATCTGCGCCAGGGCCTGCATGCTGTCCGAACCCACGGGCAACTGCACACTGATTGACCTGTCATCCAGGCTGACATCGAGCGCGCCGCTGATCGCGTACGTCTGGTCGCTCGTCTGCCGTGTCGGCGAGATCCTGAATGAACCGAGGGGCGGCTGCGTTGCCGCCGGTTCGTTCGGCGTGGCCTGCGCAAGATCCGGGGTCGAGAGCGAAGATTGGGCCAACGGCAGCCTGGCCGGGAAGCTCTCGTTCTGGTAGCGGTATCCCAGTGTCGTCCGCGTGCTGTAGGTCGACGACCGCGGCATCGTCAGCGAATTCGTGTACATATGCGATCCCGACCAGTAAGCGCTGCGCAGGGCCGGCATCTTGCGCCCGCTGCCGGCACTGACCCATGCCACCCAGAGTCTGTCGACATTGGCGTGGTGCAGCCAGAAAATCGGGTCCGTCGGCGACACCATGTCGGCCATCACACCGCCAATGATGTTGTGGACCAGGTTATGGGGCGCCGATTCGAAACTGGGCTCGAATGCGTTGGCGCTATTTGTCGGGAAATTAATCAGGCTCGAAGAAAATGGCGCCATGCTCAACGCTTGCCGGACGTTATTGTTGACCCTGGAAACGTAAAGTGGATTGCCGCCGTTCGGATTCGTGAACTCGGCCGGCAATGTCGGGTTCGTATAATAATCCCAATATGGCAGGACCAGCTGCGAATCCCCGGAAACCGCACGCATCTGGCGCTCGAAATAATAGATATAGCCACGGTGCCATGCAAAGAAATACGGAATGGAATGCGGGCAACGGTTCAGGTGAATATTCGTCCAGTAGGACCAACTCCTGGGATCGGTGGCCCGTGTATTGCCTTTCATGAGCTTTACCGCTCGCAGGAACGAATCGTAACGCGGCGAGGTCTTGAACGCCTGCCATTCCGGGCGCACCATTAATGTCGTCTGACCAAATGTTTTAGGGAGAATTGCCGATGCGCCGAGCAACATTACGGACCGCTGCATAAAGTTTCTTCTACCCACCAGATCATGTCTCATCATGAGCTCCTTAAAAATCCGACAATGGAACAGCGTTCCCTACGAAATAGAGTGGCACACGCTATTCTTACTAATTTCGGGATTTTTTGATTCGCTCCATATGCTTCGAACGCGGGATTTGGTGAATGCCGTACCCGCAGACTTCAAATTCCGCTAGCTCTGACGTTTTTGCGCAATTCGCAAAAGCCGAAATGAAAACACCCTACGAGCCTGGGCTTCGTAGGGTGCAAGGTCGGTTCGAGAAAGCGCCGGCGCGACGGCCGGCGCTCTCGACAGATTATTAGTTGTAGTTCGTCTCGTAGGCGCCCATGTCGATATACGCACCACGGGCTCGGCCGTCGAAGTCGGTCTGGGGCGCGTAGGTGGTCTGGCCCCTGTTGATAGCCGGGGAAGTGGACTTCAGGCGGTAGTTGCCGCCACCGTTGGAGAGGTAGCTGACGAACTGCGGATCGGCACTGATGATGCCGGTCCTGGTGGCGCTGCTCGGGCTGGCCAGGTCGAAGTTCGTGCGGTTCGCATAAACCACGTTGTTGGCGACGCTGTTGCCGACATCTTCGGACGCGATCGGGCCCTGGATGCCGCCGCCGTTCGCATAGATGATGTTGTTGTGAATCTGGATGCCGCGGGTCGGACAGCCGTTGTTATAGGCTTCCTTGCAGCCGCCAAAATACACGCCGTAGCCGGTGTTGGCGAACAGGGTGTTGTTCATGACCAGGATGTTGTGGTCGTCATGGCCCATGTTGATGCCCTGGCTCGTGCCGTTCACCACGTTGTTCATGATCTTGCCCGACGACGAGTGGTAGATGCCCTGGATCCAGCCACAGCCGCCGCCGACGTTGTTCACCCTGTTGCCGATGATGTCATAGTTCTGGTAGGCCGAACCGCGGCCCTGGTCGGCGACGATGCCGCCGCCGCCACGGTTGTCGCAGCCGGAGGACATCGCAACGTCGTGGATCCAGCTGTACTGGACCGACGAATTGCCGCCATTCATATAGATGCCGACGCGCGTGCTGCTGCTGCCGGCACCATTGATCTGGAAACCGACGATATCGGTATAGCCGCCCTTGGCGGTCCACATCGTATAGGCGCTGCCGGCCGGACGTAGGATCGCGCCATACTTGGTGTCCGAGACAAAGCGGATACGTGCGCTCGACGTCCCGTTCACGGTCGAGACGACGGTTTCCGTATAGGTGCCAGGCGCCACGTGGACGGTATAGCCCGGTCGTGCCAGGTTGGCGGCGCGCTGGATGGTCCGCAGCGGGGCGGCGCTCGACGTGCCTGCGTTCGTATCCTTGCCTGCAGTCGACACATACAGGTCGGCGGCCGAGGCGACGGAACAAGTCATCATTGCTGCTGCAAAACCAGTCAGCACGGGTGCGGTCAACGCTTTAGTTGCAAACGAAAAAGTTTTCAAGGGAAAGCCACTCATCAATAAACGAAGGAGTAACTTTGACGAGGGGAAACTGCCAAAGTTCAACGTTTTGCGAAATAAATTTTCCCTGTGTAATATTTTTCTACAGAAGTTTCACGCAGGCTACATTCCGTCATGTTCATATAAATCTGCGACATGGCGTCCCTCCGTGATGAAAACGACAATGCGCGGGCATGACCGGCTCGTGTTTCGACAACCGCGACGGCGGTTTGAACCGGCGGGCATGGACCTGGTTGACCCCCGATAAAGGTAGCGCCCGCGGAGATCGGGAAAATGGAGAAGGTGCCCCCGTCCCGATCATTCGCTGGAATTCAAATGACTCAGCATACCGAATCGCGCCGCATCCAGTTGCAGGGCAGAATTGGCACCTGGCTGAGGAGGCCGCTCGTCCATAAGGTGCATTCGCTTTCGAACAAGGCGGCGGGTGTCCTGCACTGGATAGAGGATATGCTATTTGAAAGGCGGTACGGCCTCGACTGTAGCGGTTTTATCGATCCGCACGAACTCGAAACCAGCCATTCGTCGGCGCTCGCGCATTCGCGGGCCTACCAGGCCGTCACTTGCGCCGCGATCCGGGAGTTGCTCGATGAGGCAAAGAAGACCGGCATCGTATTCGAGCATTTCATCGATCTCGGCTCGGGGAAGGGAAAGGCCTGCTTTTATGCGGCCGCCAGATACCGGTTTAGACGGCTCATCGGCGTAGAGTTCTCGGCGCCGTTGGTGCAGGCGGCGGACCGTAACATCAAGAAATTCGGTGCCGATAATATTTGCTTCGTCAACGCCGACGCAGCCGGATTTGTCCTTCCGACAGGCGACAACCTGGTCTACCTGTTCAACCCCTTCGGCGAGGCGATTCTCCTCGAGTTCCTGAAAAACAATATGGACAAGTTCAAGCGAAGCCGGTCGATCATCGCTTACGCCAATGACCAACACCGGCTTTGCCTCGCAAAAGCCGGTTTTGTCACGCTCTTCAGGAACCAGGACTCCCAGTGCTCGCTGCACCAATACCCATCTGATTGAGCGCACGCGAGGCCGTGGGGCAGGGCCGGACTCTGCCACGCAAGCTCCAGCCTAGCAGCCCCAGTCCGGCCAGGAGCATCGCGTCAGTTCGCGGCTCAGGCACCTGCGACACGGGGTCCAGCAGCACCGCCTGGCACGCACCGCGGTTGCAGCCGTAAGCGGCAATCTGCTGCAGGTCATTGATGGCGAAGGCGGTCTGGAGCGTCCAGCCCGAAGCCGGGTCGAGCAGCATATCCAGATCGACCATCGCGCCGTCCTCGTACAGAATCGCCCGGGTTTCCTTGTTGGCGACTTCCGACCATCCGACGGCCTGGCCGGCGTTGTTGATGCCGTAGGCGCCGCTGGAGCCCTGGCCGGTGAGCGTGCCAAGGTCGGTCATGACGCCGGCGGCATACAGGAAGGCGTGATCGATATTGAATCCTGCATTCGACCAGCCGACGACGACGCCGCTGTCATTGATGGACTGCGCGACGCTGAAAGCGCCAGTGAGCGAGCCCAGGTCCGTCATCGCGCCGGAGGCGTACATGAAGGCGTGGAACAAGGGCAGGGGAGTGGTACCTGTCAGCGATCCGCCGACCACGACACCGGCATTATTGATGCCTTCGGCACGGCTGGAGACGCCGTCGGGGAGGGTGCCGAGGTTGAGCATGCCGGTGCCCGGCGAGTACAGGAATGCGAAGCTGCCGCCGGCGCCGTCGGCCACGCCAGCCACCTGGCCATTGTTGTTGATGGCGGCAGCGCTGCTGTTGTTGCCGCCCAGCGTGCCGATGTCGGTCATCGTGCCGTTGGCGTAGACGAATGCATGGGTATTACCGGCCGCGTCGCTGGACGCGCCGACGACGGCGCCCGCGTCGTTGATGCCGCGCGCGATGCTGTATGTGCCGCCAAGGGTGCCCAGGTCGACGAAGCCCGCGCCCGAGTAGAGAAAGGCGTGTCTGGCGTCCCCGGCGGTGAATGAGCCGACGATCTGGCCGCTGCTGTTGATGGCGGTCGGCATGCTTCCGGCCGGACCGATCGGGATGACGGTATATCTGACGTCGGCATGTGCCGCCAGGGGGGCGGCCAGGAGGACGAGGGACAGGATTGCCTGGTGGTGACGACGGGCGAACATGGTGGCTCCCTTGGGTGCGATGAACGACGATATGATGGGAGCCTATAAGGTCTCGCGTGAGGCGTTCATGCGCTATGTCGTCGTGCGGCGATCATGTGCGTCACGCCGGATCCGGCGTCGAGAGTAAAATCGACATTACTTATTATATTGTCGAGTTTATAACTCGACGGAACTTCGGCACTCCCTCTGCTTAGTGACGGGCGGCGAGGCTGGATCGCGCGCAAACCAATGAATCGCGCCGCTCTCCGGACCGCGCCCTCACGGGGTCCGGATGCCGGTTGCGAGTTCCGCGCCGGAGCGCCATCGGACGTTGCGCTTGGTCCAGTACTCTGTCAACGGGATGGCCCGCTTCTCTGCGCGGATCGCGAGGAAAGTTTGCCGCTGGTTCGGCGTCAGCCCGCCAGAACCGGCCGAAACTTCCTTGGCTTGCCGCGCAAGGTTCCCGACAGTTCGAGGTCCAGTCCGATCCTGCCTTCGGCCGTGCGTGGAGCATCATCGTGGCGGCGCTTCGTCCGGCCCCGGGTCGAGGCGCCGGGACGGCGTCTATCCTTGCAGCGGGCGGACCCGGCGATGTCGAGCCAGGGCGAACGCGCACCACGTCGATAGCCACCGGACAGCCCAGGGATGTCGCCAGGCTGCGTCCGACGTCCGGAGAGGAGCGCGGCAGAATCTCCGGTCGCGCCGAATCTTCGGGCCTTGCGGTCCAACGCGCGGCCTCGTTTGCTTTTGGCGGTTGCCGCGAGCCACGGCGTCATGATGCCGTTATGGCGCGGATATCGAGGAGGTGGATTCCGGTTGGCGGCTGTGCTACCCGCGACGGTGGGGAGCTTCGGGCCCGGTTACGGAAACGTCATTTGACATAATATAGATTATGCGAAGGACTGGTACTTTAAAACGTGTTGCGACCTGAGTGCTCCTAATGATGAAGATTTGCAACATCAGTTTTGCAAATGGTATAGTTTTGTGTTGCGTAGATATTTCAACAACGTTAGATGTTTTTCCAGCTTCACAGTCAGCACACGCCTCCAAACCTCCATGGCCCGCTTCTAGTCGACGAGAAAGGTCTACCGCGTTACTGGGCGACTATCTGGTCGACTTTCATGACCGGGCAGCTTGCCGAATCTACGCATATCAAGAAGCTTCGCTTCATTGAAGACCTGTATCGACATGCAGATCAGTCCTTCGGCTCGGCTGCACTCGATGATGCGTTGGGGTCTTCAAATGACGACTTGCTCGCGTCGATCCTCGAGTCCTGGTTCGTTGCGCTCCGCAATCAACCCACGAACACTGAGGCCGATCAAAAACGATGGGATGCCGGACTTACATTCGTCTCCTCGGTCCTAGCATGGATCTCGAAGAGCGATGCGAACCCAGGGCGACAAAGCATCGAAGTCAGATTGAATCGCCTTTCGACGCTTTATCGGCAGTTCCACGTACACCGTCGTAGATCCGTCGAAGCAATACGGTCACTTCCCGCAAGTACGGTTGAAGCCCTAAATCAGATGGTTGATCCCGAATCCGAACTCAACCCGTTTCCCAGAGAGCGGACGCGATGGCGGATATATATTGCGTTTCTCTTGATGCTTCATCAAGGGCTGCGCCGCGGCGAGGTTCTTCTACTGCCAGCAGATACTGTTAAAAGTGGATTCGACCGCAAGGCCAACAGAAACCGCCTTTGGCTGAACGTACAAGAGAATCCCTATGAGGACGCCGCAAAAGACCCTCGCTATTCCAGACCGGGCATCAAGACAGCAGCATCGTACCGTCAGATTCCGATCAGTGAGGCTATTGCTGGGGTTATAGATATATACGTGCAAAATTTTCGAGGGCGCCCGCAGCACTCATTTTTGCTGAACTCCCAGTCAAACTTGCCATTATCAACTGAAGCAATCACGAAGGCGTTCGCACAAATCTCAAGCAGGTTGCCCAAGCCCGTTCTCATGGAACTTAAGAACCGGACTGGAAAAGACTCTGTGACTCCTCACGACCTACGGCATACCTGTGCGGTCATGCGGCTTCATCAACTTCTGGAAAAGAGTGATCCGATGGATGAGGCGCTTCAAAAACTGCGCACATTCTTTGGATGGTCCAAAACATCGACTATGCCCTCACATTATGCCCGCGCGGTATTCGAAGACAGGCTTGCGACGGTATGGAATAATGCATTTGATGACCGCGTAGCACTGTTGCGCGCATTACCTAAGGAACAATAAATGAGCGAGCGAGCAACGCAGCAACAACAGGAATTATTTGCCGACTATTCAGCAGAGCGAGAAGTCTTACGCGAACTGTGCCGGTTGTTGCCCGCCCTCCCCTCGGTGCTCCGTTACTATGACGAGTTTGAGGACGCAGTCCGATCAATTAGAAATCCTGCTGCTCTAACAGTATTCGAGATTTCCGCATTCGGAAAAAAATTCTCTGTCGATTTTGCTCGACTGGGCGAAGAATGTTCCGTTATATTTAAGCATATTTTTTCATACATCCTGGCGCAAGATTTAGCGATCATATCTGCTGTGGGCTACTTGTCAGCCGCACAGCATCTGAAGTCTGCCGATGTTGCCGCGCTGGTTGAAGCTGGGCCGACTAAAATCGGGCCAGTCTGGAAAGCTTTACGTGCACGGGAACTGCCGTCTGGCACTTATATTTGCGCGAAATATGTGCTGCAATTGCTGTGCGCTCTGCGCCTTTGCGGCTGGTCTGACGAATACCAAATGTATTTGAAGAACGCCCTGCCCCTGCCTGCAAAGGACAAATACGCGGGTGTCCGCTCTGGCGACGTTTTCTTATCTGTAGATGAGGAAGCTTTACTTGTTCGTCACTTAGACGATACAGTTGCGAAACTTACGACGTTTGGTGACGCAAGCCTCAGCCACGACGAAATTGTCGATGCAGCGATGCTGTTATGTTCGTACCAGTTCGGTATGCGCCGAAGTCAAATAGCGATGCTCACTCTCGGGAATGTGAGAATTTGGTCGGAGGACGATAATACGACAAAATACGTTCACTTAACGTTCCACATGGCCAAACAACGCAGCGACACCAAACGAAAACCGTTGCTGCGGCGGGTTAAGGTTGAATGGACGCCGCTGTTCGTCTACATAAAATCTGAACTTGAGGCCACTGGTGCCGATGCAAGTGCCAAGTTCTTTTCCGCCCAGTCCACGGATGAAGTTGGGAGAAGGATCTCTGCACTCGTGCGCAAACTGCTGGAATCGGATGAACGTGGAACGCTAACTGACCTCCGCCATACAGCTGCGCAGCGTCTTGTTGACGCCGGCGCGAGCCATGAAGAACTCGCAGAGTTTATGGGACACTCCCAAGTCAACACTGGCCTAGTGTATTTCGCTACCGCGGCGTCACACGCTGAACGTGTCAACCGAGCGCTCGGGGCTTCCGAAGTGTATCGCCGTGTGGCCAAAATTGCCCACGACCGGTTTATATCGACCAAAGAATTATCTGAGCTTAAGGGGGAGCAACAGATTGCTGGCGTTCCACACGGGATCCCGATCGCTGGGATTGGTGGCTGCTCATCCGGCCAGCCGTCCTGTCCTTATAACCCTGTCACATCGTGCTATGGCTGCCGACGCTTCATGCCGCTTCATAATCAAGAGATCCATCAGCAGGTACTTGCTGATATGCGCGAGGTCGTACTGTTTTTTGATCAGAGCTCTCGGGGTGACGTACGTTCACCCGCTTACTTGCAATTGCAGCGGACTATTGTAGAAATTCAAAACGTTATCGAAGAACTGGAAACGAGCGCGAAATGAGTCAAACATTTACTGCTTTTGTTGAGCTTGGCCAGAATTTGGTTAAGGCAAAAGAGCTCGACTGGGAGATTCAATTAGACGACGCAGGCTCAGCCAAGGACGGAATTGGGTGGAATCTCACAGCAGCTGTCGGTGACGTTCCGCCACCAAATCATTATTTGCGCGACCTCGGTTCGGAGCAAAAAGCTCTAGCTATCGTCAATAAGCAGCGAGCTGCGAACAATTTACCGCCGCTTATGCGAACGTCACTCTCAAGCGCGTGGCAGAATCTCATTAAGGCTGCGGTGGCCGATCAATTGTTTTTTAAGCGGAACACCACTGGTTACGTCATTCAAAGCATCCTTCGCCCGTTACGCGTTATCGCTAGTTGCACCGAAAAAGAGCCATGGATGTTGCAGTTGGACGACCTAAGGTATGCCATTACCGTCGCCAGGGACATGCAAGCTTCTGGCAAACTCGCAGATTTGATCGTGGGTTTGGTTAAAGTCGTATTTGACCAACACCATATCTGCGATGTGGGTCAAATTTACCCCATGCTCGGACTTGCTCGGATACCGGTTCGCAGTGTGAAGTCTAAACACACAATGTCCAAGGAAGAATTGCGAACTAACCTTGAGCAGCGGAAGCGGGCCGAGCGATTGCCAGAAAGGCGCGCGTTTTGGGAGCTGGTGCGAATCTCTATGACGGAAAAGCCGAATACGTTCATGGACGAGCTACGCTTTGCGGCGATCCGCACCATCATCATTACCGGCCTTCGGGTTGGTGAGGCGGCTTTGCTTCCGTTCGACTGGAAACGTGAGCGTGCCTACTTAGACGCAAGAGGCCGCCCCGCAGGGGAAGCCGGCGGAATATCCTCGTCCTTGATGCTCCGTCACTTCGCAGAAAAGCAACAGGAAGAACAGTCAGATAGCGTGGTCCTGCGTGAAAACACCCAGCCTGTCCCTGAAATGTTTCGTGAAATCCTCACGGAGTCGCTTGATTGGGTAGCCCGTCTTACGCAGCCACTCCGTAAGACCCTCAAGCTGCAGTGCGAAACCGGGCGCATTCTTCCATGGTACAACGCCAGCGATGTAATTCCCCTCGTCGAACTGTATCCCCTGGTCACCGGAAATCCATTTTGGCTTGACATAGATCGCGAACCTTTCATTGAGCGATACAGAGAGGATTTCAACTTCGACGTGCTGGAAGAACTTCGCCGACTCCAGTTTGAACGCTACAAGAGCCAGGGTGGCAAGCTTGACATGGCACTTTATATGTTTGGAAATCGACTCCAAAAACAAATTGATAGTGGTGAGTATGCACTGCGCTTTCGCTCAGCGAATGGCGCGGCAATTGCTGTCGGCAGTCGAATGAACTGGCGAGAGACGTACTTGTGCGTCGGGGACCTAGAGGACTTCATCAGGAGGGCAACCCCCTCGAAGACGCCGGATTTGGCTCCGCTGCCACTGGCGACCGGAACAGTTCAGCCGTGGGAATTCCTATTTCTGCATCCAAAACGATCCCTCGCAGAAGAACGCAACGACGGGTTGTGCGACGTTACACGCTATTTTTCAGTAAATCGACCCGATCCGACCTTCGTTGCGTTGTCGCTCGGCGGAGCCAAATCCCTACCTTCGATTTTTGAACGTTACGGCCAGACGGACGAGGACCGCACCTTAAAGATCGAAGCGCATTCGTTGCGTCACTTACAAAATACCGAGTTGTTTCGTTTAGGGGTGGCGGACACAATTATCTCGAAGCGATTCAACCGACGAAGTGTCGCTCAAAGCTATGAGTATGATCACCGTAGCCTCGCGGAGGAGCTCGATGAAATCGAGATGCCCGACGAACTGGAGATTTTACTCGGTGACAAGGCGACAACCGTTGCCAAGATGATCGCGACCGGAAGGGCTAACGGACCGATCGTCGATTCGTTCCGCCAAATCCAGCGGCGTCAGGGTGACGCTGCGGCCTACGAATTTCTTCGCGCAGAAGCTGACGGATTCCATGCGACCCCTTACGGTCATTGCCTGAATTCATTCACCGTAGACCCCTGCCCAAAACATCTTGAGTGTTTCTCTGGCTGTCGCCACCTCTCGGCCACTGACCTGCCAGAGAATCGGCACAACCTTATCCGTCTCGAAGGGAAACTCAAGGGCGCAATCGAGACGATCAAAACAAGGCCTTCAACCAGCATTGGCTGGCAAAACCAACTAGAGCATGCCGTAAAGCGACTCAACGGCGTGCAGACGCTGTTGGCTACCCCGGCTGGACGGCCGGTATTTCCAGACGGGCCGGATCTGTCGCATGGCGACGTACCTGGAGTACTTGATGACTAGAAAAGAAAATACCGATCGATCTGCAGACGATGAGATGGAGGCTATTCTCAAGAGACTGCTTGAGGAGGATGCGGATATTACAGCGCGAGCAGTTGCAAGACTTCACCCGTCCCTCGCAGCAGCTTCCTCAATCACACGAAACCCAGCGCGCATGGCCCTGCTCGCGAAGTACCAAGAGCAGCAAGCCGACTATCGCCGGTGGACCGGACGAGTTCGGCGGATGTCCGGAACAGAACAATCCGCTGTCTTAGCAGCAAAGGACGCTCGCATTGCAGAACTTGAGGTCGCGGTCCAAGTTCTGACGGCATCGCATGTCGCAATGTTGCGCGCAGTCGGTGAACTCGGCGGATTCAGCAAATGGACAAAATTCTACGAAAATTATAGTTCGGTACGAGACAAACTGAGCGCGCTTGGAGCGCTCCCAACTTCTACCGTACACCCGTTCGTAACATCCGTCTCATCCGACGAAGGCGATAGCTGAATTGACGCTGCATTCAGCTGATCATAGTCGCGCGTGTGAACAGGCACTTGTTCGTCGCGGTCGAACTCATTGAAGGCCATCGGCACCGACAGACGGACTAAAGCGAGCAATAAGGTCCCGACGACCCCGTTATCGTTTAGAGTCGCTAACGCAACTGGACGAGAGGCGATGCCTGCAGTATCGTCCCGGGTACGGCAAGACGAAGAGTTAGCAAAGCGTTGTGGGCAGCGCTGGAGCCCCTGATACCGAAATTTGTCCCTTCCCGAAAAGGCGGCCGACGTCGTTCGGTTGATGACCGGGCAGCGTTGAACGGCATCTTGTATGTCCTACAGACGGGCATTCCCTGGGAAGAATTGCCACAAGAACTGGGCTTTGGCAGCGGCATGAGGTGCTGGCGTCGACTGCGCGACTCGCTGGCGGCCGGAAAATGGGCGAATCTGCATCTGGCCCTGCTGCAAAGGCTGCGCGAGCACGACCAGATTGATTGGAGCCGAGCCAGTATTGATGGGGCCAGCGTGGCCAGCCCCCGAGGGGCTAGGAAACCGGCCCCAACCCGACTGACTGCGGAAAACTCGGCAGTAAACGGCATATCGTCGTAGATGCACGCGGCATCCCGCTGGCCATGACGGTCACGGGGCGAATCGGCACGACTCGATGGCCTTCGAAAGCACGTTGGACGCCATCCCGGCGATACCGGGACTGGATGGGCGGCCGAGAAAACGGCCTGGCAAACTGCAAGCCGACAAAAGCTACGATTACGCACGGTGTCGGCGCTACTTGCGAAAGCGGGGCATCATGGCACGCATCGCCCGCAAAGGCATCGAAAACAAGGAACGCCTGGGCCGGTATCGCTGGGTGGTCGAGCGAACCTATGCCTGGTTCGCCGGCTTTGGCAGGTTGCGCTTCCGTTTCGAGCGCAGGCTGGATATTCATGCTGCACTCCTTTCGCTGGCCGCTGCCGTCATTTGCTCACGCTTTGTGGATGACTTGTGTTAGCGACTCTTAATGTTCCACTCGCGTGTCCTTGTAGCACTCACGGAAGTTGCAATTACATTATCACCTATGCACGTGTCAGGGGGTAATCCCCCCGTTTTTAGAGCGCGCTAAAAGTAGAGGTTAAGCGGCAAGGGC
>CAMLMV010000021.1 GCA_946481275.1 uncultured Massilia sp.
TGCGCAGGTCGGCCAGCGGCAGCGCCACGCGCGCCTGCAGGTCGATCATGCGCTGCTGCAGTTCGAGGATCGCCGGGGCGTTGCGTTTCAGGACGGCGCTGTACGGGTACGCGCAGTCGACTTCGCGCTGCACCCATTCGAGGTCCGTCTCGTTGCCCGGGAAGACCTTGATGAAGTGGGCGCGCGGCATGCCGCAGCGGTTCACGCAGATGTCCAGCACGGCGCGCTCGATCGAACGCACCTCGTCCATCTGGCCACGCAGCGTGTCGCACAGCTTTTCCACGACCTTGGCCGTGAAGCGGATGCCCAGCAGTTCCGACGAGATCACTTCCTGCGCCGCCGTGTACGCCGGCGAGCCGTAGCCCTGCGTCTTGAACGCGTGGCCCATCTTGTCGAACTGCTTCTGGATGATCGAGAACTTGTCCAGCGCGCCCTTCTTCAGCGCGGCCAGCTGCTCGGCCGAATAGCCCGCCGCGGCGCTGCCGCCGGCACCGCCCTCGTCCTCTTCTTCCTCGACGTCGTCGTCTTCCTCGTCCTCGTCCTCGTCGCTGGCGCTGGTCACCGGCGCGGTGGTCGCGGCGCCTTCGTTCGGGTCGATCAGGCCGTCGACGACGTCATCGATCTTCAGCTCGTCCGCGGCGATCTTGTGCGACAGCGCGATGATCTCGGAGATCGTCACCGGGCACGCGGAAATCGCCTGGACCATGTCCTTCAGGCCGTCCTCGATGCGCTTGGCGATGGCGATCTCGCCTTCGCGCGTCAGCAGCGACACGGCGCCCATCTCGCGCATGTACATGCGGACCGGATCGGTCGTGCGGCCGAAGTCGGAGTCGACGGTCGACAGCGCGGTCGCAGCCGCGGCTTCGACTTCGTCTTCGCTCGTCGGCGTGACGACGGCGTCCGACAGCAGCATCATTTCCGCTTCCGGCGCGCGCTCGTAGACGGCGATGCCCATGTCGTTGAAGGTCGCGATGATGCCTTCGATCGCTTCCGGATCGATGATGTTTTCCGGCAGGTGGTCGTTGATCTCGGCATGGGTCAGGTAGCCGCGCTCCTTGCCCATGTTGATCAGGTTCTTCAGCTGCTGGCGGCGCTTTTCCAGTTCCTCGCCCGAGAAGCCTTCTTCGGTGCCGAACAGGCTGGCGCCGCCCTTGGCCTTGCGTTCACGCAGCTTCGACGCGGCCTTCAGCTCGGCGCGCTCGACGGCGTTCAGCGCCGCGATCTCGTCGTTCTCCGGCACGAATTCGCTCGGCTTGCGGCCGCGGCGGCCCGGCACTTTCACCTGCGGCAGCAGGTAGCCGGACGTGTCGATCGCGGCCAGCGCGGCGGCGTCCGTCGTCGTGCTGACGGTGCCGGTCGGCTGGGTGGACGACGTCGTCGCGACGGACGGCTCGATGCGACGCGCGGTGCGGGTGCGTACGACGCGGGCGGCCGGTTCGGCGGCGGGCGCGGCAACGGCGGCGGGCGGCACTTCCGGTGCGGCGACCGGCTCCGGAACGACTGCGGCGGCTGGCGCGGCATCGGCTTTCAGCGCGGCCAGGCGCGAGACGCGCTTCTTGACGATCACCGGCGGCGCGGCGGGCGCGGTCGGCGTCGGGATCGCGTCGTCCGTCTCGTCCAGGGCCACGGCGGCGACCGGTGCGACGACGGGTTCGGCAGCCTCTGCGACCGGCTCGGCAACGCTGTCCGTTGCCTGCACGTCGGCAGCGACGGCCTCGGCCTGCGCTTCACCTGCGGCAACGGCTTCGTCGAACTGTTCCGGCTGCAGGCGCGACGTTTCCTCGGCCTGCACCGCCTTCAGCGACGCCAGGCGCGAACGCGTCTTCACCACCGTCACCTTGGCTGCCGCTTCCGTTTCGAGGAAATACGAGGTCGCGGTCTTTGGCACCGACAGCTGGGCCGTGCTCTTGGCCGGCGCTTTCTTCGCTGTCAGTGTCAGGGTCTTGGCGGTGTTTTTCATATAACTTTCTCCAGTCGAGGCGTGGCGCGGTGCCTGCGAAGTCAATAACCCACCTGGCCCGCAATGCGGACCGTGTGGGCGGGGATGAGAGGGAAGGCCCTAGCTAGGGGCGGAAACCCCGATATCAAGCACTCCTGCCGCTGCCCGGCGGGCGCCCCGGGCAGCCGGGACGGGCTGCGGCGCGCGTGCACAGAGGGTTCAAGCGGAACGGAACGTGGTTGAAATCGCGGGTTAGCATGTCGGAACGAAAAAAAGCCCGTCAGACAACGGGCTTGAATCTATTTTCCAGAGGAGAAATAGAGGAGACGAAGGCATTATGCCTTAAGGAAATGTTTAGCGATAATTGAAATATCCGATAATGGATATCACTCAGACGCATATTTCCTTTTCCTCTTCCCGACCCTGGCTGCGTCGGCGCAAACCGTGCGCAAGGAAAGGGGCGGATCATACACGATTTCTTGGCCGCGCGCCGCTGTACATGCATGAAATCACAGTTGTCCAGTCAATAAAACGATCCGTTACGTGGCTGAGCGGCACGCGCGCGGCGCGGCCATGCTATCCTTCCGCTTCCCGTTCTTACCATGAAGTCAATGAATACGATGAGTCCTGTCGCCGAGCTCCCCGAGGCCACCGAAAACGCCACCCACGCCATGCCCGACGCGCCTGCAAACGACGCGACGGCTGCGGCCCCGGAAGCCGCCCAGTCGCCCCGCGCCCTGCTCAAGCAGCTGCAACAACAGTTCAAGGCCTTCCGCGACTGCCTGCCGCTGGCGATCGGCATCGACAAGCAGGTGCTGGCCCGCCTGCCCAACCTGAACCGCAAGACGATGCGCGCCGCCCTGGGCATCCACACGGGCTCGATGCGCTACCTGCGCGCAATGGAAAAAGCCACCGTGCGCTACGACCTCGACGGCAATCCGGGCGCCGAGGTGACGGACACCCACCGCCAGCACGCCAAGGAACTCCTGCAGGAACGCTTCAAGAAGGAAGCCGAGCGCAAGAAGGCCGAACGCGATGCCGCCGCGCAGGCGGAAGCCGACCGCAAGCGCCAGGAAAAGCTGCAGCAGCTGGCCTCCAAGTTCGCGAAACGCTGATCCGGCAGCACGGATGAGCGAGGCCGAGGACGCCCTCCCCCCTTACGAAGGCATCACCCTGGCCGACGTGCGCCTCGTGCGCACGCGCCAGGATGCGGACGGCGCGCTGGCCGCGCTGCTGGCGTCCGACGTCATCGGCTTCGACACCGAATCCAAGCCCACGTTCCAGAAGGGCGAGCAATCGACGGGACCGCATCTCGTCCAGCTCGCCACCGACCAGCACGCCTATCTGTTCCAGATCGGCGTGCTCAAGCCGCGCGCGCCGGACGCCGCTCCGGACATCCCTCCCGGCGTCGACGTGCTGCGCGCCGTGCTGGAATCGCCGTCGATATTGAAAGTCGGCTTCGGCCTCGGCGACGACCTGCGCCGCCTGCGCGCCAAGCTGGGCATCGAGACGTGCAACGTGCTCGACCTGTCCACCGCCCTGCGCCGCGGCGAGCGCAACGCGTTGGGCGCGAAGACGGCCGTCGCGCGCTTCTTCGGCAAGCGCCTGCAGAAGTCGCGCAAGATCACGACGACCAACTGGGCGCTGCCGCGCCTGTCCGACAAGCAGATCCTGTACGCGGCCGACGACGCCCACGTCGCCCTGCGCATCTACCGCCACTGGCGCGCGAATCCGCCGCCGCCATTGCCGCCGAAACCCATCGTCGGCGGGCCGAGGCGGGCCGCGCAGCCCAAGCCGCGCACCTGACATGCGCTTCATCGTCGTCTTGTTGGTCCTGCTGGCCGGCTGCTCGCGCCACGAGGGTCCGGTCGATGGCGCCACCGTCTTCAAGCCATGCGCGTCGTGCCACCAGGTCGGCCCGAACGCGCGCGGCGGCTTCGGGCCGCAGCTCAACGGGCTGTTCGGCCGGCGCGCCGGCAGCACGCCGGATTTCAGGTATTCCGATGCAATGAAAGCGTCGGGCATCGTGTGGGATGAACGCACGCTGGCCGCCTACCTGCGCGATCCCGACAAGACCGTACCGGGCACGAAGATGCGCTTCTGGGGCATCCACGACGGGAAAGAGATGGCTGCGCTGCTGGCTTACCTGCATACATTCCAGGACGCGCGTTAAATTAGCTTTCTCAAAAGGTTGCGTGACGTTCAAGTCGACGCGGTATCATGCCGCTTGTACTTTCTCGTCGACCACAGGAACGTCATGTATTTGCGCCCTGCCTTGCTGTTGCTGGCAACCTTGCACGTGGCTCCAGCACTGGCCCAGCAGGTAGTGCCGGACACGCTGGAACGCCGCGTGGCCGCGTGCACGTCGTGCCACGGCAGCCCGTCCGCGCCGGCGCCGCAGCCGTCGTCGGGTCCGAACTACTACCCGCGCATCGGCGGCAAGCCGGCCGGCTACCTGTACAACCAGTTGCAGAACTTCCGCGCCGGGCGCCGCCAGTATCCGTTGATGACCTACATGGTCGAGCACATGTCCGACGATTACCTGCACGAGATCGCGACGTGGTTCTCGACCCGGCACGTGCCCGCGCCCGTGCTGGCGCGCGCGAGCCTGCCGGCCGGACAGATGGAACGGGGCCGCGAACTCGTCATGCGCGGCGACGCGACGTTGAAGGTACCGGCCTGCATCGCGTGCCACGGCCAGCGCCTGACGGGCGCCCTGCCCGCCATCCCGGGCCTGCTGGGCCTGCCGCGCGACTACATCAACGCCCAGTTCGGCGCGTGGCGGAACGGCACCCGCCGCGCCCACGCGCCCGATTGCATGGCGACGATCGCGGGGCGCCTGTCGCTGGCGGACGTGGCCGCCATCTCGGGCTGGCTCGCGAGCGAACCGGTGCCGGACGACGCCACGCCTGCGCCCGACGTGAACCACCCGATGCCGCTCGCGTGCGGCAGCGAACCGGAGCGGCGGCCATGAAGCGCGTCGTCATCCTGGTCCTCGTCGTGGCGGCGCTGGCCGCCGTGTTCGTCGCGTGGCCGCGCGCCGAATTCATTCCGTCGCGCTCGCAGGCAGCGTGGGCGGCCACACCCGCCAACATCGCCCGCGGCGCCTATCTCGCCCGCGCGGGCGACTGCATGGCCTGCCACACGGCGCGCGGCGGCGCGCCGTATGCGGGCGGACGGGCACTGGCCACGCCGTTCGGCACGGTCTACGCCCCGAACATCACGCCGGATGCGCAGACGGGCATCGGCGTCTGGACTGCGGACGACTTCTGGCACGCCCTGCACAACGGCATCGGGAAAGGCGGCCGCTTGTTGTACCCGGCCTTCCCGTACACGAACACGACAAAGGTCACGCGCGACGACGCCGACGCGCTGTACGCCTATTTGCGCAGCCTCGCGCCCGTCAACCAGCCGAATCGCCCGCACGCGCTGCGTTTCCCGTACGACCGGCAGATCGTGCTGGCCGGCTGGCGCCTGCTGTACTTCAAACCGGGAGTGTATGCGCCGCAGCCTGCGAAAGGCGCTGAGTGGAACCGGGGCGCCTATCTCGTCGAAGGCCTGGGCCATTGCGGCGCCTGCCACAGCCCGCGCAACGGCCTCGGTGCGACGGGCTCCCGGCTGTCCGGCGGCCACATCACTATCGTCGGCTGGTACGCGCCCGCGCTCGACGCCGACAACGAAGCGGGCCTCGGCAACTGGGACCGGGCTCACATCGTCCAGCTGCTGCGCACGGGCGTCGCGCCGCGCGGCGCCGTGTTCGGGCCGATGGCGGAAGTGGTGGGGCAAAGCCTGCAATACCTGACGGACGCGGATGCGGGCGCGATGGCGGCGTACCTGAAATCGCTGCCGGCCGATCCGTCGCCGCGCCGCCCGTCCGACCCGCCGCCGGAAGAGGTCATGAAGGCGGGCAGGAAGCTGTACGAGCACCACTGCGCCGACTGCCACGGCGCCGACGGCCGCGGCACGAGCGTCGCCGGCCATCCCGCGTATCCGCCACTGGCGGGCAACGGCGCGCTGACGATGGACGACCCGGTGAACGCGATCCGCATCGTGCTGAACGGCGGCTTCCCGCCCACCACGGCCGGGAATCCGCGGCCGTTCGGGATGCCGCCCTACAGTCCCGTGCTGGACGATGCGGAAGTGGCGGCCGTCGTGACGTATGTGAGGAATAGCTGGGGCAATGCGGCACCGGCCGTCACGGCGCCGGAAGTCAACCGGTGGCGGGCGGTGCCGCTCGATTGATCCGTCATGGCGTGAGAATCCACGCATTTTTCATCGGTATCGCTCGTGTAACCTGCGGGGATATTGCCCGAGGAGTTAAACCGTTTGGAACCCAGCATCGAGACCGCGCAACACCACGTAGCGGAACATGAAGCGGCGCGGCGCTGCCCCAACTGCCACGCCGACGCACGGGATCATTTTTGTTCGCTGTGCGGCGAGTCACTCACCGTTCACTCTCCAAGCGCAGGCGAATTCATTCACGAGTTCATCGGCCATTACGTCGCGCTGGAAGGCAGGTTGTGGCGCACGCTGCGGTTGCTGATGTCCAGGCCGGGACAATTGACGCTGGATTTCCTGCGCGGACGGCGCGTCCCCTACATCGACCCTCTGCGCCTGTACCTGACGCTGAGCCTGGTAATGTTCGGGTTGATCAAGCTGTACGGCGTCGACCTTCCGCAGGTCACGTTCGACGACCGGTCGTTCGGCGCCGCCTACAGCCACGCCATGCCCGGCCTGGCGAGAAACGACGGCACCTTCCCTGTCGCGACACTGGCCATCAAGGGCAAGTCGGACAGCGGGGCGCACACGGTGGAGCAGGCGCTCACGGCACTCGGCAGTGTCGACCGGACGTGGGCACGGCATGCCCAGCGGTTCATGGATGCCCCGCCGGAAGAACAGGCCGAGATCGTCAACCACGGTTTCCTGGCGAACCTGCCCTACATGCTGATCGGCGCGTTGCCGCTGTTCGCCTGTTATCTGAAGTTGATCTGGTGGCGCTCGCGACGCCATTACGGCGACCATCTCGTCTTCGCACTGCACACCACGACGTTCGCATTCGTGCTAGCCAGCCTGATGATCGTAATACCAGGCAACCTGGGCTGGTTGATCGCATGCGTCGCCCAGGGGGCCTTCACCCTGATTTCACCCTGGGATGTCGTGCAGTTGCTGCCCGTCGCATGGATCGTGGCGTACGTGCCCGCCGCAATGCATACTGTCTACGGCGGCGGCAAATGGGCCGCCGTGGGACGATCCCTCGTGCTGATGACGGTACATTTACTGGTGATTTGCGGCCTGGTCGTCGGGGCCGAAATCATTGCGATCCTCAGGCACGGGTAGGCCCTATCACAAGGAGGATGACATGCCGACTTATCGCGTCTGGTACCGCAACAACGAAGAACCGCTGGAATTCGCCACGCCCGGGCGCATCACCGAAGCGGAGATCGTCGACCGCGTCCTCGCGCACGAGCGCATCGAACGGAGCGCCCCCTCGACCGTGAAGGAACTCGTCGCCAGCCATAACCTGGCGCCCGTGCGCTACACGGAAGACGAAAGCGAGATGAACGCGATCTGGTAGCGGCTCACGCCGTGGACACGTGGCCGACCGCGTAGACACACGCGGCGTCATCGGCCGCCGGTTCATCGTCCCACAACCGGAAGCGCACCAGCGTCCAGTCCCCCGGCTCGTAGCCCGCCACCGCCGCGCGCGCGCCGCCGTCGACCGCCGCCACGGCCAGCCGCGTCTCGTCGCCGCGCAACGCCTCCAGGTCGGTGCCGGGCGGGATCGTCCGCCGCTCGACGGATGCGAAGCGCGCCTTCTCGAAGCCGGGCGCGCACAGCGCCTGCCACACGAGCCACGTCGCCACCGCCGGCCGCCCGAACGCCTGCGCCACGCCCGCGAACCCGGGGCCGTTCAGGAACGCGTGCATGCCCTCGACCGTGTTCCAGACGTAGAACGGGGTATAGGCGTTGTCGCGCTCCGGCCCCGTCTTGCGCGCGCTGAGATAAGCCTTGAACAGCAGCCCCGGAAAGCCGTCCGTCAGGTGGGCCTTGTCCGCGATGCGCCGGTCGATGATCGCCATGTCGTAGTCGGCCGGCAGCGGAAAGCGGTACTGCATCGCGATCATGGTCTCTGCTCCGCCAGCGGCGCCGCGATGCCGTTGCTGAACGACCAGTCGGCGTAATCCGTCGTCTGGACGATGATCATGAGATCCTCGGGCCGCAGTCCGGGCGATTCGGCCAGCAGCTCGGCGAGCCGTCGATAAAACGCCTGCTTCGTACCGGCGTCGCGCGGCCTGCCGCCGGTGACGCAGACGAGCAGGAAGTCGTCGCTGCGCGGGCCGCCGAGGTAATCGCGGTCGAAGACCAGTTCCTCGGGGTCGTGTTGATGGATGGCCTGGAAGCGGTCCGCGGGCGGGATGCGGAACGCGTCGACGAGGGCCTGGTGCACGGCGTCCGACACGGCGCGCAGGTACTCGCGCGGTTTGCCGCGGCGCAGGGAGATACGGGCGAAGGGCATGGCCGTCTCCTCAATCCAGGTCGCCGAGCAGGCGCGCGGCGGTGGCGGCCGCGGGCCAGCCGGCATAGAACGCGAGGTGCGTCACGACTTCGTCCAGCTCCTGCCGGGTGACGCCGTTGTCGAGCGCGGTCTGCAGGTGGAACGGCAGCTGGCCGTCGCGGCACAGCGCGACCAGGCAGGCAACCGTCACGAGGCTGCGGTCCCGTTTGCCCAGTTGCCCGCGCTCCCACACTTCGCCGAACAGCACACGGTCCGTGATCTCGGCCAGCGGCGGCACATGTCCCAGGGCGTGCTGGCCCTGCCCTTTCAACGTCGTCGTCATCGTTTGCTCCCTGAATGGTTGACGGGGCCATCGTAACGCCGTCAAACTATTCTGAAAATCGAATATATTTGAATCAACCATTCAATAAAACGGGACAATCATGCGTCGCACGAATTTCGACATGGACGCGCTGCGCAGCTTTTGCGAAGGCGTGGACCTCGGCAGTTTCGCGAAGGCGGCCGACCGGCTCGGACGGTCGACGTCGGCCATCAGCATGCAGATGAAGAAGCTGGAAGGACAGGCCGGCACGGACCTGCTGCGCAAGTCGGGGCGCGGCCTGGAACTGACCGCCGCCGGCGAAACGCTGCTCGGTTACGCCCGCCGCATCCTCGACCTGAACGACGAGGCGCGCACGGCCCTTGCCGGCCTGGATCTCGAAGGCACCGTCAGGCTGGGACTGCAGGAAGATTTCGGCGAGCGCCTGCTGTCGAACGTCCTCGGCCGCTTCACGCGCAGCCATCCGGACCTGCAGATCGAGGCCGTCATCGCCCGCAACAGCGAACTCATCGCGCAACTGCAGGCCGGGAAGATCGATCTCGCACTGGGCTGGCACACGGGTGCGGAGCTGCCGTACGTGGACTTGCTGGGCGACTATCCCATGCGCTGGATCGGGTCGGCCGCACAAGAGCCTGCCCGCGAGCCGGTGCGCCTCGTGGCGCTGCAGGCGCCCTGCCTGATGCGCAAGGCGGCGACCGACGCGCTCGACCGGGCCGGCATTCCCTGGCGCGTCGTCTACACGAGCGCCAGCCTGGCGGGCATCTGGGCCGCGGTCGCGGCGGGGCTCGGCGTGACGGTGCGGACCAACCTGGGGTTGCCCGGCGACGTGCGCGTGCTCGACGGCTTGCCGGCGCTGCCGGGCATCCGGCTTGCGCTGTACAGCAGTGCGGCGACGCCTTCTCCGGCCTGCGCGCGCATGGCTGCGCTCATCAAGGAACACATCGTGGGCTAGCGCCCGTTACACCATCTCGGCAAACCCGATCCGGTCGGTGGTCGCCGCCCGCGCCTCGTCCACGCCGACCACGTGCGCGGCCAGCAGTGCTTCCAGCACGCTGTTCATCGTGTGGCACCCGGGCCCGCGCCCCGCGTTCATGTGCGCGCGGATGGCGCCCAGGTCGCCCTCTTCGATCATCGCCGCGACGGCCGGGTTGATGGTCAGGCATTCCGTGGCGAGATGGTAGCGGTTGCCCTGCTTCGACGGCAGCAGCGCCTGGCACAGCACTCCCCGCAACGCATGCGCGAGGGCCTGGCCCTGCGCGTCCGAATTGCCCAGCAGGCGCAGCATCTTTTGCAGGCCCAGCTCCGTCGAGCGCGCGTGCAAGGTGGCCAGCACGAGCGGGCCGGATTCGGCCAGCGCCAGCGCTTCCTGGGCCGTTTGCGCGTCGCGGATCTCGCCGATGACGATCACGTCCGGGCGCTCGCGCAGCGCGTCCAGCGCGCCGAGGTAATAGCTTTCCACGTCGCCATCCACGCCCACCTCGCGCTGCGTGATGATGCATTTGCGCTGCGGGATCAGGGTCTCGACCGGATCCTCGATGGTGATGATGTGGCCCGAGCGCTGCCTGTTGATCTCGTCGAGCATCGAGGCGATCGTCGTCGACTTGCCCTGGCACGTGTCGCCGATGATCAGCACGAGGCCGCTCGTCAGGCGTGCGAATTCGCGCTCGTCGGCGTGCAGGCCGAGCGTGTCCAGCGCCAGCGGTTCCTTCGGGAAGCGGCGGATCACGCAGCCCAGCCGCTTCTTGCCCTGGAAGCTGAAGCAGTTGGCGCGGATGCGCGCCGTGTGCAGGTCGATCGAACGGTCGAACGCGCGGTCGACGATGCGCTCGGCCCAGTTCGGCTCGATGACGTCGAAGAACTCTTCCAGCTCTTCCTTCGTGATCGGCGAGTCCGTCACGGCGACGAGGCCCTTCGGCTGGCGCAGCATCAGCGGACTGTTCTGGTGGATGATGATGTCGGAGAACACCAGCTTCGAATTCAGCAGGTGCAATATCTGCTCGACCAGGGTCCCGAACACCGGATGGTCTTCGTTTTCGATATACGACAGGGTGGGAATCTGCGAGGACTGGTGGTATTCCATCATGCTTCGACGTGTTCAAACAGGCTCGGCTGAGCGATCCATTCATTATAAAACCGGCATCCTGTCAAAATTCCAACTGGAAAGATATTTTTTCTAACACCAAGCTTCGACCGTGCCTTGGCCGCCACATCGCGCCGACTGTTAGCGCACGACATTTTCGTGTTAGCATCTTTGAAAATTTATAACAGGAGACTACGATGACTCGCCACATCCCCTTTCCGCTCGCACCGCTGGCGCTCGCCGCCATCTGCGCCACCGCACCCGCACTGGCCCAGCAGGATCCGGCAGCCCGCGCCGCCCAACTCGTCGCCCAGATGACGCTGGAGGAAAAAGCGGCGCAACTGGGCAACGACGCGCCCGCGATCCCGCGTTTGAAAATCCCGAAATACAACTGGTGGAACGAAGGCCTGCACGGCGTCGCGCGCGCCGGCTACGCGACCGTGTTCCCGCAGGCCGTCGGCATGGCGGCGACGTGGGACGAGCCGCTGATGCACCGGGTCGGCGACGTCATCGCGACGGAATTCCGCGCCAAATACCTCGCCACGCGCGCGCCCGACGGCGGCACGGACTGGTACCGCGGCCTCACCGTGTGGTCGCCCAACATCAACATCTTCCGCGACCCGCGCTGGGGCCGCGGCCAGGAGACCTATGGCGAAGACCCGTACCTGACGTCGCGCATCGCCATCAACTTCATCCACGGCCTGCAGGGCGACGATGCACAGTCGTTCAAGACGATCGCCACCGCCAAGCACTTCGCCGTGCACAGCGGGCCGGAATCGAACCGCCACCGCGAAGACGTCCACCCGTCGCCGCACGACCTCGAAGACACGTACCTGCCCGCGTTCCGCGCCACCGTCACGGAAGGGAAAGTCGCCTCCGTCATGTGCGCGTACAACGCCGTCAACGGCATCCCCGCATGCGCCAGCGACGACCTGATGGAACAGCACCTGCGCCGCGCCTGGGGTTTCAAGGGCTTCGTCGTTTCGGACTGCGGCGCGGCCGCCAACATCTACCGCGACGACAGCCTGCACTACACGAAGACGCCCGAGCAGGCCGTGGCCGCGTCGTTCAGCGCAGGCATGGACCTGATCTGCGGCGACTACCGCAACAAGATGACGACGGAGGCCGGCCCCATCGTCAACGCCGTGCGCCAGGGAGAATTGAAGGAAGCCGTCGTCGACCGCGCGCTCGTGCGCCTGTTCGAATACCGCATCCGCCTGGGCCTCCTCGACCAGAACCCGCCGCAGGCGTACGCCGGCATCAAGCCGACCGACAACGACACGCCGGCCCACCGCGCCGTCGCGCTGAAGACGGCCCAGGAAGCGATGGTGCTGCTGAAGAACGACGGCCTGCTGCCTTTGACAAAGACGCCGAAGACGATCGCCGTCATCGGCCCGAACGCGGACAGCGAGGATGCGCTGGTCGGCAACTACAACGGCCAGCCGTCGCACCCGGTGACGGTGCTGGCCGGCATCCGCGCCCGTTTCCCCGAGGCGAAGGTCGTGTACGCGCCGGGCACGGGTCTCGTCGGCCCGGCGGAGCCGCCCGTGCCGGATGCGAACCTGTGCGTGGACGCCGCGTGCCGCACGCCGGGCCTGAAGGCCGAGCATTTCGATGGCCCCGACCTGGCCGGCGCGGCGCGGAATGCCGTCGAAAAGAACGCCCGCGCCGCGTGGCAGGAAGGCGGCCACAATGCCTCCGCCCGCTGGACCGGCTACCTGAAAGCGCCGCGCACGGGCGACTACAGCCTGCGTTACCTGAGCAATGCCGGGTACCGCATCTGGATCGACGGCAAGCCGGTCGTGGATGCGTGGGACGTCGGCGATACGCCGTCGATCGAGGCGGGCAAGGCGAAGCTGCAGGCGGGTAAAACCTATCCGATCCGGATCGAGGCCGTACAGCGCGGCGCGCGCGGCGACCAGAAACTGGTGTGGAGCACGCCCATCGACGCTGGCCGCGAAGCCGTCGACCTGGCCCGCCGCGCGGATCTCGTCGTGTTCGTGGCCGGCCTCTCCGCCAACCTGGAAGGCGAGGAGCTGAAGCTGCAGGTGCCGGGATTCAACGGCGGCGACCGCACGAGCCTCGACCTGCCGGCGCCGCAGGAACGCCTGCTGGAACAGGTGGTCGGCACCGGCAAGCCGACGGTGCTCGTGCTGATGAGCGGCAGCGCGCTGTCCGTCAACTGGGCCGACAAGCACGTGCCGGCCATCGTCCAGGCCTGGTATCCGGGCGAAGAAGGGGGACGAGCGGTGGCCGGCCTGATCGCGGGCGACTACAGCCCGGCGGGCCGCCTGCCCGTCACGTTCTACCGCGGCGTGGACGGCCTGCCGGCATTCACCGACTACCGCATGGACGGCCGCACCTACCGCTATTTCAAGGGCGACGTCCTGTACCCGTTCGGCCACGGCCTGTCGTACACGACGTTCCGCTACGGGACGCCGGCGCTGTCGGCGCCGTCCGTCGCGGCGGGCAGCCCGGTGAACGTGGACGTCGAGGTGGCCAACACCGGCAAGCGCGATGGCGACGAAGTCGTCCAGCTGTACGTGGCCAAGCCGGGCGATGCCGCCAATCCGACGCTGGCAGGGTTCCGCCGCATCCATCTGAAGGCGGGCGAGCGCAAGCGCGTTTCGCTGGCGCTGGATGCACGCGCCCTGTCGCAGGTCGACGCGGCCGGCGCGCGCAAGGTCGTGCCGGGCGCGTACACGGTCTACCTGGGCGGCGGGCAGCCGGGGCATGCGCAGGCCGTCAAGGCGGCGCTGACGGTGACCGGAGCGGCGTCCGCGCTGCCCAAATAAGCGGCCGATCCGGACCGGAATGCACGCGTTTCACCCCGCGTGCGTGCATTCCGGTCCGGTTTTCATGCGTTTTGTCGCAAACCGGTACCCCGCTTGCCCCCTCCCGCTTAGGATGTGCACATCGACACCATGCACATCAGGGAGACCACCATGACCCACAATACAACTCGCCGTTTCCTCATCGCCGCCGGCGCCCTCGCCTGCATCGCCCTCGCGCCGCAGGCCCAGGCAGGCGACTGGCCCTGGAGCAGGAGCGAACAGGTGCAGGGCAGCGGCCGCGTACAAAGCCAGGCACGCGACGTGGCCCACTTCAGCGGCCTCGCCATGTCCCTGCCGGGCAATGTCGAGATCAAGAGCGGCAGCGGCCGCGAAGGCGTAACGGTCGAGGCGGACGACAACCTGCTGCCGCTGATCGAAACCGTCGTCGAAGACGGCACCCTGAAGATCCGCGCCAAGCGCAATACGAACCTGCGCACCCGTAACCTGAAGGTCGTCGTGCAGGCGCGCGACATCGACCGCCTGGCGCTGGGCGGCTCCGGCAACATCGATGCGGACGTCGTACGCGGCACCCGCGTGCGCTTCGACGTGGGCGGCTCGGGCTCCATCAAGGTCCGCAAGCTCGAAGGCGAGTCCGTGAACGTCGCCCTCGGCGGCAGCGGCAACCTGCAGGCGCTGGACGGCACGGCGCGCAGCACGTCGATTTCGATCGGCGGCTCGGGCACCGTCGACATGGGCCATGTACGCACCGAGAACGCCAGCGTCACCGTGGCCGGCTCCGGCGACGCGACCTTGTGGGTGCGCGACAGCCTGAGCCTGACCGTGGCCGGTTCCGGCGACGTCAATTACTACGGCGATCCGCAGGTCACCCGCTCGGTGGTCGGCTCGGGCAACGTCAAACGCCTGGGTGCTGCGCCGCGCTGATCACAAATCCCACCGCATCTCCGCCACGACGGTCCGCTGCGTGTACGGATGAAACGCCCAGTAGGTGCGGTCGTTGAGGTTGTCCACGCCGACCGCCGCGCTCCAGTGGCGGTCGAACCGGTAGCGCACCCGCGCATCGAACACGAGATAGTCCGACACCCCCATGTACGCGTCGCCATTCGGGTCGCTGTTGTCCAGCGTCCCGTACTGGCGGCCGCTGTAGCGCCCGCCCAGGGTCGCGGTCCAGTGGTCGTTCGCCTTCCACGTCGCCAGCATCGTCGCGCGCCAGCGCGGCACGCGGGGCTGCCACTTGCCCACGCTCGCCGGGAAGCCCGGGTTCTCCGTGATGATGGAATCGGCAAACGTGAGGCTGCCCGTCAGGTCGAGCCCCTTCACGCCGACGTCGTCCGCCTGCGCCGACATTTCCAGGCCGTTCGTGCGGATGCGGCCCACGTTCTGCACCGTGTTCACGGTCGTACCGCCGGCGACGGGCAGCGGCTGCGAATACAGCGCGTCGCGCGTCGTTTCCCGGAACAGCGTCACGCGCAGCGAGCCTTTGTCGTTCAGCGTCTCGGCCGACAGCTCGCTCGTCCACGACTTCTCCGCCTTCAGGTTCGGGTTGCTGTTCACGATGGCGTTGTCGACGATGGAACCCTGGAACAGCTCGGCCGCCGTCGGGTTGCGCACGGCACGGCCCGTCGAGGCCTTCAGGGTCCAGTCGGGACTGACGCGCCAAGACAGCGCGGCCTTCGGCGACCACGCCGTCTCGCTGCGCGACGGGAACCCCAGCGGCGCCGCCAGCACGGCGTTCGACAGTTCTCCGCCGTACGCGCGCCACCGTTCGAAGCGGGCACCGACCGTTGCGCGCCACGCGTCGCCGATGCGCCAGTTGTCCTGCGCATACAGGCTCTCCAGCCACGTGTTGCCGTTGAAGACCGAGACCTGGCGGCCGTCGCCCGCATGCAGCCAGTCGGCCGTACTGCCGAACACGCGGGTACGCAGTTTCGCGTGGTCCGACTGCAGCCCGAATTCGACCGTGTGGTCCTCCGGCCGCCAGATGCCTTTCAGCGCCAGCGTGTTCCAGCCGCTGCCGTGCATGTCCGTGACCTGGCCCGCGCCGTTCGTGTCCGCATCGGGCACCAGCACGGTCGGCGTGCGCACGAGGTCGCGCGCGTAGTCGTACAGGCTCGCGGCGATCTCCCAGTCGAACGTGTCGCGGCTGTGCTTCTTCAGGGACAGCCCGTGCATCGCATGTTCCAGCGTGCCGCGGCTGGGCGCGAAATCGGAGGCGCGGATGTCGTACGCGCGGCCGTCGATATTCACCCGGGTCGCCGTGGTGACGGGGTTGCCGGCCGCATCGCGCAGGTACGATTCGGCCACGCGCTTCGCCTCGTTGCGCCACCAGCCGAACGTGTAGCTGGCGCGCAGCGTCGGTGCGATGTCCCAGGCGAGCTTGACTTTCGCGTGGTCCTGCACGGTGTGCGTCTGGCTCGTCGCGCCGATCAGCCACCAGTCCCTGTTCGACGGATTGCGCCCCGCGACGGCGCCCGTCACGGGGATGCCGCCACCGCCCGGCACGCCGGCCGACAGCAACTTGTTGGCGAACCCGATGGGCTGCGCATCGCTGTCGAGCCGTGCCACGTCGATCCAGTACGACCACGCGCCGCTGCGGTCGCCCAGCGACGCGCTGCCCTGCCAGCCGTCGTAGCGGTCGTCGGTCCGGTATAACTTGAAGCCCTGCGAGTAGCCGGACAGTTTCACGTGGGCTTCGCGCTTCGCCGGCATGCGGGTCTGGAAGTCGACGACGGCGCCGACCGAGTTGCCCGGATACGCGGCCGCGAACGGGCCGTACAGCACGTCCACGCGCTCGATCTCTTCCGGCGTGACGAGGCCCCAGCGCGGCGTGTACGTGGCGCCGTTGCCGAGCAGGTTGGAGAGCAGGATGCCGTCCGCGTACACGAGCGAGCGCGCGCTGTTGCCCGTGCCGGACGCGCGGCTCGCGAGCACGGCGTGGTCGTAGTCGCCCGTGTAGCGCTTGCGCACGTTCAGGCTGGGCAGGTATTTCAGCGCGTCTTCGCTGTCGACCGCGTTGATCCGGTCCTCGACCTGGGCGCCCGTGATCCCTTCGATCGTCGTCGGGATCTGCGCGGGCAGCGACGTGGGGCGGCCGCCGGTGATGACCACGGTTTCCAGGTGCGTGTCGTCGGCATGGGCGTGCACGGTCACGCACGCCAGCGCGGCGAGCGCAAGGCGTTGTTTTCGATATCGCATGTGCACCTCAGTGATGGTGCATCGGCATCGCGGCGGGCGTGACTTCCAGCACCGGCGCGGGCGTCTTCGATTCGGGCCCGACGTCGGCCCAGTCCATGCGGCCCTTCTCGCATTGCTGGCCGACCTTGAACACCAGGCGGCCCGGCGCGTCCGGCAACTTCGCCTGCACCGTGAACTCGTCGTAATAAGCGTCCGGCAGCGGTCCGCCGCGCCAGGTGATCTCGCGCGGGGCCAGCGTAAGGGTCCAGCCCGGCTTGGGCATCGGCTTCGCCGTCACGCCCTCCGGCAACTGCACGGTGATGCCGGTCGTGGCGCTGCCGGCGCAGCCGTGGCCAACCTTGAACACGAGGGTCTGATGGCTGCCTGCCGGTGCGGTGGCCGGGGCGATGGTGATATGGGCGTGCGCCAGCGGCGCCGCGAACAGGGCGGCGATCCAGAATGCTTTCATCATGTCCTCCGTCAGTGCGCTGCGGTGTAGGTGAGCGGTTTGACCGGCACCTGCACGGTGACGTTCTCGCGCTTCTTGTCGGACCCGACGAAGGTCAATGTCAGCGGCACCTGCTGGCCTTCCTTGAGCTGCTGCTTCAGGTCGAACAGCATGACGTGGTAGCCCCCGGACGACAGGTTGACGCTCTGGTTGGCCGGCAGGTCGATGCCGTCGACCTTTTGCATGCGCATGGTCTGGCCTTCCATGGCCATCTGGTGGACTTCGGCGCGGCCAGCGACGGGGCTTTGCACGTCGACGAGGCGCGTGGCCTTGGGCGAACGCAGCTGCATGAAGGCGCCGGCCGTCTTCTGGGCCGGGACGGTGGCGCGGATCCACGGGTCGCCGACGGTGACTTGGGCGAACGCGGCGGTCGAGAACAGGCTGGCCGCGGCCAGCACGAGGAATTTGTTGTACATGACTTTACCTGACAAGAATGGATGAACGGAATGAAAGTCAGGCAAAGACAGGCGGACCGCGCGGCACGGCCGCCAGCCAGACGGCCAGCGGACGGGGTGCGTGATGGAACAGGAAAGGACGCGGTTCGGCGCCGTCCAGGAGCGCGAGCGGCGCGTGGACAGGCGGCGGCAGGCCGTGGCTGCCCGCGTGGGTGAGACAGTAGCCGCAATCGTCGAGGACGCTCATGCCGGCATGGTCATCCTGCACGAGCAACGCGGCCGCGGCGGCGAACGAGGCGCCGCCGTCGACGCTGCAGACGTCCAGCGGAATCGTGGGCCGGCTCGCGGCCAGCGCATGCGAGACCGTCGGCGCGAGCGCGTTCAGCAGCACGGCGAACAGTGCCAGCCACACGAAACGCAGGCGCTTTGTCATCGAACGAATCTGCAGAATCGACATATACCGATTATAGCCGCGTATGCACGGTTTGGCGCACGCGCGGCCTGTGACATTTTGTCCAGTAAGAGAAACTTACCGCTCGGCCATCAGGATCTCGCGCTCGACCTGCACGGTGCGCTCGCCGTCCGTCAGCCACACCTGGCCGTCCTGGATCGTGCACTGCAGCTGCATCGAGCGCTGGGCCATCTGCTCCAGCTGGGCGCTCGTTTCCGCCGGGATGTTGATGATGGAGATTTTCCGGGTGCGTTCCAGCTTGCTGGCCAGGCCCTTGAACCAGATGTTGCTGGTGGCGCTGTAGCTGTACACGATCACGTGTTCGGCGCGGCCGGCCGCCTTCATGAGGCGGCGTTCGTCGGGCTGGCCGACCTCGATCCAGAGGTCGATGGCGCCGGTGAGGTCCTTGAGCCACAGTGCGGGCTCTTCGACGTCGAACAGGTCCTTGCCGTACGCGAGCGCCGGGTCGGCGTGCAGGGCGAAGGCGAGCAGGCGGATCATCACGCGCTCGTCGGTTTCCGAAGGATGCCGCGCGATCGTGAGCGCGTGCTCCTGGTAGTAGTTGCGGTCCATGTCCGCAATGTTCAGGTCTGCCTTGTAAATCGTT
Organism: uncultured Massilia sp.; assembly: GCA_946481275.1. The sequence goes on from CAMLMV010000021.1 coordinate 18,783, forward strand.
GCTTTCAGGGCCATCAGGTAATCTTTTCTTTCGGTCGGTTCAGCTGAACACGACAGTCTTGTCGCCGTTCAGCAGGATACGGTGTTCCACGAACCACTTGACCGCGCGGGCCAGCACGACGCTCTCGACGTCGCGGCCGATGGCCGTCAGCTGCTCCACGCTCATGGCGTGGTCGACGCGCTCGACGTCCTGCTCGATGATCGGGCCTTCGTCCAGGTCGCCCGTGACGAAGTGGGCTGTCGCACCGATCAGCTTGACGCCGCGGCGATGCGCCTGCGCATACGGACGCGCGCCCTTGAAGCTGGGCAGGAACGAATGGTGGATATTGATCGCCCTGCCCTTCAAGGCATCGCACAGCCCCGGCGACAGGATCTGCATGTAGCGCGCCAGCACGACCAGGTCGATGCGGTGGGTGTCCAGCAAGTCGATGATGCGCGCCTCCTGGGCGAGCTTGGCCGATTCGCTGGCACCGGCCTCGAGCGGCAAGTGGTGGAACGGGATATTGTAACTGGCCGCGAGCTGGTAGAAGTCCATGTGGTTCGACACGATGGCCGGAATCTCCACCGGCAGCAGGCCGCTGCGGTAGCGGAACAGCAGGTCGTTGAGGCAGTGGCCGATCTTCGACACCATGATCAGCACGCGTGGCTTGCGCTTGGCGTCGTGCAATGCACCGTCCGCGCCCAGGTCCGCGCACAGCGCGCCGAAGCCGGCGCGCAGCAGTTCGTCCGAGATCGCGTCGTCTTCCAGCGCGAAATGCACGCGCATGAAGAACAGCTTCGATTCCGGATCGCCGAACTGGGCCGAGTCGATGATGTTGCAGCCATGTTCGGCCAGGAAGCCCGAGACGCGCAGCACGATGCCGCGGTGGTCCAGGCAGGACAAGGTCAGGATATATTCTGGATACATTGCTAAATACTTCAGAATGGTTGAGGTTGACTGAGCCCGGCCATTGTCGCATGGATTGCCATTCCGGCATTTTCGTCATTACTACACAGGAGACCAGCATGACCATCAACCGGCAATTCCGCCTCGCCGCCCGCCCCGTCGGCATGCCCAGGCCCACCGACTGGCAGCTGACCGAGGAACCCCTCGCCCCGCTGCAGGACGGCGAGGTGCGCGTGCGCGTGCTGTACCTGTCGCTCGATCCGGCCATGCGCGGCTGGATGAACGAGGGCAAGTCGTACATCCGCCCCGTCGCCATCGGCGAGGTGATGCGCGCGGGCGGGGTCGGCGTCGTCGAAGCGTCGAACTCGCCGCACGTGGCCGTCGGCGATCATGTCACCGGCAGCTTCGGCGTGCAGCAGTTCTGGACGGGCCCCGTCGACGCGAAGGCGGCCGCGGCCATGAAGATCGATCCGGCGCTCGCTCCGCTGCCGGCGTGGCTGAACGTGCTGGGCATGCCCGGCATGACCGCGTACTTCGGCCTCACGGACATCGGCCAGCCGAAGGCGGGAGAAACCGTCGTCGTGTCGGCGGCGGCGGGCGCCGTCGGTGCCACGGTGGGCCAGGTAGCGAAGCAGCTGGGTTGCCGCGTCGTCGGCATCGCCGGTGGGCCGGACAAATGCCGCTACGTCGTCGACGAACTCGGGTTCGACGCGTGCATCGACTACAAGGCGGGCGCTGTCCCCGCAGGGCTCAAGGAACATTGTCCGCAGGGCGTGGACGTCTATTTCGACAACGTGGGCGGCGACATCCTCGACGCCGTGCTGGCCCGCATCAATTTGAAGGCGCGCATCGTGATCTGCGGCGCGATCTCGCAGTACAACAACACGACGCCGGTGCGCGGCCCGGCCAATTACCTGTCCCTGCTCGTGAACCGGGCGCGCATGGAAGGGATGGTGGTGTTCGACTACGCGGCGCGCTATCCGGAAGGCGTGCAGCGCCTCGGCGCCTGGCTGAAAGCGGGGGCGATCAAGAGCCGCGAGCACGTGGTCGAAGGCCTCGACAACTTCCCTGACGCCCTCACGATGCTGTTCGAAGGGAAGAACTTCGGGAAGCTGGTGCTGAAGGTCGACGAGGACAGGCACTAATCAGCCGTACGCCGCCGGAACCATTTCATTCCCTGCCTCTCTAAACGCACGAGCGCATCCATGAACGCTCGTTGATAGTTCAGGCACAAGGAGATCGATATGGCGACAAGCAAGGAAGGCGGCAGCAAGGGCGCTGCCGACTCCGGCGGCAACGAGCAGAAAAGCCAGCCGGCCAAGCGCGGTTTCGCTGCAATGGACCAGAACCAGCAGCGTCAAATCGCCAGCAAGGGCGGCCAGGCCGCTCACCAGAAGGGGACGGCGCACGAATTCGATTCGGAAGAAGCGCGCCGGGCGGGCCAGAAAGGCGGGGAAGTGGTCAGCCGCAACCGCGCCCACATGGCCGACATCGGGCGCAAGGGCGGGGAAAGCCGGCAATCGGCCAACCGCGCCGCCGCCGCCGCGAAATCGGGCAACCAGTCGGGCACTCAGGCGGGCAACCGCCAGGGCGGCAAGGAGTCATGACGTTCGGGGCTCCCGGCCGCGCCCTGGTCGGTCCCCTCACCACAGCGCGCAAGCGCCGACCGCGCCGCCGTGCCGGGCGCGGTCGTTCATCGCATCGCGAGCAGATGCACCAGGAACATGGACGTGCTACAGTTTCAACCTTATGTCCTCCGCCTCCCCCCTGAAATATCTGGCCGCCTACCCCGCGCACATCCTGTCCCAGGTCGAACGCCTGATCGCCGACAACCGCCTGGCCGACCACCTGCGCCAGCGCTATCCCGACGCGCACGGCGTCCGCACCGACAAGGCCTTGTACGGCTACGTGCAGGATTTGAAAGATGAATACCTGCGCAACGCCGAGCCTGTCTCGAAAGTGGCGTACGACAGCAAGATCGGCATCGTCCAGCAGGCCCTGGGCCTGCACACCGCGATCTCGCGCGTGCAGGGCAGCCGTTTGAAAGCCAAGCACGAGATCCGCATCGGCACCGTGTTCCGCGACGCGCCGCCGGCCTTCCTGCGCATGATCGCCGTGCACGAACTGGCCCACCTGAAGGAAAAGGACCACGACAAGGCGTTCTATAAACTGTGCTGCTGGATGGAGCCGGACTACCACCAGGTCGAGTTCGACGTGCGGCTGTACCTCACCCAACTGGAACTGGGCGGCGACCGGTTGTGGGCGTAATCGATCCCGAGCGGTCCCCGGATATTATATTAAGCGCCATGAATGGCCGAAATGACCACCATCCCTCGTTGCCGTAGCACAACAAGAAATTGAACATCGGCCGCTGCGGGCCAAAAGCTGTCGACTTCCGCATGCGCACCGATTAAAGTCGAGATCGGCGCTTCCTGCGCCCGGTGCCTGCCATCCCCGCAGGCTGGATGAATTCCCGGCCGCCCGGCCGATCCCGACGAGACCCATGCAGCAACAACGCCTCGCCCAATTCCTGCTCTTTTCGCTATCCGGACTTGCCTTCGCCGGCGCCGCCCGCGCCCAGGACAAGCCGGACTGGCGCATTTCCGGCTTCGGTACGCTGGGCGTCGTGCACGCCAGCGAACGCGAGGCGGATTACACGTCGTCCGTCTTCAAGGCCAACGGTGCCGGCGCCACGCGCCGCTGGAGCACCGACGTCGACACGCGTCTCGGCGTGCAGCTCGACGCCACGCTCGCGCGGCACTGGTCGGCCGTGCTGCAGGTGGTCAGCGAACAGGGCCTCGACAACACGTACCGCCCGCGCGTCGAATGGGCCAACGTCAAGTACCAGGCGACGCCCGAGCTGGCGCTGCGCGTCGGCCGCATCGCGCTGCCCGTCTTCCTGACGGCGGACTACCGCAAGGTCGGCTATGCGTATCCATGGGTGCGCCCGCCCGTCGAAGGCTACAACGTGCTGCCCGTGACGAGCAGCGACGGCATCGACGCCACGCTGCGCTGGGACGTGGGACCGGTCCGCAATGCGTCGCAGGTGTTCTATGGGCACAGCGCCGTGTCGCTGATCGAGCCGCTGCACGTGTACGGGCGGCGCGGCATCGGCATCTCCAACACGAGCGACTGGGGTGCGCTCAGCGTGCGCGCCAACGTGATCAGCGCCGAGATCTCCAGCGACATCGGCGCGGAACTGTTCCGCGCATTCGACGCGTTCGGCCCCGTCGGCCGGGACCTGACGCGGCGCTACGAGATGGACCACAAGCGCATGATGCTCGCGAATATCGGCGTGAACTACGACCCGGGTTCGTGGTTCGTGATGGCCGAAGCGGGCCGCACGCTCAGCCATTCGTTCCTCGGCTCCACCCGCAGCGCCTACGTCAGCGCCGGCTGGCGCTGGCAGGCGTTCACGCCGTACGCGACGTATGCGCGCGTGCGCGCCGCCGGCGCGACGACGGATCCCGGCCTGCCGGTGGCCGCCCTGCCCCCGGCGCTGGCACCGACGGCGGCCGCGCTCAACGCCGGCCTGGACACCCTGCTGTGGACGATCCCGCAACAGACGTCGCAGGCGGTGGGCGTGCGCTGGGACCTGCGCACGAACATGGCCCTCAAGCTGCAATACGACCGCGTCACGCCGAAGGAAGGCTCGCGCGGGACCTTCATCAACCCGACGCCGCGCTTCACGCCCGGGCACCCGGTCCACGTGGCCAGCGTCGCACTCGACTTCGTGTACTAGCATGGCGACGCTCAAGTATTCCCGCCTGCTGGGCACGTCCCTGATGCTCGGCATCCTGGCCGGCGCGCCGGCGAGTGCGGCCGATCTCGTCGTGATCGTCTCCGCGCGCAATCCCGTCGCCACCCTGCGCGCCGACCAGGTGGCCGCGATCTTCCTCGGCCAGGCCGTGCGCTTCCCCGACGGCACGGAAGCGGTGCCGTTCGACCTGCGCCTCGGCACGCCGATGCGCGACGAGTTCTATGCGCGCGTGACCAACAAGACGCCCGCGCTGCTGAAGGCGCACTGGTCGAAGATGGTGTTCACGGGCCGCGGCCAGCCCCCCATCGAGCTGCAGGACAGCATGGCCGTGCGGCGCAAGGTCGCCGACGATCCGGAAGCGATCGGGTATATCGAACGGAACGCGCTCGACGCGAGCGTGCACGCGGTCCTCGTGGTGCAGTGATGATGCCGTCCGCCGCCTCCGACCGCCGCCGTCCCCGCTGGCTCGCGCGCGCCCTCGAGACGCACATCGCGCTGCCGCTGTTCGCCATGCTGCCGCTGGTGGCCATCTGGGCCGCCTGCTTCCACTTCGTCGAAACCGAACGGCGCGCGGCCGTCGACGCGGCGCAAGACGCCGTCCGCGAACAGCTCGACACGTACGAGGCGCAGGTCGCCCGCAACCTGAACGCCATCGACCAGACGCTGAAGGTCATCAAGTATTCCGTCGAAACGAACGGCACGCGCGCCGCCCTGCCGGCCCTGCGCGCCGAAGAGCTGCTGCCGCCCGGCCTCGTGTTCCAGGTCGGCGTGGCGGACCGCGACGGCACCATTGTCGACAGCAATCCGTCCGTGCCGCCGCAGGACGTGTCGCGCGCGCCCTATTTCACCGTGCACGCGAACGGCAGCGGCCACGCGGTGTTCGTCAGCCAGACCGTGGGCGACACGGCCCGGTCCGAGCCGCACCTGCACTTCACGCGCCGTATCGAGGACGCGGCCGGCCGCTTCGCCGGCGTCGCCATCGTCGAAGTCGACCCGGCCTATTTCACCAGCTCGTACGAGCGCTCGCGCGCGGGCGAACTTGGCCTGCTGGCGCTCGTCGGCACCGATGGCGTCGCGCGCGCCGTGCGCATCGGCGACAAGGTGTCGTGGGGCCAGCCGATCGCGCTCGACGACCTGAAGGACGAAGCCCTCGCCCCGCATCCGACGGCGCCGGACGGCGTCGAACGCTACGCGGCCGCGCGCCGCCTGGCGGGCTTCCCGCTCACGGCCGTCGTCGGCCTGGCCGACAGCGAACAGATGGCGCAGTACGAACAGCACTACGGCACCTACCTCGTGGGCGCAACGGCCGCCAGTTCGCTGCTGGTCGCCGTCGTCGCGATGATCAGCGCGTGGTCGTGGCAGGTGGCCAAGGCGCGCCGGCGCGAACGCCAGGCGCAGCAGACCTATGCGGCGGCGTCGGAAGCGAGCCCGGACGCGTTCTTCGTGCTGCGCAGCGTGACCGGCACGGACGGCGCCATCGTCGACTTCCTCGTCGAAGGTTCCAACTCGCGTTCCGAACTGTTCACCGGCATCGCGAGCGAGACGCTGCGCGGCCAGTTGCTGGGCGACGCCCTGCCCTATTACCGCACGAACGGCATGTGGGAACACCTCGTGCAGGTGGTGCTCGAACAGCGCGTCATCGAGGCCGAGTGGCAGGCGGTCTCCGGCCCGACGGCCGGGCGCTGGCTGCAGCGCCAGATCGTGCCCGTCGAAGGCGGCGCCGTGGCGATGGTGCGCGACATCACGGAGCGCAAGCTGGCCGAGGAACGCATCCGCCACATGGCCCACCACGACGAGCTGACCGGCCTGCCCAACCGCAGCCTGATCCGCGACCGCCTGGACCAGGCCGTGCGCAACGCCCAGCGCAACGGCGGCCATCTCGCCCTCGCCTTCGTCGACCTGGACGGTTTCAAGCTCGTCAACGACGGCCTCGGTCACAACGCCGGCGACGAATTGCTGAAGGTCGTCGGCGGCCGCATGCAGGCCTGCCTGCGCCGCACCGACACGCTCGGCCGCCTCGGCGGCGACGAATTCGTGATCCTGCTGCCCGACGCCGGCGAAAGCCCGCTGGCGCTGACGCCCGTGCTGGAAAAGATCCGGCAGGCCGTGACGGAACCCGTGCAGATCGGCGACCAGGCCGTGCGCGTGAGCTGCAGCATGGGCGTCGTCGTGTACCCGCGCGACGGCGAGGATCCGAAGACCCTCATGATGAACGCCGACGCCGCGATGTACCGCGCCAAGGACCTGGGCAGCAACAACTTCCAGTTCTACACGCGCGAGATGAACGCCAGCGTCGAGGAAAAGCTCGTGCTGCTGGAGGACATGCGCCGGGCGCTGGACGCCACGCTGGCCGACGAGACGCGCGATGCCGCCGACGGCGAGGCGTCGACGGCGCAGGCGCCGGCGGGCCGGTTCCACCTGCTGTACCAGCCGAAGGTCGACCTGCGCACGGGCCGCCTGTTCGGCGTGGAAGCGCTGATCCGCTGGCGCCACCCGGAACACGGCATCGTGCCGCCGATGCGCTTCATCGGGCTCGCGGAGGAATCGGGCCTGATCGTCGGCCTGGGCGAATGGGTCGTGCGCACCGCGTGCCGCCAGGCCCAGTTGTGGCGCGCGGCGGGGCTGGATCCGCTCACGGTGTCCGTGAACGTGTCGGCCCGCCAGTTCGAGGAAAAGCGCCTCGTCGAGCGCATCGCCGGCGCCCTGCGCGACACCGGCCTGCCGCCGTGCGCGCTGGACCTGGAAGTGACGGAAAGCCTGCTGATGCGCGACCTGAACCAGGCCATCGAACGCATGCGCGAACTGAAGGAGATGGGCGTGACGCTGTCGATCGACGATTTCGGCACCGGCTATTCGAGCCTGTCGGCGTTGAAATCGTTCCCGATCTCGACGCTCAAGATCGACAAGTCGTTCGTGCGCGACCTGGCGTCCAGCTCCGACGACCAGGCGATCGCGCTGGCCGTGATCTCGCTGGGCCACCGCATGCACCTGCGCGTCATCGCCGAGGGCGTGGAAACGGTCGAACAGCGCGACTTCCTGCTGGCGAACGACTGCGACGAGATGCAGGGCTACCTGTTCAGCCCTCCGGTGCCGGCCGAGCGCATCACGGAGATGCTGCAGGCCCAGCAACGCCAGCCGCGCGATGTTGCGCAACTGGCGAGGGCGTGACCATGATCACCCGCCACCAGGCCGCGTGCATGCTGTTCGGCGCGGACCGCAAGCTGCACCGCATGCTGCAGTACTGGGCCGGCACGGCCATCATGTACACCATCGTCATCGGCATGTTGTTCGGCCCCGCCGCGCTCGCGGGACAGCCGCAGGCCCGTGCCATCTGCCTCTACGTGGCCGCTGGCGTGGCCGTGTTCTACCCGCTGGTGCGCATCGGCGCCCGCATCGGGCTCGCGCCGACCATCCTGGCGGGACTGCAGGGCGTGTTCAGCATCAGCTGCCACGTCTGGGGCTACGCGATCGCCGGGCCGCTGCGCGGCGCGACCCTGGTGGGGTTGCCGGTCATCGTCGTGTTCTGCGTCTTCGCCCTGCGTCCGCGCCAGACCCTGACGCTGACCGCCTTCAACCTGGCTGTCATGGGCGGCACGATGTCGTGGCTCGCAACGCATGATCCGCTGCATTTTCCGCCGGCGGCGGAAGCCGTGAACTTCGTGTTCGTGGCGGTCGCCTCGCTTGCGGTCACCCTGCTGACCGGCGAAATGAGCAAGCTGCGCGCACGCCTGAAGACCCAGAAGGACGAGCTGCTGACGGCGCTCGACACGATCCGCACACTGGCCACCATCGACGAGCTGACCAAGCTGGCCAACCGCCGCCACATGAACGAGCTGCTGGCGCAGGAAGAGCGCCGTCGCGACGCCGCGCGCGGACCGACCTGCATCGCCGTGCTCGACATCGACTTCTTCAAGCGGATCAACGACAGCTTCGGCCATGCGGCGGGAGACAGCGTGCTGCGCGACTTCGCGCAGGCCACGCGCGCCGAGCTGCGCGAAGGCGACGCGCTGGCGCGCTGGGGCGGCGAGGAATTCCTGCTCATGCTGCCGAACACGACGCCCGCCAACGCCCGCGCCGTGCTGGAACGCATGCGCACGCGCGTGGCCTCGCTGGAGCCCTGCGATGGCGCCGCGGAGCGCGTCAGCTTCTCGGCGGGCCTGAGCATCTGGCACCCCGACGAGCCCATCGTCGAGACCGTCAACCGCGCCGACAAGGCCCTGTACGCGGCCAAGGTGGCGGGACGCAACCGGGTGATCGAGGCCTAGACGGGCGCCGCAGGCTGGCGCAGGCGGCGGATCAGCGCGTCGGGGTCGGCGTCGCGCACCAGCAACTCCGCGTGCGCGGGACGCACGAAGCCGGTGCCGACGAGGTGGTCGATGAAGGATGCGAGGCCATCGTAGAAGCCGTTCACGTTGAGGAGGCCGATGGGCTTGGCGTGGATGCCCAGCTGGGCCCACGTCACCATCTCGAACAGTTCTTCCAGCGTGCCCATCCCGCCCGGCATGGCGATGAAGCCTTCGGCCAGGTCGGACATCATCGCCTTCCGTTCGTGCATGTCCTTCACGACGAACAGGCGCGTGAGGCCGGCGTGGCCCACTTCGCGCTCGACGAGGTGCTTCGGGATCACGCCGGTCGCGTCGCCGCCGAGACGCAGCACTTCGTCGGCGATCACGCCCATCAGGCCCACCTTGCCCCCGCCGTAGACGAGGCCGATGTTGTGCTCGACGAGGGCGCGGGCCAGGCCGCGGGCGGCGTCGGCATAGACGGGATCGGCGCCCAGCGAGGCGCCGCAGTAGACGGCGATGGATTTCATGTGTTCCTCAGGTTGATTCAGGCGGCAGCTTCGCGAGGAAGTCGTCGGACAGGCGCTGGAACAGCGCGAGCGTCTCGCCGCGCAGGTAGGGCCCCAGCATCGACAGCACCTGGTAGCAGCCGCGCGCGAGCGCGTCCGCGATGGCCTGCTGCTCGCTGTACTTGCGCGGATTGCGCACGTATTCGTACGACAGCCAGTACGTGGCGACGACGACCATGTTCGTGGCCATGGCGCCGATCTGCGCGTCGCCCGCTTCCAGCGAGCCTTCGCTGCGCAAGTCTTCGCACAATTGGCGCGCGACCTTGATCTTGTGGGCGAGGATCGCCTTGAAGTGCAGTTCCAGCTTGCGGTTGCGCGACAGGAGGTCGTTCAGGTCGCGGTAGAAGAACCGGTACTTCCAGATCAACTCGAACATGAGGTGCAGGTACAGCCACACGTCTTCCATGTTCGAGCGGCGGCCGGCCGGGACGGTCAGCATGCGCTCGATCTCCGCCTCGAACTGGACGAAGATCGAATTCACGATGTCGTCCTTGTTGCGGAAATGGTAGTACAGGTTCCCCGGCGAGATGTTCATCTCGTCGGCGATCACGGTCGTGGTGATGTTCGGTTCGCCGAATTCGTTGAACAGCCGCAGCGACAGCTCGAGGATGCGTTCGCGGGTTCGGCGCGGGGCTTTCTGTTGCATGGAAGGAAGTATGGGTTGACTCACCCGCAAGGATATCATCGACCGGAGCCTCAGGCCATGGCCGGCTGCACTTCGCGCAGAACGCGCAACACCTCGGCCAGCACGCGGGGGTTGCTGCCCAGCGCCACGTGTCCCACGCCGCCGAACGCGACGTTGCGGGCACCCGGCAGCACGCTCGAATCCTGCGGGGCGATGATGTTGTCGTGGTGCGTGTATATGGAGACGATGCGCGTGCGGACGTCCTGGGTCTCGCCCGTTGCGAGGTCGCGCAGCCACGCGCTGTCCCGCCGCATCTGCGCCGCGTTCGCGCCCAGGCCGAGGTTCGCCAGCACCGTGCCGTGGTGCGGCGTGCCGAGCGTGATCAGCTTCGCCACGCGCGCGCTGCCGTGCGCCCTCATCCAGGCGCGCGCCGCGAGGCCACCCATGCTGTGGGCGACGATGGCGATCTGCGCGGCGCCCGTCGCGGCGCACAGCTCCTGCACGCGCGCCTCGATCAGCGGCGCGTAATCGTCGATGCTGCCCGCGACCGGCTCCAGGTCGATGCTCGCGTGGCTGATCCGCTCATGGTCCAGCAGCGGTTCCAGGTGCGCCCAGAAGCCGCTGTTGCAGCCGTAGCCGTGCACGAGCAGCACGGGGACGCGCGGGCTGTCGCGATGGACGGACATGCGCGCGCAGCCGCGCGGCACGTGCCAGGACGTCACGAGCATGCTGGCCCGGAATTCCTCGGCCAGCATGCGCAGGCGCGCCGCGATTCCCAGGCGGTATTCGGGCGGCGTATGGCTTGCCGCGCGCGCCGCCATGACAAAATTGTTCAGGTTGATCGCGAGGCGCACGAGGACGACGGCGCCGGCGCCCGCGAGCAGCGCGCCCCATACCGGCACGCCACGGTGCAGCAGCGCCCACGCGATCAGCAGCGCGGCGGCCAGCTGCACGAGCAGGACGAGACGCAGCAGGGTGCGGGCGCTGGCCATGATCACACAGGCCGTGCCGCCGGCCGCCCCGTGAGCGCCTGCGCCAGGCCGCTGGCGAGGCGCGCCGTGATGCCGTAGATCGACAGCTGCGGATTGGCGCCGATCGACGTCGGGAACAGCGAGCCGTCGTGCACGGACACGTTGCTCAGGCCGCGGTAACGGCCATCCGGGCCGGTCACGCCGTCACGGTCCGCCATCCCACAGCCGCCCATCACGTGCGCCGACACGACGCGTGTGAGGTGGGGCTCGAGCGGCAGCGCGGCGATGCCGACTTTCGCCTCGGCCCAGTTGGCGTAGCGCGGCGCCCGTTCGTGCGCGACCTGAACCCCGGTGGCGCCGGCCGCGAACTGGATCTCGGCCATCGTCAGCAGCGCGCGGCGGGTACCGTCCCACAGCGGATCGTTCAGCGGGTAGTCGAGGACCGGGGAGCCGTCCCCGTTCAGGCCCACGGTGCCGCCCTGCGACTCGGGATGGAAACCGTCGCGCAGCAGCGCCAGCATCCCCTGCAGGTGCGGGAACCGGCGCATCATCTCCGCGTGTTCGCGGCCGAAGCCCTGCATGGTCGTCGCCAGCAGCACGGGGTGCAGCGGCGGCGCTTCCAGCTTGAAGCCGAGCGGGCCGTCAATTGCCTGCGTGTGCAGGAAGTGGTCCGAATACACCGTCTGCGGCGCGCCCGCGTACCCGTCGACGCGCTGCGGGAACAGCGCGGCCGACACGAGCGTCGGATGCAGGAACGTGCGCCTGCCCAGCTTCCCGCTCGGGTCCGGCGCCCTCGACCGCAGCAGCAGCGCGGGCGTGTTGATGGCGCCGCCGGCCAGCACGTAGTGGCGCGCGCGCAGGCGCAGGCGGCGTCCCGTGGCGCGCAGGCCACCCGCGTCGAGCAGCGTGCAATCGAGGCCGTCGACCTTGTCGCCTTTCAGCAGCAGACGCTCGGCGCGGGCGCGCGTGACGAGCGTGGCGCCCTGGTCGAGCGCGGACGGGATCGTCGTCACGAGCATCGACTGCTTCGCGTTCGTCGGGCAGCCCATGCCGCAGTAGCCGAGGTTCCAGCAACCGTTGACGTTGCGGCGGATGAGGCCCGTCGGGATGCCGAGCTTTTCCGCGCCGCGCCGCAGCAGGTCGTTGTTCTCGTTCGGCGCGCCGGGCCAGTCGGCCACGTGCAGCCGAGCCTCCATCAGCGCGAACCACGGCGCCAGGTCGGCCTCGCCGTAGGTCGACAGGCCGAAGCGCTGCTGCCAGAACGCGAGCGTCGTCGGCGGCGTGCGGAAGCTCGACGTCCAGTTCACCGTCGTCGACCCGCCCACCGTGCGGCCCTGCAGGATGTTGATGCCCTTGTCGCGTGTCTTGCGCGCCGCCGATTCCTGGTACAGCGCCGGGTAGGCGTCCGCCTCGCGCATCCTGAAGTCGCTCGAGGATTTCAAAGCGCCCTCCTCCACGACGATCACGGACAGGCCGGACAGCGCGAGGATCTCCGCCGTCACGCCGCCGCCGGCGCCGCTGCCGACGATGACGACGTCCGCGTCCAGGATGCGGTCCCCGGTCGCGCGCGCGCCGTCGACGACTTTCCAGCCGCGCGCGAGGCCGGACACGATCGGATCGGGAATCACGTTCTGGTTGCTCATGCGAGCTCCCTCATGTCAGCTCCCCCGGCGGACCGGGATAGCCGATGGCGTCCCAGTGCGCGGGCTCGCTGTACCACGCGCCCAGCACGAGGTCGTGCAACGCCGCGTACGCGGTGCGCAGCAGGGACAAACGGTGCACGCGCCAGTCCTGCAGGAACGCGGCGACGTCCGCCTCCTTCGCGGCGGCCCAGCCGTCCGGGATGCCCGTCAGCAGGCGCCGCGCCGGGCCCAGCGCGAGCAGGCCGAACAGATCCTGCACTTCCTGCTGGGCCGACAGCGGCAGGCCGAGGGTGGTCTGGTGCACGCGTTCCGTGGTCGCGGCGATGGCGCGGGCGCGGTCGGCGGGCGCATCGGGCAAGGCGCCGGACACAATGACCGCCACGATGGCGTCGAGCGCCGCGCGCGCCTGGCCGTCGAGCACGAAGCCGCGCGGGGGCGCCGGACGCGTATGCCGGTACCAGCCGCCGCCCGCGGCCAGCAATGCCGCCGACAGCAGGCCGGCCTTCAGGAACGTTCTGCGGGTTGTCTCCATGCCTACCCTTTGTCTGTTTTTTCAAAGTGTAAGCGAAAGAACCGGTCAGGCGACCAACTCGGACTAGAGCAAGCCGTCTAGGAATCCCGCCCCGTCGATTTCATCATCTGGCGGGCAATGCCGCGCAGGATGTTGACTTCTTCCGTCTCCAGCTGCGTGCGCGCGAACAGGCGCTTCAGGCGCGGCATCAGCTTCTTCGGGTTGCTGGCGTTGAGGAAGCCGATCGCGACCAGCGCCTCTTCCAGGTGGGCGTACATGCCCTCGATCTGCGCCACGCTTGCCGCGTCGCCGTGGAAGCCGACGCCTTCCTGCGTGCGGCTCAGTTGAGCATTATCGCCTTGTGCCGCGATCCGGCACTCGTATGCGAGCACCTGCGCGGCCTGGGACAGGTTCAGCGACGAGTACTCGGGATTGGCCGGGATGTTGATCAGCACATTGCACTGCTCGACGATCTGGTTCGGCAGGCCGAAGCGTTCGTTGCCGAGGATGAGGACCGGGCGCAGGTCTTCAGTCCCTGCCGCATGTGCGGAAAACTCACGCGGTGTCCACACGGGCGGAGAAAACTCGCGCAGCCGGGCCGACACGGCCGCCGCGAAATTGCAGCCGTCCAGGGCGTCGCCGATGGTGTCGACAATGCGGGCGCCTTGCAGCACGTCGATGGCGCCGCTGGCGAAGGCGACCGCCTCCGGGTCGTGCAGCGGATCGTCGCAGCGCGGCGACACGAGCACGAGGTCGGAAAATCCCATCGTTTTCATGGCGCGCGCCACCGAGCCGACGTTGCCGGCGCGGCTCGTCTCCACCAGCACGAAGCGTAGACGTTTGAAAAGAGAAGAGACAGTTTCGGTCGGGTTCATTTAAAATAACGCCATCGCGCGGTGACGGGCGTTGAAATGCGGGCAAGAAGCTCGCGATTTTAACGGCTTCGGCACCGCTTTGCTCTTTAATTATTTCTCGTTCAGATCGTTCACGGCGCCCATGCGCGGTGGGCGTCAGCATTTTTTTACGGAAGCCCTCTATGCATCCCATGCTCAACACGGCCATCAAGGCCGCCCGCCGCGCCGCGACCGTCATCAACCGCGCATCGTTCGACCTCGACCGCATCACCGTCAGCGAAAAGAGCCACAACAACTTCGTGACCGACATCGACCAGGCGTCGGAACAGGCCATCGTCGAAACGCTGCTGAAAGCCTACCCCGACCACGCCATCCTCGGCGAAGAATCGGGCCCCACCGCGAACCTGAACGACGACAGCGAATACGTCTGGATCATCGATCCGATCGACGGCACCACCAACTTCCTCCACGGCTACCCGAACTACTGCATCTCGATCGCGCTGCAACAGCGCGGCGTGATCACGCAGGCCGTCATCTACGACCCGGTCCGCAACGACCTGTTCACCGCCACCAAGGGTGCCGGCGCCTACCTGAACGACAAGCGCATCCGCGTGCGCAATCCCGACCGCATCAACAAGGCGCTGATCGGTTCCGGCCACGGCGCCGAGCCGCGCGACCTCGCCGAATACCTGCGCATGTACGAAGTGGTCGCGCCGCGCTGCCACGGCCTGCGCTCGAGCGGTTCGGCCGCGCTGGAACTGGCCAACGTGGCCGCCGGCCGCGTCGACGGCTACTTCGAAAAGAACCTGAAGATCTGGGACATCGCCGCCGGTTCGCTGCTCGTGACCGAAGCGGGCGGCATCGTCGGCGAATTCAACGGCGAGTCCGAATACCTGAACAAGGGCGACATCATCGCCGCCGGCCCGAAGGTCTTCGCCGGCATGGTCGCCCTGCTCAAGCCCTTCGCCTGAGCGGCCTCCCGCCGTTTCGCGTAAAATACGCCCTGTGTAAGTCCGGGGAATGCCGCGGGCCTTGCTGGCCGCGCGGCTTTCCCGCCGCAGGCGGCGTTGTCGGCCTGTCAAGATTGCCTCCGGCGCCCACGAGGTGCCGCGCCCCCGCCTTCACCGGTCCTGTCAAAAACGACACAGGCCGCGCTAAAATTTCCATGGCGAAACATATTTAACTATAATGTCGCGTGATCGTTGACGTTTGTCATCACGTTCGCGTCTTGGCGTTCCGGCACCAGTACCGGCCGCCCTGAGTGTGTAAACCGATCGGCTGGACTGGCGTTTCCGTGAAAACACGAGAGACGACGGGCCGATCCCTACCAGATAACTATGTCATTCAATACTCTCGGTCTGTCCGACGCCATCGTGCGTGCCGTCACTGAAGCGGGCTATACCGCTCCGACTCCGATCCAGGCCAAGGCGATTCCCGCCGTGCTGGGCGGAGGCGACCTGCTGGCGGGCGCCCAGACCGGCACCGGCAAGACCGCCGGCTTCACGCTGCCCGTGCTGCACCGCCTGTCGACCGACAAGGTGGGCGCGGCACTGACCAACAAATCCTCGAAGCGTCCGATCCGGGCCCTCGTGCTCGCCCCGACCCGCGAACTCGCGGCCCAGGTCGAGGAAAACGTGCGCACCTATGCCAAGTACACGAACCTGAACTCGGCCGTGATCTTCGGCGGCGTCGGCATCCATCCGCAGATCAAGCTGCTCGCGAACGGCGTCGACATCCTCGTCGCCACGCCGGGCCGCCTGCTCGACCACGTCGCCCAGGGCACGATCAAGCTCGACAAGATCGAGATCCTGATCCTGGACGAGGCCGACCGCATGCTGGACATGGGCTTCATCCACGACATCCGCAAAGTGCTGGCCGTGCTGCCGCCGAAGCGCCAGAACCTGCTGTTCTCGGCCACGTTCTCGGACGAGATCAAGGCCCTGGCCGACCGCCTGCTGGACAACCCGGCCATGATCGAAGTCGCGCCGCGCAACTCGACCGTCGAAGTCATCGCCCAGAAGATCCACCCGGTCGACCGCGACAAGAAGCACCCGATGCTGGCCCACCTGATCAAGTCGAACGGCTGGAAACAGGTGCTCGTGTTCACCCGCACCAAGCACGGCGCCAACAAACTCGTCGAGCAGCTCGGCAAGGACGGCATCGGCGCGATGGCGATCCACGGCAACAAGAGCCAGTCGGCGCGCACCAAGGCGCTGGCCGAGTTCAAGGACGGCAGCCTGACGGCGCTCGTCGCCACCGACATCGCGGCGCGCGGCATCGACATCGACCAGCTGCCGCACGTGGTGAACTACGACCTGCCGAACGTGCCGGAAGACTACGTCCACCGCATCGGCCGCACGGGCCGCGCCGGCGCCACCGGCGAGGCCGTCTCGCTGGTCTGCGTGGACGAGCACCAGATGCTCAAGGACATCGAAAAGCTGATCAAGCAGACGCTGCCCCGCCACGTGATCCCGGGCTTCGAGCCGGATCCGACGGCGAAGCCGCAACCGATCCAGCTGCGCAGCGGCGTGCCGGGCCATCCGAACCGCGGCCGCCCGGGCGGCAACCGCGGCGCCGGCAATGGCGCAGGCGCTGCCGGCGGCGGCAAACCACGCGTGCAGGGCGCACCGGCGGCAGGCCAGCGCAATGGCGGCAACGGCGGCGGCAACCGCAATGGCGGCAACGGCGGCAATGGTGGCGGTCGCAGCCAGGGCCGCGGCCCGCGCCCGGCATCGGCAGCCCGTTCGGGCGGCGAGCGCTGACACCACACTGTCCGCATGAAAAAGACCGGGACCTGCTCCCGGTCTTTTTTTGCCCAAATTCGGGGTCAGAGCACGTTTTCGCCAAAATTCGGGGTCAGAGCACTTTTTCGATCAATGTCCGGTAAGCCAAGAACTCGTGCGATTTGCGCGTTGCGCCCCCTGAGCAGATCAGCTTCGACCAGCAAAACTTGCCCCGAAGATCGTTCACGAAAACGTGCTCTGACCCCGAACTTGCAGAAAAAAGGGACCTGACCCCGAATTTATTTGTGCACTCAAGTACTTGCCAATAGTCGACATTCTCCATATACTTGACGAATCAAGTAACCGTTAAGCACCTGGAGCGATCATGTCCGACAGCCTCACCACCGAATTCTGCCTGCGCCTCTCGCGTGCCTGGGCGACGCTTGCGCGCCGTCTCGACAGCGCACTGGGCGGCCACCATGGCATCAGCTTTGCCGATTACCAATTGCTGCTGCACCTGCAGCGCGCACCGGGCGGGCGTTTGCGCCGTGTCGACCTGGCTGACCGGCTGGGCCTGACAGCCTCCGGCGTCACGCGCTCCCTGCTGCCACTGGAAAAGATCGGCCTCGTCACCCGCCAGAGCGACCCGCGCGACGCCCGCGTCGGCTACGCCCTGATCACGCCGGCGGGCGACGAACTGGTGACGAACGCGACGACCGTCGTCGACAACATCAGTCGCGCCATGCTGGGCGCGCCGTCCGGCGACCAGTTGCGGGCGACGTCGGACCTGCTCGCGCAGATCGCCGGCATCCAGCGCTGATCCACTGATCCACTCTCGTACCACGAACACGATGGTGTGCCGGCCAGCCCCCCGCACGCCCGCACGACGACAAGGAGACCAACCGTGCAAGACGCACCAAACCCGCGCGCCGCCCTGCTGCGCGACCGAAATTTCAAATGGCTGATGAGCGGCGGCGTCATCTCCACCCTCGGCGACCAGTTCACCCAGATCGCCCTGCCCTGGCTCGTGCTGAAGCTGACGGGCGATGCCGTCGCGCTGGGCATGGCCGTCGCGCTGATGGGCATCCCGCGCGCCATCCTGATCCTGTTCGGCGGCGCGCTCGTCGACCGCCACTCGCCCAAGCGCATCCTGATGCTCACCAAGCACGTCAACACGGTGCTGCTGGCCGCGCTCGCGGTCCTCGTCTACACGGGCCAGGCACACCTGCCCGTCGTGCTCGCACTGGCGCTGGGGCTGTCGCTCGCGTCGGCGTTCAGCATCCCGGCGGGCACGTCGATGCTGCCGCATGCCGTCGCCCCGCAGCACCTGCAGGCCGCGAACGGCATGATGATGGGACTGCGCCAGATCACGATGCTGGCCGGGCCGCTGCTCGCGGGCCTGCTGTTCGCGCTGGCCGGCGACGGCAGCGACGGTCCGCAGCACATGCGCGGCCTGGCGCTCGCGTTCGGCTTCGACGGCATCAGCTTCGCCCTGTCCGCCTGGACGCTCGCCAAGGTCCAGCCGCGCCCGTTCACGCCGGCGGCGAAACAGCCGGTATTGAAATCCGTGGCGGACGGTCTCGCGGCCGTGTGGCGCGACACCATGATGCGCACGTGCTTCATCTACTGGGGCCTGTGCGCCTGCGTGATCGGCGGCGTGATGCAGGTCGCGCTGCCGCTGCTGGCCAGCAGCCGCCTGCACGGCGCCTCCGCGCTGGGCCTGCTGATGGGTGCGCATGGTGCCGGCGCGCTGCTGGGCATGGCCGCGAGCGGCATTGCCGGGAAACGGCGTGCGGGCAACCTCGGCATGACCCTGCTGCTGATCGACGGCATCGCCGGCGTGCTCCTCGTACCGCTGGGCCTGATCACGGCCAGCTGGCAAGGCATGC
The DNA here is from genome assembly GCA_946481275.1 of uncultured Massilia sp. The sequence continues at coordinate 37,496 of CAMLMV010000021.1, forward strand.
TGATCAACGTCGCCATCGGCGTGCTGGGCGGGTTCGTGCAGGTCGCCGTGTTCACCTGGATCCAGCAACGCGTGCCGCGCGAACTGCTGGGCCGGACGATGAGCCTGTTCATGTTCATCTTCATGGGCCTGGCGCCGCTGGCGGCCGTCGTGGCCGGATGGATCGCGAGCCGCGTCACCCTGGCGACCTTGTTTGGGGGCGCCGGCCTGTTCCTCGTGGGCGCCGCGCTGCTGGCCTGGCTGTTCACGCCGATGCGCGCGCTGCGCGATGCGCCGGCCGGCACGATGGTTTAGCATAACGGGTTATCTCACCGCCAAGGAATTCGCATGCCTCGCTTCGCCGCCAACCTGAGCCTGATGTTCAACGAGCTCGGCTTCCTGGAACGCTTTGCCGCCGCCCGCGCGGCCGGTTTCGACGGTATCGAGTTCCTGTTTCCGTACGCCTTCGAGGCGGAACAGATCGCCGGCCGCCTGCAGCGCTACCAGCTGGAACTGGCGCTGCATAATTTTCCGGCCGGCGACTGGGCGGCGGGCGAACGGGGCATGGCATGCGATCCGCGCCGCGTGGGCGAATTCCAGGACACCGTCGAACTGGCGCTGGAATACGCGCTCGACCTGGGCGTAAAACGCCTGCACTGCCTGGCCGGCAAGCTGCCGCCGAACGTCGCGCCCGAGCGTGCGCACGCGACGTTCGTCGACAACCTGCGCTTCGCCGCCGCGGCACTGGCCCCGCACGGCATCGACCTGCTGATCGAGCCAATCAACGACCGCGACATCCCCGGCTATTTCCTCACGAAGAGCGCGCAGGCCGCCGCCATCATCGCGGAAGCCGCCGTACCGAACCTGTTCCTGCAATACGACATCTACCACATGCAGCGCATGGAGGGCGACCTCGCCAACACGCTGCGCGAACGCATCCCGCTGATCCGCCACATCCAGCTGGCCGACGTGCCGGGCCGCCATGAACCGGGCACGGGCGAGATCAATTTCCCGTTCCTGTTCCGCACCCTCGACGAACTGGGCTACGACGGCTGGGTCGGCTGCGAATACATCCCGCTGGGCGAGACGGTCGCCGGCCTGGGCTGGCGCGAGCGACTCTGAATTGAGCATTGGCAAGACCAGAACCCGCCAGGTTTGAAAGAATGAGGGCTTTTCGGGCCGGCCTTTTGCCGTCCAGAAAGGACCCATGGACCTGCGACGCTGTTTTACCCTGATCGTCCTTGCCGCCAGCCTGTTGCTCGGCGGCTGCGCCAGTACCGGCCCGGTAAGCCTGGCGGAAGTGCGGCAATTTGCCGACGCCTCCGCGAAGCTGGGCGGCTATGGCGAACTGTCGCGCCGCTACCGCGACACCTACGAGCGCGAACAACCGTATCTGTCGCCCGCCGCCGACCGCATCGCAAAAGAAAACGATGCGCGCCGGCGTGCCGTGTACGACGACTTCGTCAGCATCCAGAAGACCGTCGTGCTGTACATGCAGACGCTGAGCGTGCTGGCGGGCGATGCGCGCTATGACTTGTCCGACCGGATCGACGACCTCGGCAATGGCCTCAAGGCGAACGCGGAATCCGGCCTGCAGCAGCGCCAGATCGCCGCGTACACGGGCCTGACGCGGCTGCTGACGCGGGTGATCGCGTCCGGCTACCAGAACCGCAGCGTCGAGACGATGGTGCGCGACGGCGACGCCGACGTGCAGGTCTTGCTGGAATCCATGATCGAGCTGACCCGCCTGTACGCCAAGACCAACGACAACGAAAAGAAGACGGTGCTCGGCATCTTCGACGTCGAAATCCCCTTCTCGACCAAGACATCGGACCGCATGCTCGTGACCCTGGCCAAGGTCCATTATCTCAACAAGTCGACCGAATACAAACTGGTCGACAAACGCTACGACCTGGCCCTACAGGGTTTGACGAAGGTCGCCCTGGGCCATCAGAAACTGCGCGAAAACCTCAATAACCTGCACGGCGACGAAGTGCGCAAGCTGCTGGGCACCTATGCCCGCGACCTGACGAAACTGCGCGACGCCCTGTCCGATTGAGCGCACGAGGAGAAATCATGGCAAACGACGAGAAACCGAAACAGCCGCCACCGAGCCCGGCCGAGGCATTGTCGACCGCGCACCGGGTCGAGGAACTGGCCGACAAGCTGTCGGAGTGCGCGGACAGCATCCACCAGCGCGTCATGCGCGACATCCGCCGCCACCAGGGCCAGGACGTGCCGGAGCCGGAGCAGATGGCCGCGCGCGCCCTGTTGAACGCCGAGATGGAATTGCGCCAGCGCGCCAATCGGCTGTATGCGGAGGCGGCGGCATGCATCGTGTCGTCGCTGGGCCAGCCGCAGGCGCACCTGATCCAGCTGACGGTGGACGCCGCCGACAAGATTAAGCGCATCACCCGCATCGGCGACGGCATCACGCTCGTCGCGCGCCTGCTGGGCCTGGCCGCGGCCGCCAGCACGGGCCAGGTGGTGCCCATCCTCGCGGCCGTCGAAGGGCTCAAGACCCAGCTCGACATCGTCGCCATCGACAACGCCCCGCCCCTGCCCGCCTCGTCGGCCTGAATGCCGCCGCCGTGCGGCGGTATCCATACCCCTCGTTCCGCGCTACACTGAAATTGCCGCCGCGCGGCTTCCAACGACACGAACGAGGGGACATCCATGAAAGCCATTTCGCACGCCGCTTCCGGCGCCTGTCGTCACGCCTTCCCTGTCGTGTGACCATGGAGACCCTGACACCCGAGCAGCTGGCGCTGCTCAAGGCCATGCTCGAGCAACGCCTCGAGGCGCTGTCCCGCGTCGAGGAACCGCATCCGGACGCGGGGGAATTGCCTGTGGACGAGGTGGAGACGTCGCCGCTGGACCGCGCCACCGTCCGCCTGCTGAACGATCTGTCGCGCGAAGCGGCCGGCCATCATTCGGCCGAGATGCGCCAGCTGCGCCAGGCGCTCGCCCGGATCGAGGACGGCAGCTACGGTTATTGCGAGGAGTGCGGCCAGCCGATCGGCGCATCGCGGCTGCTGGCCAGGCCCGAAGCGCGCCTGTGCATCGATTGCCAGACGCGGGCCGAGCGACGCTAGCGCCGCGAATCGCGCCGGATCTCGTCCGCGTCCGCCGGCGCGAGACCAAGCGCAGCCAGGAAGGCGGCGTGGCCGGCCGGATCGTCGCGTTCGAATTCGACGTGCCAGGCACGCATGGCCGCGTCGTCGAAATCGGCACGACGCAACAGGGCGCCCCAGGATGCCTTGTCGTGGACCCGCCCGCTGCTGCCGGCCAGCGCCAGCAGCCGGGCCAGGCTGCGTTGCCGGGATCGTATCCGCTCCGCATCGCGGCACAACCCGAGCAGCCGTTGCTCAAGCGACGCGGCCGGTTCCGGCGCGCCGCGCCGGTCGAGCAGCACGCGGATATCCTCCAGCGACAGGCCGGCTTCGCGCAACCGCCGGATCGTGCGCAGGCGCTCCAGTTGCGCTTCGCCATAGAGCCGATAGCCGGCCGGGCTGCGTCCCTGCGGCATGAGCAGGCCGATCGCTTCGTAATTCAGTACGGAGCTGCGCGCGAGCCCGACCGCCTTGCAGAGTTGTCCGAGATTGAACGGGGCGGCACGGGAAACTGATGTCATGGCAATGGTTCGAGGTCGGGCGGCACGACGCGTTCCCTGGCCGCCGTCGAACCCAGGAGCGCGTCCGAATAATACCGCGCCAGGACGCGGCGTCCGTCCAGCAGCAGGTCGGTGTCGACCTCCGCAAAGGCTTCCCACGACGGCGCGCGGCTGCGACCGGCGATGAGCCGCACGAACGCCTCGGTGACGTTGCAGTGGAATTGTTCCGGTGCGCCGCAGCGCTGCGTCAGGATGGCGCGGTGGGTGAATGCGCCGGGCGCCAGACGGGCGTCCATGAATGGCGCAAGAAAAGAATCGTTCGATGACAGGACGGGGTCGGACATGGTCGCTCCTTTGGGAAGGAACGCCATGGTCGACCCTACGGCCACCGTCAGGTCAAGCCCTGGCGCCGCTTCAATACATGTGCTGGCCGCCGTTGATGGCCAGGTTGGCGCCCGTCATGAAACCGGCGTCTTCCGACACGAGGTACGCGACAAGGCCGGCGATCTCGTCCGGCTCGCCCAGGCGGCCCATCGGGATCTGCGGCAGGATCTTGCCGTTCATCACCTCGGCCGGCACGGCCTCGACCATCTTCGTGCGCAGATAGCCGGGCGACACCGTGTTGACGGTGACGCCATGGCGCGCCATCTCCAGCGCCAGCGCCTTCGTGAAGCCGTGCATGCCCGCCTTGGCGGCCGAGTAATTGGCCTGGCCGAAAGCACCCTGCTGGCCGTTGACGGACGAGATATTGATGATGCGGCCAAATTGCTGCGCCATCATCGGTTCGATCGCCTGCTTGCTCATGTTGAACACGCTGTCGAGATCGGCACGCAGGACGTCCTGCCAATCCTCCAGCGTCATCTTGCGCAGGCTGCGGTCGCGCGTGATGCCGGCATTGTTCACCAACACGTCGAGCCGGCCCATCTCGGCCAGCAGTTTCTGCATCATCCATTCGCAGTCGCCGTAGTCGGTGACGTCGACGCGATACGTCGTGAAGCGGTACCCTTCGTCCCTCTGGGCGGCCAGCCACGCGTCAGGCGTGGCATTGCCGGGCGAATAGGTTGCCGCCACGCGGAACCCCTCCGCCTGCAGGCGCCGGCAGATCGCCGTGCCAAGTCCCCCCATTCCTCCAGTCACCAAGGCTACTTTGTTATCGTGCATGGTTTCGTCGTCCTGTGATCAACCTGCCGCGCCGGGTGCGCAGCACGAAGCATCGAGTCTAGGGTGACGGACAAAGCCGTTGTTGACGAAACGCAAAGGGGCCGCCGCTACGGACGCAGCGGCGTGGGGCTAAAAGGATGCTCAGTGGATAATATCGGGTGGCGACGCCGGATCGAAATCGGCCCAGTCACCATCGACGATATTGCCCTTGGCGCGCTCGATGTGGTGGGCACCCAGGCCGCGCAGCAGGTCGACGGCGCGCGCTTCCAGGGCGGGATCGTCGAAGGCGACGGCCACCAGCATGCCGGCCGGACGGTTTTCCACCGGCGCACGGCCGCCCTCCTCGCGTTCGCCGGGATCCTTCATCTTCGAAAAACTGAACAGCGACCCGACGTGGGCGCCCAGGAGGCCGCCGACCACGGGGCCCAGCGGCCCGGTCACCGGGGACGTCGCGGCACCGGCGACGATGCCGATGGCCGCACCGGCGCCCGCGCCCTGTGCCACGCCTTCCGGCGATTCCTTGGCGCCCGGCGAGTGGAGGTTGTCGCCGCCGATCGGCGTCAGGTCGTGCTGGCCCGGCTGGCTCAGGTAGAAACCGCTGATGCGTTCGCTCGCGAAACCGGCGTCGACCAGGGCACGGCGCGCCCGCTCGACGTCATCCTGCAGCTGGAAGTGCCCTGCAATGATCGTGGACATGGATGGCCTCCTGCATATAAAGGTGTGGCCATGATGCCTCCCGCCCGGCTGAGCCTCTGTACGCGAGCGCACGCAGCGGAGCCGCTACCGCCACTGTCCGTAGACCATGCCGTAGTGCTCCGGTTCCGGCGCCGGCGCGGCGAACCAGTCGCGCGGGTCCACGCGGTAATACGACTGGAATTCCGCATACAGTTCCGGATGGCGCGCGGCCAGCTCGTGAGGCTGCTCGAAGAAACTCTCCGTCGCCACGGCGAAGAACTCGGCCGGATTCGTGGCGCCGTACGGGTCGAGCACGTCGCGCTGGCCCCAGTAGGCGTCGCGCCGCAGCAGGTCGAAATCGCGCGACAGCGTTTCCGACCAGCTCCGGTAGCGCTCGGGGCTGCCGAGGAAAGGCGCGCCGTTGTTGCTGCCCGATTCGCTGTCTAGCTGGTGCGCAAACTCGTGCAGCACGACGTTGTGCGTGCCTTCGGCGGCCAGTCCCGCGCGGCGCACGTGTTCCCACGACAGCACGACGCGCCCGTCGCCCCACGATTCGCCGAGCAGGTCCTGGCGCGTTTCCGTGACGACGCCGGCGGCGTCCTGCTCGCGCCGCGGCACGAGGAAGGCGCCCGGATAGACGAGCACGGCATGCAGGTCCGGATACACGCGGCTGGGCCGGTTCAGCAGCAGCAGACAGGCCTGCGCGGCGATCGTCACGCGCATCTCCTCCGTCACCTCGAGCCCCGCGCAGCCGACGAAGGTCTTCTGGTGCAGGAACCGCTTGACGAGGCGCTGCAACTGCGCGCGCAGGTCGGGCGGCATGCCCCGGTACTGCGCGACGTTGCGCTCGATGATGCCGAGCTCGGTCGCGGTGAGCGGACGCGCCAGCACGCGGCGCAGGCGCCAGCGCGGCACGCCCCAGGCCAGCAGCACACCGAACGCGAGCACGGCGCAGACGATAGCGGCTTCCATCGTGTCCTCCCGAACGCGGCGTTATTGGGCCGCTTGCGCGCGCGGTGCGAAATAAGCCGCGACCGCCCCGGCATCGCCGATCAGCCTGCCGCCGATGAAGACCTGCGGCCACGTGGAGGCACCGGAGACGGCGCGCAACACGCTGGTCGTGATCTTCGCATCCTGCGGGATGTCCGTAAAGACGATGCCGTTCGCCTTCAGCACGGCCTTGGCGCGTGCGCAGAACGGACAGCCGGGCTTGGAAAACATCACGACGGGCTCGCGCGGCGCGGCGTCCGGATTGATGTGGCGCAGCATGGTGTCGGCGTCCGAGACTTCGAACGGATCGCCTTCCTTGTCCGGCTCGATGAAGACCTTGGCGATGATGCCGTCCTTGACGAGCATCGAATAACGCCACGACCGCTTGCCGAAGCCGAGGTCGCGCTTGTCGACGAGCAAGCCCATGCCTTCCGTGAAGTCGCCGTTGCCGTCGGGGATCATGGTGATGTTGCCCGCTTCCTGCCCGGCCTGCCAGGACTGCATGACGAAGGCATCGTTGACGGACATGCAGACGATGTCGTCGACGCCGTTCTCGCGGAACGCGGGCGCCAGTTCGTTATAACGCGGCAGGTGTGCCGAAGAACAGGTGGGCGTGAAGGCGCCCGGCAGGGCGAACACGACGACCGTCTTGCCCTTGAACAGTTCATCGGTCGTGATATCGCGCCACTGGTCGTCGGGACGCGCCTTGAACGTCGCCTGGGGAACGGGTTGGCCTTCCAGCGATTCGGCACTCGGCAGCATGGAGTCTCCTTGATGGGGTAAGCGGTCGGGGTGCCGCACCCGGCATATGCGCACGCTTGTCGCCTTTTCAATTGGAATCCTGCAAAAAAACAGCGCCACCCGGCCTCGCGGCGGGGTGGCGCAGCTGATGGCGGCCGCATCGCGCGACCGGCACCAACGCCAGCGCGCTCAGGCGCGCTCTTTGGCGACCTGGCTCGGAGCCGGGCCGAACAGTGCGGCGACGAGCGGATCGCGGGTCACCGGGCTGCGGTTGACGCGGATCGCGTAATGGGTGTCGTCGGCCAGGATGTGGAAGTGGCGGCCGGTGCCGGCCATGCTCTGCTCGCGCAGGCCCGGACGCTCCTTGCGCGGGGCGGCGCCTTCGCGCTTGGGCTGGCAGATCGCGCCCAGGAAGGCCTTGACGCGATCCGGATCCGGCGAGATGCGGTACACGGCCTTGCCCAGGTAGGTGGCGGTGCCTTCGATATAGCGGGCCAGTTCGATGACGCCGGCTTCGCGCAGGTCGCGGATGTATTTGCGGGCGCCCGACGGCGAAAATTTGAGGAACCATGCGATTTCATCGGCCAGCATCTCGTGGGTCTGCAGCTCGCCGATGAGCTTTTGCATGTTTTCGATACGGCGCTGGGTAGCCGACGTCGACCGCACCCGCTCGATCGGCGCGAGCGAAATCGGAGCGCGCTCGGTCGGTTGCGGTGGGACGCGTTCGATCAGTGCAGAGTTGCTGGAAGTGTGCACCGCGTTGAGTTCGCCTTGTACCGCATTGTGGTGAGTCGCTGCATGCATATTGGTTTACTCCGTGAAAAGGACGATGTTCTGTATGGCCCGGACCGCCGTATTCGTGTATGACCACCTGACAACACGCCGGTTCCGCTTAACTGGATACAAGATTGCCTGCCTCACCACCCCCGGTCTGTGCGCCATCCAACATTTCTAAAAATTTCTGAAAAGTTATTCATCCCCAAAAGCAAGTGGAATTCGATTGCGTATTGACGCGAGACAAATTGGTGGGGCTCAACGGGAACCGGCTGCACGGCTTGCAATCGAAGCGGTATCGACCTGTTCGAGTTACATGACAATCTCGTAATGGAAGGCAGCGACAATGCAGGAAGGGCGACGTTACGCGCAGTAGGCAACCGTTACCCCGCAGTTCGTAACATCCTGAAACAAACAACACTCATGGTATGTATGACTACGTTGTAAAATCGCCACAACAACCGGCTGTTAGGTGCGCTAGCGCACTGACCCGAAAAATGGCCGACTTGTAAGCTTGACATCAACATCACTGCAAGCCATGCGATGTCAAGTACCTTTACAACTTATGGGAGTTACCTGTGAATAATACGAAGAAGATCGCTCTGGCCGCCGCCATTCTGTGCTCCGCCGGAACGGCCCTGGCTCAGGACACCGAGGTCATCAATCCGTCGTGGTACATCGCCCCGACGGTGGTCGGCATCAAGCCCGACCATGATTTCCTGACCTCGAAGAAGGACTGGGGCGGCGGGTTGAAGTTCGGTAAGGCCGTGCATCCGCTGTGGGATATCCAGATTGGCGCCACCCAGGCGCGCGTCGACGACAACGGTTTCAACTACCGCCAGACCCTGGTCGGCGTCGATGCCCTGCTGATGCTGTCGCGTAAAACCTTCCGTCCGTACCTGCTGATCGGTGTCGGCGGCGAACGCGACCACGAGAGCAATCCGATCCGTAACGTGTCCGGCTGGTCGCCGTACTACCAGGCCGGCGTCGGCTTCCAGGTCAGCATGAACGAGCAGTGGTCCCTGCAGGCCGACGTGCGCGACGTGCGTGCCCACCTGCGTGACGACGACAAGTTCGGCTTCTCGCGCGCCAACACCAAGTACGCGACGTTCAGCCTGAACTACGCTTTCAACCCGCCGCCGCGCCCGGCACCGGCCCCGGCCCCGGCACCTGCCCCGGCTCCGGTCGTCGAGGCGCCGGCACCGGCACCGGCCGCTCCGCCGCCGCCGCCGGCCCGCTTCGAGAAGGTGACCCTGTCGGCCAGCGAACTGTTCGCCTTCGACAGCGCCACCCTCTCGTCGCCGCAGCCGAAGCTGGATGACATCGCCGCCGCACTGCAGGCCGACCCGTCGATCACCGACGTGGACATCAACGGCTACACCGACCGCCTGGGCTCGACCAAGTACAACCAGAAGCTGTCGGAGCGCCGCGCCAACGCCGTGCGCGATTACCTGATCGCCAAGGGCGTCGATGCCAACCGCCTGAAGGCCTACGGCAAGGGCGAGCAGAACCCGGTCGTGACCGATTGCAACCAGAAGAAGCGCAAGGAGCTGATCGAGTGCCTGGCACCGAACCGCCGCGTGGAAGTGGAGCCGATCACCATCGAACGCCGCGTGCAATAACGCGACAACGCGGGGCCCCGCCCCCGCCTACCGCTGGGCGTAGGCCCCTTGAACGCGCCTTCGGGCGCGTTCGTCTTTCTGGAGGTAACCCGATGGCAGTACAAAACTGGATCCCCTTTTCCCGCCAGGTCGTCCACGTGATGCGCTGCGCCGTGACCGAATGGCTGAGCCACCGGGCATCGAGCAAAGGCGCAGCCCTTGCGTTCTACACATTGTTCTCGCTGGCGCCGATTCTCGTGCTCGTCATCGCGATCGCCGGCTTCTTCTACGGCACCGACGCGGCCCAGGGCCAGTTGCTGGACGAGCTGCGCGGTCTCGTCGGCACACAGGGCGCGGAAACCATCCAGGCGATCCTGGCCGGCGCGCGCAACAAGGAAAGCGGCAAGCTGGCGACGATCATCGCGACGGTCCTGCTGCTGGTCGGTGCGACGAGTGCGTTTGCCGAACTCAAGGACAGCCTGGATGAAATCTGGGACGTCCCGCCGCCGAAGGACGCCACCTGGTGGGACACCGTGCGCACGCGGCTGCTGTCGTTCGGCCTGATCCTGACCCTTGGCCTGCTGCTGATGTTCACGCTCGTCGTGTCCGCTGCCTTGTCCGTGCTGGAAAAATACCTGGGCGGCATGTGGCATTCCGCGACGATCATCCTGGGCTGGGTGGCCTGGGCCGTCAGCTTCCTCGTCATCGCCGTGATGTTCGGCGCCATCTACAAGCTGCTGCCGCGCGTAAGACTGTCATGGCACGACGTGACCATCGGCGCCCTCGGCACCGCCATCATGTTCACGGTCGGGAAGTTCGTGATCGGGCTGTACATCGGCAACAGCGGCACGACGAGCAGCTTCGGCGCGGCCGGTTCGCTGATCGCGCTGCTGCTATGGGTCTATTACTCGGCACAGATCTTTTTCCTGGGTGCGGAATTCGCCCGCCAGTACGCGCTGCAGATGGGCAGCCTGAAGGACAAGCACGTCCCCGGTGCGCCGCCGCCGGAAGCGCGTCCGTCGCCCGTGCACTGAACCGCCACGGCGCCGTTGCCCTTACGGGACGGTGTCGTCATTCGCCGAGCAGTTCGGCGATGACTTCCATCCCTTCCACGCGCTCGGCCACGACCTTGATCACGACGACGACGGGCACGCCGAGCAGCAATCCCCACATCCCCCACAGCCAGCCCCAGAACAGCAGGCTGACGAACACGGCGGCCGGGTTCATCTTGGCGATCTTGCCGGTCATCCAGGTCGTGACGACCATGCCGACGAGCGTCGCGATCGCCAGCGACGCGCCCGCCACGAGGATCACCATCTGCAGCGACTCGAACTGCAGGAAGGCGACAAGGCCCGTGGCCGACGTGATCAGCAGCGGACCGAAGTAAGGCATGATGTGCGCCACACCCGCGAAGATCGCCCACGCGCCCGCGTTCTCCAGGCCGATGAGGCGGAGCGCCACCCACATCAGCAGCGCCAGCAGCACGTTCGTGACGAGCAGCATGAACATGTAGTTCTGGATGGACGTGTTGATGTCCTCGAGGATGTGGACCGTCACTTTTTTCTGCGTCAGCGACGGCCCTGTCAGCTTGACGAGCTTGCGCTTGAACGTGTCCCCGGCCAGCAGCAGGAAGAACACGAGGAACACGACCATCGTCGCTTGCGAAATGAAACTGGCCAGGCCGACGGAACCGGCCAACAGCCAGTCCATGATGCGGAAATTGCTGGCGCCTGGCGTCTGTGCGGCGGCCGGTGCCGCCGCGCGCCGCGGTGGCGTGGCCCGTTTCGCGCCCGCCGCGTTGGCGGCGGCCTGTTCGAGTTCGGCCGCGGCCGCTTGCACCTGCTGGATCGTCGACGGCCCGTCCGACCCATCCGTGAGGATGCGCGTGACCTTGTGCGTCAGGGTCGGGAGTTCGTCGACGATGTTGAGGAACTCGCCCTGCACCCGGTGCATGGTGAGCGCCATGCCGACGAGGATCAGGCCGGTGACGACCGTGGCGCCGATCGCGCGCCTGATGTGCCAGCGCTCGAGCCAGCGCACGACGGGACTCAGGGTGTAGGCGATGAAGATGCCGAGCAGGAGCGGCACGAAGAAATTCTTGGCCCACTGCAGGCCGAAGACGAACGCGACGGTGGCGATGACGCCGAGCGTGAGACCGCGCGCATTCACGTGGACAGGCAGGCGCAGGTTGCCGTGGGCGGCACCGAGCTCCTCGCCCGTCGGCGCCCCGTCCGTGTTGACGAGGCCGGCTTCACGCGCCGCCTGTTCCACGTCCGCGGGGACCGCGGCAACCGGCGTGATGGGGTTGGATGCCTCGGGCGTTGCGGGGCCGGATTGGGCGAGCTGCATGGTACCTGCCTGAAAAAAAACAGCCGGTCCCGGGCATCCGCCGGCAGTCTCCTGCCAGGGCGGATGCCGCGTGGCGCGGCAATCGAAACGACTGTCGGGCCGGCCCGCGCACGAGCCGCCCGGTCAGCTTATTTTACGCGGATGTCGTTCTTGACCGACGATACACCTTTCACGCCGCGTGCGACGTCAGCGGCCTTCTGTGCATCCTGCGGCTGGGCCACGAAGCCCGACAGCTGCACGTCGCCCTTGTAGGTCTCGACGTTGATCTCGGTGGCCTTCAGGGTCGGCTCGTTGAAGATCGCGGCTTTCACTTTTGCCGTGATGGCGGCATCGTCGATGTACTCGCCGGTGCTTTCCTTGGTCGGGCTCGACGAGCAGCCGACGATGGTGAAGGCAACGGTGGCGGTGAAGATGGCGGTGGCGATGCGTTTGGTGACGTTCATGGTGAACTCCTCGTTAGTGGTGGTACTGGTTGTGCTCTTCATGAGCGGGGTGCGGTTGCTAACCGCTTATTTGCCGAACTCGGCCTTCGCAGCCGAGACGCATTGATCCTTCGCGGCGCCGGCGAACGCATCGCATTTCTCCATGGCGACGCGGTACGCGGCGGACAGCTTGTCTTCGCGCGCTTCGTTGCGCGCTTCGATCGTTTTCTGGTCGGCCTTCGCGTCGGCCTGCGCGGCGACGAGGCGGGCCTTGGCCTGTTCCTGGCACACGTCCTTGTCGTTGCCCGTGAGCCCGGCGCAGCGTGCCTTGTCGAGGTCGTAGTTGGCGGAGGCGATGCGCATCCGTGCCCGCGTATAGGCCTTCAGCGTGTCTTCGTATTTCGCCCGTGCTTCTTCGTCGGCGTGGACGCGCGCGGCTTTCGCTTCCAGCACGCAGACGTCCTTCGGATTGCCCGTGATGGCATCGCAGCGGGCGCGCGCATTCTTGTACTCGGCCGCGGCCGCGTCGCGCGCCTGCTGATAGGCCAGCTTCGCTTCCGGCGTCGCCGCGCGAACATGGCCTGCGGCCCACAACAGGGCAGCAGCCAGCAGCAGGATCATGTGTGGTGTGCGCATTCCTGTTCTCCTTTTGACACTCTTTTTTTCAACCGATGTTGACGTTTTACTCTGCCGTAAGGACGATTTCTGTTCGCTGACGAACACACGAAAAAAGATGATGAAAAAGCATCGGATGAGCACCCGGGAGGTGTGCGTCATCGCACAGACCCCATACGCATGACTGCGTAATCTGGTCCTACATCTTTGCCAGGAGAACAAGTCATGAAAGCTACTCGTACCCTTGCCGCCCTCGTCGCGGCCTGTGCGCTCCTCGGTGGCTGCGCCAGCCAGTCGTCCCAGCCCTACTACGCCAACGATGGCTACCGTAGCGGCTACGACAACACGGCTTCGACGGGCTACGGCACGATCGAATCGATCCAGGTGACCAGCGGCGAAGGCCGCACGAGCGGTGCCGGCGCAATCGTCGGCGGCCTCGTCGGTGCGCTGGCCGGCAATCAGGTCGGCAGCGGCGGCGGCCGTACGGCGGCGACCGTCGCCGGCGGCGTGGCGGGCGCAGCGATCGGTAACCGTGTGGAAGCGAACCGCGAGGGAGCAGGACAACAGCAGTACGCAGTCAATGTCCGCCTCGACAATGGCGAATACCGCACCATCGTCCAGGACAATGTGTACGACCTGCGCGTGGGCAACCGAGTGCGCATCGTCGACGGCCGCGTCTACCGTTATTGACCGGCGCGCCGCGTGCACACTTGAAGCCGGCTCTGCCGGCTTTTTTGTTCATGGCTGTACCTGTGCTCATCATGTGAACCGAAACGCGTTGGACAGGTCTCATGCATCGTCGAGTCAACTCATGAGGTGGGACGATGCGCAGCCTGACGTTCGATGAATTGTTCGCTCTGCTGTCGGCAGAGCAGCTGTCCATGGACGACGCAACGCGATTGCGGCAATGGATCGCGAGCATTGCGGATGCGGATGAGTGCATTGCGTTCATTGAGGCGGCGGCGGCAGGACGGCCGTGCCCCCACTGCGGTTGCGCGATGAAACATCGCTGCGGACAGGCGAGCGGGCTGCAGCGCTTTCGCTGTGTCGACTGCGGCCGCACCCATAATGCGTTGACCGGAACGCCACTGGCACGGCTTCGCAAGAAGGCGCTCTGGCTGCCATACCTGCAAACCGGGCTCGAGTCATCCACGATCCGCGGCGCCGCGCAGTTGGTTGGCGTGCATCTCACGACCAGTTTCAGGTGGCGCCACCGCTTCGTGCCCAGGGCCACGTGCAAGCCGTCGACAGCACAAACCGACTGACTCGGCCCCACCAAAAAAGACGGCGTCCAATCGAAGATTGCGACGCCGCTCAAGCCCCACCATATTCATGAAGGCGCGATCCGGTGGAGAATCGCGCCGCGTTGTCCTTAGTATGCCACTTGCTGCGCGCGTTTGCGCTGCAAGTACCAACCGAGCGCGCCCAGGACGGCGGCGATGCCCAGTGCCGGCTTGCCGAGGTTGCGCTTGCGAATGAAGCCCAGCACGGTCAGCGCATACGGGGCAAGTACCGAAATGCTCGTGCCGGTCGGCTTGAGCAGTGCATCGGCGCGGGTACGCAGCACCCAGGTCGCGTGGTCGAGCGCCGAGTGAAAGATCACTTCGGGACGCGCCGCGTGCTTGATCTGGGCGCGCGCGTGGGCGACGCCGCTGCGGTAGAACTCACCGTCGCGCAACAGTGCCCGCTTGCGCTCTTCGTGGGAGCCATGCGTGTGATGGCCAATCGTTTTTTCCATAGCTCGTTCCTCCGGTTACATCAGCATGTCGCGGTCGTTGCGCAATTCCTTCATGGTCTCGGGGAACGCCAGCTTGCCCTGCTTGAGCAGCGACAGTCCCTTCATCACGAGGATCAGGGTGATGACGGCGAACACGACGAACATGACGAGCAGGATCTTCCAGCCCATTTCATCCCAGGCCAGGGCCACGATCGTGGCCGTGCCGTAAGCCAGCGCGAACCACGTGGCCAGGGCGGCCAACGCAAAGATGACCACCAGTTCGATCACGTGGTTGCGGACTTCCGCCAGCTCGAGCGCGGCAAGTTCCACGCGCGACACCACGAGCCCGAACAGGTTCTTGGCCAGGCCCGTGATCCCACCCATGAGGCCGGGGCTATGCACGACGGTTTCATTGTTATCCATGGCTGCCCCCGACCGGAATTATTTGCGGCCCAGAATGACACCCAGCAGCAGGCCGACACCGGCCGCCACGGCCACGGTGCGCCATGGGTTGTCCTTCACGTAGACATCGGTTGCGCGCGCCAGTTCCTTGCTCTTGACGAGGGCTTGATCCTGGTACTTGCCGGCCTTGCCCAACGCCTGGTCGAGCAGTTCCATGCCGCGCTCGCGCAGTTCGTCGGCCTTGTTGCCGGTGAGGGAAGCGGCGGCGCTCAGCAGCGACTGTGCGTCCTTGACGAGCGATTTCATGTCGCCGGAAGCATTGTTCGCTGCGCCGTTCAGTTGGGAAGCGTTGGCGTTGGCGCGGATGGACTCTAACATGGTGTACTCCTTGTTGTTGGTAGTGGTGGGTAAAGGTTCAGGCCAGCAGGTCACGCATGTCGTCGGCGTGCTCTTCCTCGGTGGCCAGGATCTCGGTCAGCATGATCTTGGTGGTCGGATCCTTGTCGCCGATGGCCTGGATCATCTGGCGGTAGGATTCGATCGCCACGCGCTCGGCGATGAGGTCGGCGCGGATCATGGCTTGCACGTCTTCCGAATCGTCGTACTCCGCGTGGCTGCGCTGGGTCAGCGTGGCCGGGTTGAAGTTCGGCGAACCGTTCAGCTGGACGATGCGCTCGGCGATGCGGTCGGCGTGGTCCTGCTCCTGCTGCGCATGCTCGAGGAACTCGGCCTTGATGTGGCCCGTGTTCGGGCCGCTGACCGTGTAGTAGTGGCGCTTGTAGCGCAACACGCACAGCAGTTCCGTCGCCAGTGCGGCGTTGAGCATGGCGATGACGGCTTCGCGGTCGGCCGCGTAGCCCTCGGTCACGGCGCCGTCTTCGAGATTCGCGGCCGCGCGGCGGATTTCCGCGATGTCGAAGCCGTGCGCCAGGTTGGATGCGTTCTGTTCCATGAAGCTTTCCTCTTTCAGTAAGTTTTAAATTCGGGCGCGGGGCCCTCGTTCAGCGCTGCGCCGCTCGCGGCGGGATGGGTGCGCCGGCGTTCGACAGCACGATCTCCACGCGGCGGTTCAGCTGGCGGTTCGAGGCCGTGTCGTTCGACGCGACCGGGAACGCCTCGCCATAGCCGCGCATGCCGATGCGTTCGCGCGGCACGCCGAGGCCGACGAGGGCCTGGGCCACGGACGCCGCGCGGCGCTCGGACAGGTCCTTGTTATGGGCCGCGGTGCCCGTGCTGTCGGTAAATCCTTCGACCATGACCGTGCGGTCGGGGTTCTGCGTCATGATCTCGGCCAGTTTTTTCACGGTCGCCATGCCGTTCGCGTTCAGTTCCGCGCGGTCGGTGGCGAACAGCACGTCGCCAATGGTGACGACCATGCCGCGTTCCGTCTTCTGCGCATGCAGTTCGACGAGCAGCGCTTCCAGGCGCGATGCGCGCTCGGCCTGCTGGGCGGCCTGCTGCTGGGCGGCGGCGGCCTGCGCCTGCGCATCCTGCGCCTGCGCCTGGGCGGCGGCGGCCTGGGCCTGGGCGGCGGCGGCATCGCGCTTGGCGCGGTCGGCCTCGGCGGTGCGGGCTTCCAGCTGGACGCGGTCGCGTTCGCGGGCCGCATTGGCGACCTCGGCCTCGGCGGCCTTCGTCTTCGCCACTTCCTGGGCGGTGGCGATCTTCTGCTTGGCGATGTAGGCCAGGCGGTCGATCGTGTCCAGGCTTTCGCGCTGGGCAGCGGCCTGGTTGGCGCGGTCGAGCGCTTCGCCGGCCTGCTTGAATTCCATCTGCGCGTACGTCGCGACCTGCGGGTTGTTGTTCGCCGCGACGAAGTCGGCGCGCGCCTCGTCCAGCGTGGGCGTGGTGGTCGGGACGGTGCTGCAGCCGGCCAGTGCGACGGCGCCGGCAAATACCATGGCCTTCAGGAAATTCATTTTCATGATGCTTCCTTTCTGCGGTTCCTGTTATTGGGCGTCAGTGTGAACGTCACTGCTGGTCGGAATTGGCGCGGTCGACTTCCTGGCGCAGCACGCGCAGGTCTTCGTTGAGCGCGTCGGCGGCGGCCGTCGCCTTGGCCGAATTGGCCTTGCTCTGCGCAAGCCTGGCGTCGGCCTGGGCCTGGACCGCGAGTTCGCGGGCCGTCTTGTAATCCTTGGCGGCGAGCGCCTGGTTGGCGCGCATCATCTTGTCGCGCGCGGCCGAGATCTCGGCCGGCGCCAGCTCGGGCGCGCCCGCCGTGACGGCGTTTTCGACGGCATTGTGCGAAACCGCGACGGCAGCCGTGGCCGGGGTCTTTTCGGGGCTCGCGCAGGCGGCCAGCGAAAGCACCACGGCGGCTGCGCCGACCCGCATCAGCAGGTTCATCGATTTCGTATCCATCTTGCGACTCCTGGTTTAGATTGTGTTGGTAACGTTATAACCCTCACGCCGGACGAGATCGGTTCGCTGGCGCACATAGACACGGCCTTGCCCCTCCTGCGGCCGGGCTACGGTGCGGCACCGCACATTGACGCCCGGACCTTTACGTTAATCTGCGATCAACCCATCCCACCAGAAGGAAGGCCATGACAACCCAGCCCACCCAACAGCCCAGGCAGGGCGCGCGCATGTCGCGTCCGGTGAAGATTACGCTCGGCATCGTCGGCGTGCTGGTGGCGATTCCCGTCATCGCCATCATCATCCTCCTCACGTTCGACTGGAACCGCGCCAAGCCCTGGCTCAACGACAAGGTCAGCGACGCGATCGAGCGCCCGTTCGCCATCCGCGGCAATCTCGCCGTGCATTGGGAGCAGCCGTCGAAAAGCATACCGAAAGGCCAGCGTACGTGGCGCGACTACATCCCGTGGCCGCATTTGTACGCGGACGACGTCCACGTGGGCAACCCGGCAGGCCTGCCCCAGCGCGACATGGCGAGCGTGCGCCAGTTCTCGTTCTCGCTCGATCCGTTCGCCCTGCTGGGCCACCGCATCCACGTGCCCGTGCTGCGCTTCGACGGCCCGCAGGCCGAGCTGCTGCGTGTGGACGCCACACACTACAACTGGGTCTACAAGCGCGAGGAAAAGAAATCGAAGTGGACCCTCGACCTGGAACGCGTCGTGCTGAACAAGGGCACGG
The DNA here is from genome assembly GCA_946481275.1 of uncultured Massilia sp. The sequence continues at coordinate 55,633 of CAMLMV010000021.1, forward strand.
TGCACGTGATCGACGCCGTCACCAAGGCCGACGTCACGGCCGACATCGACACGATCGCGAACGACCCGAACTATGGCATCGCGTTCAGGCTGCGCGGCGAGTACAACGGCGCGCCGGTGGGCGGCGGCGGCAAGACCGGTTCCGTGCTGTCGCTGCGCGACCAGGACGAACCGTTCCCCGTCCAGGCCGACGTCCACTCGGCCAATACGCGTGTCGCCGTCGAGGGGACGGTCACGCGCCCCGCCCACCTCGCGGGCATCGATGTGAAACTGACGCTGGCGGCGCCATCGATGGCGCGGCTGTATCCGTTCACGGGCGTGCTGCTGCCCGAGACGCCCGCGTTCTCGACCCAGGGCCACCTGACCGGGGAACTGGGCGAGAACAGGAGCCGCTGGGTGTACGACAAGTTCAAGGGCAAGGTCGGCCAGTCCGACATCGCGGGCCGCCTCGAATTCGCGACCGGCAAGCCGCGCAACAAGCTCACCGGCAACGTCGTGTCGCACCAGCTGCGCTTCGCCGACCTCGGCCCGCTGATCGGCGCCGATTCCAACGCGAGCAAGCGCGCGCGCGGCGTCGAGGCCGTGCAGCCGGAGAACAAGGCCCTCCCCGTCGAGAAATTCCATACGGAGCGCTGGAAAGTGCTGGACGCCGACGTGCGCTTCACGGCCGACCGCATCGTCAAGGACAAGGACCTGCCCATCAGCAAGCTGCAAAGCCATGTCGTGATGAACGACGGCGTGCTGACCCTGGAGCCGCTGAATTTCGTCATGGCGGGTGGCAACGTCAATTCGAACATCAAGCTCGACGGCAGCAACTCCAACAGCCCGATCAAGGCGACAGCCGACGTCAAGGCGCGCGACATCCATATCAAGGAATTGTTCCCGCAAATCGAAAAGATGCAGGCGACCGTGGGCTCGATCTATGGCGAAGCGAAGCTCACGGCGACGGGCGATTCCGTCGGCGCGATGCTGGCCGATGCGAACGGCGAAGTGAAGGGTCTCGTCAGCCAGGGCGTCGTCAGCAAGCTGCTGCTCGAGGAAGCCGGCCTGAACGTCGGCAACATCATCATCACGAAACTGTTTGGCGACAAGGAGGTCAAGTTGAACTGCCTCGCCGCCGACCTCGGCGTGACGGATGGCGTGGCGCGCACGCGCACGTTCGTACTCGACACGGAAGAAGCGATCGTCGATATCAATGGCTGGGTGAACATGTCGACCGAGCAGATGGACTTGCGCATCAAGCCCGAGACGAAGGGGCTGCGCCTGTTCACCCTGCGCACGCCGTTCTACGTGCGCGGCACGTTCAAGGATCCGGACCTGTCGCTCGACAAGAAAGTGCTCGCGCTGAAAGGCGGCGCGGCGGCCGCGCTGGCCGTCGTCGCGGCACCGGCCGCCGCCCTGCTTCCGCTGATCAACACGGGACCGGGCAAGGACAGCCCGTGCAACGCGCTGCTGGCCAGAGCGGGCGCGAAACCTGTTGCGCCGCCGCCCGGAAAAAGCGCCAAGCGTTGAGGCCGGCATGACACAGTGTTATTTGTCGTACAGACCGCTATGCGAAGGGGATTTATTCTGGAGTCATGGTAAGGCCGGCGCCGTTCCCGAACGGCAGGCCGGCATCGCGAGGAAGCGCAGAAGGCATGAAACGATTTGGCATAGGCAAGACCCCGGCGGCGTCGGCTGCAATGACCCTGTTGGCGGCCCTGACCCTCGGCCCGATCACGGGATGCGCGACGGACAGCCCCGCGGCTGTCGTAGGGCAAACCGATGACGCCGGCATCACGGCCGGCGTGAAGGCCGCCCTCCTCGGCGATGCCAGCCTGAAGATAGGCGAGATCGACGTCGACACGGACCAGGGGGTCGTCCGGCTGAGCGGATTCGTGAGTTCCGCGGACGACGTGGCGGCGGCCGCCGCGGCCGCGCGCACCGTGAGGGGCGTCAGATCGGTCAGGAATGAGCTGCGCCTGAAGTGAGTATGTAACCCACCTTAAGGAGATCAACATGAAGACCATCAAGCACATCATCGCGACCGCAACGCTGGCAACCGTGGCCCTGGGCCTGACCGGCTGCGCCGGCATGTCGAAGCAGGACCGTAACACCGCCATCGGCGCCGGCGCCGGCGCAGTGGTCGGCGGCGCACTGACGGGCGGCAGCGCAGTCGGTACCGTCGGTGGCGCAGCCGTGGGCGGCGTGATCGGCAACCAGGTGAAGACAACGCACTGATCGCGTCTCGCACCAGATCGGAAATGCCCCGCTTGCCGGGGCATTTTCCTTTGGATCGGCGAGGATCAGACCGGCACGGGTGCGCCGACGCCGGCACCCGCTTCGCGCACGATCTCGTAGCAGGTGCACGCGGCCGCGGCGAGGCCTTCCGGATCGAGGATCTCGATATTGCCGCGGCTGTAGTTGATGAGCCCCTGCTGCTGCAACGCACTGGCGGCCTTGGTGACGCCCACGCGGCGCACGCCCAGCGCGTGGGCGAGAAATTCGTGGGTCAGGTGGAATTTGTCGGATTGCAGGCGGTCGCGCGTGACGAGCAGCGAGCGCGCGAGCCGTGCTTCCAGTACGTGATAGCGGCTGCAGACGGCGATCTGGATGGCCTGGGCCAGCAGCGCATCCGTGTAGCGGTACAGCACGCGCTGCAGGGCCGGGTTGCGGGCGAATTCCATGCGCAGGCGGTCGGCGTCGATGCGGCTGGCGCTGCCCGCGCGCTGCACGACGGCGCGCACCTGCGTCGTGTCATGGCCGAGCGCGACGGTGGCGCCCAGCATGCCCTCGCGGCCCACGAGGCCCACTTCGAGCGTCATGCGGCCTTCGGCGACGGCCATCAGCGAAATCAGGCAGTCGTGCGGAAAATAGATGTGGCGGATGACGTCGCCCGGCTCGCACAACACGGCGCCCACGTCCACCTTGACCTGCTCGAGCGCCGGCAGCATCCGTGCCAGCTCCTGCGGCGGGAGCGCGGCCAGCAGCAGATTGGCATTATGCTCGGCGACCACAGGTGGAGCGGCTGAATTCATCGGACCCTCGCGGTTGGACTTCATCGGTTCACACGTTCGGGAGATTGGATATTTACACTGCCCGGAAACATTTGCTGACAACTTTCAGTCAGCGTACCGGCCACGCCAGGGCAAGTATGTACGGTGACGCACGGAACGGGGTGTTGTTGCCAGGGACAATGGAAACGTACCGGACTCGAGGCTCGCGACACCACCTCGTCCCCACCGACACCGGAAAGGAAAGCCATGGACACGCATCATCCCACCCCGCCCGCACGGGCCAGGCAACACCCCCTCCTGATCGCCGCCGCGATTGCGGTCATCCTGTTCTGCGCCATCGGCACGGCGGCCATCATGGGCTGGCTGCCGTCGTCGACCGGCGGCAACCGCGGCCAGTTGAGCGACGCCGACCGCGCGGCCCTGTCGGCCGGCCTGCAACCGCCGGTCCAGCCGGGCTATGTGGCGCCAGCCGCACCGCTGGCCAGCCAGCCGCAGGCCGCTTATCCGGTGCAAACGCCGGTGCAGCCCACCTACCCTGCTCCGGCCGGCGCGCAGACCTACGCCGCACCGAACACGGCATACGGCTACGGCGGCAGCCAGGGTTCGACCAGCGCCGGCGCCGGTTACGCGCCCGCCCCGGCCCCTGCTCCGCAATACGCGCCGGCCGAGCGCGCCCCGGCGCCGAAGGTCACGCATAAATCGACGAAGGTGGCATCCAACGACGCCGGCAGCAACTGGTGCAACAACTGCGGCAACATCGAGTCGATCCGCCAGATCAAGACGCGCGCCCAGGGCAGCGGCGTCGGCGCGGCCGGTGGCGCCATCCTCGGCGGGTTGCTGGGCAACCAGGTCGGCAGCGGCCACGGCCGGCAACTGGCCACGGTCGCCGGCGCGGTCGGCGGTGCCGTCGTGGGCAACCAGGTCGAAGGCAACATGAAGGCCGACATCAGCTACGAGATCCGGGTCCGCCTCGACGACGGCACGCTGCGCACGTTCCACCAGCACAGCGCGCCGCCGTGGCGCACGGGCGACCGCGTGCGCATCGTGAAAGGTTCGCTGCGTTCGGCCTGAGGGAACGCGTATGAACCGGCCAACCGGGGCTTCGGCCCCGGTTTTTTTTTGTCCAGCCGCGTGCTATGTTGGAGACGGGTGCGTTGCGTTTGCACCTTGCACGATCGCTCACTAAGTTTTCTTTTTCGCAATGTGCGCTAGCGCACTGATAGGTTTGCCTGCGCACATCAGTATCGGCTTCATACGGCAGAGATCACTCAAGCGAAAGGACGCGACATGAACAGTCTGGCATGGATCGGCATCATTCTCTGGGGACTTCTCTTGACGGGCTTCGGCCTCGCCAGCACGGGGCCCGCACCGCAGGCCACGGCGGGCGAGATGGCGGCCCAGGACGTCTTTTTCCTGATCACGGGCGGTCTTCTGACGTGCCTGATCGGCTTCCTCGGCCTGATGGGTTTCATGGGCTGGATTCCCGGGTTGCACAAGGAACAAAAAAGCGCGATGAATGCGCGCCTCTAGTAATCGTCGCGAGCGGCGGCAGGTTTGGTTGAGAAGCGCAGCTGTACGATAGTACAGCGAGCATCGGAGACCAAACCTGCAACGCGCAGCAGGTTAATAGATGTGCGCTAATGTACGGCATCGTACGGAGTGTGGAGCTTGTTCGTTCGATACTGGATTCACGGCACAGCAACGCCGGTCAACCATGAGGACACTATCATGCTCTATACAATTGCCGTCATTCTTATCATTCTGTGGCTGCTCGGTCTGGTAACCTCCTATACCGTGGGCGGTTTCATCCACATCCTGCTGGTCGTCGCCGTCATCATGATCCTGGTGCGCCTGATCAGTGGCCGAGGCATATAGCATTATCATATCGGCACGCAGAGCCGTGCCGAACCGCAGTGAACTGCGGAACTGACCGATCCGTTTCGCGGTCGTGCCCACTGCTGCGGGTGCGACCACGAAACGGATATTTTTTTTGAAGGAGACCACCATGAAAACGACCCTGATCCGTTCCACCCTGTGCGCCACCGCGTTTGCCGTGGCCGCCACCGGCTGCGCCGACATGAACCAGACCCAGCGCGGCACCGCCACCGGCGCCGGCATCGGTGCCGGCCTCGGCGCGATCCTCGGCGCCTCGACGGGCGGCGGCGGTTCCGGCCGGGCCGCGCGCGGCGCGGTCCTGGGGGCCGCGGCGGGCGCCGTCGCCGGCAACGTCTGGTCGCGCCACATGGAACAACAGCGCCAGCAGATGGAACAGGCCACGCGCGGCACCGGCGTGCAAGTCTCGCAGACGTCCGACAACCGCCTGAAGCTGGACATCCCGAGCGACGTCTCGTTCGACACGAACCGCTCCGACATCAAGTCGAACTTCCGCCCGATCCTCGACCGCTTCGCCCAGACGCTGAACGAGAACCCGGCCACCAACGTGACGATCATCGGCCACACGGACAACACGGGCGGCGACCAGATCAACCAGCCGCTGTCGCTGGACCGCGCCGCCCATACACGCGATTACCTGGCGGCGCGCGGCGTCAATCCGGCCCGCATCACGGTCGAAGGCCGCGCCGCACGCGAGCCGATCGCCTCCAACGACGACCCGGCCGGCCGCGCACGCAACCGCCGCGTCGAGATCTACGTCAGCGAACCGGCCCGCCAGGGTTGAACGCACGGGCGCGCGCGCCCGTCCATGACGCGCACGGTGTATCCTCGGGCAAGGCCAACCACAGGAGATGCCATGACCCGCGACACCGTGCGCATCGTCCGCGAGGAGATCCTCTCGGACCATTATCTGCCCCTCAAGAACGTCACCTACGCCCAGCGCCGCCAGGACGGCGAGCTGCAGGTCCAGTCGCGCGAAGTCTACGACTGCGCGGACGGCGCCGCCGTGCTGCTGTACAACCGCGCCCACCGGTCCGTCGTCCTGACGCGCCAGTTCCGCCTCGGCGCCCGCCTGGCCGGCCACGATGGCTACCTGCTCGAAGCGGCGGCCGGCATGCTGGACGGCGCCGACCCGGCCGCACGCGCCATCGCGGAAGCGCGCGAAGAGACGGGCTACGCCATCGACCACGTGCAAGCCGCGCTGCAGCTGTACGTCAGCCCGGGGGCGACGACGGAACGCATCCATCTGTTCGTCGCGGAGTATGATCGCGCGCGACGCTGCGACGCCGGCGGCGGCAATCCCGAAGAAGGCGAGGACATCGAGGCCGTGGAACTGGATTTCGACGACGCCCTCGCGATGGTCGAGACGGGCGACATCGTCGACGCCAAGACCGTCCTGCTGCTCATGTACCTGGAGCGCAAGGTGCTGGGACGGCACGGCGAAGCGTCGTGATGCCCCCATCGGTGGTGCTGTTCAGCAATGGGCAGAGCCGCGACAATGTTTAAAAGGAAGAGTAAATGATGAAGAATTGTATTGCACCCGCGCTCCTGCTCGCGTGCGCGTGCGCCGCCCTGCCTGCCGGCGCGCAGACGCTGAAGCCCGGCCTGTGGTCGCTGTCGAACACGATGACGTCGAACGACCCGCAAATATCGCAGGCGATGTCCGCCATGCAGCAGCACATGGCCAACATGTCGCCCGAGCAGCGCCAGCAGATGCAGAAGATGATGCAGCAGCACGGTGTGCAGGTCGACGTCGGCGCGGGCGGCGCCCTGCAGACGAAGCTGTGCATGACGCGCGAGATGGCCGAGCGCAAGGAATTTCCCGTCCAGCAGGGCGATTGCAAACAGACGTTCACGCAGCAATCGGCGACCCGCGGCCACATCGCGTTCACCTGCACGAAGCCGAAGGTGAGCGGCGAAGGCGACCTGGTCGCGGACAACGACACGAGCTACCGCGCCCGCATGAAGATCCGCAGCGAAGAGCAAGGGCGCAACCAGACTGTGGACATGGATGTCACCGGCAAGTGGCTGTCGGCCGATTGCGGCAACATCCGTCCCATCGCTATCCCGCGAGCAAAGTAGCAAGGATTGACCCCAACGGGATCTTCGAGCCAGGCCGCGCGCCTGGCTTTTTTTCGTCTGACCATTCCACCAATTCGGGGTCAGAGCACATTTTTTTTCGAATTCGGGGTCAGAGCACATTTCGGATCAATTTCGCGGCGCGAAACACGTCTACAGCGACCGGCGAATGCACCGGGATCGGGATCATCCGCCCCTCTCTGCCAGCGCAAGAAGATGCCATCCGTTCGCGTCGATTTTTACCCTGCAGACCTTGCTTCAAAAAGTGCTCTGACCCCGAATTTCGAGAAAAATGTGCTCTGACCCCGAATTTTTGTGTCAGGTGGTCTCGGTGAAGGCCAGGTAGAGGTCGCGCGCCTGCTTCGCGACCGGGCCGGCGGGCAGGTCGCGCGCTTCGTAGCGCGTGCACGGTGCGACCTTGCCGTAGTTGCCGGTGTTGAAGATTTCGCGGGCCGTATCGAGTTCTTCCGGCTTGACGGTGCGCTCGACGACCTGCACGCCGGCCTCGCCCAGCAGCGCGATCACGCGGGCGCGCGTGATGCCGGCCAGGAAGGTGCCGTTCAGCGCGGGTGTGACGACTTCGCCGTCCGCCGTCACCAGGAACAGGTTCGACGTCGCGAACTCGGCCACGTTGCCCGCCGCGTCCAGCAGGACGGCGTTGTCGAAGCCCCTCGCCTTCGCCTCGCGCAGCGCGCGCGCCGTGTTGGCGTACAGTGCGGACGCCTTGGCATCCGTCGGCGCCATCGTCGGCTCGGGGCGGCGCAGCGCCGACAGGCAGGCCGAGAAGCCGGAGAACGGCGGCAGCGGCGCGTCGAACAGGGTCAGCGCGAAAGCGGCCGCTTCCGGCGTCGGGATCAGGAAACCTTCTGAGGCGAACACGAGCGGACGGATGTACAGCTCCGCGTCGGCCGGAAAGCGTGCGACGCCTTCGCGCACGAGCGCTTCCATCTCGTCGACATTCAGCGGGCACTGCAGGCCCAGCTTGTCCGCCGATGCGATCACGCGCTCCAGGTGCGGACGCAGGTCCGGCAGATGGCCGCGCAGCGCCCGCGCGCCGTCGAAAACGGACGAACCCAGCCAGACGCTGTGGTCCATGGCGCCGAACAACGGCGTATTCCCTTCGGCCCATTGGCCGTTATAGTAAGTCAGGTACATGCTGCTCCCCAGTGATGACGTCAAGCATCAAGTGTAACGCAGCCCTGCCTGCTCGGTTCGTCACCGTACAGTGGCCGCAGGGTATCCACGCGTACACTGACCTTTCCAAGCCGCGAATATTCCCATGCTCTCGATCCTCGAACATCTCGACCCGGACAGCGACCGCATCGACCTGCTGGTCGACCTGGTCGACCGGTTGCGCCCACGCCGCGCAAGCGACCACGACTACGCGCGCGCCCAGGTGCGCACGCTGACCCAGCTGCTGAAGGGCCATCCCGGCCAGGCCTGGACGCTGCGCCGCTACCTGACCCGCCTGCTCGAAACGCGCCGCCACACGAGCCTGTATTCCGACGTCGGCATCCTGTCGAACGACGGCTTCTTCACGGAGCTCAAGAAACGCATCGCCTACCGCATCCTGCCGCCCGCGCTGGACGACCTGTACCTGTCCGACACGCTCGACCGCGTGCTGTGCCGCGAGGACGATTACCAGTGGATCCGCGCCGTGCCGAACGCCGACTGGCTCGAATTGTTCGACGTGGTCGCGAACGCCGCAGCGCCGGATGGTGTGGAGCACGAAGCGGCCGAGTCCTCGCGCGCGCGCAAGGTCGTGCTGGCGGGCCTGCTGGACGCCATCCGCACCCTGTCGTGCCGCGTCTGCGCGCTGGGCCTGGAGCCGCGCCTGATCCACGCACACATGGAGATCGAGGAGGTAGACTCACCCTTCCTCATGCAAAACATCGAGGCGAACAAATACCTCGACGACTACGGCCGCCTGATGTGCGGCGAGGTCGACACGATGGAAGATGCGCGCCACCTCCTGGTCATGCTCGACCAGTGCGAAGACGTGGTGTTGAAGATCCGCCGCGGGGCCCTCGCCTCCGGCACGAGCGTCGCATTGACGTATCTGCTGGTGGCGCTGACGCAGAGCATCGACCGCCTGAGAAAACTCCTGTTCCTCGTCGACACAAGCGGCGCCCTCCCGTCCGCACCGACCGTGGACGTGGAAACGCTCGCGAACGAGGCGACGCCGCCGACCGAGCCGCCGACGAGCCTGCGCCGCGCGGCCGCCGTCGACCTCGCACAGGAACTCGCGGAAGCGCACAACACGAAGTACGAAGTGCGCGGCCTGCTGCGCGACAATATCGACCTGCTGGCGCGCAACGTCACGGAAAACGCGAGCCGCACGGGCGAGCACTACATCGCCGAACGGCGCGCGGACCTGCGCGGCATGTTCGCGTCATCGGCCGGGGCCGGCATCATCATCGGCTTCATGGCGCTCATCAAGATCCTGATCTCGTACCAGCACCGCGCCCCGCTGATCGAAGCCCTGCTCTACAGCCTCAACTACGCGGCCGGCTTCATGCTCGTGCACGTGCTGCATTTTACGATCGCGACCAAGCAGCCGGCGATGACGGCCGCACGCATCGCCGCCGCCCTGCACGACACGGCGCAGAGAGGCTCGAGCCGACGACAGGTCGACGTGGACAGCATGGCGGCCCTCGTGAATAAAGTGTTCCGGACGCAGATCGTCGCCGTGCTGGGCAACCTCGCGACCGTGATCCCGGTCGCCTGGGCCATCGCCCTCGCCTGGTACTGGATCTTCGGCACGCACCTCGTGAACCCGGTCAAGGCCGAGCACCTGATCGAAGACAGCCACCCGTGGCATTCGCTCGCGCTGCTGCATGCGGCGATCGCGGGCGTGTGGCTGTTCCTGTCGGGGCTCGTGTCCGGCTACTACGACAACAAAGCCATGTACACGCGCATGGGCCAGCGCGTGCAGCAGCTGCGCTGGCTGCGCCGGCTGCTCGGCGAGGAACGGCGCGCGCGCTTCGCCCGCTATGTCGAGGACAACCTCGGCGGCCTGATGGGCAACTTCGTATTCGGCGTGCTGATGGGGATCACGGGCACCGTCGGCTTCCTCCTCGGCCTGCCGCTCGACGTGCGCCACGTGACCTTTTCGTCCGCCAATCTCGCCATCGGCTTCGTCGGGCTCGGCCAGCAGCTCGATCCGGAAACGATTGCGATCACGTTCCTCGGCATCGCCCTCATCGGCATGGTGAATTTGCTGGTGAGCTTCGGCCTCGCGCTGTGGGTGGCGCTACGGGCGCGCAAGGTGCGCTTCCGCCACGGGTTCCGCCTGCTGCGCGCGCTGGGCCGCCGCCTGCGCGCGGCGCCGCTCGACTTTTTCATCGGACCGCGCGACCTCGACGAGGCCGCGGTTGCCAACCCGAGAGGTTTCAAATGAGATTCCGACAGCGCTTTGCACGTTATTGCTCTCCGTTCGCCTGGCTGCTGGCCCTGTGCCTCAGTTGCGGCGTCGTCGCGTGCAAGTCGCTGCCGGACGTCGAACCCGAAGCCCCCGCGAAGGCCACGCCGACGATCGCGACGACGAAAGGCACGCTGCCGCCGAAGCAGGCGTCCGCCCTCGTCGCGCGACGCTGGGCCAATGCCAGCGGCAACCTGAAGGCGCTCGCGGCGCTGGAAGAACAGGCGACGGGCGTCCCCCTCATCGCGGGCAACAAGGTCACCCTGCTGTTCGACGGCCCCGCGACGATGCGCGAGATGATGGCCGCGGCGCGCGTCGCCACCAGTTCCATCAATCTCGAAACCTATATCTTCGACCAGGACCAGGTGGGCAACGAATTCGCCGACCTGCTGATCGAAAAACAGCGCCAGGGCGTGGCCGTGAACGTCATGGTCGATGCCGTCGGCGCCCTCGCGACGCCGGCCGCCTTTTTCGACCGCATGCGCCAGGCCGGCATCCGCGTGCTGATCTTCAACCCGGTCAACCCGGCCAAGGCGCGCGGCAAGTGGGAGCTGAACAACCGCAACCACCGCAAGCTGATGGTCGTCGACGGCAAGGTCGCGTTCACGGGCGGCATCAACATCAGCAGCACGTATGCGAACAGCTCGCTGTTCCGCTCGCGCCAGAAGCCGGGCCAGGTCGACGGCGACAAGGTCGGCTGGCGCGACACCCACGTCAAGATCGAAGGCCCGGCCGTCGCGCCGCTGCAGTGGTCGTTCATCGACCTGTGGGTGAAGCAGGAAGGCGGCGAGCTGCCGCAGGCGGAATATTTCCCGACACTCACGGCCGCCGGCGACAAGATCATCCGCGTGCTCGCGTCCGACCCGGACCACGAATCGGACATCTACAAGGCGCTCGTCGTCGCAATCAGCGAGGCGAAGAAATCGATCCACATCACGTCGGCCTATTTCGTGCCGGACCAGCAGATCGTCGACGCGCTCATCGCCGCGGCGAAGCGCGGCGTGGACGTGCGGCTCGTGCTGCCGGGCGTGTCGGACCACAGCCTGATCCGCTACGCCGGCCAGGGCTTCTACGACCAGTTGCTGGCGGGAGGCGTGCGCATCTTCGAGCTGCAGATCGCGGTGCTGCACGCCAAGACGGCCGTGATCGACGGCGCCTGGTCGACAATCGGCTCGGCCAATATCGACCGGCGCAGCTTCATCCACAACTACGAGCTGAACGTGGTCGTCATCGACCCCGCGTTCGGCGCGGCGATGGAGAGCGCATTCAACGAAGACTTGCGCGACTCGAAGGAAGTCACGCTCGAACGGTGGCGGCACCGGCCGTGGTCCGACCGGTTCAAGGAGTGGATGGCGCGGCTGGGCGAGTACTGGATTTAAAGGCCCGCCGCCATCATCCCGTCCGGCACCTCCGTCCAGACGTTCCCGCTGCGCATGAACTTCTCCGTGTTAAGGAGCTGGAACTGGTTGTGCACGCTGTCCCAGCCATAGCGGTCGACCTCGATGCGCTGGGGCTCGATGCGGATCACGTTGAACGAATTCACTTCGCCCCGCCCGCGCGTGGACGTGGCCGTGCCGGCCTGTACGACGAGCGCGGCGTATTCGCTGATCTTGTAGCGCGCCTGCGTGTTCCCCGCGTGGCTCATGTGCAAATGGCCCGCCATCAGGAGGTCGATGCCCAGTTCCGCGAACACGTCCATTGCCATGTGCGCGCGGTCGACGAGGTCGTCCTCTTCGGCGCCCTTCGGCAGGTCGAACGGGTGGTGCGTGACGACGACGCGCGTGACGTCCTTCGGCAGGCCGGACAGCGTCGCGCGGATCTTCGCCACCTGCTCCTTGTTGACGCGGCCGTCCTTGAACGTGAGCGAGCGCGCCGTGTTCACGCCCAGCACGGCGATCTCGTCGTCGATGTAGACGGGATCCAGGTCGTCCGTGATGTGGCGCTTGTAGCGGTCGAGCGGCAGCAGGAAGCGGCGGAACACGTTGTACAGCGAAATGTCGTGGTTGCCGGGCACGATGATCTGCGGGCCCGGCAACGTATCGAGCCAGGCCTTCGCCTCCTCGAACTGCTCGCTCTTGGCGCGCTGGGTGAGGTCGCCCGAGACGACGACGACGTTGGGCGCCAGCTTGTGGACCAGTTCGCGCAGCGGGTCGAGCAGCATGGTGTCGACGCGGCCGAAGTGCAGGTCGGACAGGTGGACGAGTGTGCGCATGGGGTTCCCCTTTCCGTTATGGTTGATTGGCGCCATTCTCTACCTTCGGCACGAGTACCGTCAGTGCGCCAGGCCGCATCCGGTAGCGTAACGGCGGGTGCATCTCCGTCACTTCGCCATCGGTCGCCACGAGCAAATGGTGGCGGTGCGTGTCGATGTCGAACTCGGGCGCCGTCAGCACGTCGAAGTCGCGCTCCTGGCCGAGCTTGCCGAGCAGCGCGTCGAACGCGAAGCGCAGCAGGCCCAGCCGCGTCGGATGCTGGGCCACGTACAGGCTCAGCACGCCTTCGTCGAGGCGCGCCCGCTCGCCGATCGCCAGGCCCTGCATCGTGTAGGCGTTATTGCCGATGAAGACGAATGGCGTGCGCCGCGCGAGCCGCTCGCCGTTGACGGTCAGGCGCATCGACAGGAACGGATAGCGGCGCAGTGCCGCGAGCGCGGCCCACGCGGCCGCCGTCCACTTGCCGCGGCCGAGCCGGCGCTGCTGTTTCTCGCGGTCGCGCACGATGTCCGGGTACAGGCCGAGGCTGCTATTGTTCAGGAAGATGCGGCCGTTCACCTCGCCCACGTCGACCTGGACGGGCCGCCCCGTCGCGAGGTTGCGCACCGCCGCGCCGAGGTCGAGCGGAATGCCGAGGTCCTTGGCGAAGTGATTGAGCGTCCCCAGCGGCAATACGCCGAACGGCACGCCGGAATCGACCATCACGGACGCCACTGCATTGATCGTGCCGTCGCCGCCACCGGCCGCGACGAGGCGCGCGCCCTGCTCCAGCGCGCGCCTGGCCGCGCCGATCATCTGGTCGCCGCCGTCTGCCCGCACGAGCTCCGCATCCAGCCCTGCGTCGGTTAGTTGCGTTCGCAGCGCATCGCACGCGGCCTCGTCGTGGCCGGTGCCGGCGCCCGCGTTGACGATCACGGTCACGGGCTTCATTGCAGGTCCTCCGCCGCATCCGCGCGATGCGCGCGTTCGCTCCACGACGTTTGTCCCCGCGCCAGGCGGCGCCGGTGCAGGGTCGACACGGCCGTGATGCAGATCGCAAGCCACGCGGCGCCCTCCGCCGCCGCGGCCAGCACGTCGGACAGGTAGTGCACGCCCAGGTACATGCGCGACAGCGCGACGAGCATCACCATCAGGACGGCGGCCAGCAGGACGAGCGCGCGCGCGCGCCACGTCCGCACGCGGCGCACGAGATAGCACGCCAGCAGGCCGTAGAACACCGTGGCCGCCGCCGTGTGGCCGCTGGGGAAGCTGTACGTCATGAGGCTCAGCAGCGGCTCGTCGAAGCTGGGGCGGGTGCGCCGGAACACGTGCTTCAGCGCGACGTTCAGCAGCATGCCGCCCGGCACCGCGACGAGGCAAACGATCAGCCAGTAGTGCGCATGGCGGCGCCAGAACCACAGCGCCAGCAGCACGGCCATGATGCTCGACCCGACGATGCCGTTCCAGTGCGTGACGATGAGCATGGCGCGCGTGAAGCCGGGCGTGGCGCGGTCGTGGAACCAGTGCGCAAGCTGGACGTCGACGAGCGTGATCGTGTCGCCGGTGACGACGTCCTCCGCGATCTCGCTGAAGACCCACGCGGCCAGCACCAGCAGTGCGAGGCCGATGGTGAGGTGCAGGCCCATCTGCCCTTCGGGCGACAGGCGGGCGGCGACGAAGCGGCGCAGGCGTGACGGAACGGTGTTCAGCATACCGCTCCAGATGGGGCGCATTGGCTAACAAACCACACAAATATGCAACAACTGTTTTTTTGTACAGTACCTGTAGATTTATACAGTAGTTGTGCTATTCTGTACCTACTCGAGCAAGACAACTTGCCAACGCTAACGTAACCTAACTCGATAAAGGGATCGTCATGTCCACTCTGAACAGCTCCTTCGGCCTTGAATATGCTCCGACGCCTTTCCTGATCCGTCTTGGTCGCCGCGAGATCCTGGTGACGCGCGACTTCCGCAAGCGCTTCTACCCGGTCAACCCGATCATCGAGTGCGATACCGGCGTCGAGCCGGGCCACGTGGAAGTGCTGTTGCTGCGCCGTTGGCTGCTCATCCTGTCCAAAGCGCATTAAGTTCATCAGGTTCTCCGAGGACCCCCGTCCTTCAGGGCGGGGAAGAAAGGAGCCGATTGCGCGGCAATCGATGCCCTTCGGTTGCTAAAAACGCTGCATATAATCACAGCATGATTCTTGTTTATCGTTACCGGGTGAAATCCCTGAACGGGCTGCTTGACAGGCAGTCGCGTGCGTGTAACGTCGTCTGGAATTACTGCAACGATCGACAAAAGGATGCGCTGCGTTTTGGGCGCCCTTGGCTTTCGGGCTTTGACCTGAACAAGCTGACGACCGGCAGCAGCAAGGAACTGGGCCTGCATTCCGGAACCGTGAATGCGGTTTGCGAACAGTATGCAAGATCGCGTTCGCAAAAGAAGCGACCTTATCTTCGCTATCGCGGCAAGTGTTCGTTGGGCTGGGTGCCGATCAAGGGACGGGAACTGAAGCGGGAAGGTGATGCGTTTCACTTCGCAGGCAATACTTTCCGCGTCTTTAACAGCCGGCCGCTGCCCAAAGGGAAGATCAAGGATGGCACCAATTTTTCGCGCGATACGCGAGGGCACTGGTACCTGAATATCGCGATCGATGTGGTCACGCCCGATCGCAGTGCCCGACAACCGTTGCGCGGTGTCGGTATCGACCTCGGCCTGAAAGACTTCGCGACGCTTTCCACCGGCGAAAAGATTGAAGCGCAGCGCATCTATCGTGGTGCCGAGCAGGCTCTCGCGCTGGCGCAGCGCGCCCACAAGAAGCGGCGCGTCAGGGCGATCCACGCAAAGATTGCGAACCGTCGCAACGACTTTCTGCACAAGCTCTCGGACCGCATTGTCCGGCAATTCGACTATATCGCGGTCGGCAATGTGGCGGCCGCCAGACTTGCCAAGACCGGCATGGCGAAGTCTGTTCTTGATGCTGGCTGGTCGAGCTTCCGACATCAACTGGCGTACAAGGCTGTTAAGCATGGCGCGTGGTTCGAGGAAGTTGACGAAAGCTTTTCTTCCCAAGTCTGTTCGAATTGTGGTGCCATGCCCGATTCGCGGCCGAAAGGTATCGCGGACCTTGGAATAAGAGAATGGCAGTGTAGTGTTTGCGGTTGTGCACATGATCGCGATATCAATGCTGCGATAAACATTCTCCGTCGCGGACGTGCGACGCTAGCTACAGGAATCCCCGTCCTTTAAGGTGGGGAGGACGTCAAAAGCTTCATCGTTTTCTTTCGCTGGGCAGGCACCTACCTTACGGCGCTGCTTATAAACACTCAACCGAAAGAAAACGATGTGCAATAAAAAGTCGCCTCCGCGTTCGCCACTGTTTTCGCCGTTGCGTTCTTCGTGGCCGCTGCGCTGGGTTCGTCCGCCGCAAGGGCGACGAACATCACCCTGCAGAACGTGTCCTACGACCCGGCGCGCGAGTTGTACCAGGACCGTAATGCCGCGTTCGCGCGGCAGTACAAGGTCAAGACGGGCGTCGACGTGACGGTCAGGCAGTCACATGGCGGCTCCGGCAAGCAAGCGCATTCCGTGATCGGCAGACTGCAGGCCGACCTCGTCACGCTGGGCCCTCGCGTACGACATCGATGCTATCAGCGAACGCGGCCTTATCGCGCACAACTGGCAACAGGGTCGAGCAGTAGGCGGTGCAATTCCCGGCGATCAAGCTATGCACGATCGGCGAGCTCGCCGTCGGCTGAACGAAGGCGCACAAGACCCATGTCGCGGACGGCGGCCTGTTCGACCAGATCTATTAGCCGGGCCGCAGGTACTCCGCCTGCGTACGCCACCGGGCCGCGTTCGCGAGATCCGCGAGCGGGGACAGGATGGCCGGATCGAATGATGCCGGCGCGGCGCCATCCCTGACGCGCTGCGGCCAGTCCGCCTGGGCCAGCGCGCCGCGGCCGAGCGACACGACGTCCGCCTCGCCCCGCTCGACCATGCCCTTGGCCTGCGCCGGATCGTGCAGCGAACCGTTGGCGATTACCGGCTTGCCGCCGTGGCGCTTCGCCAGCGCGGCCAGGCTCGGGCCCGTCCCGAAGGCGGGCTGCCACGCTTCGTACTCGGTCACGTGCAGGTAGTCGACGTCCAGTCCGCCGACCGTGCGGAAGATCGCGGCTGCCTCATCCTCTCCTCTCCAGCGATGCGTGAAATCGTTGACCTTTGCCTGCGACAGGCGCACGCCGACGACATAGTCGGCACCCACCGCAGCCCGCACCGCGTCGACGACTTCCACGAGCAGGCGCAGCCTGCCGTCGAGGCCGCCACCGTAGCGGTCGTTGCGCAGGTTGATGCCTTCCGACAGGAACTGGTCCAGCAAATAACCGTTCGCGCCATGGATCTCGACGCCGTCGAATCCCGCCTCACGTGCACGCAGGGCCGCCTGCGCGAAGCCGGCCACGGCGGTGTCGATGTCCAGCTGCGTCATCGCGGCGGGCACGGCGTACTCGCCCGCCCCGCGATAGAACGTCATCTGCCTGCCCTTCGGCTGCACGGCCGACGGGCCGATGGTGCCCGTCCGGTACGGGTTCCCCTGCGACAGCGCGCCCGCATGCATCAATTGCGCGATCACGCGGCCGCCGCGTGACTGCACGCCCGCGACGATTAGCCGCCACGCATCGCGCTGCGCCGCGTTCGCGAGCCCCGGCTGGTGGAGATAACCCTGAGAGTACGCTTCGTCCGTGTACAGGCCTTCCGTGATGACGAGGCCGAAGCCGCCGTCCGCGAACCGGGCGTAATAGCCGCCCATGCACGTCGTCGGCACGCCGTCGGCGTCCGCACTCACGCGCGTCATCGGCGCGACGGCCAGACGGTTGGGCAACGCCAGCGAACCCAGCGCCAGCGGTTCGAAGAGAGTGTCAACGTGTACGTTATCGCGCATCGCCGCCTCCCTCCTTGCGTACGGCCGCGATCGCCTCGATCTCGATCATCGCCCGCGGATCGTAGAGCGCCCTGATCTCGGCAATCGTATCGGCGGGATACGGCGCCGAGAAAAATTTCCTGCGCAGCGCCACGACGTCCTGGAAATGGCCCATGTCGGTCACGAAGATCGTCACCTTGACGACGTCGCGCAGGCTGGCGCCGCCCGCTTCCAGCGCGCGCCGCAGGTTGGCAAAAGCCTGCTCGCCCTGGGCGAGAAAGCCGCCGTCGACGATGCGGCCGTCGTCGCCGGCACCGGCCTGGCCGGAGATGAACAGCAAATCGCCGAACCGGATGCCCTGCGACAGCAGATAGGGTTCATACGGATCCGGCTGCGTGATGATACGTTCGAGCATGTCTGCCTCCTGAATTCGAAAAGAAGAACGGGATGAGATCAACTCACCCATGTATGGAATAATCGCCGCCAGCAGCTCTCGCGACAAACGACGGTTTTTCACGCATCAGATGACTTCAACTCACCCATTCAGCGAACGGACGACACGCCGGCTGCCACCGCTCTCCTCCCTGCGCGCGTTCGAGGCGGCGGCGCGGCACGGCAGCTTCAAGCGAGCTGCCGATGAGCTCGCCGTGACGCCGACGGCGATCAGCCACCGCATCCGCGTCCTCGAAGACTTCACGGGCCTGAAACTCTTCGTGCGCCAGGTGCGGCAAGTCACGCTGACCGACGCGGGGGCACAGCTGTATCCCGTACTGCGCCAGGGTTTCGATGCCATCGAAGCCGTGCTGGCGCGCCTCACGCAGCCGAACCGGAGAGACAGGGTCACGGTGTCCGCGACGCACGCGTTCACCGCGAAATGGCTCGTACCGCGGGTCGCCCGCTTTCACGCATTGCATCCGGACATCGACCTGCAATTGCATGCGTCCGATGCGATGGTCGATTTCGACGCGCACGGCATCGACGTCGCCGTGCGCTACGGCAGCGGCCCCTACCCCGGACTGATGACCGAGGTCATGTTCGCCGACACGTACGCGCCGGTCGTCAACCCGATGCTGGGCGTCCGCTCGATCGAGGATCTGCAATCCGTGCCGCTCATCCACTTCGACTGGCAAAAAACGTCCCCCGCCAATCCCACATGGGAAACATGGTTCGCGCGCACGGGGCTCGCATGGCAGCCTGCGCGCGGACAACTCCGGTATTCGGACGAAGGCCATGCGATCCAGGCCGCCGTCGCAGGCCAGGGCGTCGCCTTGCTGAGTCTTGCCCTGGTGGCCGAAGAGATCGCGGCGGGCTATCTCGTGCAACCGTTCGGACCGGCCATCCCCGGGTACACATACCACTTGGCAATGCGTGCCGACCCGCCGCCGGGCCCCGCGGCGCTCGCCGTCGCCCACTGGCTGCGTCGCGAGGCGGAGGCTTGCAAATCCTGAACAAGGTGCAATCTTGTAACAAATGACTTGAAATCCGCTGTGCGGCTACGATTGTCGTGTTCAGCAACGAACTCGTAATCACGGAGCCGCACGGATCCGCTTGACGCGCACCGCGGCGGCCATTCTCCAACCTGAGCGAAGGAGCATTCATGTCAGTGCAATTACGCAAGATTAACGAGCAGGTGATGGTCATCACCGGCGCCACGAGCGGCATCGGCCTCACGACGGCGCGTATGGCCGCCGAGCAATGCGCGAAGCTGGTCCTCGCCGCCCGCAGCGCCGACGCGCTCGACCAGCTGGCGAGCGAGCTGCGCCGCACCGGTACGCAAGTCGCGACGGTCGTGGCCGACGTCGGCAACCCGGCCGACGTGGAACGCATCGGCCAGGCCGCGATGGAACGCTTCGGCCGCATCGACACCTGGGTCAACAATGCCGGCATCTCGATCTTCGGCCGCAACGAAGACGTCTCCCTGGAGGACATGCAGCGCCTGTTCGACACGAATTACTGGGGCGTCGTCCATGGCTCGCTGGAAGCCGTCAAGCACATGAAGACGCGCGGCGGCGGCGCCATCATCAACCTCGGCAGCGAACTGTCCGACGTCTCGATCCCGCTGCAAGGCATCTACGCCGCGTCGAAGCACGCGGTGAAGGCATTCACGGATTCGCTGCGCGTCGAGCTGGACAAGGACAAGGCGCCGATCGCGGTCACGCTCATCAAGCCGGCCGCCATCGACACGATGTTCGTCGCGCACGCGAAGAACTACATGGACAAGGAACCGACGTTGCCGCCGCCGATCTACGCGCCGGAGCTGGTGGCGAAATCGATCCTGTACGCGGCCCAGCATCCGAAACGCGACGTGTTCGTCGGCGGCGCAGCCAAGGCCTTCTCCGTCGGCAACTTCGCGATGCCGTCCGTGCTCGACCGCATGATGCGCGCGACGATGTTCAAGCAGCAGCAGACCGACATCCCGAGCTCGCCGAACCGCCGCGACGCCCTGCACGCACCGAATCCACAGCATGAGCTGCGCGAACGCCAGGGCATCTCCGAGCACGTCGTCGAGACCTGCCCATACACCGCGCTGTCGCTGCGCAAGGGCAAGGTGGTGGGTGTGCTGCTGGGCGCCGGCGCGCTGTTCGCCGCATGGAAGCTGGCAGGCCGTCCGGCCACCCGCACCTGGTCGTCGAACCGTCTGCGCCATTCGCTGTAAGGAGGCATCATGTCGATCAAACTCAAACAACTGAATGAACAGGTGATGGTGATTACCGGCGCGACGAGCGGCATCGGCCTGGCCACCGCCCGCATGGCGGCCGAAGGCGGCGCGCACCTCGTACTGGCCGCGCGCGACGGCGACGCCCTCGACACCCTCGCGCACGAAATGCGCCAGCGCGGCGTGGAAGTGGCGACCGTCACGGCCGACGTCGGCAACCCGGCCGACGTGGCGCGCATCAGCCAGGCGGCGATGGAACGCTTCGGCCGCGTCGACACGTGGGTCAACAACGCGGGCATCAGCGTCTACGGCCGGAACGAGGACGTTGCGCTGGAAGACATGCGCAAGGTCATGCAGACGAATTTCTGGGGCGTCGTGCACGGCTCGCTGGAAGCCGTCAAGCTCATGAAGGGCCGCGGCGGCGGTGCCCTCATCAACCTGGGCAGTGAAGTGTCGGACCGCTCGGTGCCGCTGCAGGGCACCTATTCCGCGTCCAAGCACGCGATCAAGGGTTTCACGGAATCGCTGCGGATGGAGCTGGACAAGGAAGACGCGGGCATCTCGCTCACGGTGATCAAGCCGGCCGCGATCGCGACGCCGTTCCCGAACCACGCCAAGAGCTACATGGAACACGAGCCCGACCTGCCCCCGCCGAACTACGCGCCGGAACTGGTGGCGCAGGCCATCGTGCACGCCGCGCAGGTGCCCGAGCGCGACCTGTACGTGGGCGGCCACTCGAAGCTGACGTCGGTGGCGGGCTACCTGATGCCGCGCGCGCTGGACCGTTTCATGAGCCGCACGATGTTCGGCCAGCAGCAGTCCGAGCGCCCGAACTCGAGTGCACGCCGCGACACGTTGTACGCGCCGGTCGCCGAACAGGAACTCCGCCAGCGCAACAACAGCGAGCATCGTGTCGTCGAGCGGAGTCCGTACACGTCGTTCGAGATGCGGTCGGCGTCCACGAAGACCGTGCTGCTCGGCGGGGCGCTGCTGGCGGCGTGGGCGTTGACGCGCAGGCCGTGGCAGAGGACCGTATGGCACGCATGACGCCGTAAAACAAAGGGCCGGACAACCGGCCCTTGTGGTTTGCGCCGTACGCCGGTTATTTACCCGGCGCCGGTCCCTTCGGCGGCTCGCTGCCGAGGAAGTCGACATCCTCGTCCGTCAACGGCAGGTTCGGAATCGATTCGATATGGTCGGTGTCGATGTCGGCACCGTCCCGCGCAAGGATGTCGCGGCCCGCGGCCGCCCGTTCGCCCGTGCCGCCGAAATCGCTGTCGCCTTCGAAGTTCGGATCGCCCATGTCGGCGCCGGCGCTGTCGTGGGCGTAGCTCGCTTCGTTGTCGGACGTCGTGCCGGTGTCCAGGTCGAGTTTCTGGTCGTCGTCCAGGTTCGCGGCGAAGCCGGGGCCGCCGACGACGTCGCTGCCCGTGTCCGAAATATCGCTCGGGCCGAGCGAATCGACGCCGTGGCCCTTGCCCAGGCTGCGGTCGGGTGCTTCCGGAAAATTATCCGGATCAAGTGTGCTCGTGCCAGTCATGTTGCCTCCAAAATAATGCAAAAGTCATGAGGACAGGCTACCCGGTTTCGTCGCGCGACGGCGCAACGCACGGGAGCCTTCGTGGGAACGCTAGAACGCGTGGCGCATGCCGACGTTCACGGCCGAGCTGCCGCTCGGGCGGGCCGCGCCGCCGATCAGGATGCCGGTGCCGTTCGTGTTGACGGTGCGCGAGAACGCGGCGTAGAAGTCGGTGCTGCGCGAAACGACGTAGCTGGCGCCGACCGCGAACTGGTTCGCGTCGCGGTTGGCCAGGTCGCGGTCGTTCTTGTGAATGAACGAGGCGAGGAACGTCGTCGAGCGCGTCAGGGGGACGGCAACGCCGACGAGGGTGTCGCGGCTGTCGGTCGATGACGTGCTCGCCACGCCCGCGCCGTAGGGATTGTCGGGGTTGTACAGCGGCGAGCTGCCCCAGCCGCGGTTGGCGGAGTACGCGGCATACGCGGTGCCCCAGCGCGTGCGCAGGTTGGCCGCGATCAGGGAGTTCTTGGCGTCCATGTTGCTGCCGGCCAGGTCGTACAAGTGGACCTGGGCCACGTGCCGGTTCTGGTGCGCCGCGCGCAGCGACACCGGCCCGTAGTCGAAACCGATCGTCATGCCCCAGGCGCGGTCGGCCATGGGGTCGCCGCCGAGCGTGTCGATGGTGTACGACGCGCCCGTGCTCAGGTGCTTGAACCGGGTGTTGTAGTAGCGCACGCCGCTGTCGACGGGCATGCCGTTTTGCGTGACGAGATTGCTGGCCTTGCCGGCGGTGCCGGCGTGGAACGGATCGCCGACGTCCGGTCGCGCGAGGTATTCGAAATTGTACTGGTGGCCCAGCGTGAAGCCGCCGGTGCCCGGGTTGACGCCGATGTCGTCGAGCCGGCCGTACGTGCGGCGCGGCACCGAATGCCAGACGCCGGCGCCATTGCTCCTGCTCGGCTGCCCCGTGAAGACGGCGATATCGTGGCCGCCCGGCGTTTCGCCGACGTAGTCCAGTCCCGAGCGCTTGGCCGTGGCGGCCGCGCTTCCCGAATCCTGTGCGCATGCGAGCGACGCACTTCCGCCCAGCAATACGCACGCAACGAAACCCTTGTTCATGGCGTGTCCTCTCTACGCCTTAACAGTAGCTCTTACACCGCGATCCTATCTGTCCAATATCGCACAAATCCACTCTCATCTTATCTCGCGTTGTTGTCAGCATATTCCGACATCTGCATGTCGGCAAGATGACAGCCCGGGAATTCCGCTTTAGAATCGCACGGGCAAGTTTTGTAACTAAACTACAGGAAAACGAGAACGATGAGACAGCTACGCCGTACCCTGACTACACTTTCCCTGGCTTTATGCGCGGCCCTGCCTGCGTTCGCCGCGACGACGGGGGCCGCACCGATGGCGCACGTGAGCTGGTCGCGCAACGCCAATATCTATGAAGTGAACATTCGGCAATACACGCCCGAAGGCACGTTCAAGGCCTTCGCGCAACACCTGCCTCGGTTGAAAAAAATGGGCGTGGACATCCTGTGGCTGATGCCGATCCAGCCGATCGGCGAAAAGAACCGCAAGGGCACGCTGGGCAGCTATTACGCCGTGCGCGATTACACGGCCGTCAACCCGGAATTCGGCACGCTCGACGACCTCAAGGCACTGGTGAAGCAGGCGCACGGACTGGGCATGCACGTGATCATCGACTGGGTCGCGAACCACACCGCATTCGACAACCCGTGGACACAGGAACACAGCGACTGGTACCTCAAGAATGAGAAAGGCGAAATCTACCCCGTCACCTACACGGACGGGGCCGAGCCGGAGTACTGGACCGACGTGACGGGCCTCGACTGGAGCAAGCCCGGCCTGTGGAAAGGCATGACGGACGCGATGCTGTACTGGGTGCGCGAAGCGGACATCGACGGCTTCCGCTGCGACG
The DNA here is from genome assembly GCA_946481275.1 of uncultured Massilia sp. Next base: position 79,254 of record CAMLMV010000021.1, read on the forward strand.
TCGCCGGCAAGGTGCCGACGCCGTTCTGGAACCAGGCCAGAGCCGAGCTCGACCGCGTGAAACCTGTGTTCATGCTGGCCGAGGCCGACAAGCCCGATCTGCACGAGCACGCCTTCGACATGACGTATGGCTGGGATACGAAGGATTTGTTCAAGGCCGTCGCCAAGGGCAAGGCGGATGCGCGCACGCTGGCGGACTTCGTCGAGCACCCGCCGAAAGCGTTCCCGCCGGGCGCGTATCGGATGCGCTTCACGAGTAACCACGACGAGAATTCCTGGGCCGGCAGCGACGTCGAACTGTACGGTCCGTCGTTCAAGGCGATGGCCGTGCTGGCCGCGACCTTGCCCGGCATGCCGCTGATCTATGGCGGCCAGGAAGCCGGGCTCGACAAGCGCATCGAGTTCTTCGAAAAGGATCCGATCCAGTGGAAGGATTACGCGTACGCGCCCTTCTACACGAAGCTGCTGGCGCTCAAGCACGCCAATCCGGCACTGTGGAACGGCCAGTACGGCGGTCCCGTGCAGGTGCTGCAGACGGGCAACGACAAGGTGTTCGCATTCCGCCGTGCGCTGAAGGGCAACAGCGTGCAGGTGACGGTCAACGTATCGAACGACGCGCAGCGCTTCAACCTGCCGGGAGGCAAGCAGCAGACGCTGGCGGCGTGGGATTACCGGATCGACGCGCGCGGCAAGTAACGATCCACTCAGCGGCGCAGCGCGGTGAAGCCGGCCGGCTCCCATTCGCGCAGCGCCAGCAGCAGCCCGCTGCCCCGCCGCCTGGGCAGCGGCGACGCGAGGCTTTCCTCATGCAGCTCGGCGAAGCGGGCGCGCAGCCGGCGCAGTTCCACCTGCATCGACGCGAGCGCGCTCTCCGTCAGCATCCCGTGCGTGAACGCGAGCGTCTCGTCGGACCGGTCGAAGCGGCCGTCGAGAAAATCGGCCAGGCCCTGCGTGCGGAAGTACTGCCTGATGGGGCCGTCGGGCAGCCAGTCGAAATCGCGCGCGACGTTCAGGCGGATGCGGTTTCCCGGCATCAGCGCGATCAGGTGCAGGCGGTCGAGGTGCAGCAGCTTTTGCAGGCACTCGGCTTCCGTGAGGCGGTAGACGGCGAGGATGTCCGCCATCGTCCAGTGATTCAGCGCGCACGCGGCCACGAGCAGCAGCTTCGTGTCGGACACGAGTTCCTTTTCCTGCGCGGCGCTCAGGGTGTGCAGCCGGGTGCCGGTCAGCGCCGCCTCCTGCGCGAGTTCGGCCAGGGTAAAGCCGAGCATGTTGCTGATTTCGACGAGGCGGTCGACGCCGAGCGTGTCCGACGTCAGCAGACGCTTGACGCTCGCCTCCGACAGGCCCAGCGCGGCGGCCACGTCGCGATACGTTTTACCTTGCAGCTTCAGTTGGCGCTTGATCGTGCCGATGATTTGCGTGACTTCGGACATGGTCGCGGATTCCGATACGAAGGTCTAGAGGATGGCCTCGGATTCCCGCGATCGTAGCATGTCCGGCCTTGCGGCAACAATTCCTTCATGACAAGATGGCCGGCTGGCCAGTACAACATGAAGGAAACACGATGAACCACGCCGACTACCTGGCCCACGACGCCACCGCCCTCGCCGCGCGCGTGGCCGCCGGCGACGTTACGCCCGCCAAACTGCTCGACCTCGCCCTCGCGCAGCACGCACGCGTCCACGGCCGCGTCAACGCCGTCGTGCGGCTGATGGAGCGCGAGGCGCGGGCGCAGGTCGCGGGACCGCTGACCGGTCCGCTGGCGGGCGTCCCCTTCCTCATCAAGGACGGCGTGCAGGACTACGCGGGCATCCCGACGACCTACGGCAGCCGCAGCATGACGAACAATGTGCCGACGCGCCACGCCCACGTCGTGCAGCGCTACCTGGATGCCGGCCTCGTCATCTTCGGCAAGACGAATTTGCCCGAGTTCGCCACGCGCGGCGTCACCGATCCTGTCCTGCACGGCCGCACGAACAACCCGTGGGACTTGTCGCGCACGCCGGGCGGATCGAGCGGCGGCGCTGCCGCTGCGGTCGCGGCCGGCATCGTGCCGATGGCGGCCGGCAACGACGGCGGCGGGTCGCTGCGCATCCCGGCCGCGTGCTGTGGCCTGTTCACGTTGCGGCCATCGCGCGGGCGCGTGTCGTCCGGGCCAGGTATTGGCGAAGTCTGGTTCGGCGCGTCGAGCGAAAGCGTGATCTCGCGCAGCGTGCGCGACTCGGCCCTCGCGCTGGACGTGCTGCAGGGTGCGGAGCCGGGCGATCCGTTCGTCATCGCGCCGCCAGCCGCGCCGTACGTCGAGCTGATGCGGCGGGATCCGGGCAAGCTACGCATCGGGTATTCGACGGTGTCGCCGATTGGGACGGAGGTGCATCCGGAAGCCGTGCGTGCTGTTGCGCGGACGGTCGAGTTATTGGCTCGCTTGGGCCACGACGTCGAGGAAGCGGCGCCTGCGATCGACGGTGCGGCGCTCGCGAAAAGCTATTTGCATGTGTACTTTGGGCAGATTCCCGCTGCCGTGCGTCGTGCACAGGCGCTGGGGGCGCGGCGCGATGAGGTGGAGTTGATGAACCGGATTCTCGTGACGCTGGGCGACAGTGTGTCGGCGACGCGGCTGACGACGGAGCTGAATCGCTGGAACGAGTTTTCGCGTGCGGTGGGCGATTACTTCGGGCGGTATGACCTGTTCTTGACGCCGACCTTGGCGCATCCGCCGATTACGCATGGGACGGGGGATCCGTCTGCCGCCGAGCAACGGGTGCTTGGGTTCCTGCAAGGGGCGGGCATTCTGGGCGTGTTGGCGCGGCTGGGGTTGCTTGATAAGACGGTCGATAAGATTGCCACCGACAATTTGCGTTATGTACCATTTACGCAGTTGTCGAATCTGACCGGGACGCCTTCCATGAGTGTGCCGCTGCACTGGACGGCGGACGGGTTGCCGCTGGGGGTGCAGTTCATGGGGCCGTTTGGGAGCGAGGAGCGGTTGTTGCAGGTGGCGCGGCAGTTGGAGGACGTGCAGCCGTGGTTCGGACGGTTGCCGGACATGGCGCGCGGGTGACGAACCCGCAGCCTTACATGTTGTCGATCTGGAATAAGAGCTCCCTGGCACGCCAGTCGTCACGGCCCAGCAGTGCGAGCAAACCGGTCTTGGCATCCGGTTGCGCGACGCGTGCGCGCAGGACATCCGTCGGCCGGGTGTAGTGGAGACGGCTGCTGTCGATCCAGGCGATCAATTCATGACGCAACCGCTCCCGCAATGCCGGATCCGACCGCGATGCCGTCTCCAGCTCTGCGATGAGTGCGAGACGGTGCCACGGTTCGCCCTGCGAGTAACGCAGCATCAGATCGACGTCGCCCCGCTCCCGCAACAACGACCATGCGACGTCGAAGGGAACGAATGCGCCATGCTTGCGGTTCATGGTCAGCACGGTCTTGCGCACGCGAGGCGACCCGTCCGCGAGCACACGCTCTGCGATGAGATCCCTGTCCGCGGGTGCCAGCTGCCGCCAGGCGGAGAATGCGTGGCTGCGTACGCGCGCGGACGGGTGCGTCGTCATCCGCCGCACCAAGTCGACTTGATCGCGCTTCCCGGTTTCGGCCAGTCCCATCAGGCAGGCGCGCAGCACGGTGATGGAACTGTCGGGCGCCTCCAACCGCGCGGCGAACAACGGCGCGCTGTCGATGCCGTGGCGTTCGAGCCAGCTGTTTGCGACGAGTCTTACCCAGCTGTTCGGGTCGGCGAGCATGTCGATGGCAAGCGCCCGGGACGTCTCGGTCCCGTCGGACAACAGGCTGCGCAATGCGCTTGCGCGGACCATGCCGAAGTGCGAACGCAAAGCGAGACGGCCCAGCGCCTCGCGCTCGTCTGCACCCAACCGGGCAAGCGACTCGGCTGCCTTGTGGGCCAGGACAATGTCTGTGCCGTTCGACAGGCCCAGGCGGACCAGCGTGACGGGATCGACCATGCCATGCTCCGCCAGCAGACGGTAACAGGTGCGCGCGACGATCGCGTCGGTACCCGAGACTTCCGCCGCGATGCGGTCGGTTCCGACCTGCGCCACGACCGCCCGTTCGAACGCCTGCAGCCACGCGGAATGATCGGTCCGTCTGGCCACGCGCAGATGTTGGACGGTACCGAGGAGACGGATGGTCGCGTCGGCACCCAGCAGCGGAAGCCAGTCCAGCACGAGGTCATGCGCGCGCTGGCGCACCTGGGGAACCCAGTCGTTGAGGCGGTCGACGATGGCCGGGAGCAGGTCCAGCGAGCGCAACTCGGCCGCGCGATCCAACGCAGCTTCACGCACGTAGCCGCTGTAGTGGCACATGTCGGCGCTCAGTGCGTCGCCCGCAACGCGGCGGCGCACTTCAGCAATCAACCCGGCCACAGGTCTCGCGTATGCGGACAATGTCGGCACTGTGGGAGGCTTGGCTCGGGCGTCAGGCGCGGGATGCGGTTGTGTAAATCAGGACTTGATCGTTTCGAGGATTGTCATAGCGCTTCGCGGCTGGAATGACGTGCATGGGCACCTCGATGGACACAGTCGACTTCGCTGCCTCGGCCCGGATCCGATAACTCTGGTACGCCGGGATCGCGATGGCGGCAAGCACACCAACGACGAAAATCACGGGGAAGATCAGGACGAGGACTTTGATCGCGATGTGCACGGGCTCGCTGATCACGCCGTTGTTGTACTTCCTGGCCCAGCTCTGCTGGCTCATGAAGGCGTACACGAACGTTTCGATGAGGGCGATCAGCCCCGGAATCCCTGTCCAGCAAAACAGGATGTAGAAAATGCCAGTGACCGGGCTCCGCAAATAAAACCGGTGAATGCCGAAGCCACCGACGAATGCCGCGAGCACCGTGGCCACGCTCTGGCTTTTGATGTTGCCCGTGACAGCGGCTGCTTGCTGACATCCGCAATGCGGACACGAGACGGCAGTTTCGTGGATTTCTTTTCCGCAGCCTCTGCAAAACACCATCGCCATGCTTCCTCCAACAGTTAATTTCGAAATGACAACTTTGCTGAGGGTACCGCATGGATTTCATGTTGGCAATGAAATATCGATCGGCAGGGGTTAGTTGTTTTCTCCTGTTGGTTCATTGGCTGCTGCGGCCTTCGTGCTTTTTGGGATGCGCCTGCGGCGCGCTGTCCGCTGCGCGGACGTGGGCCCAGCCCTTCGAATCTCACACGGAGGGCGGGTAGGCTTCCCCCGCATGAGATTCGAACTCGCGAACGGGTTCCCCGTCGACAATTTCAAGTCTGTGGTCAATATTAAGTAAATCAATCACTTAGCTCAAAACCGATTCCGCAACAATAAAAAACGGAGCTAAAATTTTGCCTTATTATTCAAAGTACTTTAAAGTGGTTATGGAAAGGATTTGGGCCACTTAAGTTACCTGAACAACTTCAGTAGTGTTCTCAACCTTTTAACCTATCGACTTATCTTGATTTCCTCTCAAAGCTCCTAAGATGAACGAACTTTCAAACATCATTTTAAAAGTACATCGTTCTCATGACCTCTTGACGGAGCTTGAACCAGCTTATGCAAAGTTCATAAACGAAAATCCTTTCCAACTTAGAACTGACCTTGACAAAGAAAACCGAAGATTTAGTTATCACATACATGGACTAAAGGAAGTTCCAATCGAGATACGTATTCGCGCGGGCGAGGTTATTACTCATCTAAGGTCAGCATTAGACCAGATGATCTGGCAGCTTTCGTTATTTTTTGAAAAAGAACCTTCAAAAAAAACCCAGTTCCCTATATGCGAAACTATTGAAAAGTTCAAAGAGCAACGAATACAAATTCGCGCTTTACCCGAAGAGTTAAAAAAAATTGTTGAGGAATTTCAACCATTTAATTATGAGAATCCTCAGACACATCCCATGTGGGTATTAAACCGACTTGCCAATGACGATAAGCATCGCTTCATAACCATAGTAAATTCCAGTGCTGTTGGTTTCGGCGCCCAACTTGAGGACGGAATAGCTATTGAGCACCCGATCGGCCCTGTCCGTGATGGCTCCAAAATCCTTGAAATTGATTTCAGTGGTTATCACTCTGATTTCACCAGTGAAGTAGAAGCAAAATTGAACCTATCGTTTAAGCTGGGCATTTGCTTACAGTTAGAAAATGATCAGACGTTGCGACCTGTAAAATCGACCTTACTCGGACTAGGAGAATTGGTAGTGAACGTCGCAAATAGATTTTACCCATACTTTGTAAAATACAGCTCGGGGTTATGATTCCTGTTATCATGGGTTCGAGTCCCGCCAGCCATTCCAAGAATCCTTTAGATTCAAATGCTTACGAGAATCTGAGTTTTTCGGAAGCGAAATTTCCAACGAATTTAGGGATTTTCCAACGGACGCCGAAACGAAGCCACCCCTTGCGGTGGCTTTTTCATTGCCTTCAGCGCATTTCGGCCACAGCAGAAGCCATCGCACCGCCTGCGACGCACGCAACACAGCGCGGTCCAGCACCGTTTCGCGCTGCGGCTGCTCCGGGCGGACAGCATCGGCAGGAAAAGCAGCTAGTCGCGCACAGACCCCTGCCACTTTAAAAACCCGATGTTGATTCGGCTGCGTGTCGGCGCCAAGCTAAGGCGCAACCGCGCGGGTGAGAGTCCGTCGTCGCATACGTGCCGTTGACCTGCCGCCGACATCCACTTGACAGCCGATAAATTGCCTTGAATCCGGCACAGGGAAGATTTCTCCATCGATACCTATGGAGAAACTGATGCGACGGTCAATCCTATTTTCTCTGGTGCTGCCAGCCCTTGCCACGGCGGCGCCATACCCCTACACGCTGAGCGGCGACCAATTCGTCAAGATGATGAGCGCGCCGAACCCGACTGGCTACGAATACCTGGAGCGTGAGAAAGCCTACAGCTACCTGGATGGCCTGCGCGACGGTACGGAGGGCAGTACGTGGTGCGATCTCCCGCACCAGCTCAAAACCCCTGATCTGGCGTACGAACTGGCCGATGACATCGCCAAGCTCCCGGCAGCCGAGCGCAAGAAAAACGCCGCCGAGCTGCTGCTCCAGCAACTGAAGCGCCGGTATCCGTGCCGCGCCGGGAGCAGGCCATGAGACCTCCGTTCGTAATACTGTGGAATAACTACCCGAGGGCGGAAAGACGTGAGTCGCTGTTCGCGGAACTCGGGTGGTCCGACATCGTAGATAACCCAAACTACAAGGACACGTGCGCTATTCGCATGAGCATCGCCTTGCTCCGGTCTGGCGTCATATTACCGGGCGCCACGATGCGCGTGAATGCAGGGAAGCTGAAGGGTCAGCGGGTCGAGCAGCGTCAGCACAAGCTTTCGGACATGCTCAATCTCTCGTGGGGTAAACCCGAGGTGTACGACAGCGAAGAGGCCGCCCGGGATGCGATCGGTAAACGTACTGGCGTGGTTTCGTTTTTCCACATTTCCGGAGGCCCCGGTGGACACATCGACCTGATTCATCCGGGGCCGTACGGGTTTTCGGAGTGCGCGCGTAGCTGCTATTTCGGCTGCTGGGAGATATGGTTCTGGGCGCTTGAGTAGCGAGCGGCCGAGGCACGGGGTTCACGGCTAAGGCAGCCGTCGTTTTCTGATCAGGCTATACGGTATGCGCCTGCGGCGCGCTGTCCGCTGCGCGGACAGCAAATGGGCGATTCGGGAGGGATGGCCCTGCAGGGCCATGCCCTTCGAATCTCACACGGAGGGCGCGCAGGCGCCCTCCTCGCTTCCGCCAGGCAATAAAAAAGCCGCCCATGGGCGGCTGTTTTATTTCCTGGCGGAAGCGGTGAGATTCGAACTCACGAACGGGTTCCCCCGTCGGCAGTTTTCAAGACTGCTGCCTTCAACCACTCGGCCACGCTTCCTGAGGAACCGGCATTATACATAAATCATTGCCCCACGGGCAGCAAACGGACGGCCCCCAACGCATCCGGGCCAGACTCCACGTGCCCCATCAGCAACCAGTTCTCCCGCAAACTCTTCTCGAACTCGTACGCCGGCAACGGCTTCCCATACAGGTAGCCCTGCACCTCGTCGCACCCGGCCTGGCGCAGGAACTCCAGCTGCTCCAGCGTCTCCACGCCTTCCGCGATCACGCGGTGCCCCAGCTTGCGCCCCATGCCGATGATCGTGCTCGCGATCGCGCAATCGCTCGGGTCCAGCGGGATGCCGGTCGTGAACGAGCGGTCGATCTTGAGGGTGTCGATCGGGAAGCGCTTCAGGTACGACAGGCTCGAATAGCCCGTGCCGAAATCGTCCAGCGACAGCGCCACGCCCAGTGCGCTGATGCGGTCCATGATGGCGATCACGTGCTCGATGTCGTGCATCAGCGTGCTTTCCGTGATTTCCAGTTCCAGCCAGTGCGGATCCAGGCGGTAGCGGCGCAGGGTTTCCGCCACGCGGCCCGGCAGCGACGGCGTGAATTCGCGCGCCGAGACGTTCACCGCCAGGCGGAACGGCGGCAGGCCGGCGCGTTGCCAGATCGCGGCCTGGGCGCAGGCCTGTTCCAGCACCCACTCGCCCACCTGCACGATCAGGCCCGTGCTTTCGGCCAGCGGGATGAATTCGATCGGCGGGACCATGCCCCGCACCGGATGCTTCCAGCGCACGAGGGCTTCGGCGCCCACCAGGCGGCTCGAGCCGATTTCGAATTTCGGCTGGTAGTGCAGGATCAGTTCGCCGTTGCCGAGCGCGTGGCGCAGGCCGGATTCGATCAGCATGCGCTGCTGCATGCCCTCGTTCATGTCGAGGCGGTAGAACGCGACGCTGCGGTCCGGGTTTTCCGCGTGTTCCTTGGCGCGCTCCATCGCGATGTCGGCCATGCGCAGCAGCGTCTCGGCATCCTGGCCGTCCTGCGGGTACACGGAAATGCCGATGCTCGCGCCCACGCGCAGGTCGTGGCCCTGCACGAGGAACGGGGCTTCCAGTGCGGCCTGCAGTTTTTGCGCGACCGTCGTGGCCTCGAAGTGCTGGCGGATGTCGAACAGGCCGACGGCGAATTCGTCGCCGGACAGGTGCGCCACGACGTCTTCGTCGCGCAACGCGTTGCGCAGGCGTTCGGCCACCAGGCGCAGCAGGTCGTCGCCGACCCTGCGGCCCAGCGTGCCGTTGATCAGTTTAAAACGGTTCAGGTCCAGGTACAGCACGCAGGCCGTCGATTCGTTGCGCTGGGCGACCATCAGGGCCTGGTCGACGAGGCGGCCGAACAGCGTGCGGTTCGGCAGGCCGGTCAGTTCCTGGTAGTAGGCCAGGTGGTGCAGGCGTTCCTCGGCGAGCTTGCGTTCCGTGATGTCGGTGAGATAGGCGATCAGGCCGGTCGGACGGTCTTCCAGGTCGCACAGCGGCGACAGCGACAGGCTGGCCCAGAAGATCTCGCCCGATTTCTTCCGGCGCCGCACTTCCATCATGCGGCCGCCCTGCTCCGCAAAGGCGTCCTGGAAGTCCTGGTCGTCGTCCGCGTACAGGAACAGGATGTTGCGGCCGATGGCTTCCAGCGCCGTGTAGCCGAACAGGCGCTCGGCGCCCTTGTTCCAGCTGGTGATGTAGCCCATGCGGTCCATCGTCAGCACGGATTCGTGGATCTGGTCGAGGATCTGCGACTGGTGCGCCAGCTGCGCTTCGACCTGGGCATAGGCGTGCGTCGTGCGCTGGGCCAGCGAATGCACCTGCATCAGCGTGCCGGTGAGGCCGGCCAATGCTTCCAGCTGGCGCAGGTCGTCCACACTGTAGGCGCGGCCGGCGACTTCGTAGCGGCCGAAGCACACGCCGTCGGCGCGCACTTCCTGCAGCAGCGCGCCCTCCACCATGTGCGGGTGCAGGACGCCTTCCGGGATGAACGCGCAATGCGGGCTCGCGAGCAGCGCGCCGGCGATGCGTCCCAGTTCGTTGTACAGATCGTCCCCTCGGCGGGTCAACACGGCGTCGCAGACGGCAGCGCTGCCGCCCACGAAATCGATTGGCGCAGCGGCTGGCATCTTAGACATTGCGGGCTACCTGGATGGCCCAGTGATAGGCGTGTAATTGGCTCTGCCACCAGTCCGGCCCATCGACGCCCGCATCCTCCAGCGTCTCCGGATCGGGCCGGCCCGCTTCGGCGAGCCGCAACCGTTGTCCCAGCTGCCCTTCGCGCCGCAGCAGCGCGGCTTCGACGTGGCCGGGCAGGTTCAGGTCCTGCACGATCTCGGCCATCGGCATCTGGAACAGTCGATCCAGCAGCGAGAACACGCCGGTCATGAACGCGAGGTCCTGTTCGTCGCGGTCGCCGCCGTCGCGCTTGCACAGCGCTTCCAGCGCGGCGCCGCGCAGCGCGGCCACCGGCAGCATCAGGTTGGGCGGGCTGTCCGGGTGCTGGCGCGCGTACAGCAGCAGTTGCAGCCAGCGCTGCAGCTGGCGGCGGCCCAGGCGGCTGATCGCCTGGCCGAAGCTCGTGATCTGGGTGCCGACCGAGAACGCGGCCGAGTTCACCAGTTTCAAAAGGTGGTACGACAGCGCCGGATCCGCTTTCAGCTGCGCTTCCAGCTCGCGCGAATCGGCGTCTTGCGCCAGCAGTGCCAGCATCGTCAGCATGCGCCGGCGCGACGTGCCGTCGTCGCCTTCGGCCACGCTGCCTTCCAGTGCGTAGTCGCCGCTGAACCAGGCAAAGCCCGCGTTCTCGCAGGCGCGGTACGCGGCCATGTCGCCGACGTTGTAGGCAAGGTGCGGTCCGAACAGCGTCGGCAGCGAGCCCGCGCGCGGCAATTCGCTGCGCGCGTCGCGCGCCACCGTGCGCAGCGCGATCGGTGCTGCGACGCCTTCCGGCAGCACGCCGTCGATCAGCACGCGGTAACCCGTCATCTGCAGTTCCGCCAGCCGGCGCGCCGTGCCGTCCGTCGCCAGCGCGTCCGCGCGCATGGCCAGCAGCACGCGGTTGGCCGGCAGCACGTTCAGGACAGGGGGCGCCAGGACGGCCACATCGTCCAGCAGCACGATGCAGTCGAGGGGGGCGATGGCGGCCAGCAGGTCCGGCGTGCCGAACAGCTCCTGCAACGTGGGATCGTCGAGTCCTGCCCCCGGCGTGCCAAGCAACAGAGCGACCCACTCGTTCTGCGCGTTGGCGACGGAGCGTACTTCAACCACCGGGAACGGGGCGCTGGACATTAGCGAATATGCATTGATAGTAACCAGCTAATAGTAGAGCACGGCTTATTGGAAAGCAACTGTTTCTGTTTCCTCTGGGACACGGTTTTACATATATATTTACGATCCCGCGCCGCCGACGCGGCCATGCTGCACCGCAAACTTGATCAGCTCCGCCTGCCCTTCGATGCCGAGCTTGCGCTTGATGTTCAGCCGGTGCGTTTCGACGGTGCGCACGGACAGGTCGAGCGCCTTCGCGATCTGCTTGTTCGATTCGCCGTTGGCGATGTGGCGCAGCACTTCCTGTTCGCGCGACGTGAGCTGGTTGTCCTGCGCGGCCGGGCGCGCGAGCTGGCGCGCGACGGCCGCGCTGTAGTAGATGCCGCCGGCCATGACGGTGTCGATGGCGAGGACGATGTCCTTGCCCGGCGCATCCTTCAGCACGTAGCCGCGCGCGCCCGCCTGCATGGCCTGCGTGACGTATTCCAGCTTGTCGTGCATGGACAGGATCAGCACGGCGATGTCGGGATAGTTCGCGTACAGGCGCGCCGTGGCTTCGATGCCGCTGCCGTCGCGCATGGTGATGTCCATCAGCACGAGGTCGATGCGGGTGCTGCCCGCGAGCGCCAGCGCCTCGGCGCCGGAATCCGCCTCGGCCACGACGCGGAAGTGAGATACCGCTTCCAGCCGCGCGCGCAGGCCGTCGCGCACGAGGGGGTGGTCGTCGACCAGCATGATGTGGACGGTCTTCTCGGTCATTCAGGTCTCCAGTTCGACGCTCGCGCACACGGTGGTGCCGGCCGCGGACGATGCGATGTCGAGGTGGCCGCCGATCGCGTCCATCCGTTCCATCATGTTGCGCAGGCCGATGCCGCGCTGCGGGTGCGTGGCCACGCCCTCGGCGTCGAAGCCGGCGCCATCGTCCGCGATGGTGAGCAGCACACGGCCGTCGCCGGCATGCAGCGCCACGTCGATGTGGTGCGCGCCCGCGTGCCGCTCGATGTTCGTCAGCGCTTCCTGGGCGATGCGGAACAGCACCGTGCCGACGGCCTGCGGCAGGTGCTCGGCATCGCCGGTCACGGCGAACGTCACCGGCATGCCGCTGTGCTGCGAGAATTCCTCGGCCAGGTGGTCGAGCGCGGCCGCGAGCCCGAGGTCGTCCAGCAAAGTGGGACGCAGGTCGTGCGAGATGCGGCGTACCTCGCCCAGCACCTTGTTGAGTTCTTCCGCCGTGCGCTCGAAGCTGGCGTGCGCCTGGCGCTGCTGGTCCGGCGTGCCCTTCATGCGGATGATGCCGGCCTCGATCTGCAGCTTGATCGACACGAGCCACTGGCTGATGCCGTCGTGCAGGTCGCGCGACAGGCGCGCCCGCTCCTGCTCCTGCGAATCGACGACGCGCTGCGCCAGCGCTTTCAGCTTCGTGTCCGCCACGCGCGATTCGCTGACGTTCAGCGCGAGGCCGGCGCCGCCGATGACGAGCGTGGCGAGGATGGCGAGGCCGGCGATCCACCACATCGTCGTCTCGATGTTGCGCGACTGCTGGGCGTCGACCTGGTCGAGCGCGGCCTGCACGTCGTCGAGATACAGGCCGCTGCCCATGATCCAGCCCCATTGCGGGATCGACACGACGTAGCCCAGCTTGGGGGCGGACTTGTTCGAGGACGGCTTGACCCAGTTGTAGCGCACGAGTCCCCCGCCCTGCTTTGCGACGGCGACGATGTTCTGGATGGTCGGCGCGCCGAACTGGTCGTGCAGGTTCCACAGGTCGCGTCCGACCAGCTCCGGCTGGCGCGGATGCATCAGGTTGCGGCCGTCCATGTCGTAGACGAAGAAATAGCCGTCGTCGCCGAAGCTGAGCGATTGCAGGATGCGCTTGGCCTCGGCCAGCGTGGCCGGGTCGCTGCGGCCGGATGCCGTCAGGTGGGCGATCGAATGGGATGCGAGGTCCACGTAGTGCCGCAGTTCCGCCTGCTTGGTGGCCAGGTAGGCCTGCTGGATGGTGGCGTGCTGCTCGTGCGCGAGCGCGATCGCCTGCTGCCGGACGAACAGGGCGATCGCGCACAGCGCCACGATCAGCGGGGCGATCGCGAGGAAGATGACCTTCTGCCGTAATTGCATGCCGTGCGCGTCGAAATAGTCGTAACATGAAATTGTACGACCGATCAGCTGTTGCTGCTTGCAAAGCTTGCCTACGTAGGACTACGTAGAGCGCTGCGTAATCATGCGCTTGTGAGTCGCGGACCCGTGCAAGATACTGGCAGGCACGCTGCTCATCGTGCAAGCCGGCATCGACCGGTCACGCAGCGCATCATATCGGAGGAGTCAACATGAAACGTCTAACAAGCCAGCTCGGATGGGCTGCGCTTTCGCTCGCGGGCGCCGCGTCGCTCGCCTACGTCGCCCTCAAGCGCGGCGAATCCATCAACGCGGTCTGGGTCGTCATCGCGGCCGTCTGCATCTACCTGATCGCGTACCGCTTCTACAGCCTCTACATCGCCGACAAGGTGATGGGCCTCGACGCCCGCCGCCAGACCCCGGCGTACAAGTACAACGACGGCCTCGACTACGTGCCGACGAACCGCTACGTGCTGTTCGGCCACCACTTCGCCGCGATCGCCGGCGCCGGCCCGCTGGTCGGCCCCGTGCTCGCCGCGCAGATGGGTTACCTGCCCGGCATGCTGTGGATCCTGGCCGGCGTCGTGTTCGCCGGCGCCGTGCAGGACTTCATGGTCCTGTTCCTGTCGATGCGCCGCGACGGCCGCTCGCTCGGCGACCTGATCAAGTCCGAAATGGGCGAGATCCCCGGCGTCATCGCCCTGTTCGGCACCTTCATGATCATGGTGATCATCCTGGCCGTGCTGGCGCTGATCGTCGTGAAGGCCCTGACCGGCTCGCCGTGGGGTTCGTTCACCGTGATGGCGACGATCCCGATCGCGCTGTTCATGGGCATCTATTCGCGCTACATCCGCGTGGGCCGCATCGGCGAAGTGTCGCTGATCGGCTTCGTACTGCTGATCGGCGCCATCGTCGGCGGCCAGTACGTGCACGATTCCGCCGTCTGGGGCCCGATGTTCACGTTCACCGGCACCCAGCTGACCTGGATGCTGATCGGCTACGGCTTCGTCGCCTCCGTGATCCCCGTGTGGCTGCTGCTGGCGCCGCGCGACTACCTGTCCACGTTCCTCAAGATCGGCACCATCGTCGGCCTCGCGCTGGGCATCGTGTTCGTCGCCCCGATGCTGCAGATGCCGTCGATCACCCGCTTCATCGACGGCACCGGCCCGGCCTGGTCCGGCACGCTGTTCCCGTTCCTGTTCATCACCATCGCCTGCGGTGCCGTGTCCGGCTTCCACGCGCTGATCTCGTCGGGCACCACGCCGAAGATGATCGAGAACGAACAACACGCCCGCTTCATCGGCTACGGCGGCATGCTGATGGAATCGTTCGTCGCCATCATGGCCCTCGTCGCCGCGTCGACCATCGACCCGGGCGTCTATTTCGCGATGAACAGCCCGGCCGCCGTGCTCGGCACGACCGCCCAGACGGCCGCCGCCGCGGTCTCCAACTGGGGCTTCGTGATCACCCCTGACCAGCTGACGCAAATGGCCAAGGACGTCGGCGAGAACACCATCATCTCGCGCGCCGGCGGTGCCCCGACGCTGGCCGTCGGCATGGCCCACATCCTGTCCAACGTCGTGGGCGGCAAGGCAATGATGGCGTTCTGGTACCACTTCGCGATCCTGTTCGAGGCGCTGTTCATCCTGACCGCCGTCGACGCCGGCACGCGCGCCGGCCGCTTCATGCTGCAAGACCTGCTGGGCGCCTTCGTCCCGTCGCTGAAACGCACGGACTCGCTGCCGGCGAACCTGATCGCCACCGGCCTGTGCGTCGCCGCCTGGGGCTACTTCCTGTACCAGGGCGTCGTCGATCCGCTGGGCGGCATCAACACGCTGTGGCCGCTGTTCGGCATCGCCAACCAGATGCTGGCCGGTATCGCGCTCACGCTGGGCACCGTCGTGCTGTTCAAGATGAAGCGCGGCCAGTACGCCTGGGTGACGATCGTCCCGACCATCTGGCTGCTGATCTGCACGCTGTCGGCCGGCTGGCTGAAGATCTTCGACCCGAACGTCAAGGTCGGCTTCCTGGCGCACGCGAACAAATTCCAGACCGCGCTCGACCAGGGCCAGGTGCTGGCACCGGCCAAGTCGCTCGACCAGATGGGCCGCATCGTCTTCAACGACTACGTCGACGCCACCCTGTGCGGCTTCTTCATGGTCGTCGTGCTGGCCGTCGTGCTGTACGGTTTCCGCACCGCGCTGGCCGCCCGCAAGAATGCCCGTCCGAGCGCCCAGGAGACGCCGTACGTCGCGGCGCCCGCCGCCTCGATGGCCGAGGTGCAGTGATGCTCGGCGCGCTGGCACAGGCGGGCCGCTACCTCGGGCAAAGCATGCGCCTGATGGTCGGCCTGCCGGAATACGACACCTATGTGGCGCACATGGAGAAAACCCATCCGGACCAGCCGGTCATGAGCTACGAGGAGTTTTTCCGCGAGCGCCAGCAGGCGCGGTACGGTAACGGCAAGCGCGGGGGTTGTTGCTGAGCTAGCAGTTTTACCGTAACGCAAAATATCATCGCCCCCGCCCGTCGGGGGCGATGTTTTATAGGTCCCTCCTCCTCTCCGCTCCCCCCACTTTGCGCCAGCACAAACGGCGCCCCATATCCGTCACCTATAGTCAGTTCCTGCAAGAATTTGCTTTCTTGCATGGTGAACCTGTACGCAGGTTCGTTCGCAGCGCCGACCGCCGGATCCGCCCAACCCATGCAGACTCTCGAGCGCTCAAGCCTCAACCGAAAACTGACGTCGATGTGCCTGCAGGCCGCCGCCAGCGCGCTGCTGGTCGTGTACGTCGCCTTCGCCCTGGCGACGGTGACCGGCCAGCGCCGCGAGGAGCGGCAGGAACTGGAGGCGCTGGCCGCCGTGCTCGCACAGGGCGGGCTCGACGCCGTCCAGTTCAACGACCGCCGCCTCGCCACGCAGCTGCTGGCCGCGCTGGAAGCGCGCCGGGGCCTCGCGTCCGCCGTCCTGTACGACCGCAAGGGCCAACCGTTCGCCGTCTGGCGCGCCCCCGGCAATGACGCCGCTGGCCCCGTCGACGCGCTTGGCGGGCTCGATGACGACACCATCGCCGCGGCAGCCGATGCCGGCAGCCGTCCGTGGCTGCCCATGCTGCGCGTCTATCGCGTGCTCGGTGCCCCGCGTGACGCCAATGGCCGCGCGCTGCCGCCCGTGGGCGCCGTCATGATCGAGAGCGACCTCGCGCCCCTGTGGCTGGACATCGCGCGCGCGCTGGGCGTGATGGCCGTCGCGCTGGCCGCCGCGCTGCTGACGGCGTTCGTGCTGGTGCGCCGGCTGCGGCGCAGCATCAGCGACCCGATCGGCAAGTTGATCAACGCGGCGCAGAAGGTGTCCGCCAGCCAGAACTACACACTGCGCATCGCCCACAACCGCAATGACGAACTGGGCGTGCTGATCGACAGCTTCA
This sequence comes from uncultured Massilia sp., assembly GCA_946481275.1. Next base: position 95,925 of record CAMLMV010000021.1, read on the forward strand.
ACAACATGCTCGCCCAGATCGAAGGCCGCGGCGCCGCGCTCACGCACCACCGCGACGAACTGGAACGCCAGGTCGGCGTGCGCACCGAGCAGCTGGAAAAGGCGAAGAACGCAGCCGAAGCGGCGAGCCGCGCCAAGAGTGCCTTCCTCGCCACGATGAGCCATGAGATCCGCACCCCGATGAACGGCGTGCTCGGGATGACGGAAATGCTGCTGGGGACGGAGCTCACCGACACGCAGCGCAACTACACGCGGCTGGTCAAGCAGTCGGGCGAGCACCTCCTCGTGATCATCAACGACATCCTCGATTTTTCCAAGATCGAGGCCGGCAAGCTCACCGTCGAGTACATCAATTTCAACCTGTGGGACCTGCTGGACGACATCCACACGGTCTACACGCCGCAGGCCGAGGCGAAGAACATCCTGCTCCATTTCGACATCGCCAACGACATCCCCGTCGCCATCTGCGGCGACCCGAACCGGCTGCGCCAGATCATGGCCAACCTCCTCGGCAACGCGGTCAAGTTCACGGACCAGGGCCGCATCCTCGCCACGGTGCGCATCGCGAGCGAGGACAACCAGGCCGTGATGCTGCGTTTCGAAGTGCACGACACGGGCATCGGCATTTCGAGGGAAGCCCGCAGCCGCATCTTCGAGGCGTTCTCGCAGGCCGACGATTCCACGACGAGGAAGTACGGCGGCACCGGTCTCGGTCTCGCGATCTCCAAGCAGCTCGTCGAACTGATGGGCGGCTCGATCGGCGTCGAAAACGCGTTGACCCAGGGGTCCGTGTTCTGGTTCACGGTGGCCTTCGACAAGCGCCGCGTCGATCCGGACGCGGCGGGCGACCACCAGTACACGATCGACGGCCTGCGCGTGCTCCTCGTCGACGGGAGCGAGTCGAGCCGCATCGGCCTCGAACGCCACCTGGCCACGTGGCGCGTCGAATGCGACGCGGCGGAGAGCGCGGACGAAGCGCTGGAGCGCCTGGACGAGGCGGCGCGCGCCGGCCGGCCATACGATGCCGCGATCCTCGACATGGAGCTGTCCCACACGAGCGGCCTGCTGCTGGCCGCGCAGATCAAGTCCAGCCCGGCCACGCGCGCCACGCGGCTCGTGCTGCTCAGTCCCGAACGGCTCGCCGCCGACCCCGTGCAGCGGCGCGAGGCCGGCGTGGCGTACCAGTTGATCAAGCCCGCGCGCGCGGCCGATTTGTTCGCCTGCCTGGCGACGCCACCGCGCGGCCAGGTGGCGCCGGCGCCGCGCTTCATCCCGCCGCGTCCCCTGCAACTGGACGCCAGCCGCCCGCGCACGCGGCGCGTGCTGCTGGCCGAAGACAATCCGGTCAACGTCGAAGTCGCGCGGGCGATGCTGGAAAGCCTCGACCTGCAGGTGGATTGCGCGCGCAACGGCGAGGACGCATTGCAGGCCGTGCGCACAAATTCGTACGACGCGGTGCTGATGGATTGCCAGATGCCCGTGATGGACGGTTTCGCCGCGACGGCCGCGATCCGGCGCGAAGAACGCGAGGCGGGCCGCGGCCGCGTGCTGCCCATCATCGCGATCACGGCGAACGCGCTGCAGGGCGACCGCGAAGCATGCCTCGCGGCCGGCATGGACGATTACCTGTCGAAGCCGTTCAGCCAGCAGGAAATCGCGGCCGTGATCGGACGCTGGATGGCGCTGCCGCTCGCCGCCACCGTGCACCACGACGACGAGCCGCCGCGGCTGCCGCCCGCATCCGTCGAAGTGATCCAGCGCGACGTCATCAACCGCGTGGCGCTCGACAAGATCCGCGCCCTGTCGCGCGACCGTGGCGACGCCCTCGTGCAGAAAGTGATCGCGGCCTACGTCGACGACACGCCGCAGCAGCTGCGCACCCTGCGCACCGCCATCGACGGCCTCGACACGGGCAACGTGCGCCGCATCGCGCACACGCTGAAATCGGCCAGCGCCAACGTCGGCGCCGAGGCCCTCGCCGCCCTGTGCAAGGAACTGGAGCACCTGGGCCGCGCCGATACCACCGAAGGCGCGGACGCGATCCTGACCGACATGGAACAGGAGTTCCAGGCCGTCCGGCATTCGCTCACCGCCATCCTCGAAAAGGAAACCTGACATGCCAGCCCAACCTACCAATCAGCGAGGGATCGTCCTGGTCGCGGACGACGATCCGGTGATGCGCTTGTTGATGCTCGAGATGCTGGAGGGCGTCGGCCTGGAAGGCATCGAGGCCGCGGACGGCCAGGAGGCCGTGGCCCTCGCGCACGCGCGCACGCCCGACCTGATCCTGCTGGACGTCGAGATGCCGAAGATGGACGGCTTCGCCGCGTGCCGCGCGATCCGCGACCTGCCGAATGGCGCGATGGTCCCGATCGTGATGGTCACCGGCGGCGACGACCTGGAAGCCGTCACGAATGCCTACGAGGCCGGCGCCACCGACTTCGTGTCCAAGCCGATCAACTGGCCCATCCTCGGCCACCGCGTGCTGTACGTGCTGCGCGCAAGCGATGCCATCGTCCGCCTGCGCATCGCCGACGCCCAGAACCGCGCCGTGCTGGCCGCCATTCCCGACACGTTCTTCCGCATGTCGCGCGACGGCTTCTATCTCGATTACGAGCCGGGCCGCGATAGGCCGGGCCGCGACGGGCCCGGCCGCGGCGTGCGCGACGCCGGCGTCGACGAGCAGATCGTCGGCCGCCACGTGACCGACGTCCTGCCGCGCGACATCGCCGAACGCCTGCTCGAACAGGTGGGCATGGCCCTGCACGTGCAGCAGGTGCGCTCGGTCGAATATGAACTGATCCGCTTCGGCGAAGTCCAGCATTTCGAGGCGCGCCTCGTCGCCACCGGCCCGAACGAAGTGCTGGGCCTCGTGCGCGACATCAGCGAGCGCAAGCGCGCGGAAGAGCAGATCCGCCGCCTGGCCTATTGCGACAGCCTGACCGGCATCCCGAACCGCCAGGCCTTTCTGGAAACGCTGGAACGCGAACTGCAGCGCTCGAAAATCGGCAACAAGAAGTTCGCCGTGCTGTTCATGGACCTGGACGCCTTCAAGCGCATCAACGACACGCTGGGCCACAACGTGGGCGACCAGTTGCTGAAGCAGGTGTCCGACCGCCTGCGCGAGACGATCCGCCCGAACGACCTGCTGTCGCGCGGCGACCTGCTCCCCCGCGTAGACACTCCCAACAGCGCGGGCACGAACCTCGCGCGCCTGGGCGGCGACGAATTCACGATCCTGATCCCCGACCTCGAACGGGTCGAACACGCCCTCAACGTGGCGCATCGTGTAAAAGACGCGATGCGCCGCCCGTTCATCATCGAAGGCAACGAGATCTTCGTGACGGCCAGCATCGGCATCTCGCTGTTCCCCGAGGACGGCGACGACTGCACGTCGCTGCTGAAATACGCCGACACCGCGATGTACCACGCGAAGAACTGCGGCAAGAACAACGCCAAGCTGTACTCGTCGTCGCTGACGATGCAGATCATGAGCCACGTGAAGCTGGAAGTGGGCCTGCGCCGCGCGCTGCAGAACGACGAGTTGTACCTGCTCTATCAGCCGCAGCTCGACGTGCGCTCGTCCGAGATCGTCGGCGTGGAAGCCCTCGTGCGCTGGCGCCATGCGGAGCGCGGCGTCGTCTCGCCCAACGAATTCATCCCGCTGGCCGAAGAGACGGGCCTGATCGTGCCGATCGGCGAATGGGTGCTGCGCACCGCGTGCAGCCAGGCCCGCCACTGGCAGAAATTCGCGCGCCGTCCCGTGCGCATCGCCGTGAACCTGTCGGCCAAGCAGTTCAAGGACGAGAACCTGTCGCAGATCGTGCTCTCGGCCCTGCACGACACGGGCCTCGACCCGCGCCTGCTCGAACTCGAGCTGACGGAAGGCACGCTGATGGACGACGCGAAGGCCACGCTGGCCACACTGGAACAGCTGCGCGGCATCGGGGTATATCTGTCGATCGACGACTTCGGCACCGGCTACTCATCGATGAACTACCTGAAGCGCTTCGACGTGCGCGCGCTGAAGATCGACCGCAGCTTCATCAGCGGCCTGCCGCAGGATTCCGAAAACGCCGCGATCACGCGCGCGATCATCGCGATGGCGCACGGCCTCAAGATGGTCGTCGTGGCGGAAGGCGTCGAGACGGGCGAGCAGCTCGTGCTGCTGGAGGAATACGGCTGCGACCTCGTGCAGGGTTTTTATCTCGGGCGGCCGGCGCCTGCAGACGCGGTCACCGGCATGCTGCAGAAGTTGTGGGTGCCGGTGGCGGCGCGCTGATCGTCTACTGCTTCGTGAACGTCAGCGTGTGCACGGCCGCCCCAGGCAGCAACGGAGTCGGCTTCCCGTGCACCCATTCCTCGTGCCCTTTCAAGAAGTACGGCGACAGCGGGTGGCCGCTCTGCCCGCCCGGCATGTCGAACAACCCTTCTTCCTCGCGCCCCGGCGCCACCGTCAGGCGCTCCGATTGCCCGAACTTCGGCCCCGCCACGCGCGGCATGTTGGCGTCGCCCGGCAGCTGGTCCGGCGGGACGCTGAGCCAGCGGCGCAGCGCCGGCACGGCGATCGTGAACGGATGCGCGATCGTCGCCGTGTTGCGCCGGCCCCAGGTGGCCTGCGCGAGCGGCGTGCCATCTTCCTTCAGATCCGCGATGGCGCGGTCGATGGCGGCCAGTTGCAGGTCTTGCCAGCTCGCGTAGCCGGCCGGCAGCCACGCGGCCGGACGCGCGTCCAGCAGGCGCGCCACGACGTCCGGCCAGCGCGACGTCGCGACCACGATGCTGGCCTTCGGATCGAGTTTCGCCAGCTCCGCATCGACGCCGGCGAACAGCAGGTCGTGCAGCGACCACATGAACTGGCGCGCCAGGCGATAGCCGGCGGACGCCGTGCTCGCGCGGCCGTCCCAGCTCGTCTCCAGCAGGCGGCGGAACTCGGCGCGCTCCGGATGCTGGTCCAGCGCGCGGGCATCCAGCGCGGCCAGCGCGCGTTCGCGCCAGCCGGCGATGAACGGTGCGCGGTCGTCGAGCGACGCCTGGAACGCGGCCGGCACATCCGTCCTGTCGCCCAGCTGGCGCACGTTGCCGGTCAACTGGTTCCCGCGCGCGCCCAGGTCGAAACCGCCGTCGCCGATGATGCTGGAGTCCGCGCCCGCGAGCTGGCGGCTGTTCGCCGTCACCAGCTGGCCGCCGGGCGGATTGACGACGCGCGGATGTCGGTCCGGCGCGAGCAGCCCGCTCCATGTCGGCACGGTGCCGTCGGACGCGAGCGGGAACGAGACGTTCGTTCCGCCCTGCGCCCGCCGCGGCAGCGCGCCGCCGATCGTCCACGCGATGCCGCCGCGGTCGTCGCCGAGGACGACGTTCTGCGCCGGAATGCCATCGCCCGCCGCCGCAGCCACCGCCTCGTCGAGGTTCGTCGACGCTTCCAGCTTCAGGTGATTCAGGTTCAGCGCGCCGGGATCGTGCGCGACCCAGTGCACGGCGTACTGGACGCCGTCGACGGTGCGGACCGGGCCGAGGCTCGTCTCGAGCACGGTCATCGTCTGCGCCGGTTCGCCCTTCACGAGCAGCGTTTCCGTGTGCGCGACGGGCGTCTCCCAGCCGTTCGTCGTGCGCACCTGGCCGGGATGGGCGCCGCCCGTGCCGAGACGGACGAGGTCGAGCGTGTCCGCATAACTGTTCGTGAAGGCCCACGCGACGTGGCCATTGCTGCCCACGATGACGGCCGGCGGCGTGCCCGGCAGGCTCACGCCGACGACGCGGCGCGGCCTGCCCTGCGCATCCGGGAAGCGCAGCGCGAGGCGGTACCACGTGTTCGGCAGCTGCAGGCCCAGGTGCATGTCGTCCGAGACGATGGCGGCGCCGTGCGCGGTGCGCGTCCCGGCGATGGCGTAGTTGTTGCTGCCCACGGCATCCGTGAACGCGATGCCCGCCACCTGGCGTGCCGGGACGACTTCCTTGCGGCCCCACCAGGCCGGTGCCGTGGCCGGGATCGGGGCCGGCGCCAGCGCGACGGCGTCCGCATCCATCGGCGTATCCCAGCGGGTCGCTTCGGGCAGCAGGAACGCCAGCTGGGCCGGATCGAGGTGCGCCGCCAGCCAGCCCCGTGCCAGTTCGCGCGGCTCCTGGTTGCCCTGCAAATCGAAGTACATGGCCCACACGGCCAGCAGCGAATCGGCCGGTGTCCACGGCCGCGGCGTCGCCCGGTTCAGCAGGTATTCGAACGGCCGCGCACGCAGGCCGTCCAGGCCGTCATTGACGCCGGCGGCGTAGCGGTCCAGGAACGCGCGCTCGGCCGGCGTCATGCGCTGCAGGACCTGCTCGGCGCGGGCGCGGAAGCGGTGCAGGCGATGCGCCCGGTCGAGCGGCAGCGCCTTGGCCCCGAACAGCTCGGCCAGTTCGCCGGCGGCACTGCGGCGCAGCAGGTCCATCTGGAAGAAGCGCTCCTGGCCGTGCACGAACCCGGTGGCATACGCGACGTCGAGCCGGTTCGCCCCGCTGATGGTCGGCACGCCGTTCGCGTCGCGCTCCACCGTCACGGGCGCCGCCAGCAGCGGCGAGCGATGCCGGCCGTCGAGCTCGGGGAGGCTCGCGCGCAAGGTCATCCAGGCGCCGCCCGCGACGAGCACCGGCAGCACGACGACCCCGGCCGCAACCCGCCGCCCCCATTTGCCCCATCCACGTTGTCGCATGCCGCTCGTCCCTTTGAAAAAAGGGGAATCTTGCCAGAAATCGCACGTGTGGGCGAGTACGCGACAGCCCTTACCCACGATGGTTCCCTGCGCGCGATTGAGCGGGCTCTCTTGCGGACCGGCGCTGGCTTCTAACCTGTGAGAAGGCGCGCAGGACGCGCGTGTTGGTCGGAGGGGGGCGCCATGATGCGGGTGCTGGGTATTGGATTGGTGCTGGCGCTGGCCGCGTGCACGACGCCGCAGGAGCGCGCGGCCCAGGCGCAGGCCGACGTGGAGCGGATGATGGCGGTCTATGGCCCGGCCTGCGTCCGGCTGGGATATGCGGCCCAGACGGACGCGTGGCGCAGTTGCGTGATCAGCCTGGGCGCGAAGTACGATCTGCAGCGCTATGGACCGCCTGCGGGCTACTACGGCTGGGGTCCTGGCTATTGGCGGGGCGGCTGGTGGGATCCGTATTGGTGAAATTCGTACGGGTGAGATCCGTACGGGTGAACCGGTCGGCGACGCGCCGCGCGAACTCGGCTTTCGTTACCGCTTCGCGACTTTCCAGCAGGCGTTCCAGCGACTGCTGGATGTGGCGGACCAGTTCCGGATAGCGCGCATCCGGTGGATGCAGGCTGAAGCGCACGAGCGGCGAGCGCGCCAGCATGGACGCGGTGGCGTCGACCACGCGCGGCGACAGGATGCGCCCGCCGCGGTTGCGCGCCGCGTACACGAGCGACGGCGACAGGATCGCGTGCGTGCCGCGGCGGTTGTTGTGCACCACCGGCGTAGGCGGCGCGTGCAGCGTGTGCAGCGTGTGCAGCGTGTGCAGCTCGTGAGCGTGATCCCGGCTGGGCGCGTCGTGGCGGAGGTCGGGGCTGGTCGCATCCGTCGATGGACCGGTCAACGCACCGGTCCACGCACCCGGGTCGAACTGCCTGTTCCCTGCCCCCTGGACGGAGCGGTTACCCTGCCCGGTCTGGACCGCCCCCCTGCCGCCCTGGATGCTCGCGCTGGCGTCACCGCGATACCCCGGCCGGCCGCCGGCGCCATTCTGCACCTGCTGACGCTGCGGTCGCGCAACCGGGCGACGCTCGCGCGCTCCCGGCAGGCAATGGAAATGGCTGAACGTGGTCGTGTACGCGAACGGCGCGTCACGCAGCGCCCGCCAGGCGCCCTCGCCCAGCAGCCACGCGGGCGGTACGAAGCCGGTGGGCGTCCAGCCGCGCGCCGCGAACCAGTCGAGCCCCAGCTCCAGGCGGCGCCGCGCTTCCGCCTCGGTCAGCGCCGCAAATTCTCCCTCGCGCCGCGTGTACACGTTGCGCAGGAAGCGCGCGCGCAGGCCGCCGCTGCCCGCCTCCGTGTCGAGATGGCTGTAGCCATGCAGCGCCAGCTCGTCGCCGCGCTCCAGCGCCACGTTCAGGCAGGCTTCCATCGCGAGGGATTGTTCAGGCCGGAAGTGGTAGTGCGGTACGACGAGCCACGTCAGCGGGATGTCCGCCACGGCCCGCACCGCTTCCACGAGGCGCAGGCAGTCGCTCCACGTGGCCGGCGCCACGTCGTGGATCGAGACGCACAGCATATGCTCGTCAGGAGACCAGTCAATCTGTGACACGGATGCGCTCCCTTTCGTGGGCCAGGTAATTGGCGATGTCGTCGGACGCCTGCGGACATCCGTTCAGCAGGCCTTCGTAGCGGCCGATCACCTGCGGCAGGATCTCGTTCCAGTCGTAGCGTTCGACGGCCCTGCGCCGTGCGGCCTGGCCCATGCGGGCGAGGTCGCGCTGGTAGATGGCTTCGATCGCGCCGGCCAGGCTGCCGACGTCGTTCGGCTCGGCCAGGATGCCCGTCTCCGTGTCGACCAGCTCGGCCACGCCGCCCTGGGTCGTGGCGACGACGGGCAGGCCGCATGCCATCGCTTCCAGCACGATCAGGCCGAACGTTTCGCAATCGCCCGGGTGCACGAGCACGTCGCAGCTGGCCAGCAGGCGGGCCAGCTGGCGCTGGTCGCGCCGGAACGGGATGTGCGTGACGCGGTCGCAATACGGCAGCACGCCACCGCCGCCCACGAGGATCAGGTGGTACGGGTCGCCCAGCTTGCGCACGGCTTCGATGAGGACGTGCAGTTTCTTTTCCGGCGTGAAGCGGCCGGCATAGACGAGCAGGCGCGCATCCGGCGCGAGGCCCAGGTGTTCGCGCAGGGTCGCGTCGCGGCGCTGCGGCCGGAACACGCTGCTGTCGATACCGAGCGGCTGGTGCACGGCGCCCTGCACGCCAATGGCATCGAGCTGCTGCACCATGATGCGGCTGGGCGCCAGCACGAGGTCGAACTGGCGGTACAGGTTGGCGAGGTAGCGGCACGTGCCGCGCGCGATCCAGCGGCCGAAGCGCGGCTGCACGAGGCGCGGCAGGTCGGAGTGGTAGAAGGCGACGGCCGCGATGTCGTAGCGCCTGCGCATGCGCAGCGCGGCCCAGGCGCAGTGGCCGGCGTCGCCCGCCTCGACGACATCGGGCCGCACGGACTCCAGCAGGCGCGCCGGACCTTCGACGGACAGGGGCATGCGGAAGCCGTGGAAGCCCGGCAGGCCGGCGGACGGTATCTTGACGAGCGCGGGCACGGCGTCGTCGCACGTCTCCACGTTGGAGCTCATGATCGTATGCCGGACGCGGCTGCGCCGTGCCAGCCAATGGGCCTTGGCATTCAGATAGGTACTGACGCCGCCTCCTTCGGCCGCGTAGAACATCGTGATGTCGACGAGATGCATGCTTGGGGTCCGGTCAAAGTATCCCCACAATAGCAGCGTAGACGGTGCGTCGGGTTTGCGCACTGTCAAGCGAACACCGCCTGCTGCCGGGAGCCGCTACGATGCCGTCATTGCTGCGCGACGGTGACAGGGCTCCCCGTCGTGGGGAGGCCCATTATGCACTGCGCCTGTCGAGCATGGCGCGCGCGATGGTGCCCGCGTCCACGTACTCGAGCTCGCCCCCGACGGGGACGCCGCGCGCGAGGCGGCTGACCTTGAGTCCGCGCGCCTTCAGCATTTCGCTGATGTAGTGGGCGGTCGCTTCGCCCTCGTTGGTGAAATTGGTGGCGAGTACGACCTCCTTCACCTCACCGTCGCCGGCGCGACCGATCAGTTTTTCCAGGTGCAGGTCCTTCGGGCCGATGCCGTCCAGCGGCGACAGCCGGCCCATCAGCACGAAATACAAACCCTTGTACGTCAGGGTCTGCTCGATCATCATCTGGTCGGCCGGCGTCTCGACGACGCACAGCAGCGCACGGTCGCGCTGCTCGTCGGCGCACAGGTCGCAGACTTCTGTTTCCGAGAAGGTATTGCACATGGCGCAGTGATGCACCGCGTCGACGGCCTGGTACAGCGCGCGCGACAGCATCGCGGCGCCTTCGCGGTCGTGCTGCAGCAGGTGGAAGGCCATGCGCTGCGCCGACTTCGGCCCGACGCCCGGCAGGCGGCGCAGGGCCTCGGTAAGGAAGTCGAGCGATTTGGACATAATTGACTCCTGGACCCCGGGGACTCCGAGCCTCCGCCGGTGCTTACTGCGCGCGCCAGGCGGACAGCGCCTCGGCGGTCATGGTGGGAATGAACTCGGTGACCGCATAGGTCGCGAGGCCGGCCTGCGCGAACGGATCGTCGCGCAGCGCGGCGTCGAGCTCGGCGCGGTCGGCCGCGTGGGCGACGAGGATGCCGCCGTCGCGCGGTTCCTTGCGGCCCGCCATCAGGATCAGACCGCGCGCAGCGTGCTCCTGCAGCCAGGCGCGGTGCGCGGGCAGGTAGGCATCGATGCGCTCGAGCGGCGCCGTATAGGTCAGCGAAACGATATACATTATCAACTGAGTCAGAACGGCATCTTGAAGCCCGGCGGCAGCGGCAGGCCGGCGGTCAGGCCGCTCATCTTTTCCTGGGCGGTGGATTCGGCCTTGCGCACGGCGTCGTTGAACGCGGCGGCGACCAGGTCTTCCAGCATGTCGCGGTCGTCACCCAGCAGCGACGGGTCGATCGACACGCGCTTGACGTCGTTCTTGCACGTCATGACGACCTTCACGAGACCGGCGCCCGACTGCCCTTCGACTTCGATCTGGGCCAGCTGCTCCTGCGCCTTCTTCATGTTGTCCTGCATGGCCTGCGCCTGCTTCATCAGGCCTGCGAGCTGGTTTTTCATCATGATGCGTTCTCCAAAAAAGTCGGATGGGTAAATCGTTTATACAGTTTATACCGGCACTGGCGCGGAAGCGGCTCAGGACGCGATCGGCCGCACGGAACCCGGCACGACGAACGCGTCGAACGTGCGCACCATGTCCTGCACGAACGGATCGGCATCGACGGTGGCCTCGGCTTCGCGCTGCAACCGCTCGCGCCGGGCCTTGGCCTCGGCGCTGGCCGTGTACCAGGTCGGCGCGATCTCGGTCTCGACGTTCACGCGCACGGCCGGGAAGCATTCCTGCAGCGCCGCGCACAGTTTTTCGCTGTTGCCGCTCGCGCGCAGCGTGTCGACGGGGACGCGCAGGCGGAACGTCGCGGCGGCGCCATCGGCCACGCATTCGATCAGCTCGGTCTGGAAGGCCAGCTGCTGGGCCACGCCGCGCAGCGGCAGCGATGCGGCCAGCGCGGGCCAGTTGCCGTCCCACTCGATGGCCGGGACGGGCGTGATGACGTAGGCATAAGGCGGCGCGGACGGCGCCGCGACGCGGGCCGGCGCCGGCGGCGCCTGCACGGGCGACGCGGCCACGGCCGGTCCGTCCATGGCCACGGCACTGTCGTCGGAAAACTCGGTGACCCAGGACGGCGGCTCGTCGTCGGCGACCGCCTGCTCGTCAGCCTGCCCCTGCGCGGGCTGGCGCATCATCGCCGGCTGCGGCTGGGCGGCGGACTGGGGCTGCGTCCGCGCGGCGGCGGCAGCGGCGCCGTTCGGCGCGCCCTGGTCCCAGGGTGCCGGCGCGGCCGCGCGCGCGGGGGCGCTCGGGGCGGGCGCCGCCGGCGCGGCAGGCGCAGCCGCGGGAGCGGGCGCCGGTTCCGCGGCCGGTGCCGGACGCCGTGGCGCGCCGCCCATGCGGGCACCGGCGCGCGCCGCTTCCAGCGCGGCATCGAGGGCCGCACGGGCCGACGTCATGGCGCGGCCGGCACCCTGCGCGGACGACGGTGCGGATGCGGCCGCCGCGGGTGCGGGTGCCGCAGAAGCTGCCGGGCCGGCCGGACGCGGGGCGGCGGCCGGCGCAGGCGAGGCCGCGGCAGCGGCTGCATTTGCGGCTGAGCGTACCGGCGCCGCCTGCGGCATCGTGCGCGCCAGCGCGGCCGGCGCGGGCGCTGCGGCCTGCTCCGCGCCGCCCTGTCCCGGACGGAACGCCAGCATGCGCAGCAGGGTCATCGTGAAGCCCGCGTACTCGTCCGGCGCGAGGCCGATCTCGTTGCGGCCGATCACGGCGATCTGGTAATACAGCTGCACTTCCTGCGGATCGAATTGCGTCGCGAGGCGCTGGATGTCGGCCAGCTCCGGCAGGTCGTCCGGCAGCGCGGCGGGCACGGTCTGCGCCAGCGCGATCCGGTGCAGCAAGGTGCCCAGGTCCTGCAGCG
>CAMLMV010000022.1 GCA_946481275.1 uncultured Massilia sp.
GCATTCGCAACAGATTGCCCGTCAATACAAAATAATTCGCGAAGGCAATTATATCGCGGCGTACACTGAATCGGTCGCGTCGGATCGACGACGCCGGATGACGAAAGATGCCCATGATCAGCCTCACCAAATTTTTTGAAGACGTCAAACTGCCCACGATTTCCGCCGTGGCCCATGCCCTGATCGAAACGCTCGACGACGACGACGCGTCCGCCAAGAAGGTGGCGGCGATCATCGCGCGCGACCCGGCCCTGACGGCCAAGCTGATGCGCCTGGCGAACAGCGCCCGCTTCGGTTCACGCCGCAACGTCAGCTCGCTCGACGACGCGATCTCGCTCGCGGGCATGGCCCATATCCGCACGCTGGCGCTGGCCACGTGCTTCTCCGACGCCTTCCCATCCCTGCCCGGCCTGGATTCCGACGAGTTCTGGAAAAGCAGCATGGCCTGCGCCGGCTACGCGAAATGGCTCGCGGGCGGCATCGGCGTCGACGGCAGCGAAGCCTGGCTGGCCGGCATGATGCTGCGCCTGGGCGAGCTGCTGATCTACCAGGTGGCCCCGACGACCTTCGCCGAGATCGAGCAGCTGCCGCACCTGCCGGGCGGCCGCTGGGAACGCGAGGAGCGCCTGCTGGGCCTGTCGGAAGGCCAGATCACGGCCGAACTGGGCCGCCGCTGGAACTTCCCCGACAAGATCGTGCACGCACTGGAAAATTCGTCCGACCCGATGGCGGCGCACCCGTTCTGCCAGCTGGGCGGCATCATCCACCTGGCCAGCCTGCTGGCCGACACGCCCAGCGACGACCCGGCGATCCTCGACACCCTGCCGGCCGAAGTGGTCGACACGCTGCGCCTGTCGCGCGAGTGGATGACGGTGCGCTTCCCGTCTCACGCATCGTTCTCCGCCGAGCCCTGAGCGATCGTGTAGCATGGTCGGATCTGCAAGGAGCCGACCATGTCCTACCAGTCCACCCTCGAATTCAACACGTTCGGCCGCGGCAGCCGCGACATTACCGCGGCCGTCGCCGACGTCGTCGCCCGCTCGGGCATCCGCTGCGGCCTCGCGCACGTGTTCGTCCAGCACACGAGCTGTTCGCTACTGATCACGGAAAACGCCGATCCGGACGTGCGGCACGACCTGGAGACGCTCATCCGGCGCCTCGTGCCGGATGGCGATCCCGCGTACCGCCACGACACCGAAGGGCCGGACGACATGGCGGCACATGGGCGGGCGATGCTGACGTCCACGTTCGTCACGGTGCCCGTTGGCGACGGGCGGTTGATGCTCGGGACGTGGCAGGGGATGTATTTGTGGGAGCATCGGGTAGCCGAGCATCGGCGTAACGTGGTCGTTACGGTGATGGGAGACTGAGTCGAGGCATTCCGGTGAGATTGTGAGGAATTTTTGCGGGTGCAAACCGGTATCCTGCATGCTCGTCAACAACACGCACCGACCATGCGATTCCGTTCAGCGACCTTCGGCGCCATCGCGCTCTGCGCCTCACTGGCTTCCCACGCAAATGCGACCGATGACGCAAGCGGCGCCGCAGTCGCAGGCAAATTCGTCGCCGCGCTCCGGCACCAGCGCTTCCAGGAGGCCGCCGTCCTGTTCTCACCGGAAGTGACGAAGGATACCGCGGCGACCGCGCAGACTCTGAAGCGGATCGATGAGACTGTCGGCGGATTCTCGACGATGCAGCAGATGGCACAGACGCTGGAAGGAAAAACCATCCGGCTGCAAGTGCCGCCGCGGAAAAACGTCCTGTTCGGCGTCCAGAAGTCCGTCCAGTTCCGTTACGCCTCCACCGCCGGCGACGGCAAGCCCGTGTATTACGAAGTCGATCTCACGGCGGACGACAAGCCGCCACGGGTCCTGTGGCTTGGGCTGCATTTTCCGGCAGCGGATGCGCAATCGGCTCAACGCGCGAACCGTCTTGTCGCTGCCATCGCCCGCTGATGTCCGCGCCGTCCGGATTCGAATGGGCGATCGCGCACTGGAACGACTGGCCCATGGTATGCCTGGCACTGTCGGCGCTTCTTGCCCTTCTGTCGCGACGCTGGATGGACGCCGCCTGGTCCGCATGTTTCGCCGTCTTCCTGCTGTTCGACAAGGTCCTGCCGACCGCAGTCCCGTGGCAATTGAAATACGCGTTCCTGCTGGTCGGCGTGCTACTGATCGCCTCCCAGGTTGCTGGAACGTACCGTCGGTACAAGCACAGCCTGGACGCACGGCACTGATGGCATCATGAGCAAACTCGCAGCGCGCATCGACGCGCTGAAGGCGGAATCGGCCACCGTCGAAGAATGGGATGGCGACACGCAGGACGACATCCACGAAACGATTTCCGGATTCGCCCGCCTGCTCGTGCTGGCGGGCGCACGTCCGGACTGACTGGCCCTGTTCCGGCCCGCGTCACCGGACAGCGAATTCCTCAGTCCTCGAACCGCAACGGGTCGAACGTGTCGAGCAGGCCGTGCAGGCCCTTGTACAGATCGGCCATGGCGCGCACGTCGCTGCCCGACCTGTCGAGCAGATGTGCCAGGGCCGGCGACAACGGCTGGGGCAACTGGTCCAGGGCGCTCCACTGATACCCCGCACAGCCATCGCCGATGCGCGGTACGAACTCCTGGGGTACGACGGCGACGTAGTTGTGCTGCACGAAAAATCGCGCATCGAAAAACGGCGTCAGCCGGCTCAACGCGAGATCGCCGTCGTACGCGCAGCGCTCGACGATCGTGTTGATCGCGACCTGCAACGGCGACTGTCCGGCGAGGACGTCCGCGGTCCACGTCGCCCACTCGAGCCCCGCGCCGTCCGCGCCGGCGCACTGCCGGACGAGCACGCGTCCGGTGTCCTCGGCCAGGACGATCGCGCAAGCGGAAACGCCCTGCCAGCGTCCACGCGCCGGCACGACCCAGCTCGGTCGCCTGACGAGATCGGAGCCGGCCCCCGACGTGCCTTGAAAAATCACCATCTTTACCTCGCCTTGGCTGTCCAGCAACGACACGCACGAGGTCCGTCTGCACTTGCTTGCGGTACGTCTCGGTTCATTGTTAACTGGTATTGCTTAACATTATTTCAACGTAGGATCATTCCTACACAATGTTAATCATCCATGAGTTCGGTTTAACGGTCGAGCGATTTCGGCGGCAAGTGCAGTTTCCCAACAGATCATTTTGTAACGGTTGCGGCCCTGCAACAATATGGAGCGTCCGCGACAGGACGTGCCGCGCCCCACTCCGGTATCATGCGAGGATGAAAGCAATTCCTACCCTACCGTTCGTCATTGGCGTCGCCGGCGGAAGCGGCAGCGGCAAGTCGACGGTGACCCAGCAGGTGCTGGCGTCGTTCGGCACCGAGATGGTCTCGGTCGTGATGCAGGACGATTACTACCGCGACCAGTCCCACCTGTCGCCGGAAGTCCGCCGCAAGCAGAATTACGACCATCCGCAGGCCTTCGACTGGCCGCTGCTGGTCCAGCACGTCCAGGCGCTGCGCAATGGCGAAGCGATCGAGATGCCGGAGTACGACTTCACGATCGACAACCGCTCCACGAAAACCATCCCCGTCAAACCGGCCCCGGTCATCGTGATCGAGGGCCTGTTCGCGTTGTACGACGCCGACCTGCGCGACATGATGTCGCTGAAGATCTTCGTCGACACGGCCGCCGACGTCCGCTTCATCCGCCGCATGCAGCGCGATATCGCGGAACGCGGCCGCACGACGGACAGCATCGTCAGCCAATACCTGGAAACGGTCCGCCCGATGCACAAGCAGTTCATCGAGCCGACCAAGCGCTACGCCGACGTCATCCTGCCCCACGGCGCGAACGACCCGGCGGTCGACGTCATCACCACCAAGGTGGCGAGCGTCATCGGCAACTTGAAGCGGCCCTGATCCCTGGCGCGGCGGTGGCAGCCGGCTTCCTGAAAGCCAGCAGGTTGCCGCCGAGGACCAGCGCGACGCCGCCGAAGGCCGGCAACGTCCAGTGATAGCCCTCGAGCACGGTCGACACGCTCAACGCCACGACGGGAAACAGCACCGTCGAGTAGGCCGCGCGGTCCGGCCCGATGCGGCCGACCAGCACCAGGTACGCCGTAAATGCGATGACGGAGCCGGGGACGGCAAGGTAGAACAGTGCGCCCAGGTAGCGCGGGCTGGCGTCCAGCGTGAACGGCATGTCCAGCAGCCACGCGCCGCAGCCGACGATGGTCGAGCCGATCAGCATGGCCCAGGTGTTGGTCAGCAGCGGCGCCAGGCCGAGCGACTGCATGCGGCTCGACAGCAGATTCCCCGTCGAGAAGCACACGGTGCCCAGCAGCGACAGGCCCAGGCCCAGCAGCATGCCGTGGTCGTTCCAGTGGCCCTGCATCTGCGGCAGGAACAGCAGCGCGATGCCGGACAGGCCAAGCAGGGAACCGACCAGCACCTGGCGCCGGATCGGGCGCCCCATGAACAGGCGCAGGTTGACCGCGTTCCAGATCGGCGCCGTCGAAAACACCACGGCCACGAGGCCGCTGGGCACCCACTGGCTGGCGTAATAAAAGCACAGGAAATTACAGCAGAACAGGGCCACGCCCTGGGCCAGCAGATAGCGCCACGCCTGGCGCGGCGGCCACGCGGGGCGGCGCGTGGCGAGCAGGAACAGGAACAGCACGGCGGCGGCGATCCAGAAACGGTAGGCGATCGACACCGGCGCCGGGACGACGCCGAGCTGGAACTTGATCGCGATCCAGGTGGTGCCCCAGATGACGACGGTGAGCAGGTAGAGAAAGATATTCATGCTGCCATGATGGGTGCGGCCGGCGGTGCGGACTTGTCTGGTCTTGCGCATTTTCGGCACCCTGTCAGTACAGGCCGCGGAAGAATGCTAGACTTTTTCGCATGCACGCCCACCCCGCTCCCCGCCCCTCTTCCGTCGCGCACGCCGTCTTCGACACCATGTGCGGCACCGATGCCACCCTCGAACGTTTCGTGTGGCTGGGCGACGGCATGGCGGCGGCGATCTGGCAGCGCGACACCCATGAAGCGCTGACCGTGTATGACCGGCCCGGCCACCATACCCTCTCCTGCTACCTGGGCGGCGGCTACCGCACGGAGCGCAGCGGCATGCACCGGCAGTACGGCGCGCCGCAGCGCCTGTGCACGCTGCCGGACGATCACGAATCGGAATGGGTCGTGCGCGACCATCTGCGCCTGCTGCACGTGTACTTCATGCCGGAGCATTTCACGCGCCGGGCCGTGGTGGAGCTGGACCGCGAGCCGCGCGAGATCACGCTGGCCGACCGCACCTATTTCGAAAACCCCGCCTTGCTGCGGCTATGCCAGTCGCTGATCGCGACGCCGTGGGAAGGCGCGGACGACCTGCTGCGCGCCAACGAGATCACCCACGACACACTGAGCGAACTGCTGCGCGCGCAAGGCGTGCCGCGGCGCGACCTGCGGCTCAAGGGCGGCCTCGCGCCGCTGCTGCGCCGCCGCCTGGCCGAGTACATCGACGCCAACCTGGCGCAGCCCATCACGCTCGGCACGCTGGCGCAGGTGGCCTGCCTGTCGGAGTTCCACCTCGCGCGCATGTTCCGCGTCTCGTTCGGCATGCCGCCGTCGGCCTGGATCGCCCAGCGCCGCCTCGAGCTGGCCCGGACCCTGCTGAGGACCACCGCCCTGCCCCTGCAGCAGGTCGCCGACCTGTGCGGCTATGCCGACCTGTCGCACTTCGGCCATCGCTTCCGGGCCGCGACGGGGACGTCGCCGCGGCGCTATCGGCAGGCCATGACGATCACAGCGACACCCCGATCGTCAGCGTGACGACATACCCATTGACCGGATCCCCGCTCACGGACGCCATCTGCAGCGACGTGCCGTCGCTGAACACGTTGTCCGTCGCATAGCTCATCGAGGCCAGGTTGCGCGAACTGGTGCTGTACGCCGTCGTCGCATAGGCTTCGTTCAGGGTCGCCATCGGGAACGTGAACTGCGAGGTCTTGACGCGGTTGGCGGCGCTCGTTGCCTTCGCGAGGCTCGGGTACACCTCGAAGTGGATGTGCGGCATGCGGCCCGAATAGCAGCCCGGGAAGATCGTCGTGAACGTCACGGTGCCCGTGCTGTCCGCCTCCTGCACGCCGCGCAGGTAGTTCTCGCTCGTCAGGCCGCTCGCGTACATCGAGTAATTGCCGTCGCGGTCGCAATGCCACAGGTAGACCGCGGCGCCGGCCGCGCTGGCGCAGCTCGCGCCGACGTTCACGATCTGCAGCTTCAGGGTCGTCGGGATGCCGGCCGCCGTCTTGCTGCCGGGGGCAACGCTCGTGCGGATGTCGCTGCGGACGATGCCGGACAGCGCCAGCGCGTTCGCGATGCCGTTGCCGTTGCTGTTGGTACCGTCGCCCGGGTACGGCCCGCCCGTTTCCTCGGGGATGACGGAACAGGTGCCGGTCGTGGTGGTGGTCGTGGTGCCGGTGCTGCCCGTGGACGACGTCGTCGTTGACGCGGCCGTGTCGCCGGACGCACCGCCGCCGCCGCCGCAACCCGCGAGCGGCACGGCGGCCGCGGACGCGAACAGCCAGCGCAACGACTGGCGCCGGCTGGTCTGGGTGGCGAGCATGCGCTCGAGGTCTTCGGCAAGGCTGTGGTGTGAGTGATCCATGTGTCCCCCTGGGTTACGGAAGGCGCATTGTCGGACGGGGAAACGTTAAGCGCGGTCAACGGTCGTAAAGCTGTGTAAAGACGCTGCATTTCGCGCCGCCCAGCCGCATTTCGCGCCGCGATCGCGCCATGTCGTCGCATGGGCACACGGGCACCTGGGAGCGCTGGCACAGTGGCATCAACTTAACGCACTTGATGGAGCCGACCATGCTGATCCAGATCCTGACCCACACCCCGCTCTACGTCTGGGCGATCCTCGCCTTCCTCGTCTACCGCGGCATGGCCGCCATGCGCGACCGCGACGTGGAAGTCCGCAAGCTCGTCATGATTCCGGCCGTGATGCTGGTGCTGTCGCTGCAGGACGTGAGCGCGAAATTCGGTCTCGAAGGCTGGGCGTTCGCCGCGTGGGCGGCAGCCGCCGCCGGCATGGCGCTGGCGGCGGGACTGGCCGGTTCGGAACGCATCGCGGCGAGCACCGTGCCGGGCCATGTGCGCGTGCGCGGCAGCCGCCTGCCGCTCGTCATGATGATGGCCGTGTTCTTCACGAAGTACGTGGCCTCGGTGACGGTGGCCGTCGCGCCGCAACTGCGTCAGGACACGCTGTTCGCCTGCGCCGTGTGCGGCCTGTTCGGCGTCTTCAACGGCTGGTTCATCGGCCGGCTGGTGGCCGACCTGGCATCCGTCCGCATGCTGCCGGCCGGCGCGGCGGTGGTGGCGTAAGGCTCAGTAGCCGCTCAGTATCCGATCCCGCGCGCCATCATGGCCGCGAAGATCGGGATCAGCGCGAACACGTGGATCTCCAGCAGCATGGTCCGGCGCAGCGCACTCACCTCGTCCAGCGCCGGCACGAACGCCGCATCCGCCTTCGCCCGTTTTTGCCAGGCGAGGATGCGCAGCGTGGGCTTGATCGAGATGAGGCCCACGGCGGCGAACGCGGCGATCTTGGCCCAGAACATCGGGTTGTGCATGTAGAACCCGGCGCCCTTCGCGCCGTACATCACGCGCAGGAAGCCGACGACCAGGATCGCCAGCGCCATCACGCCATAGGCCATGTCGAAGCGCCCCAGCAGGCGCACGGTCTGCGGCGACATCGCGGCGGGCCGCATCAGCGCCAGTTCGGCGGCCAGTGCGGACGCGATGCCGAATACGATCAGGTGATGGACGATGGCGAGTACGAGGTCGGTCATGGCGAAATCGCTGGCGTGATGGGATGACGCCACTGTAGCAGAACCGACTCAGCGCAGCATCGACTCCCACACCTTCTGCAGGCGCTTGGACGACACCGGCATCGGCGTGCGCAGCTCCTGCGCGAACAGCGACACGCGCAGTTCTTCCAGCATCCAGCGGAACTCGATCATGCGCGGGTCGAGGTTCTTCAGCGGCTGGTTCTTCACCGTGCGCTGGAACTGCGTGGCCGCCGTCTGCCACTCCGCCATCAGCTGCGCGTCGCGCGCCGGATTGCCGCGCAGTTTTTCCAGGCGCACGTTCATCGCTTTCAGATAACGCGGGAAGTGCGCCAGCTGGCTGTACTCCGTCTCGGCGATGAAGCGCTTGTGGACGAGGCCCTGCAACTGCGCCTGCATGTCGCTCGCGACGGCCGGCGGCAGGCCTTGCAGGCGCTTGGGCAGGCCGTGGAACTCCGCGAGGATCTGGCCGGCGAGGCGCGCCGTCTCGTTGATCAGCAAGCCGATGCGGCCCTTGCCCTCGTCCTTGCGCTTGTTGAACGACGCGGCATCAATCGGCAGCGGGTCCTGCAGGCAGGCGATCTCGATGGCCTTGTTGACGATCTGCTCGCGCAGTTCTTCCGGCGTACCCACCGACATGAACTGCATGCCCATCTGCTGCAGGCCCGGCACGTTCTTTTCCGCGAATTTCAACTGGTCCTTGAACTGCAGCGCGAACAGGCGGCGCAGGCCGACGCGGTGCGTGCGCGCCGCCACGTTCGGGTCGTCGAACACTTCCAGGTCGCAGTGCGTGCCCTTGTCGACGAGCGCGGGGAAGCCGATCAGCGTGATCTTCCCTTGCGTGATCTCCAGCAGTTCGGGCAGCTCGCCGAACGTCCAGCCGGTGATGTTCGTATGGGCGGTCGGCGCGGCCGGTGCGGCCGGTGCGGGCTTGCCCTTGGCAGGCGCCGGTGCGGCCTGCGCAGCCAACGGCTTCGCAGCCGGCTGGCCTGCGGCCGGCGTCGTCTCCGCCATCCGCTGGAAGCTCTGGCGCGCCTGGCCGCCCAACTCCGCCTGCAACGTGGCGAGATTGCGGCCCATGTCGAGCTGGCGGCCGTGCTCATCGACCACCTTGAAGTTCATGAAGAGGTGGGCCGGCAGGGTCTCCAGCTTGAAGTCCGTCGTCATCACGCGCACGCCCGTCTGCGCGTGGATGTCCGCGATGAGCGCGTCGATCAGGTCGCCGCGGCCGAAGCGCACGGGATCTTCGTTACGCTCGAAGAAGCGCGCGGCATACTCCGGCAGCGGCACGCAGTGGCGGCGCAGCTTTTGCGGCAGGGACTTCAGCAGCAGCTGCACTTTTTCCTTCAGCATGCCCGGCACGAGCCAGTCCGCGCGCTCGCGCGGGATCTGGTTCAGCGCGAACAGCGGCACGGTCAGGGTCACGCCGTCGCGCGGGCTACCCGGCTCGAAATGGTACGACAGGCCCATCTCGATGCCGGTGACGTTCATCGTCTTCGGGAACAGCTCCGTCGTGACGCCCGCCGCTTCGTGGCGCATCAGTTCTTCGCGGTTCAGGTACAGCAGTTTCGGATTGTCGCGCGACGCGTCCTTGTACCACTTCTCGAAGCCCGCGCCGTTCACGACGTCCGACGGGATCTCGTTGTCGTAGAACGCATGGATCAGCTGGTCGTCCACGAGCACGTCCAGGCGGCGCGACTTGTGTTCCAGGTTCTCGATTTCCTTGATCAGCTTGTGGTTGTGGGCGAAGAACGGAGAACGGGTCTCGTAATCGCCCGCCACGAGCGCGTCGCGGATGAAGATCTCGCGCGCATCAAGCGGGTTGTGCTGCGCGTAGTTGATGCGGCGCTGGCTGTAGACGACGATGCCGTACAGCGTGGCGCGCTCGCTCGCGGTGACTTGCGCCGTGCGCTTTTCCCAGCGCGGCTCGCCCCACGATTTCTTCAGCAGGTGGCCGCCGATCTTCTCCACCCACTCCGGCTGGATCTGGGCGATGCAGCGCGCGTACAGGCGCGTCGTCTCGACCAGTTCCGCCGCCATGATCCATTTACCCGCCTTCTTGCCGAGCGTGGAACCGGGCCAGATGTGGAACTTGATGCCCCGCGCGCCGAGATAGGCGCCCGAATCGTCTTCCATCTTGTAGCCGATGTTGCCGAGCAAACCGGTCAGCAGTGCCATGTGCAGCTGCTCGTAGGTCGCCGGCGCGTCGTTCAGGCGCCAGCCCTGCTCCCTCACGATCGTGAGCAGTTGCGAATGCACGTCGCGCCACTCGCGCAGGCGCACCTGCGACAGGAAATTCTCGCGGCAGTTGTCCTGCAGCTGGCGGTTCGTCTTCTTGTGCTCGATCGCCTGCTCGAACCAGCGCCATATCTTCAGGAAGCTGAGGAATTCGCTCTTCTCGTCCGCGAACTTCTTGTGCTTCTCGTCGGCCTGCTGCTGGTATTCCATCGGCCGGTCGCGCGGGTCCTGCACCGACAGCGCGGACGCGATGATCAGCATCTCGGTCAGGCACACGTTGTCGACGGCGGCCAGGATCATGCGGCCCACGCGCGGGTCGAGCGGCAGCTTGGCCAGCTTGCGGCCCATCGCCGTGAGTTCGTTGGCGTCGTCGACGGCGCCCAGTTCCTGCAACAGCTGGTAACCGTCGGCGATGGCGCGTCCCTGCGGCGGTTCGACGAACGGGAACGTCTCCACGTCCGTCAGGTGCAGGGACTTCATGCGCAGGATGACGGCCGCCAGCGACGAGCGCAGGATTTCCGGGTCCGTGAATTTCGGCCGCTGCAGGAAATCGTCTTCCTCGTACAGACGGATGCAGACGCCGTCCGCGACGCGGCCGCAGCGGCCCGCGCGCTGGTTGGCGGCGGCCTGCGAGATCGCCTCGATCTGCAGCTGCTCGACCTTGTTGCGGTAGCTGTAGCGTTTTACGCGCGCCAGACCGGCATCGACGACGTAGCGGATGCCGGGCACCGTCAGCGACGTCTCGGCCACGTTCGTCGCGAGGACGATGCGGCGCGCGTTCGTCGTGCGGAACACGCGGTCCTGTTCTTCGACGGACAGGCGCGCGAACAGCGGCAGGATTTCCACGTGCGGCGGATGGTGTTTTCGCAGCGCTTCGGCGCAGTCGCGGATCTCGCGCTCGCCGGGCAGGAATACGAGCACGTCGCCCTGGCCCAGGCGGCACAATTCGTCGACGCCGTCGACGACGGCATCCATCAGGTCGCGCTTGTCGCGCGCGGCCTGCGCTTTCGACATCGACTTGCCGTCGGCGGCGGGTGCGAATTCCTGGTCGCGTTCGACGGGGCGGTAGCGCACCTCGACCTTGTACAGGCGGCCCGACACTTCGATGACGGGCGCGGGCTTGTCAAGCGTGCCGAAATGGCGCGCGAAGCGGTCGGCGTCGATCGTCGCGGACGTGATGATCACCTTCAGGTCCGGCCGGCGCGGCAGGATCTCTTTCAGGTAGCCGAGCAGGAAGTCGATGTTCAGGCTGCGCTCGTGCGCCTCGTCGATGATGATCGTGTCGTAGGCCTTGAGCAGCGGGTCGGTCTGCGTTTCGGCCAGCAGGATACCGTCCGTCATCAGCTTGACCCAGGCGCCCGGCGACAGCGTGTCGTTGAAGCGAACCTTGTAGCCCACGTGCTCGCCCAGCGGCGAACCCAGTTCGTACGCAATGCGTTTCGCGGTCGACGACGCGGCGATGCGGCGCGGCTGCGTGTGGCCGATCATGCCCTTTTCGCCGCGGCCCAGTTCCAGGCAGATCTTCGGCAGCTGCGTCGTCTTGCCCGAGCCGGTTTCGCCGGACACGATCACCACCTGGTTCTCCATCAGCGCCTTCGCGATTTCGGCGCGGCGGCCGGAGACGGGGAGGTCTTCGGGGAAGGTGATCGGGGGGAGCGGATTGCGCACCGACTCTTTGCGCGCGGGGCGCTCCTCGCGCGGACGCTGGCCGCCTTCGCGCGGCTTGGCCGGGCGCTCCTGGGCAGGAGCCTCTGCACGCGGCGCGCGCACCTGCGCCTGCGCGAGCGCGTTCGCGAGCGCGCCCTCGCGCGCAGGCGGGCGCGGGCCGCGACGGGCGTCGCCGCGCGGCGGTTGCGAAGAACGGTCGGGGGAGGCGGCGCGCGCCGGCTTCGGCGCAGGCTTGTTACTCTGTTCAGACATTGATTTTTACGAGGATTTGGTGCGCAAGTCGCGCAGCGAATTATAATGCGGCAAATGGAAAACCCTACCCAATTCGTCCAGTGGCTGCGCTCCGTCGCGCCGTACATTCACGCATTCGGCGGCAAGACCTTCGTCGTCGCTTTCCCCGGTGAACTGGTGTCGGCCGGCGCCCTGCCCGTGCTGGCGCAGGACCTGTCGCTGCTGGTCGGACTCGGCATCCGCGTCGTGCTGGTGCACGGCTCGCGGCCGCAGGTGGCCGAACAGCTCGCGCTGCGTAACGTCGCGGGCCGCTTCCACAACGGCGTGCGCGTCACCGACAGCGCCGCGATGGAATGCGCCAAGGAAGCCGCCGGCGAACTGCGCCTGGACATCGAGGCCGCGTTCAGCCAGGGCTTGCCCAACACGCCGATGTCGAATGCGCACATCAGCATCGTCTCCGGCAACTTCGTCACCGCGCGCCCGCTGGGCGTGATCGACGGCGTCGACCACGAACTGACCGGTGTCACGCGCAAGGTCGCCGCCGCCAAGATCCAGCCCATCCTGGAGACCGAGGACAACATCGTCCTGCTGTCGCCGCTGGGCTTCTCGCCGACCGGCGAGGTGTTCAACCTGACGATGGAAGACGTGGCGGTGTCCGCCGCGATCGCCCTGCACGCCGAAAAGCTCATCTTCATCACGGAAACGCCGCTGATGAAGGACGCCGGCGGCGGGGACATCCGCGAACTGTCGTCGCACCAGGCCGAAGCCGTGCTGCAGGCGGGCTTCCTGCCGAATGACGCGTCGTTCTACCTGCAGCACGCGATCAAGGCCTGCAACAGCGGTGTCGACCGCGCCCACATCATCCCGTACTCGACGGACGGCTCGGCGCTGCTGGAACTGTTCACACACGACGGCGTGGGCACCATGATCACGCACGACAACCTGGAGAGCCTCCGCCAGGCCTCAATTGAGGACGTCGGTGGAATTATCAAGCTCATCGAACCGCTGGAAGCGGACGGCACGCTGGTGAAGCGTCCGCGCGAGCTGATCGAACGCGAAATCGAACAGTTCTCCGTGATCGAGCACGACGGCGTCATCTTCGGCTGCGCCGCGCTGTACCCGTTCCCGGAATCGAAGATGGCGGAGATGGCCTGCCTGACGGTGAGCCCGGATGCGCAGACGCAGGGCGACGGCGAGCGCATTTTAAAACACATGGAAAACCGCGCCCGCGCGGCGGGCATGAGCAAGCTGTTCGTGCTGACCACGCGGACGTCGCACTGGTTCAAGAAGCGCGGCTTCGTGCCGGCCACCGTGGATGACCTGCCCAAGGATCGGGCGCATATGTACAACTGGCAACGCAGGTCGCAGATCCTGATCAAGCAGCTCTGACGGCCGCGACGCGCCGCTTTATAATCACGTTTTCCGATACCGAACCAGGAGCAAGAACATGGCCCGCACGGTCCACTGCATCAAACTGAACAAGGAAGCCGAAGGCCTGGCCTTCCCGCCGTACCCGGGCGAGCTGGGCAAGCGCATCTATGAAAACGTGTCGAAGGAAGCCTGGGATGGCTGGCTGAAACACCAGACGATGCTGATCAACGAAAACCGCCTGAACATGGCCGACGCGCGCGCCCGCAAATACCTGGCCACGCAAATGGAACGCCATTTCTTCGGCGAAGGCGCCGACGAGGCTGCCGGCTACGTACCGCCGACCGCCTGATCGATCAAAGGGCAGCGTGGCTGCCCTTTTTTACATCTGCCGGCACTGGCGAAGTTCGCACCGCGCCATGAAAACCTTGCCACTGTCGCACCGCATGCGATAAACCTCGACAGGCCCCGGCTCCGTGATGAGCCCGGCGCCCTGCCCGCCCGTACACCCTTGCTGCTTCGCCATCTTCTCGACGGTCGCCGACGACACGCCCGTACGGAACGGAATCGTCTCGACGGCAGGCGCCGCGTCGGCAACGGGGGCCGCGGCCGGAGTCGGCGGCGGCGTCTGCTTGTGGAACATGGCGCAGCCGCCCAGCATCGCGACGGCCGCGCACACGAGCGCCAGGCGTTTCATGATCAGAACGTCAGCTTCTTGACGCCGTCGCCCGTGCCCAGCAGGCAGACGTCGGCGCCGCGGCGGGCGAACAGGCCGACGGCGATCACGCCGACGATCTGGTTGATTTCCGATTCCAGCGCCACCGCATCCGTGATCGCTAGGGCCGCCACGTCCAGGATGTAGCCGCCGTTGTCGGTGACGAAGGCGTCCGTGCTGCCCGGCTTCGTGCGCAGGCGCGGCTGGCCACCCAGCGCGGTCAGCTTGCGGCTGACCGCGTTCGCAGCCATCGGCACCACTTCGACCGGCAGGGGGAAACGCCCAAGCGTCTCGACCAGCTTGGAGCCGTCGGCGATGCACACGAACTTGCCCGAGACCGAGGCAACGATCTTTTCGCGCGTCAGCGCCGCGCCGCCGCCCTTGATCATGGCGCCGGTGGCGTTGATCTCGTCGGCGCCGTCGACGTAGACGGAGATCGATTCGACGTCGTTCAGGTCGAACACCTCGATGCCGTGGCCGCGCAGGCGCGTCGCCGTCGCTTCCGAAGACGCCACGGCGCCCTTGATGCGCGACTTGATCTTGCCGAGTTCGTCGATGAAGAAGTTGGCGGTGGAGCCGGTGCCGACGCCGATGATTTCGCCGTCGACCACGTATTCGATGGCGGCGCGCGCCACTGCCTGCTTGAGTTCGTCCTGAGTCATGATGTTGGAAGGAGGTGAAGAAGAATCCGACATTTTAGCGGATTCGCATGTCGCACCGAAAATCATGCCGGTTCAGCATATAATCTTGCAACCAAAGAAACACCAGCCGACGACCTATGCTCCGGACCCTGACCACCCTGCTGCTCGCCTTCGCCCTCGCGCACTCCGCGACGGCCGCCGACTTCACGCCGTCCGCCCCGCCCGGCCCCTACCGCGTCGGCCTCCACGTCCGCCAGCAGTACGACCGTGCGCGCGTCTACCAGCATCCGCGCAATCCCGTCACGGCGCAGGCGACGAGCGGCGACCGTGCGCGTCCGCTGCAGACGCTGATCTGGTATCCGGCCATCGGCACGGGCGGCGCGCTGACCTACCGCGACTACGTGACGACCGTGGCGACGGAAGAGGAATTCAGCCGCATGCCGGACCAGGTGCGCCGCGCCACCGACGCGCTCGTCGACACGCGCACCCCGCAGGTCCAGCGCGACCTCGCCAGCCCCATGCGCGCGCTGCGCGACGCGCCCGAACGTCCGGGTAAATTTCCCGTCGTGATCTACGCGCCGAGCCACAGCGCCTATGCCATCGAGAACGCCGACCTGTGCGAATACCTCGCGAGCCACGGCTACATCGTGATCGCGACGCCGTCGCTGGGCCCGCGCTCGCACGCGATGACGGCCGACCTGGAAGGCGCCGAGGCGCAGGCCGCGGATATCGGCTTCCTCGTCGGCTACGCGCAGACGCTGGCGCAGGCGGACGCGAACCGCATCGCCGTCGTCGGCCACAGCTGGGGCAGCCTCGCGAGCGTGCTGGCCGCGGCCCGCGACGACCGCATCCGCGCCCTCGTCACGCTGGAAGGCTCGCTGCGCGCCGCCTACGACTACATCAACGGCGGCCCGCGCGCCGCGAAGTACGTCACGCCGGAGCGCCTGGGCATCCCGCTGCTGTTCATGACGCGCCTGCAGGACGAAGGCGCCATCGGCTCCGCACTGCTGGCGCGCATGCGCTATGCCGACGTCTACCTCGCCACGCTGGACGCGGCGAGCCACATGGATTTCTCGTCGTGGTCGCTGCGCATGGCGCCTGACGCCGCCTTCGGCAAGCGCACGCGCGCGCAATCGGCCCAGGCCTATGGCGCGATGGCGCGCATGGTGGAACGCTTCCTCGACGCCCGCCTGCGCAACGACGCCCCCGCGCGCCGCCAGCTGGACGACGCCCTCGCCGCGAACCGTCCGCCGGCCGGCTTCGTCTCGTTCGCGCTGCGCGGTGCCGCGGGTGCGCCGCCGACGCTGGACACGTTCCTCGAGCAACTGGGCCAGCAAGGCTTCGAGCACATCGCCGCCATCTACGACCGCCTGCACGCGCAGAATCCCGACCTCGCCCTCGACCCGCTGCAAGCCCACGACTGGGGCATGAAGCTGCTGCGCGAACGGCGCCCGGCCGACGCCATGCAGGTGTTCCGGCTGGGCGTGAAGCTGTACCCGGAACGCTTCGACTTCCTCTACGACGGCCTCGGCCAGGCGTACGAGGCGGCCGGCGAGCGCGACGCCGCCATCGCGAATTACCGGCAGGCACTGGCGCTGGAGCCGGGACAGGCGCACGCGCGCGAGCGGCTGGGGGCACTGGGCGCACCGGGCGCACAATAATGGCTATTTGACGAGATCGGAGACCGACATGAAGCGCGTGACCGGCATCGGCGGCATCTTCTTCCAGGCGAACGACCCGGCCGCGCTGGGCGCCTGGTACAAGCGCCACCTGGGCATCGACGTGCAGCCGTGGGGCGCCGCCGCGTTCGACTGGACAGATCCTACGGGCACGACCGCCTGGTCCGTGTTCCCCGCCGACAGCGGCCAGTTCGCACCGGGCCGGGCTCCCTTCATGATCAACTACCGGGTCGACAACCTCGCCGCCCTGCTGCAAGCCTTGCGCGACGAAGGCTGCAACGTGCTCGACAGGACGGACGACGGCGAATACGGCAAGTTCGGCTGGGTCATCGATCCCGAAGGCAACAAAGTCGAGCTGTGGGAACCGCCGGCCAAGTGAACTTATTTCACTCGCTGGACCTTGTTGTCGATGCCGGACAGGTCTTGCTCGGGTTCTCCGGCCGACCTCCATTGCACCTTCTGCTGGGTGCCCCCGACAACGAGTTTTCCTTTAGGAGCGACCTCGACATTGACCGTATTGTTTGCGCCGCCGATTTCCGCGCTGGCGCAGGTCCCTGTCGTCGTCACGACATGATCCGAGCCTTCCACGACAAGGTGCCGGCCATTGCACGGGAAGTCCCGCTTGTGGCCATTTCCCGATACGAGAATTTGCTTTGCGTCGGCAACGACGGGGCCCACGCCTTCTGCTGCATAAGCCAATCCCGATACAGCGACCACACCCGCAAGCCCACAGTTCATCAATAATTTCACACGTTTCTCCAATCGTTGAGTATGACGGTCGAAATCTAACGTAAATATATGTCTGTGGGCGCACAGATCATGAACCGAGAACTACTGGAGCATTCCATGCCGCTTTCCCCTTACCTCGACGCCGTTCCGCAACTTGCCGAGCGCGTCTATGTGCATGCCTCGGCGCAGGTCATCGGCAGCGTCCGCCTCGGCGCGGACAGCTCGATCTGGTGCAACGCCGTCCTGCGCGGCGACGTCAACGACATCGTCATCGGCCGCTGCACCAACATCCAGGACCTGACGATGGGCCACGTGTCCCACAAGACACCCGCCAAACCGGATGGCTCGCCGCTCGTCATCGGCGACTACGTCACCGTCGGCCACGGCGTCATCCTGCATGGCAGCCGGATCGGGAACGACTGCCTCATCGGCATGGGCACCATCGTGATGGACGACGTGGTCGTCGAAGACCGCGTCATGGTCGGCGCCGGCAGCCTCGTCCCGCCGAACAAGACGCTGGAAAGCGGCTTCCTGTACGTCGGCCGGCCCGTCGTCAGGGTGCGGACGCTTACCGAGGCCGAGATCGCGTACCTGCGCTACTCGGCCGAGCACTATGTGCGGGTCAAGGACAATTACCTGAAGGGCTCGACTGGGTAGTTCCGACAGTCAACCGTGCGCCCGCCGCCTCGTCCGCCCTGTAGCGTTATGTCCCATGAACGCACGCTACCGGCCGATCACGCGCCTGGGCCTCGGCGGCACCGGGCTCGGCGACATGTACCACGCGACGAGCGACGCGGCCGCCCATGCGACCGTCGATGCCGCCTGGGATGCGGGCATCCGCTACTTCGACACTGCACCGCACTACGGTGCCGGCCTGTCCGAACACCGCTTCGGCCAGGCCCTGCGCCGGCGGCCGCGCGACGAGTACACGCTGTCGACCAAGGTCGGGCGCCTGCTCGTGCCGCATCATCCGGGCGAGATCCAGGCACCGTTCGTGGGCGCGCTGCCGTTCAGGCGCGTGCTCGACTACACGGCCGACGGCGTGCGCCGCGCCGTCGAGGACAGCCTGCAGCGGCTGGCACTGGGCCACGTCGACATCGTCTACGTGCACGATCTGTCGCCCGACCTGCTCGGCAACCAGTTCGAGCACCATTACCGCATCGCGGCCAGTCCCGGCGGCGCGTTCGAGGGCATGGTGAAGCTGCGCGACGAAGGCACGATCAAGGCGTGGGGTCTCGGTGTGAACACGGTCGAGCCATGCCTGCGCGCGCTGCGCCAGTCCGATCCCGACGTGTTCCTGCTGGCCGGCCGCTACACGCTGATGGAAACGACGCCGCTGGCCGGGTTGTTTCCGCTGTGCGCCGCGCGCGGCGCGCACGTCGTGCTGGGCGGGCCGTTCAATTCCGGTTTCCTCGCGGGCGGCGAGCACTACGACTACCGGCCGGCCACGCCGGAGCAGCACGCCCACCGCGACCGGCTGCGCCAGGTGGCGGCGCGGCATGGCGTCGACCTGGCCGCGGCCGCGCTGCAGTTCGGCCTGGCGCATCCGGCCGTCGCCGCGACGATCCCCGGCGCCAGCAGCCCGGAACACCTGCGGCGCAATGCGACGCTGATGCACGTCGAGATTCCGGCCGCCTTCTGGGAAGACCTGCGGGCCGGGGGCCTCGTACCGCCGGAGGCGCCGCTGCCCGCGCGCAAGCCGGTGTTCTGAGGCGGGCATGTCGAAATCTGCAAAATCGAAAAAACATTGATTCAATATTTAATACGAAACGGTATCCGGTCGCCCTGTTATCAAGAGGTTCATTGACTGTTTCGTAAATGCTGAGTCTTCACACCAATTTCGTGTCGCTGTCGGCGCACAAGGCCCTGGGTCGCACCCAGACCGCGCTGTCGACCGCGATGACGCGCCTGTCGACCGGCTACCGCATCAACTCGGCGATGGACGACGCCGCCGGCCTGCAGATCGCCACCCGCCTGAAAGGCCAGAGCAGCGGCATGGCCGTGGCCATGCGCAATACGCAGAACTCGATCTCGTTGCTGCAGACCGCGGACGGCGCGCTGAACGAAGTCAACGACATCCTCGTCCGCATGAAGGACCTGGCGACCCAGGCCGCCGACAATTCATCGTCCAGCACCGACAGGGACGCCCTGCAGGCGGAATACGACTCGCTCACGGACGAACTGTCGAACATCTTCAGCAACACCAGGTTCGGCGGCGCCACGCTGCTGAACACTTCCACGACGACGGGCGGACAACTCGGGGATCCGGCAGGTCTGTCGTTCCAGATCGGCGCGGCCGGTACGGAAACCATGCACGCCGACCTCTCGGCCCGACTGCGCGACGTCGACACCCTGCTGCAGGCCGCGACGTCCAGTACTGTCGTGGCGGTCAGCGGCGGCAATACCACCGTCACGGCTACCCCCCGCTTCGCGGGCGACGGTGCGCCGCTCGACTCCACGCCGGGCCACACCCTCGCCGACATCGTCATCCCCACGACGACCAACGTCCCCGACGGCTTCGGCGGCACGATCACGGTGCACAGCACGACGACGTACTTCGCCAACGCGGCCTGGGCCATCGGCAGCCTGGGTGACGCCATCGACGCCGTCTCGGCGCTGCGGTCCGGACTGGGCGCGCTCGCGAACCGCCTGGACCACGTCTACAACAACCTGTCGAACGTCTCGGCCAATACGCAGGCGGCCACCGGCCGCATCATGGACGTCGATTTCGCGACGGAGACGTCGGTCATGGCGACGAACCAGATGTTGATGCAATCCGGCACCGCCATGCTGAAGCAGACCAACAACATGTCGTCGATGGTCATGGCGCTGCTGCAGCTGGCGTAATCAGTCCGGCGCCAAACACCCGTACATCCGCGCCCCTTCCCGGTCGCCATTCCAGATCTGGTGCACGACGGCACTGCCGTCACGCTGGCGCGCGAGGCAGAACCTCGCCTCGTAGCTGGAGGCCGCGCGGCCCTTGCCCGGCCGAGCCTCGATGCGCAGGCTGTAGATCCGTCCCGGGGCCAGGGGCGCGGGCGTCGTGCGCGGCAGCGACGCCACCCTGCCGCCATACGGCACGCACATGCCGAACGTGAGGGGGAACGTGCGTTCCTTCGGCATCGTCATCCTCCACACGGGGCGGGCGCCCTCCCACACGACGATCGACTGGAACTCCGGCGTGCCGAGGCGTTCCTCGCGCGGGGTGATGGTGAAGCACGGGCCGCCGCGCGGGCCTTCGCGCACCTCGGCCTCGCCCACGCGGGCGTACGCCGGCGCGGCCAGCAGGCAGGCACACAGCAGCATGGGGATGCGACAGGCAACGGACATGACCGCCTCGCGAAATGAACGCAAGGCGAAAGCCTACGACGGCACTGTTGTTAAATTTTGAGGCTACGCAAGCTCAGGAGGAGATAGACGTTACCATTCGCGCGAAGCGGCGCGCGCCGCCGTGCGGCAGGTTGTCCGGGTCGCGCGGATCGGCAAGGAAGCGGGCCAGCACCCGTTCGTACAGCTCGAGCTGGTGTGCATGACCGCGCTGGCGCATGATGCGCGGGTTGCGCATGTGTTTCAGCGCAAAATAATCCGCGAGCAGGTCGCCCTGGGCTTCCATGTTGTAGTCGGACAGCAGGGCATCGGGACGCAGTTCGTAGCGGTACGACAGGCCGATGCGGAAGGCGCCGCGCAACCGGACCGGGTAGCCGAGCTGGTGCTGCCACACGTGCACCATCTCGTGCATGAACCAGTGGATCGTGTGCGGATCGCCCGCGGCATAGTCGGGCAGGAAGCAGGAGGGATGAAAATAAATGCTGCCGTTGGGCGTCATGGCGCAGTTTTTCGGCTGCACCAGCGGCAGGTAGCGGCGCCCGTGCACGCGCACGCGCGTAACGTCGATGGCGTCGCCGAACAGCAGCGACGCCATGCGCATCTCGCCCGGGGTCAGGCCCCGGGACAGGCGCCGCCGCATGTCGGGCTCAGGCCGCCTTCAGCGCCGAAGCGGCTTTCGCCAGCTCGGTGATCAGGCCCCAGTCGCCGGCCTTCATCGCGTCCGCCGGGGTCAGCCAGGAGCCGCCCACGCACGCGACGTTCTTCAGCGCGAGGAATTGCGGCGCCGTCTCGATCGAGATGCCGCCCGTCGGGCAGAACGTCACGTCCGGCAGCGGGCCGCCGATGCCCTTCAGCATGCCGACGCCGCCCGCCGGCACGGCCGGGAACAGTTTCAGCTGCTTGAAGCCGGCTTCGCGCGCGACCATCACTTCGGACGGGGTCATGCAGCCCGGCAGCAGCGGCAGGCCGCTTTTCTTCGCAGCCTCGATCAGCGCCGGCGTCAGGCCCGGCGACACGCCGAACACGGCGCCCGCATCGCGCGACGCGGCGAATTCTTCCGGCTGCGTCAGGGTGCCGACGCCGACGATCGCGCCTTCCACTTCGGACATCGCGCGGATCGCGTCCAGGCCGTGTTTAGTCCGCAGCGTGACTTCGAGCACGCGGATGCCGCCGGCGACGAGGGCCTTGGCGAGGGGAACGGCATGGTCCGGGTCGTCGATCGCGATCACGGGGATCACGACGGCGGATTTCATGATGTCCAGCAGGGTCATTTCGTTACTCATCGTTGTGCTCACTTTGCTTATTTCGATTTGCGGAACAGGAAGTCTTCGTCGGAACCCGGCATGATCTCGCCGCTGTCGGTGCCTTCGTGCAGGGGTACGGTCGTGTCGGCCGGGGACGGCAGCGGGAAGTGGGCGGCGCCCTCCTCGGCCGCGCTGACGGATTTGCGGAACATGTCGAACAGTTCGCGGCCCATGCCGATGTGGCTGGAGCTCAGGTCGGCGGTCGCCTGCTTGCGCGCCGCCCACACATCGGCCGGGACCAGGGCTTCCAGCGTACCCTGCGTCGCGTCGACGCGGATGATGTCGCCGTCGCGCACGAGGCCCAGCGGACCGCCGGCCAGGATTTCCGGCGACACGTGGATCGCGGCCGGGACCTTGCCCGATGCGCCCGACATGCGGCCGTCGGTGACCATCGCGACGTGGTAGCCGCTGTCCTGCAGGTTGGCCAGTGCCGGCGTCAGCGCGTGCAGTTCCGGCATGCCGTTGGCGCGCGGGCCCTGGAAGCGGATCACGGCGACGAAGTCGCGGTTCAGCTTGCCGGCCTTGTAGGCGTGCATGAAATCTTCCTGCGAATCGAACGTCAGCGCGGGCGCCTCGACGATGTGGTGTTCCTTCTTGACGGCCGAGATCTTCATCACGGCGCGGCCCAGGTTGCCCTGCACCAGCACCATGCCGCCATTGTCGCTGAACGCGTTCGAGACCGGGCGCAGCACCGATTCGTCGCCGCTCTTCTCGGGCACGTCCTTCCAGACGACCTTGTCGCCGTCCAGGAACGGTTCCTTGCAGTGCGCGCGCAGGCCGTGGCCGAGGATGGTGTTGACGTCGTCGTGCGCCAGGCCCGCGTCCAGCAGTTCGCGGATCACGAAGCCCGGGCCGCCGGCGGCCTGGAAGTAGTTAACGTCGGCTTCGCCGTTCGGGTAGATGCGCGTCAGCGACGGCACGACTTTCGACAGCTCGTCGAAATCGTTCCAGTCGATCACGATGCCGGCCGCGCGCGCGATGGCGACGAGGTGCAGCGTGTGGTTCGTCGAACCGCCCGTCGCGTGCAGCGCGACGATGGCGTTGACGATGCTCTTCTCGTCGACGATGTGGCCGATCGGCATGTAGTCGCCGCCCTGCTGCGAGATCTTGACGGCGTGTTGGGCAGCGGCGCGGGTCAGGGCGTCGCGCAGCGGCGTGCCCGGCGTGATGAACGCGGCGCCCGGCAGGTGCAGGCCCATCATTTCCATCAGCATCTGGTTGCTGTTAGCGGTACCGTAGAAGGTACAGGTACCGGCGCCGTGGTACGACGCGGCCTCGCCTTCCAGCAGTTCTTCGCGGGTCGCCTCGCCTTTCGCGTAGCGCTGGCGGATGGCGGCCTTTTCCTTGTTCGACAGGCCCGACGTCATCGGACCGCCCGGCACGAAGATGCCCGGGATGTGGCCGAAGTGCAGCGCGCCGATCAGCAGGCCCGGCACGATCTTGTCGCAGATGCCGAGATACAGGCTGGCGTCGAACATGTTGTGCGACAGCGCGATGGCGGTCGACATGGCGATGGTGTCGCGCGAGAACAGCGACAGTTCCATGCCCGGCTGGCCCTGCGTGACACCGTCGCACATGGCGGGCACGCCGCCGGCGAACTGGGCCACGGCGCCGACTTCGCGCACGGCATCCTTGATCACTTTCGGGAAGTATTCGAACGGCTGGTGCGCCGACAGCATGTCGTTGTACGAGGACACGATCGCGACGGACGGCTGCTTGTACTCGCGCAGCTTGAGCTTGTCGTTGGCCGGGAAGGCGGCGAAGCCGTGCGCGAGGTTCGTGCACGACAGCGCGCTGCGCTGCACGCCCTTGATGCGCGCGGCATCGAGATGCGCCAGGTAGGCCTGGCGCGAAGGCCGGCTACGCTTGATGATCCGGTTGGTGACCTGTTCTACTACGGGGTGCAGCGCCATGATCTGTTCCTTGTGAATTAGATTTCTGAAATTTTACTACGAAATGCGGATTGCCAGCCACTATTCAATGAGCTCGGGGAATTGAACACGGGGGAGTCGCGCTGTGTAGCGAATTTGTGTAGTGAATTTACGCCTGCTTCCTGTATGATTCGATAACCTGCACAAAATGACATCATACCGTCCATCACCATGCGCCAACCACCCCTGACCAGCACCACCAGTTACCAGGCCCTCCAGACCCACGCCCAGGACGCCCGGCAATGGCAGATGCGCGACCTGTTCGCGCAAGACCCGCAGCGCTTCGAACGTCTCTCGGCGGAAGCGGCCGGACTGTTCCTAGACTATTCAAAAAACCGCCTGGACGGGCGCACGCTTGCACTGCTGGCAAACCTGGCGCGCGAGCGCAGCGTCGAGCAGCTGCGCGACGCGATGTTCGCCGGCGACAAGATCAACCTGACGGAAAACCGTGCCGTCCTGCACACCGCCCTGCGCGCGCCGAAAGACAAGCAGATCACCGTCGACGGCCAGGACATCACGGCCGACGTGCATGGCGTTCTCGCCCGCATCAAGACGTTCAGCGACGCCGTCCGCAGCGGCCAGTGGCGCGGCCACACCGGCAAGGAAATCACGGACATCGTCAACATCGGCATCGGCGGTTCCGACCTCGGCCCGAAGATGGTCTGCCTGGCGCTGCGCCAGTTCGCGCATCCGCGCCTGGCCATGCACTTCGTCTCCAACGTCGACGGCCACGACATGGACGCCGCGCTGGCGCGCGTGAATCCGGAAACGACGCTGTTCATCATCGCCTCGAAGACGTTCACGACGGCCGAGACCATGATGAACGCGAACACGGCGCGCAGCTGGTTCCTCAAGCACGCGTCGGAAGAAGCCCTCGCCAGGCACTTCGTCGCGGTGTCGACCAACGTCGAAGCCATCAAGAAGTTCGGCATCGACCCGGACAACATGTTCCCGTTCTGGGACTGGGTCGGCGGCCGCTACTCCGTCTGGTCGGCCATCGGCCTGCCGGTCGCGCTGTGCGTCGGCTACGGCTATTTCGCCGACTTCCTCGCGGGCGCGCACGCGCTGGACGAGCACTTCCGCACCGCGCCCATCGAGCAGAACCTGCCGATGATCCTGGCGCTCGTCGGCTTCTGGAACCGCGAATTCCTCGGCTGCCCGTCGGTGTCGATCGCGCCGTACCACCAGGACCTGAACCGCTTCCCCGCG
Organism: uncultured Massilia sp.; assembly: GCA_946481275.1. The sequence goes on from CAMLMV010000022.1 coordinate 24,866, forward strand.
TACCTGCAGCAGCTCGACATGGAAAGCAACGGCAAGCGCGTCACGCGCGCCGGCGACGTCATCACGGACTACGCGACCGGCCCGGTGATCTGGGGCGACGTGGGCACGAACGGCCAGCACGCGTACTTCCAGCTGCTGCACCAGGGCACGGACGTCACGCCGATGGACTTCATCGCCGCGCTGCGTCCGGCGCACGAATTCCACAACCATCACGCCGCGCTGCTCGCGAACTGCTTCGCGCAGTCGGAAGCCTTCATGAAGGGCAAGACGGCCGATGAGGTGCGCGAGGACCTGGCAGGCCAGGACCCGGCGGAGATCGAGCGCCTCGTCCCGCACAAGACCTTCCCGGGCAACCGTCCCAGCAACACGATCCTGATGGAATACCTGACCCCGGCCACGCTGGGCGCCCTGATCGCGCTGTACGAGCACAAGGTGTTCGTGCAGGGCGCGCTGTGGGACGTGAACAGCTACGACCAGTGGGGTGTGGAACTGGGCAAGGTCCTGGCCAAGAAGATCGAGGCGGAACTGAACGGCGAAGCACAACCGGCGCAGCACGACGGTTCGACCAACGGCCTGATCGCCCGCGCCAGGGCAGCCGTCTGAGGAGCGTTTCATGAAGACCGAAAAATTCCACATCGTGCATGACGAACCGATGCTGGTCGGCGAATCCGCCGTCTGGCATGCGGTCGAATCCGCGCTGTACTGGGTCGACATCGACGGCAAGTCGGTGCACCGCCTGCATCCGTCGAGCGGCAAGTATTCGCGCTGGAACACGGCGACGGAGCCGTCCGCGATCGCCGTCGACCAGGACAACAATCTCGTGCTGGCCACGCGCGCCGGCTTCGTCTACCTGAACACGACGACGGGCGACATCGACGACATCGTGCCGGCGCCGTACGACACGTCCATCGTCCGCTTCAACGACGGCCGCACGGACCCGGCGGGCCGCTTCTGGGTCGGCACGATGTACGAGCCGCGCGACCAGCCCAAGGCCGAGATGTACGTGCTGGACAAGGGCGAACTGCGCCTGGCCTGGGCCGGTGGCATGACGAACTCGAACGGCCTGTCGTTCAGCCCGGACGGCAAGACCATGTACCACTCGGACACGACGAGCCACCGCGTGGACGCCTACGACTACGACGTGAAAACGGGCACGGCGTCGAACCGCCGCAACCTCGTCACCTTCTCCGACGACAAGAAGGCGGCCGACTACGGCGGCCGTCCGGACGGCGCGGCGGTGGACAGCGAAGGCAATTACTGGTCCGCGATGTTCGAAGGCGGCCGCATCGTCAAGCTGTCGCCGACCGGTGAACTGCTGCAGGAAATCGAACTGCCGGTGCGCTGCCCGACGTCCGTCGCGTTCGGCGGGCCCGACCTGCGCACGCTGTTCGTCACCAGCGCCAGCAAGGGCCGCTCGAACGACGAGCTGGCGAAGTATCCGCACAGCGGTAAAGTACTGGCGTTTACCGTCGACGTCCCCGGCGTCGAGCAGGCCGAATACCGCGGTTGACTCAAGGGTGGGCACGACGTGCCCGCCCTCCTCTTCTCTCGCGCCCACGCCGCCACGGATGTGGCACCATTACCTTCGACTACACTCGACTTCGTAGTAAAATTTCTTGCGCTATCGATATTCGTGTAGTAAATTTACAGCATTTCACTCCTCGACAGACACCATGGCACTTTCCGATTTCGATCTCGTTTTCTTCGGCGGCAGCGGCGACCTCGCGATGCGCAAGCTGTTGCCGGCGATGTATGCCCGTGACGTGTGCAACGACCTGCCCGCGACGGCGCGCATCATCTGCGTGGGCCGTGACGAGATGTCGCAGGAAGCGTTCATCGACATGGTGGAAACCAACGCGAAATCGCACGTGAAGGAAAACGTCGACGCTAGCGCGTGGCAGACGTTCCTGGACCGCATCACCTACGTCGCCGTCGACGCCGGCAACGTGGCGACCTATGCCGCGCTGGCGGAAGCGCTGCGCAAGGATACGTCGCTCACGCGCGTGTACTACCTGGCGACGCCGCCGCAACTGTTCGCGACGATCTGCGAGAACCTGGCCGCCGTGGGCCTGGCCACGCCGAATTCGCGCGTCGTGCTGGAAAAGCCGCTGGGCCGCGACCTCGCGTCGGCCAAGCAGATCAACAAGGACGTCGGCAAGGTCTTCGCCGAATCGCAGATCTACCGGATCGACCACTACCTCGGCAAGGAAACCGTGCAGAACCTGCTGGCCCTGCGCTTCGGTAACATCCTGTTCGAGCCGCTGTGGCGCCGCGAGTGGATCTCCGACGTGCAGATCACCATCGCGGAAAAGATCGGCGTGGGCAACCGCCTGGGCTATTACGACAACTCGGGCGCCCTGCGCGACATGCTGCAGAACCACCTGCTGCAGCTGCTGTGTATCGTCGCGATGGAACCGCCGACGTCGATCGCGCCGGACGCCGTGCGCGACGCCAAGCTGCAGGTCCTGCGCTCGCTGAAGCGCTTCACGCCGACGACGCTGTCGCAGAACATCGTGCGCGGCCAGTACCGCGGCGGCTACGTCGACGGCCAGGCCGTGCCGGGCTACCGCGACGAACCGGGCGCGCCCAAGCAATCGAAGACGGAAACCTTCGTCGCGATGAAGGCCGAGATCGACACGTGGCGCTGGGCCGGCGTGCCGTTCTACCTGCGCACCGGCAAGCGCATGGCCGACCGCCTCGCGGAGATCGTCGTGCGCTTCAAGACGATCCCGCACTCGATCTTCAACCAGCCGACGTCGAGCTTCCAGCCGAACAGCCTCGTGATCCGCCTGCAGCCGGACGAAGGCCTGTCGATGAACCTGATGGCCAAGACGCCGGGCGACTCCATGCGCCTGAAGCAGGCCGAACTCGAACTCGATTTCCGCGAACAGTTCAAGTCCCCGCGCATGGAAGCGTACGAGCGTCTGCTGCTGGACGTCCTGCGCGGCCAGCTGACCCTGTTCATGCGCGGCGACGAACTGGAAGCCGCGTGGGAATGGGTCGAGCCGATCCTCGAATACTGGGAGCAGGACGACACGACGCCGGTCCCGTACACGTCCGGCACGTGGGGCCCCGCCGCCGCATCCGCGCTGATCGGCCGCGACGGCCTGCAGTGGCGCGAAGAGGCGCTGCCCGAAGACTGAAGGAAGACACCGTGCTGCTCGATTCGATCCGTACCCAGCTCGACTCGCTGTCCAAGTCCGAGCGCAAGGTGGCGCTCGCCGTGCTGGCCGCGCCCAGCGCCACCGTGAGCCAGAACATCACGGCGCTGGCGCGCAGCGCGCAGGTGTCCGAGCCGACCGTCGTGCGCTTCTGCCGCACGCTCGGCTACGACGGCTGGCACGAGTTCAAGCTGAAGCTCGCGCAAGGCCTCGCCCTGGCGCTGCCCGGCGCCAGCGAGCAGCCGGCGCAGGACGACCTGGCCGCGGACCTCGTCAACAAGATCTGCAGCCGCTCGATCAATACCCTGCTCGACCTGCGCAACAACCTGAAGCCGGAACTGATCCAGAAGGCGCTCGACATCCTGTCGCGCGCCAACAAGATCGAGTTCTACGGCCAGGGCACGTCGGGCTTCGTCGCGGCTGACGCGCAGCACAAATTCTTCCGCTCGGGCGTCCCGACCGTCGCGTACACCGACCCCGCGATCCACGCCATCGCGGCCGCGCTGCTGCGCGAGGGCGACGCCCTGGTCGCGATCTCCCAGCGCGGCAACAACCCGTCGCTCACGCGCTCCGCGAAACTGGCGCGCCGCGGCGGCGCCGAAGTGATCGTGCTGGCCCCGTCCGGCACGCCGCTCGCGGACATGGCGAGTTTACTCATCCCCATCGACCTCGTGTTCGCGATCGACCCGTACACGCCGATCTCCGCGCGCCTCGCGTACCTCGTCGTGATCGACGTGCTCGCGGTGGGCCTCGCGCTGCAGCGCGGTCCGGAATTCCGCAAGAAGATGCAGAACGCGCAGAAAGCGCTGCAGGAATTCGACCTGCAGTTCGATTCGTTCATCGGCTGACATCTTTACAAACAGCCAACCGAAGCCTAAAGTCGAGCTATTTGAACATGGCTCGACACATGATCTTCAGCGTTTCGAAGTGCCTGCTCGCTGCCGCCGTCCTGGCCGGCGCGGCATTGTCAGGAACCGCGTCCGCGGCGTGCAGCAAACCGGGATATCCGAGGCAATCCGTAAGGCTCAACGAGCAGGGCGTGACCGAGCTCGCGTTCCTCATCCGCCCGGACGGTACCGTCGAACGTTCCATCATCCGAGTGTCCACCGGGTTCCCCGACCTGGACCGGGCGGCGCAGGAAGCCCTGGCAAAGTGCGTGTTCAAGCCGGCGACGGTCAAGGGCGAGCCGGTACAGGCATGGCTGCCCGTGATCTACAGCTGGAGCATCGTCGGCGACGCCGACATGCTCGGCGCGAAGCGCCTCGCGGCGGTGGTGGCCCAACAGGGCGACCTCCAGGCGTTGTATCGCCTGAGCCTCCTGATGTCGACAACCGCCAAGTTCGACGACGACCGCAAGAGCGCCCTCGCCCTGCTGAAAAGCGCTGCCGGGCGAGGCGTTGCGCCCGCACAGTTCGCACTGGGCCGGCGTTACGAGAAAGGGGACGGCGTCATGGCGAACCCCGAAGAAGCCATGCGCTGGTACCAGCGGGCCGCGGCCCAGGACGACGTCCTTGCGCTTCAGCGCCTGCGCACCGGCATCCTGGCTGACTAGCCCCATGACTTCCCCGGCATTCTTCGACACCGCGGAAGACTTCCGCGCCTGGCTCGCGGCCCACGCGCACGAAGCGAAAGAACTGCTCGTGGGCTTTCACAAAGTCGGCACGGGCAAGCCGTGCATGACGTGGTCCGAATCCGTCGACCAGGCGCTGTGCTACGGCTGGATCGACGGCGTGCGCAAGCGCGTGGACGATGCCACGTACACCATCCGCTTCACGCCGCGCAAGGCCGGCTCGATCTGGAGCGCGGTGAACATCGACAAGATCGCGAAGCTGCGCGAACAGGGCCTCATCACGCCGGCCGGCGAAGCGGCGTTCGCGCAGCGTTCGGAAGACCGCTCGCGCGTGTATTCGCACGAGCGCGCGACGCCCGCCGAACTGTCGCCCGAGGACCTCGCCCGCTTCCGGCGCCACAAGGCTGCGTGGGCGTTTTTCGAAGCGTGCCCGCCCGGCGCCCGCAAGCGCATGATCCACGTCGTGACGAGCGCCAAGAAGCCGGAGACGCGGGCCGCGCGGCTCGAGCGGCTCATCGCCGCGTGCGCGGAAGGCCGGCGGCTCGACGTGTGGACGCCGGAAAAAAATCAGTAGCCGACCGTGAACCGCTCGCGCACATGCGCAGGCTCCTCGATCTCGTCGACCAGCGCGACGGCGTAGTCTTCGTACGAGATCGTGCTGCCCTTCTCGCTCACCAGCAGCTCGTCCTTGGCGAGGCGGAACTTGCCGGTGCGCTCGCCCGGCACGAACAGGGCGGACGGCGAGATGAACGTCCAATCGAGATCGCTCACGCCGCGCAGCGCGTCCAGGAAATCGGCGCCTTTCGTCGCCTCGTCCTTGTACGCGGCCGGGAAATCGGGCTGGTCGACGAGGCGCTTGCCCGGTGCGACGAACAGGCTGCCGGCGCCGCCCACGACGAGATAACGTGTTACGCCCGAAGCGCGCACGGCGCCGATCAGCGCGGCCGGGTCGGTATCGAGAAAGCGTACGGAACTGACCACGGCATCGTGGCCCTTCAGCACCTCGGCCAGGCCGGCCGGATCGGCCACGTCGCCGCGCGCCGCCGTCACGCCGGCGCGTGCCGGGACTTTCGACGGATCGCGGACGATGGCCGTGACCTGGTGGTTGCGCGAAACGAGTTCGTTCAGGATGCGCGTGCCGACGTTGCCGGTGGCGCCAATGAGAGCGATGCGTGCCATGGAATTCCTTTGGTCTGTGGTTGAGGATAGGTCTGTAAACGAGACCGTCGAATCATCTTATGCTAACCTGCATCTGCCGCACAAGAAGTCAGCGCGGCATGATCAGGTCAGCGAAAACTGACCATTACCCGTGAACACGCCATGTCCAAGACCACCCTGCTCGCCACCGACCGCCCCTTCGACCAACCCTGCCCCATCCGCGACGTGCTGGACCGCATTGGCGACCAGTGGAGCCTCCTCGTGCTCGACGCGCTCGAAGGCGGCACGAAGCGTTTCAACGAATTGATGCGCGCACTGGGCGACATCTCCAAGCAGATGCTGTCGCAGACCCTGAAGCGCCTGGAGGAAGACGGCTTCGTGCGCCGCACCGTGTACCCGGAAGTGCCGCCCCGGGTCGAGTACGACCTCACGCCTCTCGGTCTGTCGTTCCTCGTGCCGATGCGGGGTCTCGTCGCGTGGGCCGACGAGCATCATCGGCATGTGTGCGACGCGCGAGCACAGTATCGGACCAGCATGCCGTAACGAAAAATTTCTCCTGGCTTGGTTTTTATTTATAATAAACAATAACCTCACACAAACCAGGAGACAAGATTGGGCAAAGCAGGTCATCAACAGGTCAACCCTACCCGGCGCCGCGTGCTCGGCACGCTGGGCCTCGCGGCCGCCGCGACCGGCATGCCCGGTCTCGCCGGCGCAACCGTCGTGGCGCGCACGGATAGCGGCAAGGAACAACTGGCGCTGTGGTACGAGCGCCCCGCGGGTCCATGGGTCGAGGCCCTCCCCATTGGCAACGGCCGGCTCGGTGCGATGGTGTACGGTCGCCCGCTGCAGGAGCGCCTGCAACTGAACGAAGACACGCTGTGGGCCGGCGGTCCGTACCGCTTCGACAATCCCGAATTCAAGTCGGCGCTGCCGCGCGTGCGCGCGCTGATCGACGAGGGCCGCTTCATCGAGGCGCGCGACCTGGTGGCGAAATCGATGATCTCGAAGCCGGCCACGCAGATGCCGTACGGGGCCGCCGGCGACCTGCTGCTGGACTTTCATGGACTGACGCCGACGGCCTCATATCGCCGCTCGCTCGACCTCGACACCGCCATCGCGACGACGCGCTTCACGAGCGGCGGCGCGCGCCACGTGCGCGAGGTGTTCGCGAGCGCGCCCGACGAGGTGATCGTGCTGCACCTGCAGGCAAGCGGCGGCGGCACGCTTTCCTTCGACGTCGGCTACCGCCACCCGCGCCAGGTCGATTACGGCAAGGCCAATTACGACGGCAAGTCCGCGGATGACCCGTCGGCCGCCACGGGTGCGCCCTGGGACGTGAAGGAAGACCTGGAAGAATCGAAGCGGCCGGCCAGCCTGGCGATCCGCGCGGACGGTCCGCGCGCCCTGCTCGTCGAAGGCGGCAACGCGGACGCCGCCGGCGTCAAGGGCGTGCTGCGCTACGCCGTGCGCGTGCAGGCCCTGGGCGACGGCAAGGTCGATGTCGAAGGCGGCCGCCTGCGCGTGCGCGGCGCGCGCGAGGTCACGCTGCTCATCGGCGCCGCCACCAGCTTCGTCAACTTCCGCGACACCAGCGGCGACCCCGTGCAGGCCGTGCGCACGCGCATGGAGGCCGCCGCGCGCAAGCCGTATGCACGCCTGCGCGCCGATCACGTCAAGGCGCACCGTGCGCTGTTCTCGCGCCTGTCGCTGCGCCTCGGCCGCGCGGACGCCGGCGCCGCCGTCCCAACCGATGCACGCATCGCCGCCGTCCCGCAGACGGACGACGCCGCGCTCGCGGGGCTGTCCGCGCTGTACCTCCAGTACGGCCGCTATCTGCTGATCTCGTCGTCGCGGCCGGGCAGCCAGCCCGCCAATCTGCAGGGCATCTGGAACGAGGGCATCTATCCGCCGTGGGGCGGCAAATACACCATCAACATCAACACGGAGATGAACTACTGGCCGGCGGAAGCGGCCAACCTGGGCGAGTGCGTGGAGCCGGTCGTGAAGATGGTCGAGGAACTGGCCGTCAACGGCGCCGACGTCGCGCGCGACAGCTATGGCGCCCGCGGCTGGGTCGCGCACCACAACACCGACCTGTGGCGCGCGGCGGCGCCCATCGACGGCCCGAACTGGGGCATGTGGCCCTGCGGCGGCGCGTGGATGTGCAAGACGCTGTGGGACCACTACGAGTACACCCCGGATGATGCGTACCTGGCCCGCATCTACCCGCTGCTGAAGGGCGCCTCGCAGTTCTTCGTCGACGTACTCATCGAGGATAAGCAAGGGCGCGGCCTCGTGACGTCGCCGTCGATCTCGCCGGAAAACACGCACCATCCGGACGTGGCCGTGTGCGCGGGTCCGGCGATGGACCGCCAGATCGTGCGCGACCTGTTCGCGTGGACGCTCACGGCGCACGAGAAGCTGCGCGACCCGGACGCGGACTTCCGCAAGACGGTGGAAGCGAAACGGGCACGCCTGGCGCCGGACCGCGTCGGCGCGCAGGGACAGTTACAGGAATGGCTGGAGGACTGGGATGGCCAGGCGCCGGAACAGCATCACCGTCACGTGTCGCACCTGTACGCTATCTATCCCAGCGAACAGATCAACGTGCGCGACACACCGGATCTGATCGCGGCTGCCAAGACGACGCTGAACACGCGCGGCGACTTGTCGACCGGCTGGGCCACGGCATGGCGCCTGGCGCTGTGGACGCGCATGGGCGAAGGCGAGCGCGCCTACAGCATCCTGCGCGGCCTGCTGGGCCGGGAGCGCACCTACCCGAACATGTTCGATTCGCACCCGCCATTCCAGATCGACGGCAATTTCGGCGGCGCGGCCGCCATCCTGGAAATGCTCGTGCAGTCGTGGGGCGGCGAGATCCGCATCCTGCCCGCGCTGCCGCGCGCGTGGCCGGAAGGTGCCGTCCACGGCGTGCGCGCCCGCGGCGGCATCGAGGTCGACCTGGACTGGGCCGGCGGCCGCGCCACGCGCGTCGCGCTGCGCGGCAAGCCGGGACAGGCGGCGAAGGTGCGGATCGGCGAGCGCCTGGTGGCCGTCAAGCTCGACGCGTCCGGGCGCGCACGCGTCGCGCTCACTTAGTTGACCGCTCCCTCCGCCACCGGCACCGGGGCGGCCGCGCGGCGCCGCGCCAGCAGTACGATCAGCGCGGCGACGCCGCACGCCGCCGCCGCCGTGTACACGGCCGGCGAATACGTGAACGCGATCGTGCGGATGCGGCCCGCGCCGTAGGCCGCCACGGCCGCGCCGAGCTGGTGGCCCGCGAAGACCCAGCCGAAGATCATCGGTGCGCGCTTGCCCCAGGCCTGCGCGGCCAGCTTCACGGTCGGCGGCACGGTCGCGATCCAGTCGAGGCCATAGAACATGGCGAACAGCGTCAGGCCCGTGAGCGTGAAGTCGGCCGACGGCAGCCACGCCAGCGACAGCCCGCGCATGCCGTAGTACCAGCACAGCAGGTAGCGGCTGTCGTAGCGGTCGGACAGCCAGCCGGACAGGATCGTGCCCACGAGGTCGAACGTGCCCATCATCGCCAGCACCGACGCGGCCGGGACGGCGCCCAGGCCCGCATCGCCGCACAGCGAAATGAAGTGGGTCTGGATCAGGCCATTCGTCGACAGGCCGCAGATGAAGAAGCTCCCGAACAGCACCCAGAACACGCGGTCGGCGCGCACGCTGGCCAGCGTCGTGAACGGAGTGCGGATCGAGACCGGTGCGCGCGCCGGCACGACAGGCTTTACGGACGTGTCGCCGCCGTAGGGTGCGAGACCCAGTTCCTGCGGATGGTCGCGCACGACCAGCAGCGCCAGAATCGCCACGAGCGCGCAGCTGGCCATCACGGGCAGCAGCGCCATGCGCCAGCCGCCATGCTCGATCAGCCACGTGCCGACCGGGAGGAACACGAGCTGGCCCGTCGCCGAGCTGGCGGTCAACAATCCCATCACGAGGCCGCGGCGCTGTTCGAACCAGCGGTTGGCGACGACGGCGTTGAGGACCAGGGCCGTCATGCCGGACCCGACGCCCAGCATCACGCCCAGCAGCAGCACGAGCTGCCAGAAGTCCGTCATCTGGCGCACGAGGCCGAGGCCGGCCGCGATGACCGCGAGCGCCGTCACCATCACGTTGCGCAGGCCGAAGCGCTCCATCAGCAGCGCGGAAAAGGGTCCCATCAGGCCGAACAGGGCAAAGCGCACGGCGAGCGCCGACGAGATCTGGTCGACGGTCCAGCCGAATTCCTGGCTCAGGGGCTTGAGCAGCGCACCCGGCAGGCCGAGGGCGGCGGACGACGACAGGGCCGTCAGGAAGGTGATGGCGGCGACCAGCCAGCCGTAATGCAGGCCGCGGCGGCCCATCCACCGGGCGAGGGATGTGGAAAGCATGGGAGTCCTTAGTCGAGAAGACGGGCCGTGGCCGCGTCGAGGATGCGGTGGGCGTACGCGTCGTCGCCGACGGACCGCGCCAGCACGAGCGCGCCGACCATCGTGGCGAATGCGGCCAGCGCGTCGTCCGGCGTCGCGTCCGGGTCATTCCTGCGCATGGCATCACCGAGGATGTCGACGAAGGTCCTCACGCCCGCCTCGAAGTGGCGCGGCAGTTCGGGGCCGTGGCGGGACGCGTCCGGGCCGAGCGAAGCGATGACGCAGCCCGAACCCGGGCGGCCGCGGTGCCCCGGCGTCAGGTAGCGGCGCACGAGGGCCTGGTAGGCGCTCTCCCCCGCATCCGCCGCCGCGCGCCGCCAGCCGTCGATGCCGGTTTCCAGCGCACGGTCGCAGGCCTGGGCGATCAGGTCGTCCTTGGACTTGAACTGTTTATAGAACGCGCCGTGCGTGAGGCCGGCCGCGGCCATCAGCTCGGCGAGGCCGACGCCGTCGAAGCCCCGTTCGCGGAACAGGCGGCTGGCCGCGTCGATGACGGCCTGGCGGTTTTCCTCCGCCTGGATTCGATTGACTCGCATGGTTTCCTCCAATATGGATGTCAATCATAATCCATTTTTCAAAATAGATGTCAATCACAATCTATTTTTACTGCCGTAAAATACGTACTTTCGACAACGCAGCATCGTCCGCCATGCACATCAATCCCGAACGCAGCACCCGTCCCGACTATGACCTGCTGGTACGCCAGGTCGTCAGCGTCCTCGAGGGCGAGCGCGACCTCACCGCCAACGCGGCGCAATTCGCGGCGCTCGTCTACGACACGCTCGCCGACCTGAACTGGGCCGGTTTTTACCTCACCGTGCCCGCGAAATCGGGCAATGGCGAAGACCTGCTCGTCGGCCCGTTCCAGGGCAAGCCGGCGTGCGCCCGCATCCCGTTCGGCCGCGGCGTGTGCGGCACGACGGCCGTCAAGCGCGAAACCATCGTCGTGCCGGACGTGCACGCGTTCCCGGGCCACATCGCGTGCGATTCGGCGTCGAATTCGGAAATCGTGATCCCGCTCGTCAAGAACGGGAAGCTGGTGGGCGTGTTCGATATCGACAGCCCGTCGCTCGACCGCTTTTCCGACGAGGACAAGGCCGGGCTGGAAGCCATGGTGGCGGCGTTTCTCGAGGCGACCGACTGCTGATTCCGGATACAATAACCGCCTATTCCCCTTTTCCGCCGCATCATGAACCAACTCGAACAGCTCAAGCAGTACACCACCGTGGTGGCCGACACCGGTGACTTCCAATCGATCAAGGCCTACGCACCGCAGGACGCGACGACGAATCCGTCGCTGATCCTGAAGGCCGTCCAGAAGCCGGAATACCGTCCGCTGCTGGAAAAGACCATCGCCGACTTCCCGAACGCGTCGACCGAGGAAATCGTCGACCGCCTGCTGATCGCGTTCGGCACCGAGATCCTGAAGTTCGTGCCGGGCCGCGTCTCGACCGAAATCGACGCCGCCCTGTCGTTCGACACGGAAGCCACCGTCGCCAAGGGCCGCGAACTGATCGCCCTGTACGAAGCGGCCGGCATCAAGCGCGAGCGCGTGCTGATCAAGATCGCATCGACGTGGGAAGGCATCCGCGCCGCCGAGATCCTGGAACAGGACGGCATCCGCTGCAACCTCACGCTGCTGTTCTCGCTGTGCCAGGCCGTCGCCTGCGCCGAAGCGGGCGTGCAACTGATCTCGCCGTTCGTCGGCCGCATCTACGACTGGTACAAGAAATCCACGGGCACCGACTACCAGGGCGCGGACGATCCGGGCGTGCAGTCGGTCAAGCGCATCTACCAGTACTACCGCAAGTTCGGCTACAAGACCGAGGTGATGGGCGCGAGCTTCCGCAACACGTCGCAGATCCTGGAACTGGCCGGCTGCGACCTGCTGACGATCTCGCCGGACCTGCTGCAGAAGCTGGCCGACACGGAAGGCGCCGTCGAGCGCAAGCTGGTGGCGGACGCGAATGCCGACATCGAAAAGATCGCACTCGACGAAAAGACGTTCCGCTTCATGCTGAACGAAGACGCGATGGCGACCGAGAAGCTGGCCGAAGGCATCCGCGCGTTCTGCGCCGACTCCGGCAAGCTGAAGAAGATGATCGAAGAGATGCGCTGATCCGCACGGATCGCGCAAACGAAAACGGCAGCCCGCGGGCTGCCGTTTTGTTTAACGCGCGAGCATCAGGCCCGCGCGGCGTGAGGACGGCTGGGGCGCCTCGAACGCCTCGAGACGGAACACGCTGACCAGCTGCCCCAGCGCGGCCGCCTGTTCCTGCAGGCTCTGGGCCGTATGGGCCGCCTGCTGCACGAGCCCCGCGTTCTGCTGGGTCACCGTATCCATCTGCGTGATGGCCTGGTTCACCTGCTCGATGCCGGCGCTCTGTTCGCGGCTCGCGTGGCTGATCTCGGCCATGATCGCGTGCATGCGCTGCACGCTGCCCAGCACCTCGGTCATCGTCGCACCCGCTTCCGTGACGAGCAGGTTGCCCGCCTCGACCTGCCGCACGGAGCTGCCGATGAGTTCCTTGATTTCCTTCGCGGCGGCGGCCGAACGCTGGGCGAGATTGCGCACTTCCGTCGCGACGACGGCGAAGCCGCGCCCCTGCTCGCCCGCGCGCGCCGCTTCCACGGCCGCGTTCAGCGCCAGGATGTTCGTCTGGAACGCGATGCCGTCGATGACGGCGATGATGTCGACGATCTTCTGCGACGACGCGTGGATCGAGCCCATCGTGTCGACGACGCGCGCCACGGCCGCGCTGCCCTTCTGGGCGACGCCGGCCGCCGTATCGGCCAGCGCGTTCGCCTGGCCCGCGTGGTCCGCGTTCTGTTTCACGGTCGACGTCAGCTCCTCCATCGACGCGGCCGTCTCTTCCAGCGAGCTGGCCTGCTGCTCCGTACGCGACGACAGGTCGAGGTTACCGCTGGCGATTTCGTCGGACGCCTGCGAGATCGTCGCGGTCGCGCCGCGCACGTCGCCGACGATCTTCGCCAGGTTGTCGCGCATGGATTTCATCGCATACAACAGGCTCGACGCATCGCCGGCACGCGTGTCGACCCGCACGGACAAGTCGCCGGCGGCGATGCGCGCGACGATCTCCGTGGCGTAGTCCGGCTCGCCGCCGAGGCGCCGCATCAGCCAGCGCGTGAGCAGCATGGCGCCGGCGGCGCCCAGCACGACGCTGCCCAGCATCAGCGATACGATCCACATGCGCGATGCCGTGTAGCGCGCATTGCCCTCGACCGCCGCGGCGCGGCCGCCTTCCGTGTACATGTCGACGATCTTGTCGACGTGGCCCCGCAGCGCGACGATCAGCTTGTTCGACTCGCCGCGGATCAGCTTCTTGGCCAGGTCGGCGTCGCCGGCACGGGCCGCCGCCCGGATCCTGGCGTCTTCCGCCATGTAGCGGTCCCACATGTCCAGCCACTGCGCGTACATCTGTTTTTCCTCGGGCGATTCGAGCAGTTTCACGTAATCGTCCTGCATTTTATGGAGGTCATCCAGGTCTTTCGCGATAACCTTGTCGTATTTATCCATTTCCGCTTGTTCGGTGGAAATGATGTATTGCAATTCGCGCGTGCGAATACGCGCAATCTGCGATTTTATGTCCTCGATAACCCGAATACCGGGCATCCAGTGCGCCGACAATTTCATCGACGTGTCATTAACTTGTGCTAATTGCCATATTGCGACACTGCCAACCAGCGCGGTTAGCGCAAGGACAGCGGCAAATGCAATTCCCAATTTAGTAGCGAGGCGCAAGCTTGATATATATCTCATGTTGACCGTTTGAATATGTTGACCTGCATGTTACAATGTTTCCGTACGTCAACCATGATAAACGACATGAGTTGTCTACACATCCCTATTCTTCACTCTTGTCGATTTTTTGCGACACTTCGCTCTTAGTTTCAGAACGTAACATTTCTGCATAAGGATAGTTAAAAAACGCAAATTAGATTGCGAAAAGACACAGGCATCTTTTAGAATTTAAAAACTTACCCTAAGGCAACTTTTGGAGTTCTTGACATGCTTACATCCATTTCCCGAATTGGCAAAATCGTATTTGCCAACGCTGCAATAGACTGGAATACCGACCTGGATTCCATTCTTGAAATCCTATTGAAACATTTTGATAGTTTTAATGGGAACGGCTTTTACGCGCATCCAAATGAGGTGCAATTGCGCACCGAATTGGGGCGCGTTCCGGTATTGGCCCATTTCACCGAAGGATTACTCGGCCTGCGCACGCATGGTGCAGTGATTCATAATCTCGGTCTCGCCGGCCTGCCGGAAGAACGCCGCAACGCGGCCCTGTACGCGCTGACGCTGATGCTCGGCTATCCCACCTCGACGGACCAGCGCACCGGCCGCGTCGCGTGGGACGTGCGCGCCAGGCCCGCCGCGGAAGGCGGCAGCCGCTTCACGACGTTTTCCGAGCGCGTCGGCAATGCCGACATGCACACGGATTCGTCGTTCTACCCGATGCCCGAAGAGCAGTTCGTCCTGTACGTGGTGCATGCCGCGCGCTGCGACGGCGGCAAGTCGCTGCTGGTCGACGGCGACGACATCTACGACGCGCTGCAGCGCACGGAGGAAGGCCGCGCCGCGTTCGACCTGCTGTGCACCACGCCGGTGCCGTTCCGCGTCCCGGCCGTGTACGCGGCGGGCGAGGAAACCGTCGAGGTCCACGTGGCCCCGGTGTTCGGACCGGTCACGCGCGCCGCGTCGCGCTACAGCGTGAAGCCGCCGCCGCGCTTTGCGATGCGCTGGCGCTACGACTCGATCCTGAAGGGACTCGACGCCCGCCCGGACCTGGCCACGCCGGCCCTGTGCGACGCGCTGGCGCTGATGAACGAGGTGGTCGAGAAAGGCGCCGCGCGCTTCGAGGAACAGCTGCCGGACGATACGCTGATGCTGGTCGATAACCACCACATGCTGCACGGCCGCACCACGTACACGGACGAGCGCCGCCACCTGATCCGCATCCGCATCTCGGATGCGCCGAACGCCGAGCGCATCGGCCCGTCGGGAGTGGCCAGGGACTGATATGACAGAAACTGTTCTGACCCGCGGCACCATGTCCGGTGCCGCGGCGCACTCTCCTGCCGACGGCCTGCCCGCGGCGCGCCGCCGCTGGGCGATGCTGGCCCTGATGACGGGCGTATCGATGGCGTCGCTGGACACGGCGATCGCCAACACGGCCCTGCCCGAGCTGGCCCGGCACCTGCACGCAGGCGCCGCCGCCTCCGTGTGGATCGTCAACATTTATCAGTTGGCCATGGTCGCCACGCTGCTGCCGTTCGCGGCGCTGGGCGAGCGCGTCGGCTACCGGCGCGTCGCCACGGCCGGGCTGGCGCTGTTCACGGTCGCATCCCTGTTATGTGCGCTGGCGTGGAACCTGCCGCTGCTCGTGGGTGCGCGCCTGCTGCAGGGCCTCGGCGCCGCCGCCCTGATGGGCGTGACGACGGCGATGATGCGCGCCATCTATCCGGCGCACCTGCAAGGCCAGGGCTTCGGCCTGAATGCCCTTGTCGTGGCGGTGGCGTTCGCCGTCGGGCCCACGCTCGCCTCTCTGATCCTGGCGCTGGCGTCGTGGCCGTGGCTGTTCGCCATCAACGTCCCCATCGGCGCCGCCGCGTTCGTGCTCGCGCGCCGCGTCCTGCCCGACAACGCGCGCGGCACGCACGGCTTCGACGCCGGCGCCGCGCTGTGCAACGTGGGCGCGTTCGGCTTCCTGATCCTGTTGCTGGGCGATGCCGCGCATGGCGTGTCGCCCGTCCGCCTGGGCCTGGAAGCGTTGGCGACCATCGCGTGCTTCGCGCTGCTGCTGCGGCGCCAGCGCGGGCATGCGGCGCCGATCCTGCCGACCGACCTGCTGGCGCGGCCGCTGTTCGCGCTGTCGGCGCTGACGGCCGTGTGCACGTTCGCCGTGCAGAGCCTCGCATTTGTCGCCCTGCCCTTCCACTTCGAGCAGGTGCTCGGCCGTTCGCCCGTCGAGACGGGCTTCCTGCTGACGCCCTGGCCGGTGCTGGTCGGGATCATGGGCCCGATCTCCGGCCGTTTGTCCGACCGCTACGAGTCCGGGCTGCTGGCGGGGATCGGCCTGCTGATCCTGTGCGCCGGCATGGCGGCGCTGCTGTGGATGCCGGACGCGCCGTCCTCGTTCGCCATCGCATGGCGCATGGCCGTATGCGGCATCGGCTTCGGCCTGTTCCAGGCGCCGAACATGAAGGCGATCATGGGCAGCGCGCCGCGCGAACGGGCCGGCGGCGCGAGCGGCATCGTGGCCACGGCGCGCCTGACGGGCCAGGCCTGCGGCGCCGCGCTGGTGGCGGGCTGCCTCGTGCTGTCGGAGCACCATGGCACCACGTATGCCCTCGCCGCGGCGACGGCCATCGCGCTGCTGGGGGCGGGGATCAGCTTTGCGCGGCTGCACCCGCGTACGAAAGGCTGACGAGGGGCCGGGATCACTGCGTGAACGCGATCAGTTCGATGTTCAGTTCACGCATCCCGGCCGGGGCATAGATCGCGATCGCTTCCGCTTTCAACGCATTGTCGTAAAGGCCGTTCCTGGTCGACACCGAGAAGTAATACGTGTCGGGACGGACCGGCACGGCGGCGGGCACCTGCGGCATGTGCGTCAGCGCGATGCCGGGAAGGGCCGACGCGACGATGCGTTCGATATCGTCGGGCGATCCGATCTTGAACCGGATCGGTACGGCGGACACCAGTTCGAGCGCCGGCATGTCCGCGCTCACGGCAAGGCAAAGCTGCGTATCCTGGGTCAGCTTCGACGCATCGAGCGCGCCCCTGAAGTGCGTCCGGCGGCTGTCCTCGGCAATGAGCGGAATGGTGAAGTACCTGGCCGAGATGACGGTATCGACGAGGTCCCGGATCACCGCATCGAGCTGGGCGAACGTGACGCCGGGATCCGCGTGCTCGTAGGCGGGCAGATCGGACGTTGCGTACCTGTCCGAAAACGTCATCAGGCCGCCCGCAAGCGCGAGCAGCTTCTCGTACAGCGCTTCCGGATGCTGTACGCGGGAACGCGCGCAGTGCTGCAGGGACGCGCTTGCAGTGCTGATGATGTTCAGCATCCACCAGGACGTGATGTCGCCGGCGTGAACCTCGAAGGTGGACGCATTCGTCTTCCGGTGCGCGGCGTGAAGCGACACGATCTTCGCGGTCAATGCACTCGTCAGGCCGTCGAGCAGTTGCTGGAGCGGACGGGCAGCGCTGATCGCCACGCACGGCGGGACAAACGCCGGATCGACCTCGAAACCGCCACGCGGATCGCGATGGATGCGCAGCACGGGAAAACTGACGTGGCCATCGCGCGGCTCGGCATGCGAAACGAGCCGGACCCGCTTCTTCAGGAACGGCACGTCGATCGGCACCGCGTCGCTGAACAGGTCTGAAGTTTCCGACGCGGCCAACGCGTAACGACCGCCCTCCTCCGCATTCGCACCGTGCGGCCGCATGGTCGGAAGCGCGGCATGCATCGTGAAGGTATTGATCTCCTGGGGCAGTTGGGTCAGGTCGACCGGGACCGGCAACAAGTCCGTCGCGGGCGCCTCGTAGACCGCCCCGTCCGGGAAGATCAGCGACATGGCCTGGGCTTCGAGCAGGTTGTGGCCCAACGCATCCATATTCCACTCCAGCAGGCGGGCGCCCCAGAAGTTCGGATTGAGCGCCGACGCCATCCTGAGCAACCGCGTCTCGTGGTACAGGTCCTGCCTCTGGAAATGCTGGGGTCCCAGCGTCAACCCTTCGGACCACAAGATCTTCGCGCCCAAGCTCATCGTTGCCTCCTCGTTCAAAATTCGCTCGAGAAAGCATGGCGGGCATTGCGCATCGGTCTGTTGAGAGGGCGCAACTTTATTCTCAGCAAGAGGGGAATAATGGCGGCTTTAAAGGAAACCAGCATGCAGAGTTTCACGCCAGGTTTGTTCGACCGTCTGGATGCCGATGACGACGCCTCTCACGCGTGGAAGGAGAGTATTACACGCGACCTGGAAGCGCTCCTCAACACCCGTTCCGCCTTGCTGCCCGATACGCTGGCCGGCTATCCCGAAGTCAGCGGATCCATCGTGAACTACGGCCTGATCGATTTCGCCGGCATGTGCATGACGAGCGACACGGACCAGAAACGCATCTGCACCGCGGTCCGGCTGGCGATCGAGCGGCACGAACCGAGGCTGCACAAGGTGACGGCGACGCTGCAGCCCAGGAAAGGCGCCATCAACCGGGTCGACTTCGTGATCACCGCACAACCGAAGAACGCGCCGGTAGCCGATCCGATGCTTTTCAACGCCGTGTTCCAGCCATCGCTCCAACGCTATTCGATCCAGAGCGTGCGTAACGCTCCTTAGGGCACACACATCATGGACGAACTGTTTGCGCAATACGAACGCGAGCTCGTCACCATGCGGCAGCTGTGCCGCGAATACGCCGAGCGCTATCCGAAGGTCGCGGCCAAGCTGCAGCTCGGCGGCGAGGCGTGCGACGATCCGCATGTCGAACGCCTGATCCAGTCCGTCGCCCTGCTGTGCGCGCGGGTGTCGAAGCGGCTGGACGACGCGTATCCGCAATTTACGGAGGCGCTGCTCAATCTCCTGTTTCCGCATTATCTGAGGCCGTTTCCGTCGTGCGCGATCGCGCGCTTCCTCCCGGCCGCCGCCGGCGGCACCGGGACAATACCGCGCGGGACGCTGCTCGAATCGGCACCGGTCCGCGGCGTGCACTGCAGATTCCAGACCGCATACGATGTCGCGCCAGCCCCCGCCGCCATCACGTCCGCCCGCTTCGATGCGGTGATCCGCGCGCCGTCGCCGACCTGGGTCGCGCCGGGCGTGACGGCGGCGATCGGCATCGAATTCGCGGCCCCAGTTCCAGCCGGCACACCCGCGCCCATGCGGATTTATCTCGACGGCGACGCGTCGTTCTGCGCGGCGCTGCGCGATGCGCTGTTCATGCGCACGGCGTCGGCTTACGTCCAGGAGGGCGCGAACGGGGCCTGGATACCGCTCGCCACGATACCGGTCGCGGCGGTCGGGTTTGGCGATGACGACGCCCTGATCCCGTTCGACGCCCGCTCGCACCGTGCCTACCGGCTCCTCGCGGAGTATTTCGCGTTCCCGGAAAAATTCAACTTCGTCGACATCGACGTTGCCGCGCTCCGCGCGCGGCTGCCATCGGACTGCACCGGCTTCACGCTGCACCTGGCGCTGGCGGGCATCGCACCGGGATCGGACCAGGCAAGGATGCTCGCCGGCCTGTCGGCACAAAGCCTGCTCACCGGCTGCACCCCGGTCGTCAATCTGTTCAGGCAGCCGGGCGTCCCGGTCGGGTACACGCAGCGCACCGCGGAATACTCGGTCCTTGCCCACCCAGCGCATGCATCCGGGTACGAAGTGTATTCGGTCGACAGGGTCCACATGGTGCGGCAGCGCGGCAAGGACACCGCGCCCATCGAATTCCGCCCCTTCTATGCACTGCGCCATGGCGAGGGCGATGCGCACAAGGGCCGCTACTGGATACTGCGCCATGACGACACGCTGGCGGTCACCAGTCCGGGCCATGAAAAAGTCATCGCGCTCGTCGATACCCACGGCGAGCCGCTCGAGGTCGAGCAGACGACGCTGTCGATCGACCTCACCTGCACCAACCGCGACCTGCCCTGCCTGTTGAAATGCGGGTCGGCCGACGGCGACCTGGCGATACCCGGCGCGGCGCAGGGCGGGCGGATACATTTCCTGCGCAGGCCCACGCGTCCCCATCGCCTGGCAAACGGCCAGGGCGCGCATTGGCGCCTCATCTCGCACCTGACGCTGAACCACCGCGCCCTGGCGCTGGAAGGGGCCGACGGCCTGCGCGAGATGCTGGCGCTGTACGACGTCACCGGGTCCGCGGTCTCGCGGCGCCAGATCGCCGGCGTCGTCGGGCTCGACCATGCCGAGACGACGGCGTGGATCAGGCACAAGCGCGGGGCGTCCCTGGCGCATGGGACCGAAGTGCGCCTGACGATCGACGAAGAGGCCTTCGTCGGCGCCGGCCTGCACCTGTTCGTGCAGGTCATCGACCAGTTCTTCGCGCTGTATGTCCAGATGAACGGTTTTATCGAGCTGGTGATCCTGTCAAACCAAACCGGAGAGGAGCTGTTCCGATGCAAGCCACGAAGCGGGAGCATGCCGCTGTCATGATCGAGCGCCTGCTCGCGGCGCCGTACCGGTACCGCTTCGCACAACTGCTGAACATCCTGGTACGGATGCTGCGCCGACAGGGCATTCCGTACGCCCAGGCGTTCAACCATGTGCTGCGCTTTCGCAACAGCGTGTCGCTGGCTTTTCCGGCAAGCGAGATCGAAAGCATGCAGGTCGAACCAGGCGACGCTGCCGGGGCACCTCGCATCCACATCACCTCCGCATTCATCGGATTGTTGGGCGCGAACGGCACGTTGCCCCTGCATGACACCGAACGGGCAGCCGGCAGGACGGGCGCGGCCGCCGACGAAAGCTGGAAGCCGTTCATCGACCTGTTTTCGAACCGGGCCATCGGCCTGTTCTACGAGGCGTGGGGAAAATACCGCGTCGAGCATGGCCTGGACACGCGCGCCCGGGACGATCTGCTTCCGCTCCTGGCCGCGTTGGGCGGTCTTCGGCCCACGAGTTTCGGCCCGGCCCGCCCTTTCTCATCGATTCCGGCGGAAGTCGCCGCCTTCTACGCCGGCTTGCTCAGGACACGCCCCATTGCCGCTTCGACCGTGGAACGTGTTCTCTGCGAGTACTTTGGCGTTCCCGTGCGTGTCGAAGAATTCGTCGGCGCCTGGGATCCGATACCGGCCAGGGTCCGCAGCACGCTTGGCGTCACCGATCCCACCCTCGGCCATGGCGCCGCGCTGGGTGGGCGCACGTGGCGGAACGACTTGCGTGTCCGCCTGCATATCGGCCCCCTGGATGAGGAACAGGCGAATGCGTTCCTGCCGCATGGGCGGGCTCACGCGGCATTGAAAGAAATGGCCAGCCTGTTTGCCGTGCCCGCCGTCCAGTATGAAGTCAGGCTTTTGCTGAGCAAGCCATGTCTCAAGCCGCTGACCTTGAGGACCAAAGGGCAGGATCGACGCCGTCTTGGATGGAATTCATTCCTGACTGGTACGGAAGGCAAGGCGAGCCGGCCGGAGATCCGGGCGGCCCTTCAGCTTCTTGCTGCCAATCAAAGTTAGCAGCCATCCGGTTGAGTACCTTAACCGGCGGAAATCAAAAACCTGACAAACCATTGGAGGCATTGCATGGATGGGAGTCAAGCGATCGCGGCAGGCGCTGCGCTGTCGGTATTTAGTCTCAATGCGCAGCACGACCGCTTGATGCGCCTGGAATTCCCTCGGGGCGACGGTCCTGATCCCATCCTCCTGCCGAACCGATTGAGCGCGCACGAAGAAATCTGCCGCTGCTTCCGCTATGAGGTCGAACTCCTGTCGGACGACGCACGGATTCCCTTGAAGGCGATGATGGGCAGGATGGTGACGATTTCCATCGTGCGCGAAGACGGCTCGCTGCGCTACTTCAACGGCTACGTCACCGAGTTCCGTTTCCTGCGCGCCGACGGCGGTTTCGCGTTCTATCGCATGGTGCTCGAGCCCTGGCTGGCCTTCGCCCGGCTGCGCAAGGACAACGTGTCGTTCCACGGCAAGAGCGTCCTCGAATTGACCGAACTGACTTTTGCCCATTACCGCCAGGCCGACTGGCATGCGGCCATCGTCGGCGACTATCCGCGCATGACCTGCGCCAACCAGTACGACGAGACCGACTACAACCACCTGCACCGCCGCTGGGAAGATCTCGGGCTGCACTACTGGTACGAGCACCGGGCCGATGGGCATACGCTCTGGCTCAGCGACAGGAGCACGCTCGCGCAACCCATCGATCCGTCCGGGATCGACGATTCCGGAGAGATTCCGTTCCGCGACAAGGCCGGTTCGCTCGAAGACGACGGCATCCGGGAATGGAGCCCCGTGCGGCGGATCGGTTCCGGCCAGACGACCCTGGCCAGCTTCGATTACAAGAATCCGGTGGCGCAGCGGTCGACCGCCGAGTCCCTGAACAACCAGGGCGACGTCTTTCCATACGAGATCTACGAAAACACGGGCTCGTATGGCTTCCGCACCCACGACGAGGGCGAACGGATCGCGCAGCAGCGCATGGGCGAGCGTGACGCGAACACCCAGTATTTCGAAGCCCGGGGCAACGATCGTACTGCCCAGCCAGGGCGCTGCTTCAAGCTCGGCGGCCATTTCAGCGCCGAACTGCGCGTTCCCAAGCGCGGCGAGCCGGCCCAGCCCAGCATACGCGACCGCGACTACCTGATCCTGAGCGTCGACCACGAAGCCATCAACAACTACCAGGCCGGGCCGGGTGCGTCGTCACATTACGAGAATTCGTTCCAGTGCGTGCGCAAGGATATCCAGTGGCGTCCGGGCCGGCACTACAACAGCAAGCCCTGCACTTACCCCGGCATCCAGACCGCCATCGTGGTCGGGCCTGATGGGTCGGAGATCCACACCGATGGCTACGGGCGGGTCAAGGTCCAGTTTCATTGGGACAGGCTGGGCAATTATGACGAGAACAGTTCGCCCTGGCTTCGGGTCATGTCGCCGGGGGCCGGGAGCGAGTTCGGGCATATTCGCTTGCCGCGGGTTGGTGAGGAAGTGGCGGTGGTTTATCTCGACGGGAATATCGACCATCCGGTGATTCTTGGGGCGTTGTACAACTTCTCGCATATGCCGCCTTGGCAGTTGCCTGAGCAGCAGGCCTTGAGCGGGCTGCGCAGCCGCGAACTGCAGTCCGGAGAAGGCAGCGGACGCGGTAATCATCTGGTGCTCGACGATACGGCCGGGATGATTCAGGCGCAACTGAAAAGCGATTATCAGTGTAGTCAGTTGTCGCTCGGCCATATCGCCCGTATTGAGGACGCTAAAGGTCGCAAGGATTTGCGGGGCGAAGGGTGGGAACTGCGGACCGACGGGCACGGCGTTGCTCGTGCCGCGAAAGGCATGCTGATTACCACCGAAGCGCGACAGGCCGCGAAAGGGTCGATAAAAGACTTAAATGAAACGGCAGCGCGCCTTGCTGCTGCTGTGAAACAGCATCAAAACATGGCGGAGACGGCGAAGGAAAACGGCGCCCAGGACCCCATCGATAGCCAAGTCGACGTGGCTCACCAGTTACAGATCCAGCACGGAGCGATACACGGTAGCGCTGATGACGACCGCTTTCCCGAGTTGTCCAAGCCCCACCTGGTGCTCGCTAGCCCTACGGGTATCGCTACGGCAACGGGCGGCGACACTCACATAACCAGCGACCAGCATACGAGTCTCACAACCGGGAAAAATCTTGCGTTCGCCGCCGGGACAAATTTCTTTGCCAGCGTTCGCCAGGCGTTCCGGCTGTTCGTTCAGAAGGCCGGCATCAAATTGATTGCCGCTTCGGGGGATATCGACGTCAAAGCTCTTTCAAACTCAATTAACGTGCTGGCAAAACTCGAAATAACACAATGTGCTAATCGCATCATGATTACTGCCAGAGAGGAGATTGTGATCAACGGAGGGGGAAGCTATGCCAGGTTCTCCAGTGGCTCTCTTGAGCTCGGCACGACTGGAGCTTTTACCGTACATGCAGCGTCGCACAGCCTGCCCGGTCCACAAAACATGAGTGTCGACGCTGTATTGGCTGCCGCGCGGTTCGGATCATCCATCGCAAGCGAACATATCTGCAACGAACTTTTGGCAACCACAGCATGGGTCGAATTCAAGCTGGTTGATCAAGAAGGTCCAATATCCAATGAACGCTTCGTGCTCACTGACTCGAGCGGCAAAAAACATACCGGCAAAGTTGACGACGAAGGCAACGCCCGTGTTGAACAGATTCCAATGGGGCGCTGCAAAGTCGAGTTTCCAGACGTTGGGTATTCGGTTGAGGTCGCGACGGCCTGATCTATAACTCTATCGCGACCACGTGCCCAAATAATTTTTCAAAGGACGATACACTGTGCCGACCGTCAACGCTACCGCTAAAATCGCAAAGGATGGCGTCAGCATTATAACCAACCAGGCCACAAAAATTCTGGTTCAGGCACCGGCAATCGAGATCCTGATCGGAGGTCCCTATATCAGCGAAGGTGAAGAGCACACATACGGTCACGTTGAATTGCGTGTAGTTACCGCAAGCGATGAGCACGTGTACGACTTCGGGCGTTACGCAGGAGAAAGAGGGCCGTTCGGTCAAGGCAGGTTGCGCGTCTGGACGGATTTTTCAAAATATATCGCCTCAGAGAATGCAACAGGAAGAACCACTACCGGCTTCCTTTACCGAGTAACATCTGAAGCGGCCAAGCAGGTTAACGCTCATTTCGACGGTCTGATCGGGGATCGCCCAGTATTGAGAGCATACGCGAACTATCGAAAGGAATACCGCCTCGCTGTGGACTATCATGCCCTGACAAACAATTGCACAACAACATCCATGGGCGGCGCGCGTATCGCAATAAAGGATCTTGATTATAACGTTAGCAAATACAATCAAGGAAGGGGCATGAGCACGGCTGAGCAATATGCAGCGAAAATCGCAGGCTGGCCGACAGCGATCTTTATGCCTGCCGATCTAAAGCAAATGCTCGAAGAAAATCCGGCTCATCGTCCCGACAAGGTTGAGAAATTTGGTGGTAGCAAATGAAGAAAAAACCAACATTTTTAACAACGGCGGCCATTCTGATTGCCATTGGCAGTTCCATTCCTTTTATCTTGAATAAAATCATGACCAGCAAATCCATCTACCGTCTGACTGAACCGATGCTGATAGCAACCCCAAAAGGGGCTCCATACTATATGATCCCGGCAGGCACGGCGCTCCATTTTCAACGAGGCTTTGACGAAGGTCATCAACTCTACACGATTGAAGTCCTCACAAAGGGAAAGCTCCCAGCTGATCGAATCACCGAAAAGGATGTTGAAGCAACTTGGCTGGACCCTATTGCTGCGGACGATGTGTCCAGAATTCTCCAGCAATATCCTTTGTCGAAAGAGGAACTTATTCGGATTCTGAAAGCCAAAAAGTTGACGCGCGATGACTTGGCCCAGATCGTTCGTGAGTGGAAGGACGACTGAAGATTACAGCCGCTTTAGTCAGATCCAAGCGATATTTCGAAGTCAATCTTGAAGCTACCGCTCGTGCGATCATGATTTACCCTCTTTAGCTGCTCCGAATTGTCGAACCGAATGAACTGCCGAAGTTACTCGAAGAATACCGTCACAAAGAGCGCGATGGTGGAAATTCTCAAGACCGGAAAGACCACGAAGACAGAGCCAGTTCAAATTGTGCAAGAGAACCGGACGAGTAAACTCTATTGCCAACGACATCGACGCGAGCAAACATGCCATTAAAGATAATCACGGTCGGCGACAAAATCGATCATGCGGACACAGTCATTAGCGGTTCCCCGGCCCACGACATTCGGGACGCGCAATCGCCAGGCTTGGTGATCAGGTCAACTGCCCACAGTCGTATCCCGGCGGTAAACCGCATAGCGTGAACAAGATCATCACCGCACACAGCACATTAACCGTCAACGGCACGCCAGTGGCGGTCGAGGGCTGTACAACGGAATGCGGGTGCAAACTGCTCGGGCGCTTGCCGGCAACGGTCGGCTAAAGCTCCTGTCGCTAGCTGCGTCCGCTCCGCAACCCCTCCAGATACGGATCAATCACACACTTCCCCAACGCCAGCAGATCGAAATCCTGCGGATCGAACATCCAGTTGCGGATCAGCCCATCGATCATGGTCCACAACCCCAGGGCAACCTGAGTCGGATTCACATCGCGCGAGATCAGGCCCTTGTCGATGGCCAGCCCGATCCGCCGTTCGGCCCGCGCCATCCAGTTCGCCATATTGTCCTTGCGCCGCTGCCGCACGGCGTCCATCTCACCCACGAACTCCACCTTCAAGGTCGCGATCTCGAACACGCGCCGCGCGCCCGGATCGTTCACCGTCCGGTCCAGCACCGCCAGCATGTGGTTGCGCAGGTCGACGAGGGGGTCGTCCGACTCCACTTGGTCCAGTACCTGCATTTCCGCTTCCAGCGGCAGGATCGCCCGCTCCATCATCGCGTTGAACAATGCCCCCTTGTCGTCAAAGTGCCAATAAATGGCGCCGCGCGTCACACCGGCCGCGGTTGCGATATGCTGCAACGTTGTACGAGAAACACCCTGTTCGACGAACAATTTTTCAGCAGCATCCAAGATGCTGTCGCGGGTCGCTGCCGCCTCTTCTTTTGTTCTGCGGGCCATCCGCTTGACTCTCCGTTTTTATAGGTAGGAAACATTAAACATACACTCGTGATAGTATATCGGGGTTTTCCCAAAAGTCTGTAGTAAAACCGCCTGTCGTGCCGAAGAAGTGTGGCTGGACGGTTTTATTCTTTTTTCCACAAGAAGGAAGCATTGAATGCGCTCTGCCAACTCCTCCTCCCTCACCCTGTCCGGATCGCCGGCCGCCAGGATCGCCGCGTGCACCCTGGTCGCCGTGGCCATGCTGTCGGCCTGCGGCTCCAAGGATAACGCCCAGGCCGGTCCCGGCCCCGCCGGCGCCAAGATGCCGCCCCCGCAGGTCGGCGTCATCACCACGAAGATCCAGCCGGTCGCACTCGAGACCGAACTGCCGGCCCGCGTCGAGGCGATCCGCACGGCCGAAGTGCGCGCCCGCGTCAACGGCGTCGTGCTGAAGCGCCTGTTCACCGAGGGCAGCGTGGTCAAGCAGGGCCAGTCGCTGTTCCAGATCGATCCCGAGCCTTACCAGGCCCAGTTGAACGCCGCCCAGGCCGCACTCGGCCGCGCCCAGGCGAACCTGACCTCCACCGCCGCCACGGTCGAGCGCTACAAGCCGCTCGTCGAGGCGCAGGCCGTCAGCAAGCAGGAATTCACGAACGCCGTCGCCGCCCAGAAGCAGGCCGAGGCGGACGTCAATTCGGCCAAGGCCCAGGTGCGCATCGCGAAGATCAACGCCGACTACGCGAACGTGTATGCCCCGATCTCGGGCCGCATCGGCCGCGCGCTCGTGACGGAAGGCGCGCTCGTCTCCGCCACGGAAGCGACGCAGATGGCGCTGATCCAGCAGACCGACAACGTCTACCTGAACATCACCCAGTCCGCCGCCGAACTGCAGCGCCTGCGCAAGAACGCCGGCGACAAGGGCCTCGGCGGCACCGTGCCCGTGACCGTCGTGGCGGACGACGGCACCGTGCTGCCGGTCAAGGGCAAGCTGCTGTTCTCGGACATCACCGTCGACCCGACGAGCGGCCAGATCACGCTGCGCGCCCAGGCGCCGAACCCGGACAACGCCCTGCTGCCGGGCCAGTACGTGCGCGTGCGCCTGGCGCAGGCCGAGCTGCCGAACGGCATCCTGGTGCCGCAGCAGGCCGTCACCCGCGGCGGCCCGAACGGCGATACGCTGACGGTGATCGGCCCGGACAACAAGCCGACCCCGCGCACGGTGAAAATCGGTTCGCAGAACGGCGAGAACTGGGTCGTCACCGATGGCCTGAAGGAAGGCGAGCGCGTGATGGTGGACGGCTTCCAGAAGCTGCAGATGCTGCCGCCGGGTACGCCGGTGCAGCCGGTGCCCTGGACGCCGGTGGGCGCCCCCGCAGCGCCGGCCGCGGCCAATGCACAGGCGTCCGCCGCGCCCGCCGGCAAGTAAGCAGGCAAGGCTAGATAAACAGGAACCACAATGGCACGTTTTTTTATTGACCGCCCCATTTTTGCCTGGGTGATCGCGCTCTTCATCATGGTGCTTGGCGGCGTCGCCATCAAGCAGCTGCCGATCGCGCAATATCCCACCGTGGCGCCGCCGTCGATCGTCGTCAGCGTCGCCTACCCCGGCGCTTCCGCGCAAACGCTGGAAGATTCCGTCATCTCCGTCATCGAACGCGAAATGAACGGTGCCGAGGGCATGATCTACATGGAGTCGACCAGCCAGGCCAACGGCACCGGCTCCATCACGATCAGCTTCGAGACCGGCACCAATCCCGACCTGGCCCAGGTCGACGTCCAGAACCGCCTCGCGCGCGCGACCCCGCGCCTGCCTGCCGCGGTGACCCAGCAGGGCGTGCGCGTCGACAAGGCCCGTTCGAACTTCCTGCTGTTCACGATCCTCTCGTCCGACGACCCGACCTGGGACACCGTCGCGCTGGGCGACTACGCGTCGCGCAACGTGCTGCCGGAGATCCAGCGGATCAAGGGCGTCGGCCAGGCGCAGCTGTTCGGTACCGAAAAAGCGATGCGCATCTGGATCGATCCGGCCAAGCTGGTCGGCTTCAACCTGTCGCCGGATGACGTCAACACGGCGATCCGCCAGCAGAACGCCCAGGTGGCATCCGGCACGATCGGCGACCTGCCCGTGGCCAAGGGCCAGCAGATCACCGCGACCGTCGTCGTCACGGGCCAGCTGGCCACCGTCGAGCAGTTCGGCAACATCGTGCTGCGCGCGAATCCGGACGGCTCCACCGTGCGCCTGAAGGACGTCGCCCGCATCGAGATCGGCGGCCAGGCGTACGCCACGTCGACCCGCCTGAACGGCAAGCCGTCGACCGGTATCGGCGTGCAGCTGTCGCCGACCGGTAACGCGCTGGAAACCGCGAAGCTGATCAAGGCACGCATGAATCAGCTGCAGAAGTACTTCCCGAAAGGCATGAAGTACTCGATCCCCTACGACAGCACGAAATTCATCCAGATCTCGATCAGCCAGGTGGTGGAAACCCTGATCGAGGCCGTGATCCTCGTGTTCATCGTGATGTACGTGTTCCTGCAGAATATCCGCTACACGATCATCCCGACCATCGTCGTCCCCGTTGCCCTGCTGGGCTCCTTCGCGACCCTGCTCGCGATGGGCTTCTCGATCAACGTGCTCACCATGTTCGGCATGGTGCTCGTGATCGGTATCGTCGTCGACGATGCGATCGTGGTGGTGGAGAACGTCGAACGCATCATGTCCGAGGAAGGCCTGCCCCCGCTGCAGGCGACGCGCAAGGCGATGGGCCAGATTTCCGGCGCCATCATCGGCGTGACGGTCGTGCTGATGTCGGTGTTCGTGCCGCTCGCGTTCTTCGCCGGCGCGGTCGGCAACATCTACCGCCAGTTCTCGATCGTGATGGTGTCGTCGATCGGCTTCTCGGCATTCATGGCGCTGTCGCTGACGCCGGCCCTGTGCGCGCACCTGCTCAAGCCGGTGGAAGCGGGCCACCACATGGAGAAGAAAGGCTTCTTCGGCTGGTTCAACCGCACATTCACGACGGGCGCCAAGCGCTACGAAGGCATCGTCGGCAAGATCCTCAAGCGCTCCGGCCGCGCGCTGGTCGTGTTCGTCCTGCTGGTCGGCATCGTCGGCCTGATGTTCGCGCGCCTGCCGAACTCGTTCCTGCCGAACGAGGACCAGGGCTACATCATCGCCAACATCCAGCTGCCGCCGGGCGCCACCGCCGAGCGCACCAACGTCGTGCTGCACGCGATGGAAGACTACGTGCTGAAGCAGCCGGAAGTGGCCGACATGGTCGCGGTGACGGGCTTCTCGTTCACGGGCCAGGGCCAGAACATGGGCCTCGCGTTCATCCCGCTGAAGTCGTGGGACGAGCGTAAAGGCCAGGGCCAGAGCGCGCAGGACCTCGCGGGCCGCATCACCGGGCACATGATGGCGCTGCGCGATTCGTTCATCTTCGTCGTGAGCCCGCCGCCGATCCCGGAGCTGGGCCGCGGCACGGGCTTCTCGTTCCGCCTGCAGGACCGCGGCGGCATGGGCCACGCCGCCCTGCTCCAGGCGCGTAACCAGCTGCTGGGCATGGCGATGCAGAGCAAGGTGTTGACGGGCATCCGTCCGGAAGGCCTGGAAGATGCGCCGCAGCTGAAGCTGAACATCGACCGCGACAAGGCGCAGGCCCTGGGCGTGACGTTCGGTGCCATCAACACGGCCCTGTCGACGTCGCTCGGTTCCGCGTACGTGAACGACTTCCCGAACGCCGGCCGCCTGCAGCGCGTGATCGTGCAGGCCGACGCGCCGGAGCGCATGCAGCCGGAAGACCTCCTGCGCATCAACGCCCTGAACACGAAGGGCCAGCCGGTGCCGCTGTCCGCGTTCGCGACGACGCAGTGGATCACGGGTCCGATGCAGACGTCGCGCTACAACGGTTACTCGTCGATGAGCATCACGGGCGACGCCGCGCCGGGCTATTCGACCGGCCAGGCGCTGGACGAGATGCAGGCGCTGGCCGCCAAGCTGCCGGCCGGCTTCGCGTATGAATGGACCGGCCAGTCGCGCGAGGAGATCCTCGCCGGTTCGACCGTGTTCGTGCTGATCGGCTTCGCGCTGCTGGCCGTGTTCCTGGCCCTCGCCGCGCTGTACGAGAGCTGGTCGATCCCGGTCGCCGTGCTGCTCGTCGTGCCGCTGGGCGTCCTTGGTTCGCTGATGGCGGCGTCGATGCGCGGGCTGCAGAACGACGTGTACTTCAAGGTCGGCCTGATCACCATCATCGGCCTGGCCGCGAAGAACGCGATCCTGATCGTGGAATTCGCGAAGGACCTGCAGGCGCAGGGCAAGTCGCCGTTCGAAGCGGCGCTGCAGGCGGCGCACCTGCGCTTCCGTCCGATCATCATGACGTCGCTCGCGTTCATCCTCGGCGTGCTGCCGCTGGTGGTCGCCAGCGGCGCCGGCGCCGCGTCGCAGCGCGCGATCGGTACCGGCGTGATGGGCGGCATGCTGACGGCGACGGCACTGGGCGTGTTCTTCGTGCCCGTGTTCTTCGTGGTCATCCGCGGATTCTTCAAGGGCAGCGAACGCCAGCGCAAGAAGTACGCGCACGAAGAAGAAAACACTGTCATCGACTCGAAAATCTGATGAGCACCATGAAACGACTTACTCCCCTGGCCCTCGCCCTCGTGCTGGCCGGCTGCGTGAACCTGGCGCCCAAGTACGAGCGCCCGGCGGCGCCGGTGGCGGGCGCATTCCCGACCGTGGAAGGCACCGTCAACAGCGGCAACGCCGTCGCGAACGAGGCACCGGCCGCCATCGCGTGGCAGCGCTTCTTCACCGATCCGCGCCTGCAGCAGCTGATCACGGCGGCCCTGGCCAACAACCGCGACCTGCGCGTCGCTATCCTCAACATCGAGGCGGCCCGGGCGCAGTACCAGATCCAGCGCTCGAACCAGTTCCCGGCCATTAACGCCGGCATCACGGGCCAGCGCCAGACGACGGGCAAGGACCAGCCGATCAGCAGCGTGTACCAGGCCGGCCTCTCGGTGTCCGCGTTCGAGCTGGACTTCTTCAGCCGCGTGCGCAACCTGTCCGACGCCGCGCTGGCGCAATTCCTCGCCACCGAGGAAGCGCGCAAGACGGCGCAGATCAGCCTGATCGCGCAGGTCGCCAACACGTACCTGACGTTCCTCGCGGACGAGGAATTGCTGGCCCTGACGCAGCAGACGCTCAAGACGCGCGAGGAATCGCTGCGCCTGACGAACCTGCGCTTCGAGAACGGCGTCTCCTCCAAGCTCGACCTGCAGCAGGCCGTGTCGCTCGTCGAACAGGCGCGCACCACGCTGGCCCAGGCCCAGCGCCAGCGCGCGCAGGACCTGAACCTGCTGACGCTCCTGATCGGCCAGCCGATCCCGGACAACCTGCCGGCCGGCGCCACGCTCGCGACGACGAACCTGCCGGACCTGCCGGCCGGGATGCCGTCCGACCTGCTGGCCGTCCGCCCGGACATCCGTTCGGCCGAGCAGCAGCTGATCGCCGCCAACGCCAACATCGGCGCGGCGCGCGCGAACTACTTCCCGCGTATCACGCTGACGGGCAGCGCGGGCACGGCCAGCTCCGAGCTCTCCGGCCTGTTCAAGAGCGGCACGTTCGGCTGGACCTTCGCGCCGCAGGCAATCCTGCCGCTGTTCGACTTCGGCCGCACCCGCGCCGGCGTCGAGAGCGCCCGTGCCCAGCGCGACATCGCCGTCGCGCAGTACGAACGGTCGATCCAGACCGCGTTCCGCGAAGTGGCGGACGCGCTGGCCGGCCAGGCCACGTACAGCGAACAGCTGCGCGCCCAGCAGGCCGTGGCGGCCGCCGAGACGGACCGCTTCAACCTGTCCGACCTGCGCTACCGCAACGGCACCGCGAGCTACCTGGACCTGCTGGACGCCCAGCGCTCGCTCTTCACCGCGCAGCAGCAGGCCATCCAGGCCAACCTGCTGCGCCTGCAGAACCAGGTCACGCTGTACCGCGTGCTGGGTGGCGGCTGGAGCGAGGCGGGGCCGGCGACGGCAGCGCGCTGATCTTCCGCGCGGAATCATTTCCGCGCGCCATTGCACGATCCCGACCGGGGCCGGCCGCGATTTCGGTATCATGAAATCGCAGGCCGGCCCCGGTTCTACATTGCATGCACGGGCGGCCCCGGCAGCCGTCGCCGGACGGCGTCCGCCAGGACCGCAACGCGCGCCGAGCCCGGCCTGTCCGGCACGGTCGCCCCTTGCGCCGCGCCCCACGCCATGCGACATTTTTTTCGTGCACATTGGAAAGCCATCGTCGCCATCGTCCTGCTCGTGCTGCTGGCGCTGGTGACCGTGAACCCCGGCGCCGCCATGCCGGAGCCGCCGCTGGCCATGCGCCTGCGCGCGCACGTGACGGCACTCGCGGCCGGCGCGCCGGATGCCACCGCGCGCCGCGCGGACGCCGCGGCCTATATCGACGGCGTGCTGCAGGCGGCCGGCTACGCCGTGCGGGACCGCGGCGGCGCGGACCACCGGCACCGCATCGAAGCCGTCCTCACCGGCGTGGCCCCCGGGGAGAAAGCGGCGCGCACGTTCATCGTCGGCGCCCGCTACGATGGCGCGCCCGGCGCCGATCCCGAAACCGTGGGCACTGCGGCGGCCGTGCTGGAACTGGCGCGGCTGCTCTCAAGCGTGCGTCCGAGCAGCGGCACCGAGATCCGCTTCGTGTTCTTCCTCGCGCCGAAAGCCGCCGTTCCCCCGCCGGCAGCGGCAAACCTGGACGACCGGGCCGACGCGCCCGACGAGCGTTCGGGCAGCTTCATCGCGTACGTCGGCAGCCTCGCCTCGTCGCGCCAGGTGCAGGATGCGCTGTCGGCGTTCCAGAGCGTCGCGGCCGGGCCGGCGCACGGCCTGGCGACGCCGGCCTACATGCAGGGCGTGACCCTGTCCGACCGCGCCGCCCGGCACCATCCCGGCGCCGGGCTGCCCGCCCTCGTCCTCACGGACACCTCGTTCACGCGCTTCCCGTACCGCCAGGCGGAAGAGGATGGGCAGGACCGCGCACCGGAGGCGGACGAACCACCCGAGCAGGTCATCTTTGCCGGCATGGCGCGCGTGGTGAGCGGCCTCGCGCGCACACTCACGGCGCTCGCCGCGGGACAGCGCGGGTAAGACCCGGGCCGCCCGCCACCGTGGCGCCCGCCGTGGTCTGTCGCTGCGCGCGCGGATACAGCCAGCCGAAGATGACCGTTGCCGCCGCGGCGCCGGCCAGCTGGGCCAGCACATAGCCCGGCACGTCCGCGAGCCGGATGCCGGCGCACGTGCCGGTCGCCGCGCGGGCCAGCGTGAGGGCGGGATTCGCGAACGACGACGATGCCGTGAACCAGTACCCCGCCACGATGAACAGGGCCGCCGCATACGGCGTCACGTGCGGGCGCGTGCGCGCGCAGCCGATGATCGTGGCCAGCAGGCCGAACGTGGCGACGCCTTCGCTCCACCACAGCGCCGCGCCCGTGCGCGCCTGCGTCGCGGCCGCGAACACGGGTTCGCCGAACATCCCGTGCGCGATCGCCACGCCGGCGAATGCGCCGGCCACCTGCGCCGCGACGTAAGGCAGCACGAGCGCGCCCGGCAGGTTGCGCTGCCATGCTTCGGACAGGGTGACGACGGGATTCAGGTGCGCGCCCGAGACGGCGCCGAACGCCAGGATCAGGACGACGAGGCCGCAGCCGGAGGCGATCGAATTGACGAGCAGCGCGATGGCCGCATTGCCGCCCGCCAGCCGGTCGCCCATGACGGCGGACCCGACGACGACGGCCAGCAGCAAGGCGGTGCCGAGCCCCTCGGCGACGAGGCGGCGGAACAGTTGGTCGAAGTGCTTCATGACACGTATTGTGGGGGAGCGCCCCGCCCCGGAGTACCGCCGTTCCGGTCTGTTCAGCCGATACGAAGACGCAGGGCCGGCCTATGCAGGCTGGCGGATCAAGGGTGGAATGACGTCGAGGAGGTCGGACATCGATACGGGCTTGGACAGGAAGCGCACGCCCGGCGGCATCGTGCCGGCCTCGATGGGATTGCCCGAGATGACGAGCGCCGGCAGCTCCGGCTGCAGGCCGCGCAGGGCGTGGATCACTTCGATGCCGTTCATGCCCGGCATGCGGAAGTCCGTGATGAGCAGGTCGATCGGGCCGGCTGCGCCGAGGCGCACGGCATCGCGCCCGTTATCGGCGACGGATACGCGATAGCCGGCGACGCTCAGGTAGCGTTCGAATATGTACAGGATGGCTTCTTCGTCATCCACGACCAGGATGCGCGGCGGTGCGGATGGCATCGGCCAGCTTGCCTTTCATTGAAACTTATGCAAGGCAGACTGTATCACACGGCCTGGAGGAAACCCGACACGTTTCCCCCCGATCATCCCTGGCGCTATTTAGGACGGTACAAGGCGCACAGCTTGTGCCCGTCCGGATCGCGCACATAGGCCAGGTACAACGGCCCCAGGCTGCTCTCGCGCAGGCCCGGCGGCGCCTCGATCGACGTGCCGCCCTGCGCGACCGCCGTATCGTGGAAGGCGTGGACCTGTTCGGGCGACGCGCATTTGAAGCCGATCGTGGCGCCGTTCGCGCACGTGGCCTCGGCGCCGTCGATCGGTTCGGAGATGCAGAACGAGCCGCCGTCGTGGCGGTAGAACAGCCGCCGCTGGCCCGTCAGGTTCGTGTTGGGGAACGGTTCGCCCACGCCGAGGACGCCCAGCACGGCGTCGTAGAAACGTTTGGAACGATCGAGGTCGTTGGAACCGATCATGATATGACTGAACATGCGTATCCTTTCTAGAGAAGTTCAACGTCCGGCAGGTTGGCCAGCACCTGGTCCCACGTATCGTAGCATTCCAGCGTCTCGACGACGACGGCCAGCGGCTCGGCCCAGATCTCCGGCAGCATGCGTTCCTCGCGCGTGCGCGTCGCGAACGCGAGCTTTTCTACGGGCGGCTCGAAGCGCGCGTCGACGCCGGGCTTGTTGCCCCGCGCATCGATGCGATACCAGCCATGGTCCTTCAGGTACACGGCGTTCAGGCCGTGCAGGCAGTACGGCGCCCCGCTGTCGCCGACCGACAGGCGCTGGTAGCACAGCCCCGCCGGGATGCCGTTCGCGCGCAGCAGCGCGGCGAGCAGGTGGCTCTTCGCATAGCAATAGCCCGTGCGGTGGCGCAGCGCGTCGGACGCCTTGCACGTGACGGGGTTCGCTTTGAAATCGACGCTGTGGCGGATTTCGTCGCGCACGAATTCGAAGCAGGCGCGCACGACGTCCGTTTCGGACGACGCGCCCTCGGCCAGCCGGCGGGCGGTGGAAAGGACTTCCGGCGTGTCGAAGTCGATGTAGGTGCTGGCGGCGAGATAGCGTTGCATGAAAGGTCTCCCGTCATCCGAACCTGCCTGCCAGGCCCGCAGCGAGCACGAGAGCAATGGCGCAGAACAGGCCGATCTGCAGACGCCGGTTCGTGGCGGTGGCAAGGGTTGCGCAAAGCCCCAGTACGAGGGGGAAGAAAGCCAGTGTCGGAAACGTCATGGTGTGTGCGTGTGTCGAAGCCGACACCTTAGCAGACCATGACGTTTGCAAAATGCGTACTTTGTCACTCGGCCAGGAACATCTCCTGCAGGTCGTTGAGGAAGCGCTGCCCCAGTTCCGTCGGCCGGATCACGCGGAAATCGCGGTAGATCAGGCCCTTCGCCTCGGCCGCGTTCAATGCCTTCTCGATCGCATTGATCGGCATGCCCGTGCGCTCGCCGAACAGGTTCGGGTCGAACCCTTCCGTCAGGCGCAGCGTGTTCAGCATGAACTCGAAGCCCAGGTCGGCGCGCGCGATCTCGTGCTCCTCCGCGACGGCATTGCCCTGCCCCGCCGCTTCCATGAACGACGCGGGCTGCTTGTAGCGCGCCTGGCGCAGCACGCGGTGCGGGAACGACAGCTTCGAATGCGCGCCCGCGCCGATGCCGAGGTAGTCGCCGAACTGCCAGTAGTTCAGGTTGTGGCGCGCGCGATGGCCCGGCTTCGCATACGCCGACACCTCGTAGTGCTCATAGCCGGCGGCGGCCGTGCGTTCCGCGATCATGTCCTGGATGTCGGCGGTATCGTCGTCGCCGGGCAGCTCCGGCGGGTACTTCGCGAACACCGTGTTCGGTTCCATCGTCAGGTGGTACAGCGACAAATGCGGCGGAGAGAACGACAGCGCCGTGTCGATGTCGGCCTGCGCCTCGGCCAGCGTCTGCCCCGGCAGCGCATACATCAGGTCGAGGTTGAAGTTGTCGAAGTTCGCCTGGGCGATCCCGACGGCCCGGATGGCTTCCTCGGCGTCGTGGATGCGGCCCAGCGCCTGCAAATGCCTGCTGTTGAAGCTCTGGATGCCGATCGACAGGCGGTTGATGCCGCTGGCGCGGAAGGACTTGAACTTCTCGGCCTCGAACGTGCCGGGATTCGCTTCCATCGTGATCTCGGCATCGAGATCGAGGGGCAGCAGGGTGCGGAGGTCGGACATCAGCCGGTCCAGCCCCGCCGCCGAGATCAGGCTCGGCGTGCCGCCGCCGATGAACACCGTGTGGATCTTGCGGCCCCAGATCAGCGGCAGCGATTGTTCCAGGTCGGCGCGCAGCGCGTCCAGGTAGGCCTGTTCCGGAATCGGTTCTTTCGACTCGTGCGAATTGAAGTCGCAGTACGGGCATTTGCGCACGCACCACGGCCAGTGGATGTACAGCGCCAGAGGCGGCAGCGCCGTCAGGTTCAGCGCGCCCGGTTGCAGGTATTGCAGCGCGGCAGACGCCGCGTTGCGAGGCGTGGCCGCCGGCCCGACGGGCTTGATCGGAATCATTTCAGCTTCCCGAGCTTGTCGACGAGCGCGCGCAACGCCTGGCCGCGGTGCGAGACGGCGTTCTTTTCGTGCGGTTCCAGTTCCGCGGCCGTGCGGCCGAAGTCCGGCAGCAGGAAGTGCGGATCGTAGCCGAAGCCGTTCGATCCGCGCGGCGCGTCGACGATCCGGCCGCGCCAGACGCCGTCCGCGATCACGGGTTGCGGATCGTCGGCGTGGCGCACGTACACGAGCACGCAGTAGTAATAAGCCGATTTGTCGGTGTGCGCCGCCAGGTCGGCGATCAGTTTGTCGTTGTTGCGGGCGTCCGACTTCGGCTCGCCGGCAAAGCGCGCGGAATACACGCCCGGCGCGCCGCCGAGGGCGTTCACGCACACGCCGGAATCGTCGGCAAGGGCCGGCAGGCCGGTGAGGCGCGCCGCGTGGCGGGCCTTCTGCAGGGCGTTCTCGACGAAGGTGCCGAACGGCTCTTCCGCTTCGGGGACGTTGAACTCGCCCTGCGGATGCAGTTCGAAGCCGATCGGGCCAAGTAACTGGGCGAATTCCTTGAGCTTGCCCGCATTGTTGGAGGCAAGGATGAGGCGTTGGGTCATTGCTGTCTCGGTCTGGACGAAGAACTGCGTATTTTACCGCTCATCCCGTGCCGCGCGCAGCCGGCCGCGCGCTAGGCCCGCGGAAACACCATGCTCGCCTCGAAGCCCGGATCCGCGCGGCGCAGCGCGAGCGTGCCCTCGTGCAGCTGGGTGATGGCGGTGACGATGGACAGGCCCAGGCCATTGCCCGGCAGGTGGCGGCTCTGGTCCACGCGATAGAAGCGGCGCGTGAGCTTGTCCATGTCTTCGAGCGGCACGCCCTGGCCATAATCGCGCACGGTCAATGCCGGCGCGCCGTCCACGGTGGCCACTTCGACGTCGACCCGGCCGCCGTTGCGGCCGTACTTGATGGCGTTGTCGATCAGGCTGGCCAGCGCGCTGGCCAGCAGGTCGCGGTCGCCGCGGATGATCGTGGGCGTGCCCGTGAAGCACAGCGCGACACCCTGCTCTTCCGCGGCCGCCTCGTACAGTTCCGTCATGTCGTGCGCGATGGCGGCCAGGTCGAGTTTTTCGAAGGTGCCCGCGCGCACGCCGGATTCCAGCGCGGCGATCTGCAGGAGCTTGTCGAACAGCGAGATGACGCTGTCGATGTCCTCGATGGCCAGGCGCGCGTCCGCGACGAGCGCGTGCGGGTCGGCCGAGGCCTGCAGCGCGCGGTCCAGGCGCGAACGCACGCGCGACAGCGGCGTGCGCAGGTCGTGCGCGATCGAGTTCGACACATGGCGCACGCCTTCCATCAGGGCCTCGATGCGGTCGAGCATGCGGTTGATGTCGTCGGCGAGGCGCGCGAATTCGTCGTTGCCCATCACGACGATACGGCTGGACAGCTCGCCCGCCGCGATGCGCGCCGTCGTACGGCGGATGCGGCCGATGCGCGCTTCCAGGCGCGAACGGAAGATCTGGGCACCGAAGAACGCGAGCAGGATCGACACGGCGCCGCTGACCAGCAGCGCGCGCTCGACGACGCTGCGGATGGCGTCGAGCTCGATCAGGTCGCGGCCGACGACGAGCCGGCTGCCGTCGTCCAGCCGCGTCGCGATCAGGCGCACGGAGACGGGCGCGCCGTTCCGGTCCATCTGGCCGAACGCCAGGTCGCCGGAGGCCGGCAGATCGCCATACCAGCGTCCCAGGTTGCCGGCCAGGACATGCCCTTTGGCGTCGACGAGGCCCACCACTTCCGTGTCGGTGTCGATCAGGTCGTGCAGCTGGGCGTCGATCTCGCGCACGAGGCCCGTGCGGCCGTCGCGGACCCACGCATCGGCCAGGTGCGTTTCCACGGCCATGATCTTGTTGTCGATCGAGTGCTCGAACACGCCCACCGTGCCGAAGTAGACGATCGCGGACAGGGTCGCCATCGACGCGGCCAGCAGCACGCCGTAGCCGACCGCCAGGCGGAACGCGATCGAGCCGCGCAGGCCGAACCGGGTGCTAGCGGGCGGACGGGCCATAGGTCGGCGCGGCGCTCAGCACATAGCCGGCACCGCGCACCGTGTGGATCAGGGCCGGGTTGAAATCCTTGTCGATCTTGCTGCGCAGGCGGCTGATCTGCACGTCGATGACGTTCGTCTGCGGATCGAAATGGTATTCCCACACGCCTTCCAGCAGCATCGTGCGGGTGACGATCTGGCCTTCGTGGCGCATGAGGTATTCGAGCAGGCGGAATTCGCGCGGCTGCAGGTTGATCGTCGTGCCCTGGCGCGTGACGCGCATCGTGCGCACGTCCAGCTGCAGGTCGGCCACCTGCAGCGCGGTGGCCTCGCGCGACCAGGAATTGCGGCGGCTGAGGTTTTCCACGCGCGCCAGCAGTTCCGACATGACGAACGGCTTGGTGAGATAGTCGTCGCTGCCCGCGCGCAGGCCGCGCACGCGTTCGTCGACGCTGTTCAGCGCGGACAGGATCAGCACCGGCGTGCCGTCGCCGCGGGCGCGCATCTGTTCGAGGATGCCCAGGCCGTCGACCTGGCCGGGCAGCATGCGGTCGAGGACGACGACGTCCCAGCGCGTCTCCTGCAGGCGGCGGTTGCCCGCCTCGCCATTCGTTTCCGCCTGCACGGCATAGCCGGCCGCGCGCAATCCGCTGCAGAGGTAGTCGCGGGTTTCGGTATCGTCTTCGATCACGA
The DNA here is from genome assembly GCA_946481275.1 of uncultured Massilia sp. The sequence goes on from CAMLMV010000022.1 coordinate 65,057, forward strand.
GGCAGTTCGGCATGGTTCGGCTCTTGGAGTTGAGTGGACTATAACATGGAGGCAAAACGTACCATCACGGCCACGAGATGGTCGATCCACGCGTGCGTGCTTGGGATGGGATGGCGCTGCAGTGCAGTATAGGCGAGTGGCGGACCCCAAAAAATTACGATCGAGTAATGTCAACACAGCGTCACATTACTAAATCGTAATGGCGGTATTGATGCGCTGCAACGTAGAATCCGAGCGTTTTCATTTCATGGAGTCCCTTTCATGGGCACTTGTTCGAGTGGCAGTTGTTGCCGGCTGAATGCCGGTCCCGCCCCGGCAAGATAACGCAGGTCCTTCCTCCTGCCGTCATCTCGCCCCAGGGGGGATGATGGTATCCACGACACACGAATCACCAAGCGCGAATGAAAGGTATGCCGTTCACCGACGGAGATACCGATGTTTCGTTGTTCCCTGTTTTACTTTGCCGCGTGCCTGACGGCTGCGGCACCATGCGCCCGTGCCGACGAGGCCTGGAATGCGCACGTCCAGGCCACGTACGTGTGGCAGGCCAAACCCGCTTTCGACGCCGCGTACAGCGGCCCGGCCAGCCTCGCCCCGTGGCGCGAGACGGGCTATTCGTTCAGCGCCACCGCCGCCTTCGGCGTCCGTCCGTGGGCGGGCGCGGAACTGTATGTTGATCCGGAAGTCGTGCAGGGCAAGACGATGTCCGGCCTGCACGGCTTCGGCGGCATGACCAATGGCGAGCAGCAGAAGACGAGCGGCACGAGCCCGACCTTCTATCGCGCCCGGCTGTTCCTGCGCCAGACGTGGAACCTCGGTGGCGAGATGCAGGCCGTCGCCTCCGACATGAACCAGCTCGCGGGCAGCGTGGCCAGCCGCCGCGTCGTGCTCACGGCCGGCAACCTGGCCGTGTCCGATGTCTTCGACGCGAACAGCCAGGCGCACGACGCCCGCAGCCAGTTCCTGAACTGGGCCCTCGTCGCGCACGGCGCCTGGGATTTCGCGGCCGACGCGCGCGGCTACACGTGGGGCGCGGCGCTCGAGTACTACGATGGCGACTGGGCCGTGCGCGCGGGGCGTTTCCTGCTGCCGGCCGAATCGAACGGCCTGCCGCTCGACCCGCGCATCTTCAGGCACCATGGCGACCAGGTCGAGCTGGAACACCATCACGCGTGGCTCGGCCAGCCGGGCACCGTGCGCGTGCTGGCCTTCCGCGACCGCGCCCGCATGGGATCGTTCCGCGATGCGCTGGCAGCCGCCGAACCAGCCCAAGCGCCGGATGTCGGCGCCGTACGGCGCGAGCGCAGCAAGACGGGCTTCGGCCTGAGCCTGGACCAGGCATTGACCGGGCATGCCGCCATGTTCGCGCGCACCAGCCGCAACGACGGGCAGTCGGAAACCTATGCGTTCGCCGAGATCGAACGGTCGTTGTCCGTGGGCGCCACGCTGCGGGACCGCGGCAGCGACACGCTGGGCGTCGCGGTGGTCCGCAACGGTTTGTCGCAGGCGCACCGCGACTACCTGGCGGCCGGCGGCATCGGCGCCTTCATCGGCGACGGCCGGCTGGACTACCGCCCCGAGCAGATCGCGGAAACGTACTACAGGATCGGGCTGGGCCGGTACGCCGCCCTGTCGCTGGACTGGCAGCACGTCGCCAACCCGGCCTATAACGGCGCGCGCGGTCCGGTGAACGTGGCCGGCGTGCGGCTGCACGGGCAATACTGAGGAGACGAGACATGTTCGAACTGTTCACCCCGGGCCGCACCGGCCGCTCGTTCCTCACGACGACCCCGAACCGCTGGGACTGGGCGCTGCTGCCCCTCGTCCTCGCCGTGCTCGCGCTGGCCGCGTACGGCGCGATGCAGATGACGCGGCCGTTCGTGCTGGGCCAGCCGACGCCGATCTCGCTCGATCCGGCGGTCCTGCCCTACTACCTGCTGCGCACGATCCTGCGCATGTTCAGCGCGTTAGGTGCCGCGCTGCTGTTCACGTTCGCGTTCGCGGTCGTCGCCACGCGCTGGAAGAGCGCGGAAAAGATCATGGTGCCGCTGCTGGACGTGCTGCAGTCGGTGCCGATCCTGGGCTTCCAGGCCATCGCGATCACGCCCTTCATCGCCCTGTTCCCGGGCAACCTGTTCGGCGTCGAGTGCGCCGCCATCTTCGCGATCTTCACGTCGCAGGCGTGGAACATGGCGTTCAGCCTGTACCAGTCGATGAAGACGATCCCGCCCGAACTGGCGGAAGCGGCGCGCGTGTTCCGCCTGTCGGCCTGGCAGCGCTTCTGGCGCCTGGAACTGCCGTTCGCGATGCCGGCGCTGCTGTGGAACATGATGATGTCGATGTCCGGCGGCTGGTTCCTGCTCGTGGCGGCCGAGGCGATCTCGGTGGCGGGCCAGGACATCAAGCTGCCCGGCATCGGCGCCTACATCGCCGTCGCCATCGAGCGGAAGAACGGCGGCGCCATCGCCTGGGCCATTGCCGCCATGTTCACCGGCATCCTGCTGTACGACCAGCTGTTCTTCCGTCCCCTGCTGGCGTGGGCGGATAAATTCCGCTTCGAGGAATCGCAGGGCGAGATCGCGCAGCAGTCGTGGGTGCTGGACTGGGGCCGCCGCAGTGTGTGGATCCGCGCGCTGACCGACCGCATGTGGGGGCTGCTGGCGCGCACGCTGGGCTGGTTCGGCACGCCCGAACCCGTCGAGGCGCCGCCGCGGGCGTCCCGCTTTGCGCTGTCCGCGCGCACGATCGACGGGATCGTCCTCGCGCTCGCACTGCTGGGCGCGTGGCGCTTCCTCCTGTTCATCCACGCCGAAGTGGGTTGGGGAGAAACGCTGCGCGTCGTGGGCCTGGGCGGCATCACGCTCGTGCGCGTTCTGTTGCTGATCGTGCTGGCGTCGCTGTTCTGGGTACCGGCCGCCGTCTGGATCGGCCTGCGTCCGGTGTACGCGCAGAAGGTGCAGGCGCTGGCGCAATTCCTGGCCGCGTTTCCCGTCAACCTGATCTATCCGCTGGTCGTGTACGTCGTCGTGCACCTGCACCTGAACCTGAACATCTGGCTCAGCCCTTTGATGGTGTTCGGCACCCAGTGGTACATCCTGTTCAACGTGGTCGCGGGCGCATCCACGCTGCCGAACGAGTTGCGCCTCGCGGCCGACAACCTGGGCCTGACGGGCTGGCTGAAATGGAAGCGCGTGTACCTGCCGGCCGTGTTCCCGAGCTTCGTCACGGGCGCGATCACGGCCAGCGGCGGCTCGTGGAACGCGAGCATCGTGGCGGAGTACGTCACGTGGGGCAGGACGTCGCTCGTGGCCGATGGCCTGGGCAGCTACATCAAGCAGATGACGGATGCCGGCGACTTCCACCGCGTCGCCCTCGGCATCGGGGTGATGTGCGTATTCGTCATGGTATTGAACCGCTTCTTCTGGCGCCGGCTGTACCTGCTCGCCGAAGACCGCAGCCGCTGACAGGAGAATAAAAATGACCGACAAACTGATCGAACTGCAGGCCGTGCAAAAGGCCTTCCGCAGCGCCGACGGCGCCCCGCGCACCGTGCTCGAAGGCGTCGACTTCACGCTGGCGGACGGCGAGATCGTCGCGCTGCTGGGCAAATCCGGCTCCGGCAAATCGACGCTGCTGCGCATCGTGGCGGGCCTCGTGCCGGCCGATGCGGGCAAGGTCGAATACCGCGGACGTCCCATCCGCGGGCCGCTGTCCGGCGTGGCGATGGTCTTTCAATCGTTCGCGCTGTTTCCGTGGCTGACGGTGCAGCAGAACGTGGAGCTGGGCCTGGAAGCGCAGGGTGTACCGCCGACCGTGCGGCGCGAGCGGGCGGACGCGATGCTCGACCTGATCGGCCTTTCCGGCTTCGGCAGCGCGCTGCCGCGGGAGCTGTCGGGCGGCATGCGCCAGCGCGTGGGCATCGCGCGCGCGCTCGTCACGCACCCGGACGTGCTGCTGATGGACGAAGCCTTCTCGGCCCTTGACGTGCTGACGGGCGAGACGCTGCGGGGCGACATCCTCGACCTGTGGGACGGGAAGCGGATTCCCACGCGCGGCATCCTGATCGTCTCGCACAACATCGAGGAAGCCGTCATGATGGCGGACCGCATCATCATCCTGTCGAGCGATCCGGGCCGCGTGCGCCACGAGATCCGCATCGACCTGCCGCGCCCGCGCAATGCGGACGCGCCGGCAGTGCGCGCCCTCGTCGACGAAGTCTATGGCCTGATGACGATGCGTCCCGCCGCCGCGCCCGCGACGGCGCGCCCCGCCACCATCGACTACCGCGTGCCGGACACGGACGTGGGCCGCATGGAAAGCGTGCTGGACCTGCTGGCGAGCGCCCCGTACGACGGCCGCGCCGACCTGCCGCAACTGTCGGAAGACACCGAGCTGCCGGACGAGGAACTGTTCCCGACCTATGAGGCATTGAACCTGCTGGGCCTTGCGCACGTCGAGCGCGGCGACATCGCGCTGACGGGGCTGGGCCTGCGCTACGCCCAGGCCGACCAGGCGCTGCGCCAGGCGCTGTTCGGCCAGCAGCTCCTGAAAAACGTGCCGCTCGCCGCGCGCATCCGCCGCCAGCTGGAAGACGAGCCGGGCGGCGCGCTGCCGGAAGACCCGTTCATCGACCTGCTGGAAGACACGCTGGAAGCGGACCAGGCCAAGCGCATGCTCGAAGTGGCGATCGAGTGGGGCCGCTACGGCGAGCTCTATGAATACGACTATCACACGGGCCGGCTGAAACTGCCGGGCACGGGAAACACGAAGGAGTGACATGGACACCGACACCCTCGACCGCAAGGTCGCGCTGACCGTGGCGCTGCTGGCGTCCTTCATGGGCGTCTGCAAGGTCAAGGACGACAACATCGTGCAGGCGATGCAGCAGGCGCAGGCCGACAAGATCGACCACTGGGCCTTCTACCAGGCCCGCAACCTGCGCCAGGAACAGGCGCATACGACGCTCCTGCAACTGCGCCTCGCGGCGGCGGGCCGCCCCGCGAACGAGCAGCCAGGCTACACCGCTGCGATCACGGAACTGGAAAAACTGGAACACGACCAGGCGCAGAAGAAGAACGAGGTGCTGGCGCAGGCGAAACAGGACCAGGACACGTACGACGCGCTGAACTACCGCGACGACCAGTTCGACCTGTCCGACGCGGCGCTGGCACTGGCCCTGTCGCTGCTGGCCGTCACCACATTGACGCGCCAGCGCTGGCTGTATCTCGCGGCCCTGGTGCCGACGGCGGTCGGCGTGTTTTATGGCGTGGCCGGGTTGGCGGGGTTGCCGTTTCACCCGGCGTGGTTGACAGGTTTGTTGTCCTGATCAAGCCGTCAGGCCGAGCGCCCGCTTCTGCAGCGTGACCAGTTCGCGGATGCCCTGCTCCGCCAGGTCGAGCAGACGGTTCATGCCGGCGCGATCGAACGCCTCGCCCTCGGCCGTGCCCTGCACTTCGACGAAGTGCCCGGCCTCCGTCATCACGACGTTCATGTCGGTGTCGCAGCCGGAATCCTCGATGTAGTCCAGGTCCAGCACGGGCACGCCGCCCACGACGCCCACCGAGATCGCGGCGACGAAGTGCCTGACCGGCACGGCCGGGACCAGGCCCGCCGCCACGAGCTTCGAGAACGCGTCATAGGCCGCCACCATCGCGCCCGTGATCGACGCGGTGCGCGTGCCGCCGTCGGCCTGGATCACGTCGCAATCCAGGTGCAGGGTGCGTTCGCCGAACGCTTCCAGGTCGAACGCGGCGCGCAGCGAGCGGCCGATCAGGCGCTGGATTTCCTGCGTGCGGCCGGACTGCTTGCCGCGCGCCGCCTCGCGGTCCATGCGCGAGTGCGTGGAGCGCGGCAGCATGCCGTATTCCGCCGTCAGCCAGCCCTGCCCTTTGCCCTTCAGGAAGCCCGGCACTTTTTCCTCGATGCTGGCGGTGCAGATCACCTTCGTGTCGCCGCATTCGATCAGCACGGAACCTTCGGCGTGCTTCGTGTACTGGCGGGTGATGCGGATGGCGCGCAGCTGGTCGACGGCACGGCCGCTGGGGCGGAGGGTTTGGGTCATGGATTTCCTTTGCGTGAGTGGTTGGTTATTTCAGAATCTGCGACGACTTCTCGATCGCATCGCGGATCTCGGCGATGGCCTTCTCGATGTCGTCCTCGTCGAACGGGTCGTCCGGAGCGGGCGTGGCGGCCGGGGCATCGATGCGGCTCGTCACCTCGCCCTCGGGCACCATCTGCGTCGACACGACGCTCGGGTCGCTTGCCCCCGCCGGCGCGCCCGCGCCCTGCCACTGGATGGCGAGCGCCGTCGTATTGTCGCCGCGGCTGCCGGCGATCGTGGTCGCCATCGCGATCATCTCCGGCACGGCCTGCGTGATGGCCTGCGCGGACAGGCGGTGCGCGATCTCGGTGTCGGGAAGCATGGACCACAGGCCGTCGGAGCACAGCAGCAGGATATCGCCCGGTTCCAGGCTGGCCGCGCGCGACAGTTCGACCTTCGGCGGCGTCGACGCGCCGAGGCAGTTGTACAGCTTGTTGCGGTCCGGGTGCGTGGCGCGCTCGCTCGCATCGGCCTGCCCTTTCGCGATCAGGTACTCGATGTGCGAATGGTCGCGCGTGCGCCCGAGGACCTGGCCGCGGCGCAGCCAGTACAGGCGCGAATCGCCGCAATGGGCCCAGACGGCGCTGTTGTGCTGCACGAGGCAGGCGACGATCGTCGTGCGCGGACTGTCCGGCATCGCCTTGTCGCGCGTATAGCGCATGATGTCGTCGTGGGCCTGCTGCAGGGCCTCCTGCAGGAACCGCTCGGGCTTGCGCACGTACGGCGCCGCCTGCGCCTTGAAGCGCGTGGCGATGCTTTGCAGGGCGATCGTGGCCGCGATCTCGCCGCGCAAATGGCCGCCCATGCCGTCCGCCAGCACGAGCAGCAGCGCGTCGCGCGTGTACAGGTAGCCCATGCGGTCCTGGTTGAGTTTGCGGCCGCCGATGTGGCTTTGCTGGTAGACGGAGAATTGCATGATGGTTCCTCAGGCGCGTCCGCGGCCGAAGCCGATGCGTTCGACGAGGCCGCGCCAGCCGGAGGCCGGCACCGCTTCCCCGGTGTCGGGCGGCAGCGCCGCCGGCGTCGCGGGGAGACCCGCCTGCAGCACCTTCTGCACGGCGAACACGCTCTGCGGCCGCGCCAGCGGATCGAGACTCAGGCACGCCTTCACCATCGCCACGAGGCCCGGCGTGTAGGCGCCTTCCAGTTTCGCGAACTGCCCGTCCATCGTGTCGGCTGTGCGGCGCTGGTCGGCCGGCTGCGGCGGCGCGCCCGCCATGCACGCGAACATGGCGGCGCCGATGCTGTAGATGTCCGTCCACGGGCCCAGCGCGCTGCCCTTCGCGTACAGCTCGGGCGCCGCGAAGCCGGGCGTGTACATGGGCGCCAGCGTGGGCGCGTCGGTGTGGATGGTCTGGCGCGCGGCGCCGAAGTCGAGCAGCATGGGCGAGCCGTCCGTGCGCAAATAGATGTTGGCCGGCTTGAGGTCGAGGTGCAGCAGCTTGTTCGCATGGACGTCGCGCAGGCCGGCGCAGACGCCGTTGAAGACCTGGCGGATGAACGGTTCGCCGGCGCGGCTGCCTTTCGCGACCAGGCGCGCGGCGACTTCCTGCAGCGAGTGGCCGGATTCGTAGGCCATCACCATATAAACCGTGTCGTTGGCACGGAAAAAATTTAACACCCGCACGACGTTCGGATGGACGATGCGCGCGAGCGCCCGCCCCTCCTCGAAAAAGCATTTCAGGCCGATGCGGAAAACGGGCAGATTGGCCTTCGCGATCACGGGCGCCAGCTCCCCCGGGGCCCGCAGCGCCAGGGCGCTGGGCAGGTATTCCTTGATCGCCACGGCGTTGCCGTCGGCATCATATGCAAGATAAACAATACTGAACCCGCCGGACGCAATTTTCTTTACAATGCGATATCCGCCAATTTCCAGCCCATCGGGCAGGGGAGCATTATTCTGGGCAGCCATTTGGGAAAGTATTCCTTGCTAAACACGGCGATTGTGTGGATAAATCACCGCTTTGTAAAGAATAAGGGAATCTCGCAAAACCACAGCGCGCGGCGCCACCCGCACCGTGCTGCGGCCGGCGAAGCAGATTCCGGAAATCGGGGACTCCATTGAGCATTTCTAGCATGACAGGTTATGCGGTCGCCACAAGCGAAGGCGCTGCCGGCACCCTGACGATCGAGATCAAGAGCGTCAATTCACGCTTTCTCGACCTCCAGTTCCGCATCAACGACGAGCTGCGCGCACTCGAACCGGACCTGCGCTCCGCCATCATGGCCGCCATCACGCGCGGCAAGGTCGAGGTGCGGCTGTCGTTCGGACGCAAGGCCACGACCGGCTCCCAGGCCCTGAACCACACGCTGCTGGCCGACCTCGCCCGGCTGCAGACCGAGGTCACGCGCCACTTCGTGTCCGCGCCGCTGATGACGGTGGCGGAACTGCTGCGCTGGCCGGGCGTGATCGAGGAAGCGCAGATCGGCCAGGAGTCGCTGCAGGCCGACGTCGCCGCTCTCGCCGCGAAAACGATTGCCGCCTTCGTCGACAGCCGCAAGCGCGAAGGCGCGGCGCTGGAAGCGATGCTGGTCTCGCGTATCGAGGCGATGGAAGCCATCGTCAAGCGCATTACCCCGTTGATCCCGCAGGTCATCGCCCAGTTCCAGCAAAAGGCCATCGAGCGCATGCAGGACGCGCTGGGCCTGGCCGGCCACGGCAACCCGCAAGTGCTCACGCGCCAGGAAGTCTTCGAACGGATCCGCCAGGAAGTCACGCTGTACGGCATCCGCATCGACGTCTCGGAAGAATTGTCGCGCCTGACCGCGCACCTGAACGAGACCCGCCACATCCTCAAGAAGGGCGGCCAGGTCGGCAAGCGCCTCGACTTCATGATGCAGGAACTGAACCGCGAAGCGAATACGCTGGGCGCCAAGGCTTCCGTCAAGGAGCTGGCCGATGCGTCGATGGAGCTCAAGCTGCTCATCGAGCAGATGCGGGAACAGGTTCAGAATCTGGAATAATCGCGATCATCCAGGTCGTGTCGAACGCGCGGGCGGGGATCACCTGCCCGCGCGTTCTATGCATTACCATCGAACTAACACGTAACAAAGGAACCCACCATGCTCACCAACGCTTTCTCCGGCAGCCTGTTCGTCGTCGCCGCCCCGTCCGGCGCCGGCAAGTCGACCCTGGTCAATGCGCTGCTGGCTCAGGAACCGGGCATCAAGCTGTCGATCTCGACCACGACGCGCCCGCCGCGCCCGGGCGAACAGGACGGCCGCGAATACCACTTCACCACCGCCGAGGATTTCGTCGCCCGCGCCGACCGCGGCGAATTCCTGGAATGGGCCGAGGTGCATGGCAATTACTACGGCACGAGCCGCCTGACGGTGGAACAGGAAATGAAGACGGGCACGGACATCCTGCTGGAAATCGACTGGCAGGGCGCGCGCCAGGTGAAAAAGCAGTTCCCGGACGCGGCCGGCATCTTCATCCTGCCGCCGTCGATCGCGGCGCTGGAAGAGCGCCTGCACAAGCGCGGCACGGACGAGCCGCACATCATCACGCGGCGCCTGCTGGCCGCCGGGGGCGAGATCGCTCACGCTCCCGAGTTCGAGTATGCTATCATCAACGAAGAGTTCAACGTCGCCCTGTCCGAGCTGCAGGCGATTGTCAAAGCGACACGTTCGCGCTTCGCCCAACAGGCAGCCCGCAACGCCTCGCTGTTTGCCCAACTGGGAATCCACGTTCAACAGCAGTCCTGACCGTCCCGCTACGGCTCGCATTTAATTTGATCAGTCGGGGTCAGAGCCCAATCGAGAAATTCGGGCTCTGACCCCGAGTATGTAAACTTCCCGGAGTATTAATATGGCCCGCATCACCATCGAAGATTGCCTGAAAAACGTCCCGAACCGTTTCCAGCTGACCCTGGCCGCGACCTACCGCGCCCGCCAGCTGCTGCAAGGCCACACCCCGAAAGTCGAAGCCAAGGACAAGCCGACCGTCGTCGCGCTGCGTGAAATCGCCGCCGGCAAAGTCGGTCTGGAAATGCTGAAAAAAGTCCCGATGTAATTCGGGCGGTGCCTGAGCCTATGTGGTCAATGAATCAGCCCGTGATTCTGTTATGCTGTTTCCATACTGCGGCTGATTGTCATTACGTATGAGCTTATCCCCACCGGATTCCGTCCACTCGGGCACCAACAACAAGGCGAGCCGGCCCGGCCGGCCCGCCAACAAACCGCAGGAAGCCGAACCGGCGCCCGCTCCCGGCGTCGCGTCGATCACGCACCTGGCCGGCAAGCTGGCCGAATACCTCACCCCCGTCGAACTCAAGCGCGTCAAGGAAGCCTACCGCTTCTCGGACGAGATGCACCTCGGCCAGGTCCGCAAGTCGGGCGAGCCGTACATCTCGCACCCGATCGCCGTGGCCGAGATCTGCGCCGACTGGAAGCTGGACGCCCAGGCGATCATGGCCGCGCTGCTGCACGACGTGATCGAGGACCAGGACGTCAAGAAGGAAGAGCTGCTGGAGCGCTTCGGCCCGCAGGTCGCCGACCTCGTCGACGGCCTGTCGAAGCTGGAAAAGATCGAGTTCCAGAGCGTCGTCGAGGCGCAGGCGGAAAACTTCCGCAAGATGCTGCTGGCGATGGCGTCGGACGTGCGCGTCATCCTGATCAAGCTCGCCGACCGCCTGCACAACATGCGCACGCTGGGCGTGATGGCACCGGCCAAGAAACGCCGCATCGCGGGCGAGACGATGGAAGTCTACGTCCCGATCGCGCACCGTCTCGGCCTGAACGATATCTACCGCGAACTGCAGGACCTGTCGTTCTCGCACCTTTACCCGCTGCGCTACCGCACGCTGTCGAAGGCGATCAAGGCCGCGCGCGGCAACCGCCGCGAAGTGGTCAAGAAGATCCTCGACGCGGTCAAGAACCAGCTGGCCGCGGCCGGCCTCCCGGCCGAAGTCTACGGCCGCGAAAAGACCCTGTTCGGCATCTATAAAAAGATGCGCAACAAGCACCTGTCGTTCTCGCAGGTGCTGGACGTGTACGGCTTCCGCGTCGTCGTCGACACGGTCCCGAACTGCTACGTGGCGCTCGGCGCCCTGCACGCGCTGTACAAGCCCATGCCCGGCAAGTTCAAGGACTACATCGCGATCCGCAAGATCAACGGCTACCAGTCGCTGCACACCACCCTGATCGGCCCGTACGGCACCCCGGTCGAATTCCAGATCCGCACCCAGGAAATGCACCGCACCGCGGAATCCGGCGTGGCCGCGCACTGGCTGTACAAGACGGGCGACCAGAACATGACGGACCTGCAGCAGCGCACCCACGCGTGGCTGCAGTCGCTGCTCGACATCCAGCAGCAGACGGGCGACTCCGCCGAATTCCTCGAACACGTGAAGGTCGACCTGTTCCCGGATTCCGTCTACGTGTTCACGCCGAAGTCGAAGATCATCGCCCTGCCGCGCGGCGCGACGCCGCTGGACTTCGCCTACAGCATCCACACCGGCATCGGCGACCACACGGTGGGCGTCAAGATCAACCACGAACCCGCGTCGCTGCGCACGGAACTGCACAACGGCGACATCGTCGAGATCGAGACCGATCCCGATTCGCGCCCCAGCCCGACGTGGCTCTCCTTCGTCCGCACGGGCAAGGCGCGCTCGGCGATCCGCCACCACCTGCGGACCATCAACCTGAACGAATCCGTCGAGCTCGGCCAGGAACTGCTGGGCCAGGCGCTGGCCCAGCTGGGCATCAAGGCCGAACTGACGCCGGCGACGATCGAACGCCTGCTGGCCGAGTCGTCGGCCAAGTCGATGGACGAGGTGTATGCGGACATCGGCATCGGCAAGCGCATGCCCGCGCTCGTGGCGCGCCACATCGTGAGCCTGCTGGGCGGCGACGTCACGTCCGTCCCCGCGCAGCCGAGCCACGGCGCCGAGCTGGATCCGGTGACGATCTACGGCAGCGAAGGCGTGGCCGTGCAGCTGGCTCCGTGCTGCCAGCCGATCCCGGGCGACCACATCATCGGCCAGCTGCGCCGCGACCAGGGTCTCGTCGTGCACACGGCCGACTGCTCGCAGGCGAACCGCCTGCGCCTGAAGGAACCCGACCGCTGGATCCCGGTCCAGTGGGGCAGCGAACTGAACCGCCGCTTCGACTGCCGCATCCGCCTGTTGATCAACAACGAAAAGGGCATCCTGGCCCGCGTCGCCGCCGAGATCGGCGAGTCCGACGCCAACATCACGTATGTCGGCATGGACGAGGACGACGAACACATGCTGACCCAGCTGCGCTTCACGATCCAGGTCAAGGATCGCGTGCACCTGGCGCACCTGATCCGCAACCTGCGCCGCGTGGCCGGCGTCAATCGCGTGGAGCGCGAGCGGGCGTAACGGCCGGGGCGGCGCCGGGACGCGAATCCCCACGCAGTTCGAGTATCCGGTCGAAAGCGGCGCACGCGCCGGCGCACGCGTCCGCGATCTCGGCCGGCGTGCGCACGCCGGCACGCAGTGCCCGCATGAAGACGCGCCAGCGGGGGCCGGGCCCGGCCTCATCGCCTTTCAGGTAGCGCAGCCGGTGCGGCGCCAGGCGCTCGCGCAGGCGTTCGTACAGCACGGTGCCGCCCAGTTGCGAGCCTTCGACGACGTAGTGCACGCCCCAGCGGTAGGCGGGGCTGGCCGCTGCCGGCCACGCGTCGCCGCCGGGCGCGACCGGGGGTGCGCGTCCCGCATCGGCAAGATCGGCGTCGATCCGGGCCAGCCTCGCAGCCAGGTCGGGCTGCGGACCATCCGCGAATCCGGCCAGCCAGGCATGCAGGGGCACGAGCCACGTCCGCACCAGGACGAGGTGGGCGACGTAGTCGTGCAGGGAGGCGTCGGGGGCGCCGATCGGCAGGCCTGCGTCGAGTGCCGCGTGGCGGCTGGCGGTGGCTGCGCGCAGGGCGGTCAGGGGGTCGGCTTCGAACGCAACGTCGGTGGAGCGGTTCATGGGATGCGGGAAGCTGAAACCGCCATCTTATCAGCCGCTGCGACATCGCGCCGCGCGCCGTCCACCGGCTCAGTCCGCGATCGGCGCCGGATACTCAACGCTCAGGATTTCCAGTTCATCATTACCCTGCGGCGTATGCAACGTGACCACGTCGCCTTCGCGCGCCTTGGTGAGCGCGCGCGCCACCGGCGAGACCCAGCTGATCTTGCCCTTCAGCGGGTCGAGTTCGTCGATGCCGACGATGGTGACCGTATGCTCTTCGCCCGCCTTGTTGACATAGGTGACGGTGGCGCCGAAGAACACCTGGTCGTTGCCGTAATGGACGGACGGGTCCACGACGAAGGCGGAATCCAGGCGCTTGGTGAGGAAGCGGATGCGCCGGTCGATCTCGCGCAGGCGGCGCTTGCCGTAGATGTAGTCGCCGTTTTCCGAGCGGTCGCCGTTGGACGCGGCCCAGTGCACGACGCGCACGACTTCCGGACGGTCGACGTCGATCAGCTGCAGCAGCTCGTCCTTGATGGCCTTGTGGCCGGCCGGGGTGATGTAATTCTTGGACCCGGCGGGAATCGCCTGGGCAAGCGCCAGGGCCTCGTCATCGTCGTCGTTATCCGACTCTTTTACAAATGCCTTGTTCATGCGCCTATTGTAGCGCCTTCGGCAACACGCGCGCGCCCTGTCCTGTGCAGGTTTTCCCGTATCATGGCGCCATGACACGAGCCCTTCCACGCAGCCGGATGTTCGCGCCGCTGGTGTACCTGGCGGCCATGGTCTTGCTCGTCGAGGAATGGTGCTGGGATACCGGCATGCGCCTGGGGCGGGCACTCGCGCGCTGGCCCGCGCTGGCGGCTCTGGAAGCCCGCGTGCGTACGCTGCCGCCGTATGCCGCCCTGTGCGCCTTCGTGCTGCCCGGCCTGCTGCTGTTTCCGGTCAAGCTGCTGGCCCTGCTCGCCATCGCCCACGGACATGCACTGTCCGGCATCGCGACCATCGTCGTGGCGAAGGTGGGCGGTGCGGCCGTCGTGGCGCGGATCTATGTGCTGACCTTGCCGACCCTGCTGGCGGTCGGCTGGTTCGCGCGCTGCCACGGCTGGTTCATGGGCGCCAAGACCCGTTGCCTCGACTACTGGCGCGCGAGCCACGCCTGCCACCTGGCCAGCCGGGCGGCGCGCGGCCTGCGGGTCGGCTGCAGGCGGCTGCGGCGCCGGCTGCGCACGCGTCCAGTGAACGCAGCCGGCCGCCACGCCAGCCGCGTCAGACGCGTGCTGCGCCGGTTCGTGGTCCAGTGGCGTGCGCGCCGGCGCCAACCGACAGACCGATGACATGACCATGAGTCCAGACACGTCCTCCCCTGCCCCCGTCCTCGCGCCCGCGATGCAGGCGTCCACCACGGAAATCTATCTGTTCGACGCGGACACGCTGCGCCTCGTCGACGTCAACCAGGCCGCACGCCGCAACCTCGGCCATGAGCTCAAGGCGTTGTGCGGCATGACGCCGCTCGACCTGGCACCCCAGCTCGACCGTGCCGAGCTCGTCGGGCTGCTGGCCTCGCTGGGCCAGGAGATCGGCGACCAGGTGAGCCTGCGCACGCGCCATCGCCGTGCCGACGGGACCACGTATCCGATCAAGCTGTGCTTCCTGCGCATCGTGCGCGACGGCCGGTCGCTGATCCTCGCGATCGGCGACGACCTGTCGCTGGAGCTGGCGGCCGGCATGGCGCTCGAGCAATACGAGGCGCGCTTCAACGCCGTCGTCAACCACACGCCCGGGCTCGTCTACCAGTTCGTGCTGCACGCGGACGGCACGATGGCCTACCCGTACCTGAGCGAGGGCTGCACGGCGCTGCTGGGCCTGTCGGTGTCGGAACTGCAGCAGGATCCCGGGCGCTTTTTGCGCCTGATCCTGCCGGAAGACCGCAAGGGCTACCAGGATGCGATGGAGGCGTCGAAGTCGGCGCTGGCCGCGTGGAACTGGGAAGGCCGCATCTGCGTGGCCGCGTGGAACGACGTCAAGTGGATCAGCCTGCGCGCGACGCCGCTGCCTCTGGACGGCGGCGGGGTCCAGTGGGACGGCATCATGACGAATGTCACCGCGAGCAAGCTGGAACAGGAGGAAACCCGGCGGTCGCGTGCGCGCCTGGCCGAGCTGACGGACCACATCCAGCAGGTGAAGGAACAGGAACGGGCCCGCATCGCGCGCGAGATCCACGACGACCTGGGCGGCAATCTCACGGCGATCAAGATGGCGCTGTCCATGCTCGCGGCGCGCCTGCCGGACGATCCGGCCCTGCGCGACAAGGCGGATTACCTGGACGACCTCGTCGACCGCACGATCGAGGCCGTGCACCGCATTTCGCTGGACTTGCGGCCCAGCACGCTCGACCTGGGGCTGGTCGCCGCGCTCGAATGGCAGGCGCGCGAATTCGAGAAGCAGATGGGTATCGCGTGCGTGTTCCGCAGCGCCGACAAGGAAATCGACCTCGATCCGGACCAGGCGGCCGCGCTGTTCCGCATCTTCCAGGAAGCGCTGACGAATATCGCGAAACACGCCGGCGCCACGCGCGTGACGGTCAGCCTGCGCCGCCAGCGCCAGCACCTGACGCTCAGCATCTGCGATAATGGCCGCGGCATCACGCCCGCCGACCGTCTCAAGCCCCAGTCGTTCGGCCTGCGCGGCATGAGCGAACGCGCCCGGGCGCTGGGCGGCACGCTCAGCCTGGCGCAGGCGCCCGGAGGCGGCACGATGGTCGTCGTCAAGATCAGGCTGGCCGCCCCCGCGGCCGGACGCAGCGAATCCACCCGAGCATGACAGAAAAAGCCAGCATCCGCGTTTTTATTGCAGACGACCACGCCATCGTGCGTGAAGGCCTGAAACAGATCCTCGCCGAACAGCGCGACATCGTTGTCGCGGGCGAAGCCGAGACCGGTCTCGACGCCGTCAAGCTGTTCCGTAAATCGCGCTGCAACGTGGTGCTGCTCGACATCTCCCTGCCCGACCGCAACGGCATCGAAGTGCTCAAGCAGATCAAGAGCGAACAGCCGGACCTGGCCGTGCTGATGCTGTCCATGCACCGCGAAGACCAGTACGCGATCCGCTCGCTGAAGGCGGGCGCGGCCGGGTATCTCACCAAGCAGAGCGCGCCGAAGGAACTCGTCAACGCGATCCGCCAGGTGGCGGGCGGCCAGCGCTACGTCAGCGCGCAACTGGCCCAGGTGCTGGCGGCCCAGCTCGGCGAGAACCACGAGGCTCCCGTGCACGAGACGCTGTCCGACCGCGAATACCAGACCCTCACCCTGATCGCCTCCGGCAAGACCGTCAGCGAGATCGCGCGCGAACTCTCGCTGTCGGTGAAGACGGTCAGCGAGTACCGCTCGCGCCTGCTGGCCAAGATGAAACTCAAGACCAGTGCCGAACTGACCCACTACGCCATCCGCAACCAGCTCATTGACTGATTTGAGCTTCGTCAATACAGTCTTGAAGACTAAATGGTAATTCCGCGTTTTATCCACGATTTGATTTTTTGGCAGCGGCTTACTATGACGACAATAATAATGCCATGTTGCAACGTCCAAAATGTCCAGCTCACATCGCCCGCCGGGGGTTCCCGGCCTGAATCCGGCAGAAATCGCACGCGAGGCATTCCGCCGGCTCGCCACGCGGCGCGTCGCGCCGACGCCCGACGCCTACCGCGAGATCTATAACGAGATCGCCGGCGTCGAGGCACTTCCACCGCCTGCACCCGCCGTCGATCCCGGCGCGGAAAACGTGCTGTCCGGCTTCGCCCACAGGCTGGCCGACACGCCCGGCGAACTGGCCGAGTTCGGCGCCCGCTTCAACCGCGCCGTCAAGCAGCGCGACTGGGACGGCTATGCCCGCACGCTGTCGCAACTGGCCGAGAAACACCTGCGCCGCCACACGCACCCCGCCATGTCGCTGGGCGCGGAGGACGGCGAAGCGAAGCTGCTGCGCGACCTGCTCAGCCGCACGCTGACGTTCGCCGTCGCGTCGCTGCTTGCGGGCACGCCGCACCTGTCCGGCGAAGCGGAATCGCTGGGCGCCGCGGTCAAGGCCGCGCACAGCGAGGAAGCGCTGCAGGAAATCGCGACACGCCTGAAGGACTTGTGCTACCAGATCGAACTGAAGAGCGGCGACACGGCCGAACAGCAGGAACTGCTGCTGCGCCTTTTTAAACTGCTGCTGGAAAACGTGTCCGAACTGCTGGACGACGACAGCTGGATGCGCGGCCAGATCGCCGCCGTGCAGGACCTGATCGCCGGTCCGCTCGACCACCGCGCGCTGGAAGACGCCACGCGCAGCCTGAAGGACGTCATCTACAAGCAGGGCCAGCTGAAACACGGCATCGCGGACGTCAAGGCGACCGTCAAGAACATGATGATGACGTTCATCGACCGCCTCGGTTCCGTGGCGGCGTCGACGGGCGATTTCCACGAAAAGATCGGCGGTTTTTCGGAGCGCATCCGGGGTGCCGGCAACATCGAGGAACTCAACGAGGTGCTGGAAGAAGTGCTGCGCGAGACGAAGATCGTGCAGGCCGAGGCGATGGCGTCGCGCGACCGCATGCTCGCCGCGCACCAGGAGGTGCAGGAAGCCGAGGCGCGCATCAAGGACCTGGAAGCGAAGCTGCAGCATATGAGCGAACTGGTGCGTGAAGACCAGTTGACGGGCAGCCTCAACCGACGCGGCCTCGACGATGTGTTCGAGCGCGAGAGCGCACGCGCCGACCGCCGCGGCACGCCGCTGTGCGTGGCCCTGCTCGACCTGGACAATTTCAAGAAGCTCAACGACACCTACGGACACCTCGCGGGCGACAACGCCCTGCGCCACCTCGTGAAGGTCGTACGGGACACGCTGCGCTCGATGGACGTGATCGCCCGCTTCGGTGGCGAGGAATTCCTCATCCTGTTGCCAGAAACAAATGTCGAATCGGCATCGGCCGCGATGGTGCGGGTGCAGCGCGAATTGACGAAGCACTTCTTCCTGCATGAGAACGAGAAGATGCTGATCACGTTCTCGTGCGGCGTGGCCCTGCGCTATCCGAACGAGGACCAGGCCAGCCTGACGGCGCGCGCGGACAAGGCCATGTACCAGGCCAAGCAGAGCGGCAAGAACCGGGTCGTGGTGGCTGACTGACAACCACGGCCACGGAAAAATAAATATTTTTTCGCCCTAAAGTTCCCCGATTCGTCGCCGCCAAGACAGGCCCGCTCCCGGCGGCGACACAAAAATTTCGATTTTTTTCGCTCCGCCCCTCTAAACTTTTTCCGTAGAGCACCGTTACCTGCATCAACAGCGGTTTGAATGTCACAGGACAGCGTGGCAGACCAAAGTGACTATGAGTGGCACGTCGCCACGCCCCGCAAGACCAAGTCTGGAGAGACACCATGTCGTCCGTTATCAATACCAACGTTGCATCCCTGAACGCTCAGCGTAACCTGTCGTCCTCGCAAACCTCGCTCAACACCTCGATCCAGCGCCTGTCGTCGGGCCTGCGCATCAACAGCGCTAAAGACGACGCCGCCGGTCTGGCAATTTCGGACCGTATGAATTCGCAGATCAAGGGCATGAACCAGGCAGTCCGCAATGCGAACGACGGCGTGTCGATGGCCCAGACGGCCGAAGGCGCCCTGTCGAGCTCGGGCGACATGCTGCAGCGTATCCGCGAACTGGCAGTGCAATCCTCGAACGCATCGAACTCGGCCAGCGACCGCAAGGCACTGCAGACCGAAGTGTCGCAGCTGACCTCGGAACTGAACCGCGTCGCCAGCACCACCCAGTTCAACGGCCAGAACCTGCTGGATGGCACGATGGGCACCGCCAACTTCCAGGTCGGCGCGAACGCCAACCAGCTCATCTCGATGACTGGTTCGAACTTCACGACCTCGACCTACGGCAACAACACTGAAGTCAAGGACGGCCTGGCAACCGCCGCGACCGCCGCGATCACTGGCGGCGACCTGACCATCAACGGCTCGTCGGGTTCCAAGACGATCACGTTCGACGCGGACATCTCGGCGAGTACCGCAGTCAAGCAGATCAACGACGTGACCGGCTCCACGGGCGTGACCGCCTCGGCCCAGACCAACACGCTGCTGAAGGCCGACACGTCGGGCGGCAGCCCCGTGTCGTTCACCTTCGCGGTTGCTTCGGACAACGATCCGACGACCAGCCCGGTCAACGTGTCGTTCCAGGTCGGCGCCGACGGCAATGCCAACGACTACGCAGCCGCGATCAGCGCCTTCAATGCACAGAGCGCCAAGACGGGCGTGACCGCATCCTACGATGCCAAGGCAGGCGGCCTGAAGCTGACGAACGCCAGCGGCAACGACATCAAGCTGACCAACAGCTCGACCGACGCCACCGCCAGCGCGTCTCTGGACTCGTACAAAACCGACGGCACCGTGTCGGGCACCAGCACGACGCTGGCGGTGGGCAACGACGCCGTGGCCAAAGGCACGATCACGCTGGATTCGGCGGCAAGCTTCTCGACCAGCGACGCCAGCGGCTGGGGCATGACCGGTTCGTCGGACCTGAAGAAGGTCGCCGACATCGACGTTAGCACCTTCGACGGCGCCCAGCAGGCCATCAAGATCGCCGACGCTGCCCTGTCCAAGGTCAACGACCAGCGCGCCCAGCTCGGCGCACTGCAGTCGCGCTTCGATTCGACGATCTCGAACCTGCAGGCAACGAACGAAAACCTGTCGGCATCGCGCAGCCGTATCGTCGACACCGACTTCGCTTCGGAAACCGCGAACATGACCCGCGGCCAGATCCTGCAGCAGGCCGGTACCTCGATGCTGGCCCAGGCGAACTCGCTGCCGAACGGTGTCCTGTCGCTGCTGCGTGGCTAATCGCTCGCGATAGTCCGCAAATAGCAGTGTAAAGTGATTCCTCGGCTGGAGAAATTCAGCCGGGGAATTTTTGCTAGGGAATAATCATGAACATTCAACCTGTGGGTGTACCCGCCGCTCCTCGCGTGGACGACCGCACGGCCCAGCCGGTGCCATCGGTGGGTGCGACGGATTCGACCAGCAAGGGCAAGCCCGCCGACGGCGCCAAGCCGTCGCACGAGGATGTGTCGGCCGCCGTCAAGAAGATGAACGAGGCAATGCTGGGTTCGTCGCAGAGCCTGCAGTTCTCGATCGACGAAGACAGCCAGGACATCGTCGTCAAGGTCATCGACCAGAGCACCAAGGAAGTCGTGCGCCAGATTCCTTCCAAGGAAGCGCTGCAGATCGCCAAGTCGATCGACAAGATGCAGCAGGGTCTGCTCATCAACCAGACCGCCTGAACGTTCGATGCATGCTCTTCCGTAAAGCGCGGGCTGCGGCCCGCGCTTTGCTTTTTCCGCTCGGCACGGAAATAACGCACATTTCCCACTCTCAAGTACGGTTTGCTTCTGTCGATAATGACTTACATTATCGCTTTCACAGGAGAAACAAGTGGGAATCAGCTCACCTGGTATCGGTTCCGGCCTCGACGTCAACGGTCTCGTCAGCAAGCTGATGGCGGCCGAGTCGGCGCCGCTCTCGCGATACGACACGAAGACCGGGGTGTACCAGGGCAAACTGACGGCCTACGGCCAGGTCAGCTCGGCCGTCGGTGCGTTCCAAAGTGCGCTTTCCACGTTGAACTCGTCGAATACGTTCAGCGCGCTGACCGCTGCCTCCAGCAACAAGGACATCATGTCCGCCAGTGCCGGCACCGGCGCCGTACCCGGCAAGTACAAGGTCAACATCACGCAGCTCGCCCAGGCGCAGAGCCTCATGACGGGCGGCCAGGCCAGCAACAACAAACAGATCGGCGACGGCAGCAAGACCACGCTGACGTTCCAGTTCGGCAACGTCAGCGGCGGCACGTTCGGCACGACCGGCAACGCGCTGGGCGCCGGCGTCGCCACGTCGGGCATCGCCACCGGCGCGCTGACCATCAACGGCACCGCGATCAGCACGAACGGCACCACGCGCAGCGCGCGCGACCTCGCGCAGGTCATCAATGACGAATCCAAGAACACGGGCGTCACGGCCAAGGCCGGCACGACGACCACGTCGGCTACGCTGTTCAGCGGCTTCGGCGACGTGACCGTCACGAGCGGCAGCTATGCGCTGTCGGTGGGCGGTGTCAATTTGGCGTCGTCGAACGGCAGCACGACCGTGACGGCGGCGTCGATCGACCTCGCGCTCGCCACGAACGGCGTCCAGGACGGCCTCGCGGCCGCGAACATCACGATGACCGGTTCGGCCACCAACGGCGACCTGCAGTTCTTCGCGGCCGACGGCTCGAACATCAGCATCACGGAAGCGGTCAGCGGCAGCGTCACCGGCGGCATCGGCCACACGAGCGCCGCCACCAATACCGGTTCGAACACCACCGTGACGGCCGGCGTGACGCTGAGCTCGGCGGATGGCAGCCAGATCGAGATCGGCGGCAACAACCCGGCCGCTGCCGGCCTCACGGCGGGCAGCGCCGGCAGCTTTATCGGCGCCGGCTTCGTGCAGGACGGCGACCAGGCCAGCGGCACCGTCACGCTCGACACGAAGGACCAGACCCTGCAGGGCATCCGCGACGCCATCAACAAGGCGAACATCGGCGTGACCGCGACCATCGTGTCGGACGGCAGCGACAACCCGTACCACCTCGTGATCACGTCGAACAAGACCGGCGCGAAGTCGTCGATGAAGATCAGCGTCGACGGCGCCGACGGCGGTGCGGTCAACGCCGGCATCGCCAGCCTGCTGGGCTATGATCCGAACGGCACGCAGGGCATGACGCAGACGAGCGGCGCGCAGGACACCAAGCTGACCATGAACGGCATCGCCGTCACCAGCGACAGCACGACGGTGGACGACGTCATCCAGGGCGTCAGCATGGACCTGAGCGCGACCGGCTCCACGACGCTGACGGTCGGACAGGATTCGAGCTCGGTGACGACCGCGATCACCGGTTTCGTGAAGGCCTACAACGACCTGAACTCGACGATCGCGAAACTGACCGCGTACGACCCCGAGACCAAGACCGGCGGCGTGCTGCAGGGCGACTCGGCCGTGCGCGCGATCCAGACCCAGCTGCGGCGCGTGCTCGGCACGTCCGTCGAAGGCCTGAACAGCAACATGAAGACCCTGAGCCAGGTCGGGATCACCTTCGGGCAGGACGGCAGCCTGAAACTGGATAACGGCAAACTGGGCACGGCCATCTCGAAGAATTTCAGCGACATCGCGGGCCTGTTCGCGGCAGCCGGTTCGGTCAGCGACGGCGGCATCACGTACAACAAGTCGGGCACGGCGACCCAGCCGGGCGAGTATGCCGTCAACATCACGAAAATGGCGACGCAGGGCGCGCTGACCAGCGCCAGCCCGCTGTCGGGCTCGACGACGATCGCCGCGAACACGACCTGGACCGTCACGCTGAACCAGACCGATCCGGCCACGGACAGCAAGGTCCAGAACATCAAGATCCCGGCCGGCACGTACACGAACGACCAGCTGTCGTCGATGCTGCGCGCCGCCATCAACGGCAACAGCACGTTTTCGTCGGCCGGCGACACCGTCGAGACGTCGGTCGACGGATCGGGCAACCTGTCCATTTCGTCGAGCAAGTACGGCGAGACGTCGAACATCGCGATTGCCAGCGTCACGGGCACGCCGGTCAGCGACCTCTTCGGCAGCGCCACGCCGGTCAAGGGTGCCGACGTCGAAGGCACCATCGGCGGCGTCGCCGCGACGGGCAACGGCCAGGTACTGACCGCCGCCGACGGTTCGAAGGCGGCCGGCATCCAGCTTACGGTCAACAGCGGCGTCACGGGCGACCGCGGCACCGTGACGTTCTCGCAAGGCTACGCCTATGCACTCACGAACCTGGCCACGAGCTTCACCGGCAAGAACAGCCTGCTGGCCAGCAAGACCGATGGCCTGAACGCCAGCATCAAGGCCGTGGCCAACCAGCGCGACCGGTTCAGCCAGCATTTGACCCAGCTGGAAGCCATGTATCGCGCCCAATTTACCTCGCTCGACTCGATGCTGTCGTCGATGCAAACCACGCAAAGTTACCTGACCCAGCAACTGGCTGCCCTCTCGGCCAACCGGTAACTGGATTTATTGGAGAACCACATGTTTGGAACCATGAAACGCGGCGTCAACGCCTATCACAATGTGAGCATCGAGACCGGCATCGCCTCGGCCTCGCCGCACAAGCTGATCGTCATGCTGTACGACGGTGCCCTCGTCGCGCTGCTCAGCGCCAAGACGAACATCGCCGCCGGCAACATCGCCGCCAAGGGTTCGGCCATCTCGAAGGCCATCTCGATCATCGACAACGGCCTGCGCGCCTCGCTCGACAAGAACGCCGGCGGCGAGATCGCGGCCAACCTGGACGCCCTGTATGACTACATGAGCCGCCGCCTGCTGCACGCGAACCTGAAGAACGACGTTACCATCATCGACGAAGTGCACGGCCTGCTGTCCGACCTGCGCGGCGCGTGGGTGGAGATCGGCGACAAGGTCCAGCAGCCGCCCGCCGCGGCGCCCACGGCCATGCCGAAAGTCCCGACCCTGGCAGGCGCATGATGGGAGCCGCAACGATGATGACGAATACCGAAATCGCCGCCCTGTACGAAGCCATGGTCGGCATCACCGACCAGATGCTCGCCGCCGCCACCGCGGCCGACTGGGACCGCCTGCTCCAGCTCGAGCACCAGTGCGCCGCCTGCGTGCGCCAGCTGAAGGACAACGGCGACAGCCCGCTGGCCGGCCAGGAGCGCGTGCGCAAGGTGAACGCGATCCGCAAGATGCTCGATTCCGACCGCAAGATCCGCGACCTGACCCAGCCGTGGATGGCGAAGCTGCAGGCAATGATCTCCAACAAGACCGTCGAGCGCCGCGTCGCGCACGCCTACGGCGTCTGACCGCTGAACGATGCTGCCGCGCGATAGCGTCTCGCTGACCCCGGTCGCGGCAACCCGTCCCGCCTTACCCGTCGGCGACCCGCGCCAGCAAGCCTTTGCGCGCGCGCTCGCCAACCTCGTCGGCCAATCGATGGCGGCCGACGTGTTGACGAAACTGCCGGACGGCAGCTTTGTCGTGCGCATCAACGACATGGCGGCGCGCATGCCGCTGCCCCAGGGCACCCAGGTCGGCACGCAGGTGCCGTTGACCCTCGTGACGGTCGCACCGCGACCCACGTTCCAGGTCCAGACGGGCCAGGGCGCCCCCGCCTTCGCCGAAGCGGGCCCGCCGCTGCCGGAAGGTGCCGCCCCCCAATCGTCCCCGCTCGCTTACCTGGAAGGCAAGGATGCCGCCGCGCTGACGCGCACGGCCGCCCTGCTGGCCGGTGCACGCAGCCTCGCGCAACTGCCCGGCGGCACGGCGGACGGTGCCAACACGCAGATCAGCACGGCCGGCAAGATGCTGGGCGACGTCATCGCGGCCGCGCAGAAAGCCGAGACGCAAGCCAGCGCCGCCGTGGGCCGCACGCCGCTGCTGGGTGCGCCATCGGGTGACGCGGGCGCCATCGCGCAGGCATTGAAGGATGGACTCGCTAAAAGCGGGCTGTTCTATGAGTCGCACGTGGCCGAATGGGCCGAAGGAGCCCGCCCCCGCGCCGACCTCGCGGCCGAGCCGCAGGCGCGCGGCATGCCGCCGCCCACGGATCCGACCACCGCCCAGTTCATCAACCTGCAGCTGAACGCGCACGAACAGGGCCGTGCCGCCTGGCAGGGCCAGTTGTGGCCGGGCCGCGACATGCAGTGGGACGTCGAACGGGATGCGTCCGGCCGCCAGGACGGCGATGAGGAAAACGGCGGCACGTGGCAAAGCAGCCTGCGCCTGCGCTTCGGCGCGTTGGGCGAGGTGGCGGCGCGCGTCGTGCTGTCCGGCGGCCAGTTGCACATCCGCCTCGATGCCCAGGACGAGGCTGTCAAAGGCTTGCTGGACGCGCACCGCGCACGCCTGGCCGATGCGCTCGACGCGGCCGGCACGCCCCTCTCTACGCTGACCATCCACGACGATGGCCAAGGATGATGGACAACGATAAGCCAACACGCCGCCAGAGCGCCGTGGCCCTGGCTTACGGTGCCGGCGACGCGGCGCCGAAGGTCGTCGCCAAGGGCAAGGGCCTCGTCGCCGAACAGATCATCGGCCGCGCGCAGGAGGCCGGCGTATTCGTGCACGAATCGAAGGAACTGGTGGCGTTGCTGATGAAAGTCGACCTCGACCGCCAGATCCCGCCGACTCTCTACCGCGCCATTGCCGAACTATTGGCGTGGCTCTATTATATTGAATCCGCGCAAGTTTCCGGGCAGACACCACCGCCCGCACCGGACACGGCACGCCTCCTCCCACCCCAAGAAAGCACTCCGGTTGACACAGATGCAAGCAATCACTGACGCCGAATTAGAAGCCTGGCACGACTACGAAGTCGAGTCGCCCAGGGAGATCGTGGCCTTGCTGCGCCAGATCGCCGAAAAGAACCAGCTGATCCGCATGCTGATCAAGGGCGAGGCCGACGTCTGCGTCACGTCGCTGCTGGAAGTCGATCCGGACGCGGGCACCGTCATCATCGACCGCTCCGTCAGCCCGGAGCAGAACACGCGCATCGTGGCGGCCAGCACGGTCCGGTGCGACACGTCGCTGGACAAGATCCGCATCGTGTTTGGCCTGGACAACCTGCGCGAGGTGCAGTTCGAAGGCGGCACCGCGCTGTCCGCCCCGATCCCCGCCAGCCTGATCCGCCTGCAGCGGCGCGAGTTCTACCGCATGCCGACGCCGGTGACGAATCCGGTGCGCGCGACGATCCCCCTGCCGGCCGAGCTGGGCGGCGGCGTCGCCGTGTTCCCGCTGGCCGACATCAGCTGCGGCGGCATCGCGATCCACGACAGCAAGCTCCAACTCGGCACGACCATCGGCGACACGTTCGCCAACTGCCGCATCGACCTGCCGGAAATCGGGCCGGTGACGTGCTCTTTGCAAGTTCGCAACTCGATGGACATGACGCTGCTCAACAACAAGACGAGCCGCCGCCTCGGTTGCCAGTTCGTCGACATCTCGCGCGGCAACCTTGCCGCCGTGCAGCGCTACATCACCAAGCTGGAACGCGAACGCAACGCCCGCCTGGCCGGCCTGGCCTGAAAATTCGGGGGCAGGAAAATTCGGGGTCAGAGCACATTTTTCTTGAAATTCGGGGTCAGAGCACATTTTTGAGCAATTGATCACGGCAATTGTTTGCGCACTGGTCAGTGTCTAATCCGGCGCGGAAGGTGGCGACAGAGCGTCTTCTCTATCGAATGATGCCTGCGGGCTCTTTGTCGAAAAAGTGCTCTGACCCCGAATTTATGCTGAAAAGGGGTCTGACCCCGAATTTGGGAAATGGCTTGGAGTATCCTGGTGGCGGGAACGCGGGGCTGCAGTCCTGCATCCAATCGTCAGGCACACGACCAGGAGATCCCATGCAGGCCGCCGCACCGAATCCCGCTTCCCTCGACGACGACGCGCTGCTGCGCCGCATCCGCGCCGGCGACCGCGACGCGTTCACCGATCTGATGCGGCGCTACAACCGCCGCCTCTACCGCGTGGCGCGCAGCGTCCTGCGCGACGATGCGGAAGCGGAAGATGCGCTCCAGGATGCCTATCTGCAGGCCTATCGCGCCCTGCCCGCGTTCCGGGGCGAGTCCGCGCTGGGCACCTGGCTCACCCGCATCGTCGTCAATGCCGCCCTCATGCGCCAGCGTAAGACCGGACGGCTCGCCGAGGTCATCGAACTGGGCGCGGATTTCGGCGCGGACGACACGGCCCTGCCTCACGACCGGCTGGACGAGCCGGCACAGCCGGAACTGGCCGCGCTGCGTGGCCAGACGCGGCGCCTGATCGAGACCGGCATCGACAAGCTCCCGGCCGCCTTCCGCACGGTGTTCGTGCTGCGCGCGGTGGAAGATCTGACCGTGGAAGAGACGGCGGCCACGCTGGACATTCCCGAAGCCACCGTGCGCACCCGCTATTTCCGCGCGCGGGCCATGCTGCGCGAGGCGCTCGCGCGCGAGATCGACTTCGCGATCGAGGATGCGTTCGGGTTCGACGGGGCGCGCTGCGACCGGATCGTGGACGCGGTCCGGCGCCGGCTGGACGCGGAACCGTCCGCCTGACGAAAAGCGGGAACGCGCGCGCAACAGCGTGCATCGAATGGATTGTTTCACCTAAACCATTCATTCAAGGAGTCCGCCATGAACAAATCCACCCCGCTGCTGCTCTCAATCCTGCTCGCCCTGAGCGCCCAGGCCCACGCGGCCGGCCCGAACGATGCGCAGATCGCCGCCATCGTCGTTGCCGCCAATGCGGTCGACATCGATGCCGGCAAGCAGGCCGAGACCAAAACGCAGAACAAGGACGTGCGCGCCTTCGCCCAACGCATGGTGGCCGACCACGCCGGCGTCAACCAGCAGGCCGTCGCGCTGGTGCAGAAACTGCACGTGACGCCGGAGGAGAACGACACCAGCAAGAGCCTGACGAAGGACGGCGCGGCGACGCGCACCCGGCTGGCCGCCCTGTCCGGCAAGGCGTTCGACAAGGCCTATGTCGACAACGAGGTGACGTACCACGAGACCGTGCTCGGCGCGCTCGACAAGACGCTGATCCCGAACGCGTCGAATGCCGAGCTGAAAGCCCTGCTCGTCAAGGTCCGTCCGGCGTTCGTGGCGCACCTGGAGCATGCGAAGCACATCCAGGCCGAGCTCAAGTGAAAGCGCTGTTTGCCGCGTTGTGCGCGCTGCCCCTCGTGGCCGGCGCGGCGGAACACCACGTCGTCATCGACGGCATGAAGTTCACGCCGCAGGTCGTGCAGGTCAAGAAGGGGGATACGATCGTGTGGGAGAACCGCGACATGTTCGTCCACAACGTGACGGCGGCCGGCGTAAAGTCGGGTGACCTTCAGCCCGGGACGGCTTGGCGCTGGGTGGTGCCTTCGAAGATGTCGTTCGACTATCTGTGCACGCTGCATCCGGTGATGAAGGGACGCGTCGAGGTCAAGTGAGCGTCACACCTGCATGTTCATGATGTCGTGATAAGCCGACACCAGCTTGTTACGCACCTGCACCGTGGCCTGGAAGCTGATGCTCGCTTTCTGCATCGCGATCATCGTGTCGGACAGGCTCACGGAATCGTCACCGGCCGCGAACTTCTTGCCCATGTCGTCCGCCTGGACCTGGGCGTTGCTGACGTTCTGCAGCGACGCCTTCAGCGCATCCGAGAAGCTGACCTTGGTCGATGATTCGGCCGCATCGGGAGCACCCAGCTTGCCGATGCCGCCCAGCCCGCCGAGCGCGTCCGCCGGCGACGCCGGCCCGGCCGGCTTCTGTGCCGCCGACTTCAGCTGCGCCATCATCGCTTCGATCCGGCTGCTGTCGATGCCGCCGATGTTCATGTCCGTTCTCCCCAGTGCCTGTCAAACAAATCGATTCAGGCTGTCAGAATATCAGCGCCCGGGCAACGATTGCCCTCGAGCAGCGCCGTAAACATGGTCTTATTCCGGGGTTTGGATGTTGCCGTACGGCTTCATAATGGCGTCCATAAACCCATTCCCCTCCCCCCGACATGGCAACGACAGCGGAAGAACTCCTCGACAGCGACATCGCAACCCCGGCCGACGAAAAGCCGAAGTTCTGGCAGACGACGAACGGCAAACGCATCGTCATCGGCGGCGCCATCGCCGGCGTGGTGGCCATCGTCGCGGCATTGTGGCTGTGGACGTCGGCGCCGGAATACCGCGTGCTGTTCTCCAACTACACCGACAAGGATGGCGGCGCCATCACCGCGTCGCTCGACCAGATGGGGGTCAAGTACAAATTTTCCGACAGCGGCAGCGCGATCCTCGTGCCGGCCGACCGCATCCACGACCTGCGCCTGAAGCTGGCCCAGCAGGGCCTGCCGCGCGCCGGCAACGTCGGCTTCGAGCTGCTGGAGAACCAGAAGCTGGGCACGTCGCAATTCGTCGAGCAGGTCAACTACCAGCGCTCGCTGGAAGGCGAACTGGCCAATTCGATCCAGTCGCTGGCCGCCGTGAGCTCGGCCCGCGTGCACCTGGCGCTGCCGAAGCCGTCCGTGTTCGTGCGCGACCAGCAGAAGCCGACCGCATCGGTCCTCCTGAACCTGCAGCCGGGCCGCGCCCTCGACCAGGCGCAAGTCAGCGCCATCGTGCACCTCGTCGCGTCGTCGATCCCGGAACTGACGCCGGCCAACGTGACCGTCGTCGACCAGAACGGCACGCTGCTGTCGGACAGCGCGAACAAGAACGGCAAGCAGCTCGACCCGAACCAGTTGAAGTACGTCGAGGCGCTGCAGCAGAACATCGTCAAGCAGGTCCAGTCGATCATCGCCCCGCTCGTGGGCCAGAACAACGTGCGCGCCGAAGCAACGGCCGAAGTCGACTTCTCCCAGACCGACACCGCGGCCGAGATGTACAAGCCGAACTCGCCGCCGGAACCGCAGGCGATCCGCAGCCAGCAGACGTCCGAGCAGAGCGGTCCGGGCAGCACCAACCCGTCCGGCATCCCGGGCGCGCTGTCGAACCAGCCGCCGGGCGTGGCCACCGCCCCGCTCGAAGGCGGCGCCCAGCCGCAGGCGCAAGGCACGACCACCGGCCCGAGCCGCAAGGATTCGACGACCAATTACGAAGTCGACAAGACCATCCGCTACGAACAGAAGCCGATGGGCGGCATCAAGCGCCTGACGGTCGGCGTGGTGGTGAATTACCGCCGCAGCATCGATCCGAAGACGGGCAAGGTCGTCGTCAAGCCGCTCACCGCCGCCGAAGTCGCGCAGATCAACGAACTGGTCAAGCAGGCAATGGGCTACAGCCAGGCGCGCGGCGACACGCTGAACGTGACGAACGCCCCGTTCGACGGCGTCGACAAGCCGGAAGAGCAGGCGCCGGAGTGGTATAAAGATCCGGCCAACCTGCCGCTGGCGAAGGACATCGCACGCTACGTCTTCATCGCCCTCGTGCTGGCCTTCCTGTGGTTCCGCTTCGTGCGGCCGCTGCTCAAGCCGGCGATCAAGAAGTTCGACGAAGCCGTGGCGATCCCGCCCGAGCCGGAACCGGAAGAGCCGGAACCGGAACCGGAGCCGGATCCCGAAGAGGAAGCCCGCATCCAGCGTGAAGCGGAAGAACACCAGAAGGTCCAGGTCTACAAGAGCAACCTGGAAATGGCGAAAGACATGGCGAAGAACGATCCGCGCATCGTGGCCAACGTGATCAAGGAATGGCTGGGGACTGAGTAATGAGCGACAAGGACAAGGACAAGGAAAGCACGACCAAGGCGGCCATCCTGATGCTGGCCCTGGGCGAGGCCGAAGCGGCCGAAGTGATGAAGTTCCTCGGCCCGCGCGAGGTGCTCAAGCTGGGCGCGGCGATGGCGCAGATGAAGGCCGTGCAGCACGAGGAAGTCTTGAGCGTGCTGGGCGAATTCCGCGAGCGCGTCGACCTGCAGTCGACCGTCGGCCTCGATTCGGACGAGTACATCCGCCAGGTGCTGACCAAGGCCCTGGGCGACGACAAGGCCGCCGTGCTGCTGAACCGCATCCTGGGCGGCAAGGACGCCTCCGGCATCGAGAGCCTGAAGTGGATGGATTCGCCGTCCGTCGCCGAACTGATCCGCAACGAGCACCCGCAGATCATCGCGACGATCCTCGTGCACCTCGAGCGCGACCAGGCCTGCGAAGTGCTGGCCCACTTCACGGACCGCCTGCGCAACGACGTCGTGCTGCGTATCGCCACGCTGGACGGCGTCCAGCCGGCCGCCCTGCGCGAGCTGAACGACGTGCTGACCAAGCTGCTGTCGGGTAACGAAAACATCAAGAAGTCGTCGCTGGGCGGCGTGCGCACCGCGGCCGAGATCCTGAACTTCATGAGCGGCGAGCAGGAAAGTTCCGTCATGGAGAACATCAAGAACTACGACAACGACATGGCGCAGAAGATCATGGACGAGATGTTCGTGTTCGACAACATCATCGACATCGACGACCGCGGCATCCAGCTGCTGTTGCGCGAAGTGCAGTCGGAGATGCTGATCATCGCGCTGAAAGGCGCGTCGCAGGACTTGCGCGATAAAATCTTCAAAAACATGTCGCAACGTGCGGCGGAAATGATGCGCGAAGACCTGGAATCGAAAGGTCCCGTGCGCCTGTCCGAAGTGGAAACCCAGCAGAAGCAGATCCTGCAAATCGTCCGGCGTCTCGCCGACGAAGGCCAGATCGTGCTGGGCGGCAAAGGTGAGGATTCGTTCGTCTGATGGCCATCTCAAAAGAGTTTCAGTCCGCATATCAACGCTGGGAAATGACGTCGTTCGGCGACGAGCGTCCCAGCGTCCGTGCCCAGCGCGAAGCCGAAGCCGCCGCGGCTGCGGCCGCCGCGCGCGCGTACGAACCGCCGCCTTCGCCGTCGCAGCCGGCCATCCAGCTGCCGACCGCGGAAGAACTCGAAGCGATCCGCGCCGCCGCGCGCGACGAAGGCCATGCGGAGGGCCTCGAAGCGGGCCAGGCCGAGGGCCACGCCGCCGGCTACGAGGAAGGTCTCGCGCTGGGCCGCGCCGAAGCGGCCGAGGAACTGGAACACCTGCGCCAGCTCGCCACGACGTTCGGCGATGCCGTCACGCAAGCGGATGAGGCCATCTCCAGCGACGTGCTGGAACTCGCGCTGCACCTCGCGCGCGGCATGGTGCGCACGGCGTTCGACGTGAAGCCGGACCTGATCATCCCCGTCGTGCGCGAAGCCATCGACTACCTGCCGAACCTGCAACAGCCGGCCCTCCTCATGCTGCATCCGGAAGACGCCCTGATCGTGCGCAGCGGCATCGGCCACGAGCTGGACAAGAACGGCTGGCGCATCGTCGAAGACGAATCGATCGCCCGTGGCGGCTGCCGCGTGGACACGGCCAGCAACCAGATCGACGCCCAGATCGGCGCGCGCTGGCAGCGCCTGACGCATGCGCTCGGCAAGGACCTGGACTGGCTCGAATGAACACGCACACGGGCCGCTGGAAGGCGTACCTGAACGACTGCGCCAACGTGGTCGATCTCGTCGAGCCGATGCAGGTATCGGGCCGCGTCACGCGCGTGGCCGGCCTCGTGATGGAATGCGTCGGCCTGAAACTCGCGGTCGGCGCCGCCTGCATGATTCCGGTCGCGTCCGGTGCCCGCATCGAAGCGGAAGTCGTCGGCTTCGAAGGCGACCGTTTGTTCCTGATGCCGCAGTCGGACGTCGAAGGCGTCGTGCCCGGCTCGCGCGTGTTTCCGATCGAAGCGAGCATGCCAAAGCCCGGTACCGTGACGCATCCGCGGCGCCGGCCGATGGACCGCGCGCGTCACCTGCCCGTCGGCTGGGGCCTGCTGGGCCGCGTCGTCGACGGCGCCGGCCGCCCGCTGGACGGCAAGGGGCCCATCTCCACGGAACACATGGGGCCGCTGAACGCGCGCCCCATCAACCCGCTCGACCGCGTCCCGATCTCGGAAACGCTGGACGTGGGCGTGCGCGCCATCAATTCCATGCTGACGGTGGGCCGCGGGCAACGTCTCGGCCTGTTCGCGGGTACCGGTGTCGGTAAATCCGTGCTGCTGGGCATGATTGCGCGCTACACGACGGCGGACGTCATCGTCGTGGGCCTGATCGGCGAACGGGGCCGCGAGGTGAAGGAATTCATCGAGCAGATCCTCGGCGAGGAGGGCCTGGCCCGCTCGGCCGTCGTGGCCGCGCCGGCCGACTCGCCGCCGCTGATGCGCCTGCAGGGCGCCTCGTACGCCACGGCCATTGCCGAGCATTTCCGCGACGAGGGCCGGAACGTCCTCCTGATCATGGATTCGCTCACGCGCTACGCGATGGCCCAGCGCGAGATCGCCCTTGCCATCGGCGAACCGCCGGCAACGAAAGGCTATCCGCCGTCCGTGTTCGCGAAACTGCCCGTGCTGGTGGAACGCGCGGGCAACGGCCAGGCGGGCGGCGGCTCGATCACGGCGTTCTACACCGTGCTGTCGGAAGGCGACGACCAGCAGGACCCGATCGCCGACGCGGCGCGCGGTATTCTCGACGGCCACATCGTGCTGAACCGCAAGCTGGCCGAGGCGGGCCACTACCCCGCCATCGACATCGAACAATCGATCTCGCGCGCGATGCACGGCATCACGTCGCGCGAGCACCAGCAGGCCGCGCGCACCTTGAAGCAACTGTATTCGCGCTACGAGCGCTCGCGCGACCTGATCAGCGTGGGCGCCTACGCGCCGGGCACGGACCCCGTGCTGGACAAGGCGATCGCCTTGCACGAACGGATCGAGGCGTTCCTGTGCCAGGAAATCCACGACAACGTGGGCATGCTGCAGAGCTTGGGGGAATTGACCTCGCTGTTCGGCTGATTGGCCCGTAAAGCTCATCGGTATACTTGATCTACCATGGCCAACGCATCCGCACTCGACACCCTGATCGACCTCGCCCAGCGCGAGTCCGACGCCTGCGCGAAGCGCCTGGGCGCGGCGCTGAAGGCCGTCGACGAGGGAGAGCAAAAGCTGCAGATGCTGCTCGGCTACCGCGACGACTATGCGAACCGGCTCGACGCGGCGCAAGTGGCAGGCATCACCCCGTTCGCATACCAGAATTTCGTCGCCTTCCTCGGCAAGCTGGAACAGGCGATCGACGGCCAGCGCGAAGTGCTGAAGCATGCGCACGTGAAAGCCGACATGGAAAAGAAGGGCTGGCAGGAAAGCGAGCGCAAGCGCCTGTCGTACCGGACCCTGAACGAGCGCGCGGCCGCCGAGGCTCTTGCGATCGAAAACAAGCGCGACCAGAAAATGATGGACGACCACGCGGCCCGGACAGTCCGCGCCAGGCGCTGAACGGCGCCACCCAACCTGAGCGACTAGCGACATGACCACGACCTCCCCTCTCCAGCTCAACACGGCCAGCGGCATCAACCAGCGCCCGAGCGGCCCAGGCAACGGCGGCAGCGACGGCAGCCAGTTCAGCGCCATGCTCGCACTCGCGTCCACGCCGGCTCCGGCCCCCGCTCCCGCACCTGCGCCGGCCGCGAAGCAGGATGCCGCCAAGCCGGCGGAAGCCGAGAAACCCGAGCAACCCGACGACGCCGCACCGCAACAGCCCGCCAAGCCGGCCGACAGCAAGACCGACGCCGCCGATGCGAAGGATGACGCCGCCAAGGCCGACGACGACAAGGCCGACGACGACAGCACGGCCAAGGCGGGCGACCCGGCCAGCGCCATGCTCGCGCTGATGGCGAGCCTGCACAAGCCGGGCGCGGACGCCGGCAAGACGACGACCGCGGCCCAGGCCTTCGACGCGCTGTCCGGCAAGGGCAAGCGCACGGACGCCGGCCAGCTGGCCGCACTGCAGGCCGCGATGAAGTCCGTGGCCAAGGAAGCCGGCACGGACGTCGCCGGCGCGAAGACCTTCTCGGCCACGTCGATCAAGAACCCGGCCCTCGCGGCCGCCGGCGCCGACCTCGGCGCGGACAAGGCGGCCGCCTCGGCCGACCTGCGCGCCGCGCTGGGCAACGTCAAGGCGGAGGTCAAGCCGCAACTGGACACCGCCGAATTCAGCCTGCAGCAGGCGCGCGACGCCGCGCTGGTCGCCCAGAAGGAACAGGCACCGGTGGCGACCGTCGCGGCCGCCCAGCTGCAGCCGGCCATGCTGGAAGCCGCCCAGCTTGCTGCTGCCGCCAGCGAAGAGCTGTCGGCCCACGTCGGCACGGATGCATGGAACGACCAGGTCGGCCAGAAGGTCATCTACATGGTCGGCGCCGAGGACCAGACCGCGTCGCTGACCCTGAACCCGCCGGACCTGGGTCCGCTGCAGGTGGTGTTGTCCGTCTCCAACGGCCAGGCCGACGTGACGTTCTCGTCGAACCAGCTGGAAGTCCGCCAGGCGCTGGAAAACGCCCTGCCCCGCCTGCAGGAAATGATGAGCGAGAGCGGCATCGCGCTGGGTAATGCGACCGTCAACGCGGGCATGTCGAACGGCCAGGCGCAGCAGGACCAGGCGGCCGCAGCGGGCGGTTTCGGCCGGGGCAACCGGGGACGCGGCAATGGCGGCAATGGCGATGACGACACGGTGGGCGAAGCGACCGTCCGGCCGGCCACGCGCACGGCACGGATCGGCGATCGCGGGATGGTCGATACCTTCGCGTAAATAGTTCTGGCGTCATTGACAACGGGTGGGGTGAGCGATGCGGCGCATCGATCACGCCATTTGACGTCTGGGGATACAGCCTCGACAACAAATCCGTCAAGAAACAACGAGATACCCCAGGTTCCTCCCTCTTTTCGACCGTTGCCGCTGCTCACTTTTTCCCGATAATGACATAATGACGGGACGATCCAACAGTGGGACCGAAGACTCTTGAAAGCGAATCCAAAAATCAAAGCCGATCCGAAAGCGGATGCGGCGGCACCTGCAGCCAGCGGCGGTAAAGGCAAGCTGTTCATCATGATCGGCGCGGCCGTGGTCGTGCTCGGCCTGGGCGGAGGTGCCGGCTGGTACTTCATGCACGGCAGCAGCGCGGAAGCGGCGGCCGAGCCGTCCAGGAAGGAACACTCGAGCAGCAAGAAAAAGAAGAAGGAAGAGGCGCCGCCCGAATACGTGAACATCGACTCCTTCACGGTCAACCTGCAGCCGGAACATGGCGACCAGTATCTGCAGGTCGCGTTCACCCTGCAGGTCGAAGGACCGGAGCAGGTCGAGCTCATCAAGGCCAACATGGCCAAGGTGCGCAGCCGCGTTCTGCTGCTGTTGTCGGGCAAGAAGGCGTCCGAGATCAGCACGGTGGAAGGCAAGCAGCAACTGGCCGGCGAGATCCTCGCGGCGGTCAACGAACCGTTCGTGCCGCGCGGCGACGAACAGGAAGTGACCGACGTCTTGTTCACTTCCTTTATCATCCAGTAAAGCAGACGTCATTAACGGTAGCGCAGCATCATGGCCGATAATTTTCTCTCACAGGAAGAAGTCGATGCCCTCCTAAAAGGGGTCAACGGCGATCAGGACGACGTAGCGGCGCCTGAAGACACCTCGGGAGTCCGCACGTATAACCTGGCAACGCAGGAGCGGATCGTCCGCGGCCGCATGCCGACGCTCGAGATCATCAACGAGCGTTTCGCCAGGTATCTGCGCGTCGGCCTGTTCAACTTTTTGCGCCGCTCCGCCGAGGTCTCGGTGGGGTCCGTCCGCGTGTCGAAGTACAGCGAGTTCATCCGTAACCTCGTCGTGCCGACCAACCTGAACCTCGTCCACATGAAGCCGCTGCGCGGCACCGCGCTGATGGTGTTCGACCCGGGCCTCGTGTTCCTGCTCGTAGACAACCTGTTCGGCGGCGACGGCCGCTTCCACACGCGCGTGGAAGGCCGCGATTTCACGCAGACCGAGCAGCGCATCATCATGCGCATCCTCGACATCGTGTTCGAGGCGTATGCCAAGTCGTGGGAACCGGTGTATCCGATCGAATTCGAGTACATCCGCTCGGAGATGAACACGCAGTTCGCGAACATCGCCACCCCGAACGAAGTCGTGGTATCGTGCACTTTCACCATCGAGCTCGGTTCGGTGTCGGGCCAGATCCACTTCTGCATGCCCTATTCGATGGTCGAACCGATCCGCGACGCGCTGACGTCGAGCATCCAGGGCGAGGCGCTGGAAGTCGACAAGCGCTGGATCCGCCTGCTGACGCAGCAGATCCAGGTGGCGGAAGTGGAACTGGTGGCCGTGCTGGGCCACGGCAAGGCCAATTTCGACGAGATCCTGAACATGAAGGTCGGCGACGTGATCCCGATCTCGGTCCCGGAAACGCTCCAGGCCACCGTGGACGGCGTGCCCGTCATGGACTGCAGCTACGGCGTGTTCAACGGACAATATGCGCTGAAGGTCGAGAAATTGCTGGCAAACAGCGAAACCTTCAACAAGTAAGCAACACAGGAGAGAAACATGTCCGACACTCAAGACGACCAAAGCAGTCTCGACGACGATTGGGGCGCCGCGATCGCCGAACAGGCCGCGGCGGAAGCGGCTGCGCTGGCCAACCAGCAGCAGGCGGCCTCGGCCGCCGTGTTCAAGGATTTCTCGAACAAGGGTCCCCGTCCGGAAACGCCCAACGACATCGACTTCATCCTCGACATTCCCGTCCAGCTGACGGTGGAACTGGGCCGCACCAAGATCGCCATCAAGAACCTGCTGCAACTGGCGCAGGGCTCGGTGGTGGAACTGGACGGCCTGGCCGGCGAACCGATGGACGTGCTGGTCAACGGCTGCCTGATCGCCCAGGGCGAGGTGGTGGTCGTGAACGACAAGTTCGGTATCCGCCTCACCGACATCATCACTCCGTCGGAGCGCATCCGCAAGCTCAACAAATGACGGCACGCCTGCTGACCACCCTCGCCCTTGCCCTGCCGCTGGCCGCCTGCGCGGCCCCGCCGGGGCCCGGGCAGGCAGCGGGACGGTCGGCCGATGTTGCGCCGGCGGCAGCTGTGCAAACGCCTGCGCCTGCGCCCGTCGCGACCGAACCCGCGGCGGCACCGGCACCCGCGCAGCAGACGACCCAGCCAGCTCCACAAGCGACGGCCTCCGCCGCGCCTGCGCAGGCACAACCGCGGGCAGTGGCCAGTACCGGTGCGCCCTCCGCCGCCGCACCCGCGCAGGCGCAGGCGCCCACCGTCCGACCCGACACCACCGCCCCGGCAGTTCCCGCCGCCCCGACGGCACCCGACGTCGTCGCGCCCCGCCCCGCCGCGCCCGGCGCCGCCGTTCCTCCCGTCGCGATGCCCGCGGGCTCGTCGACCGGTAGCCTGCTGCAGACGCTGTCCGCGCTGATCCTCGTGCTGGCCGTGCTGGGCGCCCTCGCCTGGTTCCTCAAGCGCTACGGTCCGAAGGTGGGCGGCGGCAACGCCAACCTGCGCGTCGTCGGTTCGCTGAACCTCGGCGGCCGCGAGCGCATCGTGGTGGTCGAAGTGGGCAATGAATGGATCGTGGTCGGTGCATCACCCGGCCGCATCAACGCGCTGGCGACAATGCCGCGCCAGGACGGGCACAATGGCGACAACGGCGGCACGAACGCCGCGCTTGCTCCCCATGGGCCGGCCGCGCACAGCTTCGCCGACTGGCTCAAACAGACGATCGACAAACGCAAGTGATGCTCAATAAACGACTCCTGCTGGCGACGGGCCTGGTGGCCCTGCCGCTGGCGGCGGCAGTGGCGGCGCCCGCCATCCCCGCTTTCACGACGAGCCCGGCCCCGGGCGGCGGCACCGCCTATTCCCTGCCGGTGCAGACGCTGCTCCTGATGACGGCGCTGACCTTCATCCCCGCGGCGCTGCTGATGATGACGAGTTTTACGCGCATCATCATCGTCCTCTCGCTGCTGCGCCAGGCGCTCGGCACGCAGACGGCCCCGCCGAACCAGGTGATGGTGGGGCTCGCCCTGTTCCTCACGCTGTTCGTGATGGGGCCGACGTTCGACCGCGTCTACACCGAAGCGTACGTGCCGCTGCAGGAAAACCGCATCCAGATGGGCGAGGCGATGGACAAGGCCGCCGCGCCGCTGAAGGGCTTCATGCTGAAGCAGACGCGCCAGTCCGACCTCGCCCTGTTCGTGAAAATCTCGCGCACGCCCGCGCTGCAGGGTCCGGAAGACGTGCCGCTGCGCGTGCTGATCCCCGCCTTCATCACGAGCGAGCTGAAGACCGCGTTCCAGATCGGCTTCGCCATCTTCATCCCGTTCCTCATCATCGACATGGTCGTCGCGTCCGTGCTGATGTCGATGGGTATGATGATGATGTCGCCGGCCGTGATCTCGCTGCCGTTCAAGCTGATGCTGTTCGTGCTCGTCGATGGCTGGCAGCTGCTGTTGGGCTCGTTGTCCCAGAGTTTTTACTAGAGAGGGCGACATGACTCCGGAAAGCGTCATCGCGATGGGCCGCACGGCCATGGAAGTCACGCTGATGGTCTCGGCGCCGCTGCTTCTCGTCGCGCTCGTCATCGGCCTCGTCGTCAGCATCTTCCAGGCCGCCACGCAGATCAACGAACAGACCCTGTCCTTCATCCCCAAGCTGATCGGCGTCTTCATCGCGCTCGTGCTCGCGGGGCCGTGGATGATCACGGTCATGACCGACTACATGCGCAACCTGTTCAGCGGCATCCCGCAGATGATCGGCTGACGTTGCGTCCGCGATGATCTCGTTCACCACGACGGAGTTGTATGCGTGGATCGGCGGCCTCCTGTGGCCGCTGACGCGCATCCTCGGCCTCGTGGCGGCGGCACCCGTGTTCGGCAACACGGCCGTGCCCATGCTCGTCAAGACGACGCTCGGCGTGCTGCTGGCCGCGATCATCGGCCCCACGCTGCCGCCCATTCCAGCCGTCGATCCGACGTCGTGGGCGGGCCTCCTGATCGTCGCGCAGGAACTCCTGATCGGCGTGGCGATGGGCTTCGCGATGCGCCTCGTGTTCGCCGCCGTCGAATTCGCGGGCGAGGTGGCCAGCTCGACGATGGGCTTTTCGTTCGCCACGTTCTTCGATCCCAGCTCGGCCGGCCGTTCGTCGGCCATCAGCCAGTTCCTCGCCCTCGTCGCGACGATGGCCTTCCTCGCCATGAACGCCCACCTCGTGCTGATCGAGGCGCTGGCGGAAAGCTTTTTTACGCTGCCGATCTCGGCCACGCCGATGTCGCTGTCCGCGCCTTTGGAAATGGTGCGCTGGGGCAGCCGCGTGTTCTCGGCCGGCCTGCAGATCGCGATGCCGATCGTCGCCGCCATGCTCATCACCAACATCGCCCTGGCAATCCTCACGCGCGCGGCGCCGCAGCTGAACCTGTTCGGCATCGGCTTCCCGATCACGCTGGGCGCCGGCTTCCTCATCATCAGCCTCACGCTGCCGTACCTGGGCACGCCGCTGCAGAACCTGTTCAACCAGGGGATCGAAGCGGGCCGCAAGATCCCGCGCGTGGGCGGCCAGCGGCCGGGACAACCGCCACCACCCGCTGCCCCACGATAAAAATTCGGGGTCAGAGCACATTTCTGTGAAAATTCGGGGTCAGAGCACATTTCTGTGCAATGGTTCCGCGGCCACATGCATTCATGGCTTCGCGTTCAATCCGTCATCGACTCACAAGCTTGTCGAACAAAACGGTTTCGCACGATGACCGTGGTGACGATGAGCACTTACTCAAAAATGTGCTCTGACCCCGAATTTTGCAGAAAACGGGGTCTGACCCTAATGCCAGTCACTTAAGGCATTGACCTGACGGCAGCAAGAGCTACAACGGATT
>CAMLMV010000023.1 GCA_946481275.1 uncultured Massilia sp.
GACCGCCTGCTGCGCTTCGGCGCCGAGCTGGTGTTTGCCCTGTGCGAAGCCCGGACGGCGCGGCTGTACGGGAGTCGCAGCCATCGCAACCAGAAGCTGATCGACGGCGTGCGGCGGGCCGTGCAGGAGGCGCAATGCTGATCGCACACCGCATCGCCCTGGCCCCGAACAACGTGCAGGCAACGTATCTTGCGCGCGCCGCCGGCGTCGCGCGCTTCGCCTACAACTGGGCCCTGTCCGAATGGCAACGACAATATGTGGCACGCCAGGCCGATCCGGCGCTGCCGGCGCCGTCACAGCTCGCGCTGCGGCGCCAGCTGAACGCGATCAAGCGCGAACAATTCCCCTGGATGCTTGACGTCACGAAAAACGCGCCGCAAATGGCGATCACCCAGTTGGGCGAGGCGTTCAAGAACTTTTTCGCGCATCGTTCCCGCTACCCCAGGTTTCGCCGCAAGGGCGTCGATGATCGTTTTACCCTCACGAATGACCAGTTCCGCGTGGACGGCAGGCGCTTTTACGTCCCCAAGCTGGGCTGGTTACGCATGCGCGAAGCGTTACGCTTTAGCGGCCGCATCGTCTCGGCGACCGTTTCCCGCCACGCGGACCGATGGCATGTCAGCATCACTGTCGACGCAACCGAAGCATCCCCGCCACCAGCCGAAAACCAAGGTGGTGTGGTAGGGATCGATCTCGGCGTGTCGGCGCTGGCCACGCTGTCGACGGGCGAACAGTGGCCGGGCCCAAAGGCGCTGCGTTCGCTCCTCGACCGGCTGCGGCGGCTGTCGCGCTCGCTGTCGCGCAAGGTCAAGGGCTCCCGCAACCGGGACAGGGCGAAGCGGCGCCTGGCCCGGCTGCACGCGAGGATCGCCAGTCTGCGCCGCGACGGTTTGCACAAGCTCACGACCAGCGTCGCCCGGCGCTTTCATACGATCGGAATCGAGGACCTGAACGTGAAGGGCATGCTCGGGAACCGGTGCCTGGCACGTGCAATCGCGGACATGGGTTTTTATGAGCTACGCCGTCAGCTTGAATACAAGGCCGCATGGCGCGGCGGACATGTGGTCGTGGCCGACCGGTGGTACCCGAGCAGCAAGACGTGCTCGTGCTGCGGACATCGGCTGGAAGAGCTCGCGCTCGGGACGCGCAGTTGGACCTGTCCCGCGTGCGGGATACAGCACGACCGCGACGTCAACGCGGCCGTCAACCTGAAGAATATGGCGATGAGTTCCATCGCAACTGCCTGTGGAGGGATTGGCTCTGGCCCCGTGCATGCGCACGGGGCGAAACCGGTCCCCGTGAAGCAGGAACCCAGCGGCAAAAGTTAACTATGGTTAGCTTTGCGTAGGTCTTGGAGAACGGTTGCAAGCGTTATCGCTGCAACCCGTTTTTCTTTATTCGCCTTTGGTAAATTCCGGCATCGCCGAGGAATGGTGATTGACGATCTTCCAGTCGCCGTCGATTTTCTTGTAAATATACGTGTAGCGCGCCCGGACTTTGGCCGGCTTGCCGTTCTTGACGATATCAAAAGTGTAGGCGCCGCTGTCGAAGGCAGAATTGTCGTCCAACAGGCGAATCTGGCGATAATTGATCGTGCCATGCGGCTTCAATGCCAGGAAGTGATCGAAATAATCCTTGATCTCTTCCGGGGTCGCACGGATCTTGTTCGACACGGTTGGCTGCAAAATGCCGTCGTGCGCGTACAGCTTCACGACTTCGTCGCTGTTCCCCGTTGCCAGGGCCACATTCCAGCGATCAAACAGTGCGGCAATTTCCTTCTCGCCCGCCGTAGCGGGTGCGGGCGCCACGGCGTGATAGGCGACGGGCGTTTCCGCGGCGGCGCAGAAAGTGGAAGCGGTAAGCAAAGAAGCGATCAGAAGCAGAGATTTCACGTTGATTTCCTTTAGTTAGTCATCGGGGAGCGGCATGCGCAGGACCTGCCGACAAACCCAGTATGCGGTTCCCGTCGAGATAAAAAATCCGCCACTCGGGGGCAATGGCATATGCTGGTCGACATATAATTGCCACTCGACTTCGGCCATTTCCATGCATTCGACTACCCCGTCACGCTCCCCTATCCTTTCCTCCGACAGCGCGCGGGTGACCCGCAGCCGCTATCGCCTTGGCGAAAGCAGCACGGCCCGATGGCGCCTGCTGATCGATGCCGCCGCCGTGCTGGCCGACGACGGCGCCCGGCCTGCGGCGCTGTCGACCGTACTGGGCAAGGCGCTGGCTTTCCTGTCGCTCGAAGACGGCGCGCTGCTGCAGGCGCAAGGCGACGGATTGTTTGTCCGCGCCGCCCAAGGGCCGGTGTCGCCGGCCGGCGCGCGCGTCACGCCCACGCACACGCTGCTGGCGGCGATGCAACACAACCAGCAAGCCGTACTGGTGCGGCAAGATGTCGTCAGCGCCTTGCGCATCAGCCGCGAACGGCAGGCCGGGCTCGAGGTGCTGGTCCCGCTGCGCGTCGACGACAAGAACCGCGGCATCCTCGCACTGCTGGGTGGCGCCGGGGCATTACCGCCCAGCGCGGAGGACCTGGCGACCTTGCAGGCCCTGGCCACCTTGCTGGCATCGGTGCTGGCCACGTCGGCGCAGATGGCGCGGGCGGCGCAGCCGGATCTGGCGGCCCTGCGCAACCTGCTGACGCCGCGCGAACTGCAGGTTTTTGCACTTTTGCCCAGCGGCATGACGAATGCGGCGATGGGAGAACAACTGGGAATCGCCGCCGGCACCGTCAAAGTGCACGTCGAACGCATTCTGCACAAGCTGGATCTGGGCGACCGCACCCAGGCCGCCGTGCGGGCCGCCGACTTCGGGTTCGGCGCATGACCAGGCGGGCCTTCCCGTCGCATCCCCGCCACTGGCCACTGGCGCTGAAAGGCGGCCTGGTCATCGCGGCCTCGACGCTCCTGCTGCTGGCCTCCGCGATCACCAGCTACCGGCTGGAGCGCAACACCGCGGCCGCCACCGCCGACATGCTGCGTACCGTGCAGATGCAGGGCGACATCGAGCGCCTGCACACGCTCCTCGCCGAGGCCGCCACCGGCGTGCGCGGCTACCTGCTCACGGGGCGCGACGATTTTCTCACCCCCTATTACGCCGCCAGCGAACAGTTGCCCGCCACGCTGGCCAAGCTGCGCGACGACGTGCACGATCCCGAACAACGCGAGCGTCTGCTACGCGTGCTGCCGCTGGTGCAAGACAAGCTTGCCAGCCTCGACCAGTTGCGCGGCCAGCGCAACGCCAGCACCGCCGAGCTGCAGGATCATTTGTTGCGCAGCAAGCGGATTCTCGACCGGCTGCGCGCCGAAATCGCCGCCATGACCCGACGCGAAGCGGTACTGGTGGCGCAGCGCACGGTGGACCTGCAGCGGGCGACGAACTGGAATCTGTGGACCACGATCGCGATCATTCCGGCCAGCGTGGCCGGGGCGCTGGCCACGCTGATGTTTACCATCGGGCTGGTGCGGCGGGTGCGCCTGACGGCCGAAAATGCCGAACGCCTGACCCGCGACCAGCCGCTCAAGCCGACGCCGGACAATACCGACGAACTGGGCCAACTGGCCGAACGCCTGCACCAGACCAGCCTGCTGCTGGCCGGCCGTGCGTCGGCGGCACAGGCGGCGAGCCTCGCCAAGACCGAATTCCTGGCGCGCACCAGCCACGAGCTGCGCACCCCGCTCAACGCCATCCTCGGCTATGCGCAACTGCTCGAAACCGATTGCCGCGAGCCGCGCAACCGCGACCATGCGGCGCAGATACGCGTCGCCGGCCAACATTTGCTCTCCCTGATCAATGAAGTGCTCGACATCGGCAGCATCGAGGCAGGCAAGCTGACGCTGGAATGCGTTCCGGTGGCGCTCGCGCCGCTGGCGGCGGAAGCGCTG
This sequence comes from uncultured Massilia sp., assembly GCA_946481275.1. The sequence goes on from CAMLMV010000023.1 coordinate 3,891, forward strand.
GCGCTGATCCGGCCGCTGGCACGCCAGCGCGGCATCGACCTGCGGCTCGATGCCGCGGCGCCGGCCTGCACCGTCGTCGCGGACAGGCAGCGCTTGCTGCAAGTAATGCTCAACGTGCTGTCGAATGCGCTCAAATACGGCGCGGCCGACAGCAGGGTCGATATCGGCTGGCGCACCGCCGACGGCATGGTCCGCGTCGACATCGACGACGCCGGACCGGGGATCGCGCCGTCGCATCGGCGCCGGCTGTTCGCTCCCTTCGACCGGCTGGGCGCCGAACGCGGCAAGACGGAAGGCGCCGGTCTCGGCCTGGCGGTGTCCAAAGCCTTGATGCAGGCGATGCAGGGCGACATCGGCCATGCCGAGCGTACCGGCGGCGGCAGCCGCTTCACACTCACCTTGCCTGCCTCGCAGGAAGCAGCCGCCCCGACTCCCGCACCACCCGCCGTCCACGAGCCCGACCCGCCCCCTGCCGGGAGCCGGGCCACCCATCGCGTGCTGTGCATCGAGGATGACGCCGCCACCCGCTTGTTGGTCGCCACGCTGCTGCAGAGGCGGCCGCATTGGCAATTGGCAATCGCCGAGGACGTCGAACGCGGCATGGCGCTGGCACGACAGCTGCAGCCGCACCTGCTCCTGCTCGGCGCCCCGCTGGCCGAGGCCAACGCACGCGCCGTCGGGAACGCGGTCCTGCTCGGCGCGCCGGTGGGGCCCGCGACCGCAAGCTGGCGGCATCTGGCCAAACCGCTCAAGGTGCCGGATTTCTTCGCCTTGCTGGATCTGATGGAGCAATCCACATGATGGAAAACGAAGTACTGGCCGCACGCGTGCTGATCATCGACGACCAGCCGGCCAACCTGCGCCTGCTCGAAGACCTCTTCATCGGCGAAGGGCTGACACAGGTGGTGGGCACCACCGATGCGAGGACCGCGCTGGGGCTGTACAACGCCTTCGACCCGGATCTGATCGTATTGGACCTCATGATGCCCGAGCTCGATGGTTATGCCGTACTGGAGCAGCTCAAGCGCCGTGGCGACCCGTACGATTTTCGTCCGGTCCTGGTCATTACCGCCGATGCCACGGCCGAAGCCAAGCGGCGCGCGCTCGCGCTGGGGGCGAAAGACTTCCTGACCAAACCCTTCGATACGCTGGAAGCGATGCTGCGGGTCTGGAATCTGCTGGAAACCCGCGTACTGTACAAGCGCCTGCAGGCGATCGCGCCGAAGGATACGCTGGCGCCGCAGAATTACCGCGGGCGCCGCGACTAAGAACCTGTCCCGTCAGGCGAGGCGCCATCTCTACCGTACGCCGCCCAAAATCCGCTTGAACTAAAATGCATGTCAGAAATGTACTTACGTCAATCATATTTGAGCAAATGAATCATTTGCCCTATACTTGACCCCGATACACACACATAACAACGAGCGGCAGGCATCACGTTGACCTGGCCGCCGTGCGGCCCCGCCGCATCGCGGATGCACCCGAGGCATCCAGTCTTTCAACGGGTCCAGACGCCGGCCAAACGAGCCGCGCTGCGACCGCCCGCCTCCGCGCGCCGGACGGATCCAAGCTTCCCCGGCCCGCACCGAGGTCTTTCAATGAGGGCCGATCTTCATGACCCCGACACGACCATCGCACCGCCGACGCCTGCTCGCAACGGCATGCGCGCTGTGCGTCATCCTGACACCATCGGCGTTTGCGGCCAGCCGCAAGCCAGCTAAAACGCCGAAGACACCCGCCATCGCCGACTTCAGGGAATTGAGCGGCTCGCATCCCGGCACGTGCGAACAACCCGTCGCCCCGGCGCTCTCCGGCCTGGGCGAACCGACGACCCGCCAGTGTGCCTGGAGCCAGCGCGTGGAGATGGTGTACTGGCGCAGCATCCCGACGCCGGCCGCCACCTGCCTGCCGCCGGCCGCCATCGCGTGGCATCGCCTCACGCAAGCCATCCACGCGGATGCGCCGCCCTGGAACGCCGCCTGGTCCGGCCGCACCGTGACCACGACCACGCCTGAAACCCGGCAACTGGCCGCGATCTGGCGCGGCGACGACGGCCAGTGGTCGGCGGCACTGTGGCGCTGGCAGCCGTCCGAAAAGACGGACACGCGCGCCTGGCAGGCCGGCCACTGGGACGACGTGACGAAGGCCGCGCACGCGATCGATGCGGGCAATCCGCTGCCGGCCGCGTCGCCGCTGTTCGCCGCCTGGCGCGATGCGTCGCAGGGCAAGCCGCGCGTGCTCGATGGCGATGCGTGGCGCTGGGTGTCCGACAAGACCTGTTTGCGCCTCGAGACGTCGGGCATCAGCCAGACGCGCATCCACCTGCCGTACTCGCGCGACGATGCGCGGCTGGAGCAGCGCAGCGGCATGCAGGTGCTGCTGGCGCGCCGCTTCCCGAATGCCGAATGGCTGCAGCCCTTTACCCTGCTGGAGCCGGGCCGTCCCGGCGACCGCACGGGTGCGAAGTTCATCGCCGTGTGGCGCGAAGGCGCCAGCGTCAAGGGACAGCTGTGGATTCCGCTGCGCGACGACGGGGGCATCGTCCGCGCGCGCATCGTCAGCGATCTCGCGCCCGCATCCGCGGAACGCCAGAAGGAACTGGCGAAGCAGCGGGCCGACATCATCGGGCGCGAGCTGACCGCGCTGGCCCACGCGTGGGAGGTGCGCCATGAATGACGAATTGTCCACGCCTCTCTGGCTGCTGTCGCCGCTGGCCGTGCTGGGCGCCGGCCTGATGGTCGCGTTCGTGATCGGCCTGACCCTGCAGCGTTTCAGGATCCCCAAACTGTACGGCGCCGTGATCGCGGGCCTGCTGCTCGGCGCGAACGGTGCCGGCTTCATCGACCGCGCGCTGCTGACGCAGTTCCAGGAACTCCTCAACGGCGCCGCCGCGCTCGTGCTGTTCGAGGTCGGCCGCAAGATGGACCTCGCATGGCTGCTGCGCAGCGGCCGCCAGGGGGCCAGCCTGCTGCTCGCCACATTGGCGCGCGGTGCCGCGGCTGCGATCACGCTGGGCCTCCTCGGCCTGCCGTGGGGTGCCGCGATCTTCATCGGTTCGATCCTCATCGCCGTCAATCCCGTCATCCACAGTTCGATGGTGGCGGATGAGAACGCGAGCGGCACGAGCACCTTCGCCACGTCGAACATGGTCGGCCTCTCCAACTTCGTCGCGCTGCTGGCACTCGGCATCACGCTCGCATGGACGCGCAGCCACGGCCAGGACGCCGACAGCGACTTCTGGATGGAGCTGATGCGCCAGGGCGGCAAACTCGTGATCGGTGCCCTGATCGCGGTGCTGTCCTACGGCGTCTATGCACTGGCCACGCGGCTGTGCAAGGTGCCGGCGACGCTGCGTCCCGGCATGCTGCTCGCCGCGCTGCTGATCGACCTGGGCCTGTGCTCCGTGATGTCCGCGAGCGCCCTGCTCTCGCTGCTGCTGATGGGCGTCCTGCTGCGCAATGCGGAGAAGCGCGACAACGTGTTCCAGGCCCAGTTGAAGACGGCGCAGGACATCGGCTACGTGCTGCTGTTCCTGATGTCCGCGGCGCTGGTCGACCTGCAGGAGCTGCTGCACGGCTGGACCATCGTGGCCGCGCTGACGGTGTTCGCGGTCCGTATCGCGGCCACGCGCCTGGCCCTGTGGCCGGGCACCGCGTGGGACGTGCGCAAGCAGCATGCGATGGCCTTGTCGATGTGCTCCCTGGTGAGCTACGGCGGCCTCGTTGTCGACAACACCCTGAATGCCTACACCGGGCTCGATGCGACGTCCACCGCCGTGATGGGCGCGTTGCTGGCCCTGAACGTCCTGCTGGCGCCCGGCCTCACGTGGCTCGGCTTGCACCTTGCGGGCGAAACCTATCGAGGAGGCGCGCAATGAGCGAATTACTGAACGACGAAGCGCTGGGGAAGCTGAAGCAGGATGCGCAGGCCCAGGCCGTATCGGGCCAGGGTCCGGCCTATCTGCCTGACTTCAAGGCGTCCACGATCGGCACGATGGGCATCGAACTGGAACTGATGGTGCTCGATCGCCTCACGTTCGACCTGTTCCCCGCCGCACCGGACATCCTGCGCCTGCTGGACAAGCACGACAAGCCATGGGTGCACACGCCCGAAATCACGACGTCGATGCTGGAAGTGGCGACGGCCATCCTGACCTCGTTCGACGAGGCGGCCGAGCAGCTGGAACACATCCGCACGACGGTGCAGCGCGCGGCGTTCGACGTCGGCGCGTCGATCTCGGGCGGCGGCGCGCACCCCTTCCAGAAGTGGAACGAGCAGCGCATCTACCCGAAGGAGCGCTATTTCGCATCGGAGCGCAAGTTCGGCTATCTGGCCAAACTGTTTACGGTATTCGGCATGCACGTGCACATCGGCGCCGGCACGCCGGACGAGGCGATGCGCCTGTGCTCCTGGCTCACGCAGCGCGCGCCGCTGTTCATCGCGCTGTCGGCCAATTCGCCGTGCTGGCAGGGCGAAGTCTCGGGCTTCTGCAGCTCGCGCAGCAACGTCGTGGGCGCGTTCCCGATGAGCGGCATCCTGCCGTACGACATCCGCACGTGGGACGACTTCCGCGCTCACTTCGACCAGCTGGCCGGCCACGGCATCGTCAACAGCATCAAGGATTTTTATTGGGACGTGCGCCCGAAGCCGGAATACGGAACGATCGAACTGCGCGTGCTGGATACGCCGTTAAAGCCCGTGTATGCGGCGGCGCTGGCATGCTATGCGCGCGAGCTGTGCCTGGAATGGGCGGACCAGCCGGGCCGCTGGCCGACCAGCAGCAGCCGCGAGCTGTACATCTGGAACCGCTTCAACGCGGCACGCGACGGCGTCGAGGCGACATGGATCGATCCGGAATCGGGCGCATCGATGCCCATCGGGGAAGCGATCCGCGCCGACCTGGAACGGTTACGGAAGCGCTCGACCGACCCCGGCTTCGACAAGGCGTGCAAGGTGATCGAGCATCTGATGAAGGATGGCGGACAGGCGCGCTGGCTGCGCGCCCATCTCGCGTCCGGCGGCGGCATGAACGATCTCGCGCGGATGGCGAGCGAGATGTTCGAGGACGGCGCGCCGCTGGACTGATTGCTGGTTACGAGCGGTGCGGGTTGTTGGGACGGTTGTCGAAGCGGTTCGGCACGCCGTCGCCGTCGCGGTCGCCGTGGCGCCAGCCGCCGCGCTCCAGTTGCCAGCCGCGGTCGCCCTGGCGCCATTCCGGACGGTGCCAGACATAGCCCGGACGCACCCGTTCCCAGTGGCCGCGCACCCAGGTGTAGCGGTGGCCGTTCCAGTTCCAGTAACCCGGCGCCCACTCGTAGCCGTGGCGCGCGGCCGGCACGACTTCGTGGCGCGGCGGCGGCGGCGCGGTGCGGACGACGACGACATCCCGGGCGAACGCCTGCGCCGGCAGGACGGCGGCGGTGCTCACGATGGCAAGGGCGGTGGCGGCAAGAATGCGTTTCATGGTGGTTCTCCTTTGGTTGCGCTGTGAAGTTGCGCTGTGAGACCACTATAGCGAGAAGCCGCCCGCATTTGCCGGATTGAATCCGGCGCTTACAACCGATACATGCCGCAACAGGCCGGTAACAGATTTTCACGAGGCCGGATGCAAAAAGGGCGCCCCGCAGGGACGCCCTTTCTGGTTCGCTGGATGCCGCCAGGCCTCAGGTCTCGTGCGCACCGGCCAGGATGCCGGGGACGCAGAGCCTCACCTGGAGCGCCGAGCCAGGCCGGCCGGCACCCGTCGGACGATCAGTCCAGCTTCCAGGCGTAGTCGACCTTGGTCCAGGTTTGGGCCGGTGCGCCATCCTTGGTGCCCGGCTTGAACTTGCAGGCCGACAGGCCCTTCATCGCAGCCTTGTCCAGGCCCTTGAAGCCGCTCGATTTTTCCAGCTTCGAGTCGGCCACGGAGCCGTCGGTGGCGATGAGGAAGGACATCGACGTGATGCCCTGCTCTTCGTTCATCAGCGACGCCTTCGGATATTCGACCTTGCACTTGGACGGATCGAACGTCGCCGGCGTTTCGCCTGCAAAAGCCGAACCGGCGATACCCGAGACCAGCAGAGCGACGAGGTTTACAGCAAATTTCTTGTTGGACATTTTTATTACCCCCGTAAAACAAAGTTTTTTTTGATGCCGGTGCTCTCCACCGGCGCTGGACGAGCCGTCCTGGCTCAGAATTCTTCCCAATCGTCGCTGGCGGCTGCCGCTGCGACTTTTTTCGCGGTCGATGCCGGCGCATCCGCCGCACGTTCTTCCTGGACCGGCGTCTTGGCCTTCGCGGCGGCCGGCTTCTTCAGCTGCGGCTTGGCGGCCGGGCGGACGACGACGGCGCGGCTGGCGGTGGCTGCCGGGGCCGGTGCGTCGACGATGGCCTGCTCCTCGCCTTCGGCCAGCTTGAAGATGCTGACGACGCGCTGCAGCTCCGCGGCCTGGTCCTGCAGGCTCTGGAAGGCGGCGGCGGCTTCTTCGACCAGTGCGGCGTTCTGCTGCGTCATGCCGTCCATCTCGATGATCGACAGGTTGACCTGTTCGATGCCTGCGCTCTGTTCGGCGCTGGCGCTGGCGATGTCGCTCATGATGTCGGTCACGCGCTTGACGCTGGCAACGACCTCGTCCATCGTCTCGCCGGCTTGGCCGACGAGCTTGCTGCCGCGGCCGATCTTCTCGACGGAGTCGCCGATCAGCTGCTTGATTTCTTTCGCGGCCGCTGCGGAACGCTGGGCCAGGTTACGCACTTCCGAAGCGACGACGGCGAAGCCGCGGCCCTGTTCACCGGCACGGGCTGCCTCGACGGCGGCGTTCAGTGCCAGGATGTTCGTCTGGAAGGCGATGCCGTCGATGACGCCGATGATGTCGGCGATCTTGCTTGCCGAGCTATTGATCTCGCCCATCGTGCCGACGACCTGCGACACCACTTCACCACCCTTGCGTGCCACGTCCGACGCGGTGGCGGCCAGGTGATTCGCTTCGCGGGCATTGTCCGCGTTCTGTTTCACGGTCGACGTCAGTTCTTCCATCGCCGACGCGGTCTTTTCCAGCGAACTGGCCTGCAGTTCGGTACGCGACGACAGGTCGGTGTTGCCGGCTGCGATTTCACGCGATGCGGTAGTGATGGTGTGCGTGCCGCGACGGACCTGGCTGACGATGTCGACCAGGCTGTTGCGCATCTGTTTCATTTCGATCAGCAGGCTGCCGCGATCCGTCGACTTGGTGTCGATGGCGATCGACAGGTCGCCTTCGGCGATGCTGCCGGCGATCTTGGCGGTGTAGCCCGGCTCACCGCCCAGCTGCTTCAGCAGGCCGCGGGTGATCACGGTGGCAGCCAGGATGCCGAGCGTAACGGCCAGGGCCAACAGCACGAGCATGAAGTTACGGGCGCTGGCGAAGGCGGCTTCCGCGTCGACCTGGGTCTGCGCGTTCAGCTTGTCTTCCAGCTTGCCCAGCTGGTCGAGCGCGTCCAGCCATTTCTTCTGGGCGGGACGGATTTCCTTGACCATCACGCGGGTGGCGTCCATCGCGTTATTGGCCAGATAGAGTTCCGATGCCTTGGCGATGGCCGGCATGGCGGCGCCTTCGGCTTCTTTCACCTGGTTCAGCAGGGATTTTTCTTCAGGCAACGCTTCTACAGAGAACTTGGCAGCCAGTTTTTGTTGCAGAGCATCGTACTTGGCGGTCTGCTCCTTGAAACGGGTCAGCTCCGGCTCCATGTCGGCCGGGTCCGTCATCAGGGTCAGGGTACGCAGCGACGTGACGCGTTCGCTCACGTTGTTGCGCATGTCGACGACCAGGCGCGTCACAACATTGTTGACATTCACGACGTGGTCCAGCCGGTTCTGGATCTGCGCCATGCGCAGGATGCCGACGACGGTAACGATAACCAGCAGCACGAGCACGAGGGCAAAACCCAGGCCCAGACGCACGCCGACCTTCATGTTTGCTAAGTTCATTCCTTATCTTCCCTGTTTCAAGTGATCAGACCCGCTCCGGAGTCTTTGTCTTTTGTTACGGAAAGTCCATCTTCCCGGTGGACTTACGTATTTCCGTCAGGATAAATCAAAACGACGATTTGCAGACAGAAAACATGCACCGCTGTAATTATGTTTCACCACAACAACAGGATTAGATGTCGTGCAAGGAGAAGAGCCCAGATTATCAGTCTGTTCTTGCTTTCGAGCAAGGATAACGTTGCAATTGATTAAAAATTTGCAACATTTTTTGTAGCGAATTTTGAACATCCCGGCCATTTTTATGCGGCCGGGGTAGTAAAATAACTAAAAGTCAACCTTACGCGACGCTTACGCGGCGAGTCGCAGCTTGCCGGCGGCTTCGAGGAGGAGTTCGGGGTTGCCTTCGGCGAGGCGGCGGGAATCGGACAACAGCTGGCGATAGCCGCGCGCGCCCGGCAGGCCGGCCATCAGGCCCAGCATGTGGCGCGTGATGCTGTTCAGGCGCAGGCCCAGCGGGCCGTAGCGGTCGAGCTCGGCGCGGATATATGGGATCATCGCTTCCAGCACCTGTTCGCGGGTTTTCGGCGGCGTCGCGTCGCCGTAGAAGCGGGCGTCCCAGCCGGTCATCACATAGGGATTGTGGTACGCCTCGCGGCCGATCATGACGCCGTCCACGTGCTGCAAATGGGTGGCGATCTCGTCGTCGGTCTTGATGCCGCCGTTGATGATGATCTCGAGGTCGGGGAATTCGCGTTTCAGCTGGTACGCCACTTCGTAGCGCAGCGGCGGGATCTCGCGGTTTTCCTTCGGCGACAGCCCCTTCAGCACGGCATTGCGCGCGTGCACGATGAAGGTACGGCAACCTGCGTCGGCGATGGTGCCGATGAAATCGCGCACGAACCCATATTCCTCGTTGTAATCGATGCCGATGCGGTGCTTGACGGTGACGTCGATGCTGACGGCGTCGCGCATCGCCTTGACGCAATCGGCGACGAGCTGCGGTTCCTGCATCAGGCAGGCGCCGAACGCGCCCTTCTGCACGCGCTCGGACGGGCAGCCGCAATTCAGGTTGACCTCGTCATAGCCCCACTGCTCGCCCAGCTTCGCGCTCTTGGCGAGGTCGGCCGGGTCGCTGCCGCCCAGCTGCAGCGCGATGGGATGCTCGACGTCGTCATAGCGCAGGTGGCGCTCGACGTCGCCGTAGACGAGCGCGCCCGTCGTCACCATCTCTGTATACAACCAGGTGTGCTTCGTGATCTGGCGGTGGAACACGCGGCAGTGGCGGTCCGTCCAGTCCATCATGGGCGCAATACTTAATGTTCGCTTGCCGTATTTCATAGTGTCTGAGATTTTCTTACGCTGGGTTTCTGACGCAACCCGCTAGTGTATACCGTAGCGGCATCGGCAGCCACCTGGCACCGCAGTCGACATGTCCAGCCGTTGCCTCTTTGCACTCCCCGCACCGGCACATCCTCGGTCGACTTGCGTCTAGTCCGCTTTGACGATGACGGATTCCCGTCTCGCACATAGCCTGTTCAACACTAAATTCATATCAAACGGACTGGAGACTAACAGGATGGCGTTCACCCGGAGAGACTTTCTCTCGTCATTCACCGCAACGGCCGGCATGGCCGCGCTGCCCCTCGGCATGGCCAATGCAGTCCAGGAAACCGGTGGCTTTCGATACGTGTTCGCGCACCCGCCCGAGGAAGCGAAACCCTGGGTCCGCTGGTGGTGGCCAGGTGGGGCCGTTACCGATCGGGAGCTGCGCCGCGAGATCACGCTGCTGAACCAGGCCGGCTTCGGCGGAGCGGAAATCCAGGCCTTCAACCCGGGGATCCCGAACCTGAGCAAGGAAGAACGCGCACACCTTCATGACTATGCGAACGCGGCGTTCTTTTCTCACCTTAAAACCTGCACTGACGAAGCAGGCGCCCGAGGCATGCACATCGACGTGACGTTCGGCTCGGCATGGCCCTCGGGGGGCGGCTTCGCCATTACGCCGGAACTGGCGCTCGTCGAACTCACGCCAGCCATCACCAGTGTACACGCCCCCATCGACGGTCCCATTCGTCTGCGCATCCCGGAGAATACCCGCAAGTTCGGCGCGTTCGGCGCGCTGGATTCGCGCAACAACGATCCGAGGGCCAGGGACTGGCGGGACCGCATTGCGGCGCGCCAGAAGCTCGTGGCCGTGGTCGCGATCAAGGGAACGGCCCCGGTACTCGAGAACAACAAGAACTTTCGTACGGCCGTCGTCAAGGCCGCGGGTCGTGCCGACGAAGTCAAAGGGATTATCCTGACCGACAGGCTCGGGCCGGACGGTACACTCGACTGGACGCCACCCAGCGCCGGAGATTGGCAGATCGTCGTCTTCAAACAGTTCCTGGCCGACAGTGGCGTCATGGCAGGCGTGGGCGAAGGGCCGCAACTGGTGCTCGACCACTTCAAGCGCGCCGCCTTCGACGCTCATGCACGGCGTGTCGGCGATCCGATGGCGCCCGGCGGTGTCGCAGCCTCCGCATTAAGGGCGACCTTCGTGGACAGCCTCGAGCTTATGCCGGACATTTATTGGTCCGAGGAGCTGCTGGCGGAATTCTCCAAACGGCGCGGCTATGATTTGACACCGTATTTGCCGCATCTGCTACAGCCGGGCTGGATGGAATCGTGGAACCCGCATAATTCGCCCCCCTATTTCGACGCGGGCGACGACGGCGACCGTATCCGCGCGGATTACCGGCTGACACTCTCCGAGCTGCTGATCGAAAACTTCGTTCGCCCCTTTATCGAGTGGAACCACCGCCACGGATTGAAGGCGCGGCTGCAGGCGCACGGGTCGCCGGCCGATCTGCTGCAATGCTACGGCCTGGCCGACATTCCGGAGACCGAAGACCTGGAGTCCGGCAACGATACTCACTTCCTGCGCCTTGCACGCGCGGCCGCGAACCTGTATGGACGCAAGCTGGTCAGTTGCGAAAGCCTGTGCTGGCCGCTCAAGTCGTTCGAGGCCACGCCAGCGCAATGGCAGACACGCATCAATCTATTGTTCGCCAGCGGCGTCAACGCGATCGTGATGCACGGTTTTCCATATTCGCTGCACACGGATACCTGGCCGGGCTGGTATCCATTCGCACCCAGTCCATTCCTGCCGGGCTTCACCAGCATGATCAACGAAGCGAATCCTTTATGGAACGCGATCGCGCCCCTTAACAGTTATATCAGCCGGATCCAGGGCGTCATGCAGAGCGGTACGAACGTCGTTCCCGTGGCAGTGCACCTGGGCGACACGGCATATTTCCACGGTATGGAGCCAAAGTCGACCGATGCGCTGTTGCAGAGCCTGATCGACAATGGCTACGACTACGACCGTATCAACGACGACAGCATCGCCAGCAGCCGCGTCGCCGGGAAGGCAATGGTCACGCCAGGCGGGACCCGCTATGCCGCGCTGATCCTGCCGGCCCGCCCGGGCTTGTCGGCTGGCACGGCAGCCCGGCTGGCCCAGTTCGCGGCGGCTGGCCTGCCTGTCTTTTTCATCGGGCGGCCTCCTGTGCGCGCCTCAGGCTTTCACGACGCCGAACGCCGGGACAAGCTGGTCCGCGACGCCATGCAGGCTGCACTGAACGGCAGCGCACGGATCGTTGCCGCGGATGCCATCGCGGCCGCGTTACGCCAGGCACGCGTGCCGGCAAACCTGACGTTCACGAGTACCCCTTGCCTCTTCATCGAAAAACGACTGGGCGGCCGTTCGGCGTACTTCCTGCACAACCAGAAGGACGAGCCGGTCAACATCAGCTTTCTCAGCCGTGCAACCGGCCACCCGGAACGCTGGGACGCGGCCACCGGAGAGCGCTCCGGCCTCGTTGCCAGAACACGCGACGGCCAGACGGAAGTGACGGTGGACATCGCAGCGGGTGGTGGCGCCCTGGTCGTTTTCGGTAGCGAGCGCCTTCCGGTGCCAGCCAGGTGGCTGCCGGCGGATACGATCGACCTCGGCGCGCGCGAATGGGCCATCGATGTCGCCGGCCACGGCCAGCACGGAAGAATCGTCCGCCGGCAAATGACGCTGGACCGCTTGCAGGATTGGCGCCAGATCGACGGCATGGCGGACTTCTCCGGGCAAGTCACCTACCGTGTCGACGTGACACTACCGGAAAACTGGCTGACGCCTGGTAGCAAAGTCTACATCGATCTCGGCAGCGTACACGACATGGCTGTGGTCACCGTTCAGGGCAAGCAGCAGCTGACGCTCATTGCGCCGCCGTTCGAAGCCGATATCACGGCCATGCTGCGCCCTGGAACAAACCAGTTGCAGATCGGTGTCTACAACAGCCCGACCAATGCCATGATCGATCCGAAGAAGCCAGGCCTGAAGAATCTGAAGCCACAGCCGGCCGGGTTGATGGGCCCCGTCCGGCTGGTACGCAAGCGTCAGGTAGCGGCCGCCTGACGCGAACGGGGCTGCATCATTGGATGACGAGATTCGGCTGGCCTTTCGTCACGCCGCTCTCGTTGACCGCGTCCACCGCGACGTAATATTTCTGCCCGGCGTTCAGGCTGCCCACCGTCGTCGACAGGGCACCGTCCATGACCTGGAAGTTCTGATTCATGAGGTCCGGGCGCACGCCCAGCCGCACGATGTAGAACTCGGCCTTGCCGGCGGGTTTCCAGGAAATCGTCGCACGGCGCGCGTCGCCGGGCTGGCGCGCCGCTGTCGCTGACTTGACAGCGCCCGGCCGGGAACCGCCGCCATGGCCGAAAACGCGCAAGTCGTAGAGAGAAAACTTGCCGTTGTCCGGCATGTGGACATTCCTGATCCGCACGAAGCGCGCGCGCTCGGCCTTCGGCAACACCCGGTAGTCATGGGGTGCATCGCGCCCGCCTGTCGACTGATCGACCAGCGTTCGCCATGACTGTCCGTCGTCCGACGCCTCCAGCACATAGCGGTACACATCCTTGCTGATGCCCCGCCCCGCGCTCTCGTGGTCGGCGAAATTGATCTGCACTGCTTCGATGGTCTTCATGCCGCCGAGGTCCATCTGCAGCCATTCGCCCGGATTCCCCGTCCTGGCCGACCACCAGGTCCGGATGTCCTCGTCGGCAGCGTTGCCCGCCGGGTAGTCATCCAATGCGGACGACACGGTGACCGCCTTGCGGCGCGACAGCAGCATCCAGCCGGTGAGCTCGCGCTTGCCGTCGAGGTAGCGGGGATAGTCGCCCAGGTACGTGTCGACCATCAGCTCGCCGCCTTGCGTGAACGACGTCGGGAACAGGCCGATGCGGCGCTCGAATTTGTAGCGCTTCGAGATGGTCATCGTGCCGATGTGCCACCACTGCCCGTCCGTTCCCTGGAACGTACTGCTATGGCCGACACCGGCAACGAATCCCGTCGGCTTGAACGAAAACGGGTTGTAGGGCTCGTACTTGAACGGGCCCATCGGGTCCTTCGACGTAAGGACACCGTCCGCGTAGGTCTTGTATTCGGTGCCGGGCGCCGCGTATTGCAGGTAGTAGGTGCCGTTGTGCTTGGTCATCCATGAGCCTTCCACAAAGCTCGGTTCGTTGTCCAGTTCATTGTTGTCGCCCACGACTTCCCAGCCGCGGTGCTCCTTGTCGCGTGACGCGGGCACATCGGCTTTCCTGATCGGCTGGAACGTGTGCCGGTCGAGTTCGAAGACGCGCAGCGTTTCGGTCCCGCTCAAGCCTTCGTACATGTACAGGCGGCCGTCGTCATCGAGGAACAGGCAGGGGTCGTTGTAGCCGGGCCGGATGTCGGCGGCTTTCGTCCACACCCCGGTCATCGGATCCTCCGTGACCCAGATGTCCGGCGTGTTCTCGCTGGACGTCATGTAGAGCTTGCCATCGATCTCGACTGCGGTCGGGGCATAGCGGTTGACAGGGTAACCCGTCAGCTCGATGAAATTCCAGTTGCGCAGATCGGTCGACCACCAGTATCCCTTCGAATGGGAAGCGAACAGCCAGTAGCGGTCCTTGAACCGGACGACCGTCGGATCGGCCGCTTCCCGCAAGGAGCGGAACTGGTATCGATAAGGCAGGTCCACGGGGTTCGCGTAAGTGGCAAACCGGTCGGCCGCATCGGCCGGGGCCGATACGGCGGCGCCGACGAGGGCGGCAATCAGGGCTGTTCTGGCTACGTACATTTCATTTCCCATTGTGGTTGAATTCATCCGCTGCACGCGGTATCGACATCGTTACGACAAAGCCCGCGCCCGGCGCCGTCCGGACAGTCAAGGTGCCGCGCACGCCATGCTCGAGCTCCAGCCGCCGCTCCAGCGTCCGTATGCCGAGCCCGCGCGACGTTTTGAAAGCGCCCGGTTCCGCCCCAGGGCCGTCGTCGCCGACGGTCAGCGTCAGCACACCGGTCCGTTCATCGAATCCGGTACCGATCAGGATCCGGCCCGGACGGCCATGCGGATTGATCGCATGCTTGATACTGTTTTCGACGAGCGGCTGCAGCGACAGCGCGGGAACCACGCAGTCCCGCGCCTTCTCGTCGAGGTCCCAGTCGACCCGCAGCCGGGGACCGAGACGCAGCCGCTCGAGCTCCAGGTAATCGCGTACGAACTGCAGCTCGTCGTCCAGCGTCACGAGGTCGGCGCCGCGCTTTTCCGTGTCGAGCACGTAGCGCAGCATGTCCGAACACTGGAACAGCGCCGTCTCGGCCGCCGCCGGGTGCTTGCGCGTGAGCGCGATGATCGAGTGGAGTGTATTGAACAAAAAATGCGGATTGAGCCTGTTGCGCAGGGCGCTCATCTCCGAGGTGACCAGCAGGTGGTGCGCCAGCTGGGCCGCCATGGCCTGGCGGCGCCGGGCGTGCTCCATGCGGACGATGTGGAACATGGCTGCGACGACACAGTACGTCATCACCGCATAGAGGAGCGGCCAGAAGTACCACACGGCCGGTTCCCGCACGCCGATCAGGAACCACAACAGCAAATAGCACATGGCGCCATATAACAGCGCGCCGCCGGCGTGGATGGCGACGACCGCCCGCGCGCCCAGGCACCAGCGTTCCAGATAGCCTTCCAATGGCCACAGCAAAGCCAGGAAGACCGCATGCGGTGTGCTCTTGAGTAGCGCGGTCGCGACATGCGCGTCGAATCGCCCCTGGCGCAGGCCGTCGAGCTGCAAGGCGACGCCCAACAGCAGCAAATAGGCCGACCAGCCGCAGATGTAGATGCGCCACATACGGGAGGTCTGGGCTGTGTCGATGGAATCCATGCCACGAGTATGGCGCGTAACGCCGGCGCCGGGACCGTCTGAACGGACGATGAGATCGCGCCGGGAAACAAGGAACATGGCGCCATGAACCCACTCTCCTCTTCCACTTGCCGTCATCGCCCTCGCGCCTTGCGCAGGTCGCTGGCCAGCCTGGCTTGCGGCGCGCTCGCATGTGCACTGGCCATCGGCCCGGCATCCGCGCTGCCCCCCCTCCCATCTCCCGAACCGGAGGCGCCCGCGATCTTTTCGAACGCGACGCTGGCCCGCGCCGACGCCCTGCTGCGCAAGATGAGCGTCGACGAAAAACTGGGGCAACTGAACCAGTTGTTCCAGTTCCGCAA
Organism: uncultured Massilia sp.; assembly: GCA_946481275.1. The sequence continues at coordinate 19,423 of CAMLMV010000023.1, forward strand.
ATCGTCGAAGCTGGACGGCATGGTGCGCGACGGCAAACTCGGATCGCTGCTGTTCGTGACCGACCCGGCGGAAATCAACCGTCTGCAGCGCCTTGCGGTCGAAGGATCGCGCTTCCGCATTCCCCTGCTCTTCGGCAGCGACGTGGTGCATGGTTACCGGACCATCTTTCCGGTACCCATCGCCCTGGCCGCGTCATGGGATCCCGCCATGGTCGAACGCGCCAGTGCGATCGGTGCGATCGAGGCGCGCGCCGGCGGCATCGGCTGGACGTTCGCGCCCATGGTGGACGTCGCGCGCGATCCGCGCTGGGGACGCATCGTGGAAGGTGCCGGCGAAGATGCCTGCATCAACGCCGCGATGGCCGCCGCACAGGTGCGCGGCATCCAGGGACCACGCCTGGGCACGCCCGACCGGCTGCTCGCGACCGTCAAGCACTTCGCCGGCTACGGCGCGAGCGAGGGCGGCCGCGACCACGATGCCGCGAACCTCTCGGACGCCCAGCTGCACAACGTCTACCTGCCGCCGTTCCGCGCCGCGATCCAGGCGGGCGCCGGTTCCGTGATGAGTGCCTACATGGACCTGAACGACGTTCCGGCCACTGGCAACCGCTGGCTGCTGCGCGACGTCCTGCGCGGAGAGTGGGGATTCAAGGGGTTCGTCGTCAGCGACAACAACGCCGTGAATGATCTGGTACCACACGGTTACGCGAGCGACAAGCGTGACGCGGCGGTCCGCGCATTCAAGGCCGGCGTCAACATGGAAATGGCGAGTTATTCGAATGCCTATGCCACCCTGCGCGAGGCGCTGGACAAGCACGCCATCAGCGAGGCGGAGGTCGACGCCGCCGTGCGTCCCATCCTTGCCACGAAAATCCAGCTCGGGCTCTTCGAACATCCTTACGTCGACGAAGCGAAGGCAAGCGAGGCTGCAAAACAAGCACCGGCATACCAGGCCGAGGCGCGCATCGCGGCCGAACGGTCGGCCGTGCTGTTGCGCAACGAAGGCAGGCTGCTGCCCCTGGACCGCTCGGCCTACCGGCGCATCGCGCTGATCGGCCCGCTGGCGGATTCGCGCCAGGATACGCTCGGGCCGTGGGTGTTCGCGCACGACCTGAGCGACACGGTCACGGTGGCGCAGGGGCTGCGTACCAAACTCGGCGCCGGCGTGACGCTCGACGTCGCGTCGGGCGTGCAGATCAGGAGGCCGACACCCTCCCCCTTCGAATCGATCTTCAAGGAAAAGACGCCGCGCGCCTGGGATGCAGCCCGTGCGGACGAAGAGTTTGAAAAAGCGCTGGCGCTGGCAAACAACGCGGACCTCGTCATCCTCGCACTCGGCGAAAAACAGGACATGATCGGCGAATCCGCGTCCCGCTCGTCACTCGCTTTGCCGGGCGACCAGCAGCGGCTCATGGAACGCGTGGCCGCGCTCGGCAAGCCCGTGGTACTGCTCCTGATGAACGGGCGGCCGCTCGACATCGGCTGGGCCAATGCGCATGTGCCGGCGATCCTCGAGCTCTGGTATCCCGGCGCCCAGGGCGGCGCCGCGGCGGCGAACCTGCTGTTCGGCGACGCGAGTCCCGGCGGGAAGTTGCCCTTCACGTGGCCGCGCAACGCCGCGCAGATCCCGCTGTACTACGGTCACAACCTGACCCAGGATCCCTCCGAGCAGGACAAACGCTATTGGAACGAACCGGGCAGTCCATTGTTCCCGTTCGGTCATGGGCTGAGCTATTCGACGTTCGCGGTCGGCGACCTGCGGCTGAGCAGGTCGACGATCCGCGTCGGCGAGTCGCTCGAGGTAACGGCTACCGTCGAAAACTCGGGCGCCGTGGCTGCCGACGAGGTCGTGCAGCTGTACATCCACCAGCGCCATGGCAGCGCCTCGCGCCCTGTGCGGGAGCTCAAGGGATTCGAACGCGTCAGCCTGCGCCCCGGCGAGAAAAAGACGGTGCGCTTCACGCTCGGCCCCGCTGCACTCCGTTACTGGAGCGCCGCCACGCGCGGCTGGGTCAACGAGGCCAGCACGTTCGACGTATGGATCGGGACGGACTCCAGAGCGACGCTGACGACGACATTCACGCAGCAATGATGGCCCGTCACGACAGTCCCCGCCTGCTGGCCGACATCGGCGGCACCAACGCCCGCTTCGCACTGGAACGCGGCCCCGGCCGGATCGAACTGGTCGAGGTGCTGCGTTGCGCCGACCACGCCACGCTCGACGATGCGCTGCATGCCTATCTCTCGCTGCCGCACGTCGCGGCCGCGGGGACGGTCCGGCACGCGGCGGTCGCCATTGCCAATCCGGTGGTCGGCGATCACGTCCGCATGACGAATCATCACTGGGCATTCTCCATCGCCGCCGTGGGCCGCACGCTCGGCTTCGACACCTTCGCCGTGGTGAACGACTTCACGGCACTGGCGATGGCACTGCCGCATCTGGGTAGCGGCGACAGGCGCCAGGTCGGCGGCGATGCGCCACGGCCCCGTGAGCCGATCGGCCTGGTGGGCGCCGGCACGGGCCTGGGCGTCTCCGGACTCGTGCCCGTTCCCGGCACCGAGGACGGCTGGACCGCACTGCGCAGCGAAGGCGGCCACGCGACCTTCGCGCCGGCCGACGAGATCGAGGTCGACATCCTGCGGTTCGCCTGGAAGGAATTCGGGCACGTGTCGGCCGAGCGCCTGCTGTCGGGCCCCGGTATCGAACTCATTTATCGCGCACTTTGTCACCGCCACGGCAAGGCCCCCGAGCCGCTCGACGCGGCGCACATCGCGCAGCGGGGACTGTCCGGCGCGTGTCCGCTATGCGCCAACGTCCTCGACGTGTTCTGCGCCGTCCTCGGTACGGTGGCCGGCAACCTGGCCCTCACCCTTGGCGCGCTGGGCGGCATCTACATCGGTGGTGGCATCGTGCCGCGCCTGGGCGACCGCTTCGACCGGTCGCGCTTCCGCAGCCGCTTCGAAGACAAGGGGCGCCTGGGCGCCCATCTCGCGCACATCCCCTGCTACGTCATCACGGCCGCATACCCCGCATTCACAGGCGCTTCAGCGATCCTTGCACAACGACTCAACGGAACCATTTGATGAACGACCCGCTTTTCACGCCTGCCCCGGCAGCCGGCAATCGACCCGTTACTGAAAAACCTGCCAAGGAACGACGCGTCCCGCCCGCCCTGATCGCCGTCGGTGCGTTCGCGGCACTGGCCGGCATCGGCTGGCTCGTCTATCACCTGCAGGTCGGCCGCTACCAGGAAGAGACCGACGACGCATACCTGCACGCCGACACCGTGACCATCGCGCCCAGGGTGGGCGGCTACGTAATGGAGGTGCTGGTCAAGGACAACCAGCAAGTGCGGGCCGGCCAGCCGCTCGCACGCATCGATCCGCGCGACTACCGCGCCCAGGCCGAGCAATACGAAGCGCAGATCGCCATCGCGCGGGCCAATGCGGATGCGGTGCGCGCGCAGATCGGCGAACAGGAATCGCAGGTGGAGCAGGCCCGCATCCAGTTGGCGGCGGCGCAGGGCAGCGCAGCATTCGCCGCCGCGGAAGAGCGCCGTTACGCGCCGCTCGCCGAGATCGGCGCCGAGACGGCCGAGCAGCTCGCCAGCCGGCGCAACCAGGCACGCCAGAGCGCCCAGCAGGTCGGCATCCACCGGGCCGCGCTGGCGAATGCGGAACGGCGCATCGCATCGCTGCGCGCCCAGGTGCGCCAGGCCGAGGCCCAGGCGGGCAGCGCCGCGGCCCAGTTGAAGGCCGCCACGGTGAACCTGGAATCGACGACGCTCCTTGCCACGACCGACGGGCGCGTCGGCGACCGCACCGTGCGCGAAGGCCAGTTCGTCCAGCCGGGCACGCGCCTGATGGCGCTGGTGCCGTCGAACAGCCTGTACGTCGTGGCCAACTTCAAGGAAACGCAGATCCGCCGCATGCGGGTCGGCCAGGACGCCGACATCCGCATCGACGCCTTGCCGGGGCAGGCGTTCCACGGCCGCATCGAGAGCATCGCACCGGGCACCGGCGCCCAGTTCTCCCTGCTGCCGCCGCAGAACGCAACCGGCAACTTCACCAAGATCGTGCAACGCGTCCCCGTGCGTATCGCGCTCGATGCCGGCGCCGAGGCCCGCCAGGTGCTGGTGGCCGGCCTGTCCGCGAAGGTAGAGATCTCGACCGCCGGAGCGGGCAAGTGACGGCGACGGCGGAGCCGCGCGCGGATGCCGCCGCGTGGCTGGCCGTCGCCGCCGGCACGCTGGGCGCGCTGATGGCGACGCTGGACATCTCCATCGTCAACTCCTCGCTGCCGACGATCCAGGGCGAGATCGGCGCCAGCGGCACCGAAGGCACCTGGATCGCCACGGGTTACCTGGTGGCGGAAATCGTCATCATTCCCCTGTGCGGCTGGCTGGAGCGCATGCTCGGGCTGCGCACGTTCCTGCTGCTCGTGGCCGCGCTGTTCACCGGATTCTCGGTGCTGTGCGGACTGTCGACATCGCTGGGCATGATGGTCATCGGCCGTATCGGACAGGGCTTTACGGGCGGCGCCATGATCCCGACCGCACAGACGATCATCGCCACGCGGCTGCCACGCAGCCAGCAGCCGATCGGGACCGCCATGTTCGGCGCGACGGCGATCCTGGGTCCCGTGATCGGTCCCGTGATCGGCGGCTGGCTGACGGAAAACCTGAGCTGGCATTACGCCTTCTTCCTCAACGTGCCGATCTGTCTCGCCCTCATGGCGCTGCTGTGGATCGGCCTGCCCCACCAGAAACCGCGGGCCGGTCAGCTTGCGGAAGCCGACTGGCTCGGCATCGCGGGGCTGGCGGCCTTCCTCGGCGGCCTGACCGTCGTGCTCGAGGAAGGCGAACGCGAACAGTGGTTCGAATCCAGCCACATCGTCTGGCTGACCGTCTTGTCGCTCGCCGGCCTGCTGGCGCTGCTGGTCGGCCAGTTCACCGCAAAGCGTCCCGTCATCCGGTTGCGCATCCTGCTCGACCGGCAATTCGGTGCCGTCGTCGTCATGGGAACGATGGTGGGCATGGTGATCTACGGTACGGCGTACGTCATCCCGCAGTTCCTGGCATATATCGCCAACTACAACGCACAGCAGTCGGGGGGCGTCGTCGTGCTGTCGGGGATACCGAGCCTGCTGCTGATGCCGTTCGTCCCCCTGCTGATCCGCTACGTCGACATCCGGCTGGCCGTGGCCATCGGCCTTGTCCTGCTCGGCGGCAGCGCCTGGATGGACACGGGCCTGACCGCGCACACCACCGGGCCGGAATTCCTGTATTCCCAGCTGATCCGCAGCGTCGGCACCATTTTCGCGATGCTGTACCTGAACCAGGCTGCGATCCAGTCCGTCCCCACCGCCTATGCCAGCGATGCCGCGGGCCTGTTCAACGCCGCCCGCAACCTCGGCGGATCGCTCGCGCTCGCGGGGATCGCCGCCGTACAGGATCAACGCATGTGGCTGCACAACCGCCGGCTGGAGGAAACGCTGAATGCCAACAGCCCCGCCCTGCACGACTACCTCGCCGGGCAGGCGCACGCCATGGGCGGGATGCCCCAGGCACTGCAGGCGCTGTCCGGCACCCTCCAGGTCCAGGCGCTGACCATGACCTATATCGACCTGTTCTGGATCCTGTCCGTGGGCGTGATCTGCACACTGCCATTGGTGCTGTTCCTGCGTCCGCTGGACAGGCACGCGCCGCTGGCCTCGCATTGAAGGAGTCTCCGTGTACCAAAGAGTATTTTGTTCGTTCGTGCTGGGCGGTCTCGCGGCCGGTTGTACCACCGTCGGGCCGGATTATGCAGGCGCCCCCGCCACGTCCTTGCCCGCCGCATTCGCGCGTTCGGACCAGCCGGCCGCGGCGCCGCGCGCGGCGGCGTGGTGGAACCAGCTGGGCGATCCCATGCCCGACAGCCTGGTACGGCGCGCGTTCGCCGCGAACCCCAACCTCGCGGCGGCGCAGGCGCGCCTGCGCCAGGCGCGGTCGATGTTCCGCACCGAGCGCGCCAACCAGATGCCCAGGGGCGGCGCCAAGGCGTTGTATGCCCACGCGCGCCTGCCGCCGCTGACGGATAGCGGCGAGCTGCCTTCGAGCCTGGACCTGTACAACACGGGTTTCGATGCCACCTGGGAAATCGACCTGTTCGGCGGCCAGCGCCGTAGCGTCGAAGCAGCCGTCGCATCGGCGCAAGCGGCCGAGGCGACCCTGGACGACACGCAGGTCAGCCTGGCCGCGGAAGTGGTGCAACTGTACGTGGACCTGCGCGGCTGCCAGCGGCGCCAGGCGCTCAACGACGATGCCATCGCGCGCCAGCAGCGCGTGATCGAACTGACGCAGCGCCGGCGCGATGCGGGCACCGCATCCGACCTCGACCTCGCGCGGTTGCAGGGTCAACTGGAGTCGACGCGGGCGGACACCGGGCCGCTCGCCGCGGAGCTGGACACCTATCGCAACGCGCTGGCCGTTTTACTGGGACAGCCCCCGGGCACGCTGGACCACGAGTTCGCCGCGCCGGCACCGGTACCCCTGCCGCCGGCCGCGGTGGCCGTCGGCGACCCGGCCTCGCTGCTGAAGAACCGCCCCGACATTCGCGCCGCCGAACGCACGCTGGCGGCACGCACGGCACAGGTCGGTCAGGCGCAGGCAGCGCGCTTCCCGCGCCTGACCATGATGGGCCTGATCGGCATCGGCGGTTCGCACCTGTCCGACCTGACGCACCTGGACGACTTCACCGCCCTCGCCGCCCCGCAGCTGAGCTGGAATTTCCTGGACTTCGGCCGCAATGCCGCGAATCTCGACAAGACGCAAGGCATGCGCGACGAAGCCGAGGCACGCTACCGCGCCACCGTGCTGGGGGCGCTGCGCGACGCGGAAGACGCGCTGGCGCGCTTCCGGCAACGCCGCGTCACCGTCGCCACGCTCGCGCGCGCCGTGGATGCCGCCGGACGCGCCGCCGACCTCACGCGGACGCGCCAGCAGGCCGGTACCGCGACCACCATGGACGTGCTGGACGCGGAGCGCACGCGGCTCGGCGCGGACCAACGGCTCGCGGCGGCGCAGGCTGCGCTCACGGGCGATTTCATCTCGTTGCAAAAAGCGTTGGGACTGGGTTGGACGGCAGCGCCGCCACGTTGAAAACCGTGCCGGCTACAGCCAGGCGACGGGGGAGCCGGTGTCGATCTTGTCCGCGAACCGATACAGCAGCGCGCGCAACGCGAGCGTCTCCGGCACCCCGAGCAGGCGCTCCATCCCTGCCTGGACCTGCACGCCCGCACGCCGGAACTGCTCGAACACCTGCCGGCCCGCATCGGTCAGGTCGAACGTCGTGTCCGAGACCACGCCATTGGACGGGTCGCGCGACACGATCAGGCCGCGCGCCTCCAGGTCGTCCATTGCCTCCAGGCTGGTGGGATGGGCGCTGATGGCGAGCAGCGCCTCGATCTCGTAGCGGGTACGCCCTCCCCGCTCGCCGAGTGCCGTCAGCACGAACATCTCGATGTTGTCATACCCGAGCCGTCCGCCCACATCGCGCATTTTCCCGTAAAGGTAGAAGAACGCCGCCCCGAGCAGGTAACTGAGCGACGTCGCCGTCGTCTCCACCGCCGGCCAGCCGCCCATGCCGACAGCCACCGCGTCGATGCCGTCATGCCGGATCAACGGCGGCACGTCGCTGTGCGCGAAGCCGACCACCCGTCCCACGACGATCATGCTGTCCTCGCAGAGGAACGACGTGACGCGGCGGCACGACAGGGTGGCGGCGCACCCTTCGAGAACCGGGATGCCGTCCACGCCCGCGCGCATGCGCAGGTCGCCATGCGGTATGCCGGATCGCGCCGCGAGCGCGGCCTGGTCCCAGGCAAGCACGTGCGCGGCCCAGTCCGGGGCCCGCTCCAGCTCCGCCGCCCCGGGCGCTTGCCGGTCGACCGTCCAGGCCACGAGCCCCGATGCCGGCGACATCACGCCGAAGCTGCGGGACAGTACGCCAATCCAGCCAGTGTCGTGCCTGGTGGTGACCAGTACGACACCGCCGGGAAAGCATGCCAGCGGATCCTGCAAATGTATGTTCATCGATATCCTCGTCAACCCTGTTCCATGCATTATGAAGACGGGGTTGGCGCTGACATCGTTAATGCGGACTAGACGGACCGGCTTCCAACAGTTTTACCCGGATCGCGCCGATGCCCTGGGCGGGCAGCAGCATCACGCGTTCGTCGCCGTTGAGACGGCGACCGGGGATCCATTGTCCGTCCCTGAAGCGCCCTTCTTCCACGACGTCGATCTCGGCGAGCCTGCCGTTGCGTGCGAAGTCGACGATGAAATCCTGGCCGACCAGGAAGAATTCATCGGGCCCGCCGGCGATGACGAACCCGAATGATGTCGGATCCTTCCTGGCCGGCGCGGCGCCCGCGTCGCCGGCGCCGGACGCGCCTGGCGCTGCCGCCGTCAGGCCGGCATCGAGCATCATCTTTTTCAGCTGCGCAGTCATGCCGCGCACCGTCATCGTGTAGCCGCCCAGGTCCGCCGTGGCGGGGCCGGTGCCGTCGAGGAGGACGGTGTGCAGCGTCCCGCGCGCCTGCGCGCGCAGCACGACGTCGGCCATCGAGCCGAGGATGTCGTAGGCCTGCGCCAGCTGCTTGCCGGGGAACAGGTCCTCGACGCCGAAGATCGACCAGCCCAGCGCCTTGTGCGCACCGATGGCCCGGAAGATGTTCACGGTCTTGAAGCGGGATTCCGGCACGAAGACGGGATTGTCGGCGCGCTGGAAATCGGCCAGCGTGCCCTTGACGTCGTCGACGTAGATGTCCGGCGCCAGCATGGCGATCGACGGCGCGGCCGCCTTCCACACGTCCATCATCCGCGCAACCGGACCACCGGACGGATAATCCCCCGGTTGCGGCTGCCCCGGCTGCGGTCCGAGCCACGCGTTGACGAACATCGGCAGGGGCAGTTCCTTGTCCGCCGCCTGGGCGACGCCCTGGACATAGGTGCCGTAGGCCCACGCCATGAAGATCTCCTCGGCTTGCGCATCCTTGCCGAACACCTGTTCCCACGTGCCGCTGCGGCGGAACTGCTGCCGTCCCCATACGGCCAGCAGCTCGGGCCGGAGGGTCGCGCGATGGCGCACCAGGTAGTCCATCAGCCGGGGCGGCACCTGGGCGTCCCACGCCGCCTGCGCGAGCCTGGAGCGATCGCGGCTGTCGCCCAGCAGGCCGACTTCGTTGTCGACCTGCACCATGATGACGGTGTGGTCCGGATCGACTGCCTTGAGGTGGGCGAGCATCGCACCGAAAGCGCGCCGTTCGGCGGCCTGCAGCTGCGGCGAGAATGGCGACAGCACGGGGTTGGGCATCGCCCCCGGATAGCTCATGAATTCGGGCTTGGCGCCGTTGGTGGCAGCCCGCACGAACCGGCCGGTATCGCGCCGCACCCATCCCGGCGCATACGTCGACCGCGCATTCTTGTAGGCGCCGAACCAGATCACCACGAGACGCAGTCCCTGCGCACGTGCCGCGTCGAGCTGGCGGTCGAGGGAAGCGAAATCGAACCGGCCTTCTTCCGGCTCGACCATGTCCCACGTCACCGTGCTCAGCACCGTGTTCAGGTTCATCTGTTTCAGGCGCGGCCAGATCGGCGCCATGTACTCGGCGGACGAGGCGCTCGAGTTATGGACTTCGCCGCCCAGCACGAGGTAGGGTTTGCCGTCGACGATCAATTGCGTCGCGTCGCCGCGCTGCTCGAGTCTGGGCAAGGGTGCGGCGGCCGCGTGCAGGCACACCGCTGCGAGCGCAACGGCGCGCACGGAATGTTTCAACATGTTTTCCCTTATGTAATTCAATCGCGCTGGACGTCCAGTCCCAGCACGGCGTTCAATAACACCCTGACGAGTTCACTCTGCCGCGTGACGCCGGCCTTCATGAAAATGGCGCGCAGGTGCGCGCGCGCCGTGTTGCGGCGGATGCCGAGCTTGATCGCCGCTTCGTCGAGGCTCAGCCCGTTGACCAGTTCGATGGCGAAATTCGCCTCGGCCGGCGTGAAGTCGAACAACTGCCGCGCCATGTCCAGCGCCGGTCTTGCCTGCGCATCCGGGTCGCGCAGGAAGACGGCATGGGCCGGCCGGGACCGGCCTTCCGACTCCTCGATCATCGGTATGCCGCGGACGACGGCCGCCATCTTGCGGCGCCCGGATGGCCGGCTCAGCGACATGGCGGCATCGCCGTTCGCGGCTGCGCCATTGAGGAGCCGGCGCAATTCACGCGTCTCCGCCGGCGTACATGCTTCCAGCTCGCGCCCGGACAGGCGCAGCCCGTCGCCGGCCGTCAGGATGTGGCAGGCGACCGGATTCGCGCGCAGCAGCTGTCCGCGCTCGTCGAGGACGACGACGCCGATGTTCAGGCGGTCCAGGCCTTCCTCGTAGATCTCGCGTTCCGCCTCGTTGCGCGTCGCGTGCGCCGCCAGCGTCAATGCCTGCTTGATATGCGGTACGAGGACAGCCAGGCGGCGCTTGTCGTCCTGGTCGAACGGCGGCAGGTCGGGCAGGCGGAACAGACGCAGCTTGCACACCGTTCCGGCGCCCGTGACGATGTCGACGCCCATGCCATGGTCGGCGTCGGCCGGCATCCCGAACCGCAGGAATTGCGTGAAATAGTCGCTCTCCTGCCAGGCGCGGTTCGACATGACGTCGGACACGAGAACGACGCGCTCGTGCGGCAGGTCGACGAACGGATCGAAGCGAAACCACTTCGTCTTGTACGCGGTTTCGAACTCGGCCCCGTTCGTCGGATGGCAGACCAGGTAACCCAGGTCGGTCGCCGTGCTCGGACGCACGACGATGGTCGTACTCGTGCAGCCGATGTACTCCGAAATCAGCGCCATGCTCGCGCGCCAGGGCTCGGCTTCCAGCACGGATTGATAGATCGCGTGGATCGCTTCGTTCATCAGGCCCGAACGGTCCACCGGCAGTTGCGCGAAAGGTGTGGCTAATGATCCCATGATGAGAAACCTCCAGGCAGCGATGTCAGGCGACGACCAGCTTCGCCGATTTGAGACGATCTGAGCTGTTACCGGCACTGATCAGGAACGTGCCCGGTTCGACCACCCATTGCATCGAGGCGTCCCAGAATGCGAGCGCGTCGGGACCGAGCTCGAAGCGCACCGTCGTCCTGCCGCCGGCCGGCAGCGAAATACGCCGGAACGCCTTCAATTCCAGCACGGGACGCGGGACCGAACTGACCGTGTCGCGCACATAGACCTGCACGACCTCGTCGCCCTCGCGCTTGCCCGTGTTGGCCACGTCGACCTCGACGGCGAACGCGTCACCCCGGCCGATCCGGTCCTTCGACAGCCGCGGCGCGGACACGTCGAACGTCGTGTAGCTCAGGCCATGGCCGAACGGATACAGCGGCGTACGCTTGCCTTCGACGTACGGCACCTTGTCCGCGGACGGATGCCGGTTGTAGTACGCGGGCAGGTCGCCAACCGAACGGGGAATGCTGACGGCGAGCTTGCCGCCCGGATTCACTTTGCCGAACAACACGTCGGCGACCGCATTGCCGCCCTGCTCGCCCAGATACCAGCCTTCGACCAGCGCATTGGCCTTCTCGGCCAGCCGGTTGACCGCGAGCGGGCGGCCGTTGAGCAGCACCGCCACGACGGGCTTGCCGCAGCCGAGCATGGCTTCCACGAGTGCGTCCTGGTCGCCGTACAGGCCAAGCGAATCGCGGTCGCCGGGGACGACGGCGGCCACCGCTTCGCGTGTGACCTGCTCGTTGTCGCCGACCACGAGAACCACCACGTCCGAACGTTTCGCAACCTCGACCGCCGCCGCGATGCGCGCCTGATTGTCGGCGGCGGACACCTTGCGGATCGGCGGCGCCTCCGGGCGCACGCCTTCCGCCACCGGCGGCGTGATCCAGACGCCGTCGGACTGCTCGATGGTCACGTTGGCGCCGGCGTTGCGCAGGCCGTCCAGCACGCCGACGGCCGCCTTCGGCCAGCCGGAATAGCCGCCCAGCATGGGTTTGACGGAATTCGGCCCGATGAGGGCGATACGCTTGCCACCGGTTGCATCGAGCGGCAACACGCCATCGTTCTTCAGGAGGACGATGGCTTTCTGTGCGGACGTCCGCGCGAGCGCGGCCGCCTGCGGATCATCCAGCACGTCGGCGGCGCGCTGCGGATCGACATACGGGTTCTCGAACAGGCCCGCTTCGAATTTCAACGCCAGGATGCGCGCCACGGCAGCGTCGACGCTGGCCTGCGGCACGCGGCCCGCGCGCACGAGTTTCGCCAGCTTCTGATAGGTACTGCCCTCCGGCAGGTCGGCGTCCACGCCGGCACGCATGGCGAGCACCGCGGCGCCATCGGCATCGTCGGCCATGCCGTGCAGCTCGGCGATCTCGCCGACGCCGCCGTAGTCGCTGAAATAGGCGCCCTGGAAACCGAGCAGGCCGCGGCCCGTCTGTTGCAGCAGCTGGGCATTGGCGTGGGCCGGTACGCCGCCCACTTCGTTATACGCGGGCATGACGATGGCGGCCCTGGCACCGATCGCCGCCTTGAACGGCGGCAGGAAGGCCTCGCGCAGCATGCGTTCGGACATGTCCGACGGGCCGATGTTCAAGCCGTTCTGCGGCGTGCCGTGCACGAAATGCTTGAGCGTGGCAAAGACGTTGTCGGGCCCGATCGGGCGAACCGTCCCCTGCAGCCCGCGTACCGCCGCCGCCCCCATCACGCCGACGTGGTACGGGTCTTCGCCAAAGAATTCCTCGCTGCGTCCCCAGCGCGGGTCGCGCACGAGGTCGAGCACGGGACTCAGCCCGACCGTGACGCCGCGCCGGCGCGCCTGGCGCCCGGCGATGGCGAAGCACTGTTCGACCAGGGCGGGATCCCACGTGCTGCCCAGCGCGGGCGGGATGGGGAACGATGTCGCGCCCTTGACGGCCAGCCCGTGCGCCGTCTCTTCATGGAACAGGACCGGAATGCCCAGCCTGGTCTGCTCGACGGCGTAACGCTGGACGGCGTTGACGAAAGCGACGGCGTCTTCCGGCTCGCGGAACGACCTGGTCTGGAAACGGCCGCTGCCGGCCAGGTCCGACGGCCTGGCGATCTGGCCGATGCCATGCGGGATTGCCTTGGCCGCTTTGTCCGGCGAAAAGGCGAACGTCTCGCGGTCCACGATGCTGACTTTCGTCATCCACATGCTGCACATCTGGGCGACCTTTTCGTCGAGCGTCATGCGCCCGAGCAGGTCGCGGACGCGCTCGGCGACCGGCGCACTGGCGCGCCTGTAGACGGGAAGCGCCGCACCGAACGCCGGCAGTGCCAGCGCGAGACCGGTGGTGGCCAGCAGCGTACGCCGGGTCATTTTCATTGTTGTGTCTCCTGGTCGTTATTCTTGATGTCGAAAATAAGTATACACCTGCGTTTAATTATTGCAATCCGATTAGGCTTTTGAGCAACAGAAACTTGGGCGTACCCACGAAACGACGCCGGCCGTTGCTGCCACGATAGGCAGGCAACGGCCGGACGATGACCAGGGAGTTGGAAGGCCGGGCGGGTCAGCCGCCCGGCTATTTGCCGTTCTCGAGCGCCAGAGCGGCGGTGAGGTAGTAATTGCGGGCGGTGGCATTCATCTGGCGTTCGCCGAGTTCGCGCAAGGCCCGGGCTTTCACGGCTTTCGCTTCAGCGCTTGCCGGCGCGATCGCCAGCAGGTAGTCCGCCAGTTCTGCGGCCCATTGGAAATCGCCTGCGGACAACGCATCTTTTGCGCGTGCGAGGACCCGATCCGCACCGCCGGCCATGGCGACGATCCGTTCGGCCCGCTCCTTCGGCGGAAGCGGAAACAGATGGGTTGGATTGCCGTCGAACCAGCCGGCGTAGGCAGCGTAGATGCCGCGCACGGTCCAGGCGACGCCACCATAGTATTCCTGCAGGTAGGGGTTGCTGGCCAGTGCCGCAGGAAGCTTGACCTGTTGCACGAGTTCGTCCGGCGTGAGGCCTTGCCGGATGCCGGCGATCGTCTGGTCGAAGATCGTCTTGATGCCGTCCCGGTATGCGGTCAACGCGCTCGCCACCTCTTCCTTGCCCTGGATGGGCCGCATATGGCCGGGCACGAGATGGCCGGCGTGGAGCGCGATCATGTTGTCCAGGCTCGCGATCCATTGCTCCACAGGCCGCAGCGGTAGTCCGCGAATCGGCGCCAGGTTGGGAAACGATTGATAGAAGTCATCACCAGGCATCAACACGCGTTTCGCCGGCAGCCACACGGCGACGTTTTCCGGCGACTCCCCCGGCGTATGCACCAGGCGAATCTCCACGCCGTCGATGGTCAACGCCTGTTCGTGGCCGCTGAACGTACGGTTCGGGCGCAGGAATCCCTCGCGGGTGTGCGGCGTCACCCGGCCGTACTCCAGCTGGATGCCCGCATTGATGAACTGGTCCGCCGGCAAGGCGGTGCCGAACGCGTCGGCCCCGTCGCGCATGCCCCGGACGACCTCCGGCCTGGCGTCGAGCAGCGACTGGTGACTGATGATGTCCGGCTTGTCGTTGCCGGCGAATACGGTCGCGCCGCCCGAATGGTCGGGGTGGTTGTGCGTGTAGATGATGGCGCGCACCGGTCTGACCAGGCGGCTGCCGAAAGCGGCCACGATGGCACGCGCATCGGTTGGATTCGCGGAGGTGTCGACGACGATCGAGCCGGTCTTGCCGCGAATGAGAGTCACGTTGCTGGCGGAATAGCCCACGGCGACGAAGACGCCGTCCGTTACTTCAATGACTTCCTTGCGGAACGCCGCTGAATGCGTGCGCAGGTGTTCCCGTCCCGCGAAGTCCTGGTCCGCAGCCACGGCATGGGTGGCTGTCAGGCAGCCGAACGTCGCAAGCGCCATAAAAAACGATTTCGTGTGCAACATAGATTGGTTCCCATGTCAGAGCTGGGCGGCGCAATCGGCCTGCATGCCTGCCAATAAGAGGTTCGCGATACGGGCGGACGCGACCTCGGTCGTGGCGATGCCGGCCCGCTCGCCCAGCGCGCGATAGCGCTGGTAGTGGGCCATGGCCAGGTCCAGCAGCGACGCGGCATAGAATCCGGGTTCATGCACCGTCATCCCCACCCGGCCGGCCGTGTCCTCGATCGTCTGGACGATGTGCCGGATGCCCAACTCGTACGTGATCTCCTGCCCCATCGACGAAAGCTCGCGCACGGTCGGCGACGGCTTGTCGCCCATCGCCATCAGCACGCGCATGCCTGGGTCGTTGCAGATCATGAAGAAATTCTCGAGGTGGAACATGAGGCAGCTACGCATGTCTGCGAATGCCGGCGGATCGGGATTGCGCGCACTGCCGACGATCGACTCGATGACCGACTTGATCAGCGCCTTCTTGTCCGGATAACGCATGTACAGCGTGCGCTTGGAGATACCGGCACGCGCGGCAACCGCCTCCATGGCCGTGCCGTCGAAACCGGCTTCGTCGAAGAGTGCGATGGCCGCTTTGATGATGTCGGCGTCGATATTGCCGGCGTGTTCCTTGCGCGGCCGCCCACGCAGCTTCGGCCGTTCCCCGGTCGTCTGCGGCGGACTGGACTGCACGGTGTTATTCGTCATGAGGAAGCGCTCGGCATTGTTGGCACGCATGGTTAAAAAGTGCCGCGATCATAGCAAAAAAGAGACGCTGCCCCGAGCAGCGTCCCATGAAGGCACAGGGGAGACGCCCCGGCGCGAGAGGAGATGACTTGATTACTTGCAGAGCGGCAGCTTCGCCAGGTCCGCGTCGATAGCGTCCAGCACCTTGTCCGTGAACGTTTCCTCGGCATACGGCTGGATCGCGCGCAATGGCATCGACCGGGCCATATCGAACTGGTCATTCCCTTTCAGTGTCGGCACGTGCTTGTACAGCACCTCCTTGGCCGCCGGCTCGTCGAGCAGTTCGGACACCAGCGACTCGGAGCTCAGTTTTTGTTTGACGCACGCGCCGGTCGATGGTTGCGCCGCAGGTGCGGGTGCCGGCGCCTGTGCGACAGCAGTGCAGGCGATCACGGAAAGCATGGCGGCGAGCGAGATGGTGCGGAATTTCATGGAGTGTCCCCAGACTAAAAATAATGGCAACGTTCATCTTCCGATCCCGCCCGTTTTCGCATGGGCATCGGATCAGCTTGTAGCCACTATACGGTAGAAATCGCATAAAGTATACGCCACCGTAAATTTATTTTGACAGCGAGCGCGGCTGTATTACACTGGCAACAGCCGGCTCGCCGGTATCCCTTCCCAATCGATGGCCGGCACGTCCACCGTGCTGCCGGCCTACTTACGTCCAGGAAAACCATGAACGTCGTTTCCTTGCAGCGTCTGCGCTGTGCTTCCCTCGTCGCCGCAGCCCTTCTCGGGTGCGCGCCCGCCGTGCACGCGAACGCGGCAACCAACCCGATGCCCCAACTCGTACAAAAGAACGGCAAATTTGCCTTGATGGTCGATGGGGCGCCCTACCTGATCCTTGGGGGCCAGGCCAACAATTCAAGCAATTATCCCGACGTGTTGCCGCAGGTGTGGCCGGCGATCCATGACCTGAAGGCGAATACGCTGGCGATGCCGGTGGCCTGGGAACAGATCGAACCGGTGGAGGGAAAATTCGATTTTCGTTGGGTGGACGAGCTCATTCGCCAGGCGCGGCAACACAATGTGCGCCTGTGCCTGCTCTGGTTCGGCACGTGGAAGAACACCAATCCCAACTACGCACCGGCGTGGGTGAAGCTCGACAACAAGCGGTTTCCGCGCCTGATCAAGAAAGACGGCAGCACGTCGAACGCCCTGTCGCCGCATGCCCGGACGACGCTTGATGCCGACATCAAGGCATATTCCGCGTTGATGAAGCACTTGAAGGAAGTCGACGGCAAGCGCCATACCGTCATCCTGATGCAACCGGAGAACGAATCCGGCGTCTTCGGCAGCGTGCGCGATTATTCCCCGGCCGCGAACGCCCTGTTCGCGCAACCGGTCCCGCAGGCGCTGCTCCAGCGGCTGAACAAGCAGCCGGGCACGTGGCAGGAAGTCTTCGGCGCGGATGCCGACGAATTCTTCCATGCCTGGTCGATCGCGTCGTACATCGAGCAGGTGGCGGCGGCGGGCAAGGCCATCTATCCGCTGCCGACCTACCTGAACGCATCGCCGCGCGATCCGGATCCGAAGAAGAAGACGGTGCCCGGCCTGTTCTACGGGAGCGGCGGCGCGACCTGGAACGTCATCGACATCTACAAGGTCGCGGCGCCGCACATCGACTTCCTCTCCCCCGACATGTACATGCCCGAATCGGACGTGTACGAGGCCCAGCTCAGGCACTACCGGCGCCCCGACAACGCCCTGTACATCGCGGAAAGCGGCAACAAGGACGTCTACGCGCGCTACATCTTCACCGTGCTGGGACAGGGCGGGATCGGCTTCGACCCGTTCGGTTTCGACTACACCGGGTACAGCAATTATCCGCTGGGCGCCAAGGACTGGGGTCCGGACGCCGTGAAGCCCTTCACCCGCGTGTATTCGCTGTTCGCGCCGATGGCGCGCGAATGGGCGCGCCTGAGCTTCGAGTCCGAAGTCTATGGCGTATCGGAGCCGGACGATCACGGCAGCCAGGAGATCGACCTCGGCCCCGCATGGGCGGCCAAAGTGAGCTATCGTCAATGGCAGATGGGCGAGACGTACTGGCTGCGCAAGAAGGACGACCTGCCGAAGGGATCGGACGTGCCCAGCGGGGGCGTGGCGCTGGCGAAGCTGGCGGACAACGAATACCTGGTGACCGGCCAGAATGCCCGCCTCACGTTCAGCGTCAACAAGAACGTCAAGGATCGTGCCGCGATTTTCGAGCGTGTCGAGGAAGGCCGTTTCGTCGACGGCAAGTGGGTCATGTCGCGGGTGTGGAACGGCGACCAGACCGACTATGGCCTGAACTTCACCGACAAGCCGGTGATCCTCAAGGTCAGGCTGGGCGCCTACCTCTTCTGATGAAGATCGAGACCAGCGTTTGCGCTGTCGTCCTCCCGGTGCTGCTCGCCGCATGCGCTACCGGGCCGGGAACACAGGCAAGAACAGGCAAAGCCCCGGGCGTCATCGACCGGCTCGAGATCACGTCGACCAACGCGGCATTCGGCGGCGCGATCCCGCCGGGTGCCACCGGCCCATACAAGATCATCACCGGCATCGTGCACGGCAGACTGCTGCCGTCCGCCCCCGAAAACGCGGGCATCGCCGACCTCGGCAATGCACAGCCTGATGTCGATGGCTACGTCGCCTATACGACGGATTTCGTCATACTGCGGCCTGCCGAGGCCGCACATGCGCGCCGTATCATGCTGTACGAAGTGGTCAACCGCGGCACGAAGTTGTCGCTGCCGCCCCTGCTCGGCGTGAATACGCTTCGCGCGGCACCTCCCGCTGCGTCGTTTCCTTCCCTTTTACGGCAAGGCTACACCATCGTATGGAGTGGCTGGCAGGGCGGTATCGCACAATCGGGCAATGGTGCGGCGGGTCCGGTCGGTGTCCGATTCCCCACCGCGACACTTTCCGGAGGCGCCCCCATCACGGGGCTGACCCGCGAGGAATTCGTGCCTGATGGCCAGGTCGGCAAGGGGTCATCGTTCAGGTTGACCTATCCGCCAGCGTCACTGTCCGACCGCTCGGAAGTCGTGTTCACCGCGCGCGCCACCTGGAACAACGCACAGGGCCTGCAGGACTATGATGCGCCCTCTTCGCCGGTCGCCGACTGGCGTTATGTCACCAATGCGGACGGGTCCGTCGGCGTCGCGTTCACGCCGCCCCCGCAGGTACCCGGGCCACAGGGCCCGACAGCGCCGGACGCCGGCACGATCTACTCCTTCGTCTACCGGGCCAGGGATCCGGTCGTGAACGGCATCGGCTTCGCGGCGGTGCGCGATCTCGTGGCATTCTTGCGTTACACGGACAGGGACGGCAGCGGCAACGCCAATCCCCTGGCGGATCTGAAGCAGGCGCCCTGCGCAATCGCCACGCATTGCCCGGCCCCCTCCCGGGCAAATGTCGATGTCGTGATCGCCCAGGGAACATCGCAGTCCGGGCGGTTCTTGCGCGACTTCCTCTATCAGGGGTTCAACCGCGATACCGCCGGCCGCAAGGTCTTCGATGGCCTGATCCCGGTGATCCCGGGCGGCCGCCGGACGTGGACCAATCTACGGTTTTCCCAGATCGGGCGCTGGTCCAAACAGCACGAAGACCACTTCATGCCGGGCGACCAGTTCCCGTTCGCATACAACATTCTGCGCGATCCCCTGACCGGCATCAGCGACGGATTGCTCAAGAAATGCCTGGCCAGCGACACCTGTCCGAAGATCATGCAGATCGACGGCAGCTACGAATGGTGGGGCGGGCGGGCATCGCTCGTGGTCACCGACGGCACCGGCCGCGACGTGGATTTGCCAGACAATGTGCGCTACTACATGGTGCCGGGCACGCAGCATGGCGGCGGCTATGGGGTGACGACAGGCGCCTACACGCTGCCGAAAAAGTCCAGCCAATGCCAGTTACCAAACAGTCCGGTCGCATTGAACCCGGTGCTGCGGGCGATGGTGCCGGCCATGGAGCGCTGGCTGCTCTCGGCGACGCCACCGCCGGCCTCGCGCCATCCAACAGCCTCGGACGGAACCGCCGTCGTGCCCGAGCGCGTCACCTTCCCACGCCTGGCGAATGCCATCCTGCCCAGCGGCGCGGAAGGCGTGCCGACGCCGCTGTCGCTCGCCTACACGGGCGTGCACAACCAGTTGTTCGTCACCGACTACACACGCGCCGAACCGAAGGTCGACCTGACGGCAAGGTATGTGCTCCTGATGCCGCAGGTCGACCGCAACGGCAACGAGCAGGCGGGCGTTCGGGTACCGGACGTGCAGGTGCCGCTTGCCACCTACACGGGATGGAACGTACGTGGCCAGGGCCATGCGGAGGGCGAGGCCTGTGCGGCCAGCGGGGCTGCGATTCCGTTCGCCATCCGTGCGGGCGACGAGACTCCCGGTACGGACACCCGTACCGCACTGTCGGACCTCTACCTTGGCCGCGCGGATTACCAGGCAAAGGTCGGCGCAGCGGCCAGGCAGTTGAGGGAGCAAGGTTATCTGCTCCCTTACGACGAGACCGTATATGGTGAAAACGCGAAGAAGGTGTCGCCGCGCCTGCTGCCGACACCCTGACAAAAAAGCCAGGACAAACGTCCTGGCTCTTTTATTCGGCAGCGACCGCCGGATCAGAAATCGTAGCGCAGCGTCACCCCGACCTTGCGTTCCTGCGGCAGCAGGCTGGCCAGGTAGCCACCCTGTACACCCGCGGGCGAGAAGCTCGGCATGAGGAACGGCGTGTTGGCGCGATTGAAGAGGTTCTGCGCCCACAAGCTGAGTTCCCAGTTCTGCCCCGGATCGCGCACGCCCGTGAAGAGGTCGACCGGCGTGAACGAGCCCATGTGCTGGCCGGTCGTCACGTTGTAGCGCGGCGGGGTATAGCGGACCAGTCCCCGCACGAACGCATCCACGTTGCCGATCCCGTGCGTGTATTCCGACTGCAGCACCATGTTGAACTTGCCGGACTCGTTGCCGAGCGGGTCGGCCAGCGGCCGGTTGCTGCGGCAGACCGACACCTGGCGGCCCGGCTGCACGTGCTTCGTATCCGCGTCCGGGATGCCGTCGTTGTTCCCGTCGTTGCAGTACAGCGCGGCGTCGACGTAATGCGAATTGACGTAGCTCGCGGACACCTGGGCACGCCAGTTCGGCAGGATACTCCAGATCGCCGTCGCCTCGATACCGCGGCTGATCACGTCGCCGTTCGTGTTCAGGTTGATCGTTCCGCTCAGGTCGGAGCGATAGGCGCCGCCCGCGGCGGGGCCCGCCGGCTCGCCCGGGACGGCGGCAGCCCGGATCCCGAGCGCGTTCGCACGGCCGATGTAGTTATCGATGTTCTGCTGGAAGATATCGGCGTTCAGCACGAGCCTGCGTTGCATCAGGGTCGACTTGATACCCAGTTCGAACGACCTCGACTTCTCGGCCTTGTAGTTGATCAGGTCGGGCGACAGGCCGGGCGCCGTCACGAACCCGGTCGTGCCGCCCGGGCGGTAGCCGGTGCCCGCGCTGGCGTACGCCATCACGTCCTTGCTGAAGTTATGGCGATAGCTGGCCGAGCCGGTCCAGGCCTTGTCGCTCATGTGCGCGCGATCTTCAGGCAACGATGCGATCTTGTTGCCGAAGACCTCGAGGTACTGCTGGCTGTACGAACGGCTCTTCTGCACGCGCAGGCCGATCTGCACCTGGTCCACGTCGCTGATGGCGAAGCGGTGGTCGGTGAAGAGCGCCTTGCCTTCGCTGAACGTGCCGGGCGCGGTCGTACCCGTGAGGACGGCTTCCATCGGGGGCAGGAACGGGCCGGGATAGAAGTACGGGAACTTTTGCGTGAACATGGCCGTGGCGTCGCCGTACGAGTAGTACGCACCGACCATGTAGTTCCACCAGCGCTGGCCCGTCGACTCGAACCGTAACTCGTGCGTGCGCTGCATGCCTTTCACGCGGACCGACTGCTGGTTGCTCCAGCCCGGGATGACGTTGGCGATGTCGGTATCGCGGTCGTTGTTGTCGGTCGTCTGCTGGAAGCCGCCGATGTAGCTGAGGCGGTGCCCGTCGAGGTCCCAGGTCGCGCTGAGCGACGTCAGCTTGGTCTTGTTGTAGAACTGGTAGGGACCTTCGACGATGGACTTGCGATCGGAGAAATTCAGCTCCGGGCCGGGCTGGCCCGGGAATGGCCGGCCGATCGCAATCGGCGGATTGACCTGGTTGGACGTCAACTGCTGATGCACCAGGAGGAATTCAAGCGACTTCGTCGGCTGGTACAGCACCGAGACGCGTGCGCCCTGGTTCCGGTCGCTGTTCGCCTGCCCGTTGTTCAGGTTGCGTACGCCCGACTCGGTATAGCTGTTCAACCCAGCCACGCGAACGGCAAGGACGTTCGGGACCAGCGGGACGTTGACGGCGGCCTGGGTATTGCGCATCTGGCGCGAACCGAAGGTCTGGACCAGGCGGCCGCCCGTCTCGCTCGTGTCCGGGCGCTCGCTGGCGATGGTGATGGATCCGGCAGGCGTGGTCACGCCGCGCAGCGTGCCCTGCGGGCCGCGCAGGACCTCGATGCGTCCGATGTCGAACATGCCCCGGAAGGCCTCGGCGGCGCTGATCGGCGTCTCGTTCCAGTAGATCTGTACCGCCGGACTCGTGCCCGTATCGGGGTCGAACGTAATCCCGCGCAGCTCCACGGTCTGGCCGCGGCCGTCGGCGGGATTGAGCACGAGGCCCGGCACCAGCTTCTCGACATCCTCGAATTTCTGGATGTTCAGCTTCTGGATCGACGCGCCGCTGACGGCATCGACCGCCATGGGCACGGACTGGATGCTTTCCTTGCGCTTGGAAGCCGTCACGACGACCTCGGGAACCTTGCCGTCGTCCTTGGGTGCCGCCTGTTGTGCCGCGGCGGGAAACGCAAGGCCGAGCGCAGCGGCGCACACTGTCAGTCTGATTACAGCATCGTTACTTTTCATTTCGTCTCCAAATTTTTTTCCATGTTGGTGCTGATGCAGGTGTTCTTGTGTGGTCCATTGCAGCATCTCGTATTCCGGCCCGCCCATGGCAACTGCACGGTCATCTTGCGAGCTTTGCGCGCTGCCGGCATCGTCCGTTCAGACGGTATGGACGCGCGCCGTGACGGCGCACCCAAAAAGACGCGCCGCCGGCGCACTGTCGTGCGGCCGGCGGCGCCGGAAGATAGGATCAGGTGCGGACCAGGACGAACGGCACGGGCATGCCCGCGACCGAATCCGGCGCGATCACGACTTCGAACACGCCCGGGTCCGTCCGCGTGGCGGTATCGGCATGCACGTACGCGAGATCCTTCGTGGTGAGCACGAATTCGACGTCCGCGCTCTCGCCGGGGGCCAGGTCGAGATGGCGGATGCCCTTCAACGCCCGCACGGGCTGGACGATTTCCGCGACCCTGATACGGAGATACAGCTGCGCGACTTCATGATGCCGTCTCGTTCCGGTATTCGTGACGCGCGCCCTGACCGTCAGGGAACCGTTCATCCGGATGCGAGGGGCACTGATTGCAGTCGGGCCGTAGGCAACGGTCGAATACCCCAGTCCATGCCCGAACGGATACAGCGCGCTGGTCGAGACCTCGCGGTAGCGCGCACCGACAGGCGGCCCTTCCACCATGCTCGGCCTGCCGGTCGCCCGGTGGTTGTAATAGAACGGTTCCTGGCCCGCACGGCGCGGAAAACTCACCGGCAGGCGGCCTTGTGGAGCTGCGTCGCCGAACAGGACGTCGGCGATCGCATTCCCGGACTCCGATCCGAGGAACCAGGTGCACACGATGGCCTGCGCGTTCTTCACGGCATTCGGCAGTTCCAGCGCCCGGCCGTGCTTCAGCAGGATGACCATGGGCTTGCCGACGGCAGCGACAGCGTCGATCAGGTCGACCTGCGCTTTCGGGATCGTGATGTCGGCACGTGACGCGCCTTCGCCGGACATGTTGGTCGCCTCGCCAACATAGAGCACCGCCACGTCCGCAGCGCGCGCGGCGGCCACCGCGGCGTCGATGCCGCCTTCGAGCGGCCGCTCGACACCGCATCCGGGCACGACGGACAGCGCGCCGCCCGCGCCCAGTGCGGCGCGTACGCCTTGCTCGAGCGTCACGGCGGATTTCATGTCGGGGAAGACCATCCACGGCCCCAGCGCATTGTTCCTGTCCGCGACAAACGGGCCGATCAGCGCGATGGATTTGCCCGCCTTCGGCAGCGGCAGCAGGTTGCGTTCGTTCCTGAGCAGGACGATCGATTTGCGCCCCGCTTCGCGCGCGAGGGCGATGGCTTCGGGGCGGCGGATGTCCGTCGCCATGCGCGCCGGATCGAGCGAACGGTATGGGTTCTCAAAGAGACCCAGCGCCTTCTTCACGCGCAGCACGCGGCGCACCGCCTCGTCGACGACGGCCATCTTGAGCCGCCCCGACTGCACCAGCGCCGGAATGTGCTTGAGATACAGTCCGCCCTGGATCGACATGTCGCAGCCGGCCGTGATGGCCTTGAGGACTGCGTCCTCCTCGTCGGCCGCGTAGCCGTGGTCGACGAGCTCCTTCTCCGAATTGAAATCGGATACGACGAGCCCGCGGAACGCCCATTCGCCACGGAGGATGTCCGTCAGCAGATGGTGGTTGCCGGTCGACGGTACGCCGCCGGTGTCGTTGAAGCTCGCCATCGTCGTCAGCGCGCCCGCATCGAAGGCCGCCCTGAACGGCGGCAGGTGCACTTCGCGCAGCGTCGTCTCGGGGATGTCGGCCGTGTTGTAGTCCATGCCGCCCTGGACGGCACCGTAGCCCGCGAAGTGCTTCGGGCAGGCCAATAGCGAATCGTTCGCGCGCAGGTCGGGGCCCTGGAAGCCGCGCACGCGTGCCTGGGCAAGGTGGCTGCCCAGCCACGGATCTTCGCCGGCGCCTTCCACCACGCGCCCCCAGCGCTGGTCGCGGGCGATGTCGACGGCGGGCGCGAACGTCCACTGGACGCCGAATGCCGTTGCCTCGACAGCCGTCGCCCGGGCCGTGCGTTCGCACAGGTCCGCGTCGAAGCTCGCCGCCTCGCCCAGCGGGACGGGGAACGCCGTCTTCAGGCCGTGGATGATGTCGGCCGCGAAGATCAACGGGATGCCGAGGCGGGACTTCTCGACGGCGATCTGCTGCATCGAGCGGCCCAGCTTCACGTCGTCGGCGTTGAACAGCCCGGTGAGGCGGCCTTTCGCAATCTCGTCCAGCGTGGTCTGCAGCGCCGGCTCGGGTCCCGTGACCGGATTCACGAGGCGGCCGATGCCCTGCGCGCCGTTCATGGTCAGCTGGCCGGCCTTTTCCTCGATCGTCATGCGCTTGATCAGCCGCTCGATGAACGGGTCCACGGCGCCCGTCCGCCCCGCGGCCATGACGGGCAGGCCGAACCCGATGGTCGTCACCGCGAGGGAGCCTGCGAGAAAGGTCCGACGCGATGCGCTGAACGGGGAATTGTCGTTGGTATTGTCCATGATCTCGTCAGGGTTTGATCCGTTGCTCGTCCAGGCGTACCTTCGCCTTCAGGACGGGTTGGTCGACGTTCTCGCCGACCTCGATGTCGTAGGTACCACCCACGACGTGCCAATTGCGCGCTGCCACGTCGAAGCCCGCCATCAGGCGCGGATCGACGTCGACCGCCACTTTGCGGCTTTCGCCGGGCTTCAGGTCGACACGGCTCCAGCCGACGAGGCGCCTGACGCCGTTCACGCGGGCATACACCTGGGCGACATCGGCACCGGGCCGCTTGCCGGTGTTTGCAATCGTGAACGCCACGCGCGGCGTCGCTCCGCCGGTCACGCGCAGGTTTTTGTAAGCGAAGCGCGTATAGCTGAGTCCATGACCGAAAGGGAACAGCGGCTTCGCCCCCGTCTTGTCGAACCAGCGGTAGCCCGCGTTCGCGCCTTCGGGATAGGTCACCGAGAACGGTTTCATGTCCTTCGGCAGGCCATACAAGTCGCGCTGCACCGCTTCCCCTGCCATCTCATAGCCGGGAATGGCGGGATTGGGCAGCTGTTGCTCGCTGGCCGGGAACGTCATCGCCAGGTGACCGGACGGATTCACTTCACCCGTCAGGACACGCGCGATCGCATCGCCGCCGCGCTGCCCCGGATACCAGGCTTCGAGCACGGCGCCGGCCTTGTCCAGCCACGGCATGAGGACGGGGCCGCCCGTGACCAGCACGACGACCGTCGCGGGGTTCGCGCCGGCGACTGCCGCGATCAGGTCGTTCTGGTTGTCCGGCAGATTCAAATCCTTGACGTCCATCGTCTCGGTCGTGAACTGCTCGCCGATGACGACGACGAGATCCGCCTTGCGGGCCGCCTCGGCGGCGCGGCGCGGGTCGCTGCCGTCGTCGTAGCTCACGGCCGCCTTCGGCAATGCCTTGCGCAGGGCGGCGACGGGCGACGAATTGCTGTACAGCTTGCGGCCGAACGCGGCCGGAAGCTTCAGCACGGCGCCGCCCACCGGATTGACCTGCGACGAACCGCCGCCGCCCGCGAGGATGCCGACGTCGGCATGGCCGCCCACGACGAGGATCGTACGGACCGATGCGGCGACGGGCAGCAGGTTGCGCGCATTCTTGAGGAGCACGATGCCGCTTTCCGCGACTTCCTGGGCGATGCGGCCGTTCGCCTCGTAGTCGATATCCCTGCGCGCAGGCGGATGGGTATCCAGCCCGACGGCATGCATGGTGCGCAGGATGCGGCGCACCGACTGGTCGACATCTGCCTCCTTGACCGTACCGGCGGCCAGTGCCGCGCGCAGTTGCGATCCGAAGTAGCCTGCATCGGCCGGCGTCGTGCCCGATTCCTGGTCGAGGCCCGCGCGGATCGACGGACCATGCACCGCGCCCCAATCGGACATGACAAACCCCTTGTAGCCCCAGTCGCGGCGCAGGACATCGTTCAGCAGGAACGCGTTCTCGCATCCGAACACGCCGTTGATCCTGTTGTAGGCGCACATGACGGAGCCCGGCCGGCCGATCTCGATGCCGATCTCGAACGCCAGCAGGTCGCTCTCGCGCAGCGCGCCCTCCTCCATGTCGGCGCTGAGGATGGTGCGTCCCGTCTCCTGCGTATTCAGGGCAAAGTGCTTGATCGTGGAGATGACGTGGTTCGACTGCACGCCGCGGATGGCATGGCCCACCAGCGTGCCGGCCAGTAGCGGGTCCTCGCCGAAGTATTCGAAATTCCGGCCGTTTCTCGGTTCGCGTGCGAGATTGACGCCGCCCGCCAGGAGAACGTTGAATCCCTTGTCGCGTGCTTCCGCGCCGATCATCGCGCTGCCCCGTTCGACGAGGTTCGTATCCCACGTCGACGCCAGCAGGACGGTCGACGGCAGTGCCGTGGCGACGTCCCCCGGTCGCAGCCCGCCCATCATGTTGGCGATGCCGACGCTGGCATCGCTCTCCGTCAGGTACGGAACGCCGAGGCGGGGCACGCCCTTCACGTAACCCGCGCCCTTGGCGACATCGGCGGACAGCTTCGGTTTTGCCGCGAACGGATTACTGCCGCGGACGAGGTCCAGCTTTTCGTCCAGCGTCATCTGCTTCAGGATGGCGTCGGCCCATGCATCGTCCCCGGACGTTTCCGCCATGGCCGACTGCGGCGCCATGCCCGCCGTGCATAGCGCACTCAGGTATGCGCCGATCATCAGCCGGTTCCACCGTTTTTTCTCGTTCGCCCGCCCCCGGCCCGCGATCGCTTCCAGCATCATGTTTATCCTTTCGAAGACTTCTCCGGCGATCATAATCTGCCGTTCATGCCTGCTGAACATCGTCCGTTCGGACGGTGCACGCGTGTGTCGGCGTCACGACAATCCATGACGGGACCATGGCCAACGACAACGCGAACGACATGAAAACGACACGAACACTCCTGCCGTTCCTCTTCGTCCTGTTCGGGCCAGTTCGGTCCCTACCGGCAGGATCCGGCAGGGTTGAAGTCCGCCCTCGACAAACATGGCCTGCAATGCGCCGGCGCCCATGTGCTGCCGGCCAGCCGATCATCGGCCGGGACCGTGCGGATTGGGCGGGGCTGGTCCGCGCCGTGCGCGAAACGGGCGCCACCGAGTGGATCATCGTCGAGCAGGAAGACTATCCGAGCGGGATGGGTGAGCTCGAATCGGTCGCGGCGTCGCTGGCGGGACTGACAGAAGCGATGAGTCGCGTCACCGATCGCACGTCGATATCCTCGGACCACGCACTGCTCTCGACGAAATAGCGCGCCACGGCAGACGACTGCACGGGCATCGCCACGAACAGGATGAATCGCAACCTGTCAATGTCCCTGCTGCTCGAGAGATCCCGCCGCGCTACGACAAATGCGCCCTGCTTCTTCCATGTATTCGAGAGCGCCAAACAGCATCACATAAAGAAATTCTCCTAACGCAGTTGTAAGAGGTCAACCACGCTTCGTCGCTGGCGGCGGTACGGCTCCGCAGTCAGGAAGGTCGCCAGGGCGACGTCGTTGGCTACGCCTGCCACACCCATGGCACCCTGCAACCTGCGGCGCCGCGTCGCATCGATGGTGTCATCCACCCATAGAAAGCGCCGCAGGATCGCACTATCGTCGTCCTGGCCAGTCTCCAGGTTGGATGCCGGCATCAGCTGCAGGAATTCCGCGGCCTGTTTGCGCGCGTCGGCGTACTGCCCTCCATGCACGAAATCAAAAATGCCGACATCGCTCTCGATCCCGAGTCCGCGCATGACGTCTTGCAGCTTGCGCAGGCGTTCCGGCACCACGGCGGCATTTACGAACACATAATTTTGCAGCGTCGCCGCGACCGGGTCCAGCCTGGCCTCGCTGCTGCCGGCGTCCGGGCGGGTTTGCTGCCCGGACGCCGGGGCTGGCGCCTGTTGTCGCGACAGTCCGACCGCGTGCAGTTTCACAATCCCGCTGGACGCCCGCAGTTCAAGGCCACGTCCAGTCGCAAACGGCCGATCGATTCTTTTGGTCGCGATCGATATGCGGGCTGGATCGACGCCCATGGACGTCAGATACGTTTTCACCGTTTCCGCTTGTCGGATGGACGCGCTGTCCGCCGCCATGATGACGACCTCCATGACCTCCACGGCGTTGAGTTTGGAGACGAACTCGGCGAGCACGGCAGAATTGTCGGCCTGTTTCAGGAAGTCTACTTCAGACAGGACCGGCAATATCGCATCGAATGTGACTTTTGGCGCATTCGGAATAGAGCTCACCGTTATGCCCGGCGTCACAACCTGCGTGCTGTCGCCAATCGGACGCCGCGCCGTCTTCGAACCCGGCTTGTCGTTTTTGCGTGGCGATGGCGCTACCGGACCGGTCACGGTGCCGGCATCCGCCGGTGGAGCCTGCGGAGGCAGGGCACGCCACACGGTCACTTCCCGATTCGCATCGGCAAAGGCAAGGGTATTGCCTTGCGCCGAGATGGTCACCGGTGCGCGTGCATTCGTCGCTCCTTCCTGGCTCCACGCCTGGCCGCCCTGCTTGAGCCACACGCGGCCATCCGAGGTCACCGCCGCGATATCGCCGCCCAGGCGGTCGGTCGCGATGCTTTGTCCGGTACCGACGGCGGACGGCAGCGTGCCCCTCGCGGCGCCCGCGGCCGGCGTCCCGGTGAGCGGGAATTCGAACAATCGGCCGGATCGGGCCGCCACGAGCAGCGATGTGCGGTCTTGCGCGAATGCGCAGGTGACGGCGGGACGAGCCTCTGCCGGCAACGCCTCCTCCACCACCTTGCGCGCGGCGAACAGCAAACCATCGTCCTCCATTGCC
This sequence comes from uncultured Massilia sp., assembly GCA_946481275.1. Next base: position 48,814 of record CAMLMV010000023.1, read on the forward strand.
GTGCACAGCGCGCCCTCGGGACCCTGGCTCGCCGGCGTCTGCGACCCGAAAGACAGGCCTCCGCCAGCTGCGCGAGCAAGCGTCTTCACGACAGGCGTCCGGCCCCACGGCGATTCCCGGCATGTCGCGTCCACTCGGAAAGACTGCGAGCCTTCCTGTGTTGCCTGCGCATGGACGACCGCGCTGTCGACAGCGAGCGCATCGGGCTTGACCGGCATGACGAATGATGGGCACTGGTCGACGCCGGCCTCGCCGGCCCGCCCGGGAACGGTTCTCACCGTAAGGCCGCCCACATCGCTGGATACGGCGATCCGGCCACCATCGCCGCTGAGCGCGATGATGGCGGGCTTTGGCGCCAGTTCCCGGGGAGGGACGGGTGCGGCCAGCCAGTCGACCGGCGGCACCGCAAACGCGCACGCCGCAAGGGCCAGCGCCGCCATCGGTATCCAGGGCTGCGGCCCGCGCAGGGGCAGTCCGCCCCGGTACAGCAAACGCATCAGCGCCTTGCCGGCATCGACCGTCAACGCCTTGCGGGGACCGTTCATGAAGTGGAGGAAGATGGCATCCTCGCGCCTGTCATCCTTCGGCGCCAGCCGCATCCACGCTCTCAGCCCTGCAAGGAAATCGTTCCACGCCCGCAGGCGCGGTTCGAGTGCGATCTCGAGTGTGGATGCCTGCTGCTGCGTCGCGGCCTTTACCTCGGCGAGAAAGCGATCCAGCGTGCGGCGCACGGCTTCCTCGGACGCAGGCGACAGCCGTCTCAGTAACGCCGTGCGCAACCAGTCGGGCATGAAGCCCATCCGCATCCATGGCAGCCGCGACAGCAAGGCGAGTCGCTGCGCATACCAGTCGTCGCGCCCTGTGTCGCGCGCGAGGCTGTCGCCCACCGCCAGCGTGATGGCCCAGCGGATATCCGGGTACACCGCGCACGCCGCCAGCCATTCCATGGCATCGTTGCCCAGGTCCAGTTCGAGGTCCAGCAGGACGTCGTCCAGCATGTCCCTGTCCAGCGGCCTGCGATCCAGCAACTGGTCGACGTCGCGCAGGTAGGCGGGACGCGTCCGGCGCCGCGCACCGCCGCCGATGCCTTCCCACGAAGACTGCTCGTGCAGGAACTGCCCCAGCCGGCGCAGGCCATCCGCCTCCAGCGGCAGGATCGTCATGCCGGCACGGGCCAGCGCCCATTCGCGCAGTGCCCACAGGCGGACCGGCTGCGGCGTGACCAGCACCGGCATCGGCCACTCCAGCAAGCCGGAGATCCACGCCGCCGGCGCGCCCGTGTAACGGTCGATCAATCCGTTCCCGTCCGAGAAGATGATCAGGCGGCTGTCGGGATGACGCGCCAGCAGCGCGTCCAGCGTGTGCACGCCCGCGTGCGGCGACGTGCCTTCCAGCGGTACGTGGCGCGCGAAGCGGGGATCGCCATCGAACACGTACCGTTCCACGGCGACGCCCTGCGCGTGGAACAGCCGCACCACTTCGTCTCCCAGCGCCGCCTGGTGATCGGCGGCGCTGACGCGCTCCACCAGGACGAGATAGACCGGTTCGCCGAGGCTGTTGCCGAACACGGGGGAAGGCAGTCCGCCGGACGCGGCGGTGGCCTCCAGCGTGGCATGGACGTCGAGGCGGCGCGAGGCCGTGGCCCGCCTCCTCCGCATCTCGCGGCCCAGATAGCGCAACGCGCTCGCATACGCAGCCAGCGCCGGCGTGGCGCTGGTGGCAAGGCGGCGCCGCGTCGCGATGTCGTCGACGGGCAGCCGTTCCAGGAAGCCGCGCCGCCTGGCCGCGGCATACACCCACCAGCCCACGGCGGCCAGCAGGATCACACAACCGGCGATGCGCAGCGCCGCATTCATGGGCAGGAGCGCGTCGCCCCGGTCGCCCGGCAACCGGCGGATTTTCGGTGCGGGTATCCGGTCTACCCGCGTCATGACGCCCAACGATATGTCTCGTTCGGCCGGCGCGGCCGCGGATGCCGATGGTTTGACCGGAGCGGGAGCAGGCTGTTGCTGCGACTCCGTCCACGCCATCCACGCCGCAAGGAGAACCGCCGGCAGGCACAGCAGCCCGATCCACCACCATCGCCGGGGCGGCGGCGGTGGCGGCGGCGGCGCCACGGTCGTGTCGTCCGCCTGTCCTTCCGGCTCCTCGCCGGAGGACGGCAAGATGCCGCTGCTTCGCAGCCAGCCTTCATACAGCTTGCCGAACCGGTCTTGCTCCAGGGCGTTGGTGCAAAACACCGGCGCGAGCCATGGCGCCAGGCCGGCGACGGGAGGCAGCCGGTGTGCGTCCCTCAGCAGGCGCGAGGCGGCAATGATCTGGCCGGGATGCACGTGCATGCCCGCCGCACGCAGCCAATACCCGAGCGCGACGAGTTCGTCCGGACCCAGTGTCGATGGCGCGGCGGCACTCATCCCGGCAACGGCTACGACCGCGCTTCCGTGTCGCGCCAGCTCCCAGCGTACTTCTCGATTTCCGCGAGGTCGCTGGCGGTCTTGCCGATGACGCCCAACGTGCCCTTGAGATAGCCGGGCGGCAGCGTGCAGACGGTGCGCGAGCGCACGTCGACGTCGCCGGCCACACGGGACCGCGCGTGCAGGATGCGGATCCAGTCCACCAGCTCCGCCGTGCCGGGCAATTTTTCCAGGGGCAGTCCGCGCACCTCGTAGAAAAAGCGCACCGCACTTTCGGAAAGACGGCTCGGGTCCATCGCCAGGTTGCGATGCACGATGTCGGCCAGGCGGCCCGGATCGTGGTCCCTGTCGGGGAAGCGGATGTGGTGGAACACGCAACGGCGCAGGAACGGCGCCGGCAGGTTCTTTTCGCTGTTGCTGGTCAGGACGACGAGCGGCCGCATGTTCCTGGGCGCGGACACGCTGCGCACCTGCGCGCCGCCGCGGGACAGCTCGGGAATCCGGAAGAACATGCCGTCGATCTCGTTCAGCAAATCGTTGGGGAAGTCGCGCGGCGCCTTGTCGATCTCGTCGATCAGCACGACGGAACGCCGCGGCCCATGATGTTCGCGCCGCTCGGGCACCAGATCGGCCACATCGTCCCAAGGCAGCGACTCGATGATGGCGCGGCCCAACGCACCGAACGTCACATAGTCGATGTTGTTCGGACTCATATTCTTGTCGTGTACGGCGTGAAAGCGGCGCAGGCTGTCGAAGTGATAGAACAGGTCCGTGGCCACACTGCACGACTTGGTTTCGAAGGCGTACAACGGCAGCTGCGCGGGCGCCTCGTCGCCCGCCTGGCGCAGCCAGGCCGGCGCGAGACGCGCAGCGAGGTGGCGTGCGAACGTGCTCTTGCCGGTACCCGGCTCGCCCGTCAGCAGCAGGGGCAGCCCGAGTTCCAGCGCCACCTCGGCCGCGGCGGCCAGTTCCGGCGACGGCAGATAGGCGTCTGCGCCACGCCCAGGTTCATCCATTCCGATCTCCTTCCAGCGATGTTTTGACGAGACGGTGCAGCTTGCGCGCGTTCCATGTCTCGTTCGCATATTGTTCGTCGAGCGCGCCTTCGATGCGATCGGCATTGCGTCCCAACTGCGTCTTGATGAGCGGCAGCTGGATCCAGTTGCGCACCTCGCCGCTTCGGTAATCGCCAAGAATCACCGGCTTGCCCAGCAGCACCGATCGCATCGTCTCGTGCTTCTTGTGCAGCCCCGCTACCGTTTTCCGTATCGTGGATACGGCCTTCGCATGTACCTCACCATCGTCGTAGCGAAGCGACAGCACCAGGACGAGACGGCGCTGGCCCAGTTGCAGGCCGGCCAGCCATTCCGCCACCTGCAGCAAGTGCTTTTCCATCTCCCGTACCGGCCCGACGGGCCAGTCGCAGCATTGGCTCAACAGCACCAGGCCGGCGCTTCCCCTGAAACTGAGCGAGCTGTCGATCCGGTCGAACGGGGCGTTCAGCGCCGTCTCCACGGCACGGCGAAACTGGGCCTGCTTGCCCAACGCGACGGCATCCAGCACGTGACAGGCTTCCGTCCACACCTGGCGGACCTTGCGTTCGCTGAGCTGTCTGGCGATGCGGTTCAACAGTGGAACATAACGGTGATCCGAATGGCCGGCCACGCACATCAGCCGCGCGCCGCCGTCTCCCTTGTCGAGCCAGTCGTCCAGTTGTTCGACGACGTCCACCCGGTCGCACCACGACACCAGTTCGCCCACGTCGACATCTGCCGCCGGGGCCTCGACGGCGGCCACCCTGCGCGTGTGCACACCGGGCGGCAGCAGTGCCAGTACGGGCTTGATGGGGCACGCCTTCAACTGACCGCTGACGGATTGCGCGAAATTGTCGACGTCGGCGTACTGCTGCGCAAGATGGCCCACGATACCGCCGCCCACCACCAGCGGCGCGCCCGAGGCGCCGCTCATGTCCATCCTGGTGAGCGCTTCCTGGTTGTAGAGGGCGATCTGCGGCGTGCCATCGATGTCCGCGTAATGCATGTCGATGATGCGGCCGCTCAGGTGCACCCCATTGACCTTGTCGCGGTCGTGCGACATCGCAACGGGAAAGCCGAAGCTGCGCCACATGTCGTCCGCCCTGGCCTGGCCGACGGGCAGCGGTTCGATGTCGTCGCAGCCGGCGACACGCAGCAGCGCGGCGTCCGCAACGCGGTCGACGCCCAGCAACGTGGCCATGGCAGGGCGGCGTTGCGGCGGCCAGCCGACCAGCACCTCGAAGCTTTCGCCCACGGCGCGGCGCCGCACGACATGGGCCGCCGTGGCGGCATGGCCGGGCGCGATCAGGTATCCGCTGCCGATACTGCCGTCGTCGCCCTGGAACAGGACGCAGGTCTGCTTCAGTCGCGCGGCGATGTCGGGGAGCGTCATGCCGGCGCGCCGCCCGCCAGCCGCGCCATCAAGGCCGCGGTGGTGACCGGCGCATCGTCGTCGGCAAACCGCAACGCGGCCTCGGTCACCCCGGTGCCGTCGATGTCGATGCGCGCGTACGTGGGAATGGCGCGCCGCCATGCTGCCAGGTTGCTGGCACCGAGGTCCGCGGCGAATGCGCGGAATGCCTGCAGGCCTGCCGCCTCGTCTTCGTCCCAGATCCCTTCGGGGATGCACATGACGTCGGCCCACGTGCCCGTGTTCAGGTACCATGCCTTGCGGCCGGTTCCCGGGTCGACAGGCACGCACTTCGGTAAATGCGTGTGACCGTACACGACGACATCGAACCCTGCCTGCACGGCACGCCGGGCCGGCTTCAGATAGGTCTCCGCTTCATTGTCGACAGCGAACGCCTGCCGATGCAGGCGCCGCAGCTGCGCCAGCGAGCGGAACGCGGCAAACACGGCATCCAGGCGCGCGGCACGGATGTGCGCCGACACCGCGGCTACGCCCTTGCCCAGCGTGTCGCCCAGCGCGCCGATCTCCTGCCCTTCGCCACCGCGCCCGATCTTCTGCGCCGCCAGCCACACTGCGGCGTCGTCGTAACGGTCCGCGCTGATGTAGTTATTGTCGAGCGGTTCGCCGCTTTCCTCGTCAAAGTCGACCGCCTGGCTTGCGCGGAACTTGCCGAAAGCACTCCAGACCTGCTGCAAACCCACGCCACCCAGCGCGGCGGCAATGGGCAGCGCCGCTGCCGTTTCGGGTTTCAGCAGGTCGATGAAGGGATATTCCCGTTTCAGCGGGTTGATCACGTCGACGACCATGCGGCTGCCCGGCATGGCGGGGAACGCCGGACTGACTTCGCCATTGCGCGACAACTGCGACCGCACCCGGCGCAACGCATCGTGGGGCACGGCATTCCACGCATCGAAGCGGTTGCCGTGCTCGATCAGCAGCGGTCCCAGCGTGAACGCCTCGTTGTCGTAGATGAAGCGCACACGCGGCCCGGGCAGGCGCTCCATCAGCATCCGGCGCACACCGGGCAACGACAGTTCGATATCGTGGTTGCCCAGCATGAGCGTCAGTGTCCCGCCCCGCTCGACGGTGAAGCGCGCCAGCGCATCCCAGACGATCGCCGTGCTGGCGAAGATGCGTGTGAGCTTTGCGCAGGCCGCGGCGGGATCGGCGGTGAAAGGAGCGAACGGGACTTCGGCGAGAAAGTCGACGATGTCGCCGGCGATGACGAGGTGGCTTTCCTGCTGCCTGGTTCCCTCCGGCAGGCGGTCGATGAACGCCGCAAGCAGCGCATGGGTACTTGGCGGACACATCTGAAAGGACGGCACGCCATCGGTTGCCGGGGCTCCACCAAGATGCAAGTCGGAAATGACGTGAACCAGTTGACGCATAGCCTCTCAGATATTCATCTGCAGCAAATAGTGACAAACTGACTATAAGTTATTTTTTTGCTTCACAGTGAAGATTGGCGAGAAAACAACACCGTGATGTCGGGCCTTCGCTATGCGAGATTAATAACCGGCCGCTTTCCTCGCCTCCAACCAGGCCTCCATGTCCGCCACGGACAACGGCTTCGAAAAATAGTAACCCTGCGCCTCGTCGCATTCCCACTCCGCCAGCAAGGCGACGCCCTCTTCCGATTCGATGCCCTCGGCGACGACGCGGTAGCCGAGATCATGCGCCATGCCGATCATCGCGCGCACCAGCTTGCGGTCGCGTTCGCTCGTCGGCAAGTCCTTGATGAAGGCGCGGTCGATCTTGAGCACGCTGGCCGGCAGCTTCTGCAGATAGGCGAGGCTGCTGTAGCCGGTGCCGAAATCGTCGATCGCGATCTCGATGCCCATGTCGCGCAGCGCGCACAGTTGCTCGATCACGCGGCCGTCGTCGCGCGCCAGGACGCTTTCGGTGAACTCCAGCTCGATCGCGCCGGGCGGCACGTCGTGCCGTGCCAGCAGGCGTGCGACGCCGGCCGCGAAATCCGGCTCCTCGAGGTTCGGCGCGGACACGTTGATCGACACCTTGAGGAAGTGCCCGGCGCGGCGCCAACGCGCGACCTGGGCCAGTGCCCGGTCCAGCACCCATTGCGTCAGCTCCTGGATGTGGGCCGTTTCCTCGACGAGCGGCACGAATTCCGCGGGCGGGACGGGGCCATGGTGCGGATGGCGCCAGCGCAGCAGCGCTTCGGCGCCGCGCGGCCGGCCGGCCAGGTCGACGCGCGGCTGGAACACCAGCGCCAGCTGGTCGTCCGCCCGCAGCGCCTCGGACAGGCTGCCCAGCAGCTGGAAGCGGCGCGCGTGGATGCGGTCGTGGTCGGGGTCGTAGCTGGCCGTCAGCACGCCGTCGTCGCGGGCGTCCTCGGCCGCGTTGTACAGGCGGCGCAGCACGTCGCGCGGCTTCACGTCGGCCGGCCTGAACGTATAGACGCCGATCGCCGGCACGGCGCGCACCGGGATGCCGTCGCAGTCGATCGGTTCGCGCAGGTGCAGGTCGAGCCGGCGCGCGGCCGCTTCCCACACGCTCGCGCACGTGGCGCTCAGCAGCACCGCGCAGCGGGTCGGGCCGATGTGGTACAGGCGCGTGTCCGCATCGAGGCAGCGGCGGATCGTTTCCGTCGAGCTGTGGATCAGGTTCTCGACGAAATTCGCACCGAGCACACGCATCCCCTGGCGCAACTGGCGCGCGGGCAGCAGCTCGATCAGCAGCGCCGTGTGTTCGGCGTCGGGCAGGCGTCCGCCGATGTCGTCCAGGTCGTCGATCAACTGGTATTCGTTCGGATGGCCGCTCACCGGGTGGATGCGGCCGATGCTGTTCTCCAGCTCGATCTGGCTCATCACCATCTCCGCCAGGTCCGCCAGCAGCTCGGTCTCCTCGGCGCTGAAGGTACGCGGCCGGTTGTCGATCACGCACAGCGTGCCGAGGCTGTAGCCGGTGCGCGTGACCAGCGGCGCGCCCGCGTACGCGCGCATGCCGCCCTGCTGCACGATGTCGGTATGTCCGAACCGCTCGTCCGCGAGCAGGTCGGACACCGTGTACACGCCGTCCGACTGGAAGGCCCAGTGGCATGGCGTCTGCTCGCGCGGCGCCTCCGTCAGGTCGAAACCGACCCGCGATTTGAAGAACTGGCGGTGGCGGTCGGACAGCGAGATCGACGAGACCGGCACCCGCAGCAGGCGGCTGGCCATGCGCGTGATGCGGTCGTAGGCTTCGTTCGGCGCGGTATCGAGCAGGCGGAGGTTGTGCAGCGCGGCCAGGCGCGCCTCTTCGTTGGCGGTGAGCGGGTGTCGTTCCATCCGGGCACTGTAGCGCCCATCCGTTGTGATAGCAACAGCAATATTGCCAGGTAGATATTAGTCGCCGCGGTTGATGGGAAAGCAGAACGCGGCGATCACGAGCACGATGACCAGGAACCAGGTCACCCGATCCAGCCAGTCCATGATGGGTCCATAAAAAGAGGAAAGCCGGCGCGGCGAGCGCCGGCGCAACGGGACCAGACTATCTTACTTGCCCGGCTGGTACAACTGGTCGAACGTGCCGCCATCCGCGAAGTGGGTCTTCTGCGCCTTGGTCCAGCCGCCGAACACGTCGTTGATGGTGAACAGGTTCACTTTCGGGAACTGCGCCGCGTATTTCTCGGCGACCTTGGAACTGATCGGGCGATAGTAGTTCTTCGCGATGATGTCCTGGCCTTCATCCGTGTACAGGAATTGCAGGTAGGCGTCCGCCACCTTGCGGGTGCCGCGCTTGTCGACGACCTTGTCGACGACGGCCACCGGCGGCTCGGCCAGGATGCTCACCTTCGGCGCGACGATTTCGAACTTGTCCGGACCCAGTTCCTTGATGGCCAGGATCGCTTCGTTTTCCCAGGCGATCAGCACGTCGCCGATGCCGCGTTCGACAAAGGTCGTCGTCGCGCCGCGGGCGCCGGAATCGAGCACCGGCACGTTCTTGAACAGCTTGGCCACGTAGTCGCGCGCCTTCGCTTCATTGCCGCCCGGCTGTTTCAAGGCATTGCCCCAGGCCGCCAGATAGTTCCAACGTGCGCCGCCGGACGTCTTCGGATTCGGCGTGATGACTTGCACGCCCGGCTTGATCAGGTCGCTCCAGTCGTGGATGCCTTTCGGGTTGCCCTTGCGGACCAGGAACACGATGGTGGAGTTGTACGGCGAGCTGTTGTGCTGAAGGCGCTTCTGCCAATCCTTGGCGATCAGGCCGCGCTCGGCGATCTCGTCGATGTCCCATGCGAGGGCCAGGGTGACGACGTCCGCCTGCAGGCCGTCGATCACGGAGCGGGCCTGCTTGCCCGAACCGCCGTGCGACGCCTTGAAGGTGACGTTGTCGCCGGTCTGGGCCTTGTACCTGGCGGCGAAGGCTTTACCGACGTCCTGGTACAGCTCGCGCGTCGGGTCGTACGACACGTTCAGGAGAGTGATGTCGGCGGCATGCACGGTCGGGGCGATCAGTGCGACAGCCACGGTGGCCTGGATCAGTTTTTTTAACAGCATATTGGTTGGCTCTCACGAAGTTCTGGAAGCCACAGGTTAAGCATGCCGTTGCAAAATACGAACGAATACTTTCGGCCATGGTTATCCGGTTTCTTCATAACGACGCAGCCTGCAGGCAAACGGACGACATCGCGCCAGGCTGCCATAAGTACAACAGTCAAAATGGCAATTCAAAGGCTCCCAAAAAAAAATTAAAAAATTTCCGTCCGGCATTTAATGACCTCGACTAAATGGTCGTCCTGTACTTGTGAGAGCGCGAGATGCGCAACCTCCCAACAGTATCCAAGCCATTAGGAGCCATATCATGCTGAGCCTTCACACCAACGCCGCTTCGCTTTCCGCACAAAATTCCCTGAGCCGCACCCAGAGCTCGCTGTCGACCTCGATGACCCGCCTGTCGACCGGCTACCGTATCAACTCGGCAATGGACGACGCTGCAGGCCTGCAGATCGCCACCCGCCTGAAAGCACAGACCAGCGGCATGGCCGTGGCAATGCGCAACACCCAGAACTCGACCTCGATGCTGCAGACCGCCGGCGGCGCGCTGACCGAAGTCACGAACATGATGGTCCGCATGAAGGACCTGGCAACCCAGGCTGCCGACCAGTCGTCGAGCGCAACCGACCAGGCCGCACTGCAGTCGGAATACGCCAGCCTGTCGAGCGAACTGACCAACGTCGTCAACAACACCACGTTCGGTGGCCAGAACCTGTTTGCCGCCGGCGGCACCCTGACCGCTGCGATGAACTTCCAGATCGGCGCCTCGGCATCGGAAACGATGGCGATCGACGTCTCGAGCGCGAACGGCACCTTCACCGGTGACGTGGGCACCCTGGCTGGCCTCACCCTCGTCGGCGGCGCATCCGGTGCCATCACCGCACTGACCACCGCCATCGACAACGTCGGCACGCTGAACTCGCAACTGGGCGCCGCTGCCAACCGTCTGGACCACGTCTACAACAACCTGTCGAACATCAGCACCAACGTGCAGAACGCAACCGGCCGCATCATGGACGTCGACTTCGCGACCGAATCGTCGAGCATGACCTCGAACCAGATGCTGATGCAAGCTGGTACCGCCATGCTGAAGCAGACCAACAGCATGTCGTCGATGGTCATGTCCCTGCTGCAGTAATCGCAGGGCCAGCGATGGCCACCCCGGGCTAGTCCAGCCGGAATCCGTAAAAGGCCAGCCACGAGCTGGCCTTTTCACTTTACACTGCCGAGATCATGGCCAGTCTATCCATCCCCGTTGTTTCGTCTCCCGTCGTCCCGGCAAGCGCGCCCGGTGCCCTGCCCGCGCAGCCGGTCGGCGCGGTCGCGGCCGCCGTCCCGGTCGCCTTGCTGCAGGCCGAGCTCGAGGCGCTCCCGTTGCCGCTGCCCTCCGCGCAGCCAGCGCCCGTGCTGCCCGCGGGCGACGCCCTGCCGGATGCCGCCGCGATGCGGCCCGACCAGGTCGTGATGGCGCGCCAGCTCACCTGGCCGAGCCCGGACGGGGGCGCGCTCGCCGCGTCCTGGCGCGTGATGGTGCGCAGCTACGGCACCCAGCTCGTCGCGCGCGCGGTCCAGGCGTCGCAGCAACAGCGCGGCCAGTCGCTGCCCGGTGCGCTGCTGCAGAGCGGCGTGGATGCGCGCGTGCTGCGCCAGGCCGATCTCGCGACCCTGCCGCCCGATGCCTGGCGTTTCACCGTGCACGCGGGCGGACCGCAGGCCCAGCACCTGCGCGTGATCGGGGAAGAGGAACAATCGCAAAAGCCGCAGCGCCGCCGGCGCCGTGCCGCGCTGCGCCTGGAACTGGTCCTGGCCGACGGCACCGTCATCACGGTGCAGGCGGAGCCGCTCGCCGACGGCGTCATGCTGGAATTGTGCACGCCCGATCCGGGCACCCTGCTGCACCTGCGCGCCCTGCAGCCCCAGCTGGAAGAAGCCGTGCGCCGTTCGGGCCTGCGCGTGCTGGGCTGGACGTGGAGCGACCGCCTGCCGGAAGGCCGGGTGCACGCGCGCCTGCCGTCGACCGAGGCGGCGGCCGCCCTCAGCCTGCCCGTGTTCCGCGCGATGGCGGAACTGGCGCTGCTGCTTCCCGCAGCCTGATTAACCCACCGTCCCGATGATCGAGACCTCCCGGTTCTCGGGAATCTCGTTATACGACAGCACGTGCAGCCCCGGCGCGAACAGGCGCGCGTAGCGGGCCAGCAACGGGCGGATCTGCGGCAGCACCAGGAGCAGCGGCGGCGTATGCTGCTGCTTCATCTGCTCGCGCGCCACCGGCATGTTCAGCTGCAGTTGCTGCAGCAGCTGCGGATCGATCGGATAGTTGTCCAGCACGACCTTGCCGCCGCCGTTCTGGCGCGCCTGGTTCAGGGAACCGAGCAGCATGTTTTCCAGCTCGCCCGACAGGTTAAACGCGGGCATGTCCTTCTTCTTGCCGTACAGGCTAGAGACGATCTGGCGGCGCAGCGCGCAGCGCACCTCGGCCGCGAGCAGGATCGGATCCTTCGTCGTTTCCGAGCTGTCCACCAGGGTGGTCGCGATCACGACGATGTCCTTCAGCGACACGTTCTCGGCCAGCAGCACGCGGAACACGCGCAAGAGCTGCGTGTGCGTGAGCGCCTTGTCCAGCGCGCCGGCCAGCTTCGGCGACAGCGCGGTCAGGCGTTCCATCAGCGCGGGCACGTCTTCGTGGCGGAACAGTTCCGCCATGTAGTCGCGCGCGACCTTGGACGTGTGCGTGGCGATCGCGCTCGGCACCTCGACGACCTGGTAGCCCTGCCCCAGCGCGTGCGCCTTCTGCTCCGGATCGATCCACGTGACGGCCATGCCGAACGCCGGCTCGATGCCGGGGATGCCGTCGATCTCGCCGTACACGTTCGGTGACGGGATCGCCATCAGGCATTCCGCCACGACCTCGCCCTCGGCCACGACGGTGCCGTTGATCGCGATCGCGTACTGGTTCGGGCGCAGGGTCAGGTCGTCGCGCACGGCGATCGGGGGCAGCAGGAGGCCCATCTGCTCGGAGAGGCTCTGGCGCACGCCCTTGATCCGCTTCGGCAGGACTTCGCCCTGCGCCTTGTCGACCAGGTGCACGAGCTTGTAGCCGACCGTGATCGCGATCGGCTGCACGACCGGCAGCTGCTGCCAGTCGAGTTCCGGCACGCGGTCTTCGCGCAGCGCGGCCTCGATGGCGGCCACATTCGATTCGTCCGGCGGGGCCACCTGCTCGCGCGCCAGCTTCCAGCCGACGTAGCCGATGGCGGCCGCGAACACCATGAAGAACAGCGACGGCATGCCCGGCACCATGGCCAGGATCAGCATCACGCCGGCGGCCGAATACAGGACGCTCGGATTGGCCAGCAGCTGGCCGCCGACCTGCTGTTCGAAGTCGCCCGAATCGCTGATGCGGGTGACGAGAATCGCCGCGGCGGCCGACAGCAGCAGCGCCGGCACCTGCGCCACGAGGCCGTCGCCGATGGTCAGCAGCGCATACTGGCGGAACGCGTCGCCGAACGACAGGTCGTGCATCAGCGCGCCGATCGCGACGCCGCCGATCATGTTGATGAGCAGGATGAGGATCGACGCGATCGCATCGCCGCGCACGAACTTGGAGGCGCCGTCCATCGCGCCGTAGAAGTCCGCTTCCGCCGCCACTTCCTTGCGGCGCAACTGCGCCTTTTCCTGGTTGATCAGGCCCGCGTTCAGGTCGGCGTCGATCGCCATCTGCTTGCCGGGCAGCGCATCCAGCGTGAAGCGCGCGGACACTTCCGAGATACGTTCCGAACCCTTCGTCACGACGACGAAGTTGATGATCATGAGGATCACGAAGACGACGATACCGACGACGAAGTTGCCGCCGATGACGACGTTGCCGAAGGCCTCGATCACGTGGCCGGCGGCGTTCGTGCCCTCGTGGCCGTGCAGCAGCACGACGCGCGTGGAGGCGACGTTCAGCGCGAGGCGCAGCAGGGTGGTGCCGAGGATGACGGTCGGGAAGACCGAGAAGTCCAGCGGCCGCCTGGTCGAGACGGACGTCAGGATCACGATCAGCGCCAGCACGATGTTGAACGTGAACAGCACGTCCAGCACCACGGGCGCCAGCGGCAGCATGATCATCGCCAGGAGCGTCAGCAGGAACGCCGGCGTGGCGACCTTCTGGCGGCGCACCTCGAGCATCAAGCTGTTCAGGAAATTCATGTCGGGGATACCTCACTCAAAGCGGCCGGCACGGCCACGTCACTCGGGAACCGCGGGGCGGCCTGGCGCCGGCCCGCACGGAAAGCGTTCAATTGCAGCACGTAGTTCAGCACCTGCGACACCGCCTGGTACAGCGCGGCGGGGATCTGCTGCTGCACCTGGCTGGTGTTGTAGATGGCACGCGCCAGCGGCGGCAGCGCGATCGTCTCGATCTGGTGCTTCGCCGCGACCTGGCGGATGTACAGGGCCATCTCGTCGATGCCCTTCGCCACCACGAACGGCGCTTCCGCACGCTTGGTGTCGTACTTCAGCGCGACCGCGTAGTGCTCGGGATTCACGATCACCACGTCGGCGGTCGGCACCGTCTTGTTCACGTTGCGGCGTGCCATCTGCTGCTGCAGCTGGCGGATGCGCGCACGGATCTCGGGCTTGCCCTCGGTGCTCTTGTATTCTTCCTTTACTTCCTGCTTGCTCATGCGCTGGCTGCGCGCGAACAGGAAGGCCTGCAGCGGCACGTCGATCAGCGCGAAGATCACGAAGACGGCGACCAGCGCCATCAGGCCGTCGAACATCATTCCGCCGCCGTGCAGCAGCGCGTCCGGCAGCGGCATGCGCTGCAGGTTGACCCACGCCGACAGCGCCGAGCGCACGACGTGCACCAGTACCACCGCCAGCAGCGCCGCCTTGGCCACCGACGTCGCGAACGTCGTCCAGTGCTTGCCGGAGGCCAGGTTGCCCAGGTTTTTCACGGGCGAGAAGCGCTCGAACTTCGGGATCAGGTTGTTCGTCGAGACGACCCAGCCGCCCGGCACCATGCTCGCCGCGATGATCGCGAGCGGCACGCCGGCGAGCGGCAGGACCATCTTCACGAGCAGCACGGCCGCGCCGCTCCACACGACCGTCATCGCGTTCTCCATCGAGCCGGCTGCGCCGAGCGGCGCGTACACGAGCCGGAACAGCGACCGGAACGATTCCAGGTAGTCGGGCAGCATGAACGCGAACAGCTTCAGGCTGGCGACGATGCCGACCGCCGTGGCCAGGTCCTTCGAGCGGACGACGTGGCCCTGCTCGCGCGCCTTCTTCAGCTTCTGGGCTGACGCCTTTTCTGTTTTATCGCCGCCGGTATTGTCAGCCATGCGCCGCCCCCATCTGCTGTTGGAGCATCTCCAGCACCTGGTTCGTCATCTGCACATAGTGTTCCGGGATGAAGCGCACGACCTGCACGAGCATCATCAGGCCGAACAGCGTCACCAGCGAGAAGCCCAGCGAGAACAGGTTCAGCGAGGGCGCCACCCGGTTCAGGAAGCCGAAGCCGACCTGCACGACCATCGTCGAGAACACGATCGGGAGCGCCAGCAGGATCGCGGCCGAGAATACCCAGCCCACGTTCAGCGCCACCGTCTCCAGCAAAAGACTCTTGTAGCCGCCGCCGACCGGCCACGCCTTGAAGCTCTGGCCCAGCACGCCCGCGAGCACGAGGTGGCCGTCGACGGCGAAGAACACGAGGATGGCGACGAGGCCCAGCAGGCCCGAGATCACGTCCGACTGCTGGCCGTTCACGGGGTCGTTCATCTGCGCCATCGAAAAGCCCACCTGGCTCGAGACGAGGAAGCCGAGCATGTTCACGACGGCCATCGTCAGCTGCATGGCGAGGCCGATCACGCCGCCGATCACGGCCTGCTCGACCATGACGACGACGCCGGCCAGCGAGAACGGATCGGGCATGACGGCGCCTTTCGTCAGCGGCAGCATCAGGAACGCGAGCACCACCGACAGCAGCGCGCGCACCGGGACCGGCACGAGCGCGTCGCCGATCACGGGGGCCGTCGACAGCAGCGCCATGACGCGGCAGAACGGCCACCACAGCGCGCTGATGAACGGCAGCAGCAGGTGGGATACTTCCAGCATCAGCCGACCAGGGTCGCGGCGCGCTGGAACACGCTCACGCAATAGTCCATCAGTTTGCCGGTCATCCAGTGACCGGCGAGGATCAGGGCCACCAGCGTCACGAGGAGACGCGGCAGGAAGCTCAGCGTCTGCTCGTTGATCTGGGTGGCGGCCTGCACGAGGGCGACGATGACGCCGGCCACGAGGCCCGGCACCACCAGCACCATCACGAGCAGCATCACCAGCTGCAGGGCTTCGACGACGAAGTCGACGGCGATATCAGGAGTCATGTGGATGAATGCTAGAGGCCGTGGATGCTGCCGACCAGCGTGTTCACGGTCAGGGTCCAGCCATCGACGAGCACGAACAGGAGAAGCTTGAACGGCAGCGAGATGACGAGCGGCGACAGCATCATCATGCCCATCGCCATCAGCACCGACGACACCACCAGGTCGATGATCAGGAACGGAATGAACAGCATGCAGCCGATCTGGAACGCGCTCTTGAGCTCGGACAGCACGAACGCGGCCATCTTCACCGTGAAGCCGCGGTCCATCGGCTTCATCTCGGCCGGCTCGCCTGCCAGGTGCGCGATCTGGGCCAGTGCGGTCTTGCTCGTCTGGGCCAGCATGAAGCGCGACAGCGGCACCTCGGCGATCTTGAGCGCCTGCTCCAGCGAGATCTTGTCCTTGTCGTAAGGGACGAACGCTTCGTTCCACACCTGTTCGCCGACGGGACGCATGACGAGCAGGGTCAGGATCAGCGCGACGCCGGTGACGATCCGGTTGGGCAGGCCCTGCTGCAGGCCGAGGGCCTGGCGCAGCAGCGACAGCACGATCACGAAGCGGGTGAAGCTGGTCATCATCATGACCATCACGGGCAGCAGCCCGAGGATGGTCATCAGGACGAGGATCTGCGACTTCACGGTCAGGCCGCTGGACGAGCCGGGGATCACGCCGGGCAGGACGTCCGGTCCCGCGGGCGCGGCCCATGCGGTCGCGCCGGCCAGCAAAAGAACGGCGCCCGCGATGGCGGGCGCGAAACGGTGCAAGGTGTGAGCCACCCCGGCACCGCGGCGTTGCAACGTCATGACGCGATCAGGTCCAGGTTGAGGCCGTCCAGATCGATCACCTTCAGGCCGTACTGCTCGCCCGCGACGACCACTTCGGCGCGCCCGATGGCGGCGCCGTTGACCTTGATGACGAGCGGCTCGCCCGCCATGGCGTCGAGCGGCAGCACGCTGTCCGGGCCGATCGCCATCAGTTCCTGCAGCGAGATGCGGGCCGAGCCCACTTCCAGCGTCAGCGTCACCGGGATGCGGCGCATCATCTGCGGCAGGCGCGGCGTAGCCTTGGGTGCCGCGGCCGGCGCTGCGGTCTCTTCCGCATGCTCGTCGTCGATGAGGATGTCGCCACCGGCGAATTGATCGTTCAGGTTCATGTTGATTACTCGGCGTCTTCAAAAGAGGTTAAACACAGCTTGCCCTTGTGCTCGGCGACGGCGGCGGTGAACAGCCGCGCCTCGTCGAGCAGGACGTCGGCCCGGCCCACGTTCACCGGAATCACGTCGCCCACCTTCAGGTCGAACAGTGCGCCCAGGGTGATTTCCTTGCTGACCAGGCGGCCGTCCAGTTTGACCTGGAGCCTGGTCGCAAGCGGCTCGGCCGGACCGCGCGCGGCGGTCTGGCGGCCAGTCTCCGGGCGCAGCGTGCCCAGGATCATGGCCATCAGTTGCTGGTCGGGCGCGATCCAGAACTGGCCGGTGTTGTCGTTGTTGTCACGTACCTGCACGCGCACGGCCCAGTTGCTTTCGCCGGGCATTGC
This sequence comes from uncultured Massilia sp., assembly GCA_946481275.1. Next base: position 66,070 of record CAMLMV010000023.1, read on the forward strand.
CGAAGGCACCACGGCGTTCGCCTGGATGGGCCGCGGCGCCACGTCCATTGCCACACTGACAGCGACGCGTGCATACAACAGATCCACCATTTGTTGCGTCAGTACGACGCCTAATCTTTCTTCGGTGGCCGTGACGCGCTCGGTTTGCGGGTCCCGCTGAGTTGCGCCAGCGCCACGTCCGCCGTAGCGTCGCTCCAACAGTGTCAGTAATAAACCACGTTCGAACGTCACCGCGACAGTGCCCAACGCACCCAGAACGGCCATCCAGCGCAGGCTGTTTTCTTGCGGCACACGGCCAAATTCAACGGTTTCGAGACGCCATCCGGCCCAGTAACGGCGCGCGCTGCCCTGCATGGCAGTGTCCAGTTCTTCCTGGAGACGCGCCGCAAACTGGGGCAGCAGATGTACCGGACGTCCCAGAAGGCAGGGGTCGAGCACTTGGTGCTGCAGGGTGGTGTCGGGGTTTGCGATCGGCATGGTCAAATTAAAAAAATGATAAGCACAGATGCTTTCTTTTCATTCCTCTGGGCAACTATTATACCCGGGAAATTGTGTCACGCCATTTGATTTTCCCCTTTGAATTCGCCATTGCCCTACGGTAAGATGCCGTTACTGCGCTGGGGAAATCAAAAATTCACTCTGGGTATCGGACGAGACCGCTGCTATTCTCCTCGGTTCGGCGACAGAAACCAAGCCACAGTATGACACTGAAAATTTAACAATTTTCTTTATGTCAACGGTAATTGCAACGAATGCAACACCAGTCGTCTAAGCAATATTTACCTAAAGTTACAACCCGCAAACTTAAGCATGGGAGCGATGACCACGATGGGAACTGAACTTGCCGGCCTGATCCGGGCCGACCTGGCAGCCCTCACCAACGATGCCAACCGCCTCGCCGCCGTGGCGCCGGCGGCCAATGCCGGCCACCCCGCCCTGGGCGATGGCACCGGCGACTTCTCCTTCGCGCAGAGCATGAAGAATGCCCTGGTCAGCGTGGACCAGGACCAGCAGGTGGCCAACCAGAAGATGGCTGACGTGGACAGCGGCAAGAGCGACGACCTGGTCGGCGCCATGCTCTCCTCGCAGCAGGCCAATCTTTCTTTCTCCATGCTGATGCAGGTCCGTAACAAGGTGATGGGCGCCGTCGACGAGCTGCTCAAGCTCCCGGTGTGACAGGAACTGACCGAACGTGATAGCTACTCTCAAGTCCGCCATTGGCGGCAAGCGCCTGGCCCTCCCGCCCGCGCTGTCCAAGAACCTGACCCCGATGCTGGTGCTGGCCATCGGCATCACCGCGGCCGTCATGCTGTACATGTGGAACGACCAGGCCGGCTACAAACCGGTGTTCGGCGCCCACGAGAAAGTCGTCGCCAGCGACATGATGAGCGTGCTCGACGCCGAGCATGTGCCCTACCGCATCCACCCGGATTCGGGCCAGGTCATGGTGCCGACCGGCCAGCTGGGCAAGGTGCGCATGCTGCTGGCCGCCAAGGGCGTGACCGCGCAGCTGCCGGCCGGCCTGGAGCTGATGGACAAGAACGACCCGCTGGGCGTGTCGCAGTTCGTGCAGGACGTGCGCTTCCGCCGCGGCCTGGAAGGCGAACTGGCGCAGTCGATCCTGACCCTGGACGCCATCGCCTCGGCGCGCGTGCACCTGGCCATCGCCAAGTCGTCGTCGTTCGTCGCGAGCGACGGCGACAAGTCGTCCGCTTCCGTCGTGGTCGCGGTCAAGCCGGGCCGCAACCTGTCGAACGAACAGATCGCCGCCATCGTCAACATGGTGTCCGGCAGCGTGGCCGGCCTGGCCCCGGCGCGCGTGTCGCTCGTCGACCAGAACGGCAATTACCTGTCGTCGCGCGTGGACCTGACCGAAGGCTTCGACGGCGCCGCCCAGGGCGATGCCGCCGCCAAGCGTTACCAGGATGAAGTGCGCACCAACGTGGCCGGCCTGCTCGGTCCGGTGCTCGGCGCCGACAACTTCAAGGTCAGCGTGACGGCCGACGTCGACAACGACAAGGTCGAGGAAACGCAGGAGAAATACGGCGCAGACCCGAAAGTCACCAGCGAAGCGATGCGCGAGGAGATGGAAAAGAGCCGCATGGCGCTGGGCGTGCCGGGCACGCTGTCGAACCGTCCGCCGGTCGCCGCCAACCCGCCGGCCGACCCGAACGCCGCGAATGCCGCCAACGGCGCCGCCGGCGACGCGAACGCCAAGGCCGACGACGGCAGCGCACGCAAGAACGCGACGACCCGCCAGTACGCCTACGACCGCGCGATCACCCAGATCAAGCGCTCGCGCGGCCGCCTGAAGAAGCTGTCGGTGGCGGTGGTGCTGAACAACGCCAGGGCCGCGACGCCGAAGACGGGCTGGACCCCGGCCGAGATCGCCAACATCGACAAGATCCTGCGCGGCGGCCTGGGCATCGACGCCACCCGCGGCGACGTGCTGACGGTGTCCTCGCTGTCGTTCCCCGCCCCGGTCGCGGTCGAGCCGTGGTACCAGGAGCGCGACAACATCGTCGACATGGTCCGCTACGGCATGTATGCGCTCGGCGCCCTGTTCGCCTGGCTGCTGGTCCTGCGTCCGCTGATGCGCATGCTGAACCAGCGTGTCGCGCCGCAGCAGGCCGCGGCGGCCGCGGCCCCGACCCTGGCGACCGTCCAGGCGGGCGCAAGCAATGCCCTGCCGGGCGCGCACAGCGCCGGCGCACTGCCGGCCCCGGCAGCAGGCGCACTGGCCGCGGAACAGGCGGCAACGCCGACGGGCGGCACGCTGCCGGTCCAGGCACTGCTCGAGGAATACGATTTGCCCCCGGCCGGCTCGGCCGTGGATGTAATGGTCGACCATCTGAAAGTACTGGCGGGCAAGGAGCCGGAGCGGGTGGCGGAAGTGGTCAAACAATGGGTGCAAAAGAAAAATGGCGGATCTGAACAATAACGACGTGCAGGAAGCAGTGCTGAGCCCGGTCGAACAGGCCGCGATCGTGTTGCTGTCCATCGGCGAAGAACCGGCCGCGGCCGTTCTGCGCTGCCTCGAACGCGAGGAATTGATCGAACTGACCCAGGTGATGAGCCGCATGAGCGGCATCAAGGTCGACGCCGTGAAGAACTCGATCCAGAAGTTCTTCGACGACTACCGCCAGCAGAGCGGCCTGCACGGCGCCTCGCGCAGCTACCTGAAGCGTTCGCTCGACCTGGCGCTGGGCAGCGAGATCGCCAATTCCGTGCTCAACACGATCTACGGCGACGCCATCCGCCCGATGATGGCGCGCCTGCAGTATGCGTCGCCGAAGTGGCTGGCCGACTACATCGCCGCCGAGCACGTGCAGATGCAGGCCGTGTTCCTCGCCTTCCTGCCGCCCGCGCTGGCCGGCCAGATCATCGACGCCCTGCCGGAAGGCAGCCGCGAGCTGGTCCTGCTGAACCTGGCGCGCCTGGAAGAGATCGACCGCGACCTGCTCACCGAGCTGGAAGAGCTGGTGCAGCGCTGCCTGTCCGCACTGGACACGCAGAGCGCCACCGTGGAAGGCGTGCGCCAGGCGGCGGACATCCTGAACCGCCTGCCGAACAACCGCGCCACGATGGTGGAGCTGCTGCGCGCGCACGATCCGGATGTCGTGTCCAAGATCGAGATGTCGATGTACGACTTCTTCATCCTGTCGACGCAGACCGAACAGACGATCACCCGCCTGCTCGACGAGATCCCGCTGGAGCAGTGGGCCATTGCGCTCAAGGGTGCGGAACCCGCGCTGCGCGACGCGCTGCTCGGCGCGATGCCGAAGCGCCAGGCGCAGAGCTTCGAAGACCTCATGAAGCGTTCCGGCCCGGTGCCGATGTCGCGCATCGTGCAGACCCGCCAGGAGATCATGGCGCAGGTCAAGGAGCTCGTCGACAACGGTGAGATCGAAGTCCAGCTGTTTGCCGAGGCGACGGCCGAATGAAGCAGTTCCGGCCTTATCACTTCCCGCCGCTGGCGCAGTTCATCGCCGCCGGCGCGGCCAAGGGCGCGCAATCGTCGTCCTCCGCCATGCCGACCGAGGACTGGCAGAGCGCGGTGGCCGACGGCTATCGCCAGGGCCAGCGCGAAGGCTATGAGGTCGGCCTGGACGAAGGCCGTGCCGACGGCTACGACGCGGGCCATGCCGAAGGCGTGGAGCGCGGCATCGCCGAAGGCCGCCAGCAGGCGCTGGCCGAGCTGGAACAGATGGCCAAGCCGGTCGACGCCATGCTGCGCAGCCTGAAGAAGATGAAGACCGAATTCCGCAACGCCCAGCGCAAGGAAGTGGTGGACCTGGTCGGCAAGATCGCCCGCCAGGTGATCCGCGCCGAGCTGGCGCTGCAACCCGTGCAGATGCTGAACCTCGTCGACGAGGCGCTGGCCGCGATGCCGCCGACGCGCGAGGACGTGGAAGTCTTCATGAATCCGGAAGAACTCAAGCGCATCCAGGAACTCGATCCGAAGCGCGCCAAGAAGTGGAACCTGATGTCCGATCCTGCCCTGGACCTGGGCGAATGCCGCGTGCGCGCGGGCGACCATGAAGTGGACGCCGGCTGCCAGAACCGCCTCGCCGCCTGCATGACGCAAGTGCGTGAAAGCCTGGACGCCGCCGCCAAGGAGGACGCCGAGTGAGCGCACTGGCCGAAACCCTGCGCGCCCTCGAGATCAAGGCTCCGCCGGTCGCGACGCCCACCGGGCGCCTCGTCGCCGTGCAGGGCCTGCTGCTCGAAAGCGTGGGCTGCCGCCTGCACACGGGCCAGCGCTGCCGCGTCGAGACCGTCGACGGCTCCTGGCTCGACGCGCAGGTCGTGGGCTTCCGCGACAAGGTCACGTACCTGATGCCGTTCAAGCAGGCCGACGGCCTCGTGACCGGCGCGCGCGTGCTGCCGGCCACGGGTCCGTCCAGCATCCAGATCGGCCCGTCGTGGATGGGCCGCATGGTGAACGGCCTGGGCGAACCGATCGACGGCCGCGGCAAGCTGGGTGGCGAAGAGACCCTGTCGACGACGCCGCCGAAGGTCAACCCGCTGAGGAAAGCCCCGGTGGAACAGCCGCTGGACGTGGGCGTGCGCGCGATCAATTCGATGCTCACGATCGGCAAGGGCCAGCGCGTCGGCCTGATGGCCGGTTCCGGCGTCGGTAAATCCGTGCTGCTCGGCCTGATCACGCGCCAGACGGTGGCCGACGTGATCGTCGTGGGCCTGATCGGCGAGCGTAACCGCGAGGTGCGCGAATTCATCGAGAAGTCGCTCGGCCCGGAAGGTCTGAAACGCGCCGTCGTCGTCGTGGCGCCGGCGGACGAAAGCCCGCTGATGCGCGTGATGGCGACGGAACTGTGCCACTCGATCGCGGCGCACTTCCGCGACCGCGGCCAGAACGTGCTGCTGCTGTGCGATTCGCTGACGCGCTACGCGATGGCGCTGCGCGAAGTGGCGCTGTCGCTGGGCGAGCCGCCGGCCACGCGCGGCTACCCGCCCTCGGTGTTCTCGAACCTGCCGCAGCTCGTCGAATCGGCCGGCAACGGCGAAAACGAACAGGGCAGCATGAGCGCCATCTATACCGTGCTGGCGGAAGGCGACGACCAGCAGGACCCGGTCGTCGACAGCGCCCGCGCGATCCTCGACGGCCACATCGTGCTGACGCGCGAACTGGCCGAACGCGGGCACTACCCGGCGATCGACGTGTCGCAGTCCATCAGCCGCTGCATGGCGCAGGTGGTGTCGCCGGAACATTCGCTCGCCGCGCGCAAGCTGAAGGCCGCGCTGGCGAAGCATGCGCGCGTGCGCGACCTGATCCCGCTCGGCGCCTACCAGCCCGGCGCCGATCCGGAAACCGACCGCGCCGTGAAGCTGCACCCGCACATCGAGGCGTTCCTGTGCCAGGGCACGCGCGAAGACGCACCGTTCGGGGACTGCGTCGATCAACTGAAAGCGATGATGGCATGAGCAAGCGCGACACGATCACCAGCCTGGACACGCTCGTACGCGTGCGCAGCACCGAAGTCGAACGGCTGCAGACGGCGCTGGCCAGGAAGGAAGCGACGCGTGCGCGCTTCCAGACCAGCGTGGACCGCCTGACGGCGCTGGCCGAAGGCAGCGGCCCGTCGGGGCAACCGGCCGGCGCGCGCGCGCTGTCGCCGGCGCTGGCCATCAATTGCGGCAATTACAAGCAGGCCGTGTTCGCGCTGGCGGATACGCACCGGACCGACCTGCAACTGCACGAGGCCGACATGGCCGTCGCGCAGAAGAACCTGGCCCAGGCCTGGACGCGGCGCGAGCTGCTGGGCAAGGTGCTGGAGCAGCACGAGGCCGCGTATGCGCGCGCGCAGGAACGCACGCAGCGCAAACGCGAAGACGAGATCGCCACGCAGTCGTGGCTGGCAAAGAACGTATAAGCAGGAGAACGATATGGCATCGAACGCGATCACCGCCCCCACCTACGACCCGACCAGCACCGCCAAGGCGCTGGCCGACAAGTACATCTCGGGTGTGCAGACCCAGCTGACCAACCAGACCAAGGCGGCTTCCGATACGGCCAAGGCCCTGTCGTCCCTCAGCGCCGCGATCTCGACGTTCCAGACGTCGCTGTCCAGCCTGGCCGGTCTCGGCAAGTCGGTGCTGGCCCAGAGCGCCACCCTGTCCGACACGACGGTCGGCACGGCCACCGCCGACGCGACCGCGCCGGCCGGCACCTACAGCCTGTTCGTGGAACAGGTCGCGACCGCCAGCCAGGTCTCGTACAACAGCCTCGCCGACGGCGCGGCGCTCGGCGGCACGCTGACCATCAACCTGGCCGACGAAGGTGCGGGCACGAACACGGCCAACTTCGACGTCAATCTGGACGCCGCCGCCGACACGGACCATGACAACAAGCTGAGCGTGCGCGAGATCGCCGCCGCCATCAACGGCGCCAGCGGCAACACGGGCATGGTCTCGGCCGGCGTCGTCACGGTCGGCGGTAACCCTCGTCTCGTGCTGACGTCGAAGAACACCGGCGTGGCCAACACCGTCTCGATCGACGGCTCGCTGGCCACCGATGCCGGACTGCAGGCCGGCTTCGCGGCACGCACGACCGTCGCGAACGCGCAGGATGCCATCGTCTGGCTCGGCGATCCCGCGGACCCGTCCGCCACGAAGATCCAGCAGGCGTCGAACACGTTCACCAACATCGACGGCGTGTCGTTCACCGCGACCAAGGCCCAGGCGCCCGGCGCGTCGCCTTTCACGGTGACGGTCGGCAGCGACACGAGCGGCACCGCGAAGAACGTGCAGGCCTTCCTCGACGCCTTCAACAAGCTCAAGAGTGCGCTCGACGGGCTGGTGTCGCTCGGCGATCCCACGAACAGCGTCGCCGCCGGCGCGTTCGCCAACGATTCGGGCGTCGTCGCGCTGCGCAACCGCATCAGCGACCTGCTGCGTCCGAACGGCACCCTGTCGCTGGCCAGCTACGGCGTCGTCGCCAACCGCGACGGCACTCTCACCCTGGACTCGGCGCGCCTGCAGAAGCAGCTGGCCGTCAATCCGACCGGCCTCGACACGCTGTTCGGTTCGGCCAGCGCGTCGGCCCCGAGCGGCGTGGCCGGCTCGCTGAACACGTACCTGAACCAGTGGAGCAACACGACCAACGGCCAGATCAAGAAGCGCAGCGACGCCAACACCACGCTGCAGACGACGCTGACCGACCGCCAGGCGGACCTCGACACGAAGTACGACTCCGCGTACCAGCGCTACCTGCGGCAGTACACGGCCCTGCAGACCCTGCAGTCGACCATGCAAAACAATTCTTCGATGTTCAGCGCGCTGTTCACCAGCGACTCATCCAACTGAGAGATTCGAGATGTCTTATACCGAAGCCTACAGCAGCTATCACGCCACCAGCCTGGACGCGCAAACGTCGCGCGCCTCGCCGATCGAACTCGTGCTGGTGCTGACCGACGGCCTGCTCGACGAACTGGCGCGCGCCCGCGCCCACATCGTGGCCAAGCGCTACGAGCAGCGCGCCCACAGCATCAACAAGTGCGTCGACATCATCAACGGCCTGTCCAGCTCCCTCGATTTCGAGACCGGCGGCCAGGTCGTCGCCAACCTCGCCAACCTGTACGACTTCTGCGTCACGCACCTGCATGGCGCCGGCATCAAGCAGGACCCGGCGATGGTCGACGAGGTCGTGCGCGTCATGACCACCATCCGCCAGGGCTGGGCCGGCGTACAGGCGCGCAATGGCTGACAAGACCAACCGGCAGGCACGGCTGGCGCACCTGGGGAACAGCCTGCAGGACGCCGCCGCGCGCGAGGACTGGGACCGGCTGGGCGAACAGGCCCGCGCCCTCTTCCCCGCCTTGCGCACGCTCGCCGCGCAGGGGCCGTGGAATGCCGCGGAACGCGCCGCGCTGGAGCGCGTGCGCGCCCAGCACGACGCGGCCGCGCAGCACGTGGCCGCCGCCGCGCGCGCGCTCGAACCGCGCCTGGAAGAGATGCGCGCCAACAAAGACGGCTGGATCGCCTACGCGATGCACAGCGAAACAGAATCAGGCGCAAGCCAGGAATGACCATGATGCTCAATACCGCAACCCCGTCCACCTCGGCCCAGCCGGCCACCCGGCAGGCGAATGCCCCGGCCGCCGCGCAGGACGCGCCGACCGCGGCGGCACCCGCGCAATCCACGGCCGACGGCGCCGCGCCGGCACCGGGCAAGACGTTTGCCCGCTGGCTCGGCCTGCAGGACGGCGCGGGCGCACAGGCGCTGGAGGCCACCGTGCCGGCGGATCCGGCGACGGACGCCGCCGCCGCGCAAGCGAGCGCCGCGACCGCCGCTGCGACCGACACGGCGCCGGCTGACGATACCCAGGCCGCCGCCACGCCGGACAACCCGCTGCTGGCCGCGATGACGATGCCGCTGATGCCGCTGTCGCCGCAACAGGTCACCCAGGCCGTGCAGGCTGCCCAGGGCGGCACGCACGCCGGCACGGACGATGCCGGCAAGGCCGAACCGCAAGCCCAGCCGCTTGCGGTCTCCGGCCAGGATGCCCGCCGCGCACCGGTCGCCCTGCCCCAGGCCGTGCTCGCGCAGACGGCCCAGCAGGATGCGACGGCCGCCAACGTGCGCCTGGCCGTCCAGGGCAACGCCGCCAACGGCAACGCCGGCACCGGCGGCCAGGACGCCACTGCGGACGGGTCGGGTGCGCAGGGCACCCAACCCGGCACGGCCACCGCGGCCGCGCCGGTAGCGGGCGCCGTGACCTTGCCGTCGGCCCAGCCGGCCGCCGACACCGTCAAGCTGGCGGGCCCGCCGACCGCATGGCGCCAGAGTCTGCAGGAAACGCTGGGCGACCGGCTGAACGTCCATGTCGCCAACAACGTGCAGCAGGCCACGATCAGCATCGAGCCGCCCCAGCTGGGCCGCATCGACATCGCGATCCGCCACAGCAACGGCACGCTGGAAGTGAACATCTCGGCCACCAACGGCGACGTGCTGCGCCAGCTGCAGACCGTCAGCGACAACCTGCGCAACGACCTGTCGCAGCGCCAGTACACCGAGGTCGCCGTCACGGTGACCCCGGCACCCAGGAACAATGCGGCGCCGTTCGGCGACCCGCAACAGCAGGGCCGCGGCCGCCAGCAGGGCCGTGACCAGGACAACGAGCCCGGCCGCGGTCTGGCCGAGGCCGGCAACCCCGCGTCCGTGTTCAATCTCGGCCGCGACTCGTAAGCAGACGAATTGAGAGCGCCTTCGGGTGCGAGTACCAACATGAGCAAAATGAAAATGATTATTGCCATCGCCGGCGCCGTGATCGTGAGCGCGGCCGGTGCGGGTGGCGCGGTCTGGTGGTTCATGCCCAAGCCCGCGGCGGCCGCCGGCGCGGCGAAAAAGGCGGAAGCGGAAAAGGCCAGGGAAGCCAGGCCCCTCAAATACGTGACGCTGGACAAGGTCATCGTGATGCTGCGCCGCGGCCCGGAGGACAGCGACACGCATTACCTGTCGACCGACCTCGTGCTGTCGACGGAAGTGTCGAAAGAAAAGGAAACGAAGGAAAACCTGCCGCTGCTGCGCAGCCTGGCGGTGCGTACCCTGTCGGCCTACACGATGAAGGAAGCGGCCGGCATGACGGTGGAACAGTACGCAGAAGAACTGAACAAATCCTTCGACGCCAATTATGAGCACGAGCACACGGAAAAACCGTTCGTGCAAGTCATGATCGGCAAGCTGATCATCGAATAACCATCGGGGACAACGTGGGTTACATGACCGACTACGCCGACAGCTACGCCAGCAGCGAATACGCCGACGCCGCCATCCATGCGGCCATGAGCGCGGCCGAAGAGCAGAAACACCTCGTCGCCTACGCGCCGCTGGTCAAGCGCATCGCACGCCAGCTCACGTCGCAGGTGTCGGGCGCGATGGGGCGCGAGGACATGGAGCAGATCGGGCTGATGGGCCTGCTCGAGGCGCTGCGCCGCTACGGCACCCCGGACACCGGCTTCGCCAGCTACGCGTCGCTGCGCGTGCGCGGCGCCATCCTCGACGAGCTGCGGCGCCAGGACTGGCGCCCGCGCGCCGTGCGCCAGGACAGCCACAAGATGCGCGACGCCGTGCGCGCCCTCACCCGCAGGCTCGGCCGCGAGCCGAACGACAAGGAAGCGGCGGACGCGCTCGGCATCAGCCAGGAAGACTGGCGCCAGTTCCTGCTCGACGACGTCGCCGAGGAGCTGCTCAGCTTCGACGACGTGCTGCAGGAAGCGACCGAGCGCGCCCACAACGCCCCGGGTCCGGAAGAACAGTTCATGGTGCGCCGCAGCCTGGAACAGGCCCTGGGCGCCCTGAACGAACGCGAGCAGCGCGTGATCCAGATGATTTATGAATTCGAGCTCAGCTACAAGGAAATCGCGGCCGTGCTCGACCTGTCCGACGCCCGCGTCTGCCAGCTCAACAAGAGTGCGCTGGCCAAGATGAAAGCGGCGCTGGCCCAGGCCTGAACGACCAGACAAGAAAGGTAATAACAATCATGCAAATCCTTGGCATCCTCATCGTGCTTGGCGCGGTATTCGGCGGCTACATGATGATGGGCGGCAGTGCCGGCGCCATCTGGCAGCCCAACGAGCTGATCGTCATCTGCGGCGCCGCACTCGGCGCCCTGGTCCTCGCCAATCCGAAACACGTGCTGGTCGAGCTGGTCGGCCAGATGAAGAAGATCGCCGGCAAGCACAAGCACGACTCCGAGTTCCAGCGCCAGCTCCTGCTGCTGATGTACGAACTGCTGCAGACCGCGGCCGGCGGCCTGAAGGCGCTCGACGCCCACGTCGAGGCGCCGAAGGACAGCCCGATGTTCCAGCGCTATCCGCTGATCCTGGAAGAGCCGAAGCTGCTGGCATTCATCGTCGACAACTTCCGCCTGATGGCCATGGGCAAGATCAACGCCCACGAGCTGGAAGGCGTGCTCGAGCAGGAACTCGAAGCCATCCACGAAGAACTGACCCAGCCGTCCAAGTCGCTGCACAAGGTGGCCGAGGCGATGCCGGGCTTCGGCATCCTGGCCGCCGTGCTGGGCATCGTGATCACGATGAACTCCGTCGGCGAAGGCGCCGACACGGCCGAGATCGCGGAACACATCGGCGCCGCGATGGTCGGTACGTTCATCGGTATCTTCTTCTGCTACGGCGTGCTCGACCCGATCTCCGGCATGATGAAGCAGCTCGTCAATTCCGAAGCGTCGACGATGGAAACCGTGAAGGTCGTGCTGTGCACCCACGTGGCCGGCAAGCCGCCCCTGCTGGCGATCGACGCGGGCCGCCGCCTGATCCAGCTGAACACCAAGCCCAGCTTCGCCCAGCTCGAAGCGTGGATCAACGCGATGTCCGACGGCGAGGATGCCGGCGCCAAGCGCAAGGCTTGACCGGATCTGGAGTCATAAGTGCAAGCAACGAAAAAAGGCGCCGACAAGCACCACGAAGCCACCATCGTCAAACGTGGCGGCGGCAAGCATCACGACGACGAACACGGCGGCGCGTGGAAAGTCGCCTTCGCCGACTTCTGCATGGCGCTGATGGCGCTGTTCCTCGTGCTGTGGCTGATCGCCGCGCGCGAAGCCCAGCAGGTCAAGAACCAGGTGCGCGACAACACAGCCAGCGGCCTGATCGAAGGCTCGGGCGGCAAGCCGGAAATCAAGTCGAGCCCGGCCGGCAGCCTGATCGAACGCTTCCAGCTCCCCAAGAGCAACGGCGGCGCCGAAGGCCCGGCCGCCGGCGCCAGGGCGAATACCGATACGGTCCGCACGAAGTACGAATCGCCGTCCGAACTGGCCGCGCTGGCGCATCAGCTCCAGCAGATGAGCGCGGACGCCGGCCTCGCGTCGAACCTTGCCACCGTGATCACGCCGGACGGCCTGCGCGTGATGTTGCACGACACCGACCGCCAGGGCATGTTCGTACGCGGCAGCCCGCTGCCGACCGCCAAATTCGCAAAACTGTTGCGTGCGATGGCACCGCTGTTCGAAAAAATGGAAAATCAGATGTTGATCGTAGGCCATACGGATTCCTTGCAGTACACTAGGGCCGGACCGACCAGCTATTCCAACTGGAGCCTGTCGGTCAACCGCGCTCTGGCTGCGCGGTCCGAACTGCTCATCGGCGGCATGCGGAGCGAAAGCATCCTGCAACTGGTCGGCATGGCCGACCGCGCCCCGATCGATGCAGATCATCCGGATGCTTCGGCCAACCGCCGTATCGAACTGTTGATCCTGACCAGCAAACAAGCCGCCGCGATCAAGACCATGTTCGGCACCCCTGCGGATACCGAAGCCCTGACCTCCGACGCGTCCACGTCCAGGACGGACGACGCAGCGCTCAAGGACCTGCGCAGCCAGATGGTAAAGAAACCATGACGATTCAATCGAAAACCCGAGGAACACGCATGAAGATTTCCAGTGCCTCTTCGCCTTCCGTCTCGATCGCCCCGCAGGTGGGCGGCGCCGCCGCCGCGCCGGCAGCGGCCCCGGTGAGTGCCCCCGCGGGCACCGATGCGCTCGAATCCGCCGTGCTGCAGCCGGCGCAGAAGGCGCTTGGCGCCCTGCCCGACTTCGACGCGGCCCGCGTGGCCGAGCTGCGCGACGCGCTGGCCAAGGGCGAGCTGCCGTTCGACGCGGGCCGCCTGGCCGGCCTGATCCAGCGCTTCCACGGCAGCAAGGCTTGATCCCATGAGCCGCATGACCCGCGACCAGGCCGTCGCGCGCCTGCTGGACGGCATTGCCGCCGACATGGCCGCCTGCGGCACGATCCGCGACCTGCTGGAGCGCCAGTTCCAGGCCGCCATGCGCCACCGCGGCACGGAGCTCGCGACGCTGGCCGAAGCACTCACGCCCGAACTGGACGCGATGGAACAGCGCCGCCAGCAGCGCGTACAACTCGTGCGCGCCCTGCTGGGCCCGCAAGCCACGATGGACGACCTGCTCGGCGGCCTGCCGGCGCCGCAGCGCACGCGCGGCCAGGCCGCCTGGGAACAACTGGAAGCCCTGGTGCGCGACTGCAAGCAGGCGACGACGCGCAACGGCAACCTGATGGCCGAACAATTTACGATCATGCAACGCCTGCTGCACGGCGAAGACGATACCTATGCGCCACGCTGAATTCACGACGTCGATCCCCTCGTTGACACCGACCGCGGCCACTGCGCCCACCGCGCCCTTGGGCAATGGCGGCGGCAAGTTCGGCGGCATCTTCAACGACGTGCAGGGCGAAGTCGCCGACTTCATCCAGAACGGCGGCGGCGATTTCATGACGGGCGCACAGCTCAGCGCGGAGGGCCGCATGTGGGCCGCGCGCAGCCAGGGCGCGACGGCGGCCCTGATGGGTGGCGACGCCGACGCGTCGCCCGACCAGCAGGCTTTCCTGGAAAGCATCGCCCCGTGGGCGAAGGAAGCGGCCGACAAGCTGGGCGTGGCACCGGAGCTCGTTTCCGCACACGCCGCACTGGAATCCGGCTGGGGCCAGCGTCCGCTGCGCAATGCGGACGGCAGCTCGTCCCATAACCTGTTCGGCATCAAGGCCGGCGCCAGCTGGAAAGGCGATGTCGCCCAATCCGCCACCACGGAATACGTCGGCGGGGCCGCCATCAAGACGAGCGCGAAGTTCCGCGCCTATCCGGACCAGGCCAGCGCGTTCCGCGATTATGCGCAAATGCTGATCGACAACCCGCGCTTCCGCGGCGCACTCGGCACCGGGAACGACGCCCAGGCCTTCGCCGCCGGCCTCGCCAGGGGCGGTTACGCCACCGACCCGGCTTATGCGGCCAAGCTGTCGCGCCTGGCCGGCAAACTGCAAGGCATCAGCGGCTGATCGCCATGTCGATGGGCTCAACCGTGCCGGGTCCGGCGACGCGCATGCGCACGACCTGCCCGCTGCCGGCGTTGCGCACGCGCACGACGGCACCCTTCCCGCCCGCATCCAATGCCTCTCCGGCCATGCTCACTTCGATGCCTTCGCGCCGCGCGATCATCATGACGGCATCGCCCCGCTTCACCAAAACCGGGCTGCTGAGCTGGCCGCTGCGCAAAATGTCTCCTGGACGCAACATGCGACGAGACATTTGTCCGACCGCGTCGGCCGGATTACTGACCGGATCGGCAATGTTGGAAATATCGCGCCGCTCGATCGTGACTTGTGCATCCGTCAACGCCTCGTTGGCCGCGACGGGGCTCGCTGCGATCGCGACCATGGCCGTCACGCGCGCGCGGACGACGTACTCGTACCGCCATCCGGGCGTGTCCGGACAGCGCGCCACGAAGCGCATCCTCTGGGGAGAACGGGTTTCGAGCGGTTCCACGGCCACTGGCTGGCCGCATGGCGGCGCCGTCCGCGTGGTCACGACGGCGATCTCGAATTGCGGTTCGGTCAAGCCGGACGCGGCCATCTGTCTTTCGAGTTCGGCACGGGCGGCTTGCTCGATTTGCATGGGAATCGACGGCGCTGCCGCTTGCGCGAGCGCAGAAAATAACATCAGTGACGAACCAACAAGGGTTGCCTTACAGAAAGCAATCATTAGAGAATAGTGGCTGCGGAAAAATCTGATTCTAACCAATCATCCGAAATTCAACCGACAGGAGTTCCTGACATGACGATTAATTTCAAAGACGCACTGGGTGTGCACGCCGACGCGCTGGAATTGCGCGCCGAGCGCACCAAGGTGTTGGCGGCGAATATTGCGAATGAAAGCACGCCCGGCTACACCGCACGCGACATCGACTTTGGCGCCATGCTGCAGGACCGCATCGACACGGAGAACGGCGCGCTCAGCCTGAGCGACGACCAGCCGCTGTACCGCGTGCCCTACCACCCGAGCGCCGACGGCAACACGGTCGAGATCGGCATCGAGCAAGCCGCGTTCGGCCAGAACTCTTCCGATTTCAACACCAGCCTGACCTTCATCAACATGCAGTTGCGCGGTCTGGCAAAAGCCATCAACGGTCAATAACAGGTCAACAATGGGCTTCAAAGACATTTCCCAGATCGCCGGTTCGGCGATGGCGGCGCAGTCGGTGCGCCTGAACACGATTGCCAGCAACCTGGCCAACGCCGACGTCGCGGCCGGCTCCGAAGCGGAGGCGTACCGCGCCCGCAAGCCGGTCTTCGCGGCCGTCATGGGCAATAACGCGAGCGCGGGCGTGCAGGTGCTCGACGTGGTCGAGAGCGCCGAGCCGCTGCGCCGCGTGCACGAGCCGGGCAATCCGAAGGCCGATGCCGACGGCATGGTCTATTACACGAACGTCAACGAAGTGTCCGAGATGGCCGACATGATGTCCGCCAGCCGCGCCTTCGAAACCAACGTCGAAGTCCTCGGACGCATCAAATCCATGCAGCAGTCGCTGCTCAAGCTGGGAGAATCCTGAACATGGTGACCACCAATAACGCCACCAACACCCAGTTCGGCAGTACGACGAACACGGGCAGCAACAAGATCGCGACCCAGGCGCCGACCGACGCCAACAAGGACATGTTCACCAAGCTGCTCGTGGCGCAGATCCAGAACCAGGATCCGCTGTCGCCACAGGACCCGACCCAGTACGTCAACCAGCTGTCGCAGCTGTCGCAGACCGAAGCGCTGCAGAACCTGGCGCAGACGACGACGGCCAGCGCGAGCGTGCTGCAAAGCCTGCAGACGCTCGCCATGGGCGGCCAGGTGGGTTCGGACGTGACGGTGGCGACGGACACCGTCAAGCTCGACGGCAGCAAGCTGACCGGCACCGTGCAACTGAACGGCCTGTCCGCCGGCACGAGCCTGATCCTGACCGGCGCCGACGGCCGCCAGCATGAGGTCGACCTGGGCCCCGGTTCGGGCGCCCAGTCGTTCACCATCGATCCGGACGCCCTTGGCCTGGCGCCCGGCACGTACAAGATCCAGGCCAAGCCATCGGACGGCACCTCGCCGACGATCGAAGTGGCGGCGCGCCTGAACAGCGTGCGCGTGAATGGCTCCAGCGTCGTGCTCCAGGTGGCCAACATCGGCGAGGTCGCTCCCTCGTCCGTCACGGGTTTTAACGGCAAGACGGGCTCCTGAACGGCGCCCACCCTCTACCGCAACGCATTTAAGGAATCGACATGAGCTTCGACATCGCTTTGTCCGGCATCCAGGCCATCAACGAGCAACTGAACACCGTTTCGAACAACATCGCCAACGCGGCCACCTACGGCTTCAAGTCCAGCCGCGCCAACTTCGCCTCCGTCATGGCCGGCAGCCGGGGCAACGGCGTGGAAATCGGTTCGGTCACGCAGAACATCAGCACGAACGGCAGCATCCAGACCACCGGCCGCAGCATGGACGCCGCCATCGACGGCCGCGGCTTCTTCGTCAGCGTCAACGCGCAAGGCACCTCGCAGTATTCGCGCGTCGGCATCTTCTCGACCGACACGAAGGGCATCCTGATCGACAGCAACGGCAACAAGGTGCAGGGTTACGCACCGATCAAGTCGGCTGGCGGGACCATCACCGGCCTGTCCAACACGATGGGCGACATCCAGATCCCGACCGACCAGATCCCGGCAGTCGCGACGGCCAACGTTTCCTACGTCGGCAACCTGTCGGCCGACTGGGACGTGCCGGCGACGGCGACCTTCGACGCCACCGATGCGACCAGCTACAACATGGTCAAGCAGTCGCTCGCGTTCGACTCGCGCGGCAATCAGCACACCATCTCACAATACTTCGTCAAGACCGGCGACTCCACGATCGACGTGCATTACAGCGTCGACGGCGCGGCACCGGACGATGCCGTGAACGCCCATGCGACCCTGACGTTCACCGCCGGCGGCCAGCTGGACAAGACCGCAACCACGTCGGCGAACGTGGAATTCACGGGCGTCGGCGCCGATAAATCCACCATCAAGATCGACTACACCGGCACGACCTCCTTCGCGGGCGAAGCCGCCACCACGACCAACCGCAGCGACGGCTATACCTCCGGCCAGTTCGTGGGCGTGGAAATGTCGTCCGACGGTTCCATCATCGCCAAGTACAGCAACGACCAGTCGCAGGTCGTCGGCGGCATCGCGATCGCCACGTTCGCGAACGAAGGCGCGCTGTCGCCGATCAACGAAACCAGCTGGGTCGCCAACGCCCAATCGGGCAATCCCGTGACGGAACGTCCCGGCGTCGGCCTGAACGGCAAGCTGTCGACCGGCGCGCTGGAAGGCTCGAACGTCGACATCACGTCGGAACTGGTCGGCCTGATGACCTCGCAGCGCAACTACCAGGCCAACTCGAAGGTCCTGACCACCGAGAACCAGATGATGCAGGCCCTCATGCAGGCCCTGTAAGACCTGACGCCCCATGGATAAACTGATCTTCACCGCCGTTTCCGGCGCCGAGCGCCTGATGCGCGCCCAGCAGGTCCACGCCAACAACCTGGCGAACCTCGACACCGCGGGCTTCCGGGCCAGCATGGAAGTGGCCACCAACCAGCAGCTGGGCGGCTACGGCTACGACGACCGGCACATGTCGTCCATGCAGGCCGACACGGTCTCGACCCGTGCAGGATCGGTCCGCGACACCGGCCGCCCGCTCGACGTCGCGATCGGCGGCCAGGGCTACCTCGCCGTGCAGTACGGCGACGGCGAAGCTTATACCCGCTCCGGCGAGATCGAGATCGGCGCCGACGGCGCGCTGTCGGTCCACGGCCATCCGCTGCTGGGCGAAGGCGGGGCGATCGTGCTGCCGCCGCACACCGCGGTCGAAATCGGCAAGGACGGCACGATCTCCGTGCTGACCGAAGGCGCGACGCAGATGCAGGTCGTCGACAAGCTGCGCCTCGTAAACGCCACCGGCGCCGAGCTGACGAAGAACGAGGCCGGCCTGATCGTGTCGCGCGACGGCGGCCAGCTGCCGGCCGATCCGGACGTCAAGGTCCGCCCGGGCGCGCTCGAAGGCAGCAATGTCTCGGCCGTCGAGGAAATGGTCGCCACCATGAGCCTGAACCGCAGCTTCGAAGTGCAGATGCGCCTGTTCAAGGCCAGCGATGGCATGAACGAAGTCGGCAACAAATTGATCGCAGGCTGAACGCGCGTCCCCAACCGAATCAGAAGAGAGAGAAACCATGAATCCAGCAATGTGGATCAGCAAGACCGGCGTGCAGGCGCAGGATGCGAAACTGCAAGCCATCGCCAACAACCTGGCCAACGTGAACACGGTCGGCTTCAAGCGCGACCGCGTCGTGTTCGAAGACCTGTTCTACCAGGTCGACAAGCAGCCGGGCGCCCAGACGGCCGACAACACGGTCAGCAACGGCGTCCAGCTCGGCAACGGCGTGAATATCGTCGGCACGCAGAAAATCTTCACGAACGGCAACATCCAGACGACGAGCCAGCCGCTCGACGTGGCGATCAACGGCAACGGTTTCCTGCAGGTGCGCCGCCCGGACGGTCAGCCGGCCTACACCCGCGCCGGCCAGCTGCAGGTCGACTCGAACGGCGTGCTGGTCAATGCGCAGGGCCTGCCCCTGGTGCCGCAGATCACCGTCCCGAACAACGCGACCTCGATCACGATCGGCGAAAACGGCATGGTCAGCGCGACCGTCCCGGGCAACATCGCCCCGACCGAACTGGGCCAGCTCACGCTGACCACGTTCGTCAACCCGGCCGGCCTGCTGGCCCTGGGCGACAACCTGTTCCAGGAAACGACGGCCAGCGGCACGCCGAACGAAGGCCGCGCCGGCGACGGCGCCTTCGGCAAGATCAAGCAGGGCGCACTGGAAGGGTCGAACGTGCAGGTCGTCGAAGAGATGGTCGACATGATCGCCGCCCAGCGCACCTACGAAATGAACACCAAGGTGTTGTCGGCCGCCGACAACATGCTGCAATACCTGTCCCAGGCTTCCCGCTGACCATGAAACGCTTCGCCCTCGCCGCCGGGATGGCGGCCAGCCTCGTGCTGACCGGATGCGCCTCGCGCGTCCCCCTGAACCACCCCGCCCCCGTGGACGACGCCCTCGCCCTGCCGAAAGCGCAGGCGGCGCGCGCCGGCGTCGGGGGCGGCGTGTTCAGTGCCGATACCGTCTCGCTGACCTCGGACGCGCGCGCGTTCCGCGTGGGCGACGTCGTCACCGTTCTCCTGCAGGAAACGACCCAGGCCAGCAAGAAGGCCGGGACCAGCTTCAGCAAGGGCTCGTCCGCGTCGGTGACGCCGATCAGCGCGCTCGGCAAGACGTTCGGCCGCAGCGGCCTCGACATCTCGGCCGACCGCAGCTTCAACGGCGACGCCACCAGCACCCAGCAGAACGCACTGACCGGCGCGATCACCGTGCTCGTGCAGGAAGTGCTGCCGAACGGCCTGCTGCGCGTGGCCGGCGAAAAGCGCCTGCAGCTGAACCAGGGCGAGGAATACGTGCGCATCAAGGGTTACCTGCGCGCCGCCGACATCGACAACGAGAACCAGGTGTCGTCGCTGCGCGTGGCCAATGCCCGCATCGCCTATTCCGGCCAGGGCACCCTGGCCGAAGCCAATACCCCCGGCTGGCTGACCCGGTTCTTCACCGGTCCGTTCATGCCCTTCTGAGGACGCCATGACCCGAATCCTACGTTTCGCTTCCCTGGCCCTGGCCGCGGCGCTGGCCCTGCCGGCGCTGGCTGCCCCGGCCGTGAAGACCGCGTCCGTCAGTCCCGACGCGGCCATCCTCGCGCGAACCCAGCCGCTGCGCAACCTCGCCAGCGTCGAAGGCGTGCGCGAGAATCCGCTCGTCGGCTACGGCCTCGTCGTGGGCCTGAACGGCAGCGGCGACTCCACGCAGGTGAAGTACTCGAGCCAGTCGGTCGTCAACATGCTCAAGCAGTTCGGCGTCAAGCTGCCGGAAGGCGAAGAAGCGAAGAACAAGAACGTGGCCGCCGTCATGGTGTCGGCCGTGTTCCCACCCGGCTACCGCCGCGGCCAGCAGATCGACGTGACCGTCTCGTCGCTGGGCGACGCGAAAAGCCTGCGCGGCGGCACCCTGCTGCTGACCCAGCTGCGCGCGGCCGACAACGAAGTCTATGCGCTGGCCCAGGGCAACCTCGTCGTCGGCGGCCTGTCCGCGGCCGGCAAGAGCGGCTCGTCGGTGACGGTCAACACGCCGACCGGCGGCCGCATCCCGAACGGCGCGATCGTCGAGCGCGAGATCCCGACCGATTTCGCCACCCGTCCGGCCGTGCTGCTGCGCCTGCGCCACCCGAACTTCGACACCGCGACCAACGTCGTGAACGCGATCAACCGCCGCTTCGGCCAGGTGGCCACCACGGCCGACGGCACCAGCGTCGAGGTCGTGGCGCCGACGAATCCGACCGAACGCGTCGCGTTCGTCGCCAAGCTGGAAAACATGGCGGTTGAAGCCGGCGAGGAAGTGCCCCGTGTCGTGTTCAACTCGCGCACGGGTACCGTCGTGATTTCCGACGGCCTGCGCGTGAAATCGGCCGCCGTGACCCACGGCTCGCTCAAGGTCGTGATCTCGGAAAGCTCGGCCGTCAGCCAGCCGGGGCCGTTCTCGCGGGGCCAGACGCAGGTCACGCCGCAATCGAAGGTCTCGGTCGACCAGGGTTCGGGCCAGATGTTCCACTGGCCGCCCGGCGCCCGCCTGCAGACCATCATCGACACGGTCAACAGCCTGGGCGCGTCTCCCGACGACATCATGGCGATCCTGCAGGCCCTCGACCAGGCCGGCGCGATCGAAGGCGAACTGGTGGTAATCTGATGCTGAACAACATCAACGCGACCGGTCCGGAACAGCCGGACCAGGCCACGGGCGAGGAAAAAATCGCGCCCGCCGCCGTCGACAAGGCCTACGTTGCCAAAGCGACAAAAGCTGCCGTCGAATTCGAGAGCTTTTTCATCTCGCACATGCTGCACCAGATGCGCGAAAGCACGCGCGCCATCGCGCCGGATGACAGCCCCACCAAGGACCGCGTCAACCAGGACATGACCGATATGGTGGACAACATGTTGGCCGGCAACATGGCGCAGCAGCGTGCGTTCGGCGTGGCCGACGCGATTTTGCGGCAGATCTTGCCCGCACCGCTTAATAAATCGAGCTGAACGGTCGCCTGTCCTTACTGAACACGCACGCACAAAAGGCTACGCACCATGAGCATCCTCAACAACGCCCTGTCCGGCGCGGTCGCTTCGCAACTGGCCCTGTCGGCCACTAGCCAGAACGTCGCCAACCTGCAGACCAAGGGTTATACCCGCCAGGCGGCCCTGCTGAACGCCGTCGCGCCTTCCATCGGTTCGAGCCAGGCCGGCAACGGCGTACGCGTGACCCAGCTGATGCGGTTCTCCGACAGCTACAAGACCCAGCAGATGTGGCGCAGCGCGTCCGACCTGGGCGCACACTCGCAGACCCAGCCGTACCTGACCCAGCTGGAACAGGTGATGGGCGACGACACCGCCAGCCTGTCGAGCGGCGTCGACGGCTTTTTCGCGGCATTGAACTCGGTGGCCGGCGTCGACCCGACGTCGACCCCGCTGCGCCAGCAGGTGGTGACCGCCGCCAACCTGCTGTCCCAGCGCTTCAACAGCATGAACAACGTCTACAACGCCCAGTTGCAATCGGTGCGCCAGCAGCGCAGCGCGCTGGTCGACTCGGCCAATACGACGATCGCATCGATCGCGTCGCTGAACGCCCAGATCGCGAACGCCAACGCCGCGGGCAGCAATTCCTCGGCCCTGATCGACGCGCGCGACCAGGCGATCGACAGCCTGGCGAGCCAGATGGGCCTCGAAGTCAACGACCAGCCGGACGGCACTCGCAACGTCTCGCTCAAGACCGGCCAGTCGCTGGTGCTGGGCGGCATCGCCGGCACGCTGTCCGTCAGCGGCGGCGCCGCGCAGACGTTCAGCCTGAAGTTCGCCGGCACCACCTTCGACCTCGACACGGCCCGGGCCGGCGGCCAGCTCGGCGGCCTGTCGGTCTATGAACGCGACACGCTGCTGCCGCTGCAGCAGGGCGTGGCCGAGATGGCCCAGCAGATCGCCGACAAGGTCAACACCCAGCTCCAGGCCGGCTTCAAGATGGACGGCTCGGCCGGCAATGCGCTGTTCGTGTACAACCCGGGCAGCACGTCGAACATGCTGCAGGTGGCGGACGGATTCCAGACGTCGGACCTCGCGTTTTCCGGCGACGGCACGGCCGGCGACACCGGCAACCTGCAAAAACTGGTCGCCATCAAGAACGAGACGATCACGATGACGAAGATCGGCGTGGTGATGATCGGCGACGCCGACACCCAGCTCGTCGGCCGCCTCGCCGTCGACAGCCAGCAGAACAAGGGCGCCCTCAAGACCGCGCAGACGATGCGCGACCAGGCCGTCGCGGACTGGCAGTCGACGAGCGGCGTGAACCAGGACGAGGAAGCCGTGCATCTCGTCGAATACCAGAACATGTACCAGGCCAACATGCGGGTGATGTCCGTCGCGAACGCACTGTTCGACGCCACCTTGCAGATGATGGGTTAAGGGAGAACAGCATGCGTATCGCCACCAGCCAATACCAGGCGATGATGATTCAGTCGCTCCAGCAGAACCAGGAGCAGATAACCTACGTGACGCAGCAGCAGGCCAGCGGCAAACGCATCCAGCTGCCGTCGGACGATCCGGTCGACAGCGTGCGCCTGTCGCGCCTGAAGCGCGAAGAGGCCGGCATCGCGCAGTACCGCGGCAACATCGCCGCCGTCAACGAACGCCTCGGGAAAAACGAAGGCTACCTCCAGAACATGGTCAACGACATGGGCTCGGGCCGCGACCTGCTCGTGTGGGCACTGGACGGCTCGAACACCTCGCAGGATTTGAACGCGATGGTCACCTCGCTCGTCTCGCTGCGCGACAGCCTGTCGTACTCGGCCAACACGATCGACCAAGAAGGCCGCTACGTGTTTTCCGGCACCGTGACGGGCACGGCCCCGATCGCGTACGATGCCTCCGCACCGCTCGGTTCCCGCTACAGCTATGCGGGGAATACGAACGACCAGCTGGTGGTGGTGGGCAATGGCATCACCCAGGTGGCGAACCAGAATATCAAGGGCGTCGAGAACCTGCTGAACCAGCTCGACCAGACGATCAGCACGCTGTCGGGCAGCACCGTCAACGCCAACGACCCCGCCGTGCGTACCATCCTGAAGGCCAACCTGGACGGGTTCGACGACACGATGAATCTCGTTGCCGGCAAGGTCGCCGTCATCGGCGGCCAGCAGAACGTCCTCAAGACGATCGACTCCAACCACGAGAACGTCAGCCTGTCGAACCAGACGGCGATCCTCGACATCGGGCAGCTCGACGTCGGCACCGCGGCCATCGAGCTGAACGGCTACCAGACGGCACTCCAGGCCAGCTACATGGCCTACGGCAAGATCGGCAAACTGTCCCTGTTCTCGGCGCTCTGATGGTCATGGATACCACATTACGACCCACGACCGCCGGCGGAACCGGCGGCACCCTCGGCACCCGGCCGAATGCCTCCTCCAGGCTCGTTCCGACCCGCTCCACCGGATCCGTCGACGACACGTCGGCGGGCACGGCGGCCTCCGCCGCGTCCGCGGCGCCGCTGCGCGCCAATGCCGGCGCGTCGCGGATCGCCAGCGGCCTGCAGGACCAGGTGGCGGGCGCCCAGCAGGCGCTCGACTACCTCGAACGCGTGGCGAACCAGCTCGAGGCGCTGAAGGGCGAGCTGACGGCCAAGCTGGCCGGCACCCGCAACGGCTCGCGCCTGCAGCTCGAAGTCCACGCGCGCCAGCTGGCCCATACGCTGGCCGAGCGCAAGAAGACCGGTGGCGGCAGCGTCGACAGCAACCTGAATTATTCGACGAAGCCGGCCACGCAGCGCTTCCGCATCCGCGGCCTCGACATCGACAGCGTCAAGAAGAGCGCGCCGCAGACCATCTCGTTCTCGGTGGGCAGCGCCGGCGGTCCACAGATGGCCGTCAACATCGAGCCTGACCAGTCGAACCAGCAGATCGCCCGCGCCATCGACCGCGCCCTCGCCCCGATGGGCGTGCACGCGAGCCTGGACGAGAACGGCGAGCTGGTGTTCTCGACGCCGGAAGCGAACTGGTCGTCCGTCAAGGACAGCATCGCCGTGAGCGGCCGCGGCCGCGTGACCACCGAAGAAGTGCCGGCGAACCTGGCGCCCCAGCAGTGGAACGTCAGTGCGGAAACCGGCAATGCCGACGCGCTGCGCCAGAGCCTGCGCGAAGTGGTCCAGGCGCTGGAACGCGTGCACCGCTCGCAGGCCGCCGCCAGCGCCGCCCTGCAGGCCGCCAGCGTCCAGGTGTCGGATGCCGCGACGCCGCCGCCGGACATGGTCATCGCGGTCGACGACTTCGGCAAGGTCGCCGCCAGCACGGACTACGAGTCGCTGATCGCACTGACGTCGGCGCTCGTCGGCGTCAGCCGGGACCGCGTCCTCGCGCTGCTCGGCCTGCGCTGAACCCTGCTTCAGAAGCGACAACGCCCCGCCCGCAAGCGGGGCGTTTTTTCTAGTGGCCGATCGGCTTGACGCTGATCGTCGTCCCGCGCAGGTCGATGTCGTGGATCTCGATGCTGCCGAACGTCGGTCCCGGATGGCTGCCCACGCGGATGTTGCGGAAGCTGATCTCGCCGATCGTGCTGGGCAGGCGCAAGGTGATCGAGCCGTCCTTGTTCACGGTCGCGTGCGAATTGGCCGGATCGTAGCTGACGTTGCGCACCGTCGTGTCGGCCGTCAGCAGCAGCGCGAGCGGATTGAACACCGTCGCCAGTTCGCCCAGCACGCGCACGCCGTCGTTCGGCAGCGCGTGCTGCACCGCCGCCTGCAGGCCCTGCTGGCCGCCCTGCGCGGCGAGCGCGATCAGCCTCAGCTCCGCCTGGCGGGCCTGGTCGCGCAGCGCATCATTCGGTGCATCGTCCCTGCTGCCCTGGGCCGTCACCTCGCCCAGCTCCTCGTCGGACAGCGTCCGCATCCCCCTGCCGAATTCGCGTCCGCTTTCGCCGCCCAGGCGCGTGGAGACGGCCGCCGCCGGCGCCGCCGCCACCGCCGCGTAGGCGTGCAAGGGCCCGAGCAGCGCGGTCGCCAGTGCCGCCGCCATGCGCAGGCTGCGCTGGCGCCGCACGGCGCCGCGCACCTGGGCCTGCGTGATCAGCTTCATGTCGGCCAGGATCTCGCCGAGCCGGCGCCCGCTCTGCTCCTGCGCCCGGATTGCCGCGTCCAGCTGTTCCTGCGAGATCAGCTTCTTCTCGATCAGGATCTGGCCCAGCCGGGACCTGTTGGTACTGCCTGTCATCCAGTCGCTCATCCCCGCCTCCTCATGGTGTGGTCGTTACTGCCCGACGGCCGCGCGCAGCTTCAGGCCCACGCGGTTCTGCAGCTCCGTCATCTTCGGCTGGATCTGCGCCGCGTTGGCCTTGGCCACGTTCTCGCCGACTGCCTTCTTCATTTCCGGCACGACGCCCTCGAACTTCGCCAGCACGGGCGATTCGAGGATGCCGGCCAGCTGTTTCAGCTCGTCTTCGCTGAACTTCTGTGCGAGCAGCGGCGCCACGCTGGACTGCACGATGGCGTGCGTGCTCGTGCGCAGGCCCGGCGTTTCCTGCTCGACGAACTTCGTCGCCTCCGCCGTGATGTCCTTCATCGTCGCCTCCTGCCTGTCGGCCGGGACGCGGCTCTGCACCACCACGCGCGACTGGCGCAGCATGTCGGCCACCGGCGCCTGCAGCATCTGCAGGCCGACGGATTCCAGGCCCATCTTGTCCAGCACGCGCTGCACGAGCGCCTGCTTGGCGGGCGGCACGCCGTTCATGCCCTCCGCGTGCGCGCCCGCGGCCAGGGCGGCGCCCGCGCCGAGCGCCATCGTCATCCACATCGTTCGCAACATCGTCGTCTCCAGTCAGAACGGCCGCGTGTACGAGGCGCCCGCGTATTTCACGATCAGGCTGCCGGACACGCTGGTGGCCGCATAAGGGTTATAGATCAGGTTGAAGAAATTGTCGCAGTTCAGATTGCAGTCGCTGCGCGCGGGGATGTCGTACGACCCCTTCATGTAGCTGCCCGTCACGTTGACTTCCCCACCGTCGTCGAAGCGGTAGCGCAGGCCGATGCTCTTGAGCTTCGTGTCAGGCAACGGCGCGAGAAGGCTCATCTGGTTGCCCGGGATGGAGCTCTTGCGCGGCTCGTAGCCGAGGCGCAGCGCCAGTTTCTTCGTCAGGTTGAACTGGGTGCCGAAACTGTAGTTGACGACGCTGCGGAAGCCCATCTTGAACGTGGCCTGGCGCGAGTTGGCGTAGCCGAACAGGCGCGCCATCTCGAGCAGCTTGATGCTCTCGTCGAACTCGAACGTCAGCTGGTTCCACTGCGCCCAGTCGGCATAGCTGACGTCCGCGTTCAGCTGCACGTAATCCGTCAGCATCAGCTTCATGCCCGCCTGCACGCGCCACGGGAACGGGATCTTCGCCGTCATGTTCCCGTGCTGGTACTCGGGGATATCCTGCGGCATGCCGGTGACGGCGCCGACGATGGGCCCGAGCAGGCTCGAATTCAGCCCGCGCACGAAGCTGCGCAGCATCGGGTCGCTGTGGAACGTGTACGACCCGGTGTAGGTCGTGCGCGTGCCGCCCTGGTACACGAGGCCCAGCGCGAACCACTTCTTCGGCTCCCACAGCACGCCGATGTTGACGGTCGGGTCGAACGACGCGCGCAGGTCGAAGTCGATGTTGGCGGCGCGCTTGAACGGGTTGACCATGCCTTCCGGACCGCCGCCGCACAGGCCGAAGGTCAGCGTGTCGATCACGGTGCCGTTGCCGTCCGGGCAGACGGCCTTCTGCAGCTGGCCGACGGTGCCGAGCAGCTTGTTGGGCGCGCGGAAGTCGGTGTTGATGGCGAAGGCGGAATACGCGATCGGCACCGAGATGCCGATCTTCAGCGTGTCCGAGACCTTGTACGCGGCCGCGGGCGACAGGTACACGAGGCGCTGCAGCTGGACCAGGCGGCCGTCGAAGCGCGCCGGATCGTCCGGGTCCTTGGTGCGGTCGATACTCATCGCGGCCGCCAGGTAGACGTTCGTGCCGAACGTCCAGCGCGAACCGGGCGCGTTGTACGCCATGCCCATGCTCGGCACCAGCACGCCCGGCAGCCGCGCCTTGGGAACCCCGTAGAACGGGATGTAGAGGGCCTGGCGCACCGGCCCGCTCGACTTGCCGTTGATCGGATCGTCCTTGAAGCCGCCGATGTCCATGTCGGGCGCCGAGACGAAACGGTTCGGGTTGCGGATCGTCGCCACGAACACGGAATCGATGTGATGCGTGCCGTTCAGGCGCGCGAGACCGGCCGGGTTGAAATGGATCGATTCGATCCCGGGCGGGTCGGCCGTCACCGCATTCCCCATCGCCATCGCGGCGGGACTCGTGACGAGGTTGTCGGTGACGCCGGCATGCGCAGCGGGCGCCAGCGCGGCCAGGGCCAGCCATGGTGCCGCGGTGCGTGTCATCGTCGGCCTCACAGCGACAACGGCAGGCTCATGGTGAGCGACAGGTTCGGCGCGGCCGCCGTGAGGCCCGCGCCGACCGTCACGTTGACGGTGGTCTTGGGCGACATGCGGTAGCCCGCGCCGATCGCCAGGATGCCGGCGCTCTGCGTCTGCGTCTGCGCCTTGTTCCCGTTGTCGAACGTGAGCGTGGAACGGGACTGGATCGATTCCTGGAACGAGAACGACGTCGTGATCTTGTACGACAGCGCATAAGCGAAGCCGATGCCGAAGCCGAAGCTGGCGCCCGGCTTCACCTCGCGCAGGGTCGCGCCGTACAGGTTCTGGTTCAGGTGCTTCGCCGTCAGGCTGTAGCCCACGTTGAAGGAACCGAACAGCGCCACCGGATCGACGATGCGCGTCATGTTGGCGCCGATGTTGAAGGTGTTGACGCCGGAGCCGGTGGCCACGCCCTTCTGCACGTCGACCTTGTACGGGCTGGTGCCCGTCGCGAGGCGCACGTTGCCGGTGAGCGTGTATGCGACCTCGTCGCGCTTGACCTCCTGCGGCTGCCAGCGCACGCCCAGGCCCACGTCGCCGATCGTGTGCGAGACGCCCGAGAAGCCGCCGGAATCGGAGTAGCGGCTGATCAGGGGCAGCGTGACGTTGGCGGTCAGGTTGTTGCGCACGCCGTAGTCCGCCATGATCGTGTTGGTGATCGTGTGCGAGTTCGTGTTCTCGATCGAGAACAGCGTCGCCGTGCCGGACGACAGGTCGGTGTTGATCTTTTCCTGGCCGATGTACGTGTAGCCCAGCTCGTAGTTCAGCTGCACCTTGCCCTTGCGGATCAGCGAGTACTGCTTGTCGACCGCGGTCAGCGTTTCCTTCAGCAGCGTCGTGTTGTCCGCATCGCCCTCCTTCTTCGCCAGCGCGTCGCGCACGGCCTCCGAGGTCGCGGGCGGCGTGCCCGTCGTGGCGGCGTTCAGCGTGGAGGAACTCGCCGTGTCCTGGGCCTGCGCCGGCAGCTGGGCGAGCAGGAAGGTGCAGGCCAGCGCCGGCGCCAGCGTCGTCGAAATCTTCATGGTGGTCCTTCGTGGTGGGTCTATTGTTTGCGGATCGAGATGCCGCCGAAACCGTTCAGCAGGCGCTCGTTCGCCACCTGCGTGTCGATGGGGCGCTGCAGGCCGCGGTCGCGGATGCGGTCCATGTCGACCACGCCCAGTTCGTCGTCGGCCAGCGCGAGCTTCAATGCGGGCGGACGGTTCTTCGGCGGGTAGGCGATGAACAGCGTGTTGCGGTCCCACAGCGTGGCGAATTCCTCGACGGAGAACGTGATGTTGCCGGCCGACGGGTCGGCCAGGAACACGAGGCCTCCGCGCACGCCGCGCAGCACGACGAAGTGCTTGAAGCCGGCGTAGTCGATCGGCACGATGCCCGGCGCGTCGAGCGTGAGCAGGTCCGACATCTCGGCGTGGAAGCCCGCGCTCTGCACGTCGATCGAGGCGAGGTAGCGCTTCATGTCGAGCAGGGAAAAGCCGCGCCGCTCGATGATCTTGTCCTTCTCGCCGAAGGCCATCATGCCTTCCATCGACTGCTGCTCGGTGACGTCGATGCCCAGGTGGTACTTGAGGATCGTGACGAGGGCCGCCGAGCCGCAACTGTAGTCGTAGGCCTGGTGGACGATGTTCTTGTACTTGAGCTCCGAGTACGGCTCCATCGACACGTTCGGAATGCCGGCGGCGGCCACGGTCATGGTCGTCGGCAGGTCGAAGCGTTCGAGCGGACGGTCCTGCGCCTCGTGCTTGGCAAGCACGCCGGCCCCGCCCACGAGGACCGCGAGGATCCCCAGCAGGAATGTGAACATGATGTCTCCCTGGGGCGCTTCATGCAGCCCCTTGTGTCATGCATCCCAACGTGGTGTTTTGACCACGTTTATTGCACTTTTTCTATATTCTGGATGCAGGCACGGCTGGCGGATGTTATAAAACGCTATCGTTTTTATAAAAAACCGCTCATTCGATTGAGGCACCGTGCACACTTGGGACAGGATCAGCAATGCATTGGGCGAGCCGGTCACCAGCGTGGAGATCGGCGGCGTGCCCTTGCGGGCCGAACGCTACATCTTCCAGCTGGGCGGCTGCGAAGTCCCGCCGCTCGATTCGCTGGTGCTGGCCTGCCACCTGGGCGGCGCGCGCGCCACGGCCGGGCGCAGTCCGGGCCGGTCGTTCGACTTCCTGGCCGGCGCAGCGACCGTGTTCCAGCCCGGCTTCGCCAGCCGCTGGACGTTCTTCGGCGCGATCGACATGGCGATGTTCCACTTCCTCGACCCGGACCACGACATGGTGCGCCACCTGCAGCGCCTGCTCGCCGCGCGCGCCAAGTCCCCCACCTTTTCCGACCCGCTCGTGCATGCGGCCGCCCAGCAGCTGCTGGCGGAAGTGTCCCGCAGCAGCACGCCGAACACGGGCTTCGTGGAGCGGGCCTGTTCCCTGATGATCGAGCAGACGTGCCGCGTCCTCGAGGGCAAGACGGGCCGGCACCTGCCGCCGGACGCCCTCCAGCTCGGCCGCCTGCAGGGCGTGCTGGAATGGATCGGCCAGAACCTGTCGAGCGAGCTGTCCAACGCCGAGCTGGCCGAGCGCGCGGGCGTGTCGGAATCGCACTTCCGCCGCATCTTCCAGGAAGCGATGGGGATGACGCCGCACCGCTATGTGTTGCGTTTACGCCTCGAACGGGTCCATGAATTATTAACCCGGACCAGCTTCTCCATCGCCCGTGTTGCGGCGCAATGCGGGTTCAACAGCCAGAGTCACATGACGGCCTGTTTTGCGGCCGCGTACGGCATCACGCCCGCTCGGGCACGCCAGCAGGCAAGGTCCTGACCCTCGCCGGCAACGCTGGGTTTGCGTTGCATCAATTTGAAAATCTTGCTTGCCGAAAATGAGCGCTTTTTGATAAAGACGGGATCATTTTCCGCAGCGTTGCGATTTCGCATGCACACATAATAAAAAAACACACCCGGGCACAAGAACCTGGGGCCACTCGATAAATGAGTAAGGAGACCAAGCATGAGACCAGCGCAGGACGCGTCCGCACGTACGCGGTCGCCAGCGTGAAGTACCTGTCCGCCACGGACGTGGTGCAACGCATCAGGGCCTGCCTCGGCGCCGAGGGCGTGGACGTCGACGCCCTGTTCGCCAGGGCCGGACTCGAATGGTTCGGGCACGGCACGCAGGAGCAGCGCGCGGCCGACCTGCTCGCGTTGTCCGACCAGTTCAGCACCCTGTGGGAAGGCCTCGCGGCCGCCAGCGGCGATGCCCTGATCGGCTTTCGCGTGTTCGCCCCCGATCCGCTCAGCTGGCTCGGCGTGCTGGGCCATCTGATGCTCGCCTCCCCTACCCTGCGCCAGGCCGCGGACAGCCTGACGCGCTACATGCCGCTCGTATCGCCCGTCGTGCGCGCCACGATCGAGCCGAAGGCGGACCGCGTGCGCGTGGGACTGAACCTCGTCGGCGGCGCGCGCGCCGTGCCGCAGGCGCGCTACGACTTCACCTGGAACCTGCTGCTGGCGACGTTGCGCTTCGTCGGCAGCAAGCCGGACCTGAAGCCGGCCCTCGTCGAATACGCGTATCCGGCCCCGCTCGATACGGCGCCGTACGTGCAGCAGTTCGGCTGCCCGGTGCGCTTCGGCGCGCCCGCCAACGCGCTCGAATTCGCCAACGCCGACATCATCGCGCCGATTCCCACCGCGAACCCGCTCGCGGCGGAAGGCCTGTTCCGCCTGCTCGACGAACGCCTCGCGCAGGCCGAACGCACGAGCGTGGCCGCGCGCGTGCGCGAGCTGCTGCCGGCGATGATCGACCAGGGCGGCGCGCTGCGCGATGCCGTCGCACGGCGCCTCGCGATCAGCGAGCGCACCCTGCAGCGCCGTCTCGCGGACGAGGGCACCGACTTTTCCACGCTCGTCGACGAGGTGCGCCGCACGATCGCCCAGCAATACCTGGGCAGCGACCGCATCAGCGTCAAGAACCTCAGCTACAAGCTGGGTTTCGCCGACCCCAGCGCCTTCCATCGCGCCTGCCTGCGCTGGTTCGGCAAGGCGCCCGGCGAGTTCCAGCAGGACCGGCTGAACGCCCATGGGCAATCGGCCGTCAATGGGACCACAGGCGCAACTGGCCCTGCATCTGCAATTCGCCGTTCAGGGTGACCTGCCCCAGGCTCTGCGTGACGGGCCCGCGCGGGTCGGCCTGCACGCTGAGCGAATCGAAGCCGGTGTCCGTGAACTTCGTCCATGCCGGCAAGGTCAGGGCGAGATAATTCGTGCCGTCCGCCGCACTCTGCGGGCTGATGTTCAGGCCCACCATCTGGATCACGCCGCCGATGTTTTTCAATACCGTGTACGTCGTGCGGCCGTCGACCGTCTGGCCGATGGTCAGGCGGCTGTCGCCTGACGTACCGTCGCCCGGACGGTTCAACTGCAAACGCACCGCGAAGCTGATGCCGTCGGCGCCGCGCACCTGCGCGAGTTCTTCGTCAGCCAGGGGCTGCGGTTCCGCCAGCGCACACCGCGCCGTGCAGACCAACAGGATGGCGAGAAGGCGCGTACTCACTGGCGGAACTTGACGTCGAGGTACTGCAACTGGATGGACCCGATGCGGGCGCTGCCCAGGTCCATGCTCGCGCCCGCGTCGCTGCGGAAGCTGATGTTCCCGATCTGCAGCGTGCCGCTCGGCGCGGCCTGGCCCGCGTCGGGCCAGTTGACGCCGATGTGCAGGCTGGCGTTGCCCGCCGCATCCGTGCGCGCATTGAAGATGCCGGCCTGGCTCGTCACGTCGGCGATGCGCCAGGGTGCCGTCGGCGCGGAACCGTCGCTTGTGGCCGCACCGATCTTCACGTTCGACAGCACCATCGCTTCGCCCGTCGCCGCGCGCCCGTTCGGCGCGAGCGTCAGGCTGCCGAGATCGATGCGCGTGGCGAGGCCGAACGCGAGACCGTCGCCCACGGCGGGCGTCGACCATTGCAGGCCGCCGCCGTAATAGACCAGATCCTTGAGGATCACGCTGCCGTTCTTCACGTCGAAGCCGCCGGCGTTGACGCCGAAGTCCCAGGTGACCTGCCAGGCTTCGCGTCCGGCCGCGTTCTCGGGAAAGGCGATGTTGATCCAGTCGGCGCGGCCCGGGCCGCCCGCGACGATATCGAGGCGGTACGGATCGGCGAACGGCGCATCGGTATTATCGGAGCGCGACGCGGCCAGGTTGCCGATGCCGATGCTGCCGCCGCCCGGCGCGTAATAGCGCAGCTCGGCGTTGCCCGACATCGCGAAATTCGACAGGTTGAAACTCATGCCGTCGCGCCCCGCCACCTTGGCGAGCGCGCTATCCGGCAGCGGTTCGAGCGCGGCGGCCAGCGCCGGCGCGGACAGGAGGATCGCGGCGGCGACGGCGCGCATCAATGCCCCGCCGCGCTATTCACTGGCACGGTGCCGGTGAGGTTCAGCGCGGTCAGCCTGTCGCGCCAGTTCAGCCAGATGCCGGCCTGCGCCTCGGTCAGCGCGGGCATGCCGGCCGCGGCCTGGAATGTCACCGGTTGCTTGAGGATCGCGATCCAGAAATCGCGGCTCGGGCCGTTCGCATCGCCCGCGGTGACGCCGCCCACGTTGGCGAGCGGCGTGCAGCCCGTGCACGTGCCGTCCCAGCGCTTGCCGCCGCCGGCGTCGTTCATGCTGTCGACGATGCCGCCCGCGCCCGCGTCGATGCGCATGGAGCCGGACAGCGTGGCGATCTTCATGCCGACGTCGCCGGAGATGCCGTCGAAGCCGAGGCGCATGCCGACGATCTCGCGCTGGTTGTTATTGCCAGTGTTCTTGTAGACGAATTCGAAATAGGGATTCGTGATCTGCACGACCCGCTGTGCCGCGGAGGCGTCGGTGCGGCCGAACTGCAGTGCGCCGATGTCGAGGTCGGCGCCGGACCCGTTGCGCGGCGCGTACGTGTACTCGCCCAGGCGCATGTTGGCGAGGTTGGCGTTCAGCGTGACGTCGGCGTCGAGGCTGATGCGCGTGAAATCGAAACCGCTGTAGCTGGAATTACTGACCGTGAACAGGCCCTGGCCGCTGACTGTGGACAGTTCGGTGTCGGACATCGGGCGCATCTGGGCCGATGCCGCGCAGGGCAACAGCGGTAGTGCCACGACGATTGCGGTGAGCAAGGTGCGCATGGTCGAACCAGAGGAAAAACAAGGTCAAAAAAACGGCCCGGGGCAAGCCCGCGGGCCGTCCATCACCCAACCCGAGCCGCTTAGTGCGCCCAGATGTAGACGGTGGTGCCTTGCAGCTTGATGTCGTTGGCGGCGAACGAACCGTAGGAAGCGCCCGAGTTGCCCATCTTGATCGAGTCGACGGACATGCTCAGGTTCTTGTTGGTGTCGATCATCGGGATGGCGATCTTGACGACGTCGCCGGCCGGCATGAAGGCAGCCAGGCCGGTACCGCCGGTCACGCCCAGGACGCTCGATGCGCCCGACGCTGCGCTGGCGTCGGCCTGGAACGTGGCGTTGTTGATGATGTCGATGGTTGCAGCGATTGCACCGGCGATCTTGATGTTGTTGAAGCTCACCGAGCCGCCTGCGGTATCGGTATCCGTGTAGACGAACGAACCGATGTTCACATGCAGGTCAGCGGCGATCGACACACCGTCACGGCCCGAGACCTTGGACAGTTCGGCGTCGGCGATCGGGGTCAGGGCCGATGCGTACGAAGCGATCGAGGACAGGGCGGCAACGACGGTCAGTTGTTTCAGCAGTTTCATGGTATCTCCAGTGTTATTGTGATCGACGGTAATCTCTTCGGGCTTCCCCGCGCGTCCGCTTCGGTTCCTCTGCGGCTTGTGGCCAATCGGGACGGCAGCGTCGGGACCGCTTTTGCCTTAATTGGAAGTCAATTAAGTGGAAATAATGTTATTCCTTCCAGTGCAATAACCACATCGTTTTGTCCTTGCTCAACGAGCCAAATCGATGGATTCCTGAGCCATAAAAAAACCCGCTGCAAGCAGCGGGTTTTTCGTTGGAACCGGGAAGCTTACGCGGCTTCGCGGCTGGCCTTCTTGCGCTCGTGCTCTTTCAGGTGGCGCTTGCGCAGGCGGATGCTCTTCGGCGTGATCTCGACCAGTTCGTCGTCCTCGATGAACTCGACGGCGTATTCCAGCGACATCTGGATCGGCGGCACGAGGCGGACGGCTTCGTCGGTACCCGACGCGCGCACGTTGGTCAGCTGCTTGCCCTTGATCGGGTTGACGACCAGGTCGTTGTCGCGCGAGTGGATGCCGATGATCATGCCTTCGTACACCGGGGTGTTGTGCTCGACGAACATGCGGCCGCGGTCCTGCAGCTTCCACAGTGCGTAGGCGACGGCCTGGCCGTCATCCTGCGAGATCAGCACGCCGTTGCGGCGGCCGGCCAGTTCGCCCTTGCCGTTGTCGACCGGGGAGTACGCGTCGAACACGTGGCTCATCAGGCCGGTGCCGCGGGTCAGGGTCATGAAGTCGCCCTGGAAACCGATCAGGCCACGGGCCGGGATGCGGTATTCCAGACGGACGCGGCCTTTGCCGTCCGATTCCATGTTCTGCAGGTCGCCACGGCGGCGGCCCAGTTCTTCCATCACGCCGCCCTGGTTGACTTCTTCCACGTCGAC
>CAMLMV010000024.1 GCA_946481275.1 uncultured Massilia sp.
AGTTCGAGGAGGCGCGCCAGATCCTGCGCGACATCGAATCGCTGGACGGCCACACTTCCTTCCTGTTCGACAAGATCAACTTCCTGATGGACGCCACCGTCGGCTTCATCAACATCAACCAGAACAAGATCATCAAGATCTTCTCGGTGGCGTCGGTCGCGTTCCTGCCGCCGACGCTGATCGCCAGCATCTACGGCATGAACTTCGAATTCCTGCCGGAGATTCACTGGAAGTTCGGCTACGGCTGGTCGCTGGGGCTGATGGTCGTCAGCGCGATCGCCCCGTTCCTGTACTTCCGGCACCGGGGCTGGCTGAAATAATCAAAGCGCGACGTCGTCCGCTTTCAGATACCACTTCAGCGCGCGCACGACCATCGCATGGTCGTCCACGCCCGCGAGGCCGGACACGGTGATCGTGCCGACCTGCCCGGTGCCCTTGACGACGATCGGGAACGAGCCGCCGTGCGCGGCATAGTCCTTCGAATCGAACGTGGGCAGGTTGTCGAAATCGCGGCCCGCGTTGACGGCTTCCGTGTGCACGTAGAACGACGCGTGGCCCGTGCGGTTCACGAGGTTGCTCTTGCGGCGGATCCAGTCGACGTTGTTCGGGCTCGTGCCCGCCATCGCGTAGAAGAACAGCGGATTGCGGTTGATGGTGATGTCGATCGTGACGGCGACCTTGGCCGCCTTCGCCTGCTCGACGATCCTGTTGCCGATCGCGAGCGCCGCGTCGTTGTCGAACGACGTGAACTGCAGCGCCTGCTCCTGGCGGCGGATGGTGTCGAGCGATACGGTTTTCTTGTCCATGCTGGTTCCTGGGTTGGTCGTTGCGGCGCCGGCCGGGCCGGCGAACAATGCGCTTGCCGCGATGAGCACGGCGCAGGAACAGTGGATGATACGCACAGCCATGAGTGTCTCTCTCCGGTTTTATTATCCGGCAAGTATAACCGGAGAGGATGGCGTTATTGCTTCAGCTCATTGCTTTAGATTGAGGAACAGATTCGCGGCGAACGAAAGGATGGCCAGCGAGGCGACGATTTCCGCGATCACCAGAGCAGGCGCGAAGGCCATGTGGCCCAGCAGCAGCATGGAGAGCGCGACCATCATCACGGGCAATGCCAGGTTCAGCAGCCAGAAATGCAGGCGCGCGAGACGGCTTTCGCCCGCCTTGGGGAACACGCTGTAGATCAGGCCGGCGAGCGCCATCGTCGTCCAGCCCAGCAGGTTGACGTGGGCGTGCACGGGGCGCAGCGTGAAATTCTGGCTGGCGCCCATGGCGATGCCCAGCGAAATGCCGAAGATGAGGTAGAGGACGGACAGCTTGATCCAGACGATGCCGGCACGCGAGAACTGCGGTTGCGGCAGGGGATGGACGGTCGTGGTTTGCATGGTGGGGCTCCTGACGATAGGGTCGATGTGGAGCGCATCGTACATACCGTTATCGCGCCGGTGCAGCCCCACGCGTGGGGGACCTCACATCGTTGCAAACATGGTCACGACGGCCACCAGCATCACGGCCACGCCGATCCAGCCGATCACGGTATGCCGCGTCGACAAGGTGTAGCCGCCCATGATCTTGCGGTTATGCGCGAGCAGCATCATGACGGCCATGATCGGCACGGCGATGACGCCATTGATCTGCGCGGACAGCACCAGCGCCGCGATCGGGTCGACCGGCGCGAAGTCGAGCGCGACGCCGCCCAGCGTGGCCAGCGCGATGATGCCGTAGAACTCGCGCGCCTCGACGACCTTCAGGTCCATGCCGTTGCGCCAGCGGAAGCTCTCGGTGACGGCGTACGCGGCCGACCCGGCCAGCACGGGCACGGCCAGCATGCCCGTGCCGATGATGCCCAGCGCGAATGCGAGGAACGCGAACTCGCCCGCCACCGGGCGCAGCGCCTCGGCCGCCTGCGCGGACGACTGGATGTCCGTGACGCCGTGCGCGCCCAAGGTGACGGCCGTCGTCAGCATGATGAAGAAGGCGACGAGGTTGGAAAAGCCCATGCCGATCAAGGTGTCCGACTTGATGCGCTTGAGTTGCGCGGCGGCGTCGCGCGGGCGCGTGCGCAGGGCGCGCGTGTGGTGGTCGTTGCGGATCTCCTCGACTTCCTGCGACGCCTGCCAGAAGAAGAGGTAGGGACTGATCGTCGTGCCGAACACGGCGACGATCAGCGCGACGGAATCCTTCGTGAACGCGAAGTGGGGCCACACGGTGCGCGCGAAGACTTCCGTCCACGGCATGTGCACGGCGAACGCCGTCGCGACATAGGCCAGCAGGCCCAGGGTCAGCCATTTCAGGTAGCGCACGTAGGTGGCGTACGGCAAAAAGACCTGCAGCGCGAGGCAGAGCAGGCCGAAGCCGAGCGCATACAGGTGGCTGGAACCGGTGCCCGTCACGAGGCGCAGCGCCTCGCCCATCGCGGCGATGTCGGCCGCGATGTTGATCACGTTGGCGACGAGCAGCAGCGCGACGATCGCGTACAGCAGCCACGGCGAATACGCGCGGCGGATGTTGGCCGCGAGCCCGCGTCCCGTCACGCGGCCGATGCGTGCCGACACGAGCTGGATGCCGACCATGAACGGATAGGTCAGCACGAGCGTCCACAGCGTGTTGAAGCCGAATTGCGCGCCGGCCTGCGAATACGTCGCGATGCCGGACGGGTCGTCGTCGGCCGCGCCCGTGATCAGGCCGGGGCCGAGCGATTTCAGCGTGGCGTTGTCGGTGAGGCGGCGGAACAGCTTCAGCGGCATGTCGTGCCGGGCGCGATCACGCCAGGCGGGCAAACACGCGGCGCGCCGCCTCGACCGTCTCCGCGATCACGGCATCGTCGTGCGCGGCCGAGACAAAGCCCGCTTCGAACATGGCCGGGGCGAAGTACACGCCTTCGTCCAGCATGCCGTGGAAGAAGCGGTTGAAGCGCTCCTTGTCGCCGGCCATCATCTGGCCGTAGGTGGACGGGACCGTGTCGGCGAAATACATGCCGAACATGCCGCCGACCGCATCCGCGCAGAAGGCGATGCCGGCTTCCTTCGCCGCGGCCGCCAGGCCGTCGATCAGCTTCTTCGTCTGCGCCGTCAGGTGCTCGTAGAAGCCCGGCTGCTGGATCAGCTTCAAGGTCGTCATGCCGGCGGCGACGGCGACCGGGTTGCCGGACAGCGTGCCGGCCTGGTAGACGGGGCCGATCGGCGCCATCTTCTGCATCAGGTCGGCGCGGCCGCCGAACGCGGCGACCGGCATGCCGCCGCCGATGACCTTGCCGAGCGCCGTCAGGTCCGGCGTGATGCCGTACAGCGCCTGCGCGCCACCGATGCCGACGCGGAAGCCCGACATCACTTCGTCGAAGATCAGGACGGTGCCATATTCCGTGCACAGTTCGCGCATGCGGTGCAGGAATTCCGGCGTGGCGCGGATCAGGTTCATGTTGCCGGCCACGGCTTCCACGATCACGCAGGCGATGGTGTCGCCCATCGACTGGAATGCGTCTTCCAGTTGCGGGATGTTGTTGTAGTCGAGGACGATGGTGTGCTTGACGAAGTCTTCCGGCACGCCGGCCGACGTCGGGTTGCCGAACGTGAGCAGGCCCGAACCCGCTTTCACGAGCAGGGAATCGGCGTGGCCGTGGTAGCAGCCTTCGAACTTGACGATCTTGTCGCGGCCCGTCGCGCCGCGCGCCAGGCGCAGCGCGCTCATCGTCGCTTCCGTGCCGGACGAGACGAGGCGCACCTGCTCGATCGACGGCACGAGGCGGCAGATTTCCTCGGCGATCTCGATCTCGCCCTCGGTCGGCGCGCCGAACGACAGGCCGCGCGCCGCCGCATCCTGCACGGCCTTGATCACTTGCGGATGGGCGTGGCCGACGATGGCCGGGCCCCAGGAACCGATGTAGTCGATGTAGCGCTTGCCGTCCGCATCCCAGAAATACGGTCCCTCGGCCCGGGTGATGAAGCGCGGCGTGCCGCCGACGGAGCGGAAGGCGCGCACGGGCGAATTCACGCCGCCCGGCGTGGTCTGCTGGGCGCGGGCGAACAGGATGTCGTTTTTCGATGTGGTGTCGGACGTAGCGGTCATGGTTGTCTGGATGAATCCCGGGCGGGAGGCGCCGGCGGGGTTAGCAGGCCGCGCCGGGAGCGCGGAAGATCTTGTTCGGAATGAGCCGGCCCATGCCGAAGCGGCAGGCGTGGGCGAGGGTGCCGGTGAGGTAGTCCTGGGCGCCGGGCAGGGCGTCTGCCGCGCCGGCGCCGCGCGCCATCCGCGCCACCAAAGCGGCCGACAGCGTGTTGCCGGCGCCGACGAACGGGCCGGGCAGGAGCTGGGCCCAGGGCAGGGCGGTGGCCAGGCCGTCCGGTTCGTACAACTCGTTGCAGCGGCTGCCGTCGCCGCCGCCGACGCCCGTCACGAGCACGTGGCCGCAGCCGACGCCCGTCAGCTCCGCCGCGTCCTCGGCGACGGTGGCGATGCTGCCCGGGTCGCGCCAGCAGTCGGCGAAGCGCGCCAGTTCCGGCTGCGACAGCAAAAACACGCTGGCCTGCGGTACGAGCAGCTGGTGGATAAGGGTCATCATGTCGTCGTCGCGCGTGCCGCAATCGGGCAGCGACGACGTGAACGGATCGAGCACGAGGGGCACGTCGGCATAGTCGGACACGATCTCGGCCACCGCGGCGATCTGCTCCAGGCTGGCCAGCGTGCCGACCTTGATGGCGGCCACCGGCATGTCCTCCAGCAGCATGCGCGCCTGTTCCACGACGAGCGTGTGGTCGGTCGGCTGGATGTCGTCGACGCGCGCGGAGTCGGCCACGAGCAGTCCCGTCACGACCGAGAGGGCGTGGCAGCCATGCATGGCGAAGACGGTCACGTCGGACTGGATGCCCAGCGCCCCGACCGGGTCGGCGGGCCCGAACGTGAGGATGAGTGGAGACGTTTGGTTTTGCACAGCGGGTAGAATACTATACCTTTCCCCCCCATTTTATCTGAACCGAAAAGAGGAAATCGAAGTGAGTACTGAAACACAGGTGTACCAGACGTGGATGTGTCTGATCTGCGGCTGGGTCTACGACGAAGCCGCCGGCGCCCCGGACGACGGCATTGCGCCGGGCACCCGCTGGGCCGATGTCCCGATGAACTGGACGTGCCCGGAATGCGGCGCGCGCAAGGACGACTTCGAAATGACCGCGATCTGAGCGGTCCGTTTGTCGATTCATCAACGGGAAATAACGTCCCGCCAATGTTTCATGTCGTCTAGTTAATGAACTGGTTTTCAGCAAGTTGACGTATCGCAACACTTCATGCACAAGCGGCAGACCCTATGCTATCTTGCGTGTT
Organism: uncultured Massilia sp.; assembly: GCA_946481275.1. The sequence continues at coordinate 5,320 of CAMLMV010000024.1, forward strand.
CATGCTGAAGTGAAACGAATATGACGACGCAACCGACAGGCCTGACGATCATGGTGATCGACGACAGCAGCACGATCCGTCGGTCCGCCGAAATCTTCCTGACGCAGGCCGGCTACCGGGTGGTGCTGGCCGAAGACGGCTTCGACGCGCTGGCCAAGATCAACGACCACCATCCGTCCCTGGTGTTCTGCGACATCCTGATGCCGCGCCTGGACGGTTACCAGACCTGCGCGCTGATCAAGAAGAGCGCGAAATTCCATGCCACGCCGGTCATCATGCTGTCCTCCAAGGACGGCCTGTTCGACCGTGCGCGCGGCGCGATGGTGGGCTCGAGCGCCTACCTGACCAAACCTTTTTCCAAGGACAGCCTGCTGGCGGCCGTGCGCGACCATGCGCAGGGCCGGACCGACGCGGCTGCCTGATTTCAACGATGCGGAGCCCGCCGTGGCCATACAAAAAATCCTGATCGTCGACGATTCCCCGACCGAACGTTACTACCTGACCGACATCCTCGTGCGCAACGGCTTTACCGTGACCACCGCCGACAACGGCGAGGAGGCGCTGGCCAAGATCCGCGCCGAGCGCCCGGAACTGATCCTGATGGACGTGGTGATGCCCGGCGCGAACGGCTTCCAGGTCACGCGCTCGATCGCGCGCGATCCGGAACTGGCGTCCGTCCCCGTCATCATCTGCAGCAGCAAGAACCAGGAAACCGACCGCATCTGGGGCATGCGCCAGGGCGCGAAGGATTATTTCGTCAAGCCGGTCGATCCGGCGAAGCTGCTGGCCACCATCGCCACGCTCGGCGCCTGAGATGGACGTCAGCGACGCCGCCGGACAGAAGGGCGCGGCCAGGCGCGCGCGCCTGCGCCAGTACCAGGAACAGCTGCTCGAGCGCATGCAGGCCGCGCGCACGAGCAGCGGCGCCCGTGCGCACCAGCTGGGCGTGGAGATCGGCGGCATGCGCTACCTGCTCGACCTCGTCGAAGCGGGAGAAATCGTGCCGCTGCCGCCGCTCGCCGCCGTGCCGCTCACGCAGCCGTGGTACCTCGGCCTCGCGAACGTCCGCGGCAGCCTGCTGGGCGTCGTCGACCTGGCGCGCTATCTCGATCCGCAGGCCCGGCCAACGCCGGGCACGCGGCTCGTGACGTTCGCGCCCGGCCTCGGCTTCCCGTGCGCGCTGCTGGTGGCAAAGGTCGTCGGCCTGCGCCACGCGGCCGACATGACACCGCTCGATGCCCGCCTGCGCGACGCCGACGGCCAGGAATGGACGCCGCTGTCGCTGGCCGCCCTCGCGCGCGAGGACCGCTTCCTGCACGTCGCACGCTAAATCAATCAAACACAGGTTCTGTACTGGAGCTGGCATGGGATTCGTATCCAAACTGTCGATGAATTTCTTCCCCAAGGGCGGGGGCGGCGACGCGCAGGCGCCCGGCACGGTGCTGGCCTCGCCCGACACGCAGTTCGGCGCCGGCACGATTCCGGCCGGCCCGGTCAGCGGCACGGCACCGACGGGTTCCGCCGATGACGCCGCGCTGCGCCTCGGCCAGCTCGCCCGGCGCAAGCGGCGTCACGCGGCGGAGGCGTCGAACGCGGCCGCCGGCGGCGACGACGACCTGCGCCTGCCGCTGATCGGCCATCTGTCCCTGCCGCGCCAGCTGCGCATCCTGCTCGCCGCCTTCGTCATCGGCATCCTCGTCACCCTGCTGTCGCTGTGGCGCAATGCCGGCAGCGGCGCGATCGCCAGCAGCCAGACCCAGATCGCCAGCGAGGCGCTGATGCACTCGCAGCGCGTGGGCAAGGCCGCGCCGAACGCGATGCAGGGCGTGCCGGATGCCTTCACGCAGCTGCAGGACAGCCGCATCGCCCTGTCGCGCGACCTCGACCTGCTGGCCCGGGGCGGCGACTTCAACGGCAATGAAATTCCCGCGTCGACGGACGACCTGGCCGCGCAACTGGCCGCCGTGCGCAAGAAATGGAACGTATCCGACGCGGCCGCCGCCAGCATCCTCAAGATGAAGCCGGAGCTGATCGCCTTCGACAGGAACCTCAAGCAGCTCGACGTGCTGGCGCCGGAAATGCTGGCGCTGACGGAAGACATCCTCACGGAGCGCACGGCGCGCGGCGGCAGCGCGCGCGAGCTGGCGGCGCTGGGCCGCATGATGATGCTGACGCAGCGCCTGTCGCGCAGCGCCGGCGAATTCCTCACCTCGGGCGGCATCCGTCCCGAGACCGCGTTCCAGATGGGCCGCGACACGACCACGTTCCGCGCCACCGTCGACGGCCTGCTGAACGGCAGCGCCGCGCTGGGCCTGGCCCCGCTGCGCGACCCGGACCTGCGCGCCAGGCTGGAAGAAGTGCAGTCGAAATTCGACATCTGCCAGAAGCTGATCTCGACCTTCCTCGATAAACTGTCCGACATGACGGCCGCCAAGGCCGCCGAGCAGACCATCTTCCGCGACAACGAGGCGCTGCGCCGCCAGCTGACCGACCTGCAGGCGTCGTACCGTGCCGGCGCGGGCAGCACGGGCATGTGGCTGTGGGTGCTCGTGGCGGCATCGATCTTCACCCTCGTCACGGCCGGCAGCATCTCGCGCGTGATGCTGCAGGATTCGCGCAACCGCACCCGCGGCGCCGAGGCACGGCGCCAGGAAGCGGAAGCGTTGCATCTGCAGGCCCAGGCCAAGGAAGAGGAAGCCAAGGCCACCAACGACCAGAACCAGGCCGCGATCCTGCGCCTGATGAACGAATTGCAGGAAGTGGCGGATGGCGACCTGACCGTCTATGCCACCGTCTCGGAAGACATCACGGGCGCCATCGCCGACTCCGTCAACTACACGGTGGAAGAACTGCGCGGCCTCGTCGTGCGCGTGATCGATACGGCGGAAAAGGTGACGCAGGCGTCGAACGACGCGCAGCAGGTGTCGAGTCGGCTGCTCGTCGCGGCGGGCCAGCAGGCGCGCGAGATCCAGGATACGTCGGCCACGATGTTCCGCATGGCCGGCGAGATCACGGACGTGTCCAGCTCCGCGAAGGAATCGGCCGAGGTGGCGCGCCAGTCGGTGGCGGCGGCCGAGCAGGGCGCGACGGCGGTGCAGAACGCCATCCGCGGCATGGGCGAGATCCGCGAGCAGATCCAGGAAACCTCCAAGCGCATCAAGCGCCTGGGCGAATCGTCGCAGGAGATCGGCGAGATCACCGAGCTCATTTCCGACATCACGGAACAGACCAACGTGCTGGCGCTGAACGCCGCCATCCAGGCCGCGTCGGCCGGCGAGGCGGGGCGCGGCTTCTCGGTCGTGGCGGAAGAGGTGCAGCGGCTGGCGGAACGGTCGGCCGAGGCGGCCAAGCAGATCGGCGCGCTGGTGCGCACCATCCAGACCGACACGCACGACGCCGTGGCGGCCATGGAAAAGTCGACGCAGGGCGTCGTCGAGGGCGCGCGGGTGACCGACGCGGCCGGCGCGGCGCTGGCCGACATCTCGCGCGTGTCGAACCGTCTCGCGGAGCTGATCCAGGGGATGGCCGTCGCTGCAGGATTGCAGGCGACGTCCGCGAACGGCGTGGCGCATAATATGCAGCACATCCTCGCGATCACCGAACAGGCACAGGGCGGCACGCAGCAGACGGCGCAGTCGATCCGGCAACTGGCGGAGCTCGCGCAGGAACTGAAGAATTCGGTGTCGCGCTTCCGCGTCGCCGCCTGAGCATCCGACTTTTGCCCACATGACCCAGTTTTCGTCCGCCTCCGCCGCACCGCCTTTCGACACCGGCCCCCTGTCCTGGGTCATCGGTGAAATCCGCGACGCCCTCGGGCGGTCTGCCAAGGCGTTGCAGGACGCGGCCGGCCGCAGTCCGGAAGCCCGGCCGACCCTGCTGCTGCATGCCAAGTCGCACCTGCACCAGGCCCACGGGGCCCTGCAGATGGTCGACGTGGCCGGCGTCGAACGCCTGAGCGAAGCGGCCGAACAGGTTATCGACCGCTTCAAGGACGGCACGCTGGCGCTCGAGCTTGAGCGCGCCGGCGCCGTCGGCGAGGCGTTCCGGGCGCTCGTCGAATACCTGGAAGAGCTGCTGGCCGGCGCGGCGCCGCAGCCCGTGCGCCTGTTCCCGTACTACCGCGCGCTGCAGGAGTTATTGGGCGTGGAACGGGTGCACCCGGGCCAGATGCTCGTGCTGGACCTCGCCCCGGCCCTGTTGCCGGCCGGCGGCGCCGGCCCGATGCCGGACTACGCCGCGACCCGCGCCGCATTCGAAAAGGCGCTGCTGCCGTTCCTGCGCAGCCAGGACGTCGACGCCCAGCGCGCCCAGGCGGCCGCCATGCGCGACGCGCTGGCGGGCGTCGTGCACGGCCAGCCGCAGGCGGAAAGCCACGCGTTCTGGCTCGCGCTGCAGGCCGTCGCCGACCTCGTGGCGACCGGCCAGGTCGCACCCGACCTGTACGTGAAACAGCTGTTCGGCCAGATCAATCTGCAGCTGCGCCGCCAGGCGCAGGGGCATACGGAACTGCCGGAAGCGCTGCTGCGCGACGCGCTGTTCTTCATCTCGGCCGCGCCCGAACCGAACCCCGAAGCGCGCCAGTTGCGCGACGCGTACCACGTCGGCGGCCAGGTGCCGGCGGACTACCTGGAACGCCGCTACGGCAAGGTCGACCCGGACGTGCTGAAGGATGCCAAGGAAGCGCTGATCGAGACCAAGCAGGGCTGGGACCGCGTGGCGACGGAAGGCAGCGACGTCACGGGCGGCGGCTTCAACGACGCGCTGGCGAAACTGGCCGGCGCCAGCGAGAAGCTGGGTGCGCCCCAGCTCGCGCAACTGCTGCGCGAACTGGGACAGGCCGCCAGCGAATCGATGGCGGGCGGCCGCAGCGACCAGTTCAGTCTCGAGATGGCCGAGGCCATGCTGTTCGTCGAGCACGGCCTGGACCAGGTGCGCCAGCTTCCCGACGACTTCGGCCAGCATGCGGAAGCCGTCGGCCAGCGCCTGCTCGCGCTGGCGCATGGCGAGACTCCGCCGGACGCCCCGGCCTGGCACGGCGAGATGGCGCGCGAACTGCAGCAGGGCCAGACCGTGGCCGTGCTGGCGGGCGAGATCCGCACGGGCCTGCGCCAGGTCGAGAAACTCATCGACGACTATTACGAAGATTCCGCGCGCAAGGCGTCCCTGCAACAGGTCGACCCGCTGCTGCACCAGTTGCAGGGCGCGCTGGCCATCCTCGACCAGGAGCAGGCCACGCAGGCGGTCGACCACGTGCGTGCCCGGGTGCGCACGCTGATCGACGGCGCGCCGGACGAGGTGGAGCGCGGCGCCGTGCTGGACAACCTGGCCCGCAACATCGGCGCGCTCGGCTTCTTCACGGACGCGCTGGCGCAGAACGTCGACGGTGCGCGCCGGCGCTACCGCTTCGATGCCGCGACGGGGCTGTTCCATGAGCTGCCGCTCGAAGCACCGGCGCCTTCGGAACCGCAGGCTGCGCCGGTGGAGGCACCGGACGCCGTCGACGCCGAACTGCTGGAGATCTTCATCGGCGAGGCGCGCGAAGTGCTGGACGTCGTCGGCACCGCGCTGCCGGTAGCGGGGGCCGATCCGGCCGACCAGGACACGCTTACCCGCCTGCGCCGCGGCTTCCACACGCTCAAGGGCAGCAGCCGCATGGTGAACCTCGAGCAGTTCGCCGCTGCGGCGGCGGCCGTCGAGAAGGTCATGAACCTGTGGCTGGCGGAAGCGCGGGCCGCCACGCCGGACCTGCTGGCGCTGCTCGCGCATGCGCATGCGGAGCTGGGCGCGTGGGTCGACGAACTGGCGGCCGGCGGATCGCAGCGCGATGGCGTGGCGCTCGTCGAGGCCGCCCTCCGGGTGCAGGAGGGCGGGCCGCTCGAGTCGGCGGCGGAGGTGCCGGTCGTGGACGCGCCTGCGGAACTGGCGCCCGAGACGGTCGGCGCATTCGATGCCGCGGCGGCGGCGGAACCGATCGAGCCCGCCGCCGGCTTCGAGGTCGCGCCGGACGAGGCGCCCGCGCCGCTGCCGGCCCTGTCCACGGAAGAGCTGCCGGACAACGTGCTCGCGTTCCCGGTGTCGGAAACGAACGTGCGGCACGTGGGCGACCTCGAGATCCCGCTCCCGCTGTACAACATCTACCTCGGCGAGACCGAGGAGCTGGTGCGCACGCTGGCCGAGGACTTCGCCGGCTGGCGCGCGGAACCGCTGCGCGCCGTGTCGGCGCAGGCGCTGAAGGCGGCGCACACGCTGGGCGGCACATCGGCCACCGTCGGCTTCAACGCGCTGCGCGAACTGGCCGTGGCGCTGGAAGAAGCGCTGCAGGTGGCCGTCCCGCCGCTGGACGTTGCCCGGTTCGACCTGCTCGACGAGACGGTCGAGCGCGTGCGCATCATGCTGCAGGTGTTCGCGCTGGGCGAACTGGCGCCCGCGCAGCCGGAACTGCTGGCGCGGCTGGAAGCGCTGCGCGACGAGCTGGGGCGCCAGCGCGCCGACGCCGTCATCGAGGACGCCGAGCCGGAACTGGCGCAGCGTTTGGACGCGCTGTTCGCCGCCACCTACGCCAGCATCCTGGCCGATCCGCCGCTCGTCACCGGCACGCCGTCGCTGCCCGCCAGCACGGAACTGGCGCCGCGCGCGCCGGCACCGCGCCAGGAAGATCCGGCCGTGAGCGCCGTCGACGATCTGTTCGATACGTATTTCGACGATCCGTTCGCCGCGCCCACGCTGGAGCAGGCCCCCGCGGAGGCGCAGGAGGTCATCGACGTCGATGCGTTGTTCGACATCCCCGCGCCCGAACCGGAGCCGGAGCCGGAACCGGAACCGGAACCGGAAGCCGACACCGTCCTGGCCGCCGAGCCGGTGTTCGTCGACGACCTCGACCCGGACCTGCTGCCCGTCTTCATGGAAGAGGCGGCGGACCTGCTGCCGCAGATCGGCAACGGCCTGCGCCAGTGGCAGCAGAACCCGGCCGACGCGGCCGTCGCGCAAGGCCTGCTGCGCGCCCTGCACACGGTGAAGGGCAGCGCGCGCATGGCCGGTGCGATGCGTCTCGGCCAGCACACGCACGCGCTGGAAACGCAGATCGAGAACATGCTGCACGCGGGGACGACGAATCCGGCGGCCTTCGACGAACTGCTGGCCAACTACGACCAGGCGCAACTGCTGTTCGAACAGCTGCAGCAGCCGGCCGGGGAAACACCGGCACCGGAGCCCGCCGCGCTGCCGGCCCCGCCCGCCGACGATCAGGCCGCACGCGCGCCGCTCGTGCGGGTGCGCGCCGACATCCTCGACCGTCTCGTCAACCAGGCGGGCGAAGTGTCGATCACGCGCTCGAAGCTGGAGACCCAGGTCGGCACGCTGAAGGGCATGCTGGCCGAATTCTCCGACAACCTCGCCAACCTGCGGCGCCAGTTGCGCGAAGTGGAGGTGCAGGCGGAATCGCAGATCGCGTCGCGCCTGTCGATCGCGGGCGAACGGGGATTCGATCCGCTCGAATTCGACCGCTTCACGCGTCTGCAGGAACTGACGCGCATGATGGCCGAGAGCGTGAACGACGTCGGTTCGTTCCACGATGGCCTGGCGCGCACGGTGGAGGCGGCGTCCGACGACCTGGCCGCCCAGTCGCGCCTCACGCGCGACCTGCAGCGCGACCTGATGCGGGTGCGGATGGTGCCGTTCGCGAGCCTCTCGGAGCGCCTGTTCCGCGTGGCGCGCCAGACCGCCAAGGAAATGGACAAGCGCGTCAACCTGGACATCCGCGGCGGCGGCGTCGAGATCGACCGCAGCGTGCTGGAACGCATGGCCGCGCCGTTCGAACACCTGCTGCGCAACGCCATCGTGCACGGCGTCGAGCCGCGCGAACAGCGCCTCGCGGCCGGCAAGCCGGAGACGGGCGAATTGCTCGTGCAGGTGAGCCAGCAGGGCAACGAGGTCGAGATCCGCTTCGCCGACGACGGCGCGGGCCTGGATCTCGCCCGCATCCGCGCCAAGGCGGCATCCCTCGGGCTGCTGGCGGACGGCGAGGACGTGTCCGACCAGGACGCGGCGGAGCTGGTGTTCGAGCCGGGCTTCTCGACGGCGGACACGCTGACGGAACTGGCCGGACGCGGGGTCGGCATGGACGTCGTGCGTTCGGAAGCGCGCGCGCTGGGCGGCCGTGTCGACGTCGAGACGACGCCGGGCCGCGGCGCCGCCTTCGCCATCCGCCTGCCGCTCACGCTGGCCGTCACGCAGGTCGTGCTCGTCGCCAGCGGCACGCGCACGCACGCGCTGCCGGCCGTGCTGGTCGAGCAGGTACTGCAGGTGCGCGAGGCCGACCTCGACGCGGCCTTCGCGGCCGGGGCGATCAACGTCCACGGCGAGAGCGTCCCGCTGCACTACCTGCCCGCGCTGCTGCACGAACAGGGTGGCGCGAGCGGCCAGCGCTCGTCGCCGGTGCTGGTGCTCAGGAGCGGCAACACGCGCGTCGCCGTGCGGGTGGACGAGGTGCTGGGCAACCGCGAGGTCGTCATCAAGAACATCGGGCCGCAGCTGGCGCGCATGCCGGGCATCGCCGGCGCCACCGTCCTCGGTTCGGGCGAGATCGTGCTGATCCTCGACGCGGTGCAGCTGGCGGGACAGGGTGCGCGTCCCGGCCGTGCCGTGGAGATGCCTGCGCCCGCACCGGCCGCGCGCGTCGCGACCATCATGGTCGTGGACGATTCGCTCACCGTGCGCAAGGTCACGCAGCGCCTGCTGGAGCGCGAAGGTTATCGCGTGCTGCTGGCCAAGGACGGCGTCGATGCGCTCGAGCAGATGCAGGAGACGCGGCCCGACCTGATGCTGGTCGATATCGAGATGCCGCGCATGGACGGCTTCGACCTCACGCGCCACGTGCGCGGGGATGCCGCAACAAAGGCGTTGCCGATCATCATGATCACGTCGCGCACGGCGGACAAGCACCGCAACGTGGCGCTGGGGCTTGGCGTCGATGCCTATTTCGGCAAGCCGTACCAGGAAGACGCACTGCTGGCGGCGATATCCGGATTGCTGGAAGCGCGCGCAAGCTGACTACGCGGCGCGGATCGCCTTGAACCGCGCCAGCGTCTTCTCCCGCGCGTCCTCGTGGTCCACCACCGGCAGCGGATAATCCTTCCCGAGCACGACCCCGGCCTTCTGTAAAACCTCCGGCTTCGCCAGCCACGGCGCATGAATGGCCGCCCCGTTCAAGCCGGCCAGCTGCGGCAGGTACTGCCGGATGAACTCTCCATCCGGATCGAACCGCTTCGACTGCGTCACCGGATTGAAGATGCGGAACCACGGCTGCGCGTCGCACCCCGTCGACGCCGCCCATTGCCAGCCGCCGTTGTTCGACGCCAGTTCGTAATCGTTCAGCTTCAGCGCGAACCAGCGCTCCCCGCGCCGCCAGTCGATCCCGAGGTCCTTGGTCAAAAAGCTGGCCGTTACCATGCGCAGGCGGTTGTGCATGAAACCCGTCCGTTCCAGCTGCAGCATCGCGGCGTCGACGAGCGGGTAGCCCGTGCGGCCCGTGCACCACGCGTCGAACAGCGCGTCAGCATCCGGCCCGTCGTCCCACGCGACGGCATCGAAGGCGGCCTTGAACGATTGCGTGACGACGCGCGGATGGCGCGCCAGGATCATCATGTAGAACTCGCGCCAGACCAGTTCCGACAGCCACACGGGCGCACCCGGGCCGCCGCTGCCGTCGGCGATGCATTCCTGCAGCATGGCGACGAGGCGGCGCACGGAGAGCGTGCCGAAGCGCAGGTGGATCGACAGGCGCGACGTTGCGTCCAGCGCCGGGAAGTCGCGGTCGTGGTCGTAGCGGGCGAGGCGCTCGCCGAACCGCGCCAGCAGTGTCTCCGCGCCCGGCATGCCGGGATGCGCGATGGGCGCGGCGTTCGGGACGAAGCCGAGATCCGCGAGCGCGGGCAGGGTGTGATCCACAGGCGGCGGCGCGAGCGCGCCGGCGTGGGGCGCCGTCTCGTACGGCCGCAGCGCCTCCGGCTCGCGCGCGAGGCGTTTCAGCCACGCGTTCTTGTACGGCGTGAAGACGGAATAGGGGCCGCCGGCCAGCGTCAATACCTCGTCCTGTTCGAAAATGACCTGGTCCTTGAACGTCTGCAGGCTGCGCCCGGCCGCGCGCAGGGCGTCCTGCACGGCGCGGTCGCGCGCGATGGCCTGCGGCTCGTAGTCGCGGTTGGCGAACACGGACTCCGCATCCAGTTCGGCCGCCAGCGCCGGGATCACCTGCGTGGCGCGCCCGTGCCGCACGATGAGATAACCTCCCATTGCATGCAGGCGCGCATCCAGCTCGCGCACGCTGTCGAGCAGAAATTGAACGCGCCGGTCGTCGGACGGCAGGCCGGCCAGGATGTCCGTATCGAACACGAACACGCCAACCACCCGGCGTGAGGAGAGCAGGGCGTGATGCAGCGCGGCATGGTCGTCCACGCGCAAATCGCGCCGGAACCAGACCAGGGAGTTTCTCAGAGTCATCTTCTGTGTGTTGAGTCAATGCAGTCCAGAATTTTACTGTCTACCATCTCTCAGGTTTGCCCCGCCGAGCGGCTTCCGTGGCCGGTCGGGCAATTCGGTGTAAACTAGCGAAAAGTCCAGCTTTTCAGCGTAGCAATGCCGCGGTAACTCCAGAGAGTGAGCCAACAGAGAGTATGAGCATGAAAAAAAGTAAGGTCGGCAAGCCTCTAACCATGCCCGGGATGCCCCAGGAAGACACGCCTCTCCTCGGCACGTTGAGTGCATCCACGTCACAGCTGAACCTGGCTAATCATTTCCTGATTGCCATGCCGTCCATGAATGACCCGATCTTCGGCGGCACTGTCGTGTATATCTGCGAGCACAACGAGAAGGGCGTGCTCGGCGTCGTCATCAACAAGCCGACGGACATGACGATGGACGTGCTGTTCGACCGCATCGACCTGAAAGTGGCGGAAGGCCTGCGCGCCAGCGTCGAGGACGAGCCGATCATGTTCGGCGGCCCCGTCCAGGACGACCGCGGCTTCGTGCTGCATTCGCCCGGCGGCCGCTATTCCTCGTCGCTCTCCGTCACCGATGACGTCGCGTTCACGACGTCGATCGACGTGCTGGAAGCCGTCGCGAACGGCACCGGCCCGCGCCGCATGCTCGTCTCGATCGGCTATGCCGGCTGGAGCCCGGGTCAGCTGGAAGAAGAGATCGCCCGCAACGGCTGGCTCACCGTGAGCGCCGACGCGCGCGTGCTGTTCGACCTGCCGATCGAGGAGCGCTACAACGCGGCCATCAAGCTGCTGGGGATCGATCCCCTCATGCTGGCTTCCGAGGCCGGTCATGCTTGATCGTTGCGAAACAACCCGGAGTCGACGCAGGTAATGGTCGACATCGTCCTAGGCTTCGACTTCGGCATCAAGCGCATTGGGATCGCCATGGGGAATACCCTGACGGGACAGGCGCAACCGCTGTCCGTCATCAAGGCGGTCGACAATGCGACCCGCTTCAAGGTCATCGGCGACCTGATCGAACAATGGCGCCCCGCGCGCCTCGTCGTGGGCGAGCCGCGCCATCCGGACGGCGCGGAACACGAGATGACCCTGCGCGCGCGCCGTTTCGCCAACCAGCTCAATGGCCGTTTCAACCTGCCCGTCGAACTCGTCGACGAGCGCTATTCGTCGGCCGTCATCCCCGCCAAGCGCGGCGAGATCATCGACGCCAAGGCCGCCGCCATCATTTTGCAACAATACTTTGACGATCATGCCAACTCATATTAACGACGCGGACAGCCTGGACGCCGAGGCGCTGTACCGCGACCTGCTCGCGCAGGTGCGCGCCGGCCTGGCCGGCGTACAGGATGCCGCCATCGTCGGCATCCACTCGGGCGGCGCCTGGCTCGCGGAGCGTCTCGCCGCCGACCTGGGACTGCAATCCCGCCTGGGCTTCATCGACGTCTCGTTCTACCGCGACGACTATGCCCGCAAGGGCCTGCATCCGGATGTGAAGCCGACCCGGATCGAATTCAACGTCGACGGCGCGACCATCGTGCTCGTCGACGACGTGCTGTACACCGGCCGCACGGTGCGCGCGGCGATCAACGTGCTGTTCGATTTTGGCCGTCCGCAGCGTATCATGCTGGCCGCGCTGGCGGACCGCGGCGGCCGCGAACTCCCGGTCGCCGCCGATTTCGTCGGCGCGCACGCACAGCTTGCCCCTGGCCGCTCGCTCGCGCTGGCGCGCGCGGCAAACGGCCAACTCTCGCTCACGATCGAAGACGACAATGCATAACCCGCAACTGAACAAGAACGGCGAACTGCAGCACCTCCTTACCATCGAGGGACTGCCCAAGGCCATCATCAACCACATCCTCGACACCGCCTCGAGCTTCGTGAGCATCTCCGACCGCGAGGTCAAGAAGGTGCCGCTGATGCGCGGGAAAAGCGTCTTCAACCTGTTCTTCGAAAACTCGACGCGCACGCGCACGACGTTCGAGATCGCGTCGAAGCGCCTGTCGGCCGACGTCATCAACCTGAACATCGCCGCCTCGTCGACGAGCAAGGGCGAATCGCTGCTGGACACGATCGACAACCTCTCGGCCATGCACGCCGACATGTTCGTCGTGCGCCATGCGCAGTCGGGCGCGCCGTACCTGATCGCCAAGCACCTGAACGACACGCAGCAGAACCACGTGCACGTGGTGAACGCGGGCGACGGCCGCCACGCGCACCCGACGCAGGGCCTGCTCGACATGTACACGATCCGTCACTACAAGAAGGATTTCACGAACCTGCGCGTGGCCATCGTCGGCGACATCCTGCACAGCCGCGTGGCCCGTTCGGACATCCACGCGCTGACGACGCTGGGCGTGCCGGAAGTGCGCGCCATCGGCCCGCACACGCTGCTGCCGGGCGGCCTGGAACAGATGGGCGTGCGGGTGTTCACGAACATGGACGAGGGACTGAAGGACGTCGACGTGATCATCATGCTGCGCCTGCAGAACGAGCGCATGTCGGGCGCGCTGCTGCCGTCGGCCGGCGAGTATTTCAAGAGCTACGGCCTGACGCCGGAGCGACTGGCCCTTGCGAAGCCGGACGCCATCGTCATGCACCCGGGCCCGATGAACCGCGGCGTGGAGATCGATTCGGCCGTGGCGGACGGCGCCCAGGCCGTGATTCTGCCCCAGGTCACCTTCGGTATCGCCGTCCGCATGGCGGTTATGAGTATTTTGGCTGGAAGTCACGCATGACGAATCTGCATATCAAGAACGGGCGCCTGATCGACCCGTCGGCCGGCATCGACGCCGTCCAGGACCTCTACATCGCCGACGGCAAGATTGCCGGCATCGGTAACGCACCCGCGGGCTTCACGGCCGCGCGCACGATCGACGCCGCGGGCCTCGTCGTCGCGCCGGGCCTCGTCGACCTCTCCGCGCGCCTGCGCGAGCCGGGCTACGAATACAAGGCCACGCTGGAATCGGAAATGCAGGCCGCGGTGCAGGGCGGCGTGACGACGCTCGTGTGCCCGCCCGATACCGACCCCGTGCTGGACGAGCCGGGCCTCGTCGAAATGCTCAAGCATCGCGCGCGCCTGCTGAACCAGGCCAACGTGCATCCGCTGGGCGCACTGACCGTCGGCCTGAAGGGCAAGGCGCTGACCGAGATGGCCGAGCTGACGGAAGCCGGCTGCATCGGCTTCGCGCAGGCCGAGGAACCGATCACGGACACCACGGTGCTGCTGCGCGCCATGCAGTACGCGAAGACGTTCGGCTACACCGTGTGGCTGCGCCCGCAGGACCCGTACATCGGCCGCGGCGGCGTCGCCCACAGCGGGCCGCTGGCGTCGCGCCTGGGCCTGTCCGGCGTGCCCGTGATGTCGGAGACCATCGCGCTGCACACGATCTTCGAACTGATGCGCGCCTCCGGTGCGCGCGTGCACCTGTGCCGCATCTCGTCCGCCGCCGCGCTGGACCTGATCCGCGCCGCCAAGAAGGAAGGCCTGCCGGTCACGTGCGACGTCGGCGTGCACCACCTGCACATGACGGATGCCGACATCGGCTTCTTCGATTCCAACGCGCGCCTCACGCCGCCGCTGCGCAGCCAGCGCGACCGCGACGCGATCCGCGCGGCCGTCCAGGACGGCACCGTGGACGCCGTCTGCTCGGACCACACCCCGGTCGACGACGACGAGAAACTGCTGCCGTTCGCGGAAGCGTCGCCCGGCGCCACCGGCCTGGAGCTGCTGCTGTCCTTGATGCTGAAATGGGCGGCGGAGCAGGGTAACGACGCGAAGGCGCTGACGACGGCGCTGGCGAAGATCACGAGCGATCCGGCGCGCATGGCGGGCCTGCCCGCGGGCACGCTGGCACAGGGCGCGAGCGCGGACGTCGTGCTGTTCGATCCGGACACGCGCTGGACCGTCAACGCGGCCGCCCTCGCGAGCCAGGGCAAGCACACGCCGTTCCTCGGCTACGAACTGGCGGGCCAGGTGAAGGCGACGATCGTCGCCGGCCACGTCGCGTTCGAACGCTGATTGAAGATCCGGCTTGCGTGGCGCCTCGCGCGCCTCGTCCTCCACCTCGTCCAGGGCCTGGCCACCTGCGCCCTCGTGTTCCCCTGGGCGGGCGACGCCTTGCGCGAGCGCCTGATCCAGCGCTGGTCGGCGCGCCTGCTGGGCATCTGCCGCGTGCGCCTCGAGCGCGTGCCGGGCGAGGACTCGCTGGCGCACGCGCTCATCGTCGCGAACCACATCTCGTGGCTCGACATCTTCGTCATCAATGCCGTGCACCCGTGCCGCTTCGTCGCCAAGGCCGAGATCCGCGCCTGGCCCGTCGTCGGCTGGCTCGTCGCGCAGGCGGGCACGGTGTTCATCGCGCGCGGCAACCGGCGCGACTTGCGCCACATTTTCAAAGGCATCGTGGAGGCGCTCGGCCGGCGCCGCCGCGTGGCGTTCTTCCCCGAGGGGACGACGGCCAGCCAGGGCACGGTGCTGCCGTTCCACGCGAATCTGTTCGAAGCGGCCATCGACGCCGCGGTGCCCGTGCAGCCGGTCGCGCTGGCCTATGTCGATGCGGGCGGCGCGTGGCATCCGTCCGTCGACTACACGGGCGAGACGACGTTCGTCGACAGCATCGTGCGCATCCTGGGTGGCGAGCCGGTCGTCGCGCGGCTGGCCCGCCTGGCGCCGATCCCGGCGGCGGGCGCGCACCGGCGCGAACTGGCGCAGGCGGCGCATGATGCGATCGCTCGGGCGCTGGGGCGGGGCTGATTATTTCTTCCCGCTGTGCTCCCGGTATTCGGGACAATCCACCTGCAACAACGACCGGTCATCCAGGCACACGGCCGTCAGCTTGCCGCCCCATACGCAGCCGCTGTCCAGCCCCACGAGATTCGGCCGCAGCACGAGCCCCAGCGCGGACCAGTGTCCGAACACGACGGTGACATCGAGCGTACGGCGGTCGGGCAGGTCGAACCACGGCTGCAGGTCCGTGCCTTCCGGCCCTTTGTCGCTTTCCTTGTGGTGGAAATCCATGCGGCCGTCCGGCCAGCACAGGCGCATGCGCGTGAGCGCGTTGACGATGCAGCGCAGGCGGGCGATGCCCGTCAGGCTGTCGTCCCAGCGATCGGGCTCGTTGCCGTACATCTGGCCGAGGAAGCCGATCCACTGGTCGCCGCGCAGCACCGCCTCCACTTCGGCCGCCAGCGCCATCGTCTGCGCGGCCGTCCACTGCGGTGCCACGCCCGCGTGCACGAGCAGGTGCGCATCGACGAACATCGCGAGCGGGCGCCGGCGCAGCCAGTCGATCAGCGCGTCGCGGTCGGGCGCGGCCAGGATTTCGTCCAGCGTATCCGACCGGCTCATCTTCTGCGCGCCGACGGCCACGGCCAGCAGGTGCAGGTCGTGGTTGCCGAGCAGGGCGTCGACGCGGCCATCGCTCGCTTCCGCCAGCGCCTTCATGCGGCGCAGCGCACCGAGCGAATCGGGACCGCGATTGACCAGGTCGCCGACGAACAGGATGCGCGCGCCCGGCCCGGCGGTCGCGCCGATGCGTTCCAGCAGCAGCCCGGCTTCATGGGCGCACCCTTGCAGGTCGCCGATTACATAGGTTTTCATCTCGCTCATATTCGTTTTTGCAGGATCGATACTAATGGATTCCCGCAGGTTTCGCGCGGCGGGCCCCGCTGTACGCATTACCGATTGTAAATTGTCTTGCTCCTCAGTCAAAGTTTCGGTATTTCGTAATTCCTCAATCAAGTCGGGACGTACGCGCGTACACTGCCCAGGTCCGGTTTGCCGTGGACTAATCCGGTACAATGGATTGTTGGCAAGGGCGGACGTCGGCGTGAATTTCGCATGACCACCTATTCCCTCGGCCCTGCGATTGCCATCCGCAGGGTTGCATTTAAAAAATAATAAAATGTTTTCCTTCATCGTAAGTTTTGTCGTGTCCGCGCTCCTGACGCTCCTCGTCGTCAAGCATTCGAAATTGCACGGCCCCGCACTCGACAATAATTTCGACGGCGTCCAGAAGGTCCATCTGCATGCGGTGGCGCGGATTGGCGGTTTGCCGATCTTCCTCGCGGTGGCCCTGAGTGCCGGCATTTCCGTATGGCGCGTGCCCGACCTCGGTTATTGGCTGGTCTGGCTGCTGGGATGTTCGGGGATCGCATTTGCCGGCGGTATCGTCGAAGACTATACGGGCAAGGTGCGTCCCTCGCGCCGCCTGATTTTGACGATGGCCGCCGCGTTCCTCGGCTATCTCGTGCTGGATGCGAAAATCGCCCGCCTCGATATGCCTTTCGTGAGCTGGAACCTCGATTCGCTGTGGCTGATATTGCCGCTGACCGTACTGGCCGTCGCCGGCATTGCGAACGCGGTGAATATCATCGACGGGTTCAATGGCCTGGCCAGCGTCGTCACGATCTTCATGCTGCTGTCGCTCGCCTACGTGGGCTGGCAGGTGGGCGATATGTTCGTGCTGGTGTCAGCGCTGACGGTCGCGGGCGCGACGGCCGGTTTCCTCGTGTGGAATTATCCCGTCGGCCTCATCTTCCTCGGCGACGGGGGCGCTTATTTCATCGGATTCATGCTGGGCGAACTGGCCCTGCTGCTCGTGATGCGCAATCCCCAGGTATCGACGTGGTATGCCGCTTTGCTGCTGATTTATCCGGCATTCGAAACCATATTTTCCGTTTATCGGCGGATGTTTGTGCGTGGGAAATCTCCTACAATGCCGGATGGAATCCACCTGCACAGCCTGATTTTCCGGCGCATCGTGCAATGGACCGTTGGCCGCAAAGAGGCCCGCGCACTCATGAAAAGGAATGCGCGCACCTCGCCATACCTGTGGCTGTTTTCCCTCACGGCCGTTATCCCCGCAACCGTGTTCTGGCGGAATACGGGAATCCTGATATTCTTCTGCCTGTTGTTCATTATCAGCTACGTATGGTTGTACGCGCGTATCGTGAGATTCAAGTCGCCGCGCTGGCTGATTTGGCACAAAAAACACTGAAGAAATTTAAGTTGTAGTATATTGCGAGCATTGGTGAATATTCGATAAAATCCCTTACACCTAGACTCTACATATAAGGAATCAAGATGGATCTGTCTAATTTGTCCTTGGGCGATTTGCGCAACCTGCAGGAGCAGATCAAGCAGGAAATGAAGAAACGCGAGGTGCAGGAAGTGCAAAAGGCGCGTGAACAGATCATGGCCATCGCACAGAGCGTCGGCGTGCCTTTGAAAGACCTGATCAGCGCCAGCGGCCGTGGCGGCAAATCGGCAGGCGCGAATACCGGCTCCGTCGCCGTTCGTTTTCGCAATCCGGACAATGCGTCGCAACAGTGGACCGGTCGTGGCCGCCAGCCGAAATGGGTCAAGGAATGGGTTGAAGGCGGTAAATCGCTGGACAAACTGCGCGTCTGATTCCGTATCATATCGCTCCGAGTGCGCACGTTCTGTGCGCCTCACTGCGCTTGTTTGCGCATTCAATATAGCGGCAATCCGACACCGTCGGCCCTCTTGCCGCTACAATATCCCTTTTTCCGACATCCGAACCAACCGGCGTTCGTAATGCCCGTGCGCGCATTCCGGTGCCCCGTCCAGCAAGGTAGATAATCCATGGTTTCTCTCTCGAAAACGATCTTCAAGGCTTATGACATCCGCGGCGTCATCGGCAGTACGCTCGACGCGGGGATCGCGCGCCGCATCGGCCAGGCGTTCGGCGCCGCCGCGCTGGCCAAGGGAGAACGCACCGTGATTATCGGCCGCGACGGCCGCCTGTCCGGCCCGGAACTGGCCGGGGCGCTGGCCGAAGGCCTGCAGGCCGCGGGCGTGGACGTCATCGACTTAGGGCTGGTCGCCACGCCGATGGTGTATTTCGCCACCAACGTGCTGGGCGCGCGCTCGGGCATCATGGTCACCGGCAGCCACAACCCGCCGGACTACAACGGCTTCAAGATGGTGCTGGCCGGCGAGGCGATCTACGGCGATGCCATCCAGGGCCTGTACCAGGCGATCGAACGCGACGACTTCCAGCCGGCCGCCCGGCAAGGCAGCTATTCGACGCACGACATCAAGGCCGCTTACGTCGAACGCATCGTCGGCGACGTCAGGATCGCACGCCCGATCAAGATCGCGGTCGACTGCGGCAACGGCGTGGCCGGCATGGTCGCGGGCGACCTGTTCCGCGCGATGGGCTGCGACGTGATCGAACTGTTCTGCGACGTGGACGGCCACTTCCCGAACCACCACCCGGATCCGGCGCACCCGGAAAACCTGCAGGACCTGATCGAATGCCTGAAAACGACGGATGCCGAGATCGGCCTCGCTTTCGACGGCGACGGCGACCGACTGGGCGTCGTCACGAAGGATGGCCAGATCATCTTCCCGGACCGCCAGATGATGCTGTTCTCCAAGGACGTCCTGTCGCGCAACCCGGGCGCCGAAATCCTGTACGACGTGAAGTGCACGCGCCACCTGGGCCCGTGGATCGAGCAGCACGGCGGCCGTCCGCTGATGTGGAAGACGGGCCACTCGCTCGTCAAGGCCAAGCTGAAGGAAACCGGTGCGCCGCTGGGCGGCGAGATGAGCGGCCATATCTTCTGGAAGGACCGCTGGTTCGGCTTCGACGACGGCCTGTACACGGGCGCGCGCCTGCTCGAGATCCTCACGCGCGAAACCGACCCGTCGGCACTGCTGAATGCCCTGCCGATCGCGTCCAGCACGCCCGAGCTGCACCTGCACTTGCAGGAAGGCGAGAACTTCGCGCTGATCGACAAGCTGCGCGCCGAAGCGGAATTCCCGGGCGCGGATCGCGTCAATGACATCGACGGCCTGCGCGTGGAATACCCGGACGGCTTCGGCCTGGCGCGCGGCTCGAACACGACGCCCGTCGTCGTGCTGCGCTTCGAGGGCGAGAATCCGGCAGCGCTGGACCGCATCCAGAAAGAATTCGCCCGCGTGATCCTCGCCGCCAAGCCTGACGCAAAACTGCCGTTCTGATGAAGATCCTGCTGGTGCGGGTGTCGTCGCTGGGCGACGTCCTGCACAATCTCCCGATCGTGGCCGACATCCGGCGCCACTTTCCGGATGCCCAGGTGGACTGGGTGGTGGAAGAGGGCTATGTGAGCCTCGTGCAGCTCAACCCGCACGTGCGCAAGGTGATCCCGTTCGCGCTGCGGCGCTGGCGCAAGGGACTCGGCCAGGCGGCCGTGCGCGCGGAGCTGCGCGGCTTTTTTGCCGACCTGCGCGCCGAACGGTACGACTACGTGTTCGACACGCAGGGCCTGATCAAGACGGGCATCGTGATGGCCTGCGCCCGCGGTGGCCAGAAAATCGGCCTGGCCAACGGCACCGAGGATTCGGGCTACGAGGGCGTCTCGCGCATCTTCCACAGCCGCAGCATCCCCGTCGAGCCCCGCACGCATGCGGTGGCGCGCGGGCGCCAGGTCGTGGCCGCGGCGCTCGGCTATGCCGTCGACACGCCGCCCGACTTCGGCCTGCCGGCACCCGACGGGGCGGCACGTCCCGCGTGGATGCCGGCTGAAGACTACGCCGTGTTCTTCCACGGGACCGCGCGCGACGCGAAAAAATGGCCGGCGGCGCACTGGATCGCGCTCGGCCAGGCGCTCGCGCCCATGACGATCCTGCTGCCGTGGGGTTCCCCGCGCGAGAAGGAGGAGGCCGAGCGTCTCGCGGCCGCGCTGCCGCATGCGCGCGTGCTGCCGAAACTGTCGATGATGGATGCGGTGGAACTGGCGCGCCACGCGGCGCTCGCCGTGGGTGTCGACACGGGCCTCACGCACATCGCCGCCGCCTTCGTGCGGCCGACGGTCGAGATCTATGCCGATTCGCCGCGCTGGAAGACCGAGGGCAACTGGTCGCCGCGCATCGTCAACCTGGGCGACACGGGCGCGCCGCCGACCGTCGACGAGGTCGTGGCGGCCGCGCGCCGCCTGCTGGAGAGCCGCTGATGCGTGTGCTGTATTCGCTGCTGTGGTGGCTGGCGCTGCCGCTCGTGCTGGGCCGCCTGTGGTGGCGCGGACGCCGCGAGCCCGGCTACCGCACGCACCTGGGCGAGCGCCTGGGCTTCTACGGCCGCCAACCTGAAAAGCGCCCGACCATCATGGTGCACGCCGTCTCCGTCGGCGAGACGCGCGCGGCGGAGCCGCTGATCGAAGCCCTGCTGGCCGCGCGCCCCGACGCGCGCATCCTGCTCACGCACATGACGCCCACCGGCCGCGCCACGGGCAAGGCACTGTTCGGCAAGCACGGCGACCGCGTGATCCAGTCGTTCCTGCCGTACGACACCGGCTTCATGGTCGGCCGCTTCCTGCGCCATTTCGAGCCCGCGATCTGCATCCTGATGGAGACGGAAGTGTGGCCGAACCTGATCCACGGCTGCGCGCGGCACGGCGTGCCGGTGGCGCTCGTGAATGCGCGCCTGTCGGAAAAATCGCTGCGCCGCGGCCGCAAGATCGGCGCCCTGATGACGGATGCGGCCCGCGCGATCACACTGGTCGCTGCGCAGACCGACGCGGATGCCGAACGTATCGCCTCGCTGGGCGCCCCGAAGGTCGCCGTCACGGGCAGCATCAAGTTCGACGTCGTGCCGCCGCAGGCCGCGCTGGACACGGGCGCGATGCTGCGCGCGCGTTTCGCGCAGCGCCCCGTGCTGCTGTGCGCCTCCACGCGCGAAGGCGAAGAGGCGCTGATCCTCGACGCCTATCAAGCGATGGACCAGCGCCCGGCGAACATGCTGCTCGTGCTGGTGCCCCGTCACCCGCAGCGCTTCGACGAGGTGGCGCGCATGGCCCTCGAGCGCGGTTTGACGCTCGCGCGCAGGTCGGCGCTGCCGGATCGCGTAGACACCGACGTGCTGCTGGGCGATTCGATGGGCGAGATGTTCGCGTATTACGCGGCATGCGACTGCGCCTTCATCGGCGGCAGCCTGCTGCCGCTGGGCGGCCAGAACCTGATCGAAGCGTGCGCGCTCGGACGTCCGGTGCTGGTGGGCGAGCATACCTTCAACTTCCTGCAGGCGACCGAGGAAGCCGTCGCCGCCGGCGCCGCACTGCGCCTGCCCGATGCCCCGTCGCTGCTGCGCGCGGCAGGCAGTCTGCTCGATGACGACGCCCGCCGCGCCGCCATGGGCGCCCACGCACAGGCCTTCGCGGCCCGCCATCGTGGCGCAACAGTGCGCACTGTTGAACTCTTGCAACAAATTATCGCTTAGCTTTTGCTACCATTCTCTTTAGATTAGAAAACGAAAGGGGATGCACATGTTGTGGTCAAATCGCTCGCGAGCGGCCGGCCACTCGGATGGCGGGGCCGCGTTGCTGGACCAGCCTGACGCCGAGGATCTCGGTGCCGACGCGATGCCGGCAGCCACGATCCCGGTCGTGCATCCGCCGGCGGAACGTTACAGTCTTCATTTCTGGGTGCGCTACTCGTTCGCCGAGTACGTGCGCTTCATGTGGGAGCATGGCGGTTACCTGATCCGCCGCCGCCATGTCCGCTGGCCGATGGGCGTCTATTTGCGCCTGAAAAGTACGCTGTCCGCGGCCGCGCACTTCGTGCTGCTGCAGCGCGGGAAGCGCACGTACGAATTCCAGATCGACCAGCACGGCATCGTGCGCACCAGCGACACGGGCGTGAGCCTGATCGACTGGAGCGACGTGCAGCGCATCCGCACGTATTCGAACGGCTTCATGATGATCCTGAAGCGGGGCACCCTGCCCATTCCGTTCCGGTGCCTGAACAAGGACGAGGTCAGCGCGATGCGCGGGATCGTCGAGGCGCGTGCTGCGGGCGAACTGCAGTTCCGCGCCTCGTAAGGTTGGCAACTGAGGAGTCGGTGGTTATTCGTCGGGGAACAGCACCGGCATCTCCACCGACCGCTTCTTGAGCGCCGCCTTGGCGCCATCGTAATCCGGAAACACCTCGCCCACGACGGCCCAGAAGGCCGGGCTGTGGTTCATCTCGCGCAGGTGCGCCAGTTCGTGCACGACCACGTAGTCGAGCAGCGCGAGCGGATAGTGCACCAGCTTCCAGTTCAACCGGATGTTCCCGGCCACCGTGCACGAACCCCAGCGCGTGCCGGCCGACGAGATCGCGAACGCGTTGTACGTCACGCCCACGCGCGGCGCGTACAGGTCGAGGCGTTCGCCGAAGATCCGCCTGGCTTCGTCCTGGAACCACAGCTTCACGCGCTCGCGGACCTGCCACGTCTCCAGGCCCGGCGTCACGCCGAGGTGCAAGGTGCGCGTGTCGGCATCGTAGACGCAGTGGCTGCGCGCGGCCGGTTCCATGCGCAACGTGATGTCGGCGCCGAGGTAGGGGAGTTGCGCGCCGTCGACCCATTCCACGGGCGGACGTTCGGCGCGCAGCGCGCGGCGCTCGCCCCGTTCGAACAGCTTGGTGAGGATCCAGCGCTGCTTGGCGCGGATGGCGCGCTCGATGTCGTCCAGCGGCGCGCGGTTCGGCGACGTCACGAACAGGCCGTCGTCGCAGACCATGAAGCCGTGCGAGCGGCGCGCGGAGCGGCGCAGCACGTAGTGCACGGTGTGCGATCCGAGCTGGATCTTGCGCAGCGGCGGGTCGTTCGGGCCGACGGGCGGAATGGGAAGCGTGCGGGTCGGCACCGGCGGTGCCTTGAACAGCGGGGCCGGCGGCACGGGTCTGGCCGCCGGCGTGGGCGCGGGTGCGGGCGAGGGCTTGAGCGCCGCGACGAGTTCCTGGGCAAACAGCTCCAGCTGGTTCGCGTCGATCTTGGGGGAGGTCATGGTGGGCGGCTTCGATGATGCTTGGTTCTGCACGCCCAATTCGTTCAAGTACCTGAATAGGCGTGGGGCGAAATGACGCGCATTTCCGATTCTATCCAATTTTCGACCTCTTGCATCAGACTGTCGGCAGTGTGGTTTTCCGGCGATATCGGCTTGCCGATCGAGACGGTGATGAGGCCCGGCCGCTTGATGAACGAGTTCTTGGGCCAGCACTCACCTGAATTATGCGCGATCGGCACGACCATCGCACGAGTTTCTATCGCGAGGCGTGTACCGCCGCTTTTGTACTGGCCTTTCTGGCCCACGGGGATGCGCGTCCCTTCGGGGAACATGATGATCGACTGGCCGTCCGCGAGGCGCGCCTTGCCGATCTTGACGACGTGGGCAAAGGCGCGCTTGCCCTTGCTGCGGTCGATCGGGATCATGCGCAGCAGCGCCATGCCCCAGCCGAAGAAGGGGATGTAGAGGATCTCCTTCTTGAAGACGTAGACGAGCGGCCGCTTCATGTTGGGCAGCATGAAGATGGTCTCCCATGCCGACTGGTGCTTCGACAGCAGGATCGCGGGTTGCGCCGGCAGGTTCTCGTAGCCCTTCACCTGGTAGCGGATGCCGCAGATGACGCGCGCGCACCAGATGATGAAGACGTTCCAGCGCGAGGTGACCCAGAAGCGCGTGTTGTACGGGAACGGCGCCGCGAGGAAGCAGACGCAGGCCCAGACGACGGTGGCGACGAGCATGACGATCGCGAACAACAGGGAACGCAGGAACAGGGCGGCGGTACGCAAAGGCGTGGTCTCCAGGTCTGGGGTGGCGGTGGTAACGATCATGCGTTGGCAGGCGCGGACGTGGTTTTGAGGAAGGCGTCGACCATGGCAGCGAGGTCGGGGAAGACCTGCGTGCCGGGCGGCAGGCCGCCCGTCTCCAGGGTCTTCTCGCCCTTGCCGGTCAGGACCAGGTAGGGCACGCAGCCGCTGATGAAGCCGGCCTGCAGGTCGCGCAGCGAATCGCCGACGGTCGGCACGCCCTTCAGGCTGAGTTTGAAGCGCTTGCTGATCTCCTCGAACATCCCGTTCTTCGGCTTGCGGCAGTCGCAGTTGTCGATGGCCGCGTGCGGGCAGAAGAAGATCGCGTCGATGTCCGCGCCCACCAGCTGGGCACTCGCGTGCATTTTCTGGTGGATCGCGTTGAGGGTCGCGATGTCGAACAGTTCGCGCGCGATGCCCGACTGGTTCGACGCGATGACGACGCGGTAGCCGGCCTGGTTCAGGCGCGCGATCGCTTCGAGCGACCCCGGGATCGGAATCCATTCGGCGGGCGACTTGATGAACTCGGGGGAGTCATGGTTGATGACCCCGTCCCGGTCGAGGATGATCAGCTTCATTGCACTTATGCGGCCAGTTTCGAGATGTCGGCCACGCGGTTCATCATGCGGTGCAGGATGGACAGCAGGGCCAGGCGGTTGTTCCGCAGCGCGACGTCGTCGGCCATCACCATCACGTCGTTGAAGAACGCGTCGACGTCGTCACGCAGCTGCGCGAGCGTCTTCAGCGTGCCGGTGAAGTCGCCGCGCTCGAAGGCCGCGTCGACCTCCGGCTGCACGCGCTGGACGCTCGCGTACAGCGCCTTCTCGGCGGCATCCTGCAGCAGGGCTGCATCGACGTTACCGGCTTGTGCGAGCGCTTCCTCGTTCTTCTTGAGGATGTTCGAGATGCGCTTGTTGGCGGCGGCCAGCGAGGCGCTTTCGGGCAGCGCGGCGAAGGCCTGCACGGCCTCCAGGCGCTGCACGACGTCGTCCACGCGGTCCGGGTTCTGCGCCAGCACGGCTTCCACCTCGTTCGGCGCGAAGCCGCGGTCGCGCAGCAGGCCGCGCAGGCGGTCCAGCATGAACGCGGTCACTTCCGCCGTCGGGTCCTTGAACGTCGGCATGTAGTCGAACACGCCGGCTGCATCCTTCAGCAGGTCGGACAGCGCGAGCGGCAGGCGCTTCTCGACCAGCATGCGCATCACGCCCAGCGCGTGGCGGCGCAGCGCGAACGGGTCCTTCTCGCCGGTCGGCTGCAGGCCGATCGACCAGATGCCGACGAGGGTTTCCAGTTTGTCGGCCAGCGCGACAGCCAGGCCCGTGTTCGTCGTCGGCAGCGCGTCGCCCGAGAAGCGCGGCTGGTAGTGCTCGGACGCGGCCAGCGCCACTTCCTCGTGCTCGCCGTCGTTGCGGGCGTAATACGTGCCCATGATGCCTTGCAGCTCCGGGAACTCGCCGACCATGTCGGTCAGCAGGTCGGCCTTCGCGAGCTGCGCGCCGCGTTCGGCCAGCAGCACGTCGTAGCCGAGGTGGCGGGCGATGGCGCCGGCGAGGCGCGTGACGCGCTGCGTGCGCTCGGCCTGCGTGCCCAGCTTGTTGTGGTAGACGACGTTCGCCAGCAGCGGCAGGCGCGATTCCAGCGACTTCTTCTTGTCCTGCTCGAAGAAGAACTTGGCATCCGACAGGCGCGGGCGCACGACGCGCTCGTTGCCGCCGATGATGGCGGACGGGTCGTCGGTCGCGAGGTTCGAGACGATCAGGAAGCGCGAGCGCAGCTTGCCGTTCGTATCCGTCAGCGCGAAGTATTTCTGGTTCGTCTGCATCGTCAGGATCAGGCATTCCTGCGGTACGGACAAGAACACGTCTTCGAACTGGCATTCGTACACGACGGGCCATTCGACGAGCGCCGCCACTTCATCCAGCAGCGATTCCGGCATCAGCACCTGGTCGCCGCCGGCCTTGGCCAGCAGCTGGGTGCGGATCGATTCCTTGCGTTCCCCGGCATTGGCGACGACCTTGCCGAAGACCTTGAGCAGTTCGTTGTAGGCATCCGCATGGCCGATATCGAAGGCGTGGCCGTTCGACAGGAAGCGGTGGCCGAGCGTGCTGCGGCCGGCCTTGAGGCCCAGCAGGGACAGCGGCACGATGGTCTCGCCGTGCAGCGCCAGCAGCGTGTGCACGGGGCGCACGAACTGCACGGTGGCGCCGTCCGGACGCTGGTAGCTCATCACCTTCGGGATCGGCAGCCTGGCGACCGTCTCTTCCAGCACCGGCTGCAGGCCTTCGGCGAGGTCGATGCCCGGCGCGGTGTACGTGTAGAAGAAGCTTTCCGCCTTGCCGTCCTGGGCGCGTTCGAGGTCGCTGACTTTGAGGTCGGGGAAGCCGAGGGCGGCCAGCTTCTTGGCCAGCGGCGCGGTCGGGTTGCCGTCCTTGTCGAGGGCGACGGTCACCGGCAGGATCTTCTCGCGGATGGTCTTGTCGGCCGACGTGGCGCGCACGTTGGTGATCGACACGGCCAGGCGGCGCGGGGTGGCGTAGGTGGTGACGACGCTGTCGGCGTCGAGGAAGTCACGGGCCTTCAGGCCGTTCGCGATGCCGTTCGCAAAAGCGGCGCCCAGTTTCACGAGCGCCTTCGGCGGCAGCTCTTCGGTCTGCAGTTCGACGAGTAGTGTCTGATTCATGGTGTCGTTCTATTCTTTTCTGGACTCAAGCTTTCGGGAGCATGGGGAAGCCCAGCTTCTCGCGCGAATCGTAGTAGGCCTGGGCGACGAGGCGCGACAGGGTGCGCACGCGGCCGATGTAGGCGGCGCGCTCGGTGACGGAGATCGCGCCGCGCGCATCCAGCAGGTTGAAGCTGTGCGACGCCTTCATGATCTGCTCGTACGCGGGCAGCGTGAGCGCCAGTTCGATCAGGCGCTTGGCTTCGCTCTCGTGGTTATTGAAGGCCTGGAACAGCAGGTCCGTGTTCGAGTGTTCGAAGTTGTAGGTCGACTGTTCGACTTCATTCTGGTGGAAGACGTCGCCATACGACAGCGATTTCTTCTCACCATTCTCTTCCCACTCGGTCCACACGAGGTCATACACGTTTTCGACACCCTGCAGGTACATGGCCAGGCGCTCGATGCCGTACGTGATCTCGCCCAGCACCGGCTTGCAATCGAGGCCGCCGACCTGCTGGAAGTACGTGAACTGGGTGACTTCCATGCCGTTCAGCCAGACTTCCCAGCCGAGGCCCCAGGCGCCCAGCGTCGGGCTTTCCCAGTCGTCCTCGACGAAGCGCACGTCGTTCTTCTTCAGGTCCAGGCCCAGCGCTTCCAGCGAACCCAGGTACAGGTCCAGGATGTTTTCCGGTGCGGGTTTCAGCACGACCTGGTACTGGTAATAGTGCTGCAGGCGGTTCGGGTTCTCGCCGTAGCGGCCATCCTTCGGGCGGCGCGACGGCTGCACGTAGGCGGCGCGCCACGGTTCCGGTCCGATCGCGCGCAGGAAGGTGCCAGTGTGGAAGGTGCCCGCGCCGACTTCCATGTCGTACGGCTGGAGCAGGGCGCAACCCTGCTTGTCCCAGTAGGTTTGCAGAGTCAGAATAATTTGTTGGAATGTGAGCATCTTGTTGGCTTCGCGCGCACGGTGGCGCGAACACGGTGAGTTTGCTAAAACACCAATTCTAGCGGGTTTTACGGAATGGCTTGAAGTGAATCGCTCGCTATTTTAGCCGGTCGACTGCCGCCGGCGGCCGGCGAACCAGGCAGCGGCCAGCAGCAGGGCACCCAGCGCGAGGAACAGCAGGTTGCCGAAGCGGATGTACGGCGTGCTGCCGGACATGCCCTGCACGGTCGTCGCCAGCGTCCCCTGGCTGTAGAACGGCAGCAGCGCGGCGACGTTGCCGCGGCCGTCGATGACGGCGGTGGCGCCGTTGTTCGTCGCGCGCAGCATCGGGCGGCCCGTCTCGAGACTCCGCATGCGCGAGATCTGCAGGTGCTGCGGGATCGCGACGGACTCGCCGTACCATGCCAGGTTCGACACGTTCAGCAGCATGGTGGCCGGCTGCGCCTGCGCACGCAGGTTCTTCGCGATCTCTTCGCCGAACACGTCTTCGTAGCAGACGTTCGGCAGCACCCGCTGGTCCTTCACGGCGAACGGCGCCTGCACGTCCGGGCCGCGCGTGAAATCGCCCAGCGGGATCTGCATCAGGTCCGTGAACCAGCGGAAGCCGGTCGGGATGAATTCGCCGAACGGCACGAGGTGGTTCTTGTCGTAGCGGTAGGATTGCCCCTGCGGGCCGATGCCGGCCACGCTGTTCGCGTACACGGTCATGCTGTCGGCCAGCGGGATCCCGAACAGGAACGCGCTGCCCGTCCTGGCCGCATAGTCGCGGAACGTCTGCAGGTAGTCGGGCGGGAGCTGGTTCGGGAACACGGGGATCGCCGTCTCCGGCGCCGCGATCAGGTCGGCCGGCGCGGCCGTCATCATGTCGCGGTAGCGCGCGAGGATCATGCCCAGGTGCTCGGCGCTGAATTTCTCGTCCTGGCGGATGTTCCCCTGCACGAGGCGCACGCTGAGCGGCTTGCCGGCCGGCTGCGTCCACGTGACGTGCTTGAGGCCCCAGCCGGCAAGCAGCAGCGCGGCGAACAGGCCGATCGCCGGCAGCCTGCGGCGCTGGGTCAGCATCACGATGCACGCCGAGCAGACAGCGACCAGCACGCCGATGCCGTACACGCCGAGGATCGGTGCGAAGCCGGCGAGGGGGGCCGTCACGTGCGCATAGCCGGACGCCGCCCAGGGAAAACCGGTAAAGACCCAGCCGCGCATCCATTCGGAGACGCCCCAGCAGGCGGGGAACACGAGCAGCAGGAAGGCGGGGACGGGCAGCGACCAGCGCTTGCGCAGCCAGGACGACACGCCCGCGGCGAACGCGCCGAACAGGCCCATGTAAAGACCCAGCAGCGCGATGGCGATGGCGGACAGCGGCGCGGCCAGGCCGCCGAAGCGGTTCAGCGCGATATACAACCAGTGCATGCCGGCCACGGACCAGCCGAAACCGAACGCCCAGCCGAGGAACACGGCGCGGCGCACGGAACTGCCCATGCCGACCTGGTAGAACAAATAGGCGAGCGACAGGAACTGGACGGGCCACCAGCCGAACGGTTCGAACGAGAACAGGCTCAGGGCGCCGGCCAGCGCCGCGACGGCGAGGCCCGCGGCGCTCGGCCGCGTGCCGCGCAACGCGGGATCGGGCGCCACGGCGGGCTTGCGGCGGCGCCGCAGGTTCAGGCTGGATTCGATCAATGCAGGACCCGCGTCAATCGTGTTCGTCGTCGAGGGCCGGGAGTTTTTCCACCAACAGCACGTGGATCTGGCGCGCGTCGGCGCGCAGCACCTCGAAGCGCAGGTTCTCGAGGTCGAACACTTCGCCCTTGTGCGGCATGCGGCCCAGGTGGCTGGCGACGAGGCCGCCGATGGTGTCGACGTCGTCCTCGGGCAGGTCGACGCCGATCTCTTCGTTGAACTGCTCGATCTCCGTCAGCGCCTTCACGCGCCAGCGCGAGCCATGCTGGCCTTCCTTGATGGAGAGGATGTTGTCTTCTTCCTCGTCGAAGTCGTACTCGTCCTCGATGTCGCCGACGATCTGCTCCAGCACGTCCTCGATGGTGATCAGGCCGGCCACGCCGCTGTACTCGTCGACGACGATGGCCATGTGGTTGTGGTTCGCGCGGAAGTCGCGCAGCAGCACGTTCAGGCGTTTCGATTCCGGGATGAAGATCGCCGGGCGCAGCATGTCGCGCACGTCGAACGATTCTTCCGCGTAGTAGCGCAGCAGGTCCTTGGCGAGCAGGATGCCGACCACCTTGTCGCGCTCGCCCTCGATGGCGGGGAAGCGCGAGTGAGCCGTTTCCAGCACGATGGGCAGCCATTCCTCGATCGGCTTGGTGATGTCGATCACGTCCATCTGGGAGCGCGGGATCATGATGTCGCGCACCGACAGGTCGGACACCTGGAACACGCCCTCGATCATGGAGAGTGCGTCGGCGTCGATGAGGTTGCGTTCGTGGGCGTCGTGCAGAACTTCCAGCAGTTCGGCGCGGTTTTCGGGCTCGGGGGAAATCAGTGCGGTCAACCGTTCGAACAGCGACCGGTGGGTTTTAACGTCCGAACGGACGTCAGCAGGGTGCTCGGGCATAGTTGGCGTGAAGCCGTTGTTGCGATGGGCCATAGGATACACCAAAAGCCGGAATGCCTGATTTTTATGCAGACATCCACGTTCAAGCAGCCGTGCGCCATTGCTGTTAGGCTTCGTCCTATAGTTGATCATTCGCTAAGGAAAGGAATCCCCATGCCCGCCTTGAACGTCAACGGCACCACCACCAACCTCGACGTCCCCGATGACATGCCCCTGCTGTGGGCCCTGCGCGACGTGATGGGCCTCACCGGCACCAAGTTCGGCTGCGGCGTCGCCCTGTGCGGCGCCTGCACCGTCCACCTGGACGGCCAGGCCATCCGCTCGTGCGTGACCCCCGTGTCGGCCGCGGCCGGCAAGAAGATCACGACCATCGAGGCGATCGGCAACGATCCGGTCGGGGCGAAGGTGCAGGACGCGTGGCGC
Organism: uncultured Massilia sp.; assembly: GCA_946481275.1. Next base: position 35,990 of record CAMLMV010000024.1, read on the forward strand.
AAGATCGACGTCGTCCAGTGCGGGTATTGCCAGTCGGGCCAGATCATGTCCGCCACGGCGCTGCTGCACGCGACGCCGAAGCCGGGCGACGCCGACATCGACAACGCCATGGCCGGCAACATCTGCCGCTGCGGCACCTATAACCGCATCCGCAAGGCGATCAAGATCGCGTCGGGCCAGGCATGAAAGGGGATGACCGCATGGACCAGCTCTCGAACAAACGCCGCCAGTTGCTGAAAGCGGGCGCCGTCGGCGGTGGCGGCCTGCTGTTCGGCTTCTCGCTGTTCGGCTGTACGAAACAGGGCGATGCGCCGGCCAACGACCGCAAGGAGCCGCCGTCCGAGAAGGCGGTCGGCCAGGCGTCGACCGCCATGACCAACGAGCAGCCGGGCCTCGCGCACGACGCGTTCATCCGCATCGACCGCGAGGGCCTCGTCACCCTCATCATCCACAAGGTCGAGATGGGGCAGGGCACGTTTACCTCGCTGCCGCAGCTGCTGGCCGAGGAACTGGGTGCCGACCTGTCGAAGGTGAGGCTGGAGCAGGCGCCCGCGAACAATTCGCTGTATGCCGACGCGCTGCTGGGCGGCCAGGTGACGGGCGGCTCGACGTCGATCCGCGCGACCTATAAACCGCTGCGCGAGGCGGGCGCCAAGGTCCGCACGGTGCTCGTGCAGGCCGCGGCGAAGAACTGGAACGTGGAGCCGGGCGACCTGAAAGTCGTGGGCGGGACGATCCGCCACGAAGCGTCGAACCGGCAGGTGCACTTCGGCGAAGTGGCGGAAGCCGCGTCGAAGCTGAGCTTCCCTGCCGAGGTCAAGCTGAAGGATCCGGCCCAGTTCACGCTGGTCGGCAAGGCGGTCAAGCGCCTGGATTCGCCCGCGAAGGTGAACGGTTCCGCGCAGTTCGGCATCGACGCACGCCTGCCCAACATGGGGATCGCGGCCGTGGCGGCGTCGCCCGTCCTGGGCGGCAAGGTTGCCGCGGTCGACGAGCAGAAGGCCATGGCCGTGAAGGGCGTGCGCCAGGTGCTGCGCATCGAAGGGGCCGTTGCCGTCGTGGCCGACCACTTCTGGGCCGCGAAACAGGGCCTGCTTGCGGCCGCGCCGCGCTTCGACGACGGCGCCAATGCCAACGTCAGCACGGCCGGCATCGTCGCCGACATGATGAAGGTGTCGCAGAACACGGGCGCCATCGCCGCCGACAAGGGCGATGCGCTGAAGGCTCTGGACGCCGGCCCGGGGCGCCGCATCGACGTCATTTATGAAGTCCCGTTCCTCGCGCACGCGACGATGGAACCGATGAACTGCACGGTCGACCTGAAAGCCGACGGCTGCGACATCTGGGTCGGCACGCAGGTGCCGGCGCTGGCGCAGGGCGCGGCCGCGAAGATCACGGGCCTGCCGCTCGAGAAGGTGCGCGTGCACAACCACTACATCGGCGGCGGCTTCGGGCGCCGGCTCGAAGTCGACAACGTGATCCAGGCCGTGGAATTCGCGAAGCTCGCCAAGGGCCCGATCAAGATCGTCTGGACGCGAGAGGAAGACATCCAGCACGACATGTACCGGCCCTATTACGTCGACCGCATGTCGGCGCGCATCGACGACAAGGGCATGCCGGTGGCATGGTTCCACCGCGTGACCGGGTCGTCGATCATGTCGCGCTTCGCGCCGCCGATGGTCAAGAACGGCGTCGATCCGGATGCGGTGGAGGGCGCGGCCGACATCCAGTATTCGATCCCGGCCATCCGCGTCGAATACGTGCGCCACGAACCGCCGGGTCTCGCGACCGCGTTCTGGCGCGGCGTCGGGCCCACGCACAACGTGTTCGTCGTCGAGAGCTTCATCGACGAGCTGGCGTACGCGAGCAAGACGGACCCCGTCGCGTTCCGCCGCGCGCTGCTGCAGAAATCGCCGCGCACGCTGGCGGTGCTGAACCTGGCGGCGGAGAAGGCCGGCTGGGGCAAGCCGTTGAAACCCATCGCGGGCCGCAAGCTGGGACGGGGCGTCTCGACACAGTTCGCGTTCGGCAGCTATATGGCGCAGGTGGCGGAGGTGTCGGTCGGGCCGGACGGCGACGTGCGCGTGCACCGCGTTGTGTGCGCGGTGGACTGCGGCCAGAACGTCAACCCGGACACCATCGTCGCGCAGATGGAAGGCGGCATCGTGTTCGGCGCCAGCGCGGCGCTGTGGGACGAGGTGACGGTCGAGAAGGGGCGGGTGCAGCAGTCGAACTTCTCCGACTACCGCGTGATGCGCATGCCGGAGTCGCCTGCCGTGGAGGTGTATATCGTGAACAGCCACGACGACCCGGGCGGGATCGGCGAGCCGGGGACCGCGGGGATCGCGCCGGCGCTGGCGAATGCGGTGTTCGCGGCGACCGGCAAGCGCGTGCGCAAGCTGCCGATCGGGGAGCAGCTCAGGAAGGCATAACCTGCCTTCTATTCGTTCTCCGCGTACGGATCCGGATACCCGAGCGCTTCCATGATGTCGCGCTCGAGTTGTTCCATCTCCTCGGCTTCCTCGTCCGTCTCGTGGTCGAAGCCCTGCGCGTGCAGCACGCCGTGCACGACGAGGTGCGCCGCGTGTTCCTCGACCGTTTTTTTCTGCTCGTCGGCCTCGCGCTGCAGGACGTCCGTGCACAGGACGATGTCGGCCTGCGTCGGTTCGTCGTCGGCGATTTCCGCGCCCTCGTTGTAGGCGAAGGTGAGCACGTTGGTGGCGTAGTCCTTGCCGCGGTATTCGCGGTTCAGGGTCTGGCCTTCCTCGGCGTCGACGAAGCGGATCGCCAGCTCGGCGGGGCCGAGGAGGGCGCCGCGCACCCAGCGCTCCACCAGTTCGGGGGTGAGGTCCGCTTCGAGGCGGGTGTCGGGGTACTGGACGTCCAGTTCGAGGTTATGCTTTTTTTCTTGCATGGCGGGTAGCGGCTGGTTTGGTCAGAGTGCCCGGGAGTGCGCCGAGTTCCTGCATCGACGCGGCCTTTTCGTAGGCGTCGACGATGCGGGCCACCATCGGGTGGCGCACGACGTCGGCGCTGGAGAACTGGGTGAAGGCGATGCCGCGCACGTCCTTCAACACGTGCATGGCGTCGACGAGGCCGCTCCGCTGCGTCTTGTGCAGGTCGACCTGGGTGACATCGCCCGTGACGACGGCCTTGCTGCCGAAGCCGATGCGGGTCAGGAACATCTTCATCTGTTCGGCCGTCGTGTTCTGGGCCTCATCGAGGATCACGAACGCGTGATTCAGAGTGCGGCCGCGCATGAACGCGAGCGGGGCGATCTCGATCACCTGCTTCTCGAACAGTTTCTGCGTGCGGTCGAAGCCGAGCAGGTCGTACAGCGCGTCGTACAACGGGCGCAGGTACGGGTCGACCTTCTGCGCGAAGTCGCCGGGGAGGAAGCCCAGGCGTTCGCCCGCTTCCACGGCGGGTCGCGTGAGGATGATGCGCTTGACGGCGTCGCGTTCGAGGGCGTCCACGGCGCAGGCGACGGCGAGATAGGTCTTGCCGGTGCCGGCCGGGCCGATACCGAAGCTGATGTCGTGTTCGAGCACGGCCTTCAGGTACTGGATCTGGTGCGGCGTGCGCCCGCGCAGGTCGTGGCGCCGCGTCTTGAGCATCGGGCTGACCAGTTCCTCGTCGTCGGTGGGCTCGACTTCCTCCGTGACGGAGGCGCCGGGTTCCTTCGGCGGCGGCGCCTCGGCGCCGGGTTCTTTCGGTTTCAGCCCGGCGCGCTGTTCGACGAGCGCCAGCTGCACTTCCTCGATCGGCACGACCTTGTCGGCCACGTTGTAGAAGCGTTCCAGCAGCTCGACGGCGCGTTCCGCATTGGTCCCGCTGACGATGAATTTCTCGCCGCGCCGGAAGATGGTCACGTCGAGGGCGGCCGAGATCTGGCGCAGGTTTTCGTCGAGCGGGCCGCAGAGGTGGGCGAGCCGCGTGTTATCGAGCGGCTCGGGAATGAAGTACGAAGGCTGGGTAGGCGTTTTCAACTGGCTTTGGCAATCGTATCAATGCTGGCGACCAGGTCGCCGCGCAGGGTGTAATCCAGGCTTTCGGTGATGCGTACGTCGACCAGCTGGCCGATGAGCGCATCGCTGCCGTCGCCCGGGAAGAAGTTGACGACGCGGTTGTTCTCGGTACGCCCCTGGAGTTCGCCCCCGCCCTTCTTCGAGGGGCCTTCGACCAGGATGCGCTGCACGGTGCCGACCATGCTTGCGCTGGTCTTGCGGGTGTTGGCGTCGATCTGCGCCTGCAGGCGCTGCAGGCGCGCGAGCTTGACCTCGTGCGGGGTGTCGTCCTCCAGGTTGGCGGCCGGCGTGCCGGGGCGCTTGCTGAAGATGAAGGAAAAACTGTTGTCGAAGCCGACGTCCTCGACGAGCTTCATCATTGCTTCGAAATCGGCGTCCGTCTCGCCCGGGAAGCCGACGATGAAGTCGGACGAGATCGAGATGTCCGGGCGCACCGCCTTGATGCGGCGGATGATCGATTTGTATTCCAGGCCCGTGTAGCCGCGCTTCATCGCCTGCAGGATGCGGTCGGAGCCGTGCTGCACGGGCAGGTACAGGTGGTTGACCAGCTGCGGGATCTTCGCGTACGCGTCGATCAGGCGCTGGGTGAATTCCTTAGGGTGGCTCGTGACGAAGCGCAGGCGCTCGATGCCGGGGATCTCGGCCACGTATTCCAGCAGCAGGGCAAAGTCGGCGATTTCGCCGGACTCCATGACGCCGCGGTAGGCGTTCACGTTCTGCCCCAGCAGCATGATTTCCTTGACGCCCTGCGCAGCCAGGCCGGCGACTTCCGTCAGCACGTCCTCGAAGCGGCGCGACACTTCCTCGCCGCGGGTGTACGGCACCACGCAGTAGCTGCAGTATTTGCTGCAGCCTTCCATGATCGACACGTAGGCGACCGGGCCCTCGACCTTGGCCGGCGGCAGGTGGTCGAACTTTTCGATTTCCGGGAAGCTGATGTCGACCTGGGCCGCGCCCGTGTGGCGGCGCAACTGGATCATCTGCGGCAGGCGATGCAGCGTCTGCGGACCGAACACCATGTCCACGTGCGGCGCGCGCTTGACGATGGCTTCGCCTTCCTGCGACGCCACGCAGCCGCCCACGCCGATGATCAGGTCGGGCTTCGCGCGCTTGAGTTCCTTCAGGCGGCCGAGGTCGGAAAACACTTTTTCCTGCGCCTTTTCGCGCACGGAGCAGGTGTTGAACAGGATCACGTCGGCATCATCCGGCGTGTCGGTGCGTACGAGCCCATCGGACGCGCCCAGCACGTCCGCCATCTTGTCCGAGTCGTACTCGTTCATTTGGCAACCGAAGGTCTTGATGAATACTTTTTTCTGCATGGAATGCTTCTAAGTGCTGTTGGGGGACCTCGAAAAACCGTCACGAGCGGCCGCGCTGGTGCAGGAGAAGCGCAGCTGTACGAGAGTACAGTGAGCATCGCAGTGCGCCAGCGCAACGCGCAGCAGGTTTTTCGACGTTCCCTGATGCTTTGACAAGTGGTAGTCCAGTTTACCGTAAATCGGAAACACGCCGAAAAAAGCGGGTGCGTGTGGTCGTGCGCGCCGACATTCCGTGCTGCGCGGAATTCAGGATTTTCCGAGGGAAATATTTCTACAGTCGGTTACATTGTTAAATCTTGAATTTTTCTTTCTAGCTGTTATCTTTAAAGTTGCCAAGTCGACTCGAATTAGTTTCTTCTTGTAAATCAAGGAGATCGTGTAGCTCGGCAATTGCAAAATTAGTCCAAAAAAACACTTGCGTGCGCCACAATTTGTCACCATGTGCTGAAATGACTATGTGACAAGCTTTCCACCGGTTAGCTTGATTTCGGCCAATGAATTTCGTGCTCAGGTCGAGTGTGAGCCCGACATATGAGTTTGATAATTTGTCCGAAAGACAAGTGCATGTGGGAAGCGGGGAGTGCAAAAACCGCAGCGGCGACGGCAGTTCCGGTCGCGGCGCCCGGACAGGGTTCCAACGCTGCATTCGTTTTTTCGCTTCCCGCCAAGGGAGCGCACGCGGTCCGGAAACGCGCCGGCCGATATGTCAGGTGGATACCTGGTCAGTCGGGCACGCAATCCGGGAACTTATGTTGATGAAACTTAGTCATTAAACACGGTTCGTAAGAGAACTATTTTAACCATTTACGAGGTCATCATGGCACATCACGCTTTGTCATCACAGGAAAGCTACAACCCGAACCATCTGCTGGACATTCTGCTCGGTAAGATGCAACTGAAGAACGATGCTGCGCTGTCGCGCATGCTGGAAGTCGCACCGCCGGTGATCAGCAAGATCCGTCACCACCGCCTGCCGGTCGGCGCCTCGCTGCTGATCCGCATGCACGAAGTGACCGGCATGAGCATCCGCGACTTGCGTGACCTGATGGGCGACCGCCGCACCAAATATCGTCTGTCGGATGCCCAGGGCCGCCCGAAGCCTGAGGAAAAAGCTGCACAGCAAGCTGCCCAGCAGGCTGCGCAACAGCAACAAGCTCAGCCGCAAGGCCAGCAACCGCAATCGAACGAGGCATCGTCTTCGACCAAGTCGGGCAACTATGCGCACTGATGCCGTGGGCATGACAGCCGGTCCTGTCATGCCACCGGCCAGACCCGGCAGCGAAGCAACCCTTCGCTGCCGTCACACTCGATCATCCTGGGCTTGAGCAGCCCTTTTCAAGCCATCAGGATGGTCGACATTTCGCCGAACTGCAGTTCCGTTTCGCGGAACAGGTGCAGGTAGGCTTCTTCATTCAATCCCATCGCATCCCAGGCCACGCTGGATACGCGCGGCACCAGTTCGTCGTCTTCACCGGCCAGGTCGAGCGCGTGCACGATGGCGTTGGCCACGTGCACGATCGTTGCCAGGAACCCCGCGCCATGGATGTCGGGCGCGTGGTGGTAGGCGATCGCCTGGCGCATGGTGCTCGAGAAATTCCAGTGGTCGGCCAGCGCGACGCCCGCGTCGACATGATCGATGCCGAGGACGGCCTGTTCGGCCTCCTGCCAGTCGCCGCCGTGCTGCGCATGCCAGGCCACGACCTGGGCATAGGCGTCCGGATGGCCGGTCACCAGCACGAGCCGGCCGATGTCATGCAGCAAGCCGGCCGTGAAGGCGATGTCCTGGTTGAAGCGCATCCGGCGCGCCAGCGCGCGTGCGCACGCGGCCGTGGCGATCGAATGGCGCCAGAATCCCTTGTCGTGGAAACCGGCGCAGCGCCCGCTCGGAAAGCAACCCGTGATGGCGGCCGCCGTGATCAGGTTGCGCGTCGTCTGGAAGCCGAGGAAGGTGATGGCTTGCTGGATCGTCGTGACTTTCACCTGCAGGCCGTAGGTCGAGGAATTGGCCAGGCGCAGCGTTTTTGCCGTCAGGGCCTGGTCGTACGACACTTTTTTTGCCAGCACCGAGATGTCGATGTCTTCCTGCTCGATGCTGCTGAGCAGTTCCATGACGACGGCGGGCAGCGACGGCAGGTCTTGCACGCCGGCGGCCAGTTGTTCGGGTGTCAGGCGGTTCATGGGTTCACCTCGCGCTGCAGGCGGTAGTCTTCCACGTAGCGGCGCAGGATGCCGGTGGCCCAGTCGCCGAGGTCGTCGCGGTCGTGCTTGCGGAACACGTGATCGAGCCGTGCCTGGATCGCCGCCGGATCGATGGGCGGCGGCGCCGGTTCGGCCTGGAGGATCGGCAGCATGTCGATGCCATGTCGTCCCAGCGACGCCAGCATGGATTCGGTCAGCACGATGCCTTGTGCCAGTAATACATTGCCTTTCCCGTCGCGCACGACGTCGGACAACACCATGCCGGGTCGGGTTTCGGCCAGCGGCGTCAGGTGGAAAGGACCGCTCATGCTTCCCTCATTTAATTTAATTTTTACAATGTATTGAATATTACCATCCGGTAAGGAGGGTGTGAGCGCCCGCCGGTTCGGGTGTTGTAAGCCAGTCCCTTAATGCTTATCTAATTCGGGCCCCGTACCATGTCCGGATGACGAGAAAACGCTACATAGTTTTGTTGAGAGGCGTAAATGTCGGGCGGGCGAAACGTATCGCCATGGCCGACCTGCGCAAACTGATCGCGGATCTTGGCTATGACGACGTGCGCAGTCTCCTCAACAGCGGCAACGTCGTGTTCACCGGTCCGGCCAGGGCGCATGACACGGTCGCGGCCGAGATCGAGGAGGCACTTGTGCTCAAGCTCGGCGTGGCCGCCCGCACCGTCGTGCTCAGCTGCGACGAACTCGATGCGATCATCTCATCCAACCCGTTGCTCGACCTCGCGACGGACCATTCACGCCTGTTGACGTTCATTCTCGCCGGCCCCCATTCGCGCGACGCCGTCGAAGCCTTGTGCGGCCAGGACTGGCAGCCGGGGGCGATGGCGCTGGGCGAACGGGCGGCCTATGTCTGGTGTCCGGGCGGCATCCTCGACAGCACTGCTGCCGCGGCGCTGGGCAAGCAGCTGGGCGATGCGACGACGGCGCGTAATTGGGCGACATTGAGCAAGCTCCATGCGCTATGCCAGGAATTGCCGGCCTGAGCGGCAGGTAAAAGAAAAACGGCGCCTCGCGGCGCCGTCGGTCAACATTTCCGCGTCATGCGGAAAAGTTTTCATCCTTATTTAAATTTTTCGCTGCTGTCACGGCTGGCCCGGTAACCGATCAGGATCAGGCCGACCAGCATCATGGCAAACACTTCCGGTTCCGGAAGTTCGGACATCGAAGGGGAGGGTGGTGCCACCACTTCGTTGTGATTTACCGTCGACAGATCGGTCACGCCGCGCATGCGCAGCACGGTATGACTGTTGTCGAGGTCAATGGCGGCAGCCTGGACGGCGCCGCCCATCAAGAGACTGAGCGTTGCGGCAAGTGCGTATCGTTTCACGGTCATTCCTTATCCATGCATTGTCTGACTGTGGGGTACGTAACCCGCACGACCGTTGGCGGCGTCATGCGGATGATCCCAGCATAGCAAAAATGCGCCATGCATTGCGTCCGTTACGTGCCGTTAAAGTACGATAAACAGATGGCAAAGTTAATCATTTTTAAATAAAACAAATGCAATTAATTAATGAGTTGACTATTGATAAAACGCTAAATACGCGACACCTTATTGCGATTTATTTATTGAATGTATGAGATGGACAATGAAAACCGATGTCAATTTGATCAGCCGTGTTGCGATTCAAAATTTTTTCGCCGCACGGTATACACGTCGCTTTTCTTTGCGAGTATAGTCTCCATATCCCCATTGCCTTCGGGCATCAAAACAATATCAAACGCACACGTTTGAATACCCCGCGGTCCCCGCACCGCCGCCTTTCGCGTCCACTCGGCACTCCGGAAGGCATGCAGTAAAACTTGCCGTATCACGCACCTTCGACTTGTACGAGTACCGATATGCCCAATTTTGCCCGACTTCAAATTGCCTTTAAGAATGTCTATGTCCGCATCTTGACCGCCGTACTGCTCGGCGTCCTGGCGGGCTGGGCAATCTACAAGGCCGATATCCCGCAAGATCCGTCGCCGGTCGTTTACTCGCAGAACATTTCCGAGATCACCCAACTGGCTGCCCAGAAGGACCGTCTCGACTACCTGCTCGTCGCGAAGCCGCTGTCGGATTCGCCGCGCTATATCTATAAGTACAAGAATGCGCCGCAACTGCACGTGGTGAAGGTGCCGAGCACGTCGCACCTGTCGCTGGAGCGCGAAGTGCTGCTGAAGAACGCGATCCCGTATTCCATCGCCAAGGATGAATACCTGGCGTCGCACAAGGCCGTCCTGCAGGATGAAGGCGAAGGCGTCGGTGCCGACATCCTCGATTTCCTGAAGCGCCACGCGCTCGACATCACTGTGCTGCTGGTAATCCTGTACGCCATGAAATTCGGCATCCCGGGCATGGGCATGAGCAGCCAGCTGATCACCCCGGACAAGCTGAAGGGCAGCATGGACGACCTGATCGGCATGGAAGACATCAAGCAGGAAGTGCTGCACCTGGAAGACATGATCCGCAACCGCGAGTTGTACAAAGAGCACAACATCGACAAGCCGTTCAACGTCATGCTGACGGGCCCGGCCGGTACCGGTAAAACCAAGCTGGTGGGCTACCTGGCCAAGCGCCTCGACATTCCGCTGATCCAGGCATCCGGCTCGGCGCTGGAATCGGGCTACGTCGGCGGCGGTTCGAAGGCGCTGAACGCCCTGTACCGCAAGGCCGCAAGCAAGGGCCGCTGCATCATCTTCCTCGATGAAGCGCAAAGCCTGTTCATGCCGCGCGGCCGCAGCGAAAAGAAATGGGAAGACGACACAGCGAACACCCTGCTGGGCCTGCTGGACGGCGTCAAGAGCGACAAGGGCCAGGGCGTGATCTGGGTCGTCGCCTCGAACTTCGACGATGCATCGACGGACATGGACGAAGCGATGCTGCGCCGCTTCTCCGTGAAGATCAATTTCCGCCTGCCGAACAAGGGCGAGCGCAAGGAACTCCTGCGCAGCTTCCTGGCACGCAAGAAAGAAGGTCTCGTGGACTGGAACGACCTCGACCTGGACCAGGTCGCGGAAATCACCCAGAACCTGAGCCCGGCGCTGCTGGAAACCGTGGTCGAGCGCGCGTCGATGCTCTCGATCCAGGAAAAGGCGATCATCAATACGGACCTGCTGTTCCGCGCCTACGAGCGCGCCACGATCGGCCTGACCGACCGCGCCACGACGGCCGAGAAGCTTAAGCAGCGCGAGCGCATCGCCGTGCACGAACTGGGTCACTTCTTCATGCAGATCGACCCGTTCCTGCGCGCCGGCATGAGCCTGAGCGAGGTCAAGGAAAAGTCGCATCTGCTGAAGATCAGCACGGAGGCAGTGTCCAAGATCGGTGCGCTGGGCTATGTGCTGCAGTCCGGTGAAGACATGTCGCTGCGCACGCTGGAAGAACTGGAGCGCGACGTGATCGGCCTGTACGGCGGCGTGGCGGCGGAAGAACTGTTCTATGGCGCACGCGGTATCTCGGTGGGCAGCCAGAACGACATCGAAAAGATCACGAAGATGCTGAACCTGATGGTGGGCCGCCTGTCGATGTATTCGCGCGCCAAGATCGACTACAGCCAGTTGCAGAACGACGCGTCCGGCGAGCACACGCTGCGCCAGGTCGAGGAGAAATCGGACGAGCTTTATAACTACACGCTGAATTCGATCCGCGACTACAAGGATGTGATCGTGTCGATCAAGGACACGTTGCTGGAACAGTACGTGTTGTCGAAGGATGCCGTGTTCGACCTGCTGGAAGAACACCAGGAAGCGCTGATGTCCGGTCTGAACGCACCGCGCCACGCCAGCCTGAAGCTGTGCGCCGAAGAGGCGGCGGTGGCCTGAACAAGTTTGGTGGTTGTTTGATGGTCTTGAGGTCGCACTCAAGTTAATGCGGCGGACAGCGATGTCCGCCGTTTTTTTTGGCGACTTCAGTGCGCCTGCGCGAGCGCCAGCCCGTCCAGCACGTGTCGCGTCATGCTGCGCGCCAGTTCGTGCTCGCCGACGAGCACCGTGCCGCCCGTCTCTTCGCGCAGCAGGCGCGCCTCTTCTTCGTTGTGCGTGCGGACCACACAGCGGATGCCGGGGTTCAGCGCCTTGGCCGTTTCGACCATGGCGCGCACGTGGAAGGTGTCCGGCGTCGCGATCACGAGCATGGATGCGCGCGCGATGTGGGCCTGGATCAGCACCGCCGGCTCCGCCGCGTTGCCCGCCACGGCCGGCTGGTCGCGCCGGCGCAGGTCTTCGACGATGTCGCGGTTCTGTTCCGCGACGACGTAGTGGATGCCTTCGCGGTCCAGTTCCGCTGCGATGCGCTTGCCCACGCGGCCGTAGCCGACCAGCACGACCTGGCCCGTCAGGCGCTCGTGCGTGACCGTCATCGGCAGCTCGGCCAGCGGGTCGGGCGAGCGCGCCATCTTGCGCGCGTGGTCGGATTTGGACAGCACCCAGTTCTGCAGCGGGCCGACCAGCTTGAACATCAGCGGGTTCACCGCGATCGAGATGATGGCGCCCGCGAGGATCAGGTTCTGGCCCATCTCCGGCAGCAGGCCGAGCGAGATGCCCAAGGCAGCGAGGATGAACGAGAACTCGCCGATCTGCGCGAGGCTGGCCGACACCGTGATCGCCGTGTTGAGCGGATAGCGCAGCGCCAGCACGAGGAAGAACGCGGCCAGCGATTTGCCGACCAGGATGATGGCGACGACGCCCAGCACTTCCAGCGGGCTCTCCACGAGCACGCGCGGGTCGAACAGCATGCCGACGGAGACGAAGAACAGCACGGAGAACGCGTCGCGCAGCGGCAGCGTCTCTTCCGCCGCGCGGTGGCTCAGTTCCGATTCACGCAGCACCATGCCGGCGAAAAAGGCGCCCAGCGCGAACGACACGCCGAACAGGTGCGACGACCCGTAGGCGATGCCGACCGCCGCCGCGATCACGGACAGGGTGAACAGCTCGCGTGAGCCGGTCTTCGCCACGCGCCACAGGAACCACGGGAACAGCTTGCGGCCCACGAGCAGCATGAACGCGATGAACGCGCCCACCTGCAGCAGGGTCTTGCCGAGCGAGTACCACAGCGAACCGCCTTCGCCCTTGCCGCCCAGCGGCCCGGCGAGGGCGGGCAGCAGCACGAGCACGAGCACCGTCACGAGGTCTTCCACGACGAGCCAGCCGACCGCGATGCGGCCGTTGAAGGAATCGAGTTCACCCCGGTCTTCCAGCGCGCGCAGCAGTACCACGGTGCTCGCGACCGACAGCGCGAGGCCGAACACGAGGCCGGCCCCGAGATCCCAGCCCCACAGGTACGTGAGGCCGATGCCGAGCAGGGTCGCCACCGTGATCTGCAGCACGGCGCCGGGCAGGGCGATACCCTTCACTTCGAGCAGGTCGTCCAGCGAAAAATGCAGTCCGACGCCGAACATCAGCAGCATCACGCCGATCTCGGCCAGCTGCGAGGCGAGGTGCACGTCGGCGACGAAGCCGGGCGTGGCGGGGCCGATGATGACGCCGGCGGCCAGATACCCAACCAGGGCCGGCAGGCGCAGGCGCACGGCCAGCATGCCGAACAGCAGGCCGAGACCAAGGGCAGCGGCGATGGTAGTGATCAGGCTGATGTCGTGCTGCATCCCGGCTCCTTATATGTTGAACCGGGCCAGTATACGCGACACGACGAATGAAGGACGCTTACGGCACGGTGGCGAGGTTCAGCAAGGCTTTGCGCACCGCCGCCCGCACGGCCAGGAACTGTTCGCGCCGCGACTCGCGGTCCAGCCGGAACAGCATCAAGCCTTCGATCTGCGCCACCATCAGGATCGCGCGCTGCATGTACTCGTCGTCGGAAATGGCAGGATTCAGCCCGCGGATCAGGTTGTAGACGGTCTTGCGCTCGCGCGCCAGCATGCGGTCCATCAGGCTGGACGCGAACGCGTTGCGCGACGCCAGCGCCCAGATCTCGAAGAACAGCGCGTGCGTGACCGGGTCCGTGATCTCTTCCAGGAACATGTCCGTCGTCGACAGGAACTGGTCCAGGCGCGGGCGGTCGCGCATCTCGGCCGAGATACGGTCCATCTTGGCCTGGAACTCATCCATCGTGGACAGCAGGGCCGCCTCGAGCAAGACGTCCTTGCTGCTGTAATAGTGCTGGACGTTCGACAGGGTCATGCCCGCCTCGGCCGCCACCTTGCGCATCGACAGCCCGGCATAGCCGTCGGCGGCGAGCAGCCGGCGCGCGGCCTGCAGGATCGCGTGCACCCGCTCCCAACCTTTTTCGGTCGTGAGGGAGGGCTTGTTGCGCAGGGTCTGGTCGATCGTTGCTTTCATGCCCGGCATTATCGCACGGCATGCTTTGAAAAGCAGGTCGACTGACCTATAATCGTTCGGATAGGTCGGCTGACCTAATAACAAGGAGACGACGATGAGCCGCAAAGTCCATGTGACCGGCGTGGGGATGATCCCGTTCGCCAAGCCGGGGGCGAGCGCCCCGTACCACGAAATGGGAGCCCAGGCCGCGCGCGCGGCGCTGGAGGATGCGGGCATCGGATGGGAGGACGTGGAGCAGGCCTATGCCGGCTATGTCTACGGCGATTCCACCTGCGGCCAGAAGGCGTTGTACGGCGTGGGCATGACGGGCATCCCGATCGTCAACGTCAACAACAACTGCTCGACCGGTTCCACGGCGCTCTACCTCGCGCGCCAGGCCGTGCAGGGCGGGGCGGCCGACTGCGTGCTCGTGCTGGGCTTCGAGCAGATGAGCCCCGGCGCACTGGCGTCCGTGTTCACGGACCGTCCGGCGCCGTTCGACGATTTCGACGCCGTCACCGACCGCCTCGTCGGCAAGCCCGAGATCCCGCTGGCGCTGCGCTACTTCGGCGGCGCCGGCCTCGCGCACATGGAAAAATACGGCACGCCGCTGGAAGCCTTCGCGCGCATCCGCGCCAAGGCCAGCCGCCATGCGGCGAACAATCCGCTGGCGCTGTTCCGCAAGGAGGTGAGCAGCCAGGACGTGCTCGACGCGCCCGCGATCTGGCCCGGCGTGATGACGCGATTGATGGCCTGTCCGCCGACGTGCGGCGCGGCGGCGGCCGTGCTGGTGTCCGAAGACTTCGCAAGGAGACGCGGCCTGCGTGCCGACGTCCACATCGCCGCGCAGGCGATGACGACGGACCGCCCCGGCACGTTCGAATCGAACGACATGATGCGCCTCGTCGGCTACGACATGAGCCGGGAAGCCGCGCAAAAAGTCTACGCGCAGGCGGGCATCGGGCCGGACGACCTGGACGTCGTCGAACTGCACGACTGCTTCGCGCACAACGAGTTGATCACGTACGAGGCGCTGGGCCTGTGCCCGGAAGGCGGGGCCGACAAGTTCATTCGCGACGGCGACAACACGTATGGCGGCAAGGTCGTCACGAATCCGTCCGGCGGCCTGCTGTCGAAGGGGCACCCGCTCGGCGCGACGGGTCTCGCCCAGTGCTTCGAGCTGACGCACCAGTTGCGCGGCACGGCGGGCGGGCGCCAGGTCGAGGGCGCGCGCACCGCGCTGCAGCACAACCTGGGCCTGGGCGGCGCCTGCGTCGTCACTCTGTATCAGGTGTGAGGAGCCGGCGATGACAACGGAACTGGACACTTTCCGCGCCGCCGTGCGCCGCTTCGTGGCCGCGGAGGTCGTGCCGCACCAGCAGCGCTGGCGCGAACAGCAGCACGTCGATCGCGCGCTGTGGAGAAAGGCCGGCGAACTCGGTCTGCTGCTCGCGGACGTGCCCGACGACTTCGGCGGCTCGGGCGGCACGTTCGCGCACCAGGCCGTCGTGTTCGAGGAACTCGCGCTGGCCGGCGACACCGCGTTCGGCCTGCACGTGCACGCGATCGTCGCGCACTACCTGCTCAACCACGGCACGGAAGAACAGAAATACAAATACCTGCCGCGCCTCGCGGGCGGGGACATCATCGCCGCGATCGCGATGTCCGAACCGGGCGCCGGATCCGACCTGAAAGGCATCCGCACGACGGCCGCGCGCACGGACCTGGGCTATCGCCTGAACGGTTCCAAGACCTTCATCTCGAACGGCTATCTCGCCGACCTGGTCCTCGTCGTCGCCAGGACCGATCCGGCCGCGGGCGCGAAGGGTATCTCGCTGATGCTGCTGGAGACGGCGAACAATCCGGGCTTTCGCGTCGGCCGCATCCTCGAGAAGATGGGGCAGAAGGGCCAGGACACGTGCGAACTGTTCTTCGACGACGCCATCGTCCCGCTGCAGAACGTGCTCGGTGGCGAGGAAGGCCGCGGCTTCGCCCAGCTGATGACGGAACTGCCGTACGAGCGCACGATCGTCGGCGTGGCGGGCGTCGCGTGCATCGAGCGCGCGCTGGACCTGACGATCACGCACGCGCGCGAGCGCCGCGCGTTCGGCCAGGCACTCATCGACATGCAGAACACGCGCTTCGTGCTGGCCGAGTGCAAGACCGAGGCGACGGTGGCGCGCGTGTTCATCGACCGCTGCATCGACGACCTCGTCGCCGGCCGCATGGACACGGTGCGCGCGTCGATGGCCAAGTACTGGATCACGGACCTGCAGTGCAAGATCGTCGACCGCTGCCTGCAGCTGTTCGGCGGCTACGGCTACATGCTCGAATACCCCATCACGCAGATGTACCTGGACGCCCGCGTGCAACGCATCTACGGCGGGGCGAACGAGATCATGAAAGAAATCATCGCCCGCTCGCTGTGATGAACAAGGGACCGTTGACGGGGCTGCGCGTGATCGAGATGGTCGGCATCGGCCCGTGTCCGTTCGCCGCGATGATGCTGGCCGACATGGGGGCGGACGTGATTCGCATCGACCGCAAGCCGGATCCGAACGCGCCCAATCCGTACCCGACGCTGGGCACGAAATACGACGTGATGGCGCGCGGCCGCCGTTCGCTCGCGCTGGACCTGAAGCACCCGCGTGCGCGCCAGCTGCTGCTCGATCTCGTGACGAAGGCCGACGCGCTCATGGAAGGCTTCCGGCCCGGCGTGATGGAGAGACTGGGCCTTGGTCCGGACATGTGCATGGAGCGCAATCCTCGTCTTGTGTATGGCCGCGTCACCGGCTGGGGCCAGACCGGGCCGCTGGCGCCGGCGGCCGGGCACGACCTGGACTACGTGGCGCTGTCCGGCATGCTGCATGCGATGGGCGAGGCCGACCGGCCGCCTTCTCCGCCGCTGAACCTCGTCGGCGACTTCGGCGGCGGGGGCATGATGCTGGCATTCGGCGTCGTCTGCGCCATGCTGGAAGCGCGGACGTCGGGCCGCGGGCAGGTCGTCGATGCCGCGATGACGGACGGCGCCGCGCTGCTGGGCGCGATGATGTACGGCCTGCGCGCGCATGGCTCGTGGTCGGGCGCGCGCGGCGCGAATTTCCTCGACGGCGGTGCGCCGTTCTATGCCACGTATGCCTGCGCGGACGGGAAGTTCATTGCCGTCGGCGCCATCGAGCCGCAGTTCTACGCGCGGCTGCTGGCGTTGACGGGGGCGTCCGATCCGGCGTTCGCGCGGCAATGGGACCGGGACGACTGGCCCGCGCTGAAGGAAAAATTCGCTGCGCTGTTCGCCACGCGCACGCGCGACGCCTGGTGCGCGCTGCTGGAGGGCACGGACGTGTGCTTCGCGCCCGTGCTCGACATGGACGAGGCCCCGCGCCACCCGCACAACGCGGCACGCGCCACCTTCGTCGACGTCGACGGCGTCACGCAGCCGGCGCCGGCGCCACGTTTCTCGCGCACACCGGGCCAGGCCGGCACCGTGGCCGCGCCGGGGCAGGACGGGCCGGCCATCCTGGCCGACTGGGGCTGGAGCCAGGACGTCATCGCCACGCTGCGGCGCGACAATATCGTCTAGGCTGGGCTACGATGGCGGCATGGACACCATGCCTCACAAGGAACTCGAGCTGCGCCAGTCCAAGCGTCTGGCGCTGGGCTTTTTCATCGGCGCCGCCGCGCTGTTCGTCGTCGCGCTGCTGCTGTCCGCCCGATGGCCCGGCAACTGGTGGATCGGGCTGCTGAAGGCGTTCGCCGAAGCGGCGATGGTCGGTGCGCTGGCCGACTGGTTCGCCGTCGTGGCGCTGTTCAAGCGGATCCCGATCCCGTTCGTGTCGCGCCACACGGAGATCATCCCCGCCAACAAGGAGCGCATCGCGGACAACCTGGCCGTGTTCGTGCGCGACAAATTCCTCGACACGGATTCGATCGTGCGCCTGATCCAGCGCCACGACCCGGCGCAGAAAGTCGCGGACTGGCTGACGAAGGCGGAGAACACGGAGCGCCTGGGCGACACGCTCGTGCGCGTGGCCGGCTTCGCGCTCGACGTCATCGAGGACGCGGCCGTGCAGGATTTCATCCGGCGCGGGGTGCACGGCGTGGTCAAGAGCGTCGACCTGTCGCAGACGGCGGGCACGATCCTGGAAAGCCTCACGCGCGACGGCCGCCACCAGCAGATCCTCGACGAGGGCATCGATCAACTGGCGAACCTGCTGGCGAACCCGGAGACGCAGGATTTCATCGCGCAGGGCATCGTCGACTGGCTGCGCGACGAGCACGCGTTCATGGAAAAGATGCTGCCGTCGGAACTCATTGGCCGCAAGGGGGCCGACATCTCCGTGCGCCTCGCGGCCGGCATCCTCAAGCGCGTGAGCGAAGACCCCGGGCACCCGCTGCGCCGCCGCTTCGACGTCTTCACGCACGACTTCATCGAACGGCTGAAGACCGACCCGGCGTTCATCGAAAAGGGCGAGGACATCAAGCGCCACCTGATCGGCGACGCCGCCGTGAACGGCTACATCGGCTCGCTGTGGGGCGACCTGAAAGGCTGGATCAAGGCCGACCTGCACAAGGAGGACTCGGTGCTGCGGCGCCGGATCGTCGCGACGGGTGCGTGGATCGGCCGGACGCTCGCCGAGGATCCGGTACTGCGCACAGCGCTGAACGAGAACCTGGAACTGGCCGCGCGCGGTGCCGCGCCCGAATTCGCGGGCTTTTTGACGCGCCACATCGCCGACACGGTGAAACACTGGGACAGTGGCGAGATGTCGCACCAGGTCGAAATCAATATCGGCAAGGACTTGCAATACATCCGCATCAACGGCACCATCGTGGGCGGGTTGATCGGCGTCGTGCTGTACCTGTTGTCCGCGCTGGCGTAAAAGGAGCTCGTCATGCAAGCATCGAACGATACGTTGGACGGACTGCTGACCGGCGTCCCCGAACTGGCACGCCTGCCGGGCCGCGACCTGGTGGAGGTGGCGCGCTACCTGATCCCGCTGGAAGCGAGCCTCGTGCAAGGCTGCCTCGTCGCCTCCGGCATCCCGGCCGTGCTGGCCGATGCGCACCTCGTGCAGACCGACCTGCTGCTGGCGCCCGCGCTGGGCGGCGTGCGCATCCTCGTCCCGGAAGACCATCTGCAGCAGGCCCAGGCCGTGCTGGAGGCGTTCGCGCGCGGGGAATTCGAACTCGGCGAGGATGCGGACGTGAGCGGATCCTAGGCCGACAGCTTGCGCATTTCGCGGATCAGGTCCGCCTTGCCTTCGAAGCCGATGCCCGGCAGGTCAGGCATGGTGATGAAGCCGTCTTCCACGCGCACGCCGTCGGGAAAGCCGCCGAACGGCTGGAACAGGTCGGGATACGATTCGTTGCCGCCCAGGCCCAGGCCGGCCGCGATGTTCAACGACATCTGGTGGCCGCCGTGCGGGATGCAGCGCGTGCGCGACCAGCCGTGCTGGCGCAGCATGTCGAGCGTGCGCAGGTATTCCACCAGGCCGTAGGAGAGGGCGCAATCGAACTGCAGCCAGTCGCGGTCCGGACGCATGCCGCCGTAGCGGACCAGGTTGCGCGCGTCCTGCATCGAGAACAGGTTCTCGCCCGTCGCCATCGGCTTGTCGTAGTAGTTGCGCAAGGTGGCCTGCAGCTCGAAGTCGAGCGGGTCGCCCGCTTCCTCGTACCAGAACAGATCGTAGCGCGACAGGGCCTTGGCGTACGCGATCGCGGTGTCGAGGTCGAAGCGGCCGTTCGCATCCACGGCCAGTTTCTGCCCGTTCTTCAGCACCGACAGCACGGCGTCGATGCGGCGCAGGTCCTCGTCGAGCGGCGCGCCGCCGATCTTCATCTTGACGACGTTGTAGCCGCGCTCGATGTAGCTGCGCATCTCGTCCTTCAGCTTGTCCAGGTCCTTGCCGGGGTAGTAATAGCCGCCGGCCGCGTACACGAACACGTTGCGGTGCGGGCGCCCGTCGCCGTAGCGGTCGGCCAGCAGCTGGAACAGCGGCTTGTCCGCGATCTTCGCGACGGCATCCCACACGGCCATGTCGATGGTGCCGATGGCGACGGAGCGCTCGCCGTGGCCGCCCGGCTTTTCGTTGGTGAACATCGCGTCCCAGATCCGGTGCGGATCGAGGTTGTCGCCCGCGTCGTTCAGCAGCGACGCCGGATCGGCCTCGAGGATGCGCGGGATGAAGCGCTCGCGCATCAACTTGCCCTGGCCGTAGCGGCCGTTCGAATTGAAGCCGTAGCCGACGACGGGCCTGCCGTCGCGAACGACGTCCGTGATGACGGCCGCGAGGCTCAAGGTCATCTTGCTGAAGTCGATGTAGGCATTGCGGATGGGGGAGCTGATGGGGAGTGTCTGTTCGCGGATCTCGACGATTCTCATGGCGGCCTCGCTTTGTGTTGTCCAAGCGTGCAGGGTAAGTCCGCGGGGCGATCCTATAATTCGCCACATGTGAATTGATTATTGAATCCCAGTGAATACCGACACTGCCTCCGAACTCGAATTCTTCGTGCTGGTCGCGCGCCACGGCTCGCTGGCCGCGGCGGCCCGCGCGCTCGACCTCACGCCGCCGGCGGCGACGAAACGCCTGGCGCAGATGGAGGCCCGGCTGGGCGTGCGGCTCGTCAACCGCACGACGCGGCGGCTGTCCTTGACGAGCGAAGGCGAAACGTACCTCGCGCACGCGACGCGCATCCTGGCAGCGATCCGCGAGATGGAAGACGCGGTCGCGAGCAACCGCGCCGCACCACGCGGCCTGCTGCGCGTGAATGCGAGCCTCGGGTTCGGCCGCACGACCATCGCACCCATCGTCTCGGCGTTCTGCAAGCGCCATCCGCAGGTCGAGGTGCAGCTGGACGTGACGGACCGCCCCGTCGACCTTGTGGAAAACGGCTACGACCTCGCCATCCGCTTCGGCGCGCTGCCCGATAAACGGTTGGCCGCACGCCGCGTGCTGTCGAACCGGCGTTTCCTGTGCGCGTCGCCGCGCTATCTGCAGCAGCACGGCGAGCCGCAGACGCTGGCGGATTTATCTCGCCACCGCTGTATCCTGCACCGCCAGAACGACGATGCGCACGGCATCTGGCGGTTCAACGCGGGCGACGACAGCGAAGTGGTGAAGGTGCACGGCGCGCTGTCGAGCAACGACGGCGACATTGTGCTGGGCTGGGCGCTGGACGGCCACGGCATCCTGATCCGCTCGGAATGGGACCTCGCCAAATACGTCAAGAGCGGCCGCCTGCGCATCGTGCTGCCGCAGTACACGCTGCCGGCGGCCGATTTGTTCGTCTACTACCTCAACCGCAGGAACCAGGCGGCGCGCACAAGGGCGTTCATCGATTTCCTTGTCGAGCATTTCCGCAAGTCGGAAGCCGATTTCGCGCAGGGGATGGAGGTGCCGCCGGATGCGTTGGCGAGGAGGTCTTTCTAGGAAGAGAGTGCTCGCGTGCCATCTATCCTAAAAAACAAAAGCCGCCGGTTCTTGCAAACCAGCGGCCAGCGCCACTCAGACGAGCACGATGTTTAGCGTAGGAGGTTACAAGTACGAGAGTCCGGCCAGCAAACAGATGATGGCAACAACGAAACCTGCACCGCCAAAAACGATGTTGACCGTATCAAACGCCTTGTCGCCGCTCAATGTAATTTTTCGGGCTTCCTGCGTTAGTTGTTTAATTGTCATTTATTTGCTCCTTTTTCGCAGTTCGGTTTTTTCAACCTCTTGCACTCGTAGGTGATTATAGTCTGTTTGACCAATTCTGCTTGAGTGGTCTCTGTATCCTTGATTTGGCCGGCAACCAAAGCGACGTGAGCAAAGAAATATATTGAAGAAACAACAACAAGATAGAGTGTCGACCAAAAGATGAGAAGTCCACTCGGTGCCGTTACAGCTCTTGTTCCCGCAGCTATTGTCCCAACTGACCCAGCGGCCACCAAAATAATCCCCGTCAGAAAAATTATCAATATTGCAATTTTGTCAATGGAAATGGCTGGATGGTCAGCCTTGATCATTAAAGCACCCAGTTGCACAAATTCATAGATGGCAGCTGCAGCCATGGTCATAACTGCCCAATATAGCTCTCCCTTGCCAACCATATCAAGTATGGATTTTTTTCGGTTGCCGCGGTTGGCCAGCCCTAAAACTATAAAGAACGGCAACGTCACTGCCAGGATGATGTTGACAAAGGTCCACCAGCCAACTTCGGACCCTGGTGCCGCCGCCCAACTCTCAAACAACAAACGAATCATGTAAGGACAAAATTTCCAAGAAGTAGCTGATGCCTTCGCAACAAAAAGCATAAGGCATGAAAAAAGCCGCTGACTCGGCAGAGTCAACGGCTTTCAGAATTTTTGGTGGTGATAGGTGGACTTGAACCACCGACCCTAGCATTATGAATGCTATGCTCTAACCAACTGAGCTATATCACCAGCTTGTTACACTGCTAAAACAAAATGGCTCAGCTGAGTGCCAAGCCATCTCGCTTGAATCTTGGTGGTGATAGGTGGACTTGAACCACCGACCCTAGCATTATGAATGCTATGCTCTAACCAACTGAGCTATATCACCAGAACGGGGTGCATTATGCCGTCCGGCCCCGGAAGTGTCAAGGCTACCCGCTCCGGATCACCCTGTCCAGCCTCGCACGAATCGTCTCACCGCCGCAACGTGGCCAGATGAGCAAGCATCTGCGGCGCCGGATCCGGCCCCAGGCAATCGATCACGATCCGCTCCGGCATGGCCCGCAGCCACGTCAACTGGCGCTTGGCCAGCTGGCGCGTGGCGATGATGCCGGTCTCGCGCAGCTGGGCGCGGTCGATGGTGCCGTCGAGGTATTCCCACGCCTGGCGGTAGCCCACGCAACGCATCGACGGCAGGTTTGGATGCAGGTCGCCGCGCGCGCGCAGGCCCGCGACCTCGGCCACGATGCCCGTGTCGTCGCGCTTGCCCAGCATCTGGTCGAAGCGCAGCGCGATGCGCTCGTGCAGCACGGCGCGGTTCGATGGCTCCAGCGCGAACGGCACGAGGTCGAACGGCAGTTCCGGCTTCTCGCGGCGCGCGAGCAGCGCGGACATCGGCTTGCCCGACAGTTCGTGGATCTCCAGCGCGCGGTTGATGCGCTGGGCGTCGTTCGGCGCGAGACGGTCGGCCGTGACGGGGTCGACTTCGCGCAGCTTCGCGTGCATGCCGGGCCAGCCGATGCGCGCGGCTTCCGCGTCGAGGCGCGCACGCACGTCGGCGTCGGCCGTGGGCAGGTCGTCGAGGCCGTCGTTCAGGCCTTTAAAGTACATCATCGTGCCGCCGACGAGCAGCGGCAGCCGGCCGCGCGCCTGGATCTCGGCCACGAGCCGGATCGCGTCCTCGCGGAACTGGGCGACGGAATAGGCGTCGAGCGGGTCGATGATGTCGATGAGGTGGTGCGGCGCGCTCGCCAGTTCCTCGGCCGACGGTTTTGCGGTGCCGATGTCCATGCCGCGGTAGACGAGGGCGGAGTCGACCGAGATGATCTCGACGGGAATCTCCCTGGCGATGGTGAGCGCCGCCGCCGTCTTGCCGGACGCGGTCGGGCCCATGATGGCCACGGCCAGCGGTTTGTGTTGCGATGTCATGTGATTCTTTACTGGCCGCGCAGGAACAGTTTATCCAGGGCGGCGATCTCCAATTGGACCCAGGTCGGGCGGCCGTGGTTGCACTGGTCGGCGCGTTCGGTCGCTTCCATCTGGCGCAGCAGGGCGTTCATCTCGGGTGGCGTGAGGATGCGGTTCGCGCGCACGGCCGTGTGGCAGGCGAGGGTGCCGAGCAGTTCGTTGCGGCGCTCGATCAGCACGCGGGAGCCGCCGAATTCGCGCACGTCGCGCAGCACGTCGCGCGCGAGCGTCTGCGCGTCGGCGTTCTTGAGGAGCGTCGGCACGGCGCGCACCGCGAGCGTCGTCGGCGACACGGCGGCGATGTCGAAGCCGAGCGCCTTCAGCGTTTCCTGTTCTTCCTGCGCGGTGCCCACTTCGATGGCGTCGGCGAAGAACGTCACGGGGATCAGCATGTGCTGGACCTGCATCTGCTCGCCGCCGGCCTGGGCGTCGAGCGCGTTCTTCAATTGCTCGTACAGGATGCGTTCGTGCGCCGCGTGCATGTCGACGAGGACGAGGCCCTTGCGGTTCTGCGCCAGCACGTAGATGCCGTGCAGCTGGGCGAGCGCGAAGCCGAGCGGGAAGTCGTCGTCGGAGGCGGGCCTGGTCGTCTCCGGCAGCGGGGCTTCCTGCACGCCCAGCGGTTGCGATGAAGGATTGGGCGCGCCGGTGAACAGCGCGCCATAGTCCGCGGTGCGTTGCGGGACGCCGGCACCCGTCGGCGCATCCCAGCGGCTGCCGGGCGGGAACGGCGACGGCGAGAACGTCGACGAGGCGCGCGAGCCGCCGCCGCCCGATCCCGAGGTCCAGGCGGGCGATGCGAGTTGAGAACCGAACGACGTCTGCTCGTGTGGCCGGCGCCACGACGGCGTGTCGCCCAGCGACGTGGACGACGGCGTGATCTCGGCGGCGCTGACGGGCGCCGGCGTGTCGCCGTGCGCCGTCGCCGACGTGCGGGCCAGTGCACGCTGCACGGCGTGGAACACGAACTGGTGGACGGCGCGGCTGTCGCGGAAGCGCACTTCGATCTTCGACGGGTGCACGTTCACGTCGACCATCGCCGGGTCGAGTTCGAGCGCCAGCACGTAGGACGGGAAGCGGTCGCCGTGCAGCACGTCCTCGTACGCGGCCTTGACCGCGTGGACGAGCAGCTTGTCACGCACGAAGCGGCCGTTGACATAGAAATACTGGTTGTCGGCGCGCGCCTTCGACGCCGTCGGGAGGCCGACGTAGCCGTGCAGGCGCAGCGGGCCGGCGCTCTCGTCGAGCTGCAGGCGGGCCTCGGCGAAGTCGCCGCCGAGGATCTGCGCGCTGCGCCTGGCCGCCTCGCTCGTGTTCCAGTGGTCGATCGTGCGGCCGTTGTGCGACAGGCTGAACGACACATCCGGCCGCGCCAGCGCGATGCGGCGCACGACCTCGGCGCAGTGGCCGTATTCCGTCTGCTCCGATTTCAGGAACTTGCGGCGCGCGGGCGTATTGAAATACAGGTCCTGCACGTCGATCGTCGTGCCGAACGGACCGGACGACGGCGACACCGTGCCCTGGTGCGAGCCGACGATCTCCCACGCGTGCGCGGCACCTTGTGTGCGCGACGTGATCTTGACGGCGGCGACGGACGCGATCGACGCGAGCGCCTCGCCGCGGAAGCCGAGCGTGTTCACGTTTTCGAGGTCGGTCAGCGACGCGATCTTCGACGTCGCGTGACGGGCCAGCGCGAGCGGCAATTCCTCGGGCGGGATGCCGCGGCCGTTGTCGGTGATGGCGATGCGCTTGACGCCGCCTTCCTCGAGCCGGACCGTGACCTGGGTGGCGCCGGCGTCGAGCGCGTTTTCCAGCAACTCCTTCACCACGGCCGACGGCCGCTCGACGACCTCGCCGGCGGCGATCTGCGAGATGAGCTGGTCGGGCAGCTGCTGGATGGGGCGGTGGGTGGGGGCCGGGGCGTTCATCCGTAAATTATAGCTTGCGACACGCCCCGGAACTGCCGCTGTTTGATTTTTGCCAAAACGCTAAATTATTGTTCCCGCACGGGAATCGGCGCCGCGCACAGGTCGAGATGACCGGCCGCGACCTTGGTCCACGGCCCGCCGCGGTTGCGCTGGGCGTCGAGTACGGCCTGGTACGTGGCGCTCTCGGTGCGCATCACTTCGAAGCGGCTGCGCTGGTCGGCCGGGACGTCGGCCGCGATCTTGATCGACGTGATCGGCACGCGCATCTCCGGCTTGTCGTAGAAGCCCATCGGCGCCGGGCCGCGCGGCAGGGCGGACAGTTGCGGCATGCCGGAGATCACGCGGCCGACCACCGTGATGTTGCGGTCGAGGTGGCGCGCCGGGCCGATGACGGCGTACAGCGCCGTGCCGCCGCCGCTGTCGGCATCGTTGTCGCGGCCCACGCCGACCATGCCGTAGCAGTGCGCCATCCAGGTCTCGCCCGTCTTCGGATCGCGGCCGACAGGGAAGCCGTTCGAGTGGCCGACCTGCGGCGCATAGCCGTCGACGTCCTTCATGCGCGTGAAATGCGTGTCGTTCCTGAGCGGGACGGTGAACTCGGCCTTCAGTGTCTTCTGCGCATCTTTTACCGGACGGACCTTGTCGTTGTCCTCGTTCGGATCGGCCCATTGCACGACCCAGTTGTCCTGCACGCGCACGATGGCGAGGCCGTCGAAATAATGCTCGCGCACGAGGGCCTTGATGTTCTTCACGTGGTTCGGCGCAAACGTCGGTGCCATTTCGATGACGACGCGGCCAAACGGGAGTTCCATATAGAGCGTGTTGTCCGGATCGAGGGGACGCCAGTCGGACGGCTTCGACGCCTTGACGATGTCGGCAACGCTGGGCTTCGGCGGGAGTTCTTTCGCGCCGGCGGTCGCCGCGAAAAGGGCACAGGTGGCGGCGAGAATCGTGCGCCGGAGGGAGGCATAAGCCGTCTTCAATGTCGTCTCCTTGGCCGCTTGTGGCGGGCCGGGTCATTGGATGGTGTCATGACGATTGTAATCTGGAAAATAATAGAATTAAAACTATTTGCCGGTGAAGAAAAATTCGCAATCAGGATGAGCCGGCGCGCATTTTCACGGTCGGACTGATGGTATGATTCGGCGCTACCATTTAGGAAAATTATGGATCTGATGCAATTCTTCGACATGATTCTTCATGTCGATAAAACCCTGGGTACATTGCTGGCGCAATACGGGGTGTATGTGTATGTCGTGCTGTTCGCCATCGTGTTCTGCGAAACCGGCCTCGTGGTTCTGTTCTTCTTCCCTGGCGACACCCTGCTGTTCATTGCCGGCGCCTTCTGCGCCACCGGCGAGATGAGTTATGCCTTGCTGACGATCCTGTTGATCATCGCGGCGGTAACGGGCAATACCCTCAACTATTACATCGGCGGGGCCATCGGGCATCGCGTGTTTACGCACGATTACCGCTGGCTGAACAAGGACGCCCTGCACCGCACTCACGAATTCTTCGAACGCCACGGCGGCAAGACGATCATCCTGGCCCGCTTCGTGCCCGTCGTGCGCACGTTCGCGCCGTTCGTCGCGGGCATTTCGGACATGACCCATACCCGCTTCCAGATGTACAACGTCACGGGCGCCGTGGCCTGGGTGGTCAGCCTGGTGACCGGTGGTTACTTCTTCGGCAATATCCCCGTGGTCCGCGATCACCTGACGGTCATCGTGCTGGTGGGCGTCGGCGCGGCTGTCGTGCCGCTGGCGTTGGGCGGCCTGTACAAGGTTGGACGGCGCATGATGAGCCGCTAAAGCCTGACAATGTGATCATATGAAACGCGCCGCATGACGGCGCGTTTTTTGTTTACAGCGGCTATTGATGCACGGAATTGTTCCTCAGGCTCAAGTTTACTGTCGGTCACGCCGATAAGGCAGGGGAGAGTAACACTACTGGATTCCCATGCGTAACCTGATCGCCCTGTTCGCTTGCAGCTGCGTCGCCCTGAGCGCAAGCGCCGCGAACGATCCCAACGCCGCAGCAGCAGCCAGGCTCGCGGCTTCCGTGTCC
Organism: uncultured Massilia sp.; assembly: GCA_946481275.1. The sequence continues at coordinate 63,446 of CAMLMV010000024.1, forward strand.
CGGCCGGCATCGGCCATGGTGCCGGCCGTGACGAAAAAGGCCGAGCCCGCGGAAAAGAAAGCCGAACCGAAAGCCGAGCCGGCCGCGTCCGCCAGCTCGACCAGCGAGGAAGATGCCGAGGTCGAATTGTCGGCCAAGATCGCCCAGCGCCTGGCCGCCCTGCGCGAGCGCCAGCAGGCCCGCGCGACGGCCGCCGCGCGCGCGAAAAAAATCGCCGATGCGAAGCGCAGGCAGGAGGAGCAGGCCGCCGCCGCGGCAGCCGCCGTCGCCGCCGCGCCGAAGCGCGGCACCGTGTGGTCGTATGAGGGCGAGACCGGACCGGCGAACTGGTCGAAGATCAATAGTGACTGGGCCAAGTGCGGCACGGGCAACCGCCAGTCGCCGATCGACCTGCGCGACGGCATCAAGGTCAATCTCGAACAGATCAGCTTCGACTATCACCCGTCGTCGTTCAGCGAGGTCAACAATGGCCACACGATCCAGGTGACGGTGGGCGGCGGCAATTTCATCACGGTCGGCAACACCGTGTACGAGTTGCAGGAATTTCACTTCCACCGTCCGTCGGAAGAAAAGATCAACGGCAAGGGCACGGAGATGGTCATCCACCTCGTGCACAGGAGTGCCGAAGGCAAGATCGCCATCGTCGCCGTGCTGCTGGAGCGCGGCCAGCCGCACCGGTTGATGCAGACGATCTGGGACAATCTGCCGCTGGAAAAATTCGACACCGTGTCGCCGTCGATCGTGATCGATCCGACCGACGCGCTGCCGGAACGGCGCGACTATTTCACGTACATGGGCTCGCTGACGGAACCGCCGTGCACGGAAGGCGTGCTGTGGATGGTGTTCAAGCAGCCGATGCAGGCGTCGCCGGCGCAGATGGCCCTGTTCTCGCGCCTGTATCCGCTGAACGCGCGGCCGGTCCAGTCAACCGCGGGACGCATGATCAAGGAATCGAACTGATTCAGCGCCAGCGGCGGCCGCCGCGGTGCCCGTGCCAGCCGCGGTCGCCGCGGTACTCCCGGTAGCTGAAGTCGAGCGAGACGGGCGGCCCGACATACGTGGGGCCGTAGCCGTACGGAGAATAAGGCGCGTCGTAGGCCGCATAAGGCGGCGCATAGACTGCGCAGCCCGACAGGGCGGACCCCGCCGCCAGCACGAGTGCCAGCCGTTTCACCAATGAGTTCATCGCGTGTCCTCCCATGCGTGTAGCCTGTAGTTTAGGCCGCGTGGCGAGGTGCACCATTCATTTTTTGCTACAAAATGAAACGCCGGCAAACGCCGGCGTCGTTGTTCATCCTGCCTGGACAACCGCCCGGTACGTCCCGCGCCAGATCCCGCCCGGCTCCAGTTGATGCGGTCGGGCGGCCGCATCCCCCAGCAGGGCCGGTTCGATGCAGACGAAGCGGCGGTATTCCTCGTCTTCCATGTCGGACAGCGCCGCCGCATCGGCCGCACCCGGGTTCCACACGACGGCGTCGTTGAAGCCCGTCTGCTCCAGCGTCACCTTGTCCGCGCCCGTGTCGAACGTGATCGCACCGCCGATGCGTTCGAATACCTGGTCGAGCTTGTCGGTGATGGCGAGCGTGTCCGCCTGCACGCCGTCGATGCGGACGGCTTCCACGTCTTCGACGAGGTGGTACGTGTGCAGCGCGGCCGCGAACGGGAAGGTCTGCGTGCCCGTGTTGCGCACGTCGAGCGACATGTCCAACTGGGCGCCGCGCACGGCCACGCGCAGCAGCAGTTCGAAGGCGTACGGCCAGGCGGCTGCCACTTGCTGCGGCAAGTCGGAGGCGCCCAGTCCCAGCACGGCGAACGCCGCGCCATCCGCTTCGCCCTGGTCGAGGACGCGCCAGGTCGACACGCGCGCGAAGCCGTGGCGCATCCCGGTGCCGCGTTCGGCGAACTGGGGAAAGATGACGGGCACGCCGCCGCGGATCGCCTTCTGGCCGTCCAGCGCGGACAGGCTGCTCATGAACAGGCGTTCCTGCGCGGGCCCGCCGGCCGTGGTGACGGCTTTCCACGACACGAGGTGGGCGCCGTACAACGTGATGGTCGCCTCGGCGCCGTCCGGCGCGCGAAGTTGCAGGGCGGGCAATTGCCCGATGTTGATGGTCGTTGCGCTCACGAGAATCCTCCTCAGGGGGACGCCCGCGGGCGTCCCATTAAGTCATGCGGCTCTTCGCCAGCGGCGGATTGTACGCGAAGTAGCGCTTGATGCCTTTCGTGATCGCGTCGGCCAGCTGGTTCTGGTAAGCATCATCCTTCAGCCGCGCTTCTTCCTCCGGGTTGGAGATGAACGCGGTCTCGACGAGGATCGAGGGGATGTCCGGCGCCTTCAGCACGGCAAATCCGGCCTGTTCGACGACGCCGCGGTGCAGCCGGTTGATGCCGCCGATTTCCGTCAGCACGGCCTTGCCGAGCTTCATGCTGTCGTTGATCTGGGCCGTCTGCGACAGGTCGATCAGCACGCTCGCCAGCTGCCTGTCGTGGGTGCCGAGATTCACGCCGCCAATCAGGTCGGCCTTGTTCTGGTCGTTCGCGAGCCAGCGTGCCGCGCTCGAGCTGGCGCCTTTTTCCGACAGGACGAACACGGACGAGCCGCGCGCCGTCGGTTCGACGAACGCGTCGGCGTGGATCGACACGAACAGGTCCGCCTGCACCTTTCTCGCTTTTTCCACGCGCTGGCCGAGGGGGACGAAGAAGTCGGCGTCGCGCGTCAGCATCACGCGCGTGTTCGGCAGGTCTTCCAGCTTGGCCTTCAGGCGCTTCGCCACGGCCAGCACGATGTCCTTCTCGTGCACGCCCGTGGTGCCCGTCGCGCCGGGATCCTCGCCGCCGTGGCCTGGGTCGAGCGCGATGGTCACCATGCGCGTCACCTTCTGGCCCGGCGCGGCTTTCGCTGGAGGCTGCGCCGGTTGCGGCGTCGTCGGCTGCGGCTGCGCGGGCGTGGAACCGGCCCGGGCCGCGTCCGCTTCCAGCTTGGCGATGGCGTCCGGGCCGGCCTGGCCGACGGTCGGCTCGCCCGGCTGCACGGCCGGGGTCGGCGTGGCGGGGGCCGCGTCCGTTGTCCAGTTTTCCTTGGCGATCATGTTCGCGAGCGGATCGACGGGCCTGACGGGATACAGGTCGAAGATCAGGCGATGGTGATAGCCGGCGACGGGCGCCAGGTTGAACACCTGCGGCTTGACCTCTTCCTTCAGGTCGAACACGAGGCGCACGACGTTCGGCCGGTTCTGGCCCACGCGCACCTGCCTGATGTACGGGTCGTTCGATTCGATCTTGGCGACGAGGCTTTTCAGCGTGTCGTTCAGCGCGAGCCCGTCGATGTCGACGACGAGGCGTGGCGGATCCGGCACCATGAAGTGCGTCGTCTTGAGTTCGCCGTCGTTTTCCAGCGTGACGCGGGTGTACTCGTCGGCCGGCCATACGCGCACGGCCATGATCTGGGCGGCGGATGCCGTCAGCGGCGCGACGACGGACAGCAGCAGCGTACCGCCGGCCTTGAGGATCGTGCGACGCTTCGGGGAACCGGGAATCAGGGAGTCGGGGGGTAGTGCAGGCGTTCGAGGCATAGCAGGCCCAAGTCGGACAACGCCTGCAATTCTACCTCACGCCCGAGACCGCTGACCTTAAGCAACACTTTAACGTCGGGCGGCGGCAACACCGGCTCTCCCTTTTCCGGCCATTCGACGATGCAGATGTTGTTGCCGTCGAAATCTTCGCGAAAACCCGCGTCGAGGAATTCCTCGGGGCTGGACATGCGGTACAGGTCGTAGTGGATCAGGTTGACTGTCTGGCCATCCAGGTCGATGCGGTACGGCTCCGACAGCGTATAGGTCGGGCTCTTGACGGCCCCCTTGTGGCCGGCCGCGTGCAGCAGCGCGCGCGTGAGCGCGGTCTTGCCGGCGCCCAGGTCGCCGTGCAGGTAGATCACGAGGCCCGGGCTCAGCGCGCGCGCCAGGGCGGCGCCCAGCGCCTGCGTGGCCGATTCGTCGGGAAGATAAGCGCTCAGTTGTTGTTTCGGTTGCTGCTGCATCGAATAAAATATGAGGTTTGTAGGTCCGCCAATGTCCGCCCAGCTTCCCGTCCAGCCCGATCTTCCCGCACTCGCCCAGGCCATCAAGGCATGGGGCGCGGAACTGGGCTTTGCCGACGTGCGCATCGCCGATATCGACCTGGCCGGCCACGAAGCGGGCCTGCAGGCCTGGCTGGACGCCGGCCACCACGGCGAGATGGATTATATGGCAAGCCACGGCATGAAGCGCGCCCGGCCGGCCGAGCTGGTGCCGGGCACGGTGCGCGTGATCAGCGCGCGCATGGATTACCTGCCGATGGAAACCCCGCCCGACTGGCGCGCGCGCGAACGCCTGCGCCAGGACGACCCGCAGGCGGCCGTCGTCTCGATTTATGCGCGCGGCCGCGATTACCACAAGGTGTTGCGCAACCGGCTGCAGGCGTTGGCCGAGAAGGTCAAGGCGGCCGTCGGCGAGTACGGCTACCGCGTGTTCACGGATTCCGCACCCGTGATGGAGCTGCCGCTGGCGCAGAAGGCGGGCCTCGGCTGGCGCGGCAAGCACACGTTATTGCTGAGCCGTGAGGCGGGCTCCACGTTCTTCATCGGCGAGATCCTCGTCGACTTGCCGCTGCCCGTCGACGAACCGACGGGCGCCCACTGCGGCCAGTGCAGCGCCTGCATCACCGCCTGCCCGACGGGCGCGATCCTCGGCCCGGGCCGGCTGGATGCGCGCCGCTGCATTTCCTATCTGACCATCGAGCTGAAGGGCGCGATTCCCGCAGAGTTCCGCCCGCTGATCGGCAACCGCATCTACGGCTGCGACGATTGCCAGCTGGCTTGTCCGTGGAACAAGTTCGCGCAGCGGGCGACCGTGCCGGATTTCGATGAACGCAATGGCCTGGGCACGGCGGGGCTCATCGAGCTGTTCGGCTGGAGCGAGGACGAGTTCAACCGCCGCCTCGAAGGCAGCCCGATCCGCCGCATCGGGCACGAGCGCTGGCTGCGCAACCTGGCGGTCGGGCTCGGCAATGCGGCAACGTCGGACGAGATCGTCGCCGCGCTGCGTGCCCGCGCGGACCACCCGTCGGCGCTCGTGCGCGAGCACGTCGCGTGGGCGCTCGCGCGCCACGGGCAAACCATCTAGAGTTCGATCCGCTTCATGCGCAGCGCGGACCAGTCGCCGTCGATGGAGATCATGGCGACGCCCGTGATGCCGTTTTCCTTGGCATAGGCATTGATCGAATCGCGGTTGATGTCGGTGGCCTTGGAGGCGGTCTGTTTCAGATAGGCGACCCACAGCGAGCCCTTGTCGCCCATGCGTTCCTTGGCGACCGGGAAATACTGTTCGAGTTCCTTGCGGTTCATCGCGAACAGCAGCACGACGTCCACCTTGTCCTCGTCGTTCCTGAGCAGGTTGGCCGGCATCTGCGACACCATGCCGGGGTGGACGCTCCCGTTCAGGATCAGCATCGATTTCGCGGTCCTCAAGAACATTTTGTCGGCTATCGTCTTCTCGCTCATCTGCGTTCCCTAAAGAATGTTTCGACGTGGTGAGTTCGACCACTCCATGTTCAGGCTGATTTTACAAGCGAACCCCGCGCGGCACAGGACGCGTGGGCAGTCGTGCGCGCGTGTTACTTTAACAAGCCGGCCAGCTCGACGGCCGTCTTGACCTGCATCTTGTCGAAGATATGCGCCCGGTGTACCTCGACGGTGCGCATGCTGATGCCGAGCTTGTCCGCCACGACCTTGTTCATGTTGCCGGCCAGGATGAGATCGAGGACTTCGCGCTCGCGTGCCGACAGGGTGGCGAGGCGGGCATGGATGGCGTCGCGCGAGGCGGCCTTGCGCGAGGCGGCGAGGGCTTCCTCGACGCGGTCCATCAACTGGTTGTCGTTGAACGGTTTTTCGAAGAAGTCGAAGGCGCCGCGCTTGAGGGAATCGACGGCCATCGGCACGTCGCCGTGGCCGGTCAGGAAGATCACGGGCAGGCGCGCCAGCAGGCCGCGCGCCACCAGCTGGTCGAACACGGCGATGCCGTTCATGCCCGGCATGCGCACGTCCAGCAGGACGCAGTCGCCGTGCGAAGCGTCCGCCGCGAACCGGTCGCCGAGCGCGTCGAGGAAGGCCTGGCCGCCCGCATAGCCGCGCGCCGGCAGCCCACGTGATTGCGCCAGCCATTCGAGGGCGTCGCGGATGACGTCTTCGTCGTCGACGATATGCAGCATGCGGTCTCCTTTTTTCGGCTTATTGTAAATCACCGTTCAGGTGACGGGTGCTTCCTGGGCCTGCTGCAAGGTGAATGTAAACACGGTGCCCCCGCCCGGATTGTCCGCGTGGGTGAGGGTACCGCCGTGGAATTCGATGGCGGTGCGGCAGATCGACAGGCCCATGCCCATGCCCTCGGCCTTCGTCGAGAAGAACGGCGAGAACAGGCGCTCGGCCACTTCCGGCGGGATGCCGTGGCCGTTGTCGATCACGGACACGGCCACTTGCCCCTGTTCGCCCGTGTGCGCAGTGATGCGCAGCACGCGCCGCTCGGGGTCGATGGCCTGCATCGCCTCGATCGCATTGCGCGTGAGGTTCAGCAGCACCTGTTCGATCAGCACGCGGTCGGCGAGGACGGGCGGCAGGTCGGGTGGGACGTCCACCTGCAGCGCGACATAGCTCTGGCGCGCCTGCAGTTCGACCAGGGCGCGGATGCCGTCGACGACGTTCGGAATGGCAACCGTCTCGCGGCGCGGCTCGCGCTTTTTCACGAATTCGTGCACGCTGCGGATGATCTGGCCGGCCCGGCGCGCCTGCGTGTTCGCCTGTTCCAGCGCGCGCTTCAGCATGCCGGTGTCGAGCGGGGCCGCATGGGTCTCGCGCGCGAGCACGTTCAGCGCGCCCGCCGTGTAGCTGGAGATGGCGGCCAGCGGCTGGTTCAGCTCGTGCGCCAGCATCGACGAGATTTCTCCCATCGTCGCCAGGCGCGCGCTCGTCTCCAGCTTTTCCTGCTGCTGGCGATTGAGTTCTTCCGCGCGCTTGCGGTCGGTGATGTCGAGGATGGAGCTCATCCAGCCCGTGTGGCGGCCGTGGGCGTCGACGAGGGGCGCTTCGAACACGAGCACGGGCACGCGCACGCCGTCCGAGCGCTGGAACACGGTCTCGAACTGCGGCGTGGCCTGGCCCGACAGCACCATGCGGAAGCGGCCTTCATACTCTGCCATCGCTTCCGGCGCCCAGTAGGGCATCGGCGGTTTCTTGCCCAGCAAGTCTTCCGCCGGATAACCGACCATGCGGCAGAACGCCGGGTTGACGTACGTGACGCGGCCCTCCAGGTCGCGCGCGCGCAGGCCCGTGAGCAGGGAGTCTTCCATCGCGGTGCGGAAGGCCATCTGCTGGCGCAGCGCGTTTTCCGCCGCGATCGTGCGCGCGATGTGGCGCCACAGCGCGACGAGCGAGATCACGAGGCCCAGCGCCAGCACGATCACGGAACCGACCAGCAGGTTCGGCAGCAGTTTGGGCGCGGCCTTGACGCTGTCGGTGGCGAGCACGATCTGCGAGCCCGGCAGGTCGAGCGCGCGCTTGTGCGTGTAGACGCCGCGGCCGGGTCCGCCCGCCGCCCGCTGCGCCACCACGCGGTCGTCGCGGTCGAGCAGCGCCAGCGCGTTGTCCTGGGCGAACCACCACGGCACGTTCTCGTCCAGCAAGGTCTGCAGGTTGTACGTGGCGACGAGGCTGCCCATGTATTTGCCCGCGTGGTACAGCGGCAAATGGAAATCGATCAGGCCGTGCACGAGGCCGGTGGCCCCGTACGGCTCGCTGTAGCGTCCCAGGCGCGTGCTGCGCGACATGGCGGCGGCGTCGCGCGACGATTGCGTGAGGCCTTCGGGCGGCAATTCCATCCCGCGGCTCGCCTTGACCTGGCCCTGCGCGTCGTACCAGATAATGCGCTGGAGTTCGTGGCCATTCTTGAACATCTGCGCGAAACGGGCCTGCAGCGCGGCCGGCGCCGGCGTCTCGATGGCGAGGTCGTTGCCCAGCGCCGCCAGCGCCTCTTCGCTGCGCGCGAGTTCGAAGCGCAAGGTCTGCTCGACCCACAGCGTATCGGCGATCAATTGTTCCTGACGTTCGTTGCTTTCCATCTGGCGCGCCTGCCAGGGCAGCCACAGCAGGACGAGCAGGAACAGCAGCACCAGCAATACAGGCACGAGCCAGCGCCACGGACCTTGCTTGACGGGGCGGGGCAGGGTGAACGGAGTTTTCATGTGGTAACGTTTCATCTTTTGCCGGCTGTCGTACAGTCGTGGTTTTCCACGATAGCGGACGCACGGCGGAACCGGCACACTGGCGGTCGGTAACCGAATATACACCGCGGGAAGACGAAATTTATGCGCATCAAAGCCTTGCTGGCCGCGCTTGCTGTCCTGACCGGCGCCGGCGCCCAGGCCCAGGCCCCGATCATCATCAAGTTCAGCCACGTCGTGTCTCCGGACGCGCCCAAGGGCCTGGCGGCCGAGCGGTTCCGCGTACTGGCGGAACAGCGGACACGCGGCCGGGTGAAGGTCGAAGTCTATCCCAACAGCCAGCTCTACAAGGACAAGGAAGAGCTGGAAGCCCTGCAACTGGGCGCCGTGCAGATGCTGGCGCCGTCGCTCGCGAAGTTCGGGCCGCTCGGCGTGAAGGAATTCGAGGCGTTCGACCTGCCGTACATCTTCCCGACCAAGGCGGCGCTGTATGCCGTGACGGAAGGACCGATCGGCAAGAGCCTGCTAGAAAAGCTGGAAGCCAAGGGCATCACGGGACTGGCGTACTGGGACAACGGTTTTAAAGTGATGTCGGCCAACCGCCCGTTGCACAGCCCGGCGGATTTCCGCGGTCTGCGGATGCGCATCCAGGGTTCCAAGGTGCTCGACGTGCAGATGCGCGCGCTCGGCGCGATCCCGCAGGTGCTGGCGTTTTCCGAAGTCTATCCCGCGCTGCAGGCCCACATCGTGGACGGCACCGAAAACCCGCCGTCGAACATGTACACGCAAAAGATGCACGAGGTGCAGAAGTACGTGACGGTGTCGAACCACGGCTACCTGGGCTATGCCGTCATCGTCAACAAGAAGTTCTGGGACGGCCTGCCGCGCGACATCCGCGCCGAGCTGGAGCAGGCGATGCGCGAAGCGACGGCGTTCGAGAAGACCATTGCCCAGCGCGACAACGACGCCGCGCTGGAAGCGATCCGCAAGACCGGCAAGACGAAGATCTATACCTTGACCCCGCAGGAGCAGGCCGACTGGCGCCGCGCCATGTTGCCTGTGCAGAAGCAGGTGGAGGGACGGATCGGCAAGGATCTCATCGACGCCATCAACCGTACGACGTCGCGCGCCACGGCGCCCGTCACGACGGCCCAGGCGCGGTGAGAATCTCCCCCATTCGGTGCGGGTAAATTGTATTAGTTGCCTGTAATCAATGAAACACCGGCACTAGCATTTTTATGACATGTCATGGGGGCTTATGACCGAAATATATTTCGTGAATGTATATAAAAAACTACGCTTTTCTTATGCGATTGCGTTATGATGGGGCACCTTTTGGCACCAACCTGGTGCGATAAAGCGACCGAATACGATTTGGGAGAGGGAAAAGAAAGCGGTAAACACAAACTTTACCGTAAAACAGTTAGGAGGAGACACACGTTTTACATGATGCAGCCGGCAATGACCAGGCAGCCGAAAACGTGACCATATTAGAAACGCACCCACGGGTGCGTTTTTTTTTGCCCGTGGCGGACGCTCTTGCGAACCCGCCCTCCGGGTCTTACACTGCGTCGATGAGCACACAACAAGGCAGCGAGATTTTCAGCGCCATCATCGCGGCGCCGTTTGGAGCGATGGGCATCCGTACCGAAGACGGGCGGTTGCGCGAACTGGTCTACCTGCCGTCGCATTACCAGGAAAAGCCGGCGCAGGATGCCGTCGCCGAACAGGCCGCCGTCCAGGTGGCGCGCTATTTCGCGGACCCCGATTTCCGCTTCGACCTGCCGCTGAAGGAAGCCGGCAGCGCATTCCAGCGGCGCGTGTGGGACACCATCTGCGCGATTCCGCGCGGCAGCGTCCGTACGTACGGCCAGATCGCCAAGCAGCTGGAATCGGCCCCGCGCGCCGTCGGCCAAGCGTGCGGCGCGAACTGGTTCCCGCTCGTGATCCCGTGCCACCGGGTGACGGCGTCCGGCGGCCTGGGCGGTTTTTCCAGCAGCGACGACGAACACGGATTCCAGCTCGGGATCAAGCGCTGGCTGCTGCGCCACGAAGGCGCGCTGGCGCTCGAGATGCCATGGCAGCAACAGTCAATCTTCCCCTGATCGACGCGTTCTGCGACACGCTCTGGCTCGAGCACGGACTGGCGAAGAATTCCCTCGACGCCTACCGGCGCGACCTGCGCCTGTTCGCGCGCTGGCTCGACGTCAAGCGGCCGGAGCGGCGCGACCTGTACGCCGTCGAACCGCAGGACATCGCCGCCTATTTCGCCGAGCGCCACGAAGACACGAAGCCCAGCTCGGCCAACCGCCGGCTGTCCGTGCTGAAGCGTTTTTATCAGCTGGCCCTGCGCGACCGCCGCATCGATGCCGACCCGTGCCTGAAGATGGCGTCCGCGAAGCAGCCGCAGCGCTTCGTCCATACGCTCACCGAGGCGCAGGTCGACGCGCTGCTGGCCGCGCCGGACGTCTCGACGCCGCTCGGCCTGCGCGAGCGCACGATGCTGGAACTGATGTATGCCAGCGGCCTGCGCGTGTCGGAACTCGTCGCGCTGAAGATGGTCGAGCTGAGCCTGAACGATGGCGTGCTGCGCATTACCGGTAAAGGCAGCAAGACGCGTCTCGTGCCGTTCGGCGAGCAGGCGCGGCACTGGCTGGAGCGCTACCTGAAAGAGGCGCGCGGCATCATCCTCGACGGCCAGGTCGACGACGCGCTGTTCGTGACGGCCCGCGGCGGCCCGATGACGCGCCAGATGTTCTGGGTCGTCATCAAGAAGCATGCGGCGAAGGCCGGCATCACGGCGCCGCTGTCGCCCCACACCTTGCGCCACGCGTTCGCCACGCATCTGCTGAACCACGGCGCCGACCTCCGCGTGGTGCAGTTACTGTTGGGCCATTCCGACATTTCCACGACCCAGATCTACACCCACGTCGCGCGCGAGCGGCTGAAGCACCTCCACGCCCGGCACCACCCGCGTGGTTAATTCTCAAGACGGGGTGGGATGACTGGTCCATAATGGACCGGTACGACCTTTCCAACGATAGCAAGAGGTGAGCATGGCCAAGACGAATTTCCAGTACGAAAAACGCCAGCGGGAGTTGGAGAAGAAGCGCAAGGCGGACGAAAAGGCGCGCAAGAAGCAGGAAGCCAAACAGCACAAGGGGGAGGACGCACCGGCGCTGGATGAGGATTCCGGGGAGGCGGCGCAGCAGGAGCACGATCCTGCCTGACCCGAAACGTCGTTCCCGGCAAGGCCGGGAACGACAGTGCGTCATGCGGTTTGTTCCGTGGCCGTATCCTCGTCGTGCCCCTTCCTGAACCACGCCGCCACCCGCTTGCCGAGGCTGTCGAGATAGGTGTACGCCACCGGCACGACCACCAGCGTGAGCAGGGTCGACGTAATCACGCCGCCGATCACGGCGCGTCCCATCGGCGCCTGCGTTTCTCCGCCTTCGCCCATGCCGATCGCCATCGGCAGCATGCCGAAGATCATCGCGAGCGTCGTCATCAGGATCGGACGCAGGCGCACCTGGCCCGCTTCCATCAGCGCGTCGAACTGTGACCGGCCTTCGCGCTGGCCGTGGTTGGCGAAGTCCACCAGCAGGATCGCGTTCTTCGTCACGAGACCCATCAGCATCACGACGCCGATGATGGAAAAGATGTTCAGCGTCGTCTTCGTGATCAGCAGGGCGATCAGCACGCCGATCAGCGACAGCGGCAGCGACACCATGATCGCGATCGGCTGCAGGAAGCTGCCGAACTGCGACGCCAGCACGAGGTAGATGAAGATCACGGCGATGCCCAGGGCGACGCCGAAGCCGGCCATCGTCTCGTCCATCTGCTGGGCGTCGCCGCCGACGTCGAAGCGCACGCCGTCCGGCAGCTGCATGGCTTTCATTTCCTTGTTCACGTCGCCCATCACGTCGCCCAGCGGACGGCCTTCGAGGCCGGCGAACACCGCCACGCGGCGCTGCAGGGCCTGGCGCTTGAGCATCTGCGGGCTCGTGGACGGGATGAATTGCACGACCTGGCGCAGCGGGACCATGACCGGATTGCCCATCGCATCCCGCTTGCTCGACGCCACCGACAGGTCGGCCAGGTCGGCCACCTTTTCGCGGCCCGACTTCGGCAGCTGCACGTTGACTTCGTAGTTCTGGCCGTCCGGCGCGAGCCAGCGGTTGGTCTGGTCGCCGGCGACGAACGGACGCAGCGCCGTGCCGATCTGCTGCACGGTCAGGCCCAGGTCGGACGCGAGCTCGTGGTTGATCTTGACGATGGTGGCCGGGTTCGCGCCTTCCTGGCTGTACTCGATGTCGGCGATGCCGCGGATCTTGCGCATCTTGTCCATCAAGGTGTGGGCCACGGCGTCCAGCTTCGCTTCATCATTGCCCAGGATGGCGATGTAGATCGGACGCTGGCCCACCGTCATCGAAATGCCGGCGATTTTCTCCAGGCGGTCGCGGATGACCTTTTCCATTTCCTGCTGCGAGCGGCGGTGCGTCTTGTGCACGTCCGTCAGCTTCAGGTGCACTTCCGAGTAGTTGCGGCCCTCCCACGAGCCGACGATGGTCGAGACGCTTTCGATTTCCTTGAACTCGGCCAGCGCCGCCTCGGCCTGGCGCAGTTTCGCATCCGAGTATTCGAGGCTGGAACCGATCGGCGTCTTCAGGCGCATGTGGATATACCCGTCGTCGACCTGCGGCACGAATTCGCCGCCGATCATCGGCACGAGCGTCAGGCTGCCCGCGAACAGCACGACGGCCAGCAGCAGGGTCGACTTGCGCCAGGCCAGCGCCAGCGCCAGCACCTTCGCGTACACGTCGTGCAGCCACTCGATGCCGTGCTCGATGCGCGCCATCAGGCGGCCCAGCCACGGCACGTACTTGAAGCGGTCCTTGACCGGATCGGGCCACACGGACGACAGCATCGGGTCGAGCGTGAAGCTGACGAACAGCGACACCAGCACGGCCACGGCGACGGTGATCCCGAACTGCAGGAAGAAGCGGCCGATGATGCCCTTCATGAACGCGATCGGCACGAATACGGCGACGATGGCGAACGTCGTCGCCATCACGGCGACCCCGATCTCGTTGGTGCCGTCTTCCGCGGCGCGCACGTGGTTCTTGCCCATGCCGAGGTGGCGCACGATGTTTTCGCGCACGACGATGGCGTCGTCGATCAGGAGGCCGATGCACAGCGACAGCGCCATCAGCGTGAGGAAGTTCAGCGTGAAGCCGAAGTACTTCATCGCGATGAAGCTGGCCAGCACGGAGATCGGCAGCGTCAGGCCCGTGATGATGGTGCTGCGCCACGAGTGCAGGAAGAAGAACACGATCACCATGGTCAGCATCGCGCCTTCGAGGATGGTGTGCTTCACGTTGTCGAGCTGGCCCTGCACGTTCTTCGCCTTGTCGTCCAGGATGCGGAACTGGACGTCCTTCGGCAGCGTCGTCTTCATCGCCTCGATGGCGGCCTTGACGCCGGTGCCCACCTGCACGGTGTTGGCGTCCTGGATCTTCGCGATCTCCAGCGTGATGGAACGCTCGCCGTTCACGCGCGAGATCGACTGTTCCTCGGCGGCGCCGTCGGAGATGTCGGCCACCTGGCTCAGGTAGACCGGGCCACCCGTGCGGTTGGCGACGACGATGTGCCTGAAGTCGGCCGCCTCCTTCATCTTGCCTTCGATGCGCACGAGGTTCTCGCGCGCGCCGCGGCTGATGCGGCCGGCCGGCAGGTTGGCGTTGGTCGTCGTGATCGCGTTCATCACCTCGTCGATGCCGACGTTCAGGCTCTTCAGCTGGTCGGGGCGGATGTCGATCAGCACCTGGCGGTCCTGCTTGCCGTTGACGCGGATCTGGCCCACGCCGGCCACGGCCTGCAGGCGCTTGACGATCACCTGGTCGGTCAGCATGGTCAGGTCGCGCAGGCTGCGCTCCTTCGACGTCAGCGCCAGCAGGACCACGGGCTGCGTGTTCTCGCCTTCCTCGCGGAACACGATCGGTTCCTTCACCTCGCGCGGGAAGCCGCCGCGCACGGTGCTGATGCGGTCGCGCAGGTCCTGCACGGCGCGGTCCATGTCGACCGTCAGCTGGAATTCGATGCCGACGCCCGAGCGGCCTTCCCACGACGTGCTGCGGATCGTCTTGATGCCGCCGACGGTGTTCGCCGCTTCCTCGAGCGGGCGCGTGACGTCGTTCTCGACCTGTTCAGGCGAGGCGCCGGGATACGCGGTCTCGATGAACACGGCCGGGATCTCGACGTTCGGCATGCTCTCGACGCCGAGGCCGCGGTACGCGAACAGGCCGAGCACCATCAGGCCCACCATCACCATCGTGGCGAAGACGGGGTATTTGATACTGGTACGGGTGATCCACATGGCTCAGCCTTTCGCGTCCGGCAGTTTGACCTTGCTGCCCGGCTTGATGCCGTCCAGCGGCACGGCCAGCACCGTCATGCCGGCGTCGACGCCCTCGAGCGCCTCGACGAGGCCCTCGTCCTGGTTGCGCAGGCCCAGCTTCACGGGCTGCGCGACGACCTTGCCGTCGGCGATGCGGTAGACGACGTCGCGGCCATTGTCCTGGCGGACGGCGCCGATCGGCAGCAGCGGATGCGCGCTCGACTTCTCGGTGACGACGGTGCCCTTGGCGAACATGCCGGCGCGCAGCACGCCGTCCGGGTTCGCCACGTCCACGTACACGATCATGGCGCGCGAGCCCAGCTCGGTCGCCGGGTTGATGCGCGCGACCTTGCCCGTGAACGTACGGCCGTCGAACCCGTCGACCTTGAACTGCACCTCCTGGCCCACCTGGACGCGGGGGATGTCGGAGGCCGGCACCTGGGCATCGAGCGTCAGGTGCTTCAGGTCGACGATCGAGAACACGGGGCTGTCCGGCGCCAGCTCTTCGCCCGCCTGCGCGTGGCGCTTGCTGACGACGCCCGAGAGGGGCGCATGGATCGTCGTGTCGGCCAGCGCGATGCGCGCGAGGTCCAGCTGGGCGCGCGCGGAATCGACGGCGGCCTGCGCCAGGTCGACGGCGTTCGCGGACGTGTCGTACGCGTTCTGCGCGATGAAATTCTGCTTCAGCAGCGACGCGCTGTTGCTCATGTTTTTCTTCGCCAGCGCGAGGCGCGCCTGCGCGTCGGCCAGCATCGCCTGCTGCTGCGCCACGCGGGCACGGGCCTCGGCGGCGTCGAGCTGCGCGATCACCTGGCCGGCCTTGACGTCCATGCCTTCCTGCACGGCGGTCGACAGCACGATGCCCGACACCTTCGACTTGACGGTGGCTTGCGACAGCGGCGTCAGGGAGCCGGTGACGGGCAGGGTGACGGCCAGCGGACGCGCTTCGATGCGGGCGATGTCGCGTACCGACAGTTCGTGCACGGGGGCCGTCGCCGGTGCCGGTGCGGCCGCTTGTGCGGGCGCCGCGGTGCGGTGGGTCAGCGCATAGGCGCCGGCACCCGCCAGCGCGACGGCGAGCAGCGACAACGCAATGACCCTGGCGCGGCGGCGCGGCGCCGTTTTCCTGGTGGGCTGTTCGGCGGACAGAGGCAGGGACTCGATCTTCATGTTTGTTCTTTATGTGGTGGTGAGCGCGAGCGGAATGGAGAGCGCACGTGCTCCGTCCTGCCAGGCAGGATGGAGCTCCCAGCGCATGACGGCATGGTAGGTTTGTCCATGACGAACCGCTATCGGAATGCGACGAGCGGTGCAAAAGGGACGCTGAACTGCGAAAAATCCGGGGCGGACGCGGGCCCGCCGGATGGATCAGCCGTCCCCGTCCGGCGTGCCGGCCTGCTCGAACATGCGCAGCCGCGCCAGCACCTGCCCGTGATCCGACGCCTCCGGCAACCCGAGATCGAGGTGGTCGTTCAGGTACACGACGTCGATGACTTCGCCCAGCGCCCCCGGCAGCGACGCATTGAATTCCGCCGACACGAGGATGTGGTCGATCGTCGAATGGTACCCATCATGCACGTTGGAAAAACCGACGTGCCGCAGATGGTCCTGGCGGCCCTGCAGCTGGCAGGCATCATATAAACGGTCGCCGCTGGGCGCGCCGAGGCCCAGCACGATGCCGGTCGTGACCGCGTCGGCGACGTCGTTGAAGTCGCCCAGCACGACGCGCGGGCGGTGGTGCGTGCGGCCGATGTCGGTCAGCAGCACGCGCAGCGCGGCCGCTTCCGTGCCGCGCCGGATCAGCGAGCGCAGCGACGCCAGCGCGTACAGCTGCGGGTCGTCGCCCGTGTCGCCCGCGCGGTAGTCGGGGCGGCGCGATTTTAAATGCACGACCACCACGTCGGCGACGAGATCGGGCGTCAGCTGGATCGCCGCGTGCAGCGGGGCGCGCGTGAAGCGTTCCGGATCGCGGTTGCCGGGCGGCATTGCGATCCCGGGCGGGAAATAGGGCAGCTGGCGCGGCGCGTCGGCCAGCGGCAGGCGGGAGGCGAGGGCGACGCTGGGCGTCAGCTTCTCGGCGGCCGGGTCGGGATCGAAGCCGACGTGGACGGCATCGCGGAAGCGCCGCGTGCGCGACAGCGCCTCGGCCAGCGCGGCCTGGGAGAACACTTCCTGGAAGCCGATCACGTCGGCGCCGAGCATGTCGATCTGGTGCGCGGTCCAGGCGATCTTCGCTTCGTATTCCTCGGGGGTGCTCGGTTCCAAGTTGTCGTACAGCCTGGCGCCCGGCGTGGCGAGGTTACACACGTTGAAGGTGGCAAAGCGAATCTCTTGCTGCATAATAAGCAACTCCTCCGTTTGCATTTAGCGTAACACGCATGGCCAAGAAAGAGCATATCTCCGAAACCCCGGCGACACAGTTCCTGCGCAAGCATGGGGTCGCTTTCACGGAGCACCCCTACGAATACGAGGAACACGGCGGTACGGCCGTGTCGGCGCGCGAGCTGGGCGTGGAAGAACACGCCGTCGTCAAGACGCTCGTGATGCAGGACGAGGCGGCCAAGCCGCTGATCGTGCTGATGCATGGCGACTGCAAGGTCTCGACGAAGAACCTGGCCCGCGCCATCCCGTGCAAATCCGTCGAACCGTGCAAGCCGGACGTCGCCCAGCGTCATTCCGGCTATATGGTCGGCGGCACGTCGCCATTCGGCGTGCGCAAGGCGATGCCGGTTTACGTCGAGGAAAGCATCCTGCAGCTGGACAAGATCTATATCAACGGCGGACGGCGCGGTTTCCTGGTCGGCATCGCGCCGGCCGTACTGGTGGGCGTGCTGAAAGCCCGGCCGGTGAACTGCGCGCTGGCCGACTGACTATCGCCGGCCTCGGCCGATGGTGTATATTTCACGCGCGCCAGATTCCTGGCCAGGGCTTAAGAAAAGAGACTCATGTACACAATTCTGTTCACCATCGCAGCCTACCTGATCGGCTCGATTTCCTTCGCCGTCGTCGCGAGCCGCCTGTTCGGCCTGGCCGACCCGCGTACCTATGGCTCGAAGAACCCGGGCGCCACCAACGTCCTGCGCTCCGGCAGCAAGAAGGCCGCCATCGCGACGCTCGTCGGCGACTGCGCCAAGGGCTGGCTGGCCGTGTGGCTGGCGGTCCAGTTCGGCGAGCGCTTCGGCGTCGAGGACGGCGGCGTGGCGCTGGTCGCCATTGCGGTCTTCCTGGGCCATCTGTGGCCCGTGTTCTTCCGCTTCGTCGGCGGCAAGGGCGTGGCGACGGCGCTGGGCGTGCTGCTGGGCCTGAACGTCTGGCTCGGCCTGGCGACCCTCGTCACGTGGCTCGTCGTAGCGTACGCGTTCCGCTACTCGTCCCTGGCCGCGCTGGTGGCCGCGATCTTCGCACCGTTCTACTACGGCCTGCTGTTCGGCGCGGACGAAAAACTGTTCGCCGTCGTCGTGATGAGCCTGCTGCTTCTGTACCGCCACAGCGGCAACATCAGCAACCTCATGGCCGGCAAGGAGTCGAAGATCGGCAGCAAATCGAAGGGTGCCGCGGCCGCCAGGCCGGCGGTCAAAAAGAAGTAAGATCGGGGCCGTCATGGCCCCGTTTGTTTTTTGATTTGCCGAATTTGTTTGGCGCGCTGCTCCCTTTCGTTCGATGTGTCACCATATGCCATCAGCGTTAATGAAACCAATTGGAAGGCGGTGAAAAAGTGAGCAAGCAAATGAGAATCGACTTCGTGTCGGATGTGTCGTGCCCGTGGTGCGTGATCGGCCTGAAATCGCTCGAGCAGGCATTGGAGCGGGTGGGCGGTGACATTACGGTCGACATGCACTTCCAGCCGTTCGAGCTGAACCCGGGGATGGGCCCGGAAGGCCAGGACATCTTCGAACACATCACCGAGAAATACGGCTCCACCCCCGCCCAGCAGGAACAGTCGCGCGAGATGATCCGCCAGCGCGGCGAGGCCGTCGGCTTCACGTTCGACATGAGCAAACGCGGCCGCATCTACAACACCTTCGACGCGCACCGCCTGCTGCACTGGGCCGAAGGCCAGGGCCGCCAGCAGGCGCTGAAGGAAAAGCTGTTCGAGGCGTATTTCACCAAGGGCGAGAATCCGGGCGCGCACGACGTGCTGCTGCGCGCGGCGGGCGAGGTCGGCCTCGACGTGGAGGCCGCGCGCCAGGTGCTGGCATCGAATGCGTACGCGGACGAGGTGCGCCAGCTCGAGTACTACTGGCAGCGCGCCGGCATCCGCTCGGTGCCGGCGATCGTGATCAACCAGCGCCACCTGATCTCCGGCGGCCAGCCGCCCGAGGTGTTCGAGCAGGCGCTGCGCCAGATCGCGCAGCAGGACGAGGAACTCGAGCAGGACGAGGAACCGGCCGCCTGAGCGGTTCTCAGTTCAGGTCCAGCACGATGGGCTGGTGGTCCGAGGCCGAGGTCTCGGACTGCACGCTCAAGTCGGACACGCGTCCCGCCAGGTCTTCCGTGACGAAGAAATAATCGTAGCAGTCGGGCTTTTCCGGCCATTTGAAGCCGTGCAGGCCCGCCGTCGGCGCGCGCGGGGTGTCGCCGTGGCGCACGCGCCAGGCGTCGACGAGGCCCAGCGTGCCGCTTGATGCGGGCGCCAGCAGGGTCCGGTAATCTTCCGAATCCGGACCAAAATTGAAATCGCCGCAGTAGATCGCCGTGCCGGGCCGGAAACCGAGCTGGAACGGCGGCTCGAGGTCGGGCTCGGGCTGGTAGACGGCGGCGCGGGCGCACGCTTCCTCGTGCAGTTCGCGGATGCGGGCGATCTGCGCGCGGCGCTGCACGGGCGAAAAATATTCGAGATGGGTGGTCAGGAGGCGCAGCTTGCCGCCGGGCGCTTCCAGCACGGTTTCGATCATCCCGCGCGGCATGCCGGCCGGGTGTTCCGGATCGACGGGCCAGGGCAGCATGTGGCGCTGCGCCTGGGTGATGCGGAATTTGGACAGCAGGATGTTGCCGAACTGGCGGGGCAGGTTGTTCCGGTAGATTTCGCTCGGCGCCTGTTCGATCATGTGGTACCCGCCGAACGCGCCGGCGAGCTGCTTGAACTGGCTTGCGCTGGCGCTGCCCTCCAGTTCCGGATGGTTGGCGGCTACTTCCTGCAGGCAGATCACGTCAGGATTCAGCTTGCGCAGCACATCGATGATTGCGTGGATCCGGATGCGCCCGTCCCTCCCACAGCCCCAGTGAATATTCCAGCTAACCACGCGCATTCGATACCTCCGTAAAACTCAACTGCCAGAGTTTGCCATTCTTTGGAGAATGACGGTCACACGGTAGGATCGATGTCAAGGTTACAAGTTCACCTGAATCAGAAACGGTGGGCGTTGCTGCGCCGGTGTTCGGCGCCTTCTTTCAGCAGCTGGTCCGCCTCCGCGGCATCCTTCGGCGTGAGGTCGTCGCCCGTCTGCTTGACGAGCGCCAGTTCCTGGATCGCGGCCGGGTACTCGCGGTCGGCGGCCCGCTCCAGCAGGTCGCGCGCGCGGCGCGGGTCGGCAGGCACGCCGTCGCCGTCCGCATACGCGTTCGACAGCAGGAACATCGCATGCGCATCGCCCGCCTGCGCGGCCACGCCGAGCCAGTGCGCGGCGGCCGTTTTATCCGTGGGGATGCCGTCGCCGTTCTTCAGCAGCAGCGCGAGCCTCAGCGCGGCCTTCGGGTGCCCCTGTTGCGCGGCCTGGCGGTACCACTGTGCGGCGCGCCCATGGTCGCGTTCCAGCTCCCCGAGTTCATAAGCCGCTTCCGCATCGCCCTGGCGTGCCGCACGCAGGAACAGGGCGCGCGCCTGGTCGTCGCGATGGCGCTTCCGGTACAGCAGCGCGAGCTCGCGCTCGGCCGACGGCATGCCGTCGGCGGCCCAGCCTTGCAGGCGCTGCTCGGCCGCCGCGTCGCCGCGCTGCGACGCGGCCATCGACACGGCCTCGATCTCGGCCGGCAGCGGCGCGCGTCCGCAGCCGGCGAGGAGGACGAACAGCAGCGCGGATGCGAGTCGGATCTTCATGCCGGCCTACTTCGACAGGTCGATCGCGTACTTCGCGAAGCCGCTCGCATCCAGTCCGCCCTCGGCCGTGACGGTGGCGAGACCCGCGGCCTTCGCCAGCGCCAGGTGGCCCGGCGCCGAGCGCAGGATCACGGGACCGGCGGTCGCCGTTTTGACGAAGCTCCAGCTGCGCGCGCCGCCGTTCGCGGCCAGCGTGACCTTGCCGGTGGCTGCGCCGATCTTTTGCAGGTAGTTGCTGACGACGGACTGGTTCGCGTCCGGCGACTTGATGATCGTCTTGCTGCCGTCGATGCCGGGGAAGTTGCCGCCGCCGCCCGCGCGGTAATCGTTGGTGGCGACGATGAAGTCGTCCGTGTCCGCCACCGGCTTGCCCAGGTACGTGAGGTTGACGATGCGGCTGCCGGCCGGCTTCGTCACGTCGATCTGGTATTGCAGCGCGTTGTTCTCGGCGTAGAACACGTCGTAGTTGTAGATGGTGCCGTACGACGGGACGAGGTCCTGCTCGGCGGTCGCTGCCGGGTTAATCTGCGCGAACTGCTTCGCGGCCGTCTCCAGCCAGTTCTTCAGATCGGAGCCCTTGATCTTCACGGCCTGCAGGTTGTTGTTGCTGTACAGGTAAAGGTCGCCCGGGTTGCGGACCTGCAGGCCGACCGGCGCGGCCGGCGTCGCGCCCGGCGCCACGTCCGTGAAGTCGGACGGCCCGTTGCGGCCCGCCTTGAACGGCGCACTGCACGAGATCACGGGGATGGCCCTGTAGCTCGCCAGCGTGGCGTCCGTGCTCATCGCGATGGCATTCTTCACGTAGTCGATCTGCGCCTGGTTCACGAGCTGGATGGCCGAGACGTCGCCGGCGAGCGCGAAGTACGACGACATCTCGAAGTCCGTAGCCACGCCCAGCGGCTGCTTCGCATACGCGATCGTGGCCTGGTGCTCGGTCTGCACCGCGGCGGCGATGGCCGGATCGGCGGCCACGCTGGTCGTGCCGTCCTTGTATTTGTAGCCGCGCGATTCGACCGTCGTTTTAGTCGGTTGCACGACCCACTTCCCGCCCTGGTACGCGAGCGTCATTTTGACGATGCCCAGGCGCCGGCCCCAGCTCTGCGCCATCACGGTCGGCACGCCGTTCACGAAACCGTTCACGGCATCGACCTTGGCCGCCGCGGGGATCGCCGCGAACGACGGATCCAGCGCGGCGGCGCCCGTCTCTTTCCCCTTCGGGAAGATGAGGTGCGCGTGGCCGATCAGCAGCGCGTCGATGCCGGTCGTGCTCAGGTGGTAGCTCTGGTTTTCCATCTTGGGGCTGTACGCGCCCGTATCGAGGCCGCCGTGCGACAGCGCGACGACGAGGTCCGCGCCCTTGCCGCGCATCTCCGGCACGTACTGCTTCGCCGCTTCCACGGACCCGCCCACGGCCACCTTGCCGGCCAGGTTCTTCTGGTCCCAGTCGAGGATCTGCGGCGGCACGAAGCTCATCACGCCCACGTTGACGGTGACCGGCATCGTCTCGCCGTTCGGCTTCGTCGCCGTGAAGTTGCGCGCGAGGATGCGGTACGGTTCGTAGATCGTCTTGCCCGTTGCGACCGCGGTCACGTTCGACAGCACGAGCGGGAAGTTCGGGCCGCCGCACGTGCCGGCCGGCTTGGAAACGCCCGGGATGCCGAAGTCCGTGTTGGTGACCTGGCTGAGGAAGGGCAGGCCGTAGTTGAATTCGTGGTTGCCGAGGCCGCCCGCGTCGTACTTCAGCGCGTTCATCGCCTTGTGCACGGCCAGCGTGTCGGCGCACTTCACGGGCGCGGTGACGGCCTGCAGGTCCGCGAGCAGCGTACCCTGGATGACGTCGCCGTCGTCGAACAGCAGGTTGTTCGGATTTTCCGCGCGCGCCTGCTGAATCAGCGTCGACGTGCGGTCGAGGCCCAGCGTCGCGTCGTCGGCGAGCGAGTAATAGTTATAGCCCAGGACGTTCGAGTGGATGTCGGTGGTCTCGAGCAGGGCGAGGGACACGGTCGTGCCTTCGGGGATGACGTTGGCGGGCGTTGATGGCTCGCCGCAGCCGGTGAGGCCGGCGGCGGCCAAAGGGATAGCAAATGCGGCAAGCAATGCGTGGTTGCGTTTCAAGATCGTGGTCCGTGGGAGTGGGAACGGGGCGCAACTTTATCTTGATGGGATGACAATGATGTGACAGCCCTGCGCCACGCCGGCGCACGCCGCACGGTTCCGGACGCGCATGCGCCGCAGCCATGCGGACCGTTGCACGCAATCGGTGTGTGGCCCCGTTTTTCATGGTGCGTCGGCACAACCGCGGTGCCGGCGCACCATTTTGCGTGTTGGCACGGCAATTGCTGTATTGACTACGAGGGCGCCGGAGCTGGCCACTCCGCCGCCGCAGCGTTGTCTCTTCTTTCGATTGCCTTCTACAAGGACCAACATGACCGATACAACCAACCTGACCCGCCGCCGCCTGCTGGCCGCCGGTGCCACGGCCTCGCTCACTGGACTCGTCTCCGGCGGGGTCTTCGCCGCCGGCTCCGACAAGCCCGAAAAGACCGAAGTGAAGGTCGGCTTCATTCCGCTGACCGATTGCGCCTCCGTGGTGATGGCGTCGGTGCTGGGCTTCGACAAGAAGTACGGCATCAAGATCGTGCCCAGCAAGGAATCGTCCTGGGCCAGCGTGCGCGACAAGCTGGTCAACGGCGAACTGGACGCCGCCCACGTGCTGTATGGCCTGATCTACGGCGTGCAGATGGGCATCGGTGGACCGAAGAAGGACATGGCGGTGCTGATGAACCTGAACCAGAACGGCCAGGCCATCACCCTGTCGAAGAAGCTGGCCGACGCCAGGGCCGTGGGCGGCCCGTCGCTGGCGAAGGTGATGAGCACGGACAAGCGCGAGTACAGCTTCGCCCAGACCTTCCCGACCGGCACGCACGCGATGTGGCTGTACTACTGGCTCGCCAGCTACGGCATCAATCCGATGAAGGACGCCAAGGTGATCACGGTGCCGCCGCCGCAGATGGTGGCGAACATGCGGGTCGGGAACATGGACGGCTTCTGCGTGGGCGAACCGTGGAACCACCGCGCCATCGCCGACGGCGTCGGCATCACCGCCGCGACCACGCAGGACATCTGGAAGGACCATCCGGAAAAGACTCTCGGCACCTCGCTCGAGTGGGTGAAAAGATATCCGAACACGGCGCGCGCCCTCGTGGCCGCCGTGCTGGACGCGGGCCGGTGGATCGACGCGAGCCTGTCCAACAAGGTCAAGATGGCCGAGACCATCGCCGACAAATCGTACGTGAACACGTCGGTGGACGTGATCAACCAGCGCATCCTCGGACGCTACCAGAACGGCCTGGGCAAGACGTGGGACGATCCGAACTACATGAAGTTCTACAACGACGGCACGGTCAACTTCCCGTACCTGTCGGACGGCATGTGGTTCATGACCCAGCACCGCCGCTGGGGCCTGCTCAAGTCCGATCCGGACTACCTGGCCGTGGCGTCGAGCGTCAACCAGGTGGGCCTGTACCGCGAGGCGGCCGCGCTGGCCAAGGCCGACGTGCCGAAGTCGCCCATGCGGTCCGCGAAGCTCATCGACGGCGTCGTGTGGGACGGGAAGAACCCGGCCGCGTATGCCGCCGCTTTCAAGATCAAGGTGTGATCCGGAGGACATCATGAATACCGTCGTGAATTCGACCGCGGGCGCGCACGCCGTGCCTGCCCGGCGTACCCTGGCACTCCGTGTGCCGAACGGCCGCGCCGTGCTGCTGGCCATGCTGCCGCCGCTGCTGGGTCTCGCCATGCTGGTGCTGGTGTGGCAGCTCGTCTCCGCCAGCAACAGCAACTTCCCATCGCCCCTGGTCACGTGGGAGGCGGCCGTGCAACTGTTCGCCGACCCGTTCTACAGCAACGGGCCGAACGACCAAGGCATCGGCTGGAACATCCTCGCGTCGCTCCAGCGCGTGGCGCTGGGCTTCGGCCTGGCCGCCGCCGCGGGCATCCCGCTCGGCTTCCTGATCGGCCGCTCGCGCTTCCTGGCCGGGATGTGCAACCCCATCGTCAGCCTGCTGCGTCCCGTGTCGCCGCTCGCGTGGCTGCCCATCGGCCTGCTCGTGTTCAAGGCCGCGAATCCGGCCGCCATCTGGGCCATCTTCATCTGCTCGATCTGGCCGATGATCATCAACACGGCCGTCGGCGTGCAGCGCGTGCCGCAGGACTACATGAACGTGGCGCGGGTGCTCAACCTGTCGGAGTGGAAGGTCTTCACGAAGATCCTGCTGCCTTCCGTGCTGCCGTACATGCTGACGGGCGTGCGCCTCGCGATCGGCACGGCGTGGCTGGTGATCGTCGCGGCCGAGATGCTGACCGGCGGCGTGGGCATCGGCTTCTGGGTGTGGGACGAGTGGAACAACCTGAACGTCCCGCACATCCTCATCGCCATCGTCGTCATCGGCGTGGTCGGCCTGGTGCTGGAACAGGCGCTGGTCGCCCTGGCCCGCGCCGTCACTTACGAAGAGAGTGGATCATGAGCGAACCGAAATTCATCGAAGTCCAGCAGGTCGAGATGCTGTTCGACACCCGCAAGGGCCGCTTCCACGCCCTCACGGACGTCAACCTGAAGGTGGCGCGCGGCGAGTTCATCACGCTGATCGGCCACTCCGGCTGCGGCAAGTCCACCTTGCTGAACCTGCTGGCGGGCCTGACGCGCGCCACCGAGGGCGTCCTGATCTGCGCCGGCCGCGAGATCGCCGGGCCGGCGCCGGAGCGCGCGGTGGTGTTCCAGAACCATTCGCTGCTGCCCTGGCTGACCTGCTTCGAGAACGTCTACCTGGCCGTCGAGCGCGTGTTCGGCGCCCGCGAAGGGAAGGAGAAGCTGCGCGCGCGCACGGCCGAGGCGCTGGCGCTGGTGGGCCTGACGCACGCGGCGCAGAAGCGGCCCAGCGAGATCTCGGGCGGCATGAAGCAGCGGGTCGGCATCGCCCGCGCGTTGTCGATGGAGCCGAAGGTGCTGCTGATGGACGAGCCGTTCGGCGCCCTCGACGCGCTGACCCGCGCCCACCTGCAGGACGAGCTGCTGCGCATCGTCGCCCAGACGGAGTCCACGGTCGTGATGGTCACGCACGACGTGGACGAGGCGGTGCTGCTGTCGGACCGCATCGTGATGATGACCAACGGCCCGGCAGCGACCATCGGCGAGATCGTCGACGTGCGCCTGCCGCGGCCGCGCGAACGCGTCGCGCTGGCGCACGATGCGCTGTACAACGAGTATCGGACGCGGGTGCTGGAGTTCCTGTACCACCGGCAGGCGAGACCGGCGAAGGAGGCGGCCTGACAGGCTTTACGCCGGTTCGATCTCGTCCAGCGGCCAGCGCGGGCGCACGTTGAATGCGTAGTCGCGCTGCGCCGCTTCCGGATTGCGCTCGAGGCGCAGCGCGCCCGCGAACGCGATCATCGCGCCGTTGTCCGTGCAGAATTCGAGTTCGGGGTAGTAGACCTTGAAGCGCTTCTTCGCGGCCGCCTCGTTCAGCGACGCGCGCAGCTGGCGGTTCGCGCCCACGCCGCCCGCGATCACGAGGCGTTTCAATCCGGTGTGCTTCAGCGCCAGCACGCACTTCGCCGTCAGCACGTCGACGATGGCGTCGACGAAGCCGCGCGCGATGTTGGCCTTGTCCTGCTCGCACACGTTCGCAATGTCGGACCCGCTGTTCTTCACGACGGTCAGCACGGCCGTTTTCAGGCCCGAGAAGCTGAAGTTGAAATCCTTCGAGTGCAGCATCGGGCGCGGGAGCTTATACGCTTCCGGATCGCCGAATTCCGCCAGGCGCGAGATCGCCGGACCGCCCGGATAACCGAGGCCCAGCAGCTTGGCCGATTTGTCGAACGCTTCGCCGGCCGCGTCGTCCAGCGTCTCGCCCAGCAGCGTGTAGCGGCCGACGCCATCGACGCGCATCAGCTGCGTGTGGCCGCCGGAGACGAGCAGGGCGACGAACGGGAATTCCGGACGCTCGGTCGCGAGCAGCGGCGACAGCAGGTGACCCTCCAGGTGGTGCACGCCCAGCACGGGTTTGTCGAGCGCCAGCGCCAGGCTGCACGCGACCGACGATCCGACCAGCAGGGCGCCCGCGAGGCCGGGACCCTGCGTGTAGGCGATGGCGTCGATGCGCTCCATCGGCAGGTCGGCCTTCGCCAGCACCTGTTCCAGCAGCGGCAGCGCGCGCCGGATATGGTCGCGCGACGCCAGTTCCGGCACGACGCCGCCGTATTCCTCGTGCATCGCGACCTGCGAGTGCAGTGCGTGGGCCAGCAGGCCGCGCTCCGTGTCGTACAGAGCCAGGCCGGTTTCATCGCAGGAGGATTCGACGCCGAGGACAATCATGGGCAAGCAAGGAACAGTATGAGGAAGACAAGATGGCCGCGCCGGGGCGGCGTGCAATCCGCCATTGTACCTGTATCCGCTAGAATCGGGCATCGCCACCCGTTTTCCGCATGACACAAGCCGAATCCCTGTTCCATGCCGCCCGCGCCCACCTCGACGCGGGCGAACCCACGGCCGCCGCAACGCTGCTGCGCGCCGCGCTGGCGCTCGACCCCGATGCCGCCGCCATCCACGCCAACCTCGCCTTCGCGCTGGCCGCCGCCGGCGATACCGATGCCGCCGAGGCCCACTACCGCCGCGCCATCGCCCTCGCGCCGCACGAGCCGCAGACGTATCTGAACCTGGGCGCCATGCTCACGTCGCTGCACCGCGCCGATGATGCGCTGGCCGTCTACGATGCTGCCCCCGCATCGCCCGCGCTGCTGTCGAACCGCGGCCTGGCGCTCGTGTGCCTGGGCCGCGAGGCGGAAGCGGAAGCGTGCTACCGCGAGGCGCTGGCGATCGATCCGGCGTACCGCAAGGCCGCGTTCAACCTGGCCTACGTGCTGCTGCGCCAGGGCCGCTGGGAGGAGGGCTGGCTGCGCCTGGACGCGCGCGACTGGCTCGTCGCGCTGCAGGACCATCTGCGCCTGCCGCGCTGGGATGGCGGACCGCTGGCCGGCCGGCGCATCCTCGTCGGCGTGGAAGCGGGCCATGGCGACATGATCCAGTTCTGCCGCTATTGCAGCCAGTTGCAGGCCCTTGGGGCCGCGCGCGTGGGCGTGCTGTGCCAGCCGGGACTGGCCGCGCTGTTCGGCGGCCTGCGCGGCGCGGACGAGATCATCCCGCTGGACCGGGAGGTCGACCGTGGCGACTGGGACGTGTGGGTCGCGCCGCTGAGTCTTCCGCTGCATTTCGGCACGACGGTCGATACGGTGCCGGCCGCGCTGCCTTACCTCACGCCGGACCATGACCGCATCGCGCGCTTCGCGCCGCTGCTGGCCGCCGCGCCGGGCGAATTGAAAGTGGGCCTTGTATGGAAGGGCAATCCCCGCTTCGAGAACGACGCCGCGCGCTCGCTGCCGGGCCTCGCGACGCTGGCGCCGTTGCTGGGCGTGCCCGGCGTACGCTGGTTCAGCCTGCAGAAGGGAGAGGGTGGGCGCACGGAAGGCATCACCGACCTGGCGCCGGCCATCGGGGATTTCGCCGACACGGCGGCGCTGGTCGCGGGACTGGATCTCGTGATCACGGTCGATACGGCCTGCGCCCACCTGGCGGGGGCGCTCGGCAAACCGTGCTGGGTGCTGCTGCCGGCGTGGATGCCGGACTGGCGCTGGCTCGCGGACCGCGCGGACACGCCCTGGTATCCGCACGTGATGCGCCTGTTCCGCCAGCGCCGCGACGGCGCGTGGGATGACGTGATGAACGACGTGGCCGCCGCGCTGGCAGCCCGCTAGCGTATTAAGCCCGCTGCAGCAATTCCGTGTGTGCGCTGCGCAGCATGGCCTCGGTGTCGTCCCAGGCGATGCAGCCGTCGGTGACGGAGCAGCCGTACTTCAGCTGCGACAGGTCGCTTGGAATCGGCTGGCTGCCGCTGACGATGTTCGACTCGATCATCACGCCGACGAGCGACTGGTTGCCGTGCTTGATCTGCTGGATCACGTCCGACATGACGAGCGGCTGCAGCTCCGGCTTCTTGTAGCTGTTGGCGTGCGAGCAGTCGACGACGAGGTTCGCGGGCAGGCCGGCCTTCGTGAGCGCCTGTTCGGCGATTGCGACCGAGACGGAATCGTAGTTCGGGCGGCCGCCGCCGCCGCGCAGCACGACGTGGCCGTACGCGTTGCCGCGGGTACGCACGATCGAGACCGTGCCCTGGTCGTTGATGCCCAGGAAGGAGTGCGGATTCGACGAGGACAGCACGGCGTTGATGGCGATGCTGACGTCGCCGTCGGTGCCGTTCTTGAAACCGACCGGAGTGGAGAGGCCGGACGACATCTCGCGGTGCGTCTGCGATTCCGTCGTGCGCGCGCCGATCGCGGTCCAGGCGATCAGGTCGCCCAGGTATTGCGGCGAGATCGGGTCGAGCGCCTCGGTGGCGGTCGGCAGGCCCAGTTCGCACACGTCGAGCAGGAACTGGCGCGCGCGCTCCATGCCGACGTCGACGCGGAACGAGTCGTCCATGAACGGATCGTTGATATAACCCTTCCAGCCGGTCGTCGTGCGCGGCTTTTCGAAATACACGCGCATCACGAGCACCATCGTCTCTTCCACTTCGGCCTGCAGCGCCTTCAGGCGGCGCGCATAGTCGAGGCCCGCGACCGGGTCGTGGATCGAGCAGGGACCGACGACGACGAACAGGCGCTTGTCCTTGCGGTCGAGGATGTTGCGCAGGGTCTCGCGGCCCTTCATCACGGTGGTGAAGGCCTTGTCCGTCAGCGGCAGTTTTTTATGCAGCGCGCTGGGCGTCGGCATGGTCGCGAACGAGGTGACGTTGGAGTTTTCGATATCGGGCGTGATCAGCATGGCAAGTCGTATTTATTCCGGTGGGGATCGTTGAGTCTAGCCCGAAATCTTACACCGTGCATCGTCCTGCTCAAAAATGTTGCATCTGTGAGCGCCGGCGCGGCGATGGTATGCTCTCGTCATGGACACGACGACGACTCTCGAACCCTACCCGGCCGCCCGCTTCATCAAGGAGATCGGCCGCGGCACAAAAGGCGCGCGCAGCATGACGCGCGAGGATGCGAAACTGCTCTACGGCGCCATGCTCGACGGGCGGGTATCCGACCTGGAACTGGGCGGCATCCTGCTCGCGATGCGCATCAAGGGCGAATCCGTCGAAGAAATCGCCGGCTTCATGGACGCGGCGGAAAGCTCGTTCGCGCCGCTGCCCGCGCCGCCCGGCGACTTCGCGCCCGTGCTGATCCCCAGCTACAACGGCGCGCGCAAGCTGGCCAACCTGACACCGCTGCTGGCCCTGCTGCTTGCGCGCGAGGGCGTGCCGGTGCTCGTGCACGGCGTGCAGGAAGACCCGGGCCGCGTGACGACGGCCGAGATTTTCGCCGAGATGGGCATCGGCCCGAGCGGCTCCACGGCCGACATGCTGGACGCCTTCGCCGCCGGCCGCCCGTGCTTCATGCCGATCGAACGCCTGGCGCCGGAACTGGCGCACCAGTTGTCGCTGCGCCGCATCCTCGGCGTGCGCAATTCCACGCATACGATCGTCAAGATCCTGCAGCCGTTCGAAGGCCCGGCGCTGCGCCTCGTGTCGTACACGCACCCGGAATACCTGGCGATGCTGACCGAGTATTTCGAAACGGCCGCCCCGCACGCACGCGGCGACGCCTTCCTCATGCGCGGCACGGAAGGCGAGACGGTGGCGAATGCCAACCGCGCCCAGGAAATCAACTGGTTCCACGCCGGACAAAAGACGCTGCTGGTCGCGCGCGACGCCCCGACCGACGAGCTGGCGCCCGCGCCGGAAGGCCGCGACGCCGCGGCGACCGCCGACTGGATCGCGCGCGCGCTGCGCGGCGAACAGCCCGTGCCGCCGCCGATCGCGGCGCAGGTGGCGCAGTGCGTGCAGGTGGCGCGGGCGTTACGTACGACTGTCTGAACCGTTCGCCTTCCCGTACAATCACGCCTTTTGCGCGCAGCGTTTACGGAAGAGGCATGGCAAAACACTACGACGTGGCGATCATCGGTGCCGGCGCCGCCGGCATGATGTGCGCCGCCACCGCGGCCCAGCGCGGCAAGCGCGTCCTGCTGGTCGACCACGCCGCCAAGCTGGCGGAAAAAATCCGCATCTCCGGCGGCGGCCGCTGCAACTTCACCAACATCAACGCCGGCCCGCAGAATTTTCTCTCCGAGAATCCGCATTTCTGCCGCAGCGCGCTGTCGCGCTACACGCCGCAGGATTTTCTTGTGCTCGTCAAAAAGCACCGCATCGGCTACCACGAAAAACACCGCGGCCAGCTGTTCTGCGACGACTCGTCCGAACAGATCATCGCCATGCTGAAGACCGAATGCGACGCGGGCGGCGTGCAGTGGCGCATGCCGTGCAAGGTGGCCGGCGTCACGAAGGGGGCTGAGGGATTCCGCATCGATACGGATGGCGAACCCATCCTCGCGAGCAATGTCGTGGTCGCAACGGGTGGCCTGTCGATCCCGAAGATCGGCGCCACCGACCTGGGTTACCGCATCGCGAAGCATTTCGATTTGAAGATCGTCGAGACGCGCCCGGGCCTCGTGCCCCTCACGTTCGACGGCCCCAGCTGGCAACCGTTCGTGCCGCTGGCCGGCATCGCGCTGGAAGTCGACGTGACCACGGGATCGAAAAAGGGCAAGAACGCGAAGTACGGCTATTTCCGTGAGGACTTGTTGTTCACGCACCGCGGCCTGTCCGGCCCGGCCGTCCTGCAAATCTCCAGCTACTGGCAGCCGGGCACGCCCATCGTGCTCAATCTGCTGCCGGAAATGGATGTGGCGGAAGAGCTGATCGGTATGAAGACGACAGTGAAAAAGCAGCTGGGCAATATCTTGTCGCAATGGCTGCCTACGCGCCTGGCGGAAGGCCTGCTGACCGGCAATGGCCTGGCACCTGATGCGCGCCTGCCGGACATGGCCGACGCGAAATTGCGCAAGCTGGGCGATGCCATCAACCGCTGGGCCATCGTTCCGACCGGATCGGAAGGTTATAAAAAGGCGGAGGTGACGCTGGGCGGCGTCGACACGCGCGCGCTGTCGCAGCAGACGATGATGGCGAACAATGTCCCCGGCCTGTATTTCATCGGCGAGACGGTCGACGTCACGGGCTGGCTCGGTGGGTACAACTTCCAGTGGGCATGGGCTTCCGGCGTCGCCGCGGGCGGGGCGATTGAGTAGAAATGCAGCCATGTGGCAACTTTGCACACTGATGAAAAACTTCGCACAGAACTTGAAAAGCTGTTAGAATTTCGTTCTTCCCTAAATCCAACGGTTTCATTTTTACATGACCACTATCCGCCTTAAAGAAAACGAGCCGTTCGAAGTCGCTATGCGTCGCTTCAAGCGCACTATCGAAAAAACCGGTCTGCTGACGGAACTGCGCGCACGCGAGTTCTACGAGAAGCCGACCGCAGAGCGCAAGCGCAAGCTGGCCGCTGCCGTGAAGCGTCACTACAAGCGCATCCGCAGCCAGCAACTGCCGAAGAAGCTGTACTGATTTATATTCACGCTTTCCCCGGTGACGGCCACTGCCAGTCCCGGCGTTGCAAAGCCTGAATTCGACGAAGCCCGCTCCGGTTGTGCCGCAGCGGGTTTTGCCTTTTGTCCCTATCGAACGGAGTATCCATGAGCTTGAAAGACCAAATCACCGACGACATGAAAGCCGCCATGCGCGCCAAGGACAGCGAGCGTCTTACCACGGTCCGTCTCTTGATCGCCGAGATCAAGCGCAAGGAAGTGGACGAACGCATCGAGCTGGACGATGCGCAGGTGGTGGCCGTCGTCGAAAAGATGATCAAGCAGCGCAAGGATTCGATCACCCAGTTCGAAAGTGGTGGCCGCCAGGATCTGGCTGACAAGGAAAAGTCGGAACTGGCGGTGCTGTCGGCCTACATGCCGGCCGGCCTGTCGGATGAGGAAGTCGCCGCCGAAGTGGCCGCCGCCGTCGCCGCATCGGGCGCCGCCGGTCCGCAGGACATGGGCAAGGTGATGGGCATCCTGAAGCCGAAACTGGCCGGCCGCGCCGACATGACGGCCGTCTCGGCCCAGGTCAAGAAAGCCCTGGCAGGCGGTTAATGCCTATGTGACACGGCTGCGGCATCGCTGCCACGGCCGTGTCCGTTTTTGATGCACCGGAGCGGCAACGCCATGTTGCATTGTTGCAAATCAACTTGTAACGAGCCCTGCGGTATAGTCTGACCTGAGACAAATACTGTTAGTTAGATCAAGTGATTCCGCAATCATTCATTACCGATCTGCTCAACCGCGTTGACATCGTCGACGTGGTGGGGCGTTACGTGCAGCTGAAAAAGGGCGGGGCCAATTACATGGGCCTCTGTCCGTTTCACAACGAAAAATCCCCCAGCTTCACCGTCAGCCCGACCAAGCAGTTCTATCACTGCTTCGGCTGCGGTGCTCACGGCACCGCCATCGGCTTCATGATCGAATACTCGGGCATGGGATTCGTCGATGCGGTCAAGGATCTCGCGCAAAGCGTGGGCATGATCGTGCCCCAGGAAGACGACAAGATCCCGCCGGCCCAGCGCGCCGCCCAGCAGGCGCAGACCCTGGCGCTGACGGATGCGCTGAACCAGGCCTGCGACTTCTACCGTGCCCAGCTGCGCACGGCGCCGAACGCCATCGCCTATCTGAAAGGCCGCGGCCTGACGGGCGAAGTGGCCGCCCGCTTCGGCCTCGGCTATGCGCCGGGCGGCTGGGACAATCTGCGTTCCGTCTTCCGCGATTACGATGCGCTGGCGCTCGTCGAGTCCGGCCTCGTCATCGATAAAGTCGACGAGGATGGCAACAACAAGAAGCGGTACGACCGTTTTCGCGAACGGATCATGTTCCCGATCCGGAACACGAAAGGGCAGGTGATCGGCTTCGGCGGCCGCGTGATGGATGGCGGCGAACCGAAATACCTGAACTCGCCGGAAACCCCGCTGTTCCAGAAGGGGCACGAACTGTACGGCCTGTTCGAGGCGCGCCAGGCGATCCGCGACGCCGGCTACGTGCTGGTGACGGAGGGTTATATGGACGTCGTCGCGCTGGCCCAGCTCGGCTTCCCGCAAGCCGTCGCGACGCTCGGCACGGCGTGCACGAGTACCCACGTGCAAAAGCTGCTGCGCCAGACCGACAACGTCATCTTCAGCTTCGACGGCGACAAGGCCGGCCGCCGCGCCGCCCGCCGTGCGCTGGAAGCGTGTCTGCCGCAAGTGACGGACAACAAGACGATCAAGTTCCTGTTCTTGCCGCAAGAGCACGATCCGGACAGCTATGTGCGCGAGTTCGGCGCGGATGCGTTCGCCCAGGAAATCAATGAAGCGATGCCGCTGTCGCAATTCCTGTTGCGCGAGGTTACGACGGAACACGATCTCGACACGCCGGAGGGCCGGGCGCGCGTCCAGTTCGATGCGAAACCGCTGCTGCAGGCGATGACGCCGTCGGCCCTGCGCCTGCAGATCGTGCGCGGCCTGGCGAACCTGACGGAGTCAACGCCGGCAGAGATCGAAACGTTGTTCGAGTTGTCCAAGCCGGTTGCAGTGGCAAGGAAAGCGCCGCCGCGCCAGGGGCGCCCGGAACCGGTCGGCCTGGAATTGCAGATGTCGCGCATCCTTGTTTCGCATCCGGCGCTGGCGCTGGGCCTGGACGAGTCGGCCTTGCGCGCCTTCGACCACTTCGGCACGGAGCAGGCCGAACGCCTGCGCCAGCTCGTGGCGATGGCGCAGGCGCTGGGACCGAACGGTACGTTCGCCGCGTTGTCCGAGCAACTGAAGGAAGCGAGTTCGGAGTACGACAACCTGATCGCGTCGATCGCGGTCGAACCCGAATCGGATATCGACGCGGACCGCGTCTGGCTGACAAGTGCAGTGAGGCAAGTCAAGATGGACGTGCTGAAACAGGAGTTGAACCAGTTGTTTTCTTCCGGATTGACCCCAGATCAGGTGAGTGCCCGCTATCGCGAAATCACAGCTCAGCAGGACCTCTTGGCCCGGGAGGCAGCAAACGACACCCCTGCGAAATTCGCCTGATCGGGGAGGGTCGCCGAGGCGGCGTTCTCGACTGGAAAGAACAGGGGCGCGTGCTATAATAAAACGCTAACTATTGCAAGCATTGAAACGATTTTTCGTGACAATTCAGGCGGGGTGTTTCAGTTAGCGGGGCAAACAGTATGTGCCTGCAGCGTGATGTAAGGTAACAAAACTTTATCATTAACCATCGTAAAGTGGTCGTTGTGACTTCGAAAGCGCCTGTGCCAACCAAGAAACCCGAAACCAAAGTGGCTACCAAATCCACCAGGATGTCCGCTAAAGTGGACAATTCGCAAGACAAGGCGGAAGCCCGCGTCGCGGGTGTTGCGCCTGTCAGCCAGACGACCGATGCGGAAGCCCTCGCCGCGATCGACACGTCGGGCTACGTGCTGCCTGCCGTCAAGGTCCCAGGCCGGCGTGGCCGCAAGCCCAAGGAATTCACCCCCGAAAACGACGAAGTCGCCGCCCTGAACGCGGTCGAGCGTGCCGAGCTGAAAGCGGTCGACAAGGCCAAGGCCAAGGACCGCAAGGCCAAGGAAAAAGCGCTGCTGAAAGACGCGTTCTCGTCGGACACGGAAGCGAGCGAAGAGGAACTGGAAATCCGCCGCCAGAAGCTCAAGGCCCTGATCAAGTCGGGCAAGGAGCGCGGCTTCCTCACGTATTCCGAGATCAACGACCATCTGCCGGACAACATCGTCGATCCGGAAGCGATCGAAGGCATCATCGGCACGTTCAACGACATGGGCATTGCCGTCTACGAGCACGCGCCCGATGCCGAAACGCTGCTGCTGTCCGATAACGTCGCCACCGTCACCAGCGACGACGAAGCCGAGGCGGCCGCCGAAGCGGCGCTGTCGACCGTCGACTCCGATTTCGGCCGCACGACGGACCCTGTCCGCATGTACATGCGCGAGATGGGCTCGGTCGAGCTGCTGACCCGCGAAGGCGAGATCGAGATCGCCAAGCGTATCGAAGACGGCCTGCGCGACATGATCCAGGCGATCTCCGCCTGCCCGGTGACGATCGCCGAGATCATCGACGCCGCCCGCCGCATCGAGCAGGACGAGATCAAGATCGATGAAATCGTCGACGGCATGGTCGACCCGGACGAAGACGAAGCGACGTCGCCGACGGCCGTCGCCCCGACGTCGACCGAGTCCGACGACGACGAGGACGAAGACGAGGAAGAGGAAGAAGAGGAAGAGGAAGAAGAGGCAAGCGCGGGTTCCGGCGCGGCCGGCTATTCCGCCGAACAGCTCGAGCAGCTGAAGAACTCTGCCCTCGATAAATTCCGCGAAATCGAACAGCAGTTCGACAAGATGCGCAAGGCCTACGAGAAGCAGGGCTACAACTCCGACGGCTATATCAAGGCCCAGGAAGCGATCTCGAACGAACTGCTCGGCATCCGCTTCACGGCGAAGGTCGTCGAAAAGCTGTGCGACACCCTGCGCGGCCAGGTCGACGAAGTGCGCCACATCGAGAAGCAGATCCTGGACGTGGCCGTGAACCGCTGCGGCATGCCGCGCGCCCACTTCATCAAGGTCTTCCCGGGCAACGAGACGAACCTCGACTGGGTCGACGGCGAAGTGAACGCCGGCCACGCCTACAGCGCGATCCTCGGCCGCAATATCCCGACGATCAAGGAACTGCAGCAACGCCTCATCGACCTGCAAGCCCGCGTCGTCCTGCCGCTGCCGGACCTGCGCAACATCAACCGCCAGATGGCGGCTGGTGAAATGAAGGCGCGCAAGGCCAAACGTGAAATGACCGAGGCCAACCTGCGCCTGGTGATCTCGATCGCGAAGAAGTACACCAACCGCGGCCTGCAATTCCTCGACCTGATCCAGGAAGGCAACATCGGCCTGATGAAGGCGGTGGACAAGTTCGAATACCGTCGCGGCTATAAGTTCTCGACGTATGCGACGTGGTGGATCCGTCAGGCCATTACCCGCTCGATCGCGGACCAGGCGCGCACGATCCGTATTCCGGTGCACATGATCGAAACGATCAACAAGATGAACCGGATCTCGCGCCAGATCCTGCAGGAGACGGGCGCCGAGCCGGATCCGGCCACCCTCGCGATCAAGATGGAAATGCCGGAAGATA
>CAMLMV010000025.1 GCA_946481275.1 uncultured Massilia sp.
GCCCTTGCCGCTTAACCTCTACTTTTGGCGCGCTCTAAAAACGGGGGGATTACCCCGGCAGTGCGGACTTGAACTGCATCCGGAGAAAACCCGGATTGTGTACTGCAAGGATGTCAATCGGGCAGGAGCCTATCCATGTGTTCAGTTCACGTTCCTCGGCTATACGTTCCGGCCGCGCAAGGCGGTCGATAAGTATGGGCGGGTCTACGTGAACTTCGCACCGGCCGTCAGCCGCGACGCCCTCAAGGCCATGCGGCAGACGATACGTGGGTGGCACCTCCAGCTTAAATGCGACAAGAGCCTGGCCGATTTGTCGGCCATCTTCGACCCGATACTCCGAGGATGGCGACAGTATTACGGTCGATTCTACGAGTCGGCCATGTCACCTGTATGGCGGCATGTGAATGGCTACCTGACCCGCTGGATGATGCGCAAGTATAAGCACCTCGCTCGGCATAAAACCCGAGCGGGCCGCGCCCTTGGGCGACTTGCGCGTCAGTTTGAAAGTGCGTTCGTGCACTGGAAATCGGGCTATGTCCCATCGGCTGGATGATGGGAGCCGGATGAGCTGAGAGGTTCACGTCCGGTTCTGAGAGGGGCCGTGGGTGAAATTCCCACGGTCTACTCACCCCTACATCGAAACACATGAAACGACCGGCTATCTCAGTCTGGTAACCGATGCCTACTCGCGTCGAATCATGGGGTATCACTTGCACGCCAATCTGCATACCGACGGCGTACTGAAGGCATGGGGCATGGCACTACGCGCCCGAAGGACCGAACACCAACTGATCCATCACTCCGACCGCGGACTGCAGTACTGCGCGGACGCTTACCAACAAGTCCACCGTCGCCACGGCGTCTTATGTTCGATGACCGACGGTTACGACTGCTACCAGAACGCCTTGGCGGAACGCGTCAACGGCATCCTTAAGACGGAGCTTTTGACCACGATGCCTCAGAACCTGGAGCAGGCAACAATCATGGTGCAGGAGGCTGTCCACATCTATAACTGCGAGCGCCCGCATACAGCGCTTCAATACAAAACGCCCGATGCAGTGCACCGGGCGTCTGTAGAAGCAAATCTACGGGGTAACGAAAAAGGCCGTTATCCTGTCAACCTATCTTAGGACGTGACACGTGCGCCGCGATGAACATCGCGACGGCCGAGCGGCAATAGGATTCGATTTCGCCGTCGTCCGCGGCCCGTGCCTCATCAAAGCGTGCGATAAGCAGGAGATCGCATCCTTTGAAAAGTGCGGCAAACAAGCGGGCGGACTGGCCAGGATCGGGCACGTTCAGAACCGCCTTTGCGTGCAACTGCCGCAACAGGGCCTCGATCCGGGCGATGACATGGGCGGGCCCGGCTTTGTAATGGCGCTTGGCTAACGACGTCTGATTCGTCTTGTCGGCCATGATCATGGCTTCGACACCGCGGACGTCCGGGCTCAACAGCGTGCGCAGCAGGGATGATCCCACTGCCATGAGCTGATCCTCGGCCGGACCGTCGACCCCTTCAGAAAGCGCGTCTGGTGCAAACCGGTGGCAGCGGGCCGCGATGGCCGCGCTGAACAGCGCCTCCTTGTTCTCGAAGTGCCGATAGATACTCAGCTTGGATATCTTCGCCCGCTGGGCGACCTTGTCCATCGTCGTCGCTTGAAAACCCAGTTCCACAAAGAGTTCGCACGCGGCGTCGACGATCGTTTGAGGAAGCGCCCCGTTGGCGGGCCGGCCGCGCCGGCCCTGGCTGTGTTCGGTCACGACAATTCCAGTACTTGACAGTATTTGAATTCGAGTATTACGATACCACGCAGTACTCGAAATGTGCAAGCCGATGGCCAGGTTTCTCCCCCTCATTCCACACCACGGAGGCAATCACCATGAATGACGTCATCATCATCGGCGGCAGCTTTGCCGGCCTCGCCGCCGCCCTGCAGCTCGGCCGCGCCCGCCGCAAGGTCACCATCTTCGATACCGGCCTGCCGCGCAATCGCTTCGCCGGCCACTCGCATGGCCTGCTCGGCCACGATCACAAGCCGCCGCTGGACATCCTGGCCGAGGCGCGGCAGCAACTGGCGCGTTATCCCACGGTCACGCTGGTCAATGCGCGCGTCGACAGCGTCTCCGGCGCCATCGACGATTTCTCCGTCCTCGTCGGCAATGGCGAAAGCATTGGGGCGCGCCGTCTGATCCTGAGCTATGGCGTCGCCGACCAGATGCCCGATGTGCCGGGCTTTGCCGAAAGCTGGGGCACATCCATCGTGCCTTGCCCCTATTGCGACGGCTTTGAAGCAGCCGGACAGCATTGGGGCCTCGTCTGGTCCGGCCCGCAGTCGCACCAATCCGCCAGGCTGTTCCGGGATTGGACCGACAGGTTGACCGTCTTCGCCGACGGTCATGAGATTCCGCCCGATATCCGGGCCGACCTGGCGCGCCGCAACATACCTGTCGTCGATGGACGGATCGTCGGGATCGCCCATCACAATGGCCATCTCGCCACCGTCAATCTCGATACCGGCCGCAACATCGCGGTCGACATCCTGTTTGCCCATCCGCGCAACAAGCCGTCCGCAAGCCTGCATGAATCGCTGGGCCTCGCCACGGTGGATACGCCCACCGGCATCGTCCTCAAGGTCGACGAGCGCCGCCAGACCAGCATGTCCGGTGTCTACGCTGCCGGGGACCTCGCCACGCCGTTCTTGCCCTCGGTCACCCAGGCATCGTCGCAGGGCGCGATGGCCGGTATCTTCGCCCAGCAATCGATGGTGGTTTGATAGCACGGATTCCTTGTCCGGCGACGTCCCTGCCTTCGTCAATCATGGGCGTCGAGCTCTCATTGATCATCGAGTGGGAGCGAAGGTTCTGTTGGAAACTGGACTCGCCGTACCAGTCCGGACAGCGAAGCGTCACGGCGAGGTCGACAGCAACTTCAGCACCTCGCTCGTGCCCCTGCCGGCCTTGATCGCTTCAAGCGCCTTTTGCACGCGCGCCGCCTGGGCCGCGTTGTGCGGATCGTTCCCCAATGGCGCCAGCGCGGCCGCCGCCTTGTCGCGCCGGTTGCCGAGCAGATTGACCGAGAAATCGAAGAACGCGTATTCCCATACGGCCGGCGCCAGGTAATGCGCGCTGTCGGCGGCATTCAGCACGTTCGCATCCGGAAAATTCGGCTTGTTGCTGAAGCTGCGCGCCAGGTAGTACAGGTTCGGGGCGTCGAGCTTGTTGGCGCGGTAGGCGGCAATGAAGAACGCGCGGGCCTGGTCCATGCGTTCGGATTTCGCCGCGCCTTCCGCTCTCTCGGACTGGGCGAAACGCACGCGCCCCATCAGGTAATTCGCCTCGAAATCGTCGGGACGGGCGCTGTGGATCTCGGTGAGCGCAGTTTCAGCCTCGCCGAGTTCGCCAAACAGCAGCTGCGCCTTTGCCAGCTCGAGACCGTATTGCGGATCGCCGGCGAGCGCCGTTTTCTCGGCCGCGATGCCTGCAAGGAGTGCCTTGCCGTACTCCCAGCTGGGGCAGGTCGTCAGGAGTGACGCCTTCAGCACGTGTTGCGCCGAACCCTTGGGCAGGCGCGTGATGCGGATCGACGATTCCGGATAATCGGCAAGCGGCACGTTCATGAACAACATGTTATCGTTGTAGCGTTGCAGCACGCGCTT
The DNA here is from genome assembly GCA_946481275.1 of uncultured Massilia sp. The sequence continues at coordinate 3,657 of CAMLMV010000025.1, forward strand.
CAGCGTATCGATCTTGATGCCGGTGGCGCTCTCCCAGCTGGCAATGGGTTCGGCGCCGCCGCCCACCGCCGTGAAATAGGCATACAAAGCCTTGGTGCGCGCGGGATCGCTGAGCATGTAGTGCGCGAGCAGCCAGGACTGGGCGTAGAAGCGCCAGATCGTGCGCGTATCGGCATCCTTGTCGCCGTCGATGCGGAATTTGGGATCGAGGATCTTGTCGAAGCCGATCCAGTTTTCCGTGCCCAGCGTGTAGCTGCGCATGGTCGAGGATTCGCCGATCGAGATCGAGCCGCGGGCCGGATAGGCCGTGCTCAGGTACTCCGCGAAACCTTCGATGAACCAGGCCGGGTAATAGGTGCGCGCATGCTGGAACATCACATGGTGCGCATATTCGTGGAACAGCGTCGTCAGGTTTTGCTCCTGTCGGCTGTAACCCGGCGCCGTCGCGTACGCTTTGCTGCCCTCACCGCAGTGGAAATATACGCCACCCACGTTATCGGCGAAATTCGGGCGCACCACTTTCATCTGCTCGGGATCGTCGAGCAGATAGATCTGGAACTTCGCCTCCGCGGTGCCCCCGGCCCCGGTCAGCAGCATGTTCGTCAGCGTGCGGAACGCTTCGAGTTTCTGCACGTAGCTGACCGTCTTGGCTTCCGTCGTGCTGCTCGTGACGACGAAATGCTCGGATTCCGCCCGTACCCAGTTCTCGGCGGCGTGGGCCGATACGCCCAGGCAGGCGGACAGCCCCAGGACCCGCACACATGTTCCCAATAATGTCATCGTTTCATCCCCATCTATTATTACTTTTTTTGTAATTAGTTCCTGCTGTCAATACTATCGCAGCGAAGACCGTTTTTCTCGCCGAAGTTCGAAAACATGTCGGATCCTGGCGAAAAACATAAAACATCGTGGCGAACGCGGCCATTAGAATCAGGCGAAAAAGCATCCGGTCACCAACCCGACTCAACGCTTTGACAAGGAGGAGATATGAGACATGCAGGGGCCGCGTTAGTATTCACCACGCTCGTTGCTTGCGGAGGCGGGACAAACGCCACATCGACACCGACACCGGCGTTGGCATCGCCACCCCCGACTCCCGTCGCCGCGCCGGCCGCGGGCTGCGGCAGCGGTTCCAAGCTGACCACCGGCATGCATTCGCTCACCAGCGACGGTATCCAGCGCAGCTACTGGATCGAGATGCCGGCCGCCTACGACCGCAACAAGGCCTATCCCGTGATCATCGGGCTGCACTGGCGTGATGGCAGCGCCGCCGATGTCTACGGTTGGAGCGGCTTTTTCGGGCTGAAGAATTTGTACGGCGACAATGCCATCTTCGTCGCCCCGCAGGGCCTGGACAAGGGTTGGGCCAACACTGGCGATCGCGACATTCGCTTCCTGCGCGCGATGATCGGCGAGGTCCAGCAGGGCGTGTGCACCGACACCCAGCGTGTTTTCGCTACCGGCTTCAGCTTTGGCGGCATGATGTCCAACGCCATCGGATGCCAGATGGGCGACGTGGTGCGAGCGATCGTGCCCATGGCCGGTTCGCTCTGGAGCGGCTGTGCCGGTTCTTCCAACAAGGTGGCGGCGCTGTTCATCCACGCCAGGGACGACAACACGGTGCCTTACTCGGCGGGGATGGAGGCGCGCGATCTTTTCTTGAAGCGCAATAGCTGTAGTGCCACCACAGTGCCCGTGGGTAGTAACGGCTGCGTGGAGTACCAGGGCTGCGACAGCGGCAAGCCCGTGATATGGTGCGGTACCGAGACTGGCGGCCACTGGTATCCCAATTTTTCGGCGCAGGAATCCAAGGCCTTCTTCGATCGGTTCAAGTAGTCTCTGAAAAAACGAAAGGTCGTTGATGACGTGGAGTCCGTCATCAACGACCTTTTTTGTTGGCGGCTATCGCGCGCCGTCAGCCTTCCATCTGCTCCAGTTCCTTGCCGCGCGTTTCATGCACGTAGCGCAGCACGAAGTAGACCGAGATCACCGCGGCCACGGTGTACAGGCCGTAAGCGCCCGCCAGGCCGATGCTGGCGAGCAGCATCGGGAAGGTCACCGTAATCAGGAAGTTGGACGTCCACTGGGCCGCGCCGGCGACTGCCAGGCCGGAACCGCGGATCTGGTTGGGGAACATCTCGCCCAGCATGACCCACATCACCGGACCCCAGGAGATGTTGAAGAAGATGACGTAGATATTCGCCGCGGCCAGGGCCACCACGCCCATCGTGCCGGACAGGGCCAGTTTGCCGTTGGCGTCGAGCGAGGCGCTGGCAAAGGCGAACGTCACCAGTCCGAGCGTCACCGCCATGCCGGCCGAGCCGATCCACAGCAGCGGCTTGCGGCCGATGCGGTCGATCAGGAACACCGTGACGATGCAGGCGCCGATGCTCAGGCCGCCCGACAGCACGTTGATCAGCAGCGCATCGCTTTCGGAAAAGCCCACGGCCTGCCACAGCACCGCGCCGTAATAGAACACCACGTTGATGCCGACCAGTTGCTGGAACGTCGCCAGGCCGATGCCGACCCAGACGATCGGGCGCAGCTTGCCGGTCGCCTTGTTGACCAGGTCCGACAGCTGCGGGCGGTGGTGGTCTTCCGCCAGCGACACGTCGATCGCGTTGAATTTCGTGCGGGCCACGGCCGCGCCGTACAGGCGTTCCAGCACGGCCAGCGCCTCGTCCTTGCGCTTCTTGGCGACGAGGAAGCGCGGGCTTTCCGGGATCGTCAGCAGCAGCAGCAGGAACAGCACGGACGGGATCGCCATCATCCAGAACATCCAGCGCCATGCTTCTTGCCCCAGCCACAGCACGCCGGTCGACCCGCCGGCTGCGCGCGCCAGCACATAGTTGCTCAGGAAGGCGCAGAACAGGCCGCTGATGATGGCGATCTGCTGGACCGTCGCCAGCCGGCCCCGGTAGCGGGCCGACGCCACCTCGGCGATGTACGCCGGCGACATCACGCTGGCCGCGCCGACCGCGAAGCCGCCCAGCACGCGGGCGGCGATGAAGACGGCCGAGGTCGTTGCAAAGCCCGCGCCCAGCGCCGACACCAGGAACATCACGGACGAGATGATCAGGACGGTACGGCGGCCCCACAGGTCGCCCAGGCGGCCGGCGGTGAAGGCGCCGAGCGCGCAGCCCAGCAGCATCGACGCGACTTCGAATCCGAGTTCGGCGTCGGTAGAATGGAAGGCCTGCTTCAGGCCGTCGACGGTGCCGTTGATGACGCCGCTGTCAAAGCCGAACAGGAAGCCGCCGATCGTGGCGACGCAGCTGATCAGAATGATGAGGCGGGTATTTTCCGCCTCCTGGATGGTACTCGTGCTCTCGACGGCACTGGTGCTCATACAAGTCTCCTTGGTTTGTCTTGGTGTGTCAGCGTCGTCGGTGCAGGTTTATAACATCCTATACCATCAAACCAATAGCGCTAACATCTTGTCGAGTCTGTACGATTTCCGTCCTCGTGTCAATGCATTGCGAGACTCTGCATTCGCCCGCGGGCAAGGGATCGAGTAAGATGCTTGCCTTATCCTGCAAAGCCCTGTCTTTACAGGGCTTTGTGTTGAAATACTAGGAATCCCCGATGGAAATCAAGGTCAACTTTCTCGACAAGCTGCGTCTGGAAGCCAAGTTCGATGACTTCACGGTCATCGCCGATCAGCCTATCCGCTACAAGGGCGACGGCTCGGCGCCGGGCCCGTTCGACTATTTTCTGGCCTCGTCGGCCTTGTGCGCGGCGTACTTCGTGAAGTTGTACTGCAATACCCGCGATATCCCTACCGAAAATATTCGCCTGTCGCAGAATAATATCGTCGATCCGGAGAATCGTTACCGGCAGATCTTCAAGATCCAGGTCGAGCTGCCGCCGGATATTTCGGAAAAGGACCGCCAGGGGATCCTGCGTTCGATCGACCGCTGTACCGTGAAAAAAGTGGTGCAGACCGGGCCCGAGTTCGTGATCGAAGAGGTCGAGAACCTGGATGCCGACGCGCAGGCATTGCTGACGCTGCAGCCCGCCGCCGACGCGGCCACCTATATTCCCGGCAAGGACCTGCCGCTGGAACAGACCATCGCCAATATGTCGGGGCTGCTGGCGGGCCTCGGCATCAAGATCGAAATCGCGTCATGGCGCAATATCGTGCCGAACGTGTGGTCGCTGCATATCCGCGACGCCCACTCGCCGATGTGTTTCACCAACGGGAAGGGCGCGACCAAGGAAAGCGCGCTGGCGTCCGCGCTGGGCGAGTATATCGAACGCATCAGCAACAACCATTTCTATGCCGGCAGCTACTGGGGCGAGGAGATCGCCAACGCGGCCTTCGTCCATTATCCGGACGAGCGCTGGTTCCAGCCCGGTCCCGACGATGCGCTGCCGGACGAGATCCTCGATGCGTACTGCCGCGCCATCTACGATCCGGAAGGCGAATTGCGCGGCTCGCACCTGGTCGACACGAACTCGGGGAATGTGGAGCGCGGCATCGTGTCGCTGCCGTACGTGCGTCAGTCGGATGGCGAGACTGTCTATTTCCCGTCCAACCTGATCGAGAACCTCTACGCCAGCAATGGCATGAGCGCCGGTAATACGCTGGCCGAAGCGCAGGTGCAATGCCTGTCCGAGATTTTCGAGCGGGCCGTGAAACGCGAGATCCTCGAAGGCGAGATCGCGCTGCCCGATGTGCCGCAGGAGGTGCTGGCGAAATACCCCGGCATCGTGGCCGGCATCCAGGAACTGGAAGCGCAGGGCTTTCCGGTGCTGGTCAAGGATGCGTCGCTGGGCGGCGCCTATCCCGTCATGTGCGTGACCCTGATGAATCCGCGCACCGGCGGCGTCTTCGCGTCGTTCGGCGCGCATCCGAGCTTCGAGGTGGCGCTGGAACGGAGCCTGACGGAACTGCTGCAGGGCCGCAGTTTCGAAGGACTGAACGATCTGCCGCAGCCGACCTTCGCCAGCGAAGCCGTCACTGAGCCGTACAATTTCGTCGAGCACTTCATCGATTCCAGCGGCGTGGTGTCGTGGCGCTTCTTCAGCGCCAGGGCGGACCACGATTTCGTCGAATGGGATTTCACGGCGCAGGGCGAGGATGCCAATGCCGAGGAAGCCGCGACCCTGCTCGGGATTCTCGAGGACATGGGCAAGGAAGTGTACATGGCCGTGTACGACGAGCTGGGCGCCACGGCGTGCCGGATCCTGGTGCCCGGTTACTCGGAAGTCTATCCGGTCGAAGACCTGGTCTGGGACAACACGAACAAGTCACTGCTGTTCCGCGAAGACATCCTGAACCTGCACCGCCTGGACGACGACGCCCTGGCGGCGCTGCTGGATCGTCTGGAAAACAATGAGCTGGACGAGTATTCCGACATCGCCACCCTGATCGGCATCGAGTTCGACGAGAACACGGAATGGGGCCAGTTGACGGTCCTCGAGCTGAAGCTGCTGATCCATCTCGCCTTGCAGCAGTTCGAGGAAGCGCACGAACTGGTGGGCGCGTTCCTGCAATACAACGACAACACCGTCGAGCGGCGCCTGTTCTACCAGGCGATGAACGTGGTGCTGGAAGTGGTGCTGGACGACGAGCTGGAACTGGACGACTACGTGACCAATTTCCGCCGGATGTATGGCAATGCGCGCATGGACGCGGTGCTGGGTTCGGTCGACGGCACCGTGCGCTTCCACGGCTTGACGCCGACGAGCATGAAGCTGGAAGGGCTCGACCGCCATCATCGCCTGATGGACAGTTACAGGAAGCTGCATGCGGCACGGGCCACACGCCGGATGTGACGCTGCTCAACCCAGGCTGTCGACATGACAGGAGCCCCTGATTCAGGGGCTTTTTTTATTGCCCGGCCGACTACCAATAGTTACTTCTTCATTCAGTCGCGGCACGCGTGCGACACATAAAACTTACCCCATGAGCAAGATCAAACGGCTACACGCCGCTTCTGATCCTCTGCGCATTTCGCTGGCTTCTTCCGCCTTCCCTCAATTTCTGCCAAAACACGGCAAAAATCGGGAAAAATCCGCCTCACGAAACAACAATAGTTGTTGACGCTTCCGAAAAATATACTATAAGCTGTTTTCGAACCAGCAATGTTTGACAAAAGACAGTTCTTTCCGACTTGACAGGTGATGGGTACTTAACGCGAAGGAGTGAGACGATGGTTACAATTGTACGTAGGCACGACATACCAGAAGTTCATCATGTGGTTGTCGATGGCAGGCAACACAATCTGGGCGTACTGAAGGATTTCCGCTGGCATTCCGGGCTCGCGGATTTCATTCCCGGCGACGCCAAGCTGTCGCTCAGCTGGGTTCATCTCGAACCCGGCCAGGTGCTCGATCCCCATGTCCATCCGGTCGGTTCGATGATCCTGGTGTGCCAGGGCGAAGTGGACACCTTGGGCGATCTGGAGCAGCACATGTCGGCAGGCGACGCGCTGCTGGTGCCGCCCGGGGACCGCCATGGCTTCCGCGGCGCCGGCCCCAACGGCTTCTGGGGCCTGTCGGTGCAATTCGAGTCGAGTGCCCTGTACAACGACATGGCCAAGCCGCAGGTGCGTTTCGAGGCCGGCGTGCGCGCCATGGCCGACGCGCAGTCCGCCGCGCCCGCCTGGTTGATCGAGCTGCTGGACCGTAACGACGGCTATCTGGAGCGTTTCTCCGCCAACCCCCTGTTCGCGATGGCCCGCCAGGGCCGGCTGGAGGACGAAGAGACGCGCTCGCAGTTCCTCGATCATTTCCAGGTCTGGTCCGACGCGTTCCAGAGAATGCTGTTCGCGCGGGTGACGTATAGCGACGACGCCGTCTTCCGCGGGGTGGCGACAGAACACCTGGAAGAGGAATTCGGCCACAACACGGCCCTGTCCAGGGGCCGCGCGCCGGGTACCGCACGCGCGGCCAGCGATCCGATCCTGGACGCGACCTGCGAGTGGTTCGTCGCCAAGATGCTGTCGCTGGACAATAACGAACGGACCGTTCTGGTCCACCTCGTCGTCGAAGCCTCGGCGGCGGTCTTCTACGCGTACATGGGGCCGGCGATGAGCGGCGCCAGTGCCTCGAAATCCCATTTCGACATGCATGCCGGCGAGATCGACCACGAGCACGTCGATCTGGGCGTCGACGTCCTGCGCACGAGCAGCGTGCGCGACGCCGAGTCGCTGTTCGACATCCAGCGGCGCGGCTGGGACATGCTCAATTCCATGTTCGGCCGTATCGCCGAGATCCTGGAAGAACGGCGCCAGTTGTCCGATTTGTCGCGGCAGGTCGCCGGCAAGGAGCGTGCGCGCAGCCACGCCGTCGCCAGCGAGGCATGAGGCCGCGCGTACGCGCAGCCAGGCTGCTCCGGTGTGTCCGGAGCCATCGTAAGTAAGACCATCCATAGATTAAGGAGACAGCAATGAATGAAGAAAACTTCGACGTGATCGTGATCGGTGGCGGCCCCGGCGGATCCTCGGCGGCCACGTTCGTCGCGATGCAGGGGCACCGTGTCCTGCTGCTCGAGCGCGAAACCTTCCCGCGCCACCAGATCGGGGAATCGCTGCTGCCGGTGACTATCCACGGCATCTGCAAGATGCTCGGCGTCGAGGAAGAGATCCATGCCGCGGGCTTCATGCGCAAGCGCGGCGGCACGTTGCGCTGGGGGAAAAACAAGGAACCCTGGACCTTCGACTTCGACGACATCTGGATGCTGTCGGCCCACGGTTCGGGCTTCGCCTACCAGGTCGAGCGCGACCGCTTCGACCACATCCTGCTCAATAATGCGCGCAAGAAGGGCGTGGAGGTGCGCGAGCAGTCGCGGGTCGTCGACACCATTCGCGACGCCACCGGCCGCATCACCGGCGTGACCTACCGCGACGCGGACGGGAACGAACGGCGCGTCGCCTCCCGTTTCGTGATCGATGCGGGCGGCCACAGCAGCCAGCTGCACAAGCAGTGCGGCGAGCGGGTCTTCGCCAAGTACTTCCAGAACATCGCCCTGTATGCCTACTACGAGCACGGGGTGCGCCTGCCGGAGCCGAACCAGGGCAACATCCTGTGCGCCGCGTTCAAGGAAGGCTGGTTCTGGTACATCCCGCTGTCGCCCACGCTGACCAGTGTCGGCGCCGTCGTGTCGAAGGCGCAGTACGGCGACACGCTGCGCCTGAACCACGAGGAGGCGATGAACCGCTTTATCGACGCCTGCCCGCTGATCAAGGAATACCTGGCGCCCGCCAAGCGCGTGACGGAAGGGAAGTACGGCAAGTTCCGCACGCGCGCCGACTATTCCTACTGCAACACGCAGTTCTGGACGCCCGGCCTGCTGCTGGTGGGCGACGCGGCCTGCTTCATCGACCCGGTCTTTTCCTCGGGCGTGCACCTGGCCACCTATTCGGCGCTGCTGGCGGCACGGACGGTCAACAGCCTGCTGGCGGGCGAACTCGACGAAACCCGCTGCATGGAGGAGTTCGAGCAGCGCTATCGCCAGGAATATGCGGCGTTCTACGACTTCCTGATCGGCTTCTACGACATGGAGCAGGACGAGGACTCCTACTTCTGGGGCGCCCAGCGCGTGCTCGGCACGGACGAGAAGGCGGAAAGCGCGTTCGTACGGCTGGTCGCCGGCGGCGCGACCACCTCCGACGACTTCCTGCACATGCGCGGCGAAAAGCGCGACTTCTTCCGCGACTACGTGGCGTCGCGCACCAATCGCGAGAAGCCGGAAGACTTCTTCGCCCGCTATGCCGACAAGTCGTTCGACGGCAAGGGGATGATCCAGAAGTTCCGCCAGGCGCGCGAGCAGATCGTGGCGCAGGCGACCCATGGCACGGGGCGCAAGGCCGAGGCGGTGCTGTACGATGGCGGGCTGGTGCCGTCCCGGGATGGCTTCCACTGGACCGAACCCGAAGCCGAAGCGCAGCCGGCCTGACCGCCACGATGGTGCCGCCGCACCCGCGACGGGGCGCGGCGGCCCATGGACAACCCGATTGGAGTTCGACGATGACCCTGATCCACGAGATTGAGAAGCCGGCCAGCCTGCATCCCTGGTCCGCCGACACGGTGCACGATCCCTACGCGGTATTCGCCTGGCTGCGCGAGCATGCGCCGGTGCATTGGGACGAGCAGCTGCGCGCCTTCCTGGTGACGCGCCACGAGGACGTGTTCCGGCTGCTGCGCGACCGCCGCCTGTCGCACGACCGGCTCGACGTGCAGCTGGCCCGCCACACGCCCGAGATCCGCGCGGCCATGCGGCCCCTGACCGAGCACCTGCGCAACTGGACCCTGCTGATGGACCCGCCGCGCCATACGCGCCTGCGCGGCCTGTTTTCCAAGGCGTTCACGCCGCGCCTGGTCGAGGGAATGCGCACCCACGTGCAGGACGTGGTGGACCGGTTGCTGGCGCCCTTGCTGGCGCAGGGCAGGATGGAACTGATCCATGATTTCGCCTACCTGCTGCCGGTCACAGTGATCGCGGAGCTGATCGGCGCGGGCAAGGAGAACCTGGACGATTTCAAGCGCTGGTCGCACGCGATCGCCACCTGCCTGGCGACCAATTTCCGCGACCTCGGCATCATCGCCGAGGCCCAGGTCGCGGTCGGCGAGTTGACGGTCTTTTTCTCGGCGCTGATCGCCGAACGGCGCCGCCAGCCGCGCGACGACATCATCAGCGCGCTGGTGGCGGCCGAGGTCGACGGCGAGGTGCTGTCGGAGGAGGAGCTCGTGGCGACGTGCGCGCTGCTGCTGATTCCCGGCCACCACACGACGATGAACGCCATCGGCAACGGCATGCTGACGCTGTTGCGCCATCCGGACGCGCTGGCCGCCTTGCGCGCCGAGCCGGCCATGCTGAACGGCGCCATCGAGGAGTTGCTGCGGTTCGACTCGCCCGTGCAAGCCTTGCCGCGCCGCCTGCTCGAACCCGTCGAGATCGCGGGGCGGACGGTCGATGCGGGCCAGATCGTATTCCTCGTGTTCGCGTCGGCCAACCACGATCCCGCCCGCTTCGACGCGCCCGATCGCCTGCGGCTCACGCGCGGCAACAACCAGCACCTGTCCTTCGGCGGCGGCGGGCATGCCTGCATCGGGGCGCCGCTGGCGCGCCTGCAACTACAGATCGCCTTCAAGGCGCTGGTGGAACGCTTGCCGCAACTGCGGCTGGCCGGCACGCCGATCGAATGGCAGCCGGGCACCTCGTTGCGCGGCCTGAAGCGTCTCGACCTCAGCTTCTGACCGTGCCCGCGGGGCCGGGCGGCCCCGTCCGCGATTCGCATCACACCTTTTCGAAAGGCGTTTCATGCGCAAGAATCTCTATCGATACGCGAGCATCGTCCTGGCGTTCGGCGCCGCGCTGGCCCTGCTGTTCCAGCTCGCGCCCAACCGGGTCGGGCAGGACGCGGGCCGCGCCTTGCTGGCGCAACCGGCCGCGCCGGCCGGCGACCCGGTGCTGGCATTCCTGCACCACCTGCATGCGCCGCTCGGTGCCCTGTTGCTGCAGATCGTCGTGATCGTGATCGCCAGCAAGCTGATCGGCAAGCTGTTCACCCTGGCGCACCAGCCGCGCGTGGTGGGCGAAATGTTCGCCGGCATCCTGCTCGGGCCGTCGCTGTTCGGCTGGCTGCAGCCCGACCTGCAGGCGAGCATATTCGGCGCCGCGTCGCTCGCCTCGCTGAACGCCCTGAGCCAGGTCGGCGTGATCGTATTCATGTTCTGCGTCGGCGCCGAAGTCGACACGCACGCACTGAAGAAGCGGGCGCACGTGGCGATCGTCGTCAGCCACGTCAGCATCTTCGTCCCCTTCCTGCTGGGCGTCGGGCTGGCGATCGTCCTGTATCCGGCCTATACGATGGAGAGCGTCGACTTCCGGACCTTCGCGCTGTTCATGGGGATCGCCATGAGCATCACCGCGTTTCCCGTGCTGGCCAGCATCGTGCGCGAACGCGGCCTGGGCGCCTCGCTGCTGGGCAGCACCGCGCTGGCCTGCGCCGCGATCGACGACATTACGGCGTGGTGCCTGCTCGCCGCCATCGTCGCGCTGGCCCGGGCGAGCGGCCTGGACGCCGCCGGCCTGACCATCGTCCTGGCCTGCGCCTACATCGCCTTCATGCTGTATGTCGTCAAGCCCTGGCTGGACCGCCTGCGCTGCGACGACGAGGCCGGCGCCGGCCGCCTGATGGCGGGCGCCACCATGCTGCTGTTCCTGTCGGCGCTGGTGACGGAGCTCATCGGCATCCATGCGCTGTTCGGCGCTTTCCTGGCCGGCGTGACGGTGTCGAACAACCAGGTGATCCGGCGCTTCGTGCGCCAGCGCATCGAGCTGTTCTGCACCTCGTTGCTGCTGCCCCTGTTTTTCGCCTATACCGGACTGCGCACCGAGATCGGCCTGCTGGGCGGTGCCGAGGGCTGGCTCACGTGCGCGGCGATCGTCGCGGTGGCGACCGCCGGCAAGCTGGGCGGCAGCGCGGCGGCGGCGCGCATCTCCGGCCTCGGCTGGCGCGACGCCTGCGCGATCGGCGCGCTGATGAATACCCGGGGCCTGATGGAACTGGTGGTGCTGAACATCGGCCTCGACCTGGGCATCCTGTCGCCGCGCATTTTCGCCATGATGGTCGTCATGGCTCTGGCGACGACGTCGATGACCGGCCCGCTGCTGACGCTGATCGGCAGCCGGCGCGGCGCCGGTGCGGCACGGGCCACGCCGCTGGCCTGACGGCCTGGCGCGCCGGGACCTAGGCCTGCGCGCCGGACGCCAGGTGGGCGAGGATCTCCTGCGCGACCTGTTCGACGTTCTTGTCGGACGTGATCACCTCCAGGTGGGCCAGCCGGTACAGCGCCTCGCGCGCTTCGAGGGTGTGCTGGATGTTTTCCATCGCATCCTGCCTGAGCTGCTGGCTGGCGATGCGCACGTCGTGCTGGGCCATCACCCGTTCGAAGTGTTCTTCCGGCCTGGCCTTGAGCCAGATGTTGTAGAACGAATGCTGCAGCATGCCGTAGGTGGCCGGTTCGGCCACGATGCCGCCGCCGGTCGCCAGCACCACTTCCGGGTAGGTCACGATGATGCGTTCCAGGCAGCGCCGCTCCAGCTTGCGGTAGCCGGCCTGGCCGTAGATCCAGAAGATTTCCTTCAGGCTGATGCCGGCTTCCCGCTCGATCTCGCGGTTCAGTTCCACGAACGGCACTTTCAGGCCGGCCGCGACCAGCGGGCCCAGCGTCGACTTGCCGGCGCCGCGCAAGCCGACCAGCGCGAGCTTGCGGGGCGGCGTGCCGGTCTTGCGGCCGGACAGGCGCTCGCTGAGCAACTGGCGGATTTCCGCCAGTTGTTCGGCCGGTTGGCGCTTGAGCAATTCCACCAGCAGCACATAGTCGGTGCCGTAGCGTTCGTTGTCGACCAGGAGGTTTTCAATCGGCAGGTTGAGCGCCGCCGCCAGGCGGTACAGCACCGCGATCGAGATATTGCCGTCGCCTTTTTCCACGCGCGACAGGTAGGGCAGCGAGATGCCCGATTCCGCCGCCAGCTGCTTGATGGTCATCGCGCGCGCGGCGCGCGCCGAACGCACGCGCTGGCCGAGCTGCATGGACAGTTCCGCCGTGGCCGCCGCGGTGGAGTTCTCCTCCAGGGCGCCCAGGCTCTCCCCCTTGATGATAGCCATAGTTGTTGTTCGTCGATAAAACTATATTATATTATAGTAAATGTTTCCTTGCCATGGACCCGGCGTCCATCCGGTTCAGCCGGGCAAGGTCATATCAACGTACAGAAGTGTATGGTTGCGGCGTCATCCGGCCTTGCGCGCGGCCGGGGGCAGGGGCTGCAACAGCACCCGTTCCAGCGCCTGCTGGCGTTCCGTGTGCTGGGTCTTGCTGCCGTGGTCGGTGAGGAGCGAACCGGCCAGCATGAAGCTGTACAGCATGAAGGCACGCGTGCGCGATTCCGGGATGTCGAAGCCGAGGGCGCTGAAGCACTGCGCGATGTAGGCCTGGCGCTTGCTGTCCACTTCGTCGACGACGTGGCGCGCCATCTCGTCGCGCCGCGCCCACCCGCGAATCGCCAGTTCGGTCGAGGCGCCGCGTTTCGCCGTCTCGCCATGGAAGGGCAGCATCAGCAGGTCGCGGATCAGGTCGCGCGGCTTGGCGTCGCGGCGCTCGAAGCGGTCGATGATCTGCTCCGTGGCCCGGTTGCGCCACGCGAGCAGCAGCTGCCGCAGCAGGTCTTCGCGATCCTTGAAATGCCAGTAAAAGCTGCCGCGCGTGACGTTCAGGTCCTTGGACAGGGCATCGACGCGGATCGCATCGATGCTCTTGTTGATCAGCACCTGTTCGGCTGCATTGATCCAGTCTTCCGGCGTCAGCTGGGTCTTGGCGGTGGTTCTTGTGGCGGTCTTGGTATTGGACATGGTCGGCACGTGGGTCTTGGATCGGGCTATTTTACCGCCACACCATACAAAGGTGCCTGTCCGAGCATAAAAATGTTGACTTAGGTTCAGGATATGCTAGGATTTCCATACACATACGTATGTGTATGGAGTGGGGCGGGAATCCACACATGCGTTCTTCTAAAAACGGTTACAGGCGGACATATGGATAAACAATACGAAGGAGTAGGGAAGACCCTGACCGCGGCGGAACACCGCACGAATTACCACGAGGTCGGGCAGGGCAGGCCGCTGTTCCTGCTGCACGGCTCGGGCCCGGGCGTGTCGGGCTGGAGCAACTGGAAGGGTGTGATGAACGAGCTGGGCGAACGCTTCCGCGTCATCGTGCCGGATATCGCCGGCTTCGGTTTCACCGAGTTCAAACAGGACAGCAGGTACGACATCAAGCTGTGGGTGCGCCACCTGGTCGGCATCATGGACGAACTGGGCATCGAGAAAGCCTCGTTCGTGGGCAATTCGTTCGGCGGTGCGCTGGCCATCGGCCTCGCGCTGTTCGACAAGTCGCGGGTCGAGCGCCTGGTGCTGCTCGGTACGCCGGCCGGCGAATTCGAACAGACGCCGGGCCTGCGCTCCGCGGCCACCTACGAACCGTCGCTGGAAGCCATGGAGGCGGCGATGCGCCTGTTCCCGTACGACCAGTCGATCATCACGCCGGAGATGATCCGCAGCCGCTACGAGGCGAGCGCCCGGCCCGGCGCGCAGGACGCGCTCAAGCGCCTGGTGCCGCAGCCGAAGGCCGACGGCCCGACCATCGTCAAGGGCTTCCCGGCCGGCGCCGTCGCGGGCATCGAGGCGCCGACGCTGGTACTGCACGGCCGCGAGGACCGCGTGGTGCCGGCGCAGTGCGGCCACCTGCTGGCCCGGCACATCCCGAACGCGGACCTGCATGTGTTCGCGCAGTGCGGCCACTGGGTGCAGGTGGAGCGCCGCGCCGACTTCCTGCGCCTGGTGCGCGACTTCGTCGGGCAGGCAGCATGAGCCGCAACCTCGTCGAGCGCGTGCTGTACCAGCTGTGCGTGGACCGCGCCGCCAAGCAGCGCTTCCGCGAGGAGCCGGAAGCCTTCCTCGGACGCTTCGCCTTGAGCGACGCGGAACGCGCGATGGTACTCGGCTTCGACGTCAAGGGCCTGCAGGCCCACGGCGTCAACCCGATGCTCACCATGGGCTACTGGCAGGAGCTGTCCCCGCAGCGGGACATGCGGGCCTACATGAAACGACTGCGCGACGTGGACGACGACGGCGTCGTCTTCTCCGCGGCACTCAAAGCGTAAGAGGAAACAACATGGGAACTATCGTAGGGGCCTTCCTGGTGCCGCACGACCCGGTCATGTACGTGGCGCCGGACGCGCCGCCGCCGGCGCAGCGCGAGGCCGTGCATGCCGCTTTCCGGACCTGCGCCGGGCGCCTGGCCGCGCTCGCGCCGACCACCGTCGTCATCGTCGGCTGCGACCATTACATGCTGTTCGGGCCGCAGTGCCTGCCCAGCTGCGTGATCGCCACCGGCGACGTCGACGGCCCGATCGACCAGCTGCCGGGCCTGCGCCGCGGCGTCATCCGCAACAACGAAGCCCTGGCCGGGCACATCGCCGACCACGGCCGGCGGCACGGCTTCGACTGGACCGTGGCGCGCGCGTTCACGGTCGACCATTCGGTGGCCATCCCGCAGCAGCTGATCGTGGAACCGCTGCGCCAGGCCGGTGCCGATGTGAAGACCATTCCGGTGTACCTGGCCTGCGCGGTCGATCCGTACATCACCTTGCGGCGCGCGGCCCAGCTGGGCGCGCAGATCCGCCAGGCGGTGGAGGCATTCCCCGACGACGAGCGCGTGGTCGTCATCGGCAGCGGCGGCATCAGCCACTGGGTCGGCTCGGCGCAGATGGGACGCGTCAACGAAGCGTTCGACCGCGAAGTCATCGGCCACGCGCTGGCCGGGAACCTGGACGGCCTGTGCGGCCTGAGCGACGAGTACATCCTCGAACACGGCGGCGAGGGCGGCCTGGAGATCCGCAATTTTGCCTGCGCCATGGGCGCGGTGCCGGGCGCGCGCGGCGAGCTGCTGGGCTACGAGCCCGTTCCCGCCTGGGTCACCGGCCTGGGATTCGTACAACTGCACGTGGAGCAAACAACATGACCCGGAAAATCTTCCTCATCAAGGCGGCCGACCTGCAGCCGGGCTGCGCGCGCAAGGTGGAGACCGCGGACGGCGACGTGGCCGTCTACAACCTGGCCGGCACGTTCTACGCGACGTCCAATATGTGCACCCACGCGACGGCCTCGCTGGCCGACGGCGAGATCGTCGGCGACGACTGCATCGCCTGCCCGGTGCACTTCGGCGAATTCCATATCCCGACCGGACAGGCGCTGACCTTCCCCTGTACCGTCGACCTGCGCACCTACCGGGTGGTCGCGGACGGCGACGACATCTATGCCGACCTCGACGAGGAGTCGGAAGCCGCGGCTTCCGCCATCTAACGGAGCATCGCATGTGCAAGAACGAGAAAGTCATCAACGTCAAGCTGCCGCGCCAGCGCGCGGCGCTGAAGGACCTGGACCAGTACGTCGACATGGCCGCGGGCCGCATGTCGCGCAAGGTGTTCTGGGAGCGCGACATCTACGACCAGGAACTGGAAAAGATCTTCGCGCGGGCCTGGCTGTTCCTGGGCCACGTGTCGCAGGTGCCCAAGGCCGGCGACTACGTCACGACCACGATGGGCGAGGACGACGTCCTGGTCGTGCGCCAGAAGGACGGCGCCATCAAGGCCTTCCTGAACACCTGTCCGCACCGCGGCAACCGCCTGTGCTTTTCCGAGACCGGCACGGCGCGCGGCTTCATCTGCAACTACCACGGCTGGAGCTTCGGCATCGACGGCGCGCTGCGCGGCATGCACGAATCGAAGGCGTATGAGGCGGGCGGCTTCGACAAGTCGCAGCACGGCCTGCACGAAGTGGCGCAGGTGGACCAGTACAAGGGCCTGGTCTTCGGCACGCTGGACCCGACCGCGCCGCCGCTGAAGGACTACCTCGGCGACTTCGCCTGGTACCTGGACACGCTGCTCGACATGGACGGCGAGGGCACCGAGTTCGTCGGCGGCTGTGTGCGCTCGGTCATGAAGTGCAACTGGAAATTCGGCGCCGAGAACTTCGTCGGCGACATCATGCACGCCGGCTGGACCCACGATTCCGCGGCCAGGGCGATGCTGGGCGGCGCGGTCGGCGAGCTGCCGGCGCGGGACTCCTACCACGTCAACGTGAACGGCCATGGCTGGGAGTTCAACCTGGACAAGGTCGGCAACGCCGCGACGTTCGGCGACAAGGAAGTGCGCAAGTACATCCACGAGATGCAGCCTCGGGTGGCGGAGCGTCTCGGACACGCCCGCTCGATGATGATCGGGTCGATCTCGTCGGCGACGATCTTCCCGAACATGTCGTTCCTGCCCGGCCAGAACACGTTCCGCGTGTGGCAGCCGCGCGGGCCGGACGAGATCGAACTGCACACGTGGACGCTCGTGAACAAGAGCGCCCCGGACGATATCAAGGAACGCTACCGGCGCGGCACGATGATCACGTTCTCGCCGTCCGGCGTGTTCGAGATGGACGACGGCGAGAACTTCGAATATTCCACGCGTTCGAACCGCGGCCTGGTCACGCGCCAGCAGGACCTGTTCCTCGGCCTGGGCCGGGACAGCCGGATCGACCATCCCGAATTCCCGGGCAATGTGTACCAGGGGCAGATCAACGAAGCCAACCAGCGCGCCTACTACCAGCGCTGGCTCGACTTCATGAAGGCCGAATCCTGGGACGACATCCCGCAGCGCTGAAAGGAACCACAATGACAACGACGCACGCGATCGCGGGCCGGGCGGCGGTGGATGCCGCCACCGGCTACGAGATCGAGACCTTCCTGAAGCGCGAGGCGCGCCTGCTCGACACGGAGCGCTACGACGACTGGCTGGCGCTGCTGGCCGACGACATCCACTACTGGATGCCGGCGATCGAGAGCCGCCGCCGCGCCCAGCACGGCGGCGCCACGCACCTGCCGGGGCGCATGGCGTTCTTCGACGACTATCTGGAACACCTGCAGAAGCGCGTGGCCCGGTTCAAGCAGCCGACCGCCTGGGCCGAGGACCCGCCGACCCGGCACACCCACGTGATCGCCAACGTGGAGGCCTATCGCGGCGAGGACGACGACGAGTACCTCGTGTACTCGACGTTCGTGAACTACCGCAGCCGCGTCGAGACCGACAACGACCTGCTGGTCGGCCGCCGCACCGACACGATCCGCCGCACCCAGGCCGGCCTGCGCCTGGCGCGCCGCAAGATCGTGATCACGCAAACCCTGCTTCAGGCGAAGAACCTGAACACGTTCCTGTGAGGTGAAGACGATGGGATGGCTTGACAACGACGTGGCGCTGGTGACCGGGGGCGGTTCCGGCATCGGCCTGGCGGTGGTGCGGCGCTTCCTGGCGGAAGGCGCGCGGGGCGTGGGCGTGCTGCTGCGCGACCCGCGCCAGGCCGAGGCGCTCAAGGAAGAATTCGGGGCGCGCGTGCATCCGGTGCGCGGCGACGTGCGGGTCTACGCCGACCATGAGCGGGCGGTCGCGGAGACGGTGGCCGCGTACGGCAAGCTCGATACGCTGGTGGGCAATGCCGGCATGTGGGACTTCTTTTCCGGCCTGATGAAGGGCGAGCCGGACGCGCTGGCGGCGTCGTTCGACGAACTCTTCGCCGTCAACGTCAAGGGCTACCTGCTCGCGGCGCGGGCGGCGGCGCCGGCGCTGCGCGCGACGAACGGCAGCATGATCTTCACGCTGTCGAACGCCAGCTTCTACGCGGGCGGCGGTGGTCCGGTGTACGTCGCCTCCAAGCATGCGTGCGTGGGGCTGATCCGCCAGCTGGCCTACGAGCTGGCGCCGCATGTGCGGGTGAACGGCGTGGCGCCGGGCGGCACGGTGACGCCGCTGAAAGGCCCGGAAGCGCTGGGCAAGCAGGACGCCCGGCTGTCCGCGATTCCCGGTTTCGGCGCGGCCGTGGCGGACGCCGTGCCGCTGGAGCTGATCGCGCAGCCGGAAGACCACGCGGGCCACTACGTCCTGCTGGCGTCGCGCGCCAATTCGCGCGCCACCACGGCGGCGATCCTGCAGAGCGACGGCGGCTGGGAAGTGCGCGGGCGTCCGAAAAAACGATGAATGACCTTGGGGAGAACAAGAAAGTGAAACGAGACGTCCTGAAAGAACTGTTCCCGGCGGGACGGTTGCCGCTGATGGCGGCGCCCATGTTCCTGGTGTCGGGGCCGGACCTGGCGGTGGCTTGCGCCAGGTCCGGCGTGATCGGCAGCTTCCCGGCGCCGAACGCGCGCAACGTCGAGATCCTCGACGACTGGCTGCGCCAGGTGACCGGCACGCTGGCCGACGTTCCCGGCGCGGCGCCGTGGGCGCTGAACATGATCGTGCACAGCACCTACGACCGCTTCGAGCGCGAACTGGAGCTGGTCCTGAAATACCGGCCCAAGGTCGTGACCACGGCCCTGGGCAGCCCGCGGCGCGTGCTGGAGCAGGTGCACAGCTACGGCGGCGTCGTGATGGCCGACGTGATCACGCCGACGCTGGCGCGCAAGGCGGTCGATGCCGGCGTCGACGCGCTGATCCTCGTGACGCAGGGCGCGGGCGGCCATACCGGCAACTACAACCCGTTCGCCTTCATCGCCGAGGTGCGCAGGTTCTGGGACGGGCCGCTGGGCCTGGCCGGATGCATCTCGACCGGTCGCGACGTGCGCGCGGCGCAGGTGATGGGGGCCGACTTCGTCGTCGCCGGCACGCGCTTCATCGCCACCGAGGAAAGCCAGGCGGCGCCGGAATACCGGCGCCTGCTGGTGGAGAGCGGCATCGAGGATCTGGTCGAATCGAAGGCCGTCTCGGGCGTGCTGGGCAACTGGCTCAAGGCCACGATGGCGTCCGCCGGCATCGACCCGAACGCCGACGGCAAGGACAAGCGCATCGATTTTTCCGGCGACATCAGCGCAGGCAAGAAAGCCTGGAAGGACATCTGGTCGGCCGGCCAGGGAGTGGGCAATATCGACCGCATCGCGCCGGTGCGCGACGTGGTCGACGCGCTGCGCGGGGAATACCTCGCCGCGCTGCGCAGCGAGCAGGCATTCGTCAACGCGGCATTCAACCAGGGAGGCAACCCATGAATCCATCCGTCATCCAGCAGGCGGCCGACGCCTTGTGGCAGGCGCGCGCGAGCAGGACCACCATCGCGCGCGTGTCCGAGACGTTCGGCATCGCCAGCGCCGCCGACGCCTATGCGGTCGCGGCGTTCAACGCCGCGCGCGCCGTCGAACTGGGCGGGCGCATCTCGGGCAAGAAGATCGGCCTGACCTCGCTCGCCGTGCAGCAGCAGCTGGGCGTCGACCAGCCCGACTACGGCGTGCTGTTCGCCGGCATGGAATACCTGTCCGGCGCCACGCTGCCGGCCGCGCGCCTGATCCAGCCCAAGGCCGAGGGCGAGATCGCCTTCGTCGTGGGCCGTGACCTGAAGCAGGAACACCTGACCTGGTCGGCCTTCCTGCACGGGCTCGAATACGCGCTGCCGGCCATCGAGATCGTCGACAGCGCCATCACGGACTGGAAGATCACGCTGGTGGACACCGTGGCCGACAACGCGTCCTGCGGCATGTACGTGCTGGGCCTGGAGCCGCGCCGCATCGGCGACGTCGCGCTGGCCGACGCCAGCATGGACCTGCGCAAGAACGGCGCTACGGGCGCCCTCGGTTCGGGTACGGCGTGCCTGGGCAACCCGCTGCTGGCTGCATACTGGCTGGCGCGGACGATGGCCGCGGCGGGGCAGCCCCTGCTGGCGGGCGACGTCGTGATGTCCGGCGCGCTCGGCCCCATGCTGCCGGTCGGCGCCGGCGACCGGATCGACGTCGACATCAGCGGCCTTGGCCGCGTGACCTGCGCACTGGCCTGATCCACGTTCACAACAACAAGGAGACACGCTTACATGAACAAGACATCGATCGCCCGGGCACTGCTCGGCGCCTTTTCCCTCGCCGTCGCGCTGGCCGCCCATGCGGACATCACCGTCGGCGTCTCGCTGTCCGCCACCGGTCCCGGCGCCGCGCTGGGCATCGCCGAGAAGAACACGCTGGACCTGCTGCCGAAGACCCTGGGCGGCCAGCCGGTGCGCTACATCGTGCTCGACGACGCCACCGATCCCGCCACGGCGGGCAAGAACGCGCGCCGTTTCGTCGAGGCGGACAAGGTCGACGTGATCATCGGCTCGTCCACCGTGCCGACGTCGGCCGCCATGCTGGAGGCGGCCGCCGGCGCGAAGACGGCGCAGCTGGCGCTGGCGCCGTTCGTGGCGAAACCGGAGCAGCAGCCGTGGCTGTTCGTGCTGCCGCAGTCGGTGTCGCTGATGGCCTCCGCGATCCTCGAGGACCTGAAGGCGCGCAACGTCAAGTCGCTCGGCTTCGTCGGCTTCAACGACGCCTGGGGCGAGGCCTGGATCAAGGAACTGCAGGCCAGGCTGCCGCAGATGGGCATCGCGCTGCCGGTGGTGGAGCGCTATGCGCGCAACGACCAGTCGGTGACGGGGCAGGTGCTGAAGGTGATGGCGGCGAATCCGGACGCCGTGCTGGTGGCCGCTTCGGGCACGCCGGGCGTGCTGCCGATGCGCACGCTGCGCGAGCGCGGCTACAAGGGCCGCATCTACCAGACCCACGGCGTGGCCAACAACGAGTTCCTGCGCCTGGCCGGCAACCTGGACGAAGGCGTGCGCCTGCCGACCGGCCCGGTGCTCGTGGCGGAACAGCTGCCGGCCAGCCACCCGAGCAAGGCCGTGGGGTTGCAGTACGTGAAGCAGTACGAAGCGAAATTCGGCCCGAACTCGCGCAACAACTTCGGCGCGTACGCCTACGACGCCTACCTGTTGCTGGACGCCGCCGCGGCGGTCGCCGCCCGGAAGGCGCAACCCGGCACGGCGGCGTTCCGCGCCGCGCTGCGCGACGCCCTGGAAAGCACGGCCAACCTGCCGGTGACGCATGGCGTCGTCACCATGAGCAAGGCGGACCACACGGGCCTGGACGAGCGCGCGCGCGTCCTGGTGAGCATCGAATCCGACAACTGGAAGCTGGCGAAATAATCATGGACATGAACGTGATGAAGCCGGCGCTCCAGCCGGGACGGGGGCTGGCCGTGCCCGACATCGAACGCGTCGACCTGGCGGACGGCAGCTTCGTGCTGCGTTCGCGCCAGCGCCCGCGCACCCCGGCGCGCTGCATCGGCGACTGGCTGGAGCACTGGGCGCGCGCGACGCCGGATGCGCTGTTCCTGGCCGAACGGGGCGCGGACGGCGGCGCGTGGCGCAAGCTGACCTACGCCGAGGTACGCCGGCGCGTGGGCGCCATCGCCCAGGCACTGCTCGACCTGGGACTCGACGCGGCCGCGCCGGTGGCGATCCTGTCGGACAACAGCGTCGACGCGGCGCTGCTGCAGCTGGCGGCGATGCACGTCGGCGTGCCGGTGGCGGTGGTGTCGTCGGCCTATACCTGCGCCACCACCGACCACGGCAAGCTGCACGGCCTGCTGCGCCTGTTGAACCCCGGCCTGATGTATGCCGCCGACGGCGTGCGCTTCGGGCCCGCGATGGCTGGTTCCGGCATCGCTTGCCCCCAGGTGTTCTCGGACCAGGCGCCGGCAGGGGCGGCGACGTTCGCGAGCCTGCTGGCCGCGGCGGAAACGCCGGCCGTATGCGACGCCTTCGCGCGCATCACCCCGGCCACGCACGCCAAGTACCTGTTGACGTCGGGGTCCACCGGCGCGCCCAAGGCCGTGGTGAACACGCATGCCATGCTGTGCGCGAACCAGGAAGCCATCGCCCAGGTCTGGCCGTTCCTGGAGCAGGCGCCGCCGGTGCTGCTGGACTGGCTGCCCTGGAGCCACACCTTCGGCGCCAACCACAACTTCAACATGATCCTGCGGAACGGCGGCGCGCTGTACATCGACGAGGGGCGCCCGGTGCCGGGCGGGATTGCGAAGACGGTGCGCAACCTGCGCGACGTGCGGCCCACGCTGTTCTTCAACGTCCCGAAAGGCTACGACGCGCTGCTGCCGATCCTGGAGGAAGACGGCGACCTCGCGCGCCACCTGTTCGCCAACCTCGACGCCATGTTCTTCGCGGCGGCGGCATTGCCGCAGCAGCTGGCCGACCGCCTGGCCACGCTGGCGGCGCGCTACCGGAGCGCGCCGCTGCTGTTCGCGTCGGCCTGGGGTTCCACCGAGACCGCGCCGCTCGTCACCAGCGTGCATTTCGTCACGGCGCGCGCCGGCAATCTCGGCGTGCCCGTGCCGGGCGTGGAACTGAAGTTCGTGCCCAACGGCGACAAGCTGGAAATGCGCGTGCGCGGTCCCAGCGTGTTCAAGGAATACCGCGGGGCGCCGGACCTGACGGCCAAGGCGTTCGACACGGACGGCTTCTACCTGATCGGCGACGCCGGCAAGCTGGCCGACCCGGCCGACCCCAACGCCGGCGTGCTGTTCGACGGCCGCGTGGCGGAAGACTTCAAGCTCGCCAGCGGCACGTGGGTGTCGGTCGGGACGCTGCGCGTGGCGGCGGTCGGCGCCCTGTCGCCCCTGGCGCAGGAGATCGTCGTGTGCGGCCACGGCCGCGATGAACTCGGCCTGATGATCTTCCCGTCCGCGGCACTGCGCAAGCTGGCCGGCGACGACGCGTCCGCCCTGGACGGCGCGGCGCTCGCCGCCCATCCGGAGGTGCGCGCCCGGATCGGCGCCGGCCTCGCGGCACTGAACGCGGGCAAGGGGTCGGCGTCGCGCGCGGCGCGGGCCGTGGTGCTGTCGTCGGCACCCGAGCTCGCGCACGGCGAAACCACCGACAAGGGCTACATCAACCAGCGCGTCGTGCTGGACCGGCGCGCGCACGAGGTGGCGCGCCTGTTCGGCGATGATCCGTCCGTGATCTTTCCGGCTTGAGCGCGACCCATTCACACACTCTATCGACAAGGAACAGCATGTCCCGCAAACTCAAAGTCGCCATCGTCGGATCCGGCAACATCGGCACCGACCTGATGATCAAGATCCTGCGCCACGGCGAGCACCTGGAAATGGGCGCCATGGTCGGTATCGACGCCGCCTCCGACGGCCTGGCGCGCGCCGCGCGCATGGGCGTGGCCGTCACCCACGAAGGCGTGGAGGGCCTCGTGCGCCTGCCCGTGTTCGAGGACATCGACATCGTCTTCGACGCCACCAGCGCCGGCGCGCACGTGCGCAACGACCGCTTCCTGCGCGAGCACAAGCCGGACCTCCGGCTGGTGGACCTGACGCCGGCCGCGATCGGACCGTACTGCGTGCCGGTCGTGAACCTGGACGACCACCTGGATGCACCGAACGTCAATATGGTCACGTGCGGCGGCCAGGCCACCATCCCGATCGTCGCGGCCGTGTCGAAGGTCGCCAGGGTGCACTACGGCGAGATCGTCGCGTCGATCTCGAGCAAGTCGGCCGGCCCGGGCACGCGCGCCAACATCGATGAGTTCACGGAAACGACGTCGCGCGCAATCGAGTCCGTCGGCGGCGCAACGAAGGGCAAGGCCATCATCGTGCTGAACCCGGCCGAGCCGCCGCTGATCATGCGCGACACGGTGTACTGCCTGTCCGACGTCGCCGACGAGGCGGCGATCGAAGCGTCGATCGAGCGGACGGTGGCGGCCGTGCGCGGCTACGTGCCGGGCTACCGCCTGAAGCAGAAGGTGCAGTTCGACCGCATCAGCCCCGATGCACCCCTCAACGTCCCGGGGGTAGGCGCGCGCATGAGCGGCCTGAAGACCTCCGTCTTCCTGGAAGTGGAGGGCGCCGCCCACTACCTGCCCGCGTACGCCGGCAACCTCGACATCATGACCTCGGCCGCCAAGGCCTGTGCGGAGCGCATGGCGCGTGGCATCCTCGCCGGCCGCGCCGCCGTAACCGGAGCAGCAGCATGAAAAAAATCTATATTTCCGACGTGACCCTGCGCGACGGTTCGCACGCCATCCGCCACCAGTACAGCGTCGCCCAGGTGCGCCGGATCGCCCGCGCGCTCGACGACGCGCGGGTCGATTCGATCGAAGTCGCCCACGGCGACGGCCTGCTCGGGTCCAGCTTCAACTACGGCTTCGGCGCCCATACCGACCTGGAATGGATCGCGGCGGTGGCCGGCGAAGTCCGCCACGCCAAGGTCACCACGCTGCTGTTGCCCGGCATCGGCACCATCCACGACCTGCGCCAGGCGTACGACGCCGGTGCGCGCGTGGTGCGCGTGGCCACCCATTGCACCGAGGCGGACATCGCGAAGCAGCACATCGGACATGCGCGCGAGCTGGGCATGGAAGCGGTGGGCTTCCTGATGATGAGCCATATGACGACGCCGCAGAAGCTGGCCGAACAGGCGAAACTGATGGAAAGCTATGGCGCGACCTGCTGCTACGTCGTGGATTCCGGCGGCGCGCTGGGCATGAACGACGTGCGCGAACGCTTCCGCGCCTTCAAGGACGTGCTCAGGCCGGAAACCCAGACCGGCATCCACGCCCACCACAACCTGAGCCTGGGCGTGGCCAATTCGATCGTCGCGGTGGAAGAGGGCTGCGACCGCGTGGACGCCAGCCTGGCCGGTATGGGCGCCGGCGCCGGCAACGCGCCGCTCGAGGTGTTCATCGCCGCGGCCGCGCGCCTGGGATGGGAGCACGGCACCGACCTGTATAAATTGATGGACGCGGCCGACGACCTGGTGCGCCCGCTGCAGGACCGTCCGGTGCGCGTCGACCGCGAGACCCTGGCGCTGGGCTATGCCGGCGTCTACTCGAGCTTCCTGCGCCACGCCGAGGCGGCATCGCGCAAGTACGGCCTGTCGACCGTGGACATCCTCGTCGAGCTGGGACGCCGCCGCATGGTTGGCGGGCAGGAAGACATGATCGTCGACGTGGCGCTCGACCTGCTGCGCCAGCGCGCCGGCGCACCCGCCGCCGCGGTCGCGGGGTGAGCCATGGGCACGTTCACCGTGACGTTCGCGCCGGCCGGCGCGACGATCGAATGCGGCGCCGACGCGAGCGTGCTCGACGCCGCGCTGGCGGCGGGGTTTTTCCCCCACCATAGCTGCCGGCTCGGCGAGTGCAACGCCTGCGAAGCGAAGGTGCTGTGCGGGGACACGGCGTATCCGGCCGGCTTCGAGCCCGAGGGCGTGCGCCCCGGCCACGTCCTGACCTGCCAGGCGCGGCCCCGGTCCGACCTGACGCTGGAATCGCCGGAGGTGGCGGCCACGCCCCGGCACCGCGTGCTGCAGGTGGGGGCGCGGGTGCTGGACGTCAGCCACGCGAGCGGCGACGTGGCCGTGGTCCGGCTGCAGGTGCCGCCCGAGACGGGCTTCGGCTTCACGCCCGGGCAGTACCTGGACGTGGTGCTGCGCGACGGCAGCCGGCGCAGCTACTCGATGGCCAATGCGCCGGACGGGGACGGCATCGTCGAATGGCATGTCCGCGCCGTGCCGGGCGGGCGCTTCTCGAACCATGCGTACCAGAAGCTCAAGCCGCGCGACATGCTGCGCGTCGAGGGGCCGTTCGGTTCCTTCATGCTGCAGCCGACCGCCGCGCCGCTCGTCCTGCTGGCCTCCGGCACCGGCTTCGCGCCGATCCAGTCCATGCTGCTCGCGCACGGCGAACGCATCGCGGCGCGCGGCGCCGTCCTGTACTGGGGCGGCAACGGCCTGTCGGACCTGTACGCGCTGCCCGCGATCGTCGCGCTGCTGCGGCGCCACCCGAGCCTGCGTTTCGTGCCGGTGCTGTCCTGCCCCGACGCGGACTGGACGGGCCGCACCGGCTTCGTGCACGCGGCCGTCGCGCAGGACTTCCCCGACCTGGCGCGCCACGAGGTTTACGCGTGCGGCAATCCGCTGATGGTGGATGCGGCGCGCGCGACCTTCGTACGCGAATGCGGGCTGGACGAGCGCAATTTCTTCAGCGACGCCTTCGTCGTGCGCGCCGCCCGGGAATCCGAACCGGCGGCCGCCGACGCCTGACTTACCCACCACAACAACGGCCCGGGCGGGCGCAGATCCGCCGGGCGCCGCCACGGCGGAACAGGAGACATTCTATGGATACAGGTATTTTCATGATCCTGGCACAGGACGGCATCACCAGCGGCGCGGTCTACGCGCTGGTGGCGCTCGCCCTCGTGCTGGTATTTTCCGTCACGCGGGTCATCTTCATCCCGCAGGGCGAATTCGTGGCCTTCGGCGCGCTGACGCTGGCGGCCATCCAGGCGCAGGCGTTCCCCGCGAGCGCCTGGCTGGCGCTTGGCCTGGGCGCCGCCGCCTTCGTGCTGGAGGCGTGGTCGCGCCTGCGCCGTCCGGGGCGCCGCGCGGCCGCCATGCGGGCCTTGCCCGCGCTGGCGCTGCGCTGCCTGGCCGTGCCCGGCGCGGCCTTCGGCCTGTGCCGGATCGCGACCGGCATCGACCTGCCCATGCCGCTGCAGGTGGCGCTGACCCTCGCCGTCGTCGTGCCGCTCGGCCCCCTGCTGTACCGGGTCGCGTATCAACCGCTCGCCAACGCGTCCGTGCTGGTGCTGCTGATCGTCTCGATGGCCGTGCACCAGGCGCTGGTGGGCCTGGGCCTGCTGATGTTCGGCGTCGAGGGCGTGCGCACCCGGTCGTTCGTGGACGCCCAGTTCGCCGTCGGCGCCATGACCGTGTCGGGCCAGAGCCTGATGGTGGTGGCGGTGTCCGTGCTGCTGATCGCCGGCCTGTACGTGTACTTCGGCCATTCCCTGTCCGGCAAGGCGCTGCGCGCCACGGCGGTGAACCGCCTCGGCGCGCGCCTGTCGGGCATCGGCACGAACCAGGCAGGCGCGCTCGCGTTCACGCTCGCCGCGGCGATCGGCACGCTGTGCGGCGTGCTGATCGGCCCGCTCACGGCGATCTATTACGAATCCGGCTTCCTGATCGCGCTGAAGGGATTCGTCGGCGCGATCGTCGGCGGCCTGTCCAGCTACCCGCTGGCCGCCGCCGGCGCCGCGCTGGTCGGCCTGCTGGAAAGCTATGCGTCGTTCTGGGCCAGCGCGTTCAAGGAAGTGATCGTGTTCACGCTGATCATCCCGGTGCTGCTGTGGCGCTCCTTCGGCAACCACCACGCCGCGGACGAGGAGTGAGGCCATGAAGACGACCACCATCGCATTCCTCGCGTTCGCCGGCGCGCTGGCGGCCATACCGCTGCTGCCCGTCCCCGAATTCTGGATCTCGCTGCTCAACTACATCGGCATCTACAGTATCGTCGCCATCGGCCTCGTGCTGCTCACGGGCGTCGGCGGCCTGACGTCGTTCGGCCAGGCCGCCTTCGTCGGCATCGGCGCCTACGCCAGCGCCTACCTGACGACCGCCCACGGGCTGTCGCCCTGGCTGACGCTGCTGATCGGCGTCGCGTTGACGGCGGGTGCCGCGTACGCGCTCGGCGCGCTCACGATGCGCCTGTCCGGCTATTACCTGCCGCTCGGGACCATCGCCTGGGGCATCTCGCTGTACTACCTGTTCGGCAACCTGGACTTCCTCGGCAAGTTCGACGGCCTGAACGGCGTACCGCCCGTCAGCGTCGCCGGCCACGCGCTCGACACCGGCCGCGCCATGTACGGCCTCGTGTGGCTGACGGTGCTGCTGGCCGCCGCGGGCGTGCACAACCTGCTCGATTCCCGTCCCGGCCGCGCGATCCGCGCGCTGAAGGGCGGCGCCGGCATGGCCGAGGCGATGGGCGTCGACACCGGCCGGATGAAGACGATCATCTTCGTGTATGCGGCGGTGCTGTCGGCCGTGGCGGGATGGCTGTACGTGCACCTGCAGCGCGCCGTCAACCCGACGCCGTTCAGCCTGGGCCACGGCATCGAGTTCCTGTTCATGGCCGTGATCGGCGGCGCGGGCCACGTGGCCGGCGCGATCCTCGGCGCGGGCGTGCTGACGGTGCTGAAGGAAGCCCTGCAGGGCGTGTTGCCGGCGCTGCTGGGCACCAGCGGCAATCTCGAGATCGTCGTCTTCGGCGTGCTGATGATCGTGCTGCTGCAGCATGCGCGCGACGGCCTGTGGCCCCTGGTGCTGAAGCTGCTGCCCGCGCGGCGCCCGGCCGTCGCGCCGCGCGCGGCGCCGGCGCTGGCGGTCCGCGCCAAGCCGGCGGCGGGCGAACGGATCCTGGAGGTGCGCACGGTGCGCAAGCAGTTCGGCGGCCTGGTGGCCGTGAACGGGGTCAGCTTCGCGGTGAAGGCGGGCGAGATCGTCGGGCTGATCGGGCCCAACGGCGCGGGCAAGTCGACCACGTTCAACCTGATCACCGGCGTGCTGCGGGCGAGCGGCGGGGATGTGCGCTACCGCGGCGAGTCCATCGCCGGGCTGCCCAGCCGCGAGATCGCCCGGCGCGGCATCGCCCGCACCTTCCAGCACGTGCAGCTGCTGCCGTCGATGACGGTGCTGGAGAACGTCGCGATCGGCGCCCATTTGCGCGGCGATTTCCCCGCCCAGGGCGGCACGCTGGGGAGCCTGCTGCGCCTGAACGGACGCGAGGAAGCCAAGCTGCTGAACGAGGCGCGGCGCCAGCTGGAACGGGTGGGCCTGGGCGCGCACCTGCACGACGAGGCGGGCAGCCTGGCGCTGGGCCAGCAGCGCATCCTCGAGATCGCGCGGGCGCTGTGCTGCGACCCGGCGCTGCTGCTGCTGGACGAACCGGCGGCCGGCCTGCGCCACCTGGAAAAGCGGGCACTGGCCGACCTGCTCGGCAAGCTGCGCGCGGAAGGCATGGCGCTGCTGCTCGTCGAGCACGACATGGATTTCGTGATGAACCTGACCGACCACATCGTCGTGATGGAGTTCGGCACCAAGATTGCCGAAGGAACGCCGGACACGGTGCGGAACGACCCCGCGGTCCTGGCGGCCTACCTGGGCACGGTATAGGAGGGAAGATGGATACGGTACTCGAATTGAACGGCCTGGAAGTCTGCTACGGCAAGGTCGCGGCGCTGCACGGCGCGAACATCCGCGTCGGCGCGGGCCGGATCGTCAGCGTGATCGGGCCGAACGGCGCCGGCAAGTCAACCCTGCTGAACGCGATCATGGGCGCCTTGCCGCCGAACGGCGCGAGCACGGGCGCCGTGCGCCTCCTCGGCGCGCGGGTCGACGGACTGGAAGTGGAGGAGCGCGTGGCGCGCGGCCTGGCGCTCGTGCCGGAAAAGCGCGAGCTGTTCGCGACGATGAGCGTCGAGGACAACCTGAAGCTGGGCGCCTGGGCGCGCAAGCGGGCGGGCGAGCGCAACTACCTGGACCAGCTGGAGCGCGTGTACGCGCTGTTCCCGCGCCTGAAGGAACGCCGGAGCCAGGCGGCTGGCACCATGTCCGGCGGCGAGCGCCAGATGGTGGCCGTGGGGCGGGCGCTGATGGCCAAACCGAGGCTGCTGATGCTGGACGAGCCGAGCCTCGGGCTGGCGCCGCGGATCATGCAGGACATCTTCGCCGCGATCCTCACGCTGCGCGCGAGCGGCGTGACGACCTTGCTGATCGAGCAGAACGCCCGCGCGGCGCTGCAGGTATCGGACTACGCGTACGTGCTGGAAACGGGGGAAGTCGGCCTGGAGGGCCCGGCGGACGAACTGGCCGGCGATCCGCGCGTGATCGAAACCTATCTGGGCCTGGCCAGGCAAGTGGCCTGACCGGGTCGGGTGGCGGCCCGATGCCGCCACCCGCAATGCTTCAGAACGCGTGCTTCATGCCGACCAGGACGCCGTTCTGGTCGAGGCCCGCGCCGACGCTGCCGCCCGCGCTCAGGGCGACCGCCGCGCCGCCCTCGTTGCCGATATGGCCGACCATGGCGTACACCGAGCTGCGTTTCGACAGCAGGTAGTTGGCGCGCACGACGGCCAGGTTCGCGCGCTGGGGGCTGTTCCTGACGTCCAGCCGCGCCACCTGCGCATCCAGCACGAGCGCCGGCAGGACCGGATACGACACGCCGACGTAGGGCAGGTTGCTGCGCGGCGTGGCCTTGTTGGCCTCGTTGTCGCGCCGGACCCAGCCGCCGGCCACCTTCAGCGCGCCGAACTTCGTGTAGCCGCCCAGGTGCAGGCGCGAATCGGACAGGGCGCTGCTCGCGGACGCGAACGGCGCCAGCGCGCCGGCGCCGCCGTTATAGGTGTCCCAGGCGCCGACGATGCCCCAGGCGCCGTCGTCGTACTTCAGCATGGCGGACCAGGCGCGGCAGGCCTGGTGGTCGCTGGCGGATTCGCCGCCGCAGTTGGTGGCGTTCGGGCCGCCGGCGGCCGACGCGTCGCGGCCCAGGCTGTACGTGGCACCGAACGACACCGGACCGACCGACTGGCGGTAGGAGACCGAGTTGTCGTGGCGCGCGATCGGCAGGTAGCCGTCGAGCGAGCCGATCGAGAACTGCGAAGGACCGATCACGTCGCTGTCAAAGAACGAGCCGAACAGCATGCTGTAGGTGCGGCCCACCGTCAGCGTGCCCCAGCGGCCGGTCAGGCCGACCCAGGCCTGGCGGCCGAACAGGCGGTTGCCCTGGCCGGTGACGCCGGTGTCGGGCGAAAAACCGTTTTCGAGCGTGAAGATGGCCTTGACGCCGTTCCCCAGGTCTTCCGTGCCGCGAAAGCCGATCCGCGACGGCATGATGCCGCCGCTGATGCTGGGCATGCGCGTCACGCCGTGGCCTGCCGCGTCGGCGTTCGTGACATGTTCCAGCGCGACGTCGACGACGCCGTATACCTGTACGTTCGATTGGGCGTGGGCGGCGGACAGGCCCGCGGTCATCAGGGCGGCGCCGAGGGCCGCGTAATGCAATTTCATGGAAGTCTCCTCGTCATGGGCATGGAGCCCGTTGTCATCGACAGCCGTGTCTGGTGTATCTCGATTCTCGCCATACACAACTGTATTTTTTAGGCTACCGGATAGTATTTCTTCTGGCAAGCAATAATGGAGGGAATCGAAGCCGTGTCGCCAAAATGAGCCGCGAAAAGCGGGGCTCCCTGCGATTCCGGATTTTCTGTCGCCGTGCTTGACCAGAAGGATGCGTGTTTATAAGATACACATACGTTTGTGTATGTCGTGCGGCGCGACCCGGCCGGCGCGATCGACTCCCGGAGGCTGTGTATGCGTTTATCCAACCTGACGATCGGCAGCCGGCTCCGCTGCGGCTTCGCCGCGGTGCTGCTCCTGCTGATTCTTGCGATTACCCTCGGCCTGCATGGCATGGCCGACCTGTCCGGCCGCATGGACGCCGTCGTGCAACGGCACCATGCGCGCATCGCGGCCGCGCACGACATGCAAACCAGTTTCTGGGCCATTTCCGCCTTCCTTGCCTTCGGGGTCGCCGACCGCGACGATGCGTCGCTGGGCGTGCTGACGACGCGCATCGGCAAGGCGCGCGCGGCCTACCAGTCCGCGCGCGCGGTGCTCGTGGACGGCGCGCGGGATCCGGTTGCGGCGCAGCTGATGCGGGATGTGGACGTCGCGCTGGCGGCCGGCATCAGGGAAAGCCGGAACGTCTCCAGGCTGCGGACGGAACGGCGCTTCGACGAGGCGGCGCAGGCCCTGTCGCTGCAATTCATGCCGGCCTGCCAGGCGGCACTCGACCGGGTGGCCCGGGTGGTTGCGCACGAACAGGCGCTGGCGGCCGAAGCGGCGGCCGCCGCCGCGGCCGACAATGCCCGCAGCCGCGACTTGCTGCTTGCGCTCGGGGCGGTCGCCCTGGCCGGCGGCTTTGCCGTGTCGTGGCTCATCACGCGTTCGATCACGCTGCCGCTCGGGCGCGCGCTCGCGGTCGCGGAGTCGGTCGCGGCCGGCGACCTGACCTCCGATCCGGGCGGCGGCGGCGCCGACGAGACGGGGCGGTTGCTGCGCGCGCTGAAGGCAATGAACGATGGCCTGGCCGGGATCGTGCGCAACGTGCGCACGGGGACGGAATCGATCGCGACAACGACCGGCCGGATCGCCGCCGGCAGCCAGGCGCTCGCGGCCCGAACCGAGCAACAGGCAGCGTCGCTGGAACAGACGGCTGCCGCCATCGGAGAGCTCACGTCGGCGGTCGGACACAACCTGGCGCACGCGCGCCTGGCGAGCGACCGGGCCCGCGAGGCGTCGGCGCAGGCCGGCCGCGGCGGGACGGTGGTGGACGAGGTCGCGCGCGTCATGGCGGCCATCGATGCGTCGTCCAGGCGTATCGTCGACATCATCGAGGTCATCGACGGCATCGCGTTCCAGACCAACATCCTCGCCCTGAACGCCGCCGTGGAAGCGGCCCGCGCCGGCCCGCAGGGCAGGGGATTCGCGGTCGTGGCGGGGGAAGTGCGCCACCTGGCGCAGCGGGCCGCGGCGGCGGCGAAGGAGATCCGGGACCTGATCACGGCATCGGCCCGCCGGATCGACGCCGGGGCGGCGCTTGCCGGCCAGGCGGGCGCGACGATGGCGCAGGTCGTGGACAGCGTCCGCAAGGTGGCCGCGCTCATGGAAGAGATCACCCTGTCGGCCCAGGAGCAGGCGGCGAGCCTCGGCCAGATCAACCAGGCGGTGATCCAGCTCGACGGCGTGACGCAGAAAAATGCCAGCCTGGTCGGCGCGGACGCCACCGGAGCGCGGGCGTTGCGCGAGGAGGCCGGCCACCTGGAGCGTGCCGTGAGCGTGTTTCGGATCGGCGCGAATTAATTCGACGAGATATTGCCGTGCGGCAATATTGTGTTCATAATCCTACGCGCAAAAGAAACAACATCAGCCCGGCGGCTATCCGCCGCTGTCCTTGATCCCTTGAATGTAAGGCGACCATGTCGAAAAATAAACAAAACGTATCGTTGGAACGCCGGGCCTTCTGTGCCGGTTCCCTGAGTCTCGCGGCCCTGGGCCCCGTGGCGCTCGTCGGTTGCGGAGGCGGCCAGGATGGAAGCAGTGCCTCTTCCGGCGTCGCGACCGGCGGCGGCACCCGGCTGCTGGCCGAGACCACCACCGCGCCGCGCACCTTCGTGCACCCCGGCCTGCTGCACACCGAGGCCGATTTCGACCGCATGCGCGCGAAGGTCGCGGCGGGCGCGCAGCCGTGGGTCAACGGGTGGAATGCTCTGCTCAACACGGGCCGCTCCCATCTCAACAACTCGCCGCGCCCGCTGGAGTGGGTGATTCGCGGCGGCACCGGGCAGAACTTCGCGCAGCTGTATATCGACGTCGCCCGCGCCTACCAGCTGGCGGTCCGGTGGAAGGTGTCCGGCGACACCGCCTATGCCGACAAGGCGGTGTCGTTCCTCAACGCGTGGGCCTACACGCTGAAGGGCATCAGCGGCAACGCCGACCGCTTTCTGGCCGCCGGCATCTACGGCTACGAATTCGCCAATGCCGCCGAAATCATGCGCACGTATCCCGGCTATGCGGCCGCCGATTTCGCGCAGTTCCAGGCCATGATGCTGAACGTGTTCTACCCGCTGAACCACCAGTTCCTCGTGCGGCACAACGATGCCGACATCACCAACTACTGGGCCAACTGGGACCAGTGCACGCTGGCCTCGATGCTGGCCATCGGCGTGCTGTGCGACCGCGAAGACATCTATGACGAGGCGGTCACGTACTACAGGACGGGACTGGGCAACGGCACCGCCAACCGCGCCGTGTACTATGTCCATGCCGGCTACCTCGGCCAGTGGCAGGAGAGCGGGCGCGACCAGGGGCATTGCACGCTCGGCGTCGGACTCGCGGCGTCGTTCTGCGAGATGGCCTGGAACCAGGGCGACGATTTCTACGCCTACGACAACAACCGGTTCCTGGCCGGCGCCGAGTACGTGGCCAAGTCCAACCTGGCCGACGCCAACGGCAACCTGTACTATACGTCGATGCCGTTCACGACCTACCGGAACGTGCTGGGCACGCAAGGCGCCATCTCCAACGCCGGCCTGCCGTTCTCGCGCCCGGTCTGGGAAATGATCTACAACCACTACGTGAACCGCCTGGGCCTGGACGCGCCCTGGACCGCGCGCATGGCGGCGAAAATGCGCGCCGAAGGCGACGGCGGCAACGGCGACCAGCTCGGCGTCGGGACGCTGACCTTCTCCCGCGACCCGGTCGCGGCCGGCGCCAACCCGAGCGGCCTGACGGCGCGGCTGACGGGCGGACAGGTGGAGCTGTCGTGGTGGGGCACCGCGTACGCGACCGGCTACAACGTGAAGCGCGCCGCCACGCCGGGCGGCCCCTACACGACGATCGCCAGCGGCATCACCGACCTGCTGACGTACACCGACACCGGCATGGACGCGGACATCTGCCATTACGTGGTGACCGCGCTGACGCCGTCCGGCGAAACGGGCGCCTCCAACGAGGCGACGGTGTTCCTCGCGCGCCAGCTGCACACGTACCTGGCGTTCGACGACACGGGCGGTACGACCGCGGTGGACGCGACGGGCAACGGCCACGACGCCACGCTGGTCAACGGCGCTGCCCTGGTCGCCGGCAGGCGCGGCAACGCCGTGGCGCTGGACGGCGTCGACGATCACCTGGTCCTGCCACCCGGCGTCGTCAGCGACCTGGCCGACTTCACCATCGCCACCTGGGTGTACCTGAACGCCAACGGCACCTGGGCGCGCATCTTCGACTTCGGCTCGAACACCGGGTATTACATGTTCCTGACGCCGCGCGCGTCCGACGGCAAGCTGCGGTTCTCGATCACGAACAGCGCCGGCTTCGGTGGCCGGGACATCACCGCCAACACGGGGCTGCCGGTCGGCCAATGGGTGCACGTGGCCGTCACGCTGTCGGGCAAGAGCGGTACGCTGTACGTCAACGGCAGCGTCGTCGGCACCAATCCGTCGATCTCGTTCGCGCCGTTCCGCATCGGCCGCACCACGCAGAACTGGATCGGCCGCTCGCAGTATGGCGCCGACCCGTACCTGAACGGCAAGCTGGACGACTTCCGCATCTACCACGGCGCGCTGAGCGCGGCGGAGATCGCGGCGCTGGCGCAGGCCTGACCGGCGTTCGCCGGTCTCAGGCTGCCCGGGAGGCGGGCTCGAGCGGCAGCCACAGCATGAACACCGTGCCCTCGGGCCCGGACTGCCACGCCACCTTGCCTCCCAGCGCGGCCGCCCGCCGCCGCTGGTTCTGCAACCCGCGGCCGGTACCCCGGGCGAGCGCGGTCTCCGGATCGAAGCCCTGGCCGTTGTCGCCGATGCGGATGCACACGCCGTCGCCGTGCAGCGCCGTGCCGACGTGGATCTCGGTCGCGTGCGTATGCCGCAGGATATTGGCGATGCTCTCTTGCACGATGCGCAGGATATGCAGCGCGCTCGACGGATTCAGCCAGGGCAGCGTCGGCATCTCGCGCACTTCCCAGCTCAGGTTCACGCCCGTGCCTTCCAGGCGGGGCTCCAGGCGGAAACGCAGGGTGGCCAGCAGGAGCAGGAGGTCGGCGTCCACGGGCTCCATCGAATCGATGGTCAGCTTCAGGTCGTCCAGGCAATCCTTCAGGATCTGCGATACGCGTGCGTCGCCCAGGTCGCCGCGCTCGACCGAACGGATGGCGCTGATCAGGGAAGAGCCCAGGCCGTCGTGCATGTCCTGCATCAGGCGCTGGCGTTCGTCGCTGATGGTCTGGCGCATTTCGATGTCGCGCAGCCGGCGATGGCTCGCTTCCAGTTCCGCCTCGCGGGCCTTGAGGCGCTCGGCCAGGCTGGCGTTGACGCGTTCCACTTCCGCGATCGCGGCCACGTAGCGGCGGTACATCAAAGTGCCGAACACGATGAAGCACAGCGCGGGCATGTAGGCGCCGAAATACCAGCCTTCCGGGTCGATCACGTTATTCTGCAGCATCCAGTCCGTCATGCCCAGCGCGGTACAGCCGAACACCCCGCACACCACCATGCGGCCTTCGCCGGAATGGCGCCAGGCGCACACGCCGGACACCACGCAGGCGACCAGGCTCATGATTGCTGCCACCAGGTAGATCAGCGGTGTCACGGTCGGCATATTGGGCAGCACGGCCAGCACGGGCAGCGTCAGTACCGCGACCAGTATCGTGATCGCCACCATGGCGCGGGTCAGCCAGGTCAACGGCTGGCCATGCAGCTGGCGCAGGAAATAATGCACCGACAGCACCAGCCAGAACAGGGAATTGACGGTCAGCCAGGCGAACCAGTCGTTCCGGATCGGCAGGCCGACGTAGAAATGCAGCCCGCGCATGAAGGCGCTGGCGGACAGGTTGAAGAACAGCAGGTAAGCCATGTCGTGCGGACGGCGGAACCAGACGAACAGCGCGAACACGCCCACCGCCATGAAGGCCGCGCTCAGCAGGGCCGGCAATTCCTGCTGCAGCCATTGGCGCACCTGGTAGCCGGCGTGCAGCGCATCGGCCGGGCCCAGCCATAGCGACGACAGGGCCACCTGCGATTGCGGCGTATGTTCGAGCCGCAGCACGATGTCGCGCACCGGCTCGTGGCCGGGGCCTTGCTCCAGCGTCAGCCACAGCGGCGTGCGCGTGCTGTTGTAGAGGGGGCCGTCCTGCTGCGCGCGGTGGACCAGGCGGCCGTTGATGTAGACCGCGACGGTGCCGTCCGTCTTGATGCGCGCGCCGTACAGGGCGAGCGTCCCCGCGCGCATGAGCGGCTGGCCGACGTCCACCCTGATCCACGTGATGCGCGCCGCGTTGCCGGAGGCGCCGCTCGTTCCCGCCTTCGCCTGGCGCAGCAGGGCGATGGAAGGCTTGAAGGGCAGGGCCGTGGCTTGCCAGGTGCCCGGCAGACTGCGGCTGTCCAGCGCGGCGGGCGGCGTCGTGTAGCCCGCTACCTGCTGCTGCAGCCACTGTGCCTGCATCAGGTGCAGGCCGGCGGTTTCGCCATGGCCCTTGTCCACGCTCAGGATGGCGCCGGCCACCAGCACGGCGCAGGAAAAGAACAGCAGGATGCCGCCGATCAGGCGCTGGGAGCGGGCTTGCATGGGTCGTCAGGGGAGCAGGCCGTGGTTGCGTGCCTCGAAGATCGCTTCGGCCTTGGAGCTGACCTTGAGTTTGCTGTAGATGCGGCGCACGAAGGTCTTGACCGTGAAGTGCGACAGCTGCATCAGCCCCGCGATCTCCTGCACGGTAAAGCCCTTGGTGATGTAGTCCAGCACTTCCTTTTCGCGCTGGGAGAGCTGGGGGGCTTCCTCGTCCGGCGTGGCGGCGTCGAGAGGCGGCGCGGGCGGCGCATTGCGGAAGCGGGCCAGCACCTGGCGCGCGATGATGGGGCTGATCGGGCTGCCGCCATTGGCCAGGCTGCGGATTTCGTCGCCCATGCGCGCCGGCGAACTGTCTTTCAGCAGATAGCCCGCCGCGCCGGCCTCGATCGAGCGCATGACGTGGGTCTCGTCGCCGAAATTCGTGCTGACCATGATGCTGCAGCTGGGCCACTGGCGCGCGGCGGCGCGGATCACGTCGATCCCCGAGCCGTCCGGCAGGCCCAGGTCGACCAGCAGCACGTCGGCCGGCGGCCCGGACAGCATGGCGAGGCCGTCCGCCCGGCTGCCGGCCTGGCCGGTCAGGCGCATGTCCGGGCTGGCCTCGACCACGCCGCCCAGCGCGCGGCTGAAGTCGGGGTCGTCCTCGACGATGGCGACGTGGATCAGGGACTGGGGCGGATGGTCTTGTTGCTTCATGGCCATATTGTACGACGACGGATGGGCCAAGAAACCGCAAGTGATGCGGTGTAGCACCTTTGTGCTACATACAGCAACACCCATTGTACTTACGATATTGCCTGTTAACAATGCACGATCGTCAGCGTTCCGAATGTCAGTCGACCACGTTCCCGGCCATTTGCGCCGCCAACCCCTTTATTCGCTGCTCAGCCTTGCCCTGATCGGGCTGTCCCAGGGCGTGGCCAGCGCCCAGCAACAAGTGCCGCAGGCGCCCCAGGTGACGCCGCGCGACCTGCGTCCGGCAGCGCCGGTCCAGCCGCCGGTCGCCTTGCCGCCCCAGCCGCTGCGCTCGGCGCCGCCGCCCAATGCGGACAAACTGTTCCTGCGCCTGGGCGACGTGCGCGTGCGGGACGGGTTCGACGAATTTGCCGGCCGGACGGAACGCCTGATCGCGCCCCTGCGCGGCCAGCGGGTGTCCGTGGCCGACCTGTACGCGCTGGGCGACGCCATCGAGGCGCTGTACCGGGAAGCGGGCTACCCGCTGGTGCGCGTCGTGATTCCGCCGCAATCGGTGGCGGACGACGCCGCGCTGCAGATCACGGTCCTCGACGGCTTCATCGAAAGCCTGAACCTGGACGCGGTCCCTGGCCACGCCCGCAAGGCGGTGGCCAGGGCACTGCAGCCGCTGGTCGGGCGCCGCCACCTGCGCGACGAGGAACTGGAACGCGCACTCACGCTGGCGGGCCGCGGCCCCGGCCTGGGCCTGCGCAGCGCGCTGGGCGCGGGCCGCGCAGCGGGCGGCACCGTGCTGGTGCTGCAGGGGATCCTGGCGCCGCTGGCGGCCAGCGTCTCGACCGACAACCGCCAGACCGATGCGATCGGTCCCTGGCAGTTCACGACCCAGGTGCGCGCCAACCAGCCGCTCGGCCTGGGCGAACAGGCGTATTTGTACGTGTCCGGCGGCTACCCGCCGGGCACGGCCTTCCACGCCGATGCGCCGCGCCGCGTGGCGGGCGGCGGCCTGATTGTTCCCTTGCTGGCCAATGGCCTGAGCCTGAACCCCGAATTCACCGTGTCGGACACGCGGCCACGCGCGCCGATCGCGGAACTGGCATCGCGCAGCCAGTTGAAGCGCTGGTCGCTGCGCCTGATCTACCCGGCCATCGTCACGCGCACGCAGGAGCTCACGTTGACCGGCGCGCTGGAAGCGAGCCGCCAGAGCGACTCGCTGCCGTTCTTCCAGTTCACGCAAGACCTCGACCGGCTGCGCGTGGCGCGCGTTTCCGCCGACTGGAGCGGCGCCGTCGCGGGCGGCCAGGCGCGCGCCGGCGCCACGCTGTCGCAGGGCACCGGCCGGTTCGGCGGCCGCAGCGAAGCGGAGATTGCCGCCACCGGCATCCCGATGTCGCGCCCCGGCGCCACGGCGGCCTTCACCAAACTGGAAGCGAACCTGAGCTACGACGCTCCCCTGGAGTGGGGCTTCCAGGGCCACAGCGTGTTGCGCGGCCAGAAGGCAATCCGCGGCGTGATGCCCAGTGCGGAGATCTTCAGCATGGATGGCGAGGATGGCTTGTCGGCCCTGACGGCAGGCGGGCTGTCCGACGACGGCGGCTGGGTGCTGCGGCAGGAAGTGGCGCGGCCCTGGCAGCTGCCGGGCGCCGTCGGCGTCCTGCCGTATGGCTACTGGGCGGCTGCCCGCCCGTCCACGCGCCTGCCCGGCGGCACGGCGCGGAGCCACGCCACGTCATGGGGATTCGGCCTGCGCGCCGGCTGGCGCAACGTCAGCCTGGCGGCGGAATGGGGCCGCGCATCGATCACACCGGGCAGCCGGCGCACGAGCCAGGCCTTCTTTAAAGCACAGGTGCAATTTTGAGAAAGAACACCATCCTCCGTAGCTCGCGCGTACGGCGCGACATGGCCTGGCCGATGATGGTCGCGGCCAGCCTCCCGATCGCGGCGCCGCTGCCGACGTATGCGCAAACGCTGCCGACCGGCGCGGTGGTCACGGCGGGCAAAGTCACCATCAACACGCCGAACGCGAATGCGCTGGTCGTGCGGCAGGACACGCAGCGCGCCGTCGTCAACTGGTCGTCCTTCAATATCGGGAAGGGCAGCACGGTCGACTTCGCCCAGCCGAACGCCAGTGCGGCGACGCTGAACGTGGTCAAGGGCGCGACGCCGACGGATATCGCGGGGACCCTGAAGGCCAACGGGTCCGTGTTCCTGATCAACCAGAACGGCATCGCGATCTCGTCGACCGGCGTCGTCGATACGCGCGCCGGTTTCGTCGCCTCCACCTTGAATATGTCGGAAGACGACTTCATGGCGGGCCGGAACGTCTTCGGCGGCAAAGGCGGCGCCGTCGTCAACCGCGGCCGGATCGTGACGGACCCCGGCGGCACCGTGGCGCTGCTCGGATCGAGCGTGGCCAACGATGGCGTGATCAGCGCGCCGCTGGGCAAGGTCGCGCTGGGCGCGGCGGAAGCGGCCACGCTGGACCTGTCCGGCGACGGCTATCTGCAGGTGCTGCTGCCGGCCGATGCGCAGACGGCGGACGGCCAGGCGCTGGTGGGCAACAAGGGCGTCATCGAGGCCGACGGCGGCACGGTGATGCTGAAGGCGTCCACCGTGCGCGACGCGTTGCGCGAGGCGGTGAACATGCCCGGCACGATCCGCGCGCGCACCGTGTCCGGCCACGACGGCGCGATCGTGCTGGAAGGCGGCGAGGGCGGTACGGTGCAGGTGTCCGGCATGCTCGACGCCTCCGCGGCGCAAGGCGCGGCGGGACGCATCGACGTCGGCGGCGCGCAGGTCCGGCTGGCCGGCGCCGTGCTGGACGCCAGCGGTCTCGACCGCGGTGGCCTGGTGCGCGTGGGCGGGAGCTTCCAGGGCGGCAAAGGCCAGTCCTCGGACGATGCGCAGCGCTACGTCGGCCGCTTCGGCACGACGGGCGCCGCGCCCGCGAATGTGCCCACCAACGCGGCCACGACGACGGTCGACGCGGCCAGCCACATCGACGTGTCCGCGCACGGCGCGGCGGGCGAGGGCGGCAGCGCCATCGTGTGGAGCGACAGGTCCACGACCATGCAGGGCAGCGTCGACGCGCGCGGCGCACAGGCGGCGGGTGCCGTGGAGGTGTCGTCGGCATCGACCGTGCAATCGGTCGATTTGAAACGCATCGCCCTCGGCAAGGGCGGCAGGCTGCTGCTCGACCCGCAGGACATCCGGATCGACGACACGCCGGGCGGCACCGCGGGCAGCGTCGGCTACGGCGACAATCCGGG
This sequence comes from uncultured Massilia sp., assembly GCA_946481275.1. The sequence goes on from CAMLMV010000025.1 coordinate 45,001, forward strand.
CGGCACGAGCCACCTGTATTCCGCCGACCTCGTGGCGCTGCTGGGCGGCGGCACCAGCGTGAGCCTGAAGGCCAGCCAGGACATCGAGTGGAACACCTTCAACGCGGTCGTCGCGCGCCCCTTCAACCAGGCGGCGGGCGCGCTGTCGCTGGCGGCGGGCCGTTCCGTCACCTTGAACGGCATCTTCGGCACCGCCGATGCCGACTGGTCCATCGTCGCCAACGACACCGCCGCCCACGGCGTGGTGGACAGCGAGCGGGGCGCGGGCGCGGCGCAGATCCGGCTGGGCGGCGCCAACTTCATCAACAGCAACGGCAAGCTGACCCTGACGCTGTCCGACGGCGCCGGCAATACGGAGCGCGACGCGGGCGGCATCTTCCTGGGCGGCTACAACGGCAACGGCCTGTCCGCCGTCGTCGCGCCGGGCGCCACCTTTGCCGGCATGGCGCCGTACATCACGCTGACGGGCGACATCAACGTCGCCAATACGGTCACGCTGACCGGCAACCTGAGCGTCTCGGCGATGTCGGCCACGCTGAGCGGCAACCGCGTGGACTGGACCACGGAAGCCACCGACAACCTGCGCGGCGAAGGGGCGTTCACGTTCGTCGAGAACGGCACCATCACGCGTTTCGGCCGCCTGAACGGCGGCCAGACCACGCGCCTGGCGCTGGGCGACGGCGTCAACGCGGGCACGAGCCGCGTGTACGGCGACGCGGAGCCCGGTGCGGCGGCGCTCGGCACGCCGCTGCTGCACGTGACGGCGGGCACGGCGTCCGATGCGATGGGCGATATTCTCGCCGCCGGCTCGTTCGCGACGAGCGGCCCGGGTGTCACGGCCAACGTGGGCAGCCATACCTTGACCCTCGGCGGCAGCGCGAGCCCGGCGTTCAACACGGGCCTGTCGGGCGGCTATTTCATCGACATGACCCCCGTCTCCATGCCGCTGACCGTCACGCGCCGCTCGGTGACGCCGAATGTGGGCGCGATGCAGGGCACGTACGGTACGGCGGCCTCCGTCGTCACGTTGTCGAACGTCGTCAACAACGACGCGCTGTCCGTGCTCGGCACGCTGAACGGCGGCGCCGAGCAGACGCTGGGCGCCGTCGGCGCCGGCTACGGCTTCAGCGCCAGGACGCCGGCCGGTACGTGGAATTACGGGGTGACCGGCTTGTCCGGCGCCGCCGCGGCCAATTACACGCTGGCGGCCGGGCCCTGGACGGGCACGCTGGCCGTGGCGCCGAAGATCGTGAACTATCAGGCGGCCCACAATACCACGGTGACTTACGGCGACACCGGCTTCGAAATCACGGGTCTCGTCGGCGCGCTGGCCGGCGACGACGTCGCGGGGGTGGGGACGGTGCTGTCCGGCGGCGTGCCCGTGCCCGCGGGGCGTCTCAAGGTCGGCAGTTACGACTACGTCGTCTCCGGCCTGACCGGCGCGGATGCGGCGAACTACCGTATCGCCGCCAGCGGCAACCTCGACACGCCGTTCACCGTCACGCCGCGCGTGCTGGACTATTCCGTCGCGCTCGCCCGTTCCACCTATGGTTCGGCGGACGCGCTGGGTGCCGTAACCTTTAACAACGTGCTGTCCGGCGACGCCGTCACGGCGGGCGCCGTCGGCATCGACGTCAACGGGGCGCGGTTGACGGGCACGACCGCCGCGACCACGCCGGCGGGCAGCTACACGCAATCCATCACGAGCCTGTCCGGGGCCGATGCGGCCAACTACACGCTCGTGGGTTCGCATGCGGGCCAGCCGATGGTGGTGGCGCAAAAGCCGCTGCGCTGGATCGGTACGACGGCCTCGCAGGAATACGGCCTGGACTTGCCGACGCCGGCACTGGTCGGCGTGGTCAACGGGGACGACGTCAAGGCCGTCGCGCAGGTCGTGCGCAAGACCGTGACGGGCCGCCCGTCGGTTGCGAACAAGCCGTCGGTGGGCGAATACGAAGTGGGCATCGGCGCCCTGACCGGGACCGGGGCGAGCAACTACACCCTCGACCCGGGCGCCAGCCAGAACGGGGTGACCACCGTGGTGCCCAAGGTCGTGACGTATTCGATCGGCGCGCTGAACCTGACCTATGGAGATGGCGGCACGACGCCTGGCGTGACGGTGAACGGCGCGTTCACCGGCGACCTGTTCGATATCTGGTCCGTGATCCCCGGTATCGCGGGCGGCACCGTCACCGCCATCGGCCCGCGCACGCCGGCGGGCACCTATCCCATCAAAGCGGTGTGGTTGCCGCGCACCGGCGATAATTACGTCCTGAGCCCCACCGGCAACACGGACGCCACGCTGACGATCGCGAAGCGTCCGGTCAGCTGGACCGTCGGCAACGGCACGGCGGTGTACGGCAATACCCCGGGCAATCCCGTCGCCATGACCGGCCTGCTGGCGGGCGACGACGTGCTGCCGCGGGTGCAGGCGCTGGACAGCCAGGGCAGCGGCATCGCGCTGCCCGGCGTGGGCACGTACACGGCCGGCGTGACCGGCTTCGGCGGCGCGCAGGGCGCCAACTACGTGTCCACCGCGACGGGCAACGTCACCGGCCAGCTGACGGTGACGCCGCGGCCGCTGAGCGTCGTCGTCAACAACAGCCAGTCCGTGTACGGCACGCTGGCCGCGCCCGAGGTGACGCTGGACGGCCTGCTGGCGGGCGATACGCTCGGCGTGCACACGCAGGTCGCGGTGGGGCAGAACGGCAGCGCGGTGGCGCTGACGGATCGCATGCCGGTCGGCAGCTATACCGTGCAGGCCACCGCGCAGGTCGATAACAATCCGAACTACATCCTGCAGAACAACACCGGCACGGCAACCTTGACGGTCAAGCCGAAGGTGCTCACCTATACCGGCCCCACCGGCACGTATGTGTACGGCGCCGTGGTGAATGGCGTCGACCTGCGCAACACGCTGAACGGCGTGCTCTCCGGCGATGCCGTGACCTTGCCGATCATCCTGCAGGGCGACTGGACCAATACCGTCGCGAAGCGCCCGGTCGGCGACTATCCGTTCCCGGTGTCGCTGGTGCTCGGGTTGCAGGGCCGCGATGCGGGCAATTACAGCGTGACCAGCATCGGCTCGTCGGACGGCCTGATCCGCATCGTGCCCAAGACCATCACCTACAAGACCTGGTTCCCGGACGCCACGACGCGCCAGTACGGCGACGTCAGGGGCCAGGTCGATATCCGGACCGACTTCGTGGGCCTCGCCTTCCCGGACGACCGCGTCGCGCTGGGCACCGTCTCGCTGGCCGGCGCCACGTATTCCAGCGGCGGCTACCTGAACGCCGGCACGTATCCGGCCCAGGCCGCGGGACTGTCCGGTCCGGACGCCGGCAATTACCGCCTGGCCGCCAGCGGCAACGAGATCGCCGCGCTGACCGTGGTGCCGCGCGCCGTGGCGCCGAGCTGGTCGCTGCTCTCGCTGGGCGGCATCGACATGGGCAGCAACCAGGTGAACAGCCTGGTGTACGGCAGCACCGGCGGCGCCCACGTCGGCATGACCGGCTTCACGCCGCTGGCCGGCGACAAGGCGGCGTTGACGGGGCAGATCCAGCTGCCCGGCGGCCCGGCGTCGTCGCTGGACGGCCGGCAGGACGTCGGCAGTTATGTCGTGACCGCGGCCCTGGGCGGCAAGGATGCCGCCAATTACTATGTGCGCGACGCCGGCCTGAACGGCGAAGTCGGCCGCATCGACATCACGCCGCGTCCGCTCAGTGTGACCTACAAGGACTGGCGCGATACGTACGGCAACACGCCGCTGCCGGCCACCACCCTGAGCGGTGTGCTGCCCGGGCAAAGCGTGCAGGTCACCGGTGAATTGCTGGACGGCGCGGGCAATGCGGTCGATGTGGGCAGCCGCACGCCGGCCGGCAGCTACACGTACCAGGCGACGGGCCTTACCGGCAGTGCGGCGGGCAATTACACGCTGGTGCGCGACGCGACCAGCTGGCTCGACTCGGCCAGCGGCATGACGCTCAAGGTCGGGCCATCGAACACGGCCAAGGTCCAGGTGGACAAGGCGCGGCTGACGGTGCGCTATACCGGACCGACCGACATGGTCTACGGCAGCAACCCCAGCACGCCCGTCGTGACGGGATTTGTCGCCGGCGATGCGAAGGAATGGGGCGCCTGGCTGACGACGACCAGTTCGGCCACGCCGGGCGACGTGGGCAAGACCTTCAACCTCGGATCGAAGGCCTACCTGCCGGCCGGCACGTACGACTTCAGCATCCTGCTGGGCGATTCGATTGCGAAGAATTACGAAGCGCCGGCAAAACTGCCGGCCCTGACGGTGGCACGGCGCGCCATCGGCGGCACGGCGACCGGCACGTCGTTCGAGTACACGGACTTCAACGGCGTGAATGCCTGGACGGCCCTGACGGGCACCGTCAGCGGCGCACTTCCCGGCGAATCCCTGACGCTGAAGCAGGTCTATGTCGACAGCAAGGGCAACCCGGTCCAGCCGAACCTGTACAGCGACGCGGGCACCTACCAGGCACGCGTGTCCGAGCTGGGCGGCGCCACCGCCGCCAACTACGTCCTGGACCCGGCACTGCTCAAGACCGCCGACGTGGTCATCCGGCCCAAGCCGCTGGACCTGCACCTGGCGGCGACGCAGACGACGACCTACGGCAGCTCGCCGGTATTCGCCGTCGCGGCAAACTATCCGCGGGATGCCGTCACGTACCTGATCTCCGGCGCGGGCCTGCCGGGCAAGGCGCTGGCGGAGCAGGAACCGTCGATGAAAAATGGCTTCACCCGGAGCCTGGTGCTGGACCAGCTCGTGGATGCGGGCGAGTACGCCTACAACATCACGCTGGGCGGTGCCAAGGCGGGCAACTACGTCCTGACCGGCGCCACCGGCGGCACCTGGGTGATCAAACCCAGGACCCTGACGTGGACCGTGGCGCCGGGCAGCGGCCAGTACGGCTACTACAAGGATTGCGACGGCTTCAGCTGCACCTCCCTGGTGCCCGGCGTCGACATCGGCAAGCCGGTCTACAACGGCGTGATCACGGGCGACGACGTGGGCGGCAACGTGGCGATCCTGGACCTGAAGGGCGCGCCCATGACGGTCGATGCGAAGACGCCCGTCGGCAACTACTTCGAAGTCGTGACCGGCCTGACCGGCGCGCAGGCGAAGAACTACACGCTGGCGACCAGCGGCAACCTGCCCGGTACCTTGACCATCAATCCGCTTTACCTGCGCTATTCGACCGCCAGCAGCGTGGCCATCGAAGGCCAGGGCCAGATCGGCGACGGGGGCAAGGTGACCCTGCAGACGATCGGCGGCGTGCCGCTGCCGAACGGCGAGACCATGCCCGGCGCGGTGATCGGCATCTACGTGCCATCCGCAGACGGCTACGCGCAGCTGGGCACCCCGCTGGGCCAGGGCCGCTATTACTACGAGGCGATCGGCCTGACCGGCCCGTACGCGGGCAACTACCGCCTGCTGCCGGTGCAGAATCATGCGCGCTTCAACATCCCCGTCAGCCTGAACGACATCGGCGTGCTGGACGTGTACAAGGACAGCCGCTTCGGCCTGCCGTTCGTCCCGGCCAAGGATCTGCCGGCATTGACGGTGACGCAACCGCCGGCGCCCGATACGCCGATCCATTCGCAAACCGGGCAGGCCGGCGGCGCCCTGCTGGCGGACCAGCCGGGCGGCATCGGCTTCACGCGGACCTCGGGCGAGGAAAACAGGCCGACGCCCGATTTCGAGCGCCCCGTCACCGGCAACGGCACGGTCGTCGAAACCCATGTCGGCCCGACCGGCGTCAGCGCCGCGGCAGGCGGTGCGGTCGACACGGACCTGGTGAGCGGCCCGGTCACCGTCGACACGCAGGCCAGCGGCGTCGCGACGGCGCTCGCCAGGTTCGGCGTGACGGGCGTGACCGTCAGCGCGACGGCGGACGGGCATGTCGATATCACGATCAGCAGCGGTCCCGTGGACGCGAGCGTCGGCGCCCAGGGCGAAGTCGGCGTCGACATGAAGATCGGCCGGACCGGCGTCAAGATCGATGCCGATGCCACGGTCGGCGCGTTCGCCAGCGGCGGGGCGCACGGCGGCCTGGGCGGCGGCCTGGACGGCAACGTGAACCTGACCACGGGGACGTTCGCCTACGCCACGACCACGTACAACTACGGCATCACCAACGGCGTGCTGACCATGACCACGGGCGCGCATGCGGGCGTCGGCACATCGGCCGGCGTGAGCGGCGGCTTCTCCGGCGAGGCGGCCAGCATCCAGGGCGGCGCGACCGTGTATTCGCCGGGCGTGGTGGGCGGGAACTTCAGCGTCGGCGCGGGGTATTCGAACGGTGTCGTCAGTTTCAGCCTCGACATCGGCGCGCAGATCGGCATCGGCGGCCTGGATCTCAAGCTGAATTTCGGCGTGGACGTCGGGAAGGTCGGCGCCGTGTTCTCGGACCTGGCCCGCGGCGGCGGTCCGAGCATCTACGAACGGCAGCGGGAGGCCGACAGCCATGCGCTGGGCCTGAAGGACGATCCGGCCGCGCGCTTCGCCTACCTGAACGGCAATTCCGACTGGAACCACGACAACGACGGCAGCAGGGAGAACGCCGTGTTCCTGCAGCAGTACAAGGACATGCTGAACGCGACGACGAAGATGGTGACGGACCAGCAGAACTGGCAGAAGACGTTCATCAACCTGCTGCAGACGGATCCGGCCAGGGCGGTCGAGTTCTCGCGCAACAAACCGGACTTCACCAGCCAGTACTGGGACGTGCAAAGGCAGGCGTCCCGCCTGGGCGTCAAGATGCGCGTGGACGACGGCCAGCTGGTGTATGCGAACATGCCGCGATAGAGGGAAGAATGAAGAAAGAATTGATGAGCGGCCTGCTGGCGTGCGCGTTGGCGTGGCCCATGGCCGCGGTCCACGCCGCCGACAGCGGGTATGACATATCGCTGACTGGCCAGCCGCGCTCCTGGGATGTGCGGGGCATGCCCTTCGAGAGCCCGGGCTTCAACGGCGCGCGCTGGGGCATGAGCATGGACGAGGTGAGGGCGGTCATCGCGGCATCGATGCCGGACGCACTCGCCACGGCCAGGGTGCAGGTCGACGCTGCCGCGCGCACGACCGCGCTGGCCGTCACGGTGCCCACGCTGGCGCCGGGACCTGGGCCGGCCGAGATCAGCTATGTGTTCGGCGCCGCGAGCAAACGCCTGGTCGCGGTCCACCAGACCTGGACCCTCCCTGGAACTCCGGGCGACGTGCAGCGCGCGGCCCTGATGCGCAGTGCCACCGTGCTGGCGAGCGGGCTGGTGGGCTACCAGTGGCCGGACTTCGCGACGACGCGCGGCCGTGTGACCGCACCGGGCGAACTGATCCTGTTCGCGGGCCGCGACTTCCAGGGCGGCGGTGTCGAGATCCGTGTCGGCGGCGTGGCGCTGGACGTCGAATTGCCCGGCGCGGTGCGCAGGCAGGAACATCGCGCCGCACCGGCCGGCCCGGCGCACCTGCGCAAATCGCTGGTCGCCAGTATCGACCATCCGGACATTTACACCATTCCCCCCGGCGCTTTCTGAATTCGGAGTCCCCCATGTTTTCCATGTTACGCAAGACGACTTTTGCCACGGCCCTGCTGCTGTCCGTCGGACCGGGCGCCGTCCACGCCCAGGATGTGCCGGCGGCGCCGGCCGCCAAGGCGCTGCACGAGATCACGGGCTTCCGCAGCGCGCGCTTCGGCATGGACGAGGACCAGGTCCGCGCCGCGGTGGCGCATGATTTCAGGGACCATGCGGCGCTGCTGCAGCCTGCCCGGCATCCCGATCCGCGCTACACCATGCTGGTGTTGCCGCTGCCGTCCCTGGAGCCCGGGCCCGGCGCGGCCGGCGTGACGTACATCTTTGCCGCCCGTGAGCACAAGCTGGTGCAGGTCAATGTGCTGTGGAGCAGCACCGACAAGCCGGGCGACGCGGAGCGGGCGCGCATGTCGACGGCGGGCGTGCAACTGGCGGACTACTTCCGCGCGCTGGGCTGGCGATCGAATGCGGCGACCATGGGCGTGCCGCTCGGTTCGAATGGCCTGGTGCTGTTCAGCGGAATCGATGCGCACAAGGCGATGGTCGAAGTCAGTCTCACCGGCGTGGCGCTGCAAGGGGGGGATGGGAAGGTCGTTCCCGCCGAAGGGCCGGTCAAGCTGCGCGTGGCGTACCTGTCCAGCCTCGGCGCGGCGGTCGGCAAATGAGTATCCGGGGCCGCTCATTGCGCAGCCCCGCCGCGAGCTGTTGTTATCCGATCACACAAAAGTATTGACATTGAATTCAGCATCAGTGGACAATGGCTTCTGATTTGGCAACGTTTCCAAATTTTTTTTGGCGAAATTTGGCAACGTTTCCAATTCGACGGTCGCACACGGCAGATCGGGCCCTCGCGAGAGGAATGCGACGGAATCGCGCCCTGCGTGCGCCATGAAATGGCAACGTTTCCACTGTCGCGCCGATGGAAGCGCTCCCAGGATCACACTAGTTCAAACAATACGGAGACCACCATGCACCAACCCGGCAAAGTCCGCCCCCAGCAACGCATCCTGACCATCACCCCGATCGCCGCCGCCTGCGCCGCGCTGCTGTGGGGTGGTGGTGCCACCGCGCAGACCACCGGAGACGCCACCGCAAGCACCGTGGTCGTCACCGGCATCCGCGGCAGCATCGAGAGCTCGATGGCCATCAAGCGCGATTCCGATTCCATCGTCGAAGCGATCACGGCCGAGGACATCGGCAAGCTGCCGGACGTGTCGATCGCGGAGTCGATCGCGCGCCTGCCGGGTCTCACGGCCCAGCGCGTGGCCGGGCGTGCGCAGGTGATCTCGCTGCGCGGCCTGTCGCCGGACTTCGCCGGCACCTTGATGAACGGGCGTGAGCTGGTCAGCACCAGCAACAACCGCGGCGCCGAATATGACCAGTATCCGTCCGAGCTGATCAACGGCGTCACCGTGTACAAGACGCCGGATGCGTCGCTGGTGGGGCAGGGCCTGTCGGGCACCGTCGACCTGCAGACCGTGCGTCCGCTCGACCGCCGCGAGCGCGCGCTGGCGTTCAACGTGCGCGGCGAGCGCAACGGCAACGGCAAGCTGAACGACGAATCGTCGGCCTGGGGCCAGCGCGTCAGCTTCGCCTACATCGACCAGTTCATGAACAACACGCTGGGCGTGGCCGTCGGCTTCGCGCACCTGAATTCGCCGGGGCAGCAGAAGGAATACAAGGCGTGGTGGTGGGGCGATCAGAACAACCTGCCGCCCGGGAATGCCGACGTGGTGGGCCTGAAAGGTGCGGAAGTGACGGCGACGTCGCGCAAGCAGGTGCGCGATGGCCTGATGGCCGTGCTGGACTACAAGCCGTCGCGCGAATTCCGCAGCACCGTCGACCTGTACTACTCGCAGTTCGACCAGACGGAAATCATGCGCGGCATGATGTGGAACTCGCACCAGTGGAGCGCGGTGACCTACCGCGATCCGCAGATCGAGACGATCGGCAACGTCAAATTGCTGACCGGCGGCACGCTGGTGAACCTGGAACCGATCGCCCGCAACGACTACAACACCCGCAAGGACACGCTGGGCGCGCTCGGCTGGAACAACAAGTACCGGACGGGCGAGTGGGAATTCGTCGGCGACCTGTCGTACTCGCAGGCCAGGCGTCACGAGCAGGTGCTGGAAACCTATGCCGGTCTCGGTCCGGCCGGTTCGGGCATCACGGACAACAACTTCCAGTTCAGGATCCCGGTCGAAGACGGCATCCCGACATTCACGCCGAGCGTGGATTTCACCAATCCGGCCCTCGTCAAGCTCACCGACGTCGGCGGCTGGGGCAAGGATGCGGACATGCATCGTCCCAAGGTCGACGACACGCTGGGCTCCCTGAAAGTCTCGGCGAAGCGCAGCCTGGCCGGCATGTTCAGCTACGTCGAGGGCGGCCTTAACTACTCCAAGCGCGACAAGAAGCACTCGGACATCAACAACTACTACTTCCTGAAGAATAACCACGCGCCGGTGTCGGTGTCGCCGGACCTGGTCAAGCCGTCCACGTCGCTGTCGTTCGCGGGCATCCCGGCCGTGCTCACGTACGACACGCTCGGCGTGCTGGCGAAGTACTACGACCAGCAGCCGGCCCGCAGCGCCGACCTGGCGATCCAGAACTGGAGCGTGGAAGAGAAGGTCACCACCGGCTACGCGAAGCTGGGCATCGACACGGACCTCGGTCCCGTCCCCGTGCGCGGCAACCTGGGCCTGCAGGTGATCGGCGTGAAGCAGGGCTCGGACGGCCTCGCGGTGGCCGGCGACACGATCACGCTGCTGCACGGCGGCAGCGACTACCGGGACGTGCTGCCCAGCCTGAACCTGAACTTCGACCTGGGCCACTTCGTCGACCGCACCGCTCGGCATTCCGCGGCGAAGTCACCGGCCTGTTCGCACTGCGCTCGTTCAGCGAGATCCTGGCCGAGAAGCAGATCGACTTCCAGACCGGCTACGCGTTCGAGCAGGGCAGCCTGAAGGGACTGTCGATCCTGCTGCAGGTGAATAACCTGAACAACTCGCCGTACCAGACGAAGCAGGGCAGCCCGTTCGCGAGCGGCGCCTATGCGCCCGAGCGCTACACGACGTATGGCCGGCAGGTGCTGCTGGGCCTGAACTACCGCCTGTGAGGACATGGCCATGCGACTTACGACAGCGGCGCTGGCCGCGGTGGTCCTGTGCGCCGGTTGCGGCGCCATCACCGACGCCGCCGCCGCCGAGACGTATGCGAAGCTCAAGCCGGACGCGCAGAAGGCGTTCCTGAAAGCCTACGCAGCGCGACGCGCACATCCTGAACGATCCGAATCGAGCGGCTGGGTCGACTGGAACATGCTGCTCGACAGCCGCGGCGGTCCGAACCACGTCGGGAACTACTGCTTCGCGCTGCTGCATGCCAGCGACGACGGCCAGCTGGTGTTCACGCCCGGTTACGCCTACATGGGCCACTTCTCGCGCTGGATCCGGCCCGGCGCGCGCCGCGTGAGCGCCGCCGCCAGCCGCAGCACGTTGCAGACGGTCGCGTTCCGCAATAACGACGGCCGGCTCGCGGTCGTCGTCATGAACCGGGCCGACCAGCCGCAGCGCTACCGCCTCGTCGTCGACCGCATGGAATGGGCGGTCGACACCCCGGCGCACGCGATCCAGACGGTCGTGCGCTGACCATCAACGAGATGTTGTTTGCATGTGACAAAGGATAGTTCCAAAAGGAAATAACGCGTGACGCGATGCTAAGATGGGCACCTGCCCATTCGCGATCATGCATATCTTCAACTTCCTCCTGCTGGCCGGTGCCGTGACGGCGCTGTTCCTGGCCGCTGTCGCCTGGAACCGCCGTTACGCCCCCGGTGCCCCGGCGCTGCTGGCCATGCAGCTGAGCGCGGCCTGGTGGCTGACCTGCTACGCGCTGCCGTTCGCGCGCCTGTGGCCGGACGACGGCATGTTCCTGCGGATGCGCGTCATTTTCCCGGCCGTCGCCGCGATCGCGCCGCTCACGCTGGTCTTCGTGCTGAGCTACACGCGCGGCACGAACAAATGGCGCCGGTCGCGGCTCCTGGCGCTGGCCGTCATGCCTGCCGTCGTGCTCGCGGCCGCGCTGTCGCCGCTGCACGACCTGTGCTTCGGCACCTGGCGCGGCGAGTCCACGGACAGCATTTTCCAGATGGGCCCCCTGTTCTGGGTCCACTCGTTGTACAGCTACGTACTGGTCGCAAAGTCGGTGCTCGCTCTCGTGGCCGCGTACGACCGGGGATCGAGGCACGTGCGGCGGCAGACGCGCATCCTGCTGGGCGCGCTGATCGTCCCGATCATCTGCAACGTGACCTTCATTGCGGGCGTGTCCCCGCCGGATATCGATCCTACCCCGATCGGCCTCGTCGCGAGCGGCATCCTGGTGTCGCTGGCGATCTTCCGCCGCGGCCTGTTCGATCTCGTCGCCGTGGCGCACGAAAAGATCGGCTCGGCGATCACCGACGGTTTCATCGTGATCGATGCACAGCGGCGTATCGTCGAAAGCAATGCGGCGATCCGGAGAATTTTCGACATCGGCCAGCCGGTCAGGCCGGGCCGCCTGCTCGGCGAACAGCTGGCCGAGCTGGATGAACACGTGGCCCGCCTCGGCAATGCGCCGACGACGACGGAATTCGTGCATGGCGGCGCACGGCATCTCGAACTGCGGACGTTCGCCGTCTGCGATGACGACGACACCATGATCGGCACCGCCCTGATCGTGCGCGACGTCACCGAAGCCAGGACGACATCGCTCGCCCTCGAGCAGGCCAACGCGCAGCTCAAGGCCCAGCTGGACACCATCCAGTCCATGCAGGCGCAGTTGCAGGAGCAGGTCATCCGCGATCCGCTGACGGGGCTGTACAACCGCCTCTACCTGGCAGACGCGCTGGCGCGCGAATTGACGTGCAGTGCGCGGACCCAGGGCTCGTTTGCGGTCGTCATGATCGATGTCGACCATTTCAAGACCGTCAATGACGTGCACGGGCATGCGCTCGGCGACGCGATGCTGCGCGCGCTCGGGAGCCTGCTCCGGCAACAGGTCAGGCCGACCGATTCGCCATGCCGCTATGGCGGCGAAGAGTTCGTCGTCATCATGCGCGACGTGACGCTCGACCTGGCCATCGAACGCATCAACGAACTGCGGGTTGCGTTTTCAGCCCTGCGTTTTGCGTCCAACGGCGTCGACGTCAGCAGGACGTTCTCGGCCGGTGTCGCGCTGTTTCCGCTGCATGGACGTGACGAGGCGACGCTCCTGGCCGCGGCCGATGCGGCGCTGTATGCGGCCAAGGCCGCGGGCAGGAACCAGGTGTGCCGGGCGGACGCGCGCGTCGAGACGTGATCACGCCTTCGCCAAAAAACTCGTCAGGGTATCCAACAGCTTCATCCCATCCGTTCCATCCGGATCGGCCTCGTCGACGGTAGCCGGAATCACATCCGGGTTATACCCCTCCCACAGCGGCTGGATCAGCCCCGCACCGCCTTCACCGAGCAGGTTGCGCACGACGCCGAACGCGGTACGCGGCAGCTCCAGCGCCGCCCATTCCGCGGTCGCGTTGGCGGGCCCCGTCCCGACGGGTACGCCCAGCCGCGTGGCCATCAGCGCGCGGCGGAACTGGCGCAGCTTCTTCGAATAGCCGTCCTCGATCGCACGGTCGAACGACACCAGGTCGGCGGCGCCGTCGAACGTCATGCCGCGCCGCCGGAAGTGGCTCGTGCCGACCAGGGCGTACACGTCGTCGACGATCACGACCGAACTGCGGATCGCGGTCGCGCGGCCGGGGAAGCCGAGTGGGTGGAACACGGCCAGCCGGTCGCTGATGATGCCCGGGAATTTCGAGACGAGCGCCTTGCGCGCGCCGATCGCCTGCTGCACGAAGGTCTCGAAGTTCATCGGCGGGCCGCTGTGCGCGAAATCGGTGTCCCAGGGCAGGGCCACCACCACGCGCAGGTCGCGGTGATCCGTCATGCGGTCGATGATCACCTGGGCCAGGTCGAGCATGTGGGCCGGCGTGCCGCCGTTGTCGGCCGCCGTCGGCGCGAACTGCGCGCCTTCGATGTAGATGAGCTCACGTGCTTCGCCCAGCGCGCGCCGCAACGACCACAGGGCGTCGCGCCGGCCGTGCTTCGCCACCCAGTACTCGCGCCGGATCTCGCGCAGCAGCCGGTCGCCGTTGGGCGAGTTCACCGTCGGCGGCGTGCCGCCCGGATTGACGGCGTTCGAGACCGCGTCGACGATGTCCTGCACCGTCGTCGGGCTCTCGAAGGCCGATTCGGGCGCCAGCGACAGCTCGGGCGTATCGCACACGGCGGCGATCGTCTGCAGCGCCGCGCCCATGCTGGTGCCGGCGCCCGGCGCCGCATCGTTCGGCGGCGTGGCCGGCTCGTTCATGTTGTTGCCGGCGCCGTACAGGATCCAGCCGTCCAGCAGCGCGGGAGCGCCGGGGAAGGGCAGCGGCGGCTTGGCGCGGCGCAGCGCGTGCCATGCGAAATCGTAGGCCAGCGCGCCCGTCACGCGCGCGCCGGCCGCGTGGATGTCGGGACCGGCCGGATTGCCGGGGTTGCCCTGAGTGTGCTGGGCGGAGCGCGACTCCGGCATCCAGCGCGCGCCCGTCACGACGGCCTGCCACGACAGCGCGCCGTTGCTGGCGCCGGCGTCCGGTATGCCCGCCGCGACGATCGTCTCGAAGCGCGCCATCAAAGGCAGGCGCGGACCCACGCGCGGGATGCTCTCGGACGCCAGGCTGCGCGACAGCGCGGCCAGCGTGCCGCCGTTCGCGGCCGGCGTCGTGCGGGGCAGGCCGAACAGGGGCACCGGACACCAGCCCTGCATCTCGGGCGGCACCAGCGGCAGGCGGTCGGTGCCGCCGAACGTGTTCGTGGGCGGCGCGACGGGCGCGCCGACGGGCACGCGGATGCCGCCCCACAGCTTGCGCTGGCCACCGCGCACCGTCACGACGATGTCCACGTCGATCTGGATGCCCGGGCTGTGCGGATCGCCCGGGCCCAGGCCGAACGGGTTGGTCAACAGGATACTGACGTCGTTGGTGCCGTCCGCCAGCGCCGCGCCGCCGTCGCCGCGCACGAACGACGGCTGCTTGCCGATGCTCGCGATCTCGGCGAAGCGCCGTGCGTACACCCGAATGTGCGCGTCCTTCGGCGCGGCCGCCGCCTTCACGGTGAAGACGACGTCGGGCGACGTGGGCCCGGCCCACGCGGCGCTCGCGCCCACGCCGGGCGACACATTCGTGGCCGCACCCGGTCCGGGCGATGGCGGCGGCGGGAACGCGGGCCACGCGACCGTCGTGCCGGGCGCCGGCGCGGGCGGCAGGCCGAACGGGGCGAAGGCGGGCGAGCAGGCGTAGACGAGGCCCGTGCCTGCCGCCTGGAAGCGTGCCAGCACGCCATCGGCCAGCGCCCACGTGTTGACGCCGTCGACCGCGTAGTCGATCGCGACGCGGTCGCGCACCTTCGGCACGAGGTCGGCCGGCGTCGTGCCGTCGTCGCCGGGAATGGTATTGCGCGGTGCGGCGTCGCGGTTGCCCAGCAGATGCCACTCGGGGTCGACCACGACCACGCGCAGGAATTGGCGGGGGAGCGTCGGCCCGGTCGTGGCGGGGAACGGCGGCGACGGCAATGTCGCGGGCAGCGCCGGCATGGCCAGCGGCGTGCGGTCCAATGTGCCGCGCGTGGCGAAGCCGAAGCGCAGCACGCCGTTGTCGCCGCTGCCGGCGGCGATGGTCTGGTTGGCGGCCAGCGTCGCGTAGCCGGTCGCATGGTTGACGGGCGTGGTAGACGGGCCGGGCGAGACGACGTTCATCACGTTGCCGGGCCGCGTGGGCTGGTACAGGTTGCCGTGCAGGTCGGCGAACTGCACGAGGATGGCGCCGCTGGTGGGCAGCGCGGCGATGGCCGTCAGGCCGCCCGCATCGCCGGCCGTGCCGGGCGCTTTCGGATAACGCAGGCCCGGCAGGCCCTGGATCAGGTCCGCGAACATGGCGGCCACCGCCACCGGGCAGATGATGAGGCCGCGCGCGTCGTGGAACGAGACCACGAGCGGCGCCGGCAGGGCGACGCCGCCCTGCGGTTGTGGAACGGTATCGCCGGCGTCGACGCGGCGCGGCGTTTCGTCCGGCGGAGACGTCAGCCGGAACAGCATGGCGACGGGCAGCGGGTGCGCGAGCGTGCCGCCGTTGGCATAACGGGCGGCGGCCACACGGAACAGGCGCTGCTGCGCGTGCGGGTGCAGCCGGATCACGCCGCAGTACGCATCGATCGGCTGGCCCTGCGCATCGGTGAATTCGTTGCCGTGGACATGCCACGTGAGCATGCCGCCGAACGGACACTCCGCATTCGTCAGCGCCAGGGTCAGCGCCACCGGATCGAACGTGGGCACCGACGTCGTGGACCAGCGCGGCGCCAGCTGCAGGCCGGTCAGGCCGAGCGTTTCGAGGCCGTCGGCCTGCAGGCGGTTCTGCGCCTGCGCAGTGGTGAACTGGGTAATGTTCATGGTAGCCCGTCCTGTCCTATTTCGCGACCTGTTCCGCAAAGCGCCCGTCCGGCGCCGTGATGCGCACGGTGACGCTCGCCACCGCGCCGTTGTACGTCAGTCCGTAGCTGGTCACGCCGTGCGCGCTGTTCAGGCGGACCAGTTGCCAAGGCTGGCCGGGCAGCGGCGGTTTGCCGGCCACCGGCACGTCGGCGAGCGCCATTTCGATCACCGTGACCTGGCCGGGCAGCTTGATGATCGGGCCGCGCACCACGTCCAGCGTTTCCAGCGCCACCTCCTTCTTGGCGAGGATGGCCGCCACGCCATGCGGCTGCACGATGGGATGCGGCACCGGCGTGATGATCGGTTTCTTCGGCGCGGCGACGGTCACCTTGATCGTGTACTTGCCGCCTGCGCGCGGCGGGATCGGGGCGCTGGAGCGCCACGTGGCGTTCACCACGTTCGCCTTCACCGTGTGCATTTCCAGGTCGAGCACGTCCGGCGCGGGGTCGATCGGGCCGGACGCCACGGTGAGTACGCGTTCCGTGCTGCGCCCGAGCGGATCCGTCATGCGTACCACGACGGCCACGCGGTCGTCGACCGAGCCGCGCCTGAGCCGCACCGCGTACTGCGTGGCGCTGGTGCGCCAGGTGCCGCTGTTCGGCGGCGAAGGCGGCGCGGCGGGGACAGCCTGCAGCTCGAACGCTTCCAGCAGCAGCGGGTCCGGGGCGGATTTCGACGGGCCGCTCAGCACCTGCGCATCGATCGTCAGCTTGTGCGGCCCCAGCGCCGTCTTCGCGACGGGCGCGGTGCTGGAGAAATGCACCAGCACGTCCTGCAGCGGTCCGCCGGGCCATTCGGCCGTGAGCGGCGACAAATTCGGCGGCCCATCGGGCGGGATCACCACGGACATCGCGTTCGACGCGGGCGAGCGGCCCGGCAGCAGGGCGCGGTCGGGGTCCGGATGCGCCCACGCGACGGCGCGGTACCACACTCTTTTCCAGGAGCCGTCGGGCTTGTCGGTGCCAGTCGCATCGGCCAGCGCGGCGGCATCGCCCTCCAGGCCGTGCACGGTCCAGCCGCCGCCGCTTGCTTCGATGGTGGCGACGGGCGGCCCCATGGTGTCCAGTTCCATCGCGGCCGCCTCGACGCGCGTGCGGAACAGCTGGTAGCGCGCGACGCGGGCGCCGGGTTGGCTCTTGAGGTCGACGTGCACCGCGAACTTCGGCGTGGCAGCCGGCTGGTCGACGCGGCGGATCTCCAGCCGGGGCGGGGCCGGCGTTGCGATGTCCGCCGCCGCGATTGCGACGACGCGCTGCTCGTTGTCTTCCGGCGCCGGCCAGTTGGATTCGACGTTGCCCGCGTTGACCGCGACCATCGTGAACAGGTGGATCTCCTTCGTCCCGCGCGGCAGCACGAGGTCGGCCGACGTCTCCGGCTGCGCCCGGGAGTGTAAGCGTGTGAACAGGGCCCGGAAGTTGTCGGCGGACGCGGCGAGGCAGTCGCGCAGGAAGGCCAGCCGCTCCGTGTAGGTCAGGGTCGGATCGGGCGCCGGGTGCTCCGGGTCGCCCACCTTCGCGAGGATCGCGCTCTCGGTCGCCGTGTAGATGAAGTATCCCGTCGCGCCGGCGGCGGGCGCCCACGACACGCGCGCGTGATGCTCGCCGCGCGCATCCGCCAGGCTGGCGCGCTTGACGATTTCCGGCGGCTCCGGCGCGGGGGGGATCGGGTCGGACGCGTAGGCGATGTTCGGCCCGGGTTCCGTCGCGGAGCCGGAGACCAGCGGCGCGAGCCACGCGCTGTCGCGCAGGGGCTGGGCGCGTTCACGGACCCGCGTCCACACGGCCACGCCGACGTGGCCGACCGTGTTGTAGTCGAGCTGGAGGCCGGTGACCGTGATGCGGTAGCGGCGCACGTCGTCCGCGCCGACGGGGCCCGGCGCGACGAGGTTGCCGTCGATGTCGTAATAGTCGACCGTGACGTTGGGCGGCAGCGGCGACAGCTGGTCGCCACTGAAGGGCAGCACGAGCGGCGCTCCAGGCGCCACGGCGAGCGACGTCTGCAACCCGGCCGGCAGGGTCGTGTCGGGCGGCGGCGTGTGGGCGCGCTGGGGCGCGGCGAACAGGCGGCTGCGCAGCTCGATCTGCAGCGGCCTGCGGACTTCCCAGTCCCATGCCAGTTCCACCGTCAGGGTGCCCGCGCACACGCGGCCCGATGCGGGGACGGCCGCGTCCAGCGCGCAGCGCAGCACGCGCGGGCGGTCCAGCGCCGGCTGCTGGTCGGCATGGTCGACCGCGCCCCACACCGACCACTGGCCCCAGATGTCCTGCAGCGCCACGCCGTAGCGCAGGGCGAGGCCGGCCGCCGTCAGCGGCAGCACGAGCGAGGAATCGACGGCCGAGTGGCGCGTCGTCTCCTTGTCCTTGGCGTTGCTGGCGAGCGTGATCGGCGCGAGGCCGCCGCTGGGGCGCGGCCGCATGATCGCGTCGGCCGCGACGGCGGGCGTGACCGGATTGGCGCGCGCGAACGCGAAGCTGGACGTCGTCAGCAGCTTGAAGCGCGGCAGGCGGTCCCACGACACGCGCGCGGCCGCGGTCCACGGCTGGTCGGCCGCATGCGGGCGGCTGTGCGATTGCGCCTGGGCCTGCAGGGCGCCCGGTGCCGGCGGACGCACGGGCGGCGGCGCCCCGATCGCCAGCGCGGCCATCTCCAGCGGGCCGGAGTTGCCGTCCATGCCCTTGTCCCACGTGGCCGTGACCATGAAGTCCATCATGCGGCTGGGGATGGCGACGGCGCCCGGCGTCACCGAGCCGCCCGACGTGACCTGGGCTGCCGGGTACGCGGTGCCGAAGCCCAGCGCGAGCGCGAGCAGCGGGTCGCTGCCGGCTGCGACGAACGCCAGGCCCAGCGGCGGCAGGCTCGCCGTGGACGGGTCGCCCAGCGTGCCGCCCGCGCCCGTCGGCCCGGGGATGTTGACGTGGTCGCGCTGGCGCGCCTGCAGCACGGGCGCCATCTTGAGCACAGGGTGCAGGCGCGGCAGCAGGTCCTGCCGCACTTCCTTGACCAGGCCGTCGAAGTCGGGCAGGGCCCACGCGGGTGCCGGATTCGGCCCGAGCGTGGGAGCCCACCCGAAGGGCGCGGCGCCGCGGCGCAGGCGGTCGCGCGCGGCGTCGCCCGGCGTCGTCAGCGCGCTGACGACGCCCTGCTTGCTGTCGTGCCGTCCCACGTCCGACCACTCGGACTGGTCGACCGGCAGGCCGACGATTTCCAGCGGCCGCCACGCGTCCGAGTTGGCGTAGTCGTGCGCGGTGATGCCGCGTACCTTGAGCACGCCGACGGGGCCGGGCGACGCGATCGCCACCGCGACGATGGACGTACCCCACAGCAGGACCTGGCGCTGGCCCGTGCCCACGGTCTCGATGATTTCCAGCGCGTCGATCGCCACCGGGCCGTTCAGCGCGGCCAGGCTGGCATTGGCGGCGGTGACGTCGATGCCGAGCGTGACGTACACGAGCGGATCGCCCATCCACCACACGATGGTGGCGCCGTCCTGGTTCTGGTACGTGTGGAAGGGGATGTCGCGCATCTCCTTCTCGGACGGCAGCCGGCCCCACACCGTGAACGGCCCGCCCGGCATGCCGTAGTCCTCGTCCGGCAGCTCGGGCGCGAGCTGCGGGTTGATCGACCAGCGCAGCTGGGCCATCGCATAGCCCTCGATGCCGCGCCGGCGCCATTCCTCCGCCCAGCGCTGGTCTTGCGGGTCGCGGGCCCGGTTGATGTGCGCCCAGTTCGTCAGCGCGGCGCGGGCGTAAAAGCGATAGGGGTCGACGACGCGGCTCATGCTTGTTCCTCCCAGGGTGCGCTCAGCAACGAGACGTAGGTGATCTTGACCGGGTCGGCCGGCCACGTGGCATCGAACAGATAAGGCCTGTCGGCGAAGCGTTCGCGCTTGAGGCCCAGCGCCAGGCCGTCGGCCCCGCGGCTGCCCGGCTTGAGGATGACGATCGCGCGCTGGCCGCCCGGCGCCGGGATCACGCGCTGGATCAGGTCCGGCGTGCCCGGCATCTGGGCCAGCTGCAGCCACGTCGCGGGCAGCATCTCGTAGCGTTCCGGCGCGCTGGGCACCGGATCCGTCACCTTGATCGGCACGAGGCGCGTGCGGTGCAGCGGCTCGGGCGAATCGACGATCACGGCCACCGGCTGCGGCGGCTGGGCGGGGTCGGGCTGCTCCCACAGCGCGACGACGCGCGGTGCCGTCGGCGTGCCCATCGGCCCGAGGCCGGCCGTGATCATCGCTTCATCGAGCTCGCTGCCCTGCGGCGCGTGGCTGGCGAAGGTCGATGACAACGCGGCGATGCGGCCCGGCTCCACGTAGCGGTGCTCGGGGCGCGTGCCGAGGAAGGTGTTGGCGAATTCGCCCAGCGTGCCGTATGCGGACGTCGAGAACGAGCGGCGCAGCACCCGGTCGCCGACCGTGTTCTCCGGCGCGTCCTCGTCCACCGACTCGATGTCGACGACGTAGTCCGTGTACGGATCGAGAGGGATCGGCACCGTGACCTTGCTGTGGCGGACCGTTTCGGCTTCGAAGTCCACGCACGGCTTGCCGCCATCTTCCTGCAATACCTCGCGCACGCTTTCTTCCCACGGCGACAGCAGGCCGCCTTTCACGTCGTCCAGGGTGTCCGCGTTGATCGGGAACGGGTGCGGCACGGACGGCGTGGAGACCGGCCGCCGGAACGACGCCGCCTTGATCCGCACCTGCAGCTTCTTGCCGTAGGCCGCGTACAGCTGGCTCACGTCGTTGGTCGCGAACACGAACGACAGCGGCTCCTGCCCGAACACATGGCTCTCGCCTTCTTCCGGCAGCGTCATCAGCACCCACGGATCGAGCTTCTTCGGCGCTTCGTCGTCGGTGCGGAAGTGGTACACGCGGCTTTCCGTCGTCCCGTCGATATCGGCTGTTTCCGCCGCCGTCGGGCGGGTGTCCTGGTCGGAGGTCTGCACCTTCCACTCGACCTCGACCTGGTAGGCCGTGTCGGGCGCCAGTAGCGCGTGGCCGCAGGCGTCGTCCGACAGCGCCGCTTCCACGGCGCCATGATTGCGCGTGGTCGTCGTCTCGTCCCAGTCGTGGCGCGCGATTTCCTCGGCGTGCATGAACTCCGCCACGGCGAGGTAGTACGGGCGCATCAGCAGGCGCTGTTCTTCCGGGCGGATCGGGTCGCGCATGCTCTGGCCGATCTCGATCGTATGGACCTTGTCCGCGCCCTTGATCTCGACGATCACCGGCAGATACGCCTTGTTGCCCTGCGTGGACGTGGTACCGCCCAGCGCGGCCAGGTAGCCGGCGGCCAGCTGCACGTCGTCGCGCCACGGGCCGGCGGCGCTCATCCACTCGGGCGGCACGGGCTTGGTCGGCACCACGTCGGCCAGCGTGACGGCCTGTTCGGCGAGGAGCGTGCCGTCCTTGGCGCGCTGGCGCACCAGCACGTTCTCCTTGCGCACGAGGGTGGACAGCACGAACAGCAGCAGCCGTCCGGCCGCGACTTCGCCGCTGTGCAGGACGATGCCGTTGAAGAGTTCCGGTGGACGGAAGCCGAGCACCTTCCACGCCTGCTTCACGGCCTTCTCGTCGGCCGGATTGCCGAGCGCGATCACGCGGCCGTCGTCGTTCAGCGGGCTGGCCAGCACCTTCGCTTCGCAGCGCTGCGGCTCCGTCGGCGACGTCGCTGCGGCGGCCAGGTGCACCGCGGACGTGGCCAGTTCGGCGCGCGACAGCGGCTGTCCGGCCTGGAGTTTCGCGGCCGTGGCGGCCCACGTCAGGCGCGCGGCGGGCAGCGTATCGATGCGCTTGATGCCGGCGACTTGCGCGACCTGTTCGCGGACGGCCCGACGCGGCACGCCCGTGGTCGGATCGACCGTTCCCGGCACCGGTTGCGGCGTCGGCTTCGTCTCGCGCGGGCAGGGCGCCGGCGTGCCGGTCACGAACGCGGGATCGATGCCGCGCTTGCGGTCGACGAGGTCGATGCCGCAGCGCCAGCACTCCGTCACTTCGAGCGTCGTGACGGGTGCGCGCGACCGCACGGTGTCCGGCGGATCGGGCCACGCTTCGCCGTCGACGATCCAGCCATCCTTCGAGGGCCCCAGCTGCTCGTAGCGGAAGGTCCACAGCACCGACGTCGCCGGCGCGGCCTTGTGGCAGACGGTGCCCCAGCGTTCGCGGATCGTCTCTTCCTGGTACTCGCTGCGCGTAAACGCTTTCGGCGTGGCGTTCGGCGTCCAGGCCAGCAGCGCGAGCTGCACTTCGAGCTGGGCACTGGCCGGATCGATCGGATTCTTGAGCGTCCACCACACGGAGGGCTTGTCGCCGTCGCCGATCGGGCCCACGAGTTCCACCTTCGTGATCTCGTAGCGCACCCAGTTCTTGCCCTGCTGCTGCCAGCCGTTCTCCGCCGCGCCGGGATGGTTCAGCGGCGCGCTGCCGAACACGGTGAGTCCGTCGTCGACCGGCGGCACCGACAGCATCAGCACGGGGATCGCATCGATCG
The DNA here is from genome assembly GCA_946481275.1 of uncultured Massilia sp. The sequence continues at coordinate 67,584 of CAMLMV010000025.1, forward strand.
GTACCACGGGCGTCTTGTCGGTGGTGCCGCCTTCGGTCGCCGTGCCGATGGCGCCGTCGACGAGGCGGTCCGTGCCCGTGCCCATGACCAGTGCGGGCGAACGCGAGACGAGCTTCAGGTCGCGCACCAGCGGCGGCGCGGGCAGCTTGGGCACGTTGGTGGCGCCCAGGTGGAAGTCCACGCAGCCTTTGATGGTGAAGAAGAACAGGTCGACCTCGCCGCAGATCTCGCCGTCGATCTTCGAGATGCGCTCGCGCCGGCCGTCCGGCAGCACGTTCTCCCCGACGTCGACGTCCAGCTCCGCATAGGCGCTGATGCTGAGGATGAACAGCACCAGCTCGCCGCGCACGTACAGCCGGCCCGCGAGGCGGAACGGGTCGAAGCCGAGCACCGCGTCGAAGCCGGCGCCGATGCGCAGGTAGAGCCGCGCCGGCACGCTGCCCCACGTGAACGCGGCGCGCAGGCCCGTGCCGATGGCGAAGCCGTAGACCTGCGGGAGGCCGGCGTCGGGGTAGGCGGGCAGGCCGTTCCCGGACAACATCAGGTAGCCGGAGGCGTCGATCACCGACAGGATCGTGCACTGGATCGGGTCGCTACGCTGGCCCAGGTACAGGTGCCAGTCCTCGCCCTTCTTGAGATTGAAGAAGGCTTCGATCGGCACGCGGATCTTGATCAGCGGGTCGATCGTGTAGTCGGCCACGATGCCGATCGTGAGCGTGCCGCGGCCGGCGTCCAGGTCGATCACGGCCAGCAGGTTGCCTTCGGCGTTCTTGTCCTTCAGCGCGGGCATCGGCTGCAGCAGGCGCGCCTTCATCATCAGCAGGATGCGCGGGCCGGGCAGTTCGAGCATGAACACGCCCTTCAGGTTGAACACGACGCTGCTGCCCATCGTGCCGATCGTCGCGCCCACGCCGAACGCCCAATGGTCCGGGTTGCCCTTCCACGCATCGGGATTGGTCGGGTTGCCGTCGGCCCGGTTCTTCAGCCAGTCGAGGGCGATGGTTGGTCCCGTCAGTCCGTCCTCGTCGCGCGCGTAGTGCATCGCGAACATGCCGAGGAAGCCGTAGATGCCGAGGCCCGATCCGCCCAGCGGGATCGCCACCGGCAGCTCCAGCTCCAGCGCGACGAACACGCCCGTGCGGCCGCCCACGTGCGTCACCTTGAGCACGGCGCGCACGCGGGTATCGATCGGCACCAGCTGCAGGTCGATGGCGCCGCCGACTTCCTCGCCCAGCTCGAAGCTGCCCTTGCCGACCAGGACGCCGGGGATGTTCACGCCCGCGCCGAACGCGGTCAGCTCCACGCCGGCCACGCCGCCTTCCTCGGCGAATTTCAGGCGCACGCGCGCACGGTCGAACGTGACCACGCCCAGGTCCGCATTCAGGCCCAGGTCGAATTCGAAGGACAGGGGATTGGTCCGCGCCACGCGCGCGCCGAGGATCTTGATGAACTGGCCCAGCGGATCGGGCACCGTGATGCCGCCGCCGCTGGTGAGGTCGATCGAATAGCCGCGCGACGAATCGAACACGGGGCGGAACTGGAAATCGCGTTCGCCGGGCGTGTTCCCGAAGCGCATGCCGATCGCCTTGTAGCGCACGGACAGCGGCGACTTGCGCGGGATGGTCAGCAGGGTGATGCCGCCGATCTCCACGTTCGCCGACACGGCGGTCTCGATGTCGCCCAGGATCGCCACCTCGGTGCCGTTGGCGCGCTTGCGCACGGCGATTTCGCCGCCCCACAGCACGACGCGTTCGACGTTGAAGTAGCCGGCCTGCGCCAGGCCCGTCGCCAGCGCCACGCCGCCGACCGCGAGCACCGCCGGCACCATGTCGCCCGAGGCCGGGTTGGCCGGGGCGGCGGCGTCGAGCAGGGGCGCGAACAGGGCGGTCATGCCGAGCAGGTTGCGGCCGAAATTGCCTTCCGCGAGCAGCGGCTGGCCGGGCAGCTGGCCCGTCATCACGAGGCCGTCCTTGTCGGCCGGGTCCGCGCCCAGGTAGGCGAGGGCGCTCCAGTCGCCCGTCGCGTTATCGATCTGGAAGACGATGCGGGCCTTGACCACGCCATCCATCGGGTTGCTGCCCATGCCGCGCAGGACCGGCTCCATGCCCGGATCGCCGCCGTTCTGCTGGATGAACTGTTCCGACGGCGTGTTGATGTCGAATTCACCGAAGACTTCGACCGCCACGAATTCGTCGCGCACGATGCGCACCTTGGCGCCCAGGGCGCGGAACCAGCTGGGCGGCGTCGGCTGCGCCGGTGCCGGGTCGGGCGTGTTATCCGGGATCTGCGGGACTGTGGTATCGCCGCGCGACACCGTGCCGCGCGTGACGGTGCCCGACAGCGGCGCGGCCGGCAGCCTGGCTTCGGCGCGCCAGTTGGTGCGGCGCGTGTCGAGGTCGGAGCTTCCCACCGGGCCGCGGCCGAGGAGGGTGAAATTGAAATTCTTGCCCGGCGCCGCGGCGCGGATGATGTGCGCGAACGCCTCCGCGCGCCGGCGCGACAGCAGGAAGTTGTAGTCGACGTCGTTCGGGTCGTCCTCGTTGCTGGCCCAGCCCGTGATCTCGATCGTGGAGCCGGCCGGCACGCGGTCCAGGCGCGCGGCGTAGGTGCTGCCCACGGGGCTGCCCGTGAACGGGCTTTCCGGCGCATCCGTCGCGGCCGGGCCGGTGCTCGAATTGGCCGGCTTTGTCACATCGGCGGTCGGCGTCGGCCCCACGGTGCCGGGCAGGCCCGCCACGTAATCGATGCCGATGGTCGGGTCGTGCTCGGGCAGTTGCAGGTTCGTCGGGCGGTCGAAGCGGAAATAGGCGCTGATCGTCTCGGGCCCCGCGCCCACGTCCGGCGTGGTCGCTTCCACTTCGGCCGACTCGTTCGGGCCCAGCTCGATGGTGCACTCTTCGCCGGTTGGTTTGCTCACGGCCGGCGCCGCGGGCGGCTTGCGGACCTTCCACCCGGTGGCGGGGTTCGGCGGATCGAGCGTGATCGTGATGCTCGAATTGTTGCGCGCCTTGAGGCGGAACGGGGGCGCGCCGACCGGCGTGCCGTCGCGCGTGATGCTGTCGGTGTTGAACTGCGCCTCCGCGACGACCGGCGTGCCCGGCTTCGTGCTGCCCGTGCGCGGACCGGCCGCGATGGTGAGCTGGGCCGGCGCGCCGCCCCCGCTGGCCGCACTCACGACGATGCTGCCGGCGCCGTCGCCGCCCAGGTCGACGTCGAACACGTTCGGCATCGATGGCGCGACCGGCGCGAGCGCACTGCCGTCCAGTTTGGCGGTAAAGGTGTAGGGCGGACGCTGGCCGGACGCGTCGACCACCATGCGCGTCCGTTGCGGCAGCATGGCGGTGGCGGTATCTCCCGTGCGCGTGACGCCGATCGGCTGGTTGCCGGGACCGTAGAAGCGGACCGAGACGCCGATCGGCGCGCCCTGGTTGATGACGGAGACGTCGAAATCTCCCGTGATGCCGGGCGTGTTCCCGAGCCCGATCAGCAGGTTGCTGGCGCCGGCCGACACGGCGATGTCGTTCATGCCGTGCGGCGCCACGAACAGGCGCACGACGGGCAGGTACAGGCCGGTCCAGTTCTCGTCGTAGCCGAACTGCGCCAGCACCTCGGGCGGCGTGTAGCCGTCCGACAGGTCCAGCACGGCGCTGCGGAAGCCGAAGCCGACGACATTCGAATCGCCGATGAACGCATAGGGCGGCGTCATCGTGATCAGTTCGGCCGTACCGAGGTCGCTGCCGTCGTCCAGGCTGGACGCGCCCAGGCTCAGGAGGTTGAAGGCGAGGACCCCGGCCGCATCCTGCGACAGCTGCATGCGCAGCTTGGGCAGGGTGAATGACACGACCGTGTTGGCCGGGTCGCGTTCCAGCAGGCCGTCCGACTCGCGCAATTTGGCGCCCTTCAGCATGGGCGGGCGCAGCACGACCGTCGTGAGCAGCATGTCGAGCGTGAACTGGGCGCCGGGGTAGTCCGAGACGGGCATGTCGATCGGCAGCGTGTCGATCACGTTGAACACGTCGGTCGTGGTCGCCGGCACGCCGGTTGCGGCCGCGATGATCGGGGAGCCGGTGCGCGGGACGAACAGTTCGAAGGCGATCTGCGTGTCCTGGATGTCGATCCATGGATCGCGCCGCGTCGGATCGTCCTGTGGATGCAGGCCGCCGGCGGTGGCCTCGACGGTGAGGCGTGCGTTCGGCAGGTCGAGTACGGGACGCGCGGACACGGCGAACTTGGCCATGCCGCGGATCGTGGTGCCTTCGGCCGCGCCGGTTGCCTCGTAGTGGTCGACATAGATGGCACCCAGCGCCGCCTGCCAATCGCCCAGCGTCGTGCCGAGCAATTGGTAGGGCGAGACCAGGTCGAGCAGCGAAAGAGGGAAAGCGGGCATTGCGGTCTCCTTCAGACGTCGATGACCCGTACGGGCGGCACGAGGCCTCTCGCACGATGAGATTCGAAAACGGCGGCGAATGTTTTGGAAGTACGGCGTACGAGCCCCGGCCGCGCGAAAGTGGGCCGGGAAGAAGTGTGTTTTTATTCTTGAAGCGGGGTCGACTGGAGATAATTTAAACGCAATTTTGTTAAATCACAAGCGGTCGGTTGCAAAATTTTCGTAAATATGTTTGTTGCGTATTCAAGCGGAATAAGAGAGTAGACGCGACGACAGAAGCTTGATCGGGGGCAAGAGGGGTGGGCTGCAATTAACACTTCTTGCAACTAATTCTAAGGTCTCGGACGAGTCATATAGACGAGATCAGCTTGGCGCCGCATGCGGTGAGGTCTTGATCGTATGCGACCCGTTTGCCGTGGTGCCTGCGCGAGTCGGCGCCAGGGTGGATGGAAAACTTACCCTTACATTGGGGGCAATACGTCGAGTCGCCTTCTAGAGCGACCTGCTTGCCGAGCACGGTGAAATCCTGTGCCGCCGAAATGACCTCTCCGCCGTGGGTGGTTTTGTCGCCGAGGCGAATGACACCCCGTCCTTTTTGGTCTTTCATATTGCCCTCGTTTGAATACATCACGCGATGCTGCGCGCCATATCGGTATCCTGATTAGCGGCTACGGTATGGTCATCACTTCCAAGGAAGACCCGGCGGTAACGCCAATATCCCGTGACTTCACATTTCGGTAGATTGAACCCAGCCAGGGAGTCGTGTACGTAATCGTCAAAAAATGCAGCGAGCGCAGGTGGCGTCGGTTTTGCACGTTGGGCACGAGCAAACACATCCCGAGCTTCGGGTTCCAGAAAGGAAGTTGTCAAAAAGTCCTTTCTTGCGCCTGTATAGAAGACATCCTTGAGCGCTGAGAAGGTTCTCTTACCCAAGCTCATGGAAGCTGAGCGCGTCATGGCAGCGGCATCATTTATCAGACGATTGTTCCACTCAAGCAGGATGTCTTTCTCGGCGCGGTCCGCGCGCTTGACCTGATTGCTCGTGTTGAAGCGATCGTGTATTTGCCACCGCCAATTGAGATACGGTTGAAGCCACTCGTAAATCGGCCGAGGTGCGACGGTTACCTCAGAAACGAAATCGGCGAAGGCTTTTGCGAGGTTGGGATGAATAGCAAACGGGTCGTAACCGCCAGAGATTGTCCGAGGTTTTTTCAGCGGAACCCCGGCCGCGACCGCGCAATCAAACATGTGGTTCAGCGGTATTTGAGATAGCTTCATCGAATCGTTTCCAACCGCTATGCCGAGTTCGCCAGGCTGATAGCCGCCTCCGACATCGCTATGCGCACCTGGATAGACGTGCTGGATCCACCCCGCCTGCAACTTGCCGTCAACGCCAATCTCGTCCAAAGGAAAATTCCGTCTTAGCTCATGCATCGCAACCATGTGCACGCAGTTTTGGACGCAGTTCGGCAGGCGCAACGCATCGTTACTTGCCCATGCTCCATGCCCTCCGGTCGAATTCGTCACCAGTGCAGACATTCCGGACCAGAACCCCGCCGATGCGACCGTGTCAAAAATTCCTACAAAACGAAAATGCAACGGGACACCGGCCAGACAGCCGTTGACGAGTATTTCGTTAAGCCAACTGCAGAATACTCGTGCCTCCGCAGCGCCTCTGGAAAAGCCAAAGACGTCAAGGAAACACTCGACGACACGGGGTTTTCCTTCCTTAAGTTTTGCTTCCAAATATTGTGCTTGTCGGGTCAGGAAGTCTCGGCGAATGTTGTTGCTGCCCACATTCATTTGTAAAAGGCCGCTGTGCACCCCTAGTTTGGCGAGGTGCTCTCGATCTCCACTATCGCCAACATTCAGACTATTGCGACATAATGCAAGGACAGTTTTCTCATCGAGCATGTCGCTATTGAAGCAGCGATAGTGTAAAGCGTTTAACGTTGATAGTAGACCAAAAATGACTCGTCCTTCGCAGCCCACTGCGCACCCGGTGCCTAACTTGCTTTCCTCAAGTTCTCCTATTTCCGGGAATTTTGTTCCTACACCCGGAATATAAGCGGTGTAATAGCCGGTTGACGGATCGTCGTTGTAGGAGCTGTGTAGCCGTGCAATATTAGTGTCGGCAAGTTTTGGACGGTCACGATCTTGATTGTTGTTGGTTCCATCAAAAAAGAGGCCTATATTCGAGATTGCCTGGCATTTCTTAAAGTCGGGCTCATGCTCCGGCAAAACTCTTCTTATGCCACTTATCGGCGCAATTTTTGTTGGCGATACAACCACGTCAGCTCTTTTCATCGCCAATCTCCAAACTTCTTTCTATCACGGGCATCCTCGCGTATTAGCTCGGCAATTTCTTCCTGAGAAAATAATGCCTTGACTGCGAATCCAACGGTTGCTTGATGCGCTGCCTGCGTATCGCTGAATTGAATAGGATGCTGCTTCCCATATGGGCCGAATGGGCTAACAACGATTCGTACACCACCTTGTGGAAAGAAATGTACCCAGAAGTGCTCTGGCTCATCATATGCTTCAACTGGCACTTGTGCATGGTAAAAACCTGCGACTTCTTCGGTTTCAGGTAACGCAGGATCGGACGGCCTTATGATATGGCGCACCTCCCAACGGAGGTTAGCTGTCAAACCGGCACGCCATTTTCTGGGCAACATGAGGCAGCAAACCATTGATCCTCCGCCACCACTCTCGCCGACGGCGCCCCCGCTATATTTGTCGACGTAGAACTGGGCGATCCGAAAGTCGCCTCCCATGTGATGGACGCCCGTCAAGGAAACTGGAATAAACTTGTCTACCTTGTAGTAGTTATAAACAACGGCGACGAGTGAAACAAATATTCCCATCAATAGTAATGACATGACGGGATACCAACGCAAGAAATTCGGGATCCGGATTTTCATAATTCCCTTATCTCAGAATAGGTGAACTTCGGTCGGTTCATCGTCATCAGTTGTGCTTCTGAAAACTGATTTCTTCGATCCTGCATTTCCTTGATTACTAGCTGCATTTTATTGCGAAACGCACTCGATTCATTCATCGCAAGCGAGTTTTGAATTCCGGGGGTTCGTAGAATTTCGCCGCGACTTATCAGTACCGCCTCGGTCAGGAAAAGCAAAATCAATGAATTGGAACTTTCTGCGTCACGCCATGCTTGACGCGCTGCGAGAGCCCACGCGTGTTGTTCCGCCGTGTTGCCGGGCAAGGGGCTACCATTACGCATCATTTTTACTTTGGCGATGCAGTGGTCGGGCTCACTGGCCTCGTCGAGCGCGGCTAGCTGATCGTGGTCCAGGCAAAACGGCGTTGGTGCGTTTGCAACCGGCTCGGCTGGCGGTAGTTGAATAAGCGTTCCCGAACGGTCATGAATTTCCCATCGTGAGATCGGTCCTTTCATGGTTGCCCATTGCGCTGCAGTCAGCACGGACACCAGCGGGGCGAGAACCGTGCAGTCGGCATACCTGAGCGTGAACTGCTTACCGTCAGGAGATACGATAAAAATGAACCGGCGCAGGTGTTGGGCGATCTGTTCAACGTTCAGTTCGGTTTCGATGATCGACACGTGCAGCGAGGGTTTGCGCGCGTTCACGTAGCCCATGACCAGGTCGATGTCCCCGGCTTCATATGCGGCGTCGAGGTCAACGAGGAGTGGGCTGACCGCCAAAGCATGATCGGGGTAGATCGGTGCAAGCCAAAACGGGCGATTTTCTGAATCAACTTCGGTGTAGCTTGCCGACACTTCCTCCAGCAATCCGTTGTCGATCAAGAGATACGAGGATACGTTCTGGTTTCCATTATTCATTTCGCCTCCACCAGCGGGCTGTGCGCGCGTGCTGCCATGAGCAGACAAGGGACGCAAATGTCGTGGTGCGGCAATTCGTCAGGGAACTGCACCTGTGTCGCCTGCTTGGCAAATGTCTGGTGATCGGCGGCGTACATGTAACTGTTGCCCGTCGTTTTGCCGATGATGCCGTCGGCGCTGATCCGCAGTTCACTGCCGCCGCCATAGAGACAGACCCCTTTCCGGGCCTTGATGTTGATCCAGTCCGTCGTGCTGATCAGGTCCATCACTTTTTTTGCAAGCAGTTCGATGCTCCCGTCCTGCGCTGCAGTTTGCAAATCTCCACGCGCAGCAATCTGTTTCATGCCGCCGTCGTTCGCAAAAATGCTGATTCCATGGGCCGCGTGTGTAGCAGTTCTTCCTCCCGTAGTGAAATGCATATCAGCCGCCGTGATGAAGTCGATATCTTTCTCGGCGCCGACAGCAAGATTCTCGTTGCTCGCCATGATGATGCCCGCCGGCCCGCTGATCGCGACGATAGGGGCACCGCCTGAACCGCTGCCTCCATCCGCGATATTGGACCCGCTGTCCAAGTGTCTAAGCTTGTCAACGAGCTGTGCCAGCTGTGGCCCATTGGCAGGATCTTTTGCATGGGTCTCCGCGAGTTTCGAAAGCTGGTCGGCAATATCGCGTAGCCCGTCAGCAAGGCCGATGAGCATTGTTCGATCCAACTGGTTGCCTCTGGCCCGATCGCTGCCCTCGGAGGTAATGAGCACGCCTTTGCCACCGCGAATCGCCACGGCGTTATCACTCCTGAGCTCGGCGCCTTCACCGCGGGGCTGGCGACGGTCATCCCTTGGATGAGTCAGCCAGCCAAGATTTAGTTGCGAGGTGCCATCGTCACTTGCGAGTTGAGCGCTGATCTCGCGTGGCGTGTCGTCAAAGCGAAGCTGGTTCGCGCGTACGCCGTGGATTTCCTGGCTACGCATACCGGAAAGGAAACGCGTCAACGGTAGATTAGCGCGCTTGCTTAACGGGGGCGGCAGGGCGCGTCCATTGAAGAGCTGGCTGATAATAATGGGTTTGTCGGGATCACCGCCGAGAAAAGCCACCAGAACTTCGGTTCCGACTCTGGGCAGGGTCAGGGTGCCGCATTGCGAATCGCTACTGCCAGCCCAAGTTGTTGCCACCCTTACCCAAGCGGAATCGGCGCCAGCATCCGATGGGTTGGTACTGAGGTCGTGTTGACCATCCCTCGGATATGCGGCTGGAAACCGAATCTTCACACGGCCGTATTCGTCGCAATGCACGACGTCGTTTTCCTCTCCGACGACAATGGCAGTTTGTAAGCCAGGGTCACGCAGGTCATTGCGCGGGTCGAACGATGGAACGATTGGGATGGAGCGCCGTACAGCTTCGAAGCGCATCTGAAAAGGGGAGACGGTCCCATCTTCAGTTCTAGCGACAAGGGAACCGCAGGCAGCGTGCCAACCATTGCACACGAACAGCCGGTGTATGCGGTCTTCCAGGCCTTTTGGCAGGTTATTTCGAGCGCTGACTTCGACCGACGTGATGACGAAATCGCGCTCGCCCTCCGGATGGCGATCGATCTCCGGGTGGTTTTTGATCGTGAAGTATTCGCCTGCGCAGAAATCCCGTACGCTTCCTTCTCCGGCGAAGTGTTTTGCGTCGAGCTCTTTACGCTGCATCCGTAGTAAGCCGAGGCGGTGCAGATCCCGATCGTCCGCGCCGAGGTGCGGCGATTCGACAATGAATTCCTGCATCCCGTTAGCCAGCTCGTTTCCCGATTCGCCTTGGTCAGCCTTGGTCGGAGCCTCGGCGAACATCCTGGGCACGTTTCCCGGCTGCTTATAATCCCAACTGAAAATGCTCGAGCTGCCCACTTGGAACTTGCGTACCGCGCGCCAACGCGTAACGGAGTCCCGCTCCTCGGTGGCGGCGTCGCGGTGATAGCGGATGACGCCAGCTGCGTTTCGCGTCAGGTCGCTCTGGTCATCGAAGAGTACAAGGGTATGCGCTGATGCGGAGTTGCTTGCCCGATTTTGTTCTCTCCAGGCCCGATTGCGACCGGGACGAAAGCACCAGGCGACGCCGGAACGGGCCAACAACCGGCGTACGAATGCAGCATCCGATTCATTGAACTGTATCGTCTGTTCGCGTTCAGGATATCTGTCGAGCCGGAACCCTGGCGCAAATTCAAAATCGAAGTTGCCGGTCAGAGCGCTGTTGAGTTGCGTCCACTCCTTTAACACGACCGTTACGATTTGCGGCCAGCTCATTCTCCGGAAGACACGTGTGTTGACCCGCTGGTCCATGAAAGCCATGGCGTCGCAGACGACGAGTTGGTAGCTGGCGATCGCGCCATCCGAATCGCCTGCACTGGCTTGCGAAATCAGGCCACTGACCTTACGCAATTGTCTGCGGTCATTAACAAATTCAAGTGTGGCCGGTAAGCCGATAAACTCTTTCAATGGAAGAGTGAGGGAGGTAGCAACGCAGTTGATTTCGTACTTAAATCCGCCGCAGACGGACTCCGACCCCGCGACAACCTGAGGAAGCAGAATATCTGCGGTGTGGTTCCGTTGATGGAAGAGCTTCAGCCGGATGGGTCGATGCTCCGAAGACAGCCACTTCTTCTCGCGAATGAAGTTGCCCAGTTCGTTAGCGTCTTGCATCGGATCCTCCCATAGTTACCTATCGGAACAAGCGAGCATTCTGGCACTTAACGCAAAGACGAAATTGAGTATTGGCAAAGCCTGTGATTAGGTCGCGAACAGCTTAGCCATGAATAAGAAAAGCCCGGAAGCCGAACACCGGCTCCCGGGCTCCTTTCAGACCTTCAGGTCCGCTCAGAACCTGCGCGCTTCACGTCCACGCCAGGCCACCATCGCCAGCATCGCAACGAGCACCAGCGCCGCCGTCGACGGTTCCGGCACCTTGGTCACGCTGCTGACGAGGGTGGAAGGCGCCGCCAAGAGGATCTGTTCGCCAACGGGGGCAAACGGCTGCAGGAACAGGTTGCCCAGGTCGCCGTCGGCACCCAGGTAGTGCGTCGCGTCGAACAGCGCCCAGCCGAACGTCGTGCCGATGTCGCCCGGCAGCATGGTGAAGCTGACGTCGAAGCTGAACCTGCCGCCGAGCTGGATGGCCTGGACCAGGTCACCGCCGCCGCCGGCATTGCCGAACACGAACGGACCGGGCGCGGTGCCCACGACCGCGCCCGTCAGGTCCGCCGGGCCGTCGAACGCGCCCGTCAGGTTGCTCACGATGGCGGTCGCGGCCGGCGCGCCGTCCAGTCCCAGGAAGTACAGGTCCAGGAAGGCCGGGCCCGAACCGAGCGATGCGGTGTCGATGTCGACGTGGTAGAGCGGCGTGGCCGCTGCCTGGCCGCAGGTGCCGGTCAGCGCGGCCGCGAGTGCCAGCCACGAAAGGAAGTGCTTGAAGCGAGACATGATCAGGTCCTTTACTGGATGCTGAAGAGGGCCGGCGTGTACGCGATGCCGACCTTGTTCGGGTTGGAGAAGGTGGTCGTCAGCGTGACGCTCTGGCCGGCGGCCAAGCCGACGGCGGGCAGCGCCATGTACGGCACGCCATCCTTCACGCCGGTCTGGTTGTCCAGCGTGACGCCGGCCGTCAGCGCCTGCAGGCGCAGATGCAGCGGACCGGTGAGGGTCTGGCCACCGGTGTTCGTGAGCGTCACCGTACCCGTGTACTTGTTGGTGAAGCGGTTCACCGTCAGGCCCGAGCGCGCGATCGACACGGAGGACGTCACGTCCACCGATTTGTCGATCGACACCGTTACCGTGTGCGCCTGTTCGGTGTTGCCCGCCCAGTCCTTGCTCCAGTAGCTCACCGTGTGCGTGCCGCTCGTGGTCAGCGTGACGGTGTTGCCCGTCTGCTGGGCCCCGCCGTCGACCGTGTAATACGTTGCCGAGACACCCGAGCCGCCCTGGTTGTCCGTGGCCGCGAAGGTGACCGTCGCGTCCGTGCTTACCGTTCCTTGCGGCGCGGTGGCCGTGGTGCTGGGCGCGGTCACGTCCGCGCCGTGCAGCGAGCCGTGCAGGCGAACTTCCCGGATGGAGCCGAACCACGCGTTCGGGTTGTACACACGGATGTAGCGGTAAGGCACCAGGCTGGTCACCGGCAGCATCTGCCACTCCGCCGTCGACTTGGCCGCCGGAGTCAGCGTGGTCCACGTGGTGTTGTCATTCGAGCCCTGGAACACGAGGCCGTTGACGCGCGTGTAGTACTGGTCCTGGCTGCCGATGACCTCGGTGCTGGTCAGGCTGACCTGGTTGCCCTGCTTGAAGTCGAAGACCACCCAGGCGCCCGTGCCGGAACCGCCGGAGCCGTTACGGAAGTCCGAACCGGTGCTCAGGTTCGCGTCGAACAAGGTCTTCACGATCGTCAGCGTCGTGGCGGCGCTGCGGTTCGTGGTCGAATCGATCAGCGTTGCGATGGTCGGAACGTTCTGGATGAGGCCGCTCTCGTCGACCAGGTTCAGCGTGGTGCTGTCCGTCGTCTCCGTGACCTGGTAGCCCGGCGTGCCGTCCTTGGCGACGTAGTTGATGGCGAACTTCACCGGGCCCGGCTGCGTGCCTTGCGGCAGGGTTGCGGTGGCGGTATAGGTGATGTTGTCCGTCGTGGTGAGCGCGGCGGGCAGGCCGGCTATCGTCGCCGTCACGTTACTGATCGTTTCCTTGGCCGTGAAGCCCAGTTTCACGGTATTGCCCGGCACGATCCGGTTGCGCAGGGCCTGGGGCGAGCTGAGGGACGCGGTGGCGATCCGGTTGGTCGACGCCGTCGCACCATACAGGCGCAGTTCGGTCATGTTGCCGAACCAGGCGCCGGCGTTGGTCATGCGGATGTAGCGGTACGGCGTCGTGTCGGTGATCTTCAGCGTCTGCCAATCCATCGTGTTCGCTGCGGCAGTCGAGATCGTCGTCCACGTCGTATTGTCATTGGAACCTTGTACGAAGGTGCCATTGATCCGGCCGGAGTTCCGGTCCTGCAGGCCGATGACATCGACCCGCGACAGTGCCACGGTGCCACCGCCCCGGAAATCGAACTCGACCCAGCCATTGTTGCCGCTGCCGTTGAGGCGGTAGTCGGTGCCGGTCGTCAGGTTGTTGTCGAACAGCCGGTTCACGTACGTGATCACGTCGGTTGCATTGCGGCCGTTGGAATCGGTGACGGTCGCGATGTCGAGCAGGTTGCCGATGTAATCCTTCTGGTCCGCGATGAACAGCGTCGACGAATCGGTCGGGAACAGGATGGGTTCGGCATTGGCGCCGTCGGCGGTCTTGTAGTTGACGAGGAACTTCACCGGGCCGGTCGCCGTGGTCGGCTTGACGAGCAGGGTCGCCGTCCAGTTCAGGTTATCGGTGGTGGTGATGGTGGCCGGCTCGCCCTGGATCATGGCGCTCACGTTGTTGATCGGCTCGGTCGACTGGAACGACACCTTGATCGTGTTGCCCGCGATGACCCGGTTCCTCAGGGCCTGGTCGGAACCCAGTGACACACCGGTCAGCTTGTTGACCGTTTCGTAGCGGGTGCCGAAGATCCGGAATTCGGTCATCTCGAGGATGTTGTACGACCAGAGCAGATCGACCATGGAGATCTTGAAGAAGCGATAGCGCTGGGTGCGGAACTCGTCCGCCACGTTCAGCGTCTGCATCTCCTCGACCATGCGCGTCTTGTCGGGCGTGATCTGCGTCCAGTTCACGAGGTCGTTGGATGCGAAGACGGTCGTGCCGCCGATCCGTTCCGGGAAGCTGCCGGGCGGCTTGAACTGGAACGCGGTCGCCGCCACCTTGAAGCCGGGGCCGAAGTCGATCGTTTGCGTGCGATTGTTCTCGATGGCCGAGCCGAACCCGATGTTGGTGCCGTCAATGTCGTCGATTGCGTTGGCGGGAGCGGGGCCGAGGTTAGTCACCAGGTTCGTCTTGAAGAACAGATTCGGGTAGTTGATGCTGCCGTCCTTCAGCAGCGGGGTCAGTTCCTGCAGTCCGGAGACCGCGGTGCGCAACGTCGCCAGCTTCTGGAAGTAGTCGGCGTCGGTGCCCGAGCCTATCGTGGCCTGCAGGTCCGCGTAGACGCCGTCGTAGGCCGTCTTCGTCGACGTGACGTACAGCGTGTCCGGCTTGACCGCCGCCGTCACGGCGGTGACCACCGCCTGGCGGTCGGCACCCACGACGACGATGACCCGCCTGGTGGTCACCGTGGTGCCGTCCGAGGCCTCGGCGATGAGCGTGTACGTGCCGGCCTGCGTCGGCGTCCACGAGAATGCGCCTGTGCTGGTGTCGAACGACGCGCCCTGCGGCAGGTTGTCGATGTTGTAGGTCACGACGTCGCCCGCGGCCGGGTCCGTGGCGGACAGGTCGAGCGTCACCGGGACGGTGGCGCCGGCATACGTGTACGCGGTCGCGTCGCCATTGCCGGACTTGAAGGCCGGCGGGCTCAGCAGGGTGCTCGACTGGATATTGATGTGGTCGACGTCGACCGTGGCACCGTTGCCGGTGACGGTAAAGGTAAGGAAGTCGGGCATGTTGAACGGCACCACGACGTAGCGCCACTGGCCCCGCGTGTTCGGCAACACGATCGACGTGCCATTGAGGCCCAGCGTCGCCTGGCCGTTGGTACGCACGCGCAATCCGATCGACGTCGTGGGCCAGCCGTACGTGTACACGGCATACCGCGTGCCTTGCGGCGTCGCCGTGGTGCGCACGAAGCCGGTCGAGCCTTCGGTCTGCGCCACCGAATTGCTGTCGTACGCCGTGAACCGGTCTTCTACTTCACGGTACGGATCGACGATCGGGATGCCCAGGTATTTGCTGCCTTCCGCTTCGGCGGCCCTGGGAATCGTCAGCCAGAAATCGCCGCCGCCATCCGTGCCGTCCCAGTTGTACGCCTTGCGCTTGGCGAAGATCGTCGTGTAGTTCGGAAGGAGGTGCTCCACGTCGAGGCCGCGCACGTACTTGTAGTAATAGAAGGCTTCCCAGGTGTTCTGCGAAAGCCGGCCGCGATACGCCCACGACACGCCGTTGTACATCGCGCGGATGCTGCCGTCCGGATTGACGCTCATGGCGACGGGCACCCATGGGATGTCGTAGCCGACCATGAATGTGCTCCACAACTCATGGACGGCCAGCAGGCGGTCATCCATGAACTCGTACGGGCCGACGGCGTCGGATGCCGTCGACGGCGTGCCCGACACCGGATCGACCCTGGTACCCTGCGCCAGCATCAGGCGCGCGAGGATTTCCGAGTTCGTGAGATCGCCGGCGCCGTGGGCCTGGTCGCGTCCCATTTCGACGTGCTGGATCTGCGGCGGAATCGCTTCGCCGGTGGCGTCGTTTTTCGTCACCGTCCGGAACAACTGCTTGATCGATCCGGTCCAGGCGGGGTCGGGTGCATCCTTGTTGACCATGAACCACTCGACGGCCGTGTTATAGCCGTCGCGGTCGCCCATGAAGATCGAACCCGACATCTTGGCGATGGTCGTGTACAGGTGCTGGTTCATGAACCGGCAGTTGCAGTTGTCGAAGGTCTGGATCACGGGCGTGACCAGGTTCCTCGAGAAGTTGACCGTATCGTCGTCCGTCCACGCGAGGGCCGGCGTTTGCGTGCTCGTCGCGCGCAGGATTTCCGCCGCGGTCGTCATTCGCTGGAGCGGAATGCCTGTGTGAATGTGGGAATCCGTGTAATACGCGTATTGGGCGGGGTCCATCTGCGAGTACAGGCGGATGACGCGCATGGCGTTGTTTCGATAGGTGTCGTCGCCCGTCATGAGATACATGACGGCCTGGGTATAGGCGATACCCGCGTCCACGATGAAGTTGCCTTCCTGGCCTTGCGACGTCAGGCCGTAAAAGGCCGGCCTGGTCGGATCGTTGCCGTTCATGTTCCTGATCCGCGGCGTACGCGAAGCGGAGGCGGAGCCGAGCATCATGTTGAAATGCGTGTACCACGGCTCCTTCTTCGCCAGGACCTGGGCCCGTGCGTTCTCCAGCATCTCCTTGGTCAGCCCGACCCCGGGGTGCTTGAAACCGTTCGCATCGGTCGTTTCCGTGATCACCGGCTGGTAGCTGGTCACCAGCGTATCGATCGGGTCCGCCATCGCAACCTGGCCCGGCAAAGGTACCAGCGTCGTCGCGACGCCGACTGAAAATGCCATGGCGACGATGCGCCTTAGCGCAGTGTCGAATTTATTTGTTCTCACGTCTGTCCCCCCATTTTTAACCTCTTCGTATTTAGGTTACCGATAACATTTTTGACCGGAGGCGGACCGGAAAAGCATGGCGCAGCAGCGCCGGCTGCATACCCGAACCGGGCTCCAGGGGTTTTTAATATATGAAGTACGTCTTGGTAACAGCTGTATCGACGGGTGTGCCGCTCCCGTCTAGTGCTGGATGGTGATCGCGCCGTCATCTGCACTGGATGGGATTGTACGTTATCGATACCATACAATTGTAGACCTAATTTCAACAGGCGCGTACATATTTTTCGCCACGCTGGACAATGAAAAACCCCAAAAGCCGGGCAGCGGCCTTTGGGGTTTGGTGACGACTCAAGGACGTCAGGACGGGTCAGAAGCGGCGCACTCCTTGCCTACGCCAGGCCACCATCGCGAGCATGGCAACCAGCACCAGCGCCGCCGTCGACGGTTCCGGCACCTTGGTCACGCTGCTGACGCCGGTCGAAGGCGCCGCCACGAGGATCTGTTCGCCGACCGGGGCAAACGGCTGCAGGAACAGGTTGCCCAGGTCGCCGTCGGCGCCCAGGTAGTGCGTCGCGTCGAACAGCGCCCAGCCGAACGTCGTGCCGATGTCGCCCGGCAGCATGGTGAAGCTGACGTCGAAGCTGAACCTGCCGCCGAGCTGGATGGCCTGGACCAGGTCACCGCCGCCGCCGGCATTGCCGAACACGAACGGACCGGGCGCGGTGCCCACGACCGTGCCCGTCAGGTCCGCCGCGCCGTCCAGCGCGCCCGTCAGGCTGCTGACGATCGCGGTCGCGGCCGGCGCGCCGTCCAGTCCCAGGAAGTACAGCTCCAGGAAGGCCGGGCCCGAACCGAGCGACGCGGTGTCGATGTCGACGTGGTAGAGCGGCGTGGCGGCTGCCTGGCCGCAGGTACCGGTCAGCGCGGCCGCGAGTACCAGCCAGGATAAGAAGTGCTTGAATCGGAACATGGTCAGGTCCTTTACTGGATGCTGAAGAGGGTCGGCGTGTACGCGATGCCGAGCTTGTTCGGGTTGGAGAAGGTGGTCGTCAAGGTGACGCTCTGGCCCGCGGCCAGGCTGTTGACGGGCAGCGCCATGTACGGCACGCCATCCTTCACGCCAGTCTGGTTGTCCAGCGTGACGCCGGCGGTCAGCGCCTGCAGGCGCAGATGCAGCGGACCGGTGAGGATCTGGCCACCGGTGTTCGTGATCGTTACCGTACCCGTGTACTTGTTGGTGAAGCGGTTCACCGTCAGGCCCGACCGCGTAATCGACGCGAAGGACGTCACGTCCACCGATTTGTCGATCGATACCGTCACCGTGTGCGCCTGTTCGGTGTTGCCCGCCCAGTCCGTGCTCCAGTAGCTCACCGTGTGCGTGCCGCTCGTGGTCAGCGTGACGGTGTCGCCCTTTTGCTGCGCACCGCCGTCGACCGTGTAATACGTCGCGGAGACGCCCGAGCCGCCCTGGTTGTCCGTGGCCGCGAAGGTGATCGTCGCGTCCGTGGTCACCGTGCCTTGCGGCGCGGTGGCCGTGGTGCTGGGCGCGGTCGTGTCCGCGGCGTTTACCGTACCGTACAGGCGCAGTTCGGTCATGTTGCCGAACCAGGCGTTGGCGTTGGTCATGCGGATGTAACGGTATGGCGTGGTGCCGGTCACCTTCAGCGACTGCCACTCCGGCGTGTTTCCGGCGAAGGTCGAGATGTTGGTCCACGTTGCATTGTCATTGGAACCCTGGACGACGGTGCCATTGATTCGGCCCGAGTACTGGTTCTGGGGACCGATGACGTCGACGCGGGACAGCACCACGGTGACGTTGGGCCGGAAGTCGAACTTGATCCAGCCGTTGTTGCCGCTGCCGCTGAGGCGCAAGTCGGTGTTCGTCGTCAGGTTGCTGTCGAACAGTAGTTTTGCGTTCTTGACCACATCGGTCGCATTGCGGCCGTTGGAATCGGTGACGGTCGCGATGTCGAGCACGTTGTCGATGTAATCCTTCTGGTCCGCGATGAACAGCGTCGACGAATCGGTCGGGAACAGGACGGGCTCGGCGGCGGTGCCGTCGATGGTCCGGTAGTTGAGCAGCAGCTTCACCGGTCCCGGTGCCATGGTGGCCGTGACGACTGTCGTCGCCGTCCAGTTCAGGTTATCGGTCGTGGTGATGGTGGCCGGTTCGCCCTGGATCGTCGCGCTCACGTTGTTGATTGGCTCGGTCGACTGGAACGACAGCTTGATCGTATTCCCCGGCACGACGCGGTTTTTCAGCGCCTGGTCGGAACCCAGCGACACGCTGGCCAGCTTGTTCACCGTTTCATGGCGGGTGCCGAAGATCCGGAATTCGCCGAGCTCGAGGATGTTATACGACCAGAGATCATGGATCATCGAGAGCTTGAAGAAGCGATAGCGCTTCGTGCGGAACTCGTCCGCCACGTTCAGCGTCTGCCAGCCCTCGATCCCGAGCGTCTCGTCGGGCGAGATCCGGGTCCAGTTCTCGTTGTCGTTGGAACCGAAGATGGTCACGCCGCCGACGCGTTCCGGGAAGCTGGTGCGCGGCTGGAGCTGGAACTTGTTCGCAGCGACCTTGAAGCTGGGGCCGAAGTCCAGCGTGAACGTGTGATTGGTGTCGCGGGCGATGGTGAACGCGATGAAACTGTCGGTATTGTTATCGACGCCGTTCGCCGCCCAGTCGCCGAAGTTCGTCACCAGGTTCGTCTTGAAGAACAGGTTCGTGTAGTCCAGGCTGCCGTCCTTCAGCAGCGGGGTCAGTTCACGCAGGCCGGAGACCGCGTTGCGCAATGCCCCCAGCTTCTGGAAGTAGGTATCGTCGGTGCTCGAGCCGATCGTGTTCTGCATGTCGGCGTAGGCACTCTCGTAGGCCGTCTTCGTCGCGGTGACGTACAGCGTGTCCGGCTTGAACGGCGCGGCGACGGTCGCCACGGCTGCCTGCCGGTCCGCTGCCACGACGACGATGACACGCCTGGTGGTCACCGAGGTGCCGTCCGATGCTTCGGCGATGAACGTGTAGGTGCCGGCCTGGGTCGGCGTCCACGAGAACGCGCCCGTACCGGTATTGAACGTGGCGCCCTGGGGCAGGTCGTCCATGTTGTAGGTCACCACGTCGCCCGCGGCCGGGTCCGTGGCCGACAGGTCGAGCGTCACCGGGATGGTGGCGCCGGCATACGTGTACGCCGTCGTGTCGCCATTGCCGGACTTGAAGACTGGCGGGCTCAGCAGAGTGCTGGACTTGACGTTGATGTGGTCGATGTCGACCGCCGTACCGGCACCGGTGATCTTGAGTGGCAGGAAATCGCCGAGGTTCATCGGCACCACGACGTAACGCCACTGGCCCCGCGTATTCGGCAACGCGAGCGACATGCCGTCGACGTCCATCATGGCCTGGCCGCCGGTGCGGATGCGGAAGCCCATGTTGGGGATGGCGGCCCCGTTATAGCTGTACACGGCGACGCGCGTGCCTTCCGGCGTGGCCGTGGCCCTTACAAAGCCGGTCGTGCCTTCGGTCTGCGCGACCGCATTGCCGTCGTATGCCGTGAACCGGTCTTCCACTTCGCGATACGGGTCGACGATCGGGATGCCCAGGTACTTGCTGCCTTCCGTTTCGGCGGCCTTGGGAATCGTCAGCCAGAAGTCGCCGCCGCCATCGGCGCCGTCCCAGTTGTACGCCTTGCGCTTCGCGTAGATCGTCGTGTAGCCCGGCGAGACCTGTTCCAGGTCGATGCCGCGGACGTATTTGTAGTAATAGAAGGCTTCCCAGGTGTTTTGGGAGAGCCGGCCCCGGTACGACGGATTCACATTGTTGTACATCGCGCGGATGCTGCCATCCGGGTTGACGCTCATCGCGACGGGAACCCACGGGATCTCGTAGCCGATCATGTACTTGCCGAACAGTTCGTGCACGGCCAGCAGCCGGTCGTCCAGGAACTCGTACGGCCCGACGGCGTCCGCCGCGGTCGACGGCGTGCCCGTCACCGGATCGACCTTGGTGCCCTGTGACATCATCATGCGCGCCAGGATTTCCGAGTTCGTGAGGTCGCCGGCGCCGTGGGCCTGGTCGCGTCCCATCTCGACGTGCTGGATCTGCGGCGGAATCGTCTCACCGGTGGCGTCGTTCTTCGTCACCAGGCGGAACATCCGCTCGATCGAGCCGGTCCACGCAGGATCGGGCGCATCCTTGTTGACGGTGAACCACTCGACGGCCGTGTTGTACCCGTCGCGGTCGCCCATGAAGATCGAACCCGACATCTTGGCGATGGTCGTGTACAGATGCTGGTTCATGAACCGGCAGTTGCAGTTGTCGAAGGTCTGGATCACGGGCATGACCAGGTTGGCCGAGAACTTGGCCGTGTCGTCATCGGTCCACGCGAGCGCCGGCGTCTGCGTGCTCGTATAGCGCAGGATTTCTGCCGCGGTCGTCATGCGCTGAAGCGGGATGCCGGTGTGGATGTGCGAGTCGACGAAGTACACGTACTTGCTCGGATCCATCTTCTCGTACAGGCGGATGATGCGCATGGCCTTGTCACGATAGACGTCGTCGCCGGTCACGTAGTACAGGATCGCCTGCGTGTAGGCGGTCAGGGAATCCGAGATGAACAGGCCGTTGGCGCCCTGCGAATCGATCCCGAGGATACGCGGTTGCGTCGGGTCGGCGCCATTGACGTTCGAGATCCCCACTGTCCGCGACGCCTTGCCCGACTTGAGCATCATGTTGAAGTGGGTGTACCACGGCTCCTTCTTCGCCAGGACCTGGGCCCGCATGGTTTCCAGCATCTCCTTCGTGAGCCCGACCCCGGGATGCTTGAAACCGCTCGCGTCGATCGATTCGCTGATGACCGGCTGGTAGCTCGTCACCATCGTGTCGATCGGGTCCGCGGCCAGGGCGACCTGGCCCGGGTAAGGTACCAGCGTCGCAGCGATACCGATCGATACCGCCATGCAGGCGATGCGCCTGGCTGCATGGTCGAATTTTATTGCTCTCATGTTTGTCCCCCCATTTTTCTACCTCTTCTCGTGTTTAGGTTACCGATAACATCTTTTTGCCGGAGCCAGAGCCGGGAAGGGCCCAAATCCGCCTCCAGAGGTTTTTAATGTATGAAAAACGTCCGCGTCCGGACGGTATCGACATCGTCAGTCCGTAAAATGGCCACATTGGCTGGACAGAAATGTACGTTATCGATACCATACAATTGTAGACCTAATCCCCGCCAACGGACACAAATTTTTAACGATCAGGACCATCTGCAGCCGACATGCCCACTTTTCCCGAACGTGAACTCTCCCGCTGGTGCGCCGTCGCACTATCCGGCCTGCTTGCCGCCGCCATGACTGTCCCTTGCCAGGCGGGGGAGGGCGTCACCTGGGGCGACTGGACCCGGTGGGGCGACCTGGGCAACGGCCGCTATCGCAACCCCGTCCTGCCGGCCGATTACAGCGACCTGGACGCGATCCGCGTGGGCGACGACTACTACGCGATCACTTCGACGTTCCAGTTTTCGCCCGGGATGGCGGTGCTGCATTCGCGCGACCTGGTCAACTGGCGCACCGTGGGCCACGCGGTGCCCGACCTGACGCAGATCTCGCCGGAACTGGACTGGAAGCGCATGAACCGCTACGGACGGGGCATCTGGGCCGGCGCCATCCGCCACCATGCGGGCCGGTTCTGGGTGTATTTCGGCACGCCGGAGGAAGGCTATTTCGTGACCAGCGCGGAACGGCCGGAAGGCCCGTGGACACCGCTGCACGCGCTCCTGCGGTCGCCGGGGTGGGATGACTGCGCGCCGTTCTGGGATGACGATGGCAAGGGCTATTTCATCGGCACGCACTTCAGCGACGGGTACAAGATCCACCTGTGGGAAATGACTCCCGACAGCCTCGATCTGGTGCCGGGGTCGGACCGCGTGATTTATCAATCCAAGGGCAGCGAAGCCAACAAGCTGTACAAGTTCAACGGCACCTATTACCACTTCTTCAGCGAAGTGCAGGGCGACTCGCGCGTGATGATGATGCGGCGGGCGCCGTCGATCCGTGGGCCGTGGTCGGAGAAGCGCCAGTTGATGCAGGCGGACCGCGCCGCCATGGAGCCGAACCAGGGCGGCATCATCCAGGGCCCGGACGGCAACTGGTATTTTTTCACCCACCACGGCAGCGGCGATTGGGCGGGACGGGCCGCGAGCCTGTTGCCGGTCCACTGGATCGACGGCTGGCCGGTGATCGGGCAGCCCGGCCCTGCCGGCATGGGGACGATGGTGTGGGAGGGGCGGATGCCGGTTACGCAGTCGACCCGCCTGTTTCCGCAGGGTGGAGACGACTTCGATGCCGCGACCCTTGCTCCCGTCTGGGAATGGAATTATCAGCCGCGTATCGACAAGTGGTCGCTGTCCGCCCGGCCCGGCCATCTGCGCCTGCACGCATTTGCCGGCCTGGACGGTGCCAACCTTCTCAAGGTGGGCAACGTGCTGACGCAGCGTGTCGTGCGCACGCGCGACCAGTCGTTCGCCGCGCGGCTCGACCTGGCGGGGATGGCCGATGGCCAGCACGCCGGTCTCGTCCACTTCACGGCGCAGCCGCGTGCCGCGAATCCAGCGGAATCCACGGCGTCGGCGGGCATCGTGATGGTGGAGGGCAAGCGCTACCTGGAAGTGTCCCGGGACGGCGCCTACACCCGCCTGCAACCATGGCCGCACGACGCGGTCTGGCTGCGCTCGACGTGGGGACTGGATGGCAAGAGTACGCTGGCCGTCAGCGCGGATGGGACGCAGTACAAGACCGTGTTGCCCGACTTCCCGTTGACGTGGGGCGCGTATCGCGGCAGCCGTGTCGGCGTGTTCACGTTCAATCCGACGGAAGAAAAGGGGTACGTGGACGTGGACAAGGTGGTTTATCGCATCGACAAGCATCAGTATTAACTTGTCAACAAGGGGCAAATAGTCCACACTGGTTGTGTGATTATTTGTGATATTTCCCGTTGAGATCGACATGAGTGCCGCGACCCTGGACGCGTCCGTCCTGCTGGATATCATCGGCATCCAGGCCGAGATCGCCTGCCAAGGCATGGACCTCGGTGGCGTGATGCAACTGGTCTGCCAGCGCGCGGAAGCGCTGTGCCGGGCGGAAGGGGCCGTCGTGGAATTGGCCGAGGGCAACGAGATGGTGTACCGCGCGGCGGCCGGCCTCGCCAGGGCGCAGTTGGGCTTGCGCCTGCGGCGCGAAGGCAGCCTGTCCGGCCTGTGCGTGGACAGGAACGACATCCTGCGCTGCGACGACGCCGAGCTCGACCCGCGCGTGGACCGCGTCGCGTGCCGCAAGGTCGGCCTGCGTTCGATGCTCGTGGTGCCGTTACGGCATGAAGATCAATCGGTGGGCGTACTGAAGATCGTGTCGTCTTCGGTGAATGCCTTCGGCGCGTGGCACGCGCAGGTGCTCGGCCTGCTGTCGACGCTCGTCGGCGCGGCCATCTATCATGCGGTGCAGAACGCGTCGAACGACCTGTATTACCGCGCGACGCACGATGCCCTGACGAGCCTCGCCAACCGGGCCCAGTTCTATGACAGCCTCCGCCAGCAACTGGCGCGGGCGGCGCGTTGTCACGGGAGTGTCGCGGTCGTGAACATCGACATGGATGGGCTGAAAGCGATCAACGACAACCTTGGCCACCGCGCCGGCGACGCGGCCCTGTGCGAAGTGGCCAGCCGCATCGGCGCCGAACTGCGCGCGGACGACGTGGCGGCGCGCGTCGGCGGCGACGAGTTCGGCGTGATCCTCGTCGGCGTGCGCGACCGGCACAGCGTGGCGACCAAGTGCCAATCGCTGACCGCGGCGATCGGTGCGCCGTTCGAGTTCGAAGGGCGTGCGCTGGCGCTGGGGGCGAGCATCGGGTTTGCGCTGTGGCCGGACGATGGCGAGGATATGGAGCAGCTGATCGAACTGGCGGATCGGGCCATGTATCGGGTCAAGCATGGGCGGCGTGCGGGGGTGGGAGCAGGCTCGTGAGTGTCATTTGTCGTCGAGTTCGGCCCTGTCGCGTCCGATAATCCGGAACGACGTGCTTGCGCTCTGACGCACGAGACGCTTGATGCCTTCAAATTTCACGGGGATATGAATCGTGTATCTCGCAGTGAGATCAATCATCCATTCTCTCAGGCCCCGGATCGCCGATGGGGAAAGGTGCTCTTCCATTCTGATCGACTCCCCAGGCGCGACCGACGTAAACTTGTTGCGTAGCGAGAGATCGGCAGGGGGGTACGCGCACAGCGGGAGTATCTCTTGTGTTTCGTTGTCGATCAAAGCGCAACGTGGCCCGGTTTGCTGGAGGAATTCGAGCGGCACGCCGATCGGGGCGCTCGAATTGTTCGTCAGCGTCAAATCGATGTCCATGCTGGCGTTGTCGAAGATGCACTTTTCATTATCAAGGCACTTTGCTGTTACCGAAAGTACCTGCGGCAGGACTATAGACACCTCTGTATATGTCATCAACAGGATGCTTGATAAAACTAGTCTGGGGTAATGGGACATTTTTTTGCTGGCCATTGTCGAGGAGACTGCCGGGCGCTTGAGTCATCGAGATAACGAAAGATACACGAGGACTTTTCGGGATTCTTCGTACGAAAAACCGCTGACCTTGCGCCCGGATCTTTTTACCTTTGCATCATATGCGTGGCATCCGGCAGCTGTTGCGAGATCGAGATTCGCATTCTTGTGCTTGTCAAGAATACTTCGGAAATGGCTTGAAAGCCATGGGCGCGCTGCTTCTGGAACAATGTAAATAGTTTCGTCGTTCGTGCCACTGGTGAAACTTGCGGCATTCGTGCCCGGTTCGATTTCCGCAACGAGGGTCATGTAATCCGTGAGGCCAGGCACCCGCTTTCGTATTCCGGCGTTCCGAACATTTCCCATCGAGCAGACTTCAGATCGGCCGACAGATCGACGAGCTGTTGCAATGCCTTGACATCGTTGGAGGCTTTGAGATTTTTTCCCTGGGCCGAGCAGCCGGAAATACAAAGGACCGCTGCAGTAGTAAGCATGGCCAACGCGTAGCCAGCCTTGGCAGGCTTCTGAAGGCACATGACAGGGCTTTTGGATTGTTTCAAGCAACGGTCCATCATCTTCGAATTCTCTGGCAATTTGTTCGACGAAGTACCACTTGCACGGGCGCCCTACAAAGGCACGCTCGTTCCACGATGAGATGTAATCGGGAAGCTGCATGTTTTTGTATGCACGGCACCAATCATCGAAGTACTCGTCGGTAGGTTCTACACGTTCCTTGATTCGTGCGGCGTCATACGGCGTCCTCCAGATTTTGTCACGCCCAACGATTGAGAGATATTCGAGTGCCAAGTCGCTGAAGGGATCGCAGAGACCAAGCGCGCCGCCATTGTTTCCGGTCCAGGCAAATTGCAGCGTACCGTTCGGATCGTCTTGAGGAACATATACACCTGTGCGGACCGGTAGCCGCCAGTGTGAAGGTTGTGCGGGACGGGCGCGAGCTCAAGGTTGTGCCCTTGGTGAACCCGCGACCGCTGCCCGAGACTTGATCGCCACCCACGAGGAGGCAGCCGCCGGCCATTGGCCGGCAGCGTCCTTCAAGCGTCATGGTTTCGCCGTCGCGTAAGCCAGAAGCTGCGGCATCGCATCGCCGTGAACGGTCAGCGATGGTCACGATTTACTTTCGCGCGCGAAAATGCCAGCGCGCGGCGGGGCGACCGCCGTCGTGATGTCGATCTTCGACAACGGTCGGATGGGCGTCTCCCTGCGGAACCGAGCTCGGCGTGTTCCGCATCGCGCCCGCTGCGCGGTCTCACCCCTGCGGGCCTGACCCTGATGCGGCCTCGCTTAGTGGTAGGCCCGCCACGTCATCGCCCGGCGGCGCCTATCGCCCCCGTGATTAGCGGCTGCGTGTCAAACGAGAATCAGACGTGGCGACTGGGCCAGCGGACTTCTAATGGCTATAAGTTTTCGTATGTCGTTTTTCTGCCACTGTGACAATGGGTGAATTTCTGAATTGCAACTTTCCTGTATATTGCGGATTGCCCGCCAACGGTTATTCGAGGTATTTATTTAAGTTAAATCTAGAACTTCAAAACGTATTGCAAAGATCCCCTACGTCTTGTCGATGTTAAGACCGATATTGCGATACAACCTCGTGCCAATTTTGAACCCATGCGGAATGGTGTTTACCGATATGTTTGCGAAATCAGGAAATGCGTTTCGATATGTCTTAATCTTTTCGATTCTTCTAGCGGGATGTGCAACGACACACACAGTCAGACACGCTTTCAGTTTTGATCTTATCGACGAGAACCCTCAGGTCGAAGTCATCGACTGGCAATATGGTGAATCTAAAAACTTCGGTGCACATCCATTGCCAGAACAATCGTCAACAAAAAGAGTGAATGTAATAGGGGAGCTCATCTATCCAAAATCACTTTATGTAAAATGGAGAAATATCGCCACGAATTCGATACACGAGGATACCGTCAATCTCGAAATTCGTCTGCCGAAAAATATTGTCAATCAAAGAATCCACTTCTCTATTAAAGACGACCAGCTTTACGTGTTTTTGATTACACATGAATTGCGACCTATAGATTGGCCTGTTTATCCACCAGGATACTCTAAAATATACAAGAGTTATCAAATTTATCCTGATAAAAGTTAAATTAAGAAAAGAATTATGACTATTCAAGCCCTGAAACTTGACGAACAAAAGATCGCTTACGCTCAGGACGAAGCTAATGCCATTGCGAACAGCGCACATAATACTATTTCGGATACCACATTCGTTTATTTCGCAGCGTTCGATGGAACAAATAATGACATGAACGATCTTAGCGTTTCAGGTAACCCGCTAAGTACCAATGTCGCGGAGTTGTCGAGAGAGATAACACAAACATCTAAAGTTGTAGTTGGATATTTTCCTGGGGTGGGCACTGCGGGCACGCTCCCCGGTTCCTCAGCGATACCCTCACAAGTTACTGCGCAGATGCTTATTACCGCTAAAGATGCCTATAACGATTTTGCGGCAAGGGCGTCGTTATGGCTTGACTCTCATCCTGAAGGCGATATTACAACTGCCCTCACCGGATTTAGCCGGGGTAGCGTCACGGCTGCTATCTTTAGCCAGCTGATTTTCGAAAACGGATTGATTGATCCACGCACTCAAAAAGTTTTGATCCCGCCCGGAGAAGTCGGTGTCTCTGCCGGTCTTATATTTGATCCGGTAGGAACTGGCGTAAATGGCAATCTGATTTTTGCGCCGAATGTTAATAACATAACAGTAGTGAGAGCAGAAAACGAATATCGTAACCTGTTTAAGGCAGTTGATTATGCCGGCGAAAACGGTGTTGCCACGTTAACGATATTGGGAAACCATTGCGATATCGGTGGAGGCTACGATTGCGGACTTGGTTCGCTAACTCTGCAAGCCGCTAACAGTTTCTTTAAGACATCCGGGCTCGCTATGAGCGATGTTCCCACATCCCGAACATTTGCGCCGGACGCAGGTGTCTACATCCATGACGAAGCATGGGACGGTACGGGTGACAATCGCCACCGTATGTGGGATTCATATTCATCAGTGGAAACCGATATCGGAGCTTTACGACAAGTATCGAACCTCACCGCAAATGCCACTATCACGACTGATCCTTACAACGCCTTCATAACAATTAGTGATTATAAGGACGTTTACGGAAACCTAGTGCATTACGAAAGGCAAACGGACGAAAGCGGAAAATTCCAAGAAGGATCGATGAAAATCACTGACCCAAGCGGAAACTACGTTCAGCGTGTCTATAACAATCTTTATCACGAGATATATCATAATTGGAAAGACGCAAACGGGACCTATTGGGAAAGCAACTCCGAGGATAAAAGTCACGCCTCTGGATACGATTTAAATGATGGCTCATCGCACATAGAAACCTATTCAGCCGATAACATCAAGAGATATGATCAGACGACAACGGCTAGTAATGAAACGACAACATTATCTTTCAATTATGACGGCTCTACGGTTAAGCGAATAGAGCATGCGAATGGCTCCACAGAAAACTATGATACAGAAGCCGACGGAACATACTACGTCCAAATTCAAAACTCTGATGGAAGCTATCGTTATGAAAATCATATGAATGACGGTAATGAGGATATAGATTACCGTGCTGCAGATGGCTCGGGAGAACAAATCGCAAATCACGGCGTTAGCAAATATCACGCAACATACGATTCGAAAGGCGGGGTTGTCGCGGTTTTTTCTGATGCTAGCACGCACGGAAGTTCAACGAACGATGGACGTGGCAGCACCACGTTTGACGTATGGTCGGATGATGGATCGGAGCAGCACAACTGGACAAAACCAGATGGTTCGTCATCGCATGAAACGTATAATGCAGACGGCAGTAAAGATATAACGAGAACGGGCGGCGATGGCAGTTCGTTCGAGTTACACACAAGGTCAGACGGGTATTCTGAACAAACTACCGTAACAGCCAATGGGACTATTACGGATATACTTATTCATCCGGATTCAAGTCGTGAGGAACAGGTCAGGGGTGTTGAGTTGGACACGTTTTATCACGAACATTGGAAAGACTATAATGCTAGTGGCGATCTGACATATCAAAGTGATGAATATAAAGACGAAATTGGCGACAATCATGAACTTATAATTAGTTATAATATGGGTCAAGCCGATACGCAAATTATTACAGTTCATCCCGATGAGACGGCAGAGCAACAGGAAATTTACTCTGGCCCGGCGGGGAGTAGTACAACATTATCCATTTTTTCCGACTATAAGCATAATGTTTTTACTATGTCTGGGACCGGTTCGGAAAATGATGGAACTAGCATCCAATACACGGGCTGGGGAGATCATGATATCTTTTCGTATCTTACTAAAAAGATACATCCCGATGGCGGTACGGAAACAATCGAATCGAATAACGTAAACGGATATAATTACTATTCTATCAAGAAGGACGTTATGAAAGATGACCACACTTTGTATATGATCACTCAGAACGTACGGGTGCTCTATGCGGATAACCACGGTTATGATGAGTTTGTGACGTTTATTGGGAATGATGTTACCCACAACGTGACCCATTTTTGACACTAGTCCTTGACGTAGGAAGGACGTTTCGTGGTCAAGAGGCATCTGAACGTTCGTTCTTTCGACTTGTAAACCTGTGATACTCCGAAGAGTAAGCCGTCCGGGCGGCGTGAAAGTTGTGCGGGACAGGCGTGAATTTAAGATTTATCCCATATTGATTCCGCCATGCTCGCAATCTGCAACCGCTGCCCGTTATATGCGGTTTCCTGCACAGCGAAAGCAATCAGTCATCGATCGCCGGTTTGGCCGGCGCCTATTCTGTTTGCTCGGGCGACGTCGCGCTCGGGATTGAGGCGGGCCGAGCAGGCGGGCATCTATTACCAGGTCCAAAATCTCGTTTGTTGATCGGTTATTCATACCGGCTCGTTTCGAAGGTAATCCCCCCGCAAAAAGAGCGCGTTTGGAAGTAGAATTTTCTACTTAACA
>CAMLMV010000026.1 GCA_946481275.1 uncultured Massilia sp.
ACCAGTACGCCGGCATCGGCGTGATCGCGGGCGACTGGAACACGTACGGGCGCATTTACTTCAGCGGCAACGGCCGTGGCGTGATCTATACCAACTGAGTCATGCGTTCCTGACGTAGCCGATGGCCGCTGCGGCACCGGAAACGGGCCGCGGCGGTCTTTCTACGGCCATCGTCATCCTTTTCGAGGAGACATCATGCATCGGAAGCACAACTTCGTCATCCCGGCGCTGCTTGCGTCGCTGCTTGCGGGCTGCAGCGGAGGCAGCACGACCCAGGGCGTAGCGGGCACCGCGCCCATGCTCGCCGCGACCACCGGCTCGGCCACCACCTACACGAGCGTGAAGTGGGGCGGCGGCGGCTACGTCACGGGCCTGGTCTACCATCCCACCACCGCGAACGTCCTGTACGCACGCACCGACATCGGCGGCGCCTACCGCTGGAACGCGACCACGTCGTCGTGGACGCCCATCACCGACGGCCTCGGCTTCAACGGCGGCGAGAGCCGGTTCCACGGCATCGAAAGCATCGCCCTCGATCCGAACAACGACCAGCTCGTGTACATGGTCACCGGCATGTACACGTTCGAAGGCAACGGCCGGATCTATGTGTCCAACGACCGCGGCAACACGTGGGCGCATTACGACCTGCCGTTCCCGGTGGGTGGCAACAACCCCGCCCGCGCGATCGGCGAGCGGCTGGCGGTCGACCCCAACAATCCGGCTACGCTGTTCTACGGCTCGCGCACGGCCGGCCTGTGGAAGAGCACGGACGCCGGCCGGACCTGGGCCCAGGTCACGTCGCTGGCGACCCTGCAACTGACGAACGACCAGGTCAATACGATGGGCGGCTGGGTGGCGGGCGTCGAATCGCTCACGTTCGATACGTCGACGAGGGGCACCGGCACGCCGACCCCGACGCTGTATGCCGCCATCGCCAAGGACTATGCCAACGCGGCGGGCCTGGCCTCGACCCTCTACAAGTCCACCAATGGCGGCGCGGCGTGGACGCCGGTAGCGGTCCCGTCGGCCGTGTCCGGCTACTACATCCCGCATACGGTACGCGCCGCCGACGGCACGTTCTATGTCGCGTTCAGCGCGGGCGCCGGCCCGGGTGTCGCCGGCCCCGGGTACCTCTACAAATTCAGCGGCGGCACGTGGACCCCGCTCGCCAGCAACGCCAACGCCGGCTACGGCGGCCTGTCCGTGTACGGCAGCGGCCCGACCGCCCGCATCGCGCTGGGCGTCTCCAATACGTGGGGCTCCGGCCAGATCGTGCAATTGTCGGTCGACGGCGGCAACACGTGGCGCGAAATCGAGCAGGGCATGCCGCATACGCCGGCGGGCAGCGGCGTCGGGGGCTGGGTGGACGACATCGAGATCGATCCGTCCAATCCCGACCACATCTCGCACGTCCATGGCGGCGGCATCGTGGAAACGAAGAACGCGTCGGCGAACACGCCGAGCTGGAGCGGCGTGGTCACCAACCTCGAGGAGACCGCGACCCAGGCTCTCGTGACGCCGCCGGCCGGCGCGTCGTACAAGTTCGTCAACAGCGCGGGCGACATCGGCACGTGGCTGCAGACGGATCTCGCGACGGCACCGACCAAGGGTCCCTCCGCCACCTGGAGCAACGGCAACTACGCCGACCTGCTGTGGTCCGATCCCACGTTCATCGTCGGCGCCGGCGTCCAGAACTCGTCCGGCACCGCCTTCGGCTTCTGGTCCGGCGACGGCGGCAACACGTGGTCGAACTTCGCGAAGCTGCCGGCCGGCGCGTCCGCCAACAAGGGCAGCACGGGCAGCATCGTCGCCACGTCGCGCAGCAACGTGGTCTGGGCGCCCCCCAACTCGGTGCCGTCGTATTCCACGAACAACGGGTCGCGCTGGACGTCGACCAACCTGCCGGCGCTTGCCAGCCTTGGCTGGGATCGCGGCTACCGCCTGGTGGCCGACCGGAAGAATGCGAACAAGGTCTATGCCTACGATTCGGGCGGCGCATTCTGGGGCACGCCGGGCAAGGTCTACGTGTCGACGAATGGCGGCCACACGTTCACGCCGAGCCAGGGCTCGGTCTCGGCCAACCTGGCCCCCAACGCGTACTGGATCACGTCGATGGTGGCCAATCCGAACGCCGAGGGCGACCTCTGGCTGGCCGACGGCAACGCGGTGTACCATTCGCTGGATTCGGGTGCCACCTGGACGAGGCTGAACGGCTTCGCGTCGGTCGCGGCCAGCGGTTCGACGGCCCAGCTGCAGGGCGCGAGCGCGATCGCACTGGGCAAGGCGCAGGCCGGTTCCCCGTACTCGGCCGCGATCTATGTCGTGGGCACGATGAACGGCGTGTGGGGCATCTGGCATTCCGACGATGGCGGCGCGACCTGGGCACGCTTCAACGATGACGCGCACCAGTACGGCGGCATCGGCGCGATCGCGGCGGACTGGAACACCTATGGACGCATCTACTTCAGCGGGACCGGCCGTGGCCTGATTTATACTAACTGAGCAGTATCGACCGCCGCGGCACCGGCCGCGGCGGTTTTTTTTCATCGACGACGACACATCATGAAGCAGACCTTCCTCTTACTCGCACTTGCCGCCTGGGTGCCGGCCCAGGCGGCCGACCTCGGCCTCGCCCGCATCTTTTCCGACCACGCCGTGCTGCAGCGCGACCAGCCGATCGCCGTGTGGGGCACGGCCGGCGCGGGCGGCAAGGTGACCGTGACGCTGGGCGGCCAGGCGGCGAGCGGCAACGCCGACGCGCACGGCAAGTGGAAGGTCCAGTTGCCGCCGCAACCGGCGGGCGGGCCGTACGCGCTGACCGTGGCCTCGGACGGCCAGACGGTCAGCCGCGCCGACATCCTGCTCGGCGACGTCTACCTGTGCGCCGGCCAGTCGAACATGGAATTCCTCCAGCGCGCGTCGACGAACGCCATCGGCGCCACCTATACTGCGCAGAACGACCGCATCCGCTACCTGAACGTCCCGCGCAACAGCGCGATGGCGCCGCAGGACGACCTGCTCGCGCCGGCCGCATGGACGCCGATGAACGCGGACACCATCGGCGACGCGTCCGCCGTCTGCTACTACATGGCCCGTTCGCTGCAGGCGGACTACAAGGTGCCGGTCGGCTTCATCCAGGCCAGCTGGGGCGGCACGACGATCCAGGGCTGGATCGGGGCCGAGTCGCTGCGCACGTTCGGCGACTACAAGGCCGGCATCGACCTCGTGACGCAATACGGCACGGACCCGGCGGCCGCGATGCGCGCCCAGGACGCGCGCACGGAAGCCTGGTGGCGCGCGCACGACCCGGCGACGGCCGCGCAGCGCGCCTTCGTCGCGCCGGACTTCGACGACAGCGCCTGGGAGAGCGTGACGCCGGCGGGCTCCAGGGATTTCGACGGCGTGACGTGGTACCGCACGACGGTCACCCTGACGGACGCGCAGGCGCGGGCGGCGAACGCGCTGCACCTGGGCCCCGTCGACACGTACGACACCACCTGGGTCAACGGCCAGCGCGTGGGCGGCGCCGGGCTGGCCTGGCTGGGGCGCGACTACGCGGTGCCCGCGGGCGTGTTCCAGCCGGGCCGCAACGTGATCGTCATGCGCGTGCTGGGCAGCGGAGGGCTGACGGGCGCACCGGCCAACCGCACGATCGGCCTGGGCGACGGCCAGGCGATCCCGCTGCCGGCCGCGTGGAAGGTCCGGCGCGGCAGCGCCCTGAAAGGCATCAGCCAGCCGCCGGCGCCGTGGGATATGCTGACCAGCTACACGACGCTGTACAACGGCATGATCGCGCCGCTGCTGGGCTACAAATTCAAGCTGGCGGCGTGGTACCAGGGCGAGGCGAACGCCGACGCGGCGGAGGAATACCGCAGCCTGCTGCCCATGCTGATGCGCGACTGGCGCCAGCGTTTCGGCCAGCCCACGCTGCCTTTCCTCGTCGTGCAACTGACGTCGTACGGCGCGACGGCGACGACGCCGGGCGATTCCAAATGGGCCGAGCTGCGCGCCGCGCAGGCCGACACCGTCGCGCACGACCCGCACGCGGGGCTGGCAGTGACGCTCGACGTGGGCGACCGCTTCGACATCCACCCGACCCAGAAGACGGTCGTGGGCGAGCGTCTCGCGCGGGCGGCCCGCGTCGTCGCGTACGGCGAGAAGATGGCGCCCGGCAGCCCGACGGCCGTCGCGGCGGCGCGCAAGGGCAAGGACATCGTCGTGACGTTCAGGGACACGGGCGGCGGCCTGAAAACGTATTCGGCCGACCGCGCGATCGGCTTCGAAGTGTGTGCGGGCAAGTCGTGCCGCTACGCCGACGCGCGCGTGGCAGGCGACCGGGTCGTGCTGCCCGGCGCGGCCGCGCGCGGCGTCACGCGCGTGCGCTATGCGTGGGCCGATGCGCCGTTCGTGAACCTGTTCGGCGGCGACGGCCTGCCGGCCGCGCCGTTCCGGTTGGACGTGCGCTGATCACATCTGCCTGAACAGGTGCGCGAACAACGGGCTGACGCGCAGCTTGTCGGTCCGGTTGCGCAGGTGCAGCGTCAGCTTGCCGGCATCGTCGCGGCTGGCGCTCGTCACGTGGCGCATGTTGACGATGGCGCCGCGGCTGATCTGGCGGAACTGGTCCGGGTCGAGTTGCGGCAGCAGGTCCTTCAGGCTCAGGCGGATCAGCGCATCGCCTTCGCTGCTGGCCACGTTGACGTATTTGTCGAGCGCCTGGAAGTACACCACCTCCTGCACGGGAATCATGCGGATCATGTTGCCGACCGCGGCGCGGATCACCGTCAGCCGCTCGGCCGGCGCGGCGGCCGCGGGCAGCAGGGCGCGCATCTGCTCGACGAGTTGCGCGAGGCCGTCGCCGGCCGGCGTGTCCCGTACCGTGAGCGCCTGCAAACGCTCGACGGTACGGGCCAGGCGCGTGTCGCTCACCGGCTTCATCACGTAATCGACGGCGGCCTGCTCGAACGCCTGCACCGCGTAATCGTCGTACGCCGTCACGAACACGATGTGCGGGAACGGGCGCGCACTTTCCCAGCGTTCGGCCAGTTCCTGCGCCGCTTCCAGGCCGGTCTGGCCCGGCATCTTGATGTCCAGGAACAGGATGTCCGGCTGCAGTTCCAGCGCCTGCTGCACGGCCGCGACGCCGTTCGGCGCCGTGCCGGCGATGTCGAGTTCGGGCCACAGGCGGCGCAGCGTCGCGGCGAGGGTGGCGGCGAGGATCGGTTCGTCCTCGGCGATCAGGGCGCGGATGGTCGTAGTCATGCGGTCTCCAATGGAAGCGTCAGGCGGGCCAGCACGCCGTGCGGCTGGGCGGGAATGAGAGTCAGGGCGGCGCGCGCGCCGTACAGCACCTGCAGGCGTTCGCGGGTCGTCGTCACGCCGACGCCCGTGCCCTTGGCGGCGGTCTGCGTGTCGTCCAGGCCGAGGCCCGTGTCGCTCACGCAGATCTCGAGCAGGCCGGCGCGCGCGCTCGCCTCCACGGTCACGGTGCCGCCCTCGATCTTCGGCTCGAGGCCGTGGATGATGGCGTTTTCCACGAGCGGCTGCAGCAGCATGGCCGGCAGCCGCGCGCCGCGCAGTTCGGCGGGCAGGATGCAGCGGTACGCGAGCCGCGAACCCATGCGCACGGCCATCAGGCCGAGATAGGCTTCGGCCGCCTCGAATTCCTGGGCCAGCGTCGTCGTTTCGGCGCGGGTGGCGGACAGGGTGGCGCGCAGGTACTGGATCAGGTGGTCCAGCATCGTGCTCGCCTGCTGCGGGTCGATCGCGATCAGGCCCTGCAGGTTCGCGAGCGTGTTGAACAGCATGTGCGGTTCGATCTGGGCCTGCAGCAGCCGCAGCTGCGCCTGCAGCGCCTGGCGTTCGATCGTCTCGGCGCGCGCCTTGGCCTCGGTGCGTTCCAGCTTGATGCGCTCGACCCGTTCGCGGTTCAGGATCAGGAGGGCCATCGCACTGATCGCCAGGAAGGTCAGCCCGATCATGCCTTTCTGGCCATGGTCGTTCGGGTACGCGGACAGGTCGGGCAGGGGGCGGCCCAGGATCAGGCTGCCCAGTGAGATG
Organism: uncultured Massilia sp.; assembly: GCA_946481275.1. The sequence goes on from CAMLMV010000026.1 coordinate 6,061, forward strand.
CCGGTGTAGTGTGCGACGGGCGCCATCGCGACGAGCAGCACGATGCACGGCACCAGCCAGCGGCGGCGCCGTGCGGGATCGTCGAGCAGGGTGAAGCGCACGCCGTCGAGCACCACCAGTCCCACCAGGCCCACGCAGATCGAGTACACCATCTGGTCGTACAGCTCGAACGTCCTGCCGTTGACGAGCGTGATCAGGACGGCGATCAGGATGCACACGATGACGGTCAGGCCGACGTCGTCGGCCAGGCGGCGCAGCAGCGGCCGGTGAGGGCCCGGCGTGGCGGGCAAGAAGCGGGCGAGGGTGTTCATGCCGGAATTGTGCCGCCGCGCCGGGACGACGGCAACCCGGCTGCGACGAAACCGCCTGGGCGTCGACCGAAACGGGGCATAATCGGACCAGACCGACTTCTCACCCCGTCACGACATGGAATTCCAGTTCCTCGGCACCTCGTCCGGCACCCCGAGCAAGACCCGCAACGTGAGCGGCCTGGCGCTGCGCGGCCCGGGCGGCGGCTGGTCGCTCGTCGACTGCGGCGAAGGCACGCAGCACCGCATCCTGCACACGCCGCTGTCGCTGCACGACCTGCGCGCCGTCTTCATCACGCACCTGCACGGCGACCACTGCTACGGCCTGCCCGGCCTGCTGGCCAGCGCGGGCATGCTGAACCGCACGGCCCCGCTGGCCCTCGTCGGCCCGCCGGCGCTGCGGACCTTCATCGACGGCGTGATGGCGACGAGCGAACTGGGTCTGCCGTATCCGCTCGAGTTCATCGCCGTCGGCGGCCTGGCGGGCACGCCCGTCCTGCCCGACCTGGCCGTGGACGCCATCGCGCTGTCGCACCGCATGCCGTCGTGGGCGTACCGCTTCACGGAGCGCACGGTGGAGCGCAAGCTGGATACGGCCCGCCTGCGCGCGGCCGGCATCGCGCCGGGCCCGGCCTGGGGCGAACTGCAGCAGGGGCGCGACGCCGTGCTGGACGACGGCCGCGTGCTGCGTTCGGCCGACTGGCTGCTCGCGCCGCGCAAGGCGCGCACGATCATCGTCGGCGGCGACAACGACGATCCGTCGCTGCTGCTGGCGGCGGCGCGCACGGCCGAGGTGCTGGTCCACGAGGCGACGTACACGGAAGAGGTGCTCCTGAAGGTGGGGCCGGGGCCGATGCACAGTTCCGCGCTGCGGGTGGCGCGCATGGCGCAGGAAGCCCGGCTGCCGAACCTCGTGCTGACCCATTTCAGTCCCCGTTACCAGGACGGGGACGGACCGTTGTCGATGGGGGCGCTGGAGGCGGAGGCGCGCGGCGTGTATGACGGACAGCTGTTCCTCGCGCGGGATTTCGACCGGTACGTCCTGGACCGCAACGGCACGCTCGCCACAAAATATTTTTTGTAACACGCAAAAAAATCTGCGATATCTTTTTTTGTTTTCGAAGCGATTCCATTCCAAAAAAAGTTATCGCGGATTCCCTCATCGATCACCATATTTTTTATTTCCGGCCTTAAATCCCGTTTTTTGGAATCGCAGGCATTTCCGTATTGAAATCTGTAAATTCTTCGGTCGAATCAGTGACTTAGGTGCACGGCTTGCCCTGTTGCAAAGCGTTTGAAAATGCCGCATTCTCCGCTCCTGAGCAATACCCATAATTATTAGACGGAGACTACAGTGAACAAACCCTTATCCCTGGCGGGATTGGGCGCGCTATTTGCGTCCTGCTTCATTGCCGCCAATGCGTTCGCCCAGGCCGGCGCCACGTTACCCACTTTCCAGAACGCGTCCGTGCACGATCCTTCCGTGCTCAAGGCCGGCGACACGTTCTACGTGTTCGGTTCGCACCTGGCCTCGGCCAAGTCGAAGGACCTCATGAAGTGGACGCAGATGACGGACGGCGTCAGCGCCACCAACCCGCTGTTCCTGAACGGCTCGAAGAACGTCTACACGGAACTGGCCGAGACGTTCGCATGGGCGAACACGACGACCCTGTGGGCGCCGGACGTGCGCCAGCTTGCGGACGGCAAGTACTACATGTACTACGACGCCTGCCAGGGCGACGCGCCGCGGTCCGCGCTGGGCATCGCCGTCGCGAACAGTCCCGAAGGCCCGTACGTCAACAAGGGCGTGATCCTGAAGTCCGGCATGTGGGGCCAGGCGAGCTACGACGGCACCGTCTACGACGCGCTGAAGCACCCGAACACGGTCGACCCGAACGTCTTCTTCGACAATTCGGGCAAGCTGTGGATGGTCTACGGCTCGTACTCGGGCGGCATCTTCATCATGCAGATGAACCCCGCCACCGGCTTCCCGTATCCGAACCAGGGCTACGGCAAGCGCCTCACCGGCGGCAATCACTCCCGCATCGAAGCCGCGTACATCCTGTACAGCCCCGCCACGTCGTACTACTACCTGTTCACGTCGTTCGGCGGCCTGGATGCCAACGGCGGCTACAACATGCGCGTCGCGCGCTCGACCAATCCGGACGGTCCGTACTTCGACGCCCAGGGCAATGCGATGGCGAACGTGAAGTCCGATCCGTCGAAACCGCTGTTCGACGACGCGTCGATCGCGCCGTATGGCGTCAAGATGATGGGTAACTTCCTGTTCGAGCGCAAGCTGGGCGAGGCGGGCACCGGCATCGGCACGGGCTATGTCTCGGCGGGCCACAACTCGGCCTGGTACGACCCGGCGACCGGCAAGCACTTCCTCATCTTCCACACGCGCTTCCCGGAACGCGGCGAGCAGCACGAGGTGCGCGTGCACCAGATGTTCATGAACGCGGACGGCTGGCCCGTCGTGGCGCCGTACCGCTACGCCAACGAGACGGCGACGACCGTCCGCCCGGAATTCGTGTTCGGCGACTACCTGTACGTCAACCACGGCAAGGACATCACGGCCGCCATCAGGAAGTCGCAGCTGATTACCCTGAACGCCAACGGCAGCATCACCGGCGCCGTGACCGGCACCTGGCGCAAGGTCGGCACCAACCAGGTCGAGATCAACCTGCCGGGCGCGTCGACCTATAAAGGCGTGCTGCTGACGCAGTGGGACGAAACGTCGAAGTCGTATGTGACGACCTTCACCGCCTCGTCGCGCGAAGGCATCGCCATCTTCGGCAGCCGCCTGATCCCGCGCACCGACATGCAGGTGGCCACCGCCATCTACAATGAGCTGAGCCTCGGCGCGACGACGGCCGTCACGGGCAATCTCACCCTGCCGACGACCGCTGCGCGCAACGCCGTCATCAGCTGGACGTCGTCGAATCCTGCCGTCGTCAGCAATACGGGCATCGTGACGACGCCGGCCAGCGGATCCGTGAACGTGACGCTGACGGCCCGCATCACGAAGGGCACGGCCACCTTGACGAAGACGTTCACCGTCACCGTGCGCAAGCTGGGCGGCCTCGTCGCGTACTATGCCTTCGACGGCAACCTGGCCGACTCGAACGGCGCGTTCGCGGCCGGTTCGGTCAGCGGCGGCAAGATCGACGTGGCGGGCGGCAGCCTGACGTACGGCGCCGGCATGCGCGGCAACGCGGCCGTGTTCGACGGCGCGACCGGCGTGCGCCTGCCGAACGGCCTGATCTCGTCGAACACGTACACCGTCGCCATGTGGCTGAAACCCGCGCAGCTGACGGCGTTCACCACGACGTTTTTCGGCGCGCGCACGACGGATTCCTGGGTCAGCTTCCTGCCGATGGGGCATGGCGGCGTGGGCGGCGCGTCGATGCTGTGGTCGGGCGCCGCCTGGTACGACGCGGGCCTCGGCATGAACATCCCCGTGAACCAGTGGTCACACGTCGCGTTCAGCGTCAACACCGGCGTCGTCAATGTGTACGTGAATGGCGTCAAGCGCTTCTCCGGCACGAACTTCCCGAACGTGTTCACGACGACGACCGGCACGTTCGCGCTGGGCGTGAACTACTGGGATACGCCGTACAAGGGCGCGATCGACGAGCTGCGCATCTATAACGCGGCCCTGAGCGACGCCGAAGTCGCCGGCCTCGCACACTGAAAGGGATGAACATGAAAAAGACGATCATCGGCCTGCTGGCCGCAGCGACGTGCATGCTGGCCAATGCGACGGTCATCCATTTCGACGACCTGCCGGGCGACGAGACGCTCCCGATCGACGCCGGCTACGCGGGCTTCGACTGGGACAACATGGGCACGATCCGCGCGGACGCCTATCCGGGCAGCGGCTTCGAGGCTGGCGCCGTGTCGCCGTCGAACGTGGCGTACAACTGGTACGGCCAGCCCGCGACGATCGCGAAGGCGGACGGCAGCGCGTGGGAATACACGGGCGCGTATTTCACGTCCGCCTGGGTCGACCAGGAGATCTCGTTCGAAGGCTGGCGCAACGGCCAGCTGCTGGTCACATCCGGCGCCTTCACGCTGGACACGACGGCGCCGCGCTGGGTCCAGCTGGACTGGGCCGGCATCGATACGCTCGTCATCTACAACAGCAGCCCGACGGCTTGGGCCATGGACGAGTTCACGGTGCCGGAGCCGGGGTCGCTGGCGTTGATGGGTGTGTCGCTGGCCGGGTTGTTGGCGGCGCGGCGCAGACGCAAGGCCTGAGGTCGTCAATCGAGGTTTTCGTGGTGTTCGGCGACGCCTTGCTTCCAGTACGCCGACACCCGCGTCGCCTCGCGCGGCACGCCTTTTTCGTTCAGCGCCTGGCGCACCCGCGCCATCATCGACGCTTCGCCGCCGCCCCACGCGAATCCGCGGCCGGGCGGCAGCGCGAGCGCTTCCAGGTCCGCCACCAGCGCCTCCGGCGTGTCGAACCAGCGCAGGTCCACGTCCGCTCTACCTTCAAACACGCGCCGGTCCGCGGGCGCCGCATGCACGAACACGATCGCCCGGCTCCCGCCCGGCAGCTCTTCCAGCCGCCGCGCAATGGCGGGCAGGGCGGTCGCGTCGCCCGCCAGCACATGCCAGTCGAGTTCCAACGGGACGATCATCGAGCCGCGCGGCCCGCCGACGAGGGCTTGCCGGCCCACGACGGCGTTGCGCGCCCAGCTTGATGCCTTGCCGTCGCCGTGCAGCGCGAATTCGATCACGAGCTCCAGGGCTTCGCGGCTGAAGCGCCGTGGGGTATAGTCGCGCCTCACCTGTTCTCCCTCTGCATCCGCGTCCGGGAACATGAACTTGACGTGGTCGTCGAACGACAGTGACGTGAAATCGGCCAGCGCCTCGCCCGTGAAGGTGATGGCGGCGAAGCCGTCGCCCAGGCGTTCGATGCGCGACACGGTCAGTTCGCGCAGCTTGAGTTCGTGGCGTACGCGGCGTACGAGGTGATCTGCAGTCTGCATCGTTGCTCCGAATTAGTTGATAATGTCACCCATTATGCAAAATGTAGTTGATGAAGTCAACCAAAATCCCCCATCGCCCGCGCTGGAGGTGCTGGAACGCGTCCACGCGATCATGCACCTGTACCGGTCGGCCCAGCAGCGCAGCCTGCGGGCCGGGCCGCACGACCTGGCGCACATGGAGATCAAGGTGCTGGGGTTCTTTGCGCGTCGCCCCGGGGCGACGCAGAGCGACCTCGCCGCGCATTCGGGACGCGACAAGGCGCAGCTGGCGCGCCTGATCCGCGGCCTGCGCGACCGCGGGCTGCTCGACGCGACGGCGGACGAGACGGACAAGCGCAGCACGCGGCTGGCGCTGTCGGAGGCGGGCAAGGACATGTTCGCGGCGCTGCACCGCCACGACGGCGCGCTGGCCGAGGCGGCGCTGGAGGGGATTGCGGAGGCGGACCGCGCGACCCTGCTCGACTTGCTGGAGCGGGTGCGCGCGAACCTGGAGGCGGGGCAGGGCTAGTTCAGGCGTCGATTTCGGACAGCAGCACTTCACGCCGTTCCGCCGCGCTGAGGCGGCCGGCATCCAGCAGCCGCATGACGGTCAGCGCCTGGCGCGCGGGCACCGGATTCGGCGCCTGGCCGAGCAGCGCGTCGCGGATGCCCGCATAGTACGACGGGTAGGCGCCGTTCTCGGTCGGCAGCGGAGATGGCGTCACTTTACCGTCGCGCTGGACGGCCAGCACGCCGGTTTCTTCGTCGACGCCCCATGCCGCCGCATCGCCGCCGGGCCGGCGGCCCGCGATCAGGTCCGCTTCCTGCGGGTCGAGGCTCTGCTTGACCCAGCTGCCGTTCAGGCCATGCAGCGCCACGCGCGGGCGCGCAACGGCGGCCAGCATGCTGGCGCCAAGGTCCACGCGCAGGCCGTCCGCATAGCGCAGGCGCGCCTGGAACTGGTCTTCGCAGCGGCCGCCGGGACGCAGGACCGGCAGGTCGGCCTCGATGGCGAGCGGCTCGCCGAAATACAGCAGGGCTTCGTCGATCAGGTGCGGGCCCAGGTCCATCCAGATGCCGCCGCCGGCCTCCACCTCTTCCTTCCAGCGCGCCTGGGGCTGCGGGCGGAAGCGGTCGAAGTGCATCGCGGCGTGGCGGACTTGTCCCAGGGTGCCGTCGGCCAGCAGGCGCAGCGCGGTGCGCGTCGTGCTGTCCCAGCGGCGGTTGTGGTAGACGCTCAGCAGCAGACCCTTGTCTTCGGCCAGGCGTACGAGTTCCGCGGCCTGGGCGGCCGTGTCGGTGAACGGCTTGTCGACGACGACGTGCTTGCCGGCTTCCAGCGCGGCCTTCGCCAGCGGATAGTGGGTCGCGTTCGGGCTGGCCAGCACGACGAGGGCGACGGCCGGATCGGCGAGGAGGGCGGCCGGCTCGGCATGGACGGCGACGCCGCCGAGGCTTGCTCTGACCTTGTCCGGATTGCGGCTGGAGACGGCGGCGATGGCGAGGCCAGGCGTCGTGCGCAGCAGGGGCGCGTGAAAGACCTGGCCGGCGAAGCCGTAGCCGATGAGTCCAACGTTGATCGTGTCAGCGGTCATTGTATTCCTTGTGTTGTTGCGGTCAGTGAGGCATTGCCAGCCCGGCCGGCCGGACGCTTGCACCGCGCCCGGTCTCGCGCTCGATGCGCAGCACGTCGAGCGGGCGCGTGACGCGGTAGCGCGCCAGTGCTGCGGCGCCCACGGCCACGGCCTGGGCGCCGAAGTGCGAGGTGCGGATGTCGGGCGGCGGCAGCATGGCGGCGTGCGCGTAGGCGGCCAGCACGTGGCGCGCGGGTTCGATGAAGGCGTCGCCCAGTTGCAGGGCGGGGCCGCCGATGACGATCGCCATCGGATCGAAGCCGGCCCACAGGTTGTTCAGCAGGATGCCGAGCTGGCGGCCGGCCGCGTCCACGGCGGCGCACGTGGCCGGGTCGCCGTCGGCCACGCGCCGGAACAGGTTTTCCAGCGCGGGATGGCTGGGACGTTCGCGGCCCAGCAGCGAGCCGAGGCCGATCAGCGCGTCGGCGCAGCCGCGCCGGCCGCACTGGCACAGCGGGCCGCCGGCCTGCAGGATCGCGTGGCCTACCTCGCCGGCATAGCCGTGCAGGCCCGTCAGCAGGCGGTCGTTGACGATCACCCCGGCGCCCACGCCGTAGCCGATCGACAGATAGATCAGCGGATCGGTGCCCGACTGGTCGGCGAACTCGAATTCACCCAGCGCCGCCACGTTCGCCTCGTTCTGCATGTACAGCGGCAGCCCGTCCAGCGGCGAGCCGGCGACGTGCGTCTGCACGATGCCGGCCACGTCGACGTCGCGCCAGCCCAGGTGCGGCGCGTGGCGCAGCAGGCCCAGGGCTTCGTCGACGGCGCCGTGCAGCCCGATGCCCACGCCGAGCACGCGGCGCGGCGCGCCCCGGCCCGCGGGACGGGCCAGGCGCTTCGCCAGTTTCACGAGCGCGAGCGCCACGAGGCGGATGCAGGAGGCGGGATCGGTTGGGTCTTCGTACGTGAGGATGCGCGTGTCGAGCACTTCGCCCAGCAGGTTCGTCGCGACGACGCGCGCCTCGTCCACTCCCAGGTCGGCGCCCAGCAGGGCGAGGCGCGACGGATCCAGGTGCAGGGGCGTGGCGCGCCGGCCCACTTCGCCCGTCACGAGCAATTCGCTTTCCGTGAGCCAGCCTTCGTCGACGAGTTCGCGCACGAGCAGGCTGATGGTGGATTTCGTCAGGCCGAGCACGTCGGCGAGGGCCGCGCGCGACAGTCCGGGCTGGATGCTGACCTGGCGCACCAGTGCCATGCGGTTCAGTTGCTTGAGGAGTTGCTGGTCACCGGTTACGGGCATGAGAGGGAAAAATCAAGTGGGTTGTGATGATTATGCAACAGATTGGAAAATTTTGTACGTCATGCATCACGCATAAATGTAACTCCAATCCCGTCGGCTGGTGAAAAGTATAACGGCATGCCGTTCGTAGCGGTTCCGGACGAAGTGATTGATTTATTTATGAAATCGATTTCTTGAACAAATTTGGTCACGTTCGTACGTAAGTTACGTAATACATCATTCTCACAAATAACCACCGCTCGAACGGGGGCGCGGACGCCTCCGAAGCGTGCGCGCTTTGGTTCGACCGATTGACCAATGGAAGCAATGTTCTTAATCTTAAACAAATGATGACCGCTATCAGTGACCAAAGAGTCCGCACGAGGCGGGAGTGCCAGGAGTAGTACCACCACCACGGACGTCGCCGCCCGGAGGGCGCGGCGTTTTTTTCGAGAGACGAGAGGAGACATAGTGCTGCACACCAAGAGGGTCTTTACCCACCACCTGAACACCAGGCACCGCCTGATCAGCCTCGCCGTTGCGAGCGCCTGCGCCGCCCTGGTCGCACCGGCATTCGCACAGGACGCGAGCAATGGTGCTTCCAATGGCATCGCATCGCCCAACGACCCGGCCGTCACCGCGCCGGTGCAGGGCGTCGCGACGACCACCGTTGTCGTGAAGGGTATCCGCGCCAGCATGCAGTCCACGCTGAACCTGAAGCGTAACTCCGATGGTATCGTCGACGGCATCGTCGCCGACGACATCGGCAAATTCCCCGACACCAACCTCGCCGAATCGCTGCAGCGCATTTCCGGCGTGTCCATCGACCGTTCGCGCGGCGAGGGCGCCAACGTCACCGTGCGCGGCGTCGGCCCCGACCTGAACGTCGTCCTGCTGAACGGCCGCCAGATGCCGACCGCCAGCCTGGCCGACCAGGCCGGCCGCGCATTCGACTTTTCGAACCTGGCTTCGGAAGCCGTGTCGCAGATCCAGGTGTACAAGAGCGCACGCGCCGACACGCCGCCGGGCGGCATCGGCGCCACGCTGAACATCATGACGGGCCGTCCGCTCGACCTGGGCAGCCAGGCCAGCATCGGCGTCAAGGGCGTGTACGACAAGTCGAACAACAACCTGCCGGCTATCGACGCGGGCAAGAAGGTCACGCCGGAAGTCTCGGGCCTGTACAGCACCACGTGGAACGACGGCATGTTCGGCCTCGCCGTCACGGGCAGCTACCAGGAGCGCAACCTGGGCGTGAACCAGGCGGCCATCACCAACGGCTGGCTCGGCCCGTACAAGGGCAACACCGTCAGCGACGACCCGGGTCCGATCCCCGCGAACGGCGCCGGCGTGACGAATCCGCCGAAGCCGTCCGACATCTACCTGACGCCGCAGAACCTGTCGTACTTCGTGCGCGGCTCGCAGCGCCAGCGTACCAACGGCCAGCTGACGTTCCAGTTCCGCCCGGTCAAGGAACTGACGACCACGCTGGACTACACGTACGCGCAGAACAAGATCCAGACCAAGTACCACGAGCTGTCGGTCTGGTTCAACCACCCGCTGAACGCCCAGAGCAGCAGCTGGACCAACGGTCCGCTCGCGTCGCCGATCTATTATGAAGAGCAGGTCAAGAACCAGGACTTGGCGATGAACGGCGGTAACTTCGCCACCAAGTCGACCCTGGACTCGATCGGCTTCAACACGCAGTGGCGCGCCTCGCCGGCCCTGCGCCTGTCGCTGGACATGCACCACTCGCAGGCCAAGGCCGAGAAGGACAGCCCGTTCGGTTCGAACAACGACCTCGCAACGGTCACCTTCAGCCGCAACACGACCGGCGTCGACTTCACGCAGGAGATGCCGATCCTCGTCATCCCGGGCGGTGCCAACTACCAGGCTTCGCCGAACCAGGTGTCCGGTTCGTGGTTCCAGGATGGCCTGAACAAGATGAAGATCGACCAGATCCAGGCCGGCGGCAGCCTGAAGCTGTTCGAATCGTCGAACCTGAACTTCGGCCTGTCGCACACGAAGGTCAACAACCACTCCGTGTTCCAGCAGGTGCAGCGCGACACGTGGGCGGGCGGCACGTCGAACAACGCGGGCGTCGACTATGACCAGAGCCTGTGGCATGCCGACACCATCAGCCAGTACTTCAGCAAGCTGGGCGGTTCGGGCGATCCCCGCCTGTACAACCAGTTCATGCTGTTCGACTTCGCCAAGGTGCGCGACAACGCGATCAAGGTCACGGGCGACCAGGCCGGCTACACCCCGAGCCTCGCGAACCCGAGTTTCGACCGCACGACCATCGAGAAGACCAAGGCGCTGTACCTGCAGTTCAACACGGACTGGGATACCGCGATGCCGATGCACACCGGTATCGGCTTCCGCTACGAGAAGACCGACGTCGCCTCGACCGGTCTCGCCAAGCTGCCGGTCGGCGTGCGCTGGATCTCGCAGAACGAACTGCCGGTGGACTTCGGCAACCAGGTCTTCCAGACCCAGCACGGCAAGTACAGCAACTTCCTGCCGACCGTGGACTGGGACATGGACGTGCGTGACGACCTGAAGGTGCGCGCGAGCTACGGCGTGTCGATCGGCCGTCCGCGCTACGACCAGATCCAGGGCGGTACCACGTACAGCTCGACGGCGGGCGTGACGGGCGTGACGGGCAGCAGCGGCAACCCGGCGCTGACGCCGGTGAAGTCGAAGAACCTGGACCTGTCGGCCGAGTGGTACTACACGAAGCAGAGCATGGTCTCGCTGGGCATGTTCCACAAGGACCTGTCGGACTACGCGGGCCAGACCGTCGTCACGTCGCCGTCGCCGACGGCGCTGACGCCGGTGGGCGGCGCCTACTGGAAGGCTGCGATCGCGTCGGGCTGCGTGGCGACCGACACGAACTGCATGCGCGACTACATCCTGAAGAACTTCGACGGCCAGCCGGGCGTGACGTCGAAGGGCATCAACGGGGAAGGGCACTACACCGGTACGATCACGGGCGTGCCGGGCGACCCGGCGCTGCCGTACCAGATCACGACGTACATCAACCAGAAGAAGGCCTCGCTGAAGGGTGCGGAAGTCAACTGGCAGCACATGTTCAGCAACGGCCTCGGCTTCCAGGCGAACTACACGTACGTGAAGTCGGACCTCAAGTACGACAACCTTGGCACGGGCAACCAGTTCGCGCTCGTCGGCCTGTCGAACTCCGCCAACCTGGTCGGTATCTACGAGGACGACAAGTGGTCCGTCCGCCTGGCCTACAACTGGCGCGGCGAGTTCCTGGCGAACGTGGCCGACAACGGCAAGCCGAACCCGCAGTACGTCGAGCCGTACGGCCAGACCGACCTGTCGATCGGCTACAACGTCAACAAGAACCTGTCCGTGTCGCTCGAGGCGATCAACCTGACCGACTCGACCCAGCGCACGCACGGCCGCAGCGACCAGCAGGTGCTGCAGGTCACGACTGGTGGCCCGCGCTACATGCTGGGCGCGCGCTACAAGTTCTGATGAGTTGCTGACGCGGCGCTTCCGCGTCGCGTGGGATGACGGGCTGTCCTGCGGGGTGGCCCGTTTCGTTTTTGGCTTTGTCGGCTTTGAAGTAACTCAACACCCTGACCTGTGGGCTGTGCGATGTGTCGCGAAAATTTTCCTGCGTGACATTTTGTGAGCCTTCGGAATTACTGCGCTGCTAACATTTGCCGCGGCATTTCGATCTAATCACTCAGGAGGGGCGATGAGCCAGCCATTGATCGTTCTCGGCGATAAGACCAGCCATGGCGGCACAGTCATCACGTGCTCACCCACTTGCGACACGATGGGGAAGGGGTGGGCGCGCGTCGGCGACATGGTGTCGTGTCCGCGTTGCAAAGGGGTGTTCCCGATCAGTCAGGGCGACCCGAGCCTGATCGATGACGGCCATGCCGTTGCCTATCACGGCTGCAAGGTTGCCTGCGGCGCCACGTTGATATCCAGTCAGATGATGACGCTGACCGAGCCGTCGGGTGGGGCCGGGCAGGGGGCTGCCGGGTCCGCAGCCGGCGGCGCGCTTCCAAGAGGCTTTGGGAGTGTCGATGAGACCAAGGCTGCTGGCTATCAGGATGAAGCGGTGGGTAAAGAGGGGCACCGGTTTCGCGGCCGTTTCCGGGTCGTGGATCGCTCTACCGGAGAGCCCGTCGCAGGAGAGCGGGTACGTCTGCGTTCTACGAGCGGCCAGTATCTCGAAGGAACGACCGACGCCGACGGTTTTACGCAGTGGGTAGAGCGTGACGTCAACGCAGCATTGGCTTTGGAACTTCTGGGGCAGCAATGACCGAGCCGACGAAACCAACTCCACCACTGGCTACCGGCGGTATGTCGCGAGACGGCACAACGACAGTTGTTAATATCAATCGTGTCAAGCTCGATTACGTCGATAAGAAAGTCTTGTGCTCGGCCATATGCAAGTGCAAAGACACGCCTGGTGTCGGCAAGGATGGCCGATCGCTGAAGCAATCGTGCGTGTCTGGCCGACTAAATAGCCTCGACGCTCTCCTAAAACACCAGAGCCCGTATAAACCTGAGGTGAACTACGACATGACGAAGGAGCCCCCGGCGCCAATCATGCATAGCGAGATCGAAACGAGAGCACATGATTGGCTGCCTGGCTGGATCAAGAAATATTGGCATATTCCGGACGGAGACGGCAACACGCGGCCCGGATTCAAGGCTGGGAAGGGCTATATTCGCCGGCCCGACGTCGTTATCGTAAACGATCCCAGCAAGCCTCCGACTCAGGACAACATCAAACAAGTTGTCGAGATAAAGTTTCCGCCGGATACAATTACCAAGCCTCAGGAAGATGCGTACATACACATTGCCGGTGACGAAAAGAAGGTAGTGGTTATGGGGCCAGAAGAATGCGACTGTGATCAGCCTGATCCCGATCCGCCGAAGGTTCCGGTCGAACAGCTAGGTGCGGCAGCGAGTATTGCCGGAATTTTGTACACCCTTTTTACCAAGCGGCCTCCGCCTGTGCCAGCGCCGGCTTTATAAGGAAACACCATGTCCGATTTACCTTTCGATCCGATTGAATTGATGCGAGAGCATCCCGAAAAAATGCGCATTCCCGGCGGTCTGTTGACGAAGCAAGGCGCACAAACCTACGTGGGGAGTATGCCCGCCGTGACCGGGACGCTGTTCTTTAACGACGCGCACGTTCCGGAGGTGCGTGAAGCGATTTGTGCTTGCTTTGACGAGTATGAAGTAGTTGCGAAAAAACATTTAACTTGGCTTTGGCGAGCCGAACCGCCGGAAGGCCCGGACAAAATTGCGTACTTAAAATCCAAGCCCATGCGCGACATGATGAAGCGCATGGATGAAGACGACCTGGTCAGTTTCACGTACATCAGCGGCGAACAGCCGCACGAAGCAGGTGAGTGGGAATTCCAGGTGTTTGGTCGACGCGGCTGGGAAGCGAAAATGATTGTGCGCGGGACTTCGTCTCTGCGTTTCAGCATGCCCCTGCTATATGTCGAGGAACACCCGGCTGACTTTCAGACCATGTTCGTGAACTTTGCACGACGTCTGAACGCCATTCACGGTTACGCCGGCTATGGTCTGGTCGTATCGGTGGTACGAGAAGACGAAAATCAGCCTTTCGAAGCATATCTTTCCGAAAAGCTGAATGGACTCGATGTTGGCCAGCCCATTGACGCTTCCCGTACCGCGCACCAAGGAATCAAGACCATATCCTGGCTGACGGCCGTCAGCCAGGATATGGTCGAGAAAGTTGGTGGACTGGGGACGATTCGCTCCGAACTGCCAATGGACTGGTTCGCGCTCTACGACTACGGTGCGGGTCTCGTGATCCAGGCTGGGCCCAAACCCGAGGTCGCGCCGACCGACCGGCCGAAGCCTGCCCGTCTCGTTTTGCCGAACAGGCTCTTCAAACCGGTACGCGCGCCGAAGGTCGGTCTACACTATGCGTCAAAAAACGGCGAGCCCCGCATTACGGGCTGGGCCGCCGAACAATGGCTGAAACGATTCGACATCGACGAAAGCGAACTTATGGTTTATAAAGCCCAGCTTCTCGACGAACCTAAGCTCACGCCATCCACGACGTTGCCGGACAGGCTGTAAGGGCCATGCGCTCCATTGTTGCGCCACCGCGCGGCTGGCGCGGTCCGCCCCCGGCAGTACCGCGACGGTGCCGGGCATCCGTGACGAGGCCTTGCTCGCGCCGACACTGACACAGATGGGAATGATCGTGCCGCGCCTTGCCGCCAGGGCGCGCCGGGCAACTGCCCCCCCAATGTGCTGAGGTGTCGTGATCAACGCGTTATGGTAGCGTATAGCAATGCGGTTCAAGCAGATTTTTATCCATTTCCGGCGTTTTTAGCGATTGCGTATGTGATCGCTAACAGCGACAATAACAGTTCAACTATAACGCGCACGCCGCCGCCCCCGGCCGGTACCGTGCCGAGGAGACGCCCGAAACCGTCCGCCGCGTGCGGGCCGCAGGCCATACGGCCTGTAATGACAGTCTCTCCGGCCCGCCGCCGCCATCCGCCAAGGCGTCGCCCGATTCACCCCCTGCGATAGAGGACTGGATGAGACTTACCCTGCACCGCACGCTGATTGCGCTAACATCGGCGCTTGCCTTCGTACCCGCGGCCTTCGCCGCTCCGCTGACCACCTTGGACCGCAACGGCGCCTGGGTCTCGGTGGAAGCCTATGGCCCGAACATCGTCCACGTGACGATCGCCGTCGACAAGGACGAAGTCCTCAAGGGCCCGGGCTACGGCATCCTGAAGAAGAATGCCGACAACGGCGCGTTCCGCCACACCGCGGGCAACGACGGCGACACGTTCACCTCCAACGGCATGACCGTGCACGTGAACGCGGCACCGCCGGCGCGCACGCCGAGCCAGCCGGAGAAGTACTTCGCGCCGTCGCTGGCGCCGGTGGGCCTGCAGGTCAAGAACGCCAAGGGCGAATCCATCCTCGAGATGCACGGCTGGGAGATGTCGCCGCAGACCGTCAACGGCGAGAAGACGTACCAGGTTGGCGCCACGTTCGCCGCCGGCCGCGACGAGCATTACTACGGCATGGGCCAGAACCAGGAATCGACGGGTCCCCTGGACCTGCGCGGCCGCACGCTCGACTGCAAGCACTGGTACGACGCGCCGACCGGCGAATCCGTATGCGTGCCGTTCATGGTGTCGTCGAAGGGCTACGGCATCGTGTGGGACAACCCGTCGGCCACGCGCTTCAACGCCGCCATCCACGGTCGCACGAGCTTCCAGTCCAACGTGGGCGAGCGCGTGTCGTTCTTCGTCATCACGGGCAAGACCACCGACGAGATCTATTCGGGCTACGCACGCCTGACCGGCAAGACGCCGATCCCGCCGAAGGCCGCGTTCGGCCTGATCCAGTCGAAGGCGCGCTACGACAGCCAGCAGGAAGTGCTGCGCGTCGCGAACACCTACCGCCAGAAAAAATACCCGCTCGACGTGATGGTCGTCGACTGGTTCTACTGGACCCGCATGGGCCAGATGGACATCAACCCGGCCGAGTTCCCGGACCCGGACGGCATGAACAAGCAGCTGCACGACATGGGCATGCAGTCGATCGTCTCGATCTGGCCGCGCTATGAAACGGCCGGCCGCTACTTCAACGAGCTGGATGCGAAGGGCTACCTGCTGAAGGACAAGGACGGCAAGACCGTCGATGGCCTGCCGTTCCGTTCGGACCGCACCGGCGGCCTGATCGACGCGACCAATCCGAAAGCGCGCCAGTGGTTCTGGGAGAAGTCGCGCGACAACATCCTGTCGCACGGCTTCGACTACCCGTGGCTGGACGAGACGGAACCGGACCTCGTCCCGGACGGCTACTTCTATTCGATCGGCTCGGGCGACCGCTACCACAACCTGTTCCCGCTGCTGCACGTGGAAGGCTTCGCCGACAACATGCGCACGTGGAAGCCGAACAAGCGCGTGCTGATCCTGTCGCGCGCCGCCTATCTCGGCTCGCAGCGCACCGGCGCGCTGTTCTGGTCGTCGGACGTGAACGCGACGTGGGAAGCGCTGCAGCGCCAGATCCCGACGGGCCTGAACATGACGGCATCCGGCATCGCCCTGTGGGGCAACGACATCGGCGGCTGGCAGAGCATCCCGGGCACGAGTGACGGCACGAAGCCGCCGCTGGTCGATCCGTCCGACGCGCGCGACGTCGTCGGCCAGAACAACGACTATCCGGAACTGCTGACCCGCTGGTTCCAGTACGGTACGTTCCTGCCGACCTTGCGCCTGCACGGCCAGCACAAGCACACGGACATCTGGTCGTTCGGCAAGCAGGCGGAATCCATCATGGCCCGCTTCGATACGCTGCGCTACCAGCTGATCCCGTACATCTACAGCCAGGCCAAGTTCACGCACGACACGGGCGCCCCGTTCATGCGCGCCCTGTGGATGGACTTCCCGAACGACCCGAACGTGGCCAACATCGGCACGCAATACATGTTCGGCCCGGCGTTCCTCGTGGCGCCGGTGACGGAGCAGGGCCAGACGGAGAAGAACGTCTACCTGCCGGCCGGTACCGACTGGTACAACTTCTGGACCGACGAGAAGCTCGCGGGCGGCCAGTGGGTCAAGGTCGCCGCACCGATCTCGCAGATCCCGGTGTTCGTGAAGGCCGGTTCGATCGTCCCGTTCGGCGCCGACATCCAGTCGACCGCGACGAAGCAGGCCATCGCGTCGGTCAAGGTCTACCCGGGCCGCGACGCGTCCTTCGACCTGTATGACGACGACGGCGTGTCGTACGACTACGAGAAGGGCAAGGGCACGACGACCCGTCTGCAATGGAACGACGGTGCGGGCAAGCTTGAGGCTCGCGGCGGCGATGCGAACCTGGCGAAAAACCTGTCGAGCATCGTGAAGGTCGTAGGCAAGTAAGCGCAATTCAGCGCAACCAAGCGCGTTACGCATGGTGGGCACGGCGTGCCCACCATGTTCCTCCCACCCGGTCCAGCGACCAGTCTCCTCCTCCCTTCGCCACCAGCGGCAACAGCAGCGCCGCCCAGCCCAGATGCGTCGGCCACGCGTCCGGGTACACGAAGATCTCGATCACGGCCGTCATCCCCAGCAACCCGAGCGCCGCGCCGCGCGTGCACAGCCCCAGCACGAGCAGCAGGGGGAACACGTGTTCCGCCGTCGCCGCCATCTGCGCCGCCAGTTCGGGCGGAACCAGCGGCAGCGCATACTCGGACCGGAACAATTCGTACGTCGAGTCCTTGATCGTGAACAGGCCGTGCACCTTCGTGCGGCCGGACAGGAAGAAGATCGCGGCGACGGCCACGCGGTCGAGCAGCAGCAGGGCGGCGTCGGGCAACAGGAGGGCAGTATTCAGCATGGTGATTCCTTTCAGGGTTGACGGACGCCGCTCACGCGCGTGAGCAGGTCGTTGCCGATCCAGTCGGCGAGCAGCGCGCCCGCCTTCGCGACGCCATCGTCCGGGCCGAGGCGGTCGACGAGCCGCGCGCACAGGGCGCCGAAGCTCCCTTCGGCCCGCGCGAGCTGCAGCGCTTCGAAATCCGGCGCGGCCAGCACGCGCAGGCGCGCGAGATAGCCGCGGCGCCACACGATCGCACCCGCCGGCGCGGGCAGCATCGCCGCCTCGGGGACCTCGGTGCCGTCCTGCAGCGCGCACCAGATGTCGGCCGCGTTGGTGGTCAGCCGCGCCATGTGCAGCGAAGGCGCAAAGCCCAGGCGCGCTCGATCCCAGTCGACGTGCGCGAGGCGGGCCGGATCCAGCGGCGCGGCATCCCGCGCGACGAAGGCCGTCGCCAGCGACCACTCGATCCACGCCAGTTCGTGCAGGTCCGGGTTGTCGGGAAAGACGGTGCGCAGCGTCGTCTCGAACCCGGCGCCGTACGCATCCAGTGTCCAGGCGCGCGGCGGATTGCGCGGGACGTGCGCCGCGGCCGCGTGACGGAATGCCGCATCGCCGATGAATGTGCGTAAATGCGGATAGGTGGCCTCGAGGCAGCCCATCAGCTGGACGCGGTAGTTGTTCTGGTAGACGTCGAGTCCGCGCCGGTCATCGGCCAGGCGGCGCGCAGACGCGCCATCGGCCACGGTCAGCCAGCGGCGGAAGTCGCACTGCATCCTGTTCAGGTTCATGCGGCCTCCTTCAGGGTTGGGCAAGTGCCCAAGCGCCGCGCGAGCGCCAGTTCGGCCAGCAGTTCGGACAGCGGCGGGATGTCCGCATCGCGCTCGATCATCGTCGCGACGGGGCCGCAGCGCGCGACGGCGTGCGCGTACAGGGACCATACGCCGTCCGGGACGCTCCTGTCGTGCGTGTCGATCAGCAGGCCGTCGCCCTGGCTGTGGCCCGCGAGGTGGATCTGGCGCACGTGCTGCGCCGGGATCCCGTCGAGGAAAGCGAACGGATCGAAGCCGTGGTTGGCCGCGCCGACGAACACGTTGTTCACGTCCAGCAGCAGGCCGCAGCCCGTGCGCTCGCACATGCGCACGAGGAACTCCCATTCCGTCATCGCCGCGCCGTCGAACGCGAGATAGCTGGACGGATTCTCGAACAGCATCGCGCGGCCCAGCGCGTCCTGGGCGCGGTGGATGTTCGTGCAGACGACGTCGAGCGCTTCCTCCGTGTACGGCAGCGGCAGCAGGTCGTGCGAGTTGAAGCGGCCGATGCGCGACCACGAGAGGTGGTCGGACACGTACAGCGGGTCGACGGCGGCGACGAGCGCCTTCAGGCGCACGAGATAGTCGCGGCGCAGGCCGTCGGCGGAACCGATCGACATCGACACGCCGTGCAGCGCCACCGGATGCCGCTCGCGCACGCGGCGCAGGATGTCGAGCGGCTGGCCGCCCGCCACCATGAAATTTTCGGAGATGGCTTCGACGAAGTCGACGGGGACGTGCGTCTCGAGGAAGTCGCGGTAGTGCTCGCGCCGCAGGCCGAGGCCGAAGCCGGCGAACGTCGGTGGGGGAGGGTGGGCTGACATGGTTCGCTCCTGTGGTGAATGGATGGCCCGTCGGGGGGCGGGCCGCCGTGGTTATTCCTTCTCGGTCAGCGTGCCGCCGAGCGCCTTGCATTCGCTCGGCGTCTTGACGACCACGCCCTGGCCCTTGCACTGGTTCAGGCCCTTGCAGTCGTTCTTCGCCGTGGCGCACAGGCTCTCGCCTTTGCAGCCGTTGATGCCGTAGCAGCGGCCCGGCTGCTCCTTGTCCTTGTCGGCGGCATGCGACGGGTTGGCGATGCCGAGCGTGGCGATGGCGAGGAGGGCTGCGGCGCCGGCCAGGCCGACGCGGTTCGTACGTTGTGCTTTCATGGTGTTCTCCTTGTGGTGGTTGGGTGAATCAAAGGGTGTCGCGGGCGGCCTGTTCGATGACCTGGGCCACGTCCTCGGGACGCGACATGTGGACGGCGTGGCTGCCCCTGATTTCGACGATGTGCGCGTGGGCGCGGCGGTACATCATGCGTTGCGCGTCCGGCGCGAGGATGCGGTCTTCCGTCGCGACGACGGCGTAGCTGGGCTTCGTGTGCCACAGCGCCGCGTAGCTGGGCGTGCCGAGGAACGCGAGGCCGACGGGAGCCTGCGACGCGGCCAGGAAGTTGGCGCGGTTGAGCGTCAGGTCGGCCGCGACGTCGTCGTGGAAGCGCGCGCGGTCGGCCCAGTGGTACCCGGCGACATCGGCCCTGATCGGCGCGGGCATGCCGTCCGGCCCGCGCAGCAGCTGGAGCGGATTCTCGCCCACTTCCGGCGCGATGGCCGCGACGTACACGAGGGCTTTCACTTTCGCGCCGCTGCCGGCGTTGCCGATCACGGCGCCGCCGATGCCGTTGCCGACGAGGACCACATTGCCGAACTGCTGCATCAGCACGCGGCGGACGAGGCCGACGTCATCCTCGAAGGTCGCATGCGCGGCCGGCACGACGGTCACGTGGTAACCCTTCTGGCCCAGGATGTCATGGACGACGTGCCAGCCGGAGGCGTCGATGAATTCGCCGGGCACGATCACGATGTTCTTCGTGGCGGCGGCAACCGGGTTGGCGGCCAGCGCGGGCAGGGCGAACGCGGAGGCGGCAACGGCGGCAAGGACAGCGGTGGGCATCTTCATGGCGCTTTCACCGCTTATTTGCGGGGCGTCAGCGAGCCGTAGCCCTGGGGCGTCCTGATGCTCGTGCAGGTGCCTTTCTCGACGAGGATCCAGGCATCGCCCTGGTAATCCTTCTTCGCCGTGCCGGCGCACGACGTGCCCGCGCCGGCCGCGCATTCGTTCTGGCCGGCCAGGGCCACCCCATAGCATTTCTCGGTCGGCTTCTTCGCTTCGGCGGCATGGGCGCCGGCGCACAGGGTCAGGGCCAGCGTGGCGGCCAGCGCGGTGTGGGTCGTCTTCATCGGTCTCTCCTTCGGTTGGGTCGACGCGGCGCGTCGATGAACGTCATGAGACCAGTCGGGTGTGTCGGGGGATTGTCCGTTGCATGTCGGGAAACCCCGGCAATGTGTCGGCGGGGGATTACGACACAATCGGACACAAAACCACGGGATGCATGCAGCCTGAATAAGGTCAGACATCCTATGTGTTGTTATCGTATAACACCCCTAACAGCGATTTTGTGGTAGCGGATAGCAAATCTCAGAGGGAAGAGCCTCGCCTATGAAACGAGTGATATGAATTCGAGTATCGATGGCGAAAAAAAATTTATTGGTTCGATGATATTTACTCAAGTATGGTACTTACATGTCAGACGTCGTACTTGAAAGACAACCTTTACGAGGTGTTTTCATTGACAGTCGGGCACAGCTGGTGCTTCGACCAAAAATGTTAGCGTTTAACATTTTGTGTTAGGGCGAGCGCTCAAAATACCGAACAAGGAGAACCGTTACCGGAAAAAGAACGCATTACCAACCACCTCCACGCAAGACCAAAAAGGCCACAAGGCCACCAGAGAAGAAGAGAGAGGAGACAAATGAAGCAACACTGGAATGGCGCCGCACGGCGCCGGGCATCCCATTGCCGCAATGTCTATGCGCTGACCATCCTGGCCAGCCTCGTGTCCAGCGCCTGGGCACAGGACAGCACCGAACCGAAGACGCAGGGCAGCGGTCCCGTCGTTACCGTCACCGGCTACCGCAGCTCGCTGGCGTTGTCCGCGCTGGAAAAGCGCGAGAACAACGGCCTCACCGACACCGTGTTCTCCGAGGACATGGGTAAATTCCCCGAGCCGAACATTGCCGACGCGCTGTCGCGCATCCCGGGCGTTACCGTCACGCGCGCCGCGATCGACGGCGAAGGCATGAACATCTCGATCCGCGGCATGGGTCCGGCGTTCACCCGCGTGCTGCTGAACGGCGCGCCGATGGCGTCCGCCTCGGCCGGCAGCTGGGGCGGCAACATCAGCGCGAACCGCGAAGTGGACATGGACTTCCTGCCGTCCGAACTGTTCCGCAGCGCGACCGTGTACAAGAGCCAGCAGGCCGACATCATCGAGGGCGGCGTGGCCGGTACCGTCAACATGCGCAGCGTGCGCCCGTTCGACAAGAACGGCTTCCGCTCCGCGTTCACCGCCAACGCCAACTACCGCGACAAGGACGGCAAGTGGGGCAACACGGGTTCGGCTTTGGTCAGCAACACGTGGAACACGCGCTTCGGCAAGGTCGGCGCGCTGTTCGGCTTCGCCTGGTTGAACACGAAATACCACACCGACGTGTTCCAGACCGTCGACATGCGCACGTTCCGCCTGAACGCGAACCAGCGCAACGCCTCCGATCCGGCCTCGATCGGCGGCGACTACTTCAACAGCCCGGCCACCGTCCCCAGCGGCATGGACCTGTCGGCCCTGCCGGCGTATGCGCAGGCCGTGCTGAAGCCGGGCGCGCCCATCGACCGCGCCATGCTGCTGGCGCTGAACCCGGGCGCGACGATCCAGCAGATCGACAACGGCCTGATGGGCCGCCTGCCGCGCTACCTCGTGTATGACGGCGAACGCCGCCGCAAGGGCGAGACGCTGAGCTTCCAGTGGCAGCCGAACGAGGACTGGATGGTCTACACGGACCTGGTCTTCGCGCAGAAGGGCAACAAGATGCAGCAGGAGGACATGGCCGCCGGCATGCGCGCCAACACCCCGATCCCGGTCGGCCTGACGTTCGACCGCAGCGACTGCTCGGCCTATTGCACGATCACGGGCGGCACGCTGGCCAACACCTTCTGGGGCCTGGAATTCCGCCCGATGAAGGAAAACACGCACTTCCGCAGCATCAACCCGGGCTTCGAGTGGCATGCGACCGACCGGCTGACCATCGACGGCCACGTCAACTACACGGACAGCCAGTTCTACCGCGACATGCCGACCGTGCTGGTGGCCACGCAGTCGGCACCGACCGTCGTCAAGTACGACAACACGACGCCCGGCCAGACCCCGGTCATGTCCAGCAACATCGACATCAACGACCCGACCAAGTTCGGCTGGTACCAGCCGGGCCAGGGCCTGTCTGGCCTGCGCGGCGACATCTACGAGCGCCGCAACACGACCAAGGGCACGCGCCTGAACCTGAACTGGGGCGACGACACGTTCGCGATCAAGGTGGGCGGCTCGTTCGACGATATCACGCGCCGTTACACGGACTACGGCAACGCCGACGCGTGGATGAACTACACCTGCGGCAACCAGACCAGCTACCAGTTCATCCAGCCGGACCGGGCGCTGCAAGGCCAGTGCGACGGCCGCTTCGCGCCGGGTCCGATCCCCGCCGGCACGTACCCCGGCTACGGCACCGGCTACACGCAGGGCCAGACGGCGCCGCTGACCTACCTGGGCTCCGCCGTCACGAACGGCGACCTGGCGAAGTACGTCCACAAGAGCGATCACGGCTTCATCACGATCGACTGGGACAAGTTCGCCAAGGACACCAACTACCAGCACTACCGCGAGCTCTTCTATGCCGCGCCGACGACCAACGGCGGCTACCTGCGCGAGAAGGTGACGGCGTTCTACGTCGCGACCAATGGCCGCATCCCCGTGTTCGGCCACACGTTGCGCTACAACGCCGGCGTGCGCTATGCGACGACGGAGCAGACGATCGGCGCCCCGGTCAACACGCCCGACCCGCGCAACGCCCAGCAGGGCCTGCAACAGGGCGGCCGCTACCCGGACATGCAGACCTGGGTGTACGAATCGACGAAGTACCACAACATCCTGCCGTCGTTCAACCTCTCGTACAACGTGACGAAGAACGTGATCGCCCGCCTGTCCGGCTCCAAGTCGCTCACGCGCGCCAACCCGGCGGACCTGCACCAGACCCAGCTCTCGATCGGCGACCAGGGCGTCAACCAGGGCAACGTGACGAACCCGAACCTGAAGCCGTTCAAGGCCAACAACCTGGATGCGGGCCTGGAATGGTATTTCAGCCGCGAAGGCTATGTCGCGCTGTCCGGCTTCGCCAAGGACATCGTCAGCCGCCCGGGCCAGCGCCAGATCGACTACCTGCTTTCCGACCTGGACAAGATCTACGGCACGGTGGGCCTGACGGATGCGCAGCAGGCGGCCGTGGACGCCGCCGGCGGTCGCGACAAGAAGCACGTGATCATCACCGAGCCGTACATGATCGACACCAAGCTGAAGGTGCGCGGCCTGGAATTCACGTGGCAGCAGCCGCTGGACATGCTGCCGGTGAAAGGCTTCGGCTTTACGGGCAACTTCACGTCCACGAAGCAGAAGGATGAAGCGAAGGGCGCACCGCCGGTCGCCGGCGTGCCGCCGCGCACCAGCAACCTGACCGTGTACTACGAGAAGGACGGCCTGAACCTGCGCGTATCGCGCCAGTACCAGTCCAGCCTGATCAGCAACACGAACACGGGCCTGGGCAACGGTGTGTATGCGTATTCGACGGGACGCCAGCAGGTCGACCTGTCGGCCGGCCTGAACCTGCAGAAGATGTTCGGCTTCACGTACAACACCGACCTGTCGCTCAGCGTCTGGAACGTGAACAACGCGAAGAGCCAGAACTACACGGCGTATGCCAACGCGGTCTTCGACGAGAACAAGCCAGGCCGCAGCTACAACGTGACCCTGCGTACCTCGTTCTGATCATGTAGTTGCGTCTCCCCGGACCGTTATTGCTGGCGGTCCGGTATTCATGGAGCGGCCGTGTCTCCGGCCGCTCCTTTTTTATGGGCCGACAAGCGGCTCACGCCCCCGCAGCTGCAGCCGCATGTGCAGCGTTTCCGGCGACATCGCGAAAGCGACCCGTTCGTCGGGCTCGCCACCATGCGCGGTGGCGACCGACGTGATGTCGAAGCGCGCCAGCAGCATGACCATCGCCACCTTGATTTCCAGGAGGGCCAGGTAGCGCCCGGGGCAGATGCGTGGCCCGGCGCCGAACGGCATGGACGCCTTGCGGTTGACCGTATCCCGCAGCCAGCGCTCCGGGTCGAACTGCGCCGCGTTCTCGAAGCGGGCAGTGTCCGGGCTCGTGTCGCGCATCAGGCACAAAACGATCGTACCCTTGCCGATGGCGACATCGCCGACGACCGTGTCCTCCAGGGCTTCGACCGAGATAAACGGAGCGGCAGGCTTCAGGCGCATCGATTCTTGCGTGCACGCTTCCAGGAAATCAAGCCGGTCGGCCTGCTCGATCGTCAGTGCGTCCAGGCTCGGGACACAGCGCAGGACTTCATCGCGGGCGCGCCGCAGCGCGTCCGGGTGCCGGACCAGCAGCCAGATCAGCCAGGCCAGGCTGTTCGACGTCGTGTCCTCGCCGGCCAGCAGCATGGTCGTGACGTTGCCCGCCACCTCGGCCGCGGTCACGCCGCTGCCTCCCTGGGCCGCGGCAGCCAGCATGGCTTCCAGCATATTGGGCGGATTGATCGCACGCGCCGGGTCCGCGCGCATGCGCTCCCTGGCCTGGTCGAGCAGGTCCACCACGGCGGCGCGGATCACGGCGACGCTGCGTTCCAGCCGGCGGTCGGCGGGCAGTTTCACGTAACGCCAGTAGGGGAAGGGCATCATGGTCCGGCGCGCGACGCCGGGCAGGATCTCGTCCAGGTTCCGCTGGATGACGTTGTCGCCCGTCTCGATGGTGTTGACGTCCGTCCCGAACGCCAGCCCGGCGACGATGTCGACCGAGTACAGGCGCAGGTCGGCGCCCAGGTCGATTGGCTGCCCGGCCACCGCAGCGCTCTCCCAGCGCCGCTGCAAGCGCTGCGCCACGTGCACCAGCGACGGAAAATACGATTTCACCGCATGGGGCGCGAAGGCTTGCATGACCATGCGGCGCTGGTCGCGCCACGCGGCCCCTTCCGAATCGAAGAGGCCGGGCATGGCACCCAGCTCGGCTGCAACCGCGGCCAGCACGGCCGGCCGGCGGAAGGTGTCCGGCCGCTCGCGCAGGACCTTGCCGATCAGGTCGGGGTCGGCCACCACCATGAACGGACCGCTCGGCACCTTCACCCGATACACCGGCCCGTGCTGCCGCGCCCACTTTTCCAGGGTCCGGTGCAGGCGCTTGAGATCGAACTGGTGCAGATTGCCCAGTATGGGCAGCGCACGGGGCCCGGGCAGGTCGGCCAGGCGGCGGAGAACATCGGGAGGTGACAAGGTCGTTTCTTGCATGGCGTCGGCGTCCGGTGATGTGATGCGGCTCGCGATGCCGCGATGCACCGCTCAGTCTTGCGTCGACAGACTACAGCATTTCCGTTGGTAAATTCTCAACGAAAGTCACCGGATGCGTCAGGCCAGGCGGCTGGGGATCTTATCGGGTGGCCGATACCCACGTGAACCGCACCCCGTCGCTCCCATCCGGCACCGGCCCGGGGCTGTCCGCGCGCACCGCATGCGTGGCCGGACCGACGCGCACGAAGCGGTTCGTCACGAGCGACATCAGCACCAGTTCCCCGGTCGGCGTCTCGATCCACTGGAAGCTTTCCGCCTTGCCGGGCTGCCCCTTGCGCAGGCCCACGCCGCCCTTCGCATCGACGCTGACCCACGCGGCGCCGGACTGCAGCGCGACACGCCCGAGACCCATGTCCTTCACCCGATACGACGCCACCTTGCGGCCGGTCTTGAATTCGGCGAACTGGACGCGCTGCCCGAACGGAATCGCGCGCATCAGCCCGTGCGGATTCGGCTGGTAGACGTCGATGCTGTCGAAGTCCGCGTACCCGCCCGCTTTGCCGGCCTGGTTGTAGTTGAAGAGGGCATAGCGCACGCCCTGGAACGTCTTCAGCTGGAACACCATCGTGAACGGCTCGCCGATGGGCGCGAAGTCCTTGCCGTCCGCGGACCAGCTGAAACGCGCCTGCTCGGTGAGGAAGTCGCAGTCCGCGCGCAGCTGAACGCGCGTGGCGCCGGCCGGCAGCGGCACGCGCACGGTGCGGTCCGTGATCTGATCGTACAGTGCCAGCTGCAGTCCGGCCGCGGTCCTTTCCACGCCGAGCGTCGCATATGGGAGATTCAGCAGCGCGAGGCCGGCGACGTCGCCGTCAGCGAGGCCGGATGCATCCAGCGTCACCGTCGGCGACGAGCGCGGGCCGATGGCGCGCTGCGTCAGGCTGTTGCGGGCCTGCCAGAACGACGTCGCGGGCAGCGCGTGCAGGCGCAGGAAGCCGGGGCGCTCCGTCAGCGACCACTGGCCGTCGACCGGCACGTGGTTCCACTGCCAGAGCGGCTGCAGGGTCGTGCCCGAAAAATCGTCGCTGCGCGCAAACGGTACGGCGATCGGGGAGGGCGCGGCCGTCTTCGGCTTGACCCACGTGCGCGGATTGCGTCCCAGGTTGCCGGGCAGGCCGAAGTACGGCCAGCCGTCCTTCCACGTGATCGGGGAAAGGCTGAGCAGGCGGCCGACCGAGTTAAAGTCCATCATCGAGAAGCCCCACCATTCGCCGGCCGGCGTCAGTACGATGCCGCCCTGGTGCAGCGAGTTGGCGTTGCGGGCCGACGGGTCGGGCGGCACGATGGCGGACAGCGTGCTGTTGTCCTTCAGCCGGTAGCCCTGGGCCATGCCGAAGTCCTCGTCCTTGCTGATGGCCTGGTTGACTTCGTATGGTCCGTCGACCTTGTCCGCGCGCGCGGCGGGCATGCGGAAGCCGCCCGCGTAGTTGGCGGAGAGGATGTAGTACTTGCCCTGGATTTTATAGATGTGCGCGCCTTCGCCCATGCCGGCGTCCTGCGCGAACAGTACTTTCTCGGTGCCGGGCACGATGTCCGTCAGGTCGTCCGTCAACTGCGCGATGCGCATGCGCTGGTGGTCCCACACGACCCACGCCTTGCCGTCGTCGTCGAACAGGACGGACAGGTCGTGCAGGCTGCGCTTCATCTCGCGGTGCGTCCAGGGGCCGCGCGGGTCGGTGGCGCTGAAGATCTGCGTGGCGCGGCCGTTCACGTTGCTGAAGATGTAGAACGTGCCGTTCCGGTAGCGCAGGCTCGGGGCCCAAATGCCCTGGCCGTAGATGCTCTTGCCGTCCTCCAGGCGGTAGGCCGGGCCGAAGTCCAGCTTGTCGACCGCATAGCCGAGGAATTCCCAGTTCACGAGGTCGCGCGAGCGCAGCATCGGCAGGCCGGGCATCGCATGCATCGTCGTGCCGGTGAGGTAGAACCAGTCGCCCACGCGGATCATGTCCGGGTCGGAGAACTCGTCGTAGAACAGCGGGTTCGTGAACGTGCCGTTGCCGTTGTCCGGTGTCCAGGTGGCCGTTGAGAGGCCGGTGGCGGGGCGCGGTTCTTCCTGCGCGCGTGCGCCCATGCAGGCGATGGCGGCGCAGAGGGCGAGCACCGCCGCTTTGATGCGCGGCGGGCGGGGGCGGTGTGCGGTCATGTGGGGTCCGTTGGGTTCAGGGCAACCGGCAATGTAGGGCATGCGTGGTAGCGCTGTCAAAACGCGGCCCCGTGCCGATGCCGGCAAAGACTCCGTCGGTGTGCCCGCCAAGTCATTGTTATTGCAGGGGTTTTGTAGAGGGCGAACATAGATTGCAACTAACCGACGAATGCGATACCGAACCCGATATCGGTCGCCAGGAAAAAATCATCGCACGATGGCGGCATCACGGGTCCTTGACATCGTTTTCATGCACAGTAAGATCGCACGATTCACGCAGCAGTATTTACCGATGACGCCTGCACTTACCACGCCACTCGTTCTCTTCGTCGCCTTTCCGGGCATGGGCCTGCTCGACCTGACGGGGCCGCAGACCGTGTTCTGGTGCGCCGCCAAGCGGATGGCGGAGCGGGGCCTCGTGCCGTACGAGCGGCACACGGTCAGCGTGGACGGCGGCCTCGTGGTGACGGCGGAAGGCGTCGCGCTCGACACGTTGCCGATGGCGCAGTTCGCGGGACGCTCCATCGACACGATCCTCGTTCCGGGCGCGCCCGGGATTGCCGCCGTGCTGGCGGACGTGGGCACGACGGTCGGCTGGATCGCCGCCGCCGCGCCGCGCGCCCGCCGCGTGACGTCCGTGTGCACGGGCGCATTCCTGCTGGCGGAGGGCGGCCTGCTGGATGGGCTGCGCGTGGCGACGCACTGGAACATGGCGGACGTGCTGGAGGAGCGCTTTCCCGCGCTGGACGTGGACCGCGACGCGATCTACGTGCGCCAGGACCCCGTGTGGACGTCGGCCGGCGTGACGGCCGGCATCGACCTCGCGCTGGCCCTCGTGGAAGACGATTGCGGACGCGCGCTCGCGATGGACGTCGCGCGCGAGCTGGTGGTGTTCATGAAGCGCGCCGGCGGCCAGGCGCAGCACAGCGAACTGCTGCGCGCCCAGGTGCGCGACGATGCGGCGTTCGACGCCTTGCACGGCTGGATCCTCGACAACCTGCATGACAGCGGCCTCACGGTGGAACGCCTGGCCGCACAGGCCCACATGAGCGCCCGCAACTTCGCCCGCGTGTACAAGGACAGGACGGGCCGCTCGCCCGGCAAGGCGCTGGAGCAGTTCCGGATGGGCGCGGCCCGCCGCATGCTCGAACAGTCGGAAGCGAACCTCGCCCAGATCGCCCGCCAGTGCGGCTTCGGCGACGAAGACCGGATGTGCAGCGCGTTCCGGCGCAACCTGGGCGAGACGCCGTCGGCCTACCGCAAGCGGCTGGCCGGCGCCTGAGCCTGGAGCCAGCCGGCGATGCGGCTGGCGCCGAGCCGCGCCGCACCCTGCGGCACCAGCGTGTCTTCCTGCAGCTCCGCGCCGAAATAGCGCGCATGGACGTCCGTGCGCACCGTGCGCGTGTCGCCCTTGGCCGCGAGGTAGTCGCGCACGAGGTCGGCCAGGCGGAAGCGGTCCGGCCCCGCGATCTCGACGATGCCGTTCACGGGCGCACCGAGGACCACGTCCGCCAGCGCCGCCGCCACGTCGTCCGAGGCGATGGGCTGGATGAACGCGGGCGACAGGGCGATCGTGTCGTCCTGGCCCGCCGAGGCGGCGATCCCTCCCAGGAACTCGAAGAACTGCGTCGAGTGCACGATGGTGTACGGCAGGCCGGATGCGCGAATGAGTTCTTCCTGCGCGATCTTGGCGCGGAAGTAGCCGCTGTCCGCAAGGCGCTGCGTGCCGACGACGGACAACGCCACGTGGTGCTTCACGCCCGCCCTGCGTGCCGCGGCAAGGAGATTGCGGCCCGAGGTCGTGAAGAACTCGAGGACGGCGTCGTCCGCGAACGACGGCGAGTTCGCCACGTCCACGACGACGTCGCAGCCTGCCAGCGCCGCGTCCAGGCCTTCGCCCGTCAGCGTGTTCACGCCCGAGTTGGGCGATGCGGCCAGCGCCTCATGGCCGCGGGCGCGCAGGAGGGTCACGAGCTTGCTGCCGATGAGGCCCGTGCCGCCGATGACTACGATCTTCATGGATGTCTCCTTGTTACGCGAGGTTCGCGCGGTCCAGGCCGAAGTCCTTGTCGTACGCACCGGGCACGGTCCGGAACGCGACGTTGATGCGGTTCCACGCATTGATCGTCATGATCTCGTACGTCAGGTCCACGAGTTCCTGCTCCGTGAGCTGGGTGCGCACGCGCTCGTAGATCTCGTCCGGCACGCCCTGCCGCGACAGCGTCGTCAGCGCTTCCGTCCACGTCAGCGCGGCCCGTTCGCGCGGGGCGAACAGCGTCGATTCGCGCCACGCGGCCAGGTGGTGCAGGCGCAGCGGGCGCTCGCCGTGGGTGGTGGCCTGCTTCACGTGCATGTCGATGCAGAAGGCGCAGCCGTTGATCTGCGAGGCGCGGATGGCGACGAGGTCGCGGATGCCTTCCTCGATGCTGCCGTCGTTGACCAGGGTGCCGAGTTCGACGAGTTTCTTGAAGAGGGCGGGGGACTGCTTGAGGTAGTTGATACGCTGGGTCATCTCGTTCTCCTTGGTGGTTGGGGTACGAACGGAGTGTAGACAGCGTCCCGTGCGGCCGGTAGGCGGCTAGCCGGCCGCACGGTGGTGCCAAAAACGCACCAATGAGGGCACCAATCAGCGCGACAGGCGCACGCCGGCGACGACCAGCAGCAGCGCGGGACCAAGTCGCCACCAGCCGCCTGCGGCCACGGCGCCCGTCACGGCCAGCGCGAGCGTGGACAGCACGGGCGTCAGGTACGACAGCGAC
This sequence comes from uncultured Massilia sp., assembly GCA_946481275.1. The sequence goes on from CAMLMV010000026.1 coordinate 36,773, forward strand.
CCGATCGTCGCCGCCCGGCCCGTGCGCATGGCGCGGTCCCAGAGGACGAACGACAGGCCGAGCGGCCCGATGCCGATGGCCGCCATGCCGGCCAGCTCCGTCCCGGACGGCCGGTACGGCGTTTCGAACAGCGCATGCGCGGCCAGCGCGAGGAGGCCGGCGCCGAGGCAGAAGCCGCCCGTCGCCCACGACGAATAGGCGGGCAGGCGGGCCGGCGCCAGCGAATACACGGCCCACGTGAACGCGGCGAGCACGGCGAGCGCGTACCCTGATAAATGCGTGACGGTGCGCGCGGATGGCGCGATGACGAGCGCGCCGCCCGCAAACGCGACGGCGCACCCTGCCAGCTGGCGCGGCCGCAGGGGTGCGACGCGCGGCGCCAGCACGACGATCAACAGCGGCCACAGGTAGTTCAGCAGGTTCGCCTCGGCGATGGGTGCGAGCCGGAACGCGGCCACGAGGCTCGCGTGGTACAGGAACAGGCTGGCGACGCCGAAGCCAAGAATGGCCGCCGGGACGCGCCATTCGCGCCACCGGTGCACGGACGCGAGGCCGCCGCAGCACAGCGCGACGCCCGTCAGCAGCAGCGGCGGCGCGTCGCCCGCCAGGCGGACCAGCGTCGCGAACAGGGCCCACAACAGGATGGCGCCGAGCGCGCATGCCCAGGCGGTACGGGTCACGGCTGGCCTCCGCCCGCCAGGTCGGGATCGTCCAGGCCGAGGGCGCGGATCCGCTGGGTGATGTCGTCGACGAAGACCCGCACGCGCATCGGCATGTGGTGCCGGCTCAGGTAGCACAGGAAGTGGCCCCGGTCGTCCGGTGCGTATGCCGTCATGCAGGCGACCAGGCGTCCGGCGCGCAGGTGCTCGCGGATCTGGTAGCCGGCCATCTGCGCGATGCCGTCGCCGTCGAGGACGGCCTGCAGCACGAGGTCGGCGTCGTTGAAGCAGAGCCACCCTTGCGGCGTGTACTTGCGCACGGCGCCATCCACCTTGAATTCCCAATCGAACAGGCGGCCGGACGCGAAGCGGAAGTTCACGCAGTCGTGCCCTGCCAGTTCGTCCGGCGTGCGCGGCAGGCCGTGCCTGCGCGCGTAGGCGGGCGACGCGCACACGAGCATGCGCATCGGGATGAGCTTCTTGGCGACGATCTGGCTGTCGTCCATGCGGCCGTTGCGGAAGGCGACGTCGATGCGGTCGGACGTGAAGTCGGTGGGGCGGTCGTCGAGGATCAGGTCCAGCGTGATGTCCGGGTAGCGCGCATGGAAATCCTTCAGCAGCGGCGCGACGATCTTGCGCCCGAAGCCCACGGTGGACGAGATGCGCAGGTGCCCGCGCGGGATGCCCGTGCGCAGCTCGCGCATCTCGTCGAGCGCCTGGAAGATGCGGTCGACGCCGGGCCGGCAACCGTCGAAGAAGCGCTGGCCTTCGGCCGTGAGGGCCGTGCTGCGTGTCGTGCGCAGGAACAGCCGCGTGTCGAGCTGGGTCTCCAGTTTCAGCACGCTGCGGCTGACGGCGGAGCGCCCGATGCCAAGCCGTTCGGCCGCCCGGGCGAAGCTGCCTTCGTGGACGACGGCCATGAACGCGACCACGCCCGCGTACGTCGTGGCGAAACTGGACGCCAGCGCGTCGTTGCAGTCGGGGCTGGGAAGAACGGAAGTGAGGCTGCGGGGCACGGCTGTCCTGTCGGTACGTAAGTACGCCGATGGTAGGCCTGCTCCCCTTCATCGGCAATGACAAGAATCCCCGATTTCCTGCCAACACCACGCGCGCAGATTGGTGTTTTTACGGCACTGGTTTGCGTCCCCGCCGGCGCCTGTTGCCGGCCCGCTTCGTCGTGTTCCTGCTGAAGGACAAGGACAAGCCGGCGCTCATTCCTGCGGGCCGGCACTGACTGGCGACGGCTCGCGTGAGGGGGACCCCGGTGCCGGGCGGTCGTCGGGATTGTCGTCGAGAAGGAGGAAGCGCAGGGGCATGGCCGATTCGGGGAAGGGACTTGTCGTGGTGCAAGCATTCCGGTTGCAGCTGTAATGACGGGCCCCGTCAGGCGACCGGCGGCGCATCCGCCGGGGCTGCGGCCGGCAGGGGCTGCGGACGCGGCCGTTGCAGGCACAGCCGGAACACGGTGCCTGCCGGTGCCGGTTCGACGCCGACTGTGCCGCCCAGCCGTTCGACGCCCTTTTTCACGATCGCGAGGCCGATCCCCGTGCCCTGGTACTGGTCTTCGCCGTGCAGGCGCTCGAACACGTCGAATACGCGCTCGCGCTTGTCTTCCGGGATGCCGATGCCGTTGTCGGCGATGCGCACCATGGCCGCGTCGGCGGTGACGTGGGCATCGATGCGCACGTGCGGCGCCACGCCTGGCGCCACGAACTTGAGCGCATTGCCGATCAGGTTCACGAATACCTGTACGAGCACCGCTTCGTTGCCGAGCACCGTGGGCAGCGGCGACGCGGCGTCGATGCGGGCGCCGCCCGCCGCGATCTGCGTCTCCATGCCGCCCAGCGCGAGCTGCACGACGTGGTCCAGTTCGACGGGCTGCAGGCGCAGCTCCGCCCGCGACAGCTGGCTGTAGGCGAGCAGGTCGGTCACGAGCCGGTCCATGTGCTGGCTGACGGCGAGGATGCGGCGCAGGAACCGTTCGCCGGTGGCGCCCAGCGTGGCCGCCTCGTCTTCCAGCAGCGCGGCCGCATAGCCCTGCACGTTGCGCAGCGGCGCGCGCAGGTCGTGCGCGATGGTGTGGGCGAAGGCGCGCAGCTCGATGTTTGCCTCGGCCAGCTGCTCCGTGCGCGCCTGGATGCGCTGTTCGAGCAACAGGTTGGCGTCGCCGAGTTCGCGCTGCGTGCGCTTCAGCTCCGTCACGTCCAGCATGCTCATCACGGCGCCGCGTACCTCGCCATCGACGAGGAGCGGCTGGCAGTTGAGCAGCCAGGCACGCATCCGTTCCGGCTGGGCGGGGCTGCTGCCGGCGATCGGGATGCCGATGACCGGCTGCTTCTCGCGCAGCGCGGCCCGCAACGCCGCGGCCAGGGCGTCGTCGTCGGCGGTCGAGCGCGCGATGCGGAACACGGTCGTCAGCAACTGGTCGCGCGCCTGCGCCTCTTCGCAGCCCAGCAATTGTTCCGCAACCCGGTTCATGAACCGCACCCGGCCGAACACGTCGACGGCGATCACGGCTTCGCCGATGCTGCGCAGGGTCGCGTCGAGATTCGCCCGCTGGGCCGCGAGGAAGTCGGCATCGCGGCGCGCCATCGCCCGGACGAAGAACAGCAGGGCGATCGACAGCACCGACACGGCGCCGGCGGCCGCGATCGTGCGCGCGCGGTCGGTGGCCGCGGCCGCGTCGCGCAGCACGAGCAGGCGCTCTTCCTCGGCCTGCAGCGCGGCAATGCGGAAGGCGATCGTCTGGCGCAAGGCACGCTCGTCTTCCCTGCTGGGATAGGCCATGGCGCGCTCCATGCCGGTACGCATGTTGCGCACGTACTCATCCAGCAGGCGCCGCAGCTCCGCCAGCGTGCGCTGCTGGCTGGGATTGTCGCTGGTCAGTTGCGTCAGGCTGTCGAGTGCGTGGGGAAGGGCGGTCAGGCGCTCCTGGAAATCCGCATCGTCGCGGCGGCTGTATTCGAGCCGCAGCGATTTTTGCAGCGCATCGGCTTCGTTGATCAGGCTTTGCGTGCCCTGCACGTGCTGCAGCACCTCGCGCGTGTGGTTGACCCAGCGCCAGGACGCGGCCGTGCGCTGGATGCCGACGGCGAGCGTGGAAATGCCCGCGAGCAGCACGGCGATGCTGATGGCCGCTGCGATATTGACGTACCGATGTGTCTGTTGGATGTGCATTGTGTCGGCGCCGAACTTCCGTTTTTAACTATTCTACCCATGTGGGTTCGATTGCGGGCTCGGCGACGCGTGACAAAGCGCGCATTTACCGGCCGGTGCGGCTGCTAAGCTGGCGGCATGAACCGTTTTGCCTCCATGTCGATCGTCCTGGCGCTGCTGTCCGCCCACCTGCCCGCACTGGCCTGCTGGGCGCCGCCGCAACGGCAAATGATGGGCGTCGGGGAGCTGGTCGCGCTGGCGACGGACGTCGCCGTCGCCCAGGTCGTGAGCGCCGTGCCCGGCGACATGTCGTCGGTGGACTACACGTTCGTCGTGCGCGAACGCCTGGCCGGACCCGCCCGGCCGATGTTTGCGTTGGCGGGCGGTCCGCACCGCGACGGCGACGTCGAGCGCGACTTCGACGATCACGCCGACCCGGCGTTCTGGCGCCACGGCGGCGGCCGCACGATCAACGACAGCGACTGCGTCATCCGCCCGAGCTTCGAGGTGGGCGCGACCTACCTGGTGTTCGCGGCACCGCCGTTCACGTGGCGCAGTTTCGAGCGCATCGACGCCGCGGACGACCGGTGGCTGGCCTGGGTGCGGACGGCGTTGCGCGAGGGCAGGAAGGGCAACTGACCGGCGGCCCTGTGATTCGGGCCCGCCATCCCCATCTGCCGGGCATGCGAACCCTGCTGCGCAGCCTCCTCATCGCCATCGTCCTGCTCGCCGCCGAGGGCATCCTGCGCCCGTGGCTGGACGACGTCGCCTACGCGATCCGGCTCGGATCCCTGCCCGCGCCGGCGGCGTTGCCGGTGCCCGTGGCGGGCGTGAAACCCGTGCAGCTGGCCGATACGTGGGGCGGTGCGCGCAGCGGCGGGCGCAGGCACGAAGGCATCGACATCTTCGCGAAGCGGGGCACGCCCGTGCTGTCGAGCACGGAAGGTATCGTGCTGCGGGTCGGCACCAACCGCCTGGGCGGGCAGGTCGTGTGGGTGCTGGGGCCCGGCGGCCAGCGCCACTACTATGCCCACCTGGACCGCTACGGCGACGTGCGCGCGGGCATGCGCGTGCGGACGGGCAGCATCCTCGGCTACGTCGGCAACACGGGCAATGCGGCCACCACGCCGCCGCACCTGCATTACGGCATCTACACGGCGGGCGGGGCCATCAATCCGTATCCGCTGCTGAAAGCTGATGCTCGGCATAGTCCTACACGCGCACGGCTGTTCGATTACACGGGACGCGCACGCACTACAATCACGTAAACAGTAGGTAAACCCGAGTTTCGAGCCATGGATACTGCAGTCGTCAACAGCATGCCCGTCCAGAACGTCGGCGAACAGCTGCGTCGCGACACCGTGCTGTGGCGCTATCTCGACGCGGCCAAGCTGTTCGACTTCTTCGAGAATTCGACGCTGTTCTTTTGCCGCGCCGACCATTTCAGCGACAAGTTCGAGGGTGCGTTCACGCCGTCGCTGCGCGCGCAGATCAGCGAGGCGCACGCGCGCGGCGAGATCGACTACGACTACGAGCAGTTCAAGCGGCGCATGCGCGAATCCGTCTTCATCAACTGCTGGCACCGCAACCAGGACGACAGCGCGGCCATGTGGGCGTTGTACGGCAAGTCGGAATGCGCCGTGGCGCTGACGACGACGGCCGGGCAGCTCGCGGACACCGTGGAACACATCGCCGAGCACAAGATCTCGATCGCGCGCGTGGAATACGTGAAGCACTGGAGCGACCCGAAGCTGGACGTCTCGCCCGACTACACGCGCATCTTTGCCTACAAGACCAAGGCCTACGAATACGAAAAGGAGGTGCGGGTGATCATCGACCGCACCCGCGCGTCGTCCGGGCCCGACCTGCGCCAGCCCGGCATCGTCGTGCCCGTCGATGCCGGCCGGCTGCTGCGCAGCATCGTGATCGCGCCGGATGCGCCGCCGTGGTTCGAAAACCTCGTGCGCCAGTCGGCGCAGCGCTACGGCATCCGCGTGCCCGTGCGGCGCTCGAAGCTGGCCACGGACCCGATCTGAAAATTCGGGGTCAGAAAATTCGGGGTCAGAGCACATTTTCTGAAAAATTCGGGGTCAGAGCACTTTTTGGTGCAAGTCTTTCAGGCAAATCTGTCGGTTGGAAGGGCCTGGTTTCGCTCGTTCAGGCACCGGTACGGCGCTTCAGATGGGGAAGCCATGGCTTTGCGGATATTGATCAGAAATGTGCTCTGACCCCGAATCCGGGAAAGAATGGGGTCTGACCCCGAATCTGGGAAATTGCGGGCGAAAAAAAAGCCGGGCACGCGGCCCGGCTTGAAATGACGGCCTGGATCTCAGGCCGCGCGGTGAGAGGCGTTTGCGTCGTTGGCGGCCGGCGCGAGCTTGGCGCTGTCGCCGCCGGCGCCCATGCCGTCGTCATGGTGGAACGGCGCGAACCACGTCGCGAGGAACGACGGGATCGTGGCGATCATGACGGCGACGAAATAGCTGACGTAGCCCAGGTATTCCTGCAGCAGGCCGCTGATCATGCCCGTGACCAGCATGCACAGGCCCATCAGCGCCGTGCCGAACGCGTAGTGCGTGGTCGTGTACTTGCCGGGCGCGAGCTGCTGCATCAGGTAGATCATGTAGCCGACCGAGCCGAAGCCGTAGAAGAATTTTTCGACGACCACGCCGGCGGTGATCGTCCACGGGCTGCTCGGCAGCGCCATCGCCATCGCGAGGAACGTCACGTTCGGGATGTTGACGGCGCAGCACAGCGTGAACAGCGTGCGTTTCAGGCCGCGTTTCGCGACGAACATGCCGCCGAGCAGGGAGCCGACGAGCACCGCCATCAAGCCGTACGTGCCGTAGATGATGCCCAGCTGCTCGTTCGACATGCCGAGGCCGCCCTTCGCGGCCGAATCGACCATGAAGAACGGGCCGATCTTTTCCAGCATCCCGATACTGACGCGGAACAGGAACGCGAAGGCGATCATCTTCCACACGTCGCGCTTCTGGAAGAACGTGACGAACGAATCCAGCAGGATGACGGCGGCGCCGCGCACGCTCGTCGGCGTGTTTTCCGCGCGCGCGCCGTCCGGCATCACGCGCGCATGCCACGCGGCCATGACGATGACGATGGCGGCGACGATGAAGAAGATCACGCGCCATGCGTCCATCCACTCCGGCCCGAACACTGTCGGGTCATGGTGGAACACGTCCGTGTGCAGGCGCCCGCTCAGGTAGACGAGGAAGCCGGAGGCGACGATCGGCCCGACGTTCCACGACAGGCTCTGCACGCCGCAGTACAGCGCCTGCGTGCGCGTGTCGAGCGACGTGACGTACACACCGTCGCTGGCGATGTCCTGCGTCGCGCCGATGAACGACATGAGGACGAACGACGCCAGCACCAGCCCCATCCAGTCGGGCAGGCCCATCGCCAGCCCGACGCCGGCGAACCCCAGCGCGATGAGTACCTGCATCAGCAGGACGAAGAATTTCTTCGTCCGGTACATCTCGACGAACGGCGCGAACAGCGGCTTCACCGTGTAGGCGAGGCCCAGGATGCTCGAATAGGCGGCGGCACGCGTATTGTCCATGCCGATGTTCTTGAACATGATGGCGGTGACGCTCGTCAGCATCACGTAGCCCATCGCCATCGTGAAGTACCCGGTGGGTACCCACAGCAGGGGGTGGCGGCTGCGGTCAGGCGTGTGCATGGCCGGCTGCCGTCACGGAATCGATCGGGGCGCGCTGCGCGGCGGCGCGCGCGTCGACCAGCTGCTGGTCCAGCATCGCGGCGGCACCGGCCAGGGCGGGGTAGGGCGCGTGAATCACGTACACCGGGATCTGCTTGCAGAAGTCGGTGAAGCGGCCCTTGTTCTCGAAGCGGGCGCGGAACGACGACTTCGCGAAAAACTCGCCCAGGCGCGGCACGACGCCGCCGCCGATGTAGATGCCGCCGCGCGCGCACAGGGTCACGGCCACGTTCGCGGCCATCGTGCCCAGGGCTCCGCAGAAGACGTCCAGCACTTCCGCGCACAGTTTGTCTCCCGCCAGGCCGCGCTCGACGACCTGCGCCGGTTCGAGGGCTTCGCCCTGGACGCCGTCGATGGCGCACAGCGCCTCGTGGATCGTGGCGAGACCCGGGCCCGAGATCAGGCGCTCGGCCGACACGTGGTCCCATTTCGTCCAGCAGTATGCGAGGATCGCCTGTTCGCGCGCATTCGACGGCGAGAACGCGACGTGGCCGCCTTCGCTCGGCAGCACCTTCCAGCGGCCGGCGTCGGGAATCACGCCGCCGACGCCGAGACCCGTGCCCGCGCCCACGAGGCCGATCACGGCGTCCGGGCTCACGCGGGTGCCGCCGACCTGTTCGAGGTCCGCGTCCGCGAGGCTGGGCACCGACATCGACAGCGCGGCGAAGTCGTTCACGACGAGCAGCGTGTCGAGGCCGAGGTCGCGGCGCGCGGCGTCGATCGAGAACTGCCAGTGGTGATTGGTCATCTTGATGAAATCGCCCTCGACCGGATTCGCGATCGCGATCACGGCGTGGCGCAGTTCACGGGCGGCGCCGGGGTGGCCGGCCAGGTAGGCGCGCACGGCGTCCGCGAACGTGGCGTGGGCGGCGCAGGACAGCGTCGCGATTTCCTCGATGCGGCCGGGGCCGCGCTGCAACGCGAAGCGGGCGTTCGTCCCGCCGATGTCGGCAAGCAGGCGGGCGCCGCCGAAAAGCACATCATCCATGGTGTCCCTCATGTCTTCCTCGGTCTCCTGTTTTTCTCACCTGAACCCCTGAGGGGTCAGGCTGCGCGCAATGCGGCGCGCTGTCCGGCGATGAAGTCGCGGTACCACAGGGCGCTCGCTTTCGGGATGCGCTGCTGGGTCGCGTAGTCGACATACACGATGCCGAACCGCTTCTCATAACCGGAATTCCATTCAAAATTGTCCATCAGGCTCCACAGGAAGTAGCCGCGCACGTCCACGCCCGCGTCCATCGCGGCCTTCAGGGCCTCGAGGTGGGTGCGGACGTATTCCACGCGCTGGGTGTCGTTGACCTGGCCGTCGGCACCGACGCTGTCGACCGCGGCCATGCCGTTTTCCGTAATGTACACCGGCGGCAGGTCCGGGTATTCCTGTTTCAGCTGCACGAGCAGGTCCGTGAGGCCCTGCGGGTAGATTTCCCAGCCCATGTCGGTGAAGCCCAGGCCACCTTCCGGCTTGCGCGGCGGGACTTCCGCGCTCATGACTTCGCGGCGGTAGTAGTTCACGCCCAGGAAGTCGATCGGCTGGGCGATGATGTCGAAGTCGCCCGCGTGCACGTCCGGCGCGTTGGCGCCGTGCGCTTCCAGCGACAGGGCCGGATAGCGGCGCTTGAAGATCGGGTCCATGAACCATTCGATCGAATTGGCCCATTCCAGTGCGGCCAGGCGGCGGTCGGCTTCCGTGTCCGTCGCCGGTTCCGCGGTCCACTGGTTCAGCACGATGCCGAGCTGGCAGGTGGGATTCACTGCGCGCATCGCCTGCATGGCAAGGCCGTGCGACAGCAGCAGGTGGTGCGACACCTGGATCGCCTGTTTTTTATCCGCGACGCCCGGCGCGAACTGGCCGTTGCCGTAGCCGAGGTTCGCCGTGCACCACGGTTCGTTGTGCGTGGCGATGCTGGCCACGCGGTTGCCGAAGCGGCGCGCCACTTCGGCCGCGTAGTCGGCGAAGCGGTGCGCGGTGTCGCGCGACATCCAGCCGCCGTCGTCCTGCAGGCCCTGCGGCAGGTCCCAGTGGTACAGCGTGATGTGCGCGACGATGCCTTTTTCGTCCAGCGCGTCCAGCAGGCGCGTGTAGAAATCGAAGCCCGGTTCATTCCATGCGCCCTTGCCGGTCGGCTGCACGCGCGCCCACGCCATCGAGAAGCGGTAGGCGTTCACGCCCAGCGACGCCATCATCGCCACGTCGTCGCGGTAGCGGTTGTAGTGGTCGCAGGCGACGTCGCCGTTGCTGCCGTCGATGATGTTGGCCGGATCGTGCGAGAAGGTATCCCAGATCGAAGGGCCCTTGCCGTCGGCGTCAAAGGCGCCTTCGATCTGGAAGGCGCTGGTGGCGACGCCCCACGTGAAATTGGAAGGAAAACGGATGGAGTCGGTCATGGTGCGCGTTGTAGTCGTTATGGTGGGAACTTGGAAATCTTTTGAAATCGATTTCATCGTACATGCGCCATCGGCGGGGTGTCAACACCATTTTTTCCTTTCAAGCATCAACGCCACATGTCAAATGGGCATGTCTGGTGTATATTCACGAGCTTCGCGGCAGGTGCCGTGTAAAGATGCAGGCCGAAACGCATGAAAAAGGATTCCAGCAGTTCGCCGATGGTCACCGTCCACGAGGTCGCCCGTGTGGCGGGCGTGTCCGCGGCGACGGTCTCGCGCTTCCTGAACGGTACCGCCAAGGTGTCGGAGGAAAAGCGCCAGGCCATCGAAAGCGTCATCGAAAAGCTCAATTACAAGCCCAATGTGCTGGCCCAGAACCTCAAGACGGGCAGCTCGCGCACCATCGGCGTCCTCACGCAGTCGCTCGTGTCGGGCTATTTTGCCGACGCGATGGCCGGCATCGACGAGGCCCTGCAGGGCACGGGCTATGCGCCGCTGATCGTGTCGGGCCACTGGCATGCGGACGAGGAGGCGGAGCGCATCGAGCTCCTGATCGCGCGCCGCGTGGACGGCCTCGTCATCCTGAGCGGTAAATTGAAGGATGCGCAGATCCTGAAACTGTCGCAGCGCGTGCCCATCGTCGCCTTCGGCCGCGACCTGAGCGCGCCGCGCGCGTACGGCTTCTGCCTCGACAATTACTGGGGCGCGTGCGAAGCGGTGGGCTACCTGATCGAGCAGGGCCACCGCAACATCGCGTTCATCACGGGCCCGTCCGACCACCAGGATGCGCTGGCCCGCCTGGCCGGCTACCGCGACACGCTGGCCAAGCACGGCATCAAGGAACAGCAGCAACTGATCGTCGGCGGCGACTTCCAGGAATCGAGCGGCCTGCTGGCCGTCGAGCGCCTGCTGGAATCGGGCCAGCGCTTCTCCGCCATCTTCTGCGCGAACGACCTGACGGCGTACGGCGCCCGGCTGGCGCTGTACCGGCGCGGCATCCGCGTGCCGGAAGACATCTCCGTCATCGGCTTCGACGACCTGCACAGCTCCATGTACACGACGCCGCCCTTGACCACGGTGCGCCAGCCGCTGTTCGACGTCGGCAAGTGCCTGGGCCGCGCGATCGTCAAGATGATCGGGCACGAGATGCTCGACATCGAGGTGCCGCAGCTGAACCTCGTCGTGCGCGAGTCCGTCAAGCGCGTCGACTGACCCCGGTTTTTGGCAACGTTACGGTTGCAGTAGCAGCATCCGCGACCGGCGGTAGCGTCGCTGCGTACCAGGCGCCGTGCCGCTGGCACCGCGCCGCGCGGCGGACGATGATGGGATTCCGACATCATGCGAGGATCCCATGCTTCCCACCATCTTCATCGTTTTCGGCGCCTGCTTCGTGCTCGAGCGGGTCGTCCCCGGCTGGCGCCTGCCGCGCGTGCGTACCTGGCCGCTGCGCGTGCTCGCCATCAATGCCGTGCAACTGGGCGTCGTCGTGCTGGCCGGTTTCACGTGGGAGCGCTGGCTCTCCTCCGGCTCGCTGTTCCACCTGTCGCGCCACCTGGGCCCGGCGGCCGGCGGCCTCGTGGCCTACTTCATCGCCACGTTCGTGTTTTATTGGTGGCACCGGGCGCGCCACGAGTCCGACCTGCTGTGGCGCCTGTTCCACCAGATCCACCACAGCCCCCAGCGCATCGAGGTGATCACCTCGTTCTACAAGCATCCGGTCGAGATGGTCGTCAATTCGATCATCGGCAGCCTGCTCGTGTACGCGGTGCTGGGCCTGTCGCCGGCCGCGGGCGCCGTCTACACGCTGTGCACGGCGCTCGGCGAATTCTTTTATCACACGAGCGTGCGCACGCCGCGCTGGGTCGGCTGGTTCTTCCAGCGTCCGGAAATGCACCGGGTCCACCACCAGCACGGCCGCCACCGTAATAACTACGGCGACATCGTCTGGTGGGACTGGCTGTTCGGCACCTACGAGAATCCAGCCCGTTTCGACGCCACGTGCGGCTTCGACGCGGACAAGGAAGAACGCCTCGGTGCGATGCTCGCCTGGCGCGACGTGCACCGCACCGACGGCCCGTGATGCCGGTCAGGCCGCGAAACCGCCGTCCACGGCCAGGTCCGACCCCGTGACGAAGCTCGCTTCCGGGCTGGCCAGCCACGCGACCATCGATGCGACTTCTTCCGGCCGGCCGTGGCGCGGCAGGGCCATGAAGCCATGCAGCGATTTGCCGAAATCGGTGTCGGCCGGATTCATGTCCGTGTCGACGGGGCCCGGCAGCACGTTGTTCACCGTGATGCCGCGCGGCCCCAGGTCGCGCGCCAGACCTTTTACGAGGCCCGTCAGGGCCGACTTGCTCATCGCGTAGACCGAGGCGCCCGCGAACGGCACGCGCAGCGCGTTCGTGCTGCCGATGTTGATCACGCGGCCGCCGTCCGGCAGGTGGCGCGCAGCGGCCTGCGTGGCGGCGAAGACGGCGCGCACGTTCACGGCCACCGTCTTGTCGAAGTCGGCGAGGGAGAATTCCGTCACGTGGCCGCCGAGGAAGACGCCCGCGTTGTTGACGACGATGTCAAGGCGGCCGAATTTCGCGGCCGCGGTGTCGATTGCGTCGGCCAGCGCCTGCGCATCGGCCACGTCGGCGCGCAGGGCGAGCGCGCGGCCGCCTGCCGCTTCGATCCGTCCGGCCAGTGCCTGCGCGGCGGCATCCGACGACTGGTACGTGAAGGCGACGGCCGCGCCGTCGCGGGCGAGACGTTCCACGATGGCCGCGCCGATGCCGCGCGATCCGCCGGTGACGAAAGCGACTTTTTGTTGAAGGTTCGTGTTTGCCATGATGCTCTCCGTTCGGTTGGGGTGGTTGATGTCTGCAGTATCATTCCAACTCACGGTTCAAACTAGCCGGGCAATAAGCACAAGACTTTCAACCGTCAGTTAAAGGTGGGCCATGGAACATCTGGATTCCTTCATCTACAGCGCCGAGGACGGCGGCTTCTCCGCCGCCGCGCGCCGCCTGGGCCTCACGCCGGCCGGCGTCAGCAAGAACGTGGCAAGGCTCGAGGCGAACCTGGGCGTGCGCCTGTTCCGGCGCAGTACGCGCAAGCTGAGTCTCACGGAAGAGGGCGAGCAACTGCTGCGCGAAGTGGCCGAGCCGTGGCACCGCATCCAGGACGCGATGGCCATCGTGCGCCGGGGCGCCAACCACGCCGCCGGGCCGCTGAAGGTGGCCATGGCGCCGGCCGTCGGACGCATGCATTTCGTGCCGATGCTGGCGGAATTCCGCCGCCGCTTTCCCGAGGTCCTGCCCGACGTGCACTTCGATAACCGCCAGGTCGACCTGATCGCGGAAGGGTTCGACGTCGCGATCGGCGGCGGCGTCGAGCTGCCGCAGGGCGTCGTCGCGCGCGAACTGGCGCGGGTGCGCATCGTGCTCGCCGCGTCGCCCGACTACCTGGCCCGGCGCGGCACGCCCACGCACCCGGACGACCTGGCCGCGCACGACGGCATCGCGCGCCGCTCGATCCGCACGGGCCGCCTGCAGACGCTCACCCTGCGCGACGAGGCCGGCCGCGTGGCGCCTTACGATCCCCGTCCCGTGGCCGTGCTGGACGATCCGGAAGCGATGGCGCATGCCGCGGCGGCCGGTCTCGGCATCGCGCTGCTGCCCGCGCCGCACGCGGGGCCGCTGCTCGCGGACGGGCGCCTCGTGCGGATTCTCCCGGACTGGTATGCGGAGACGGGCCCGCTGTTTCTCTATTACTCGAACCGGCGGCTGCTGCCCGCCAAGACGCGCGTGTTCGTCGATTTCGTCGTCGAGCGGTTCCGCGAGCAGGGGCTCGCGGCGCACTTCGCAGGCTGAACCCGCCTGTCAGGGAACTGACATCTGGCCTTAATACAATGTACGATTGCCAATTATCAGCAACCCGACAGAAAGACCGACCGCATGAGACCGTCCTGGCTGAAGACTTCGCTTACCCTGATCACCTGTTCCGCGCTGTGGCTGCCCGCGCTTGCCCCCGCGGCGGGCGCAGACAAGCCGGCCGCAGCCGGCCAGGCCGCCGCGCAAGTAAAGCCGCCGAAGCTGGTGGTCGTGATGGTCATCGACGGCCTGCCGGCCGAGCAGGTGCAGCGCTACCGCGACCAGTTCGGCCCCGGCGGCCTGCGCCGGCTGCTGGAGCAGGGCGCGTCGTTCACGGATGCGCACCAGGCGCACGGGATCACCGTGACGGCCATTGGCCACTCGGCCGTGCTGACGGGCGCGTACCCGTACCGGCACGGCATCATCGGCAACAACTGGATCGACGCGGACGGCAAGCAGGTTTATTGCACCGAGGACACCCGTTATCACTACATCGACGAAGAAACGGACCCGCACGACGGCACGTCGCCCGCGAACCTGCGCGTGGACACGCTGGGCGACCAGCTGCGCTACGCCACCGGCAACCGCAGCAAGGTCGTGACCGTGTCCGGCAAGGACCGCGGCGCCATCCTGCTCGCGGGCAAGACGGGCACCGCGTACATGTTCATGGACAAGACCGGTGACTTTGCCAGCAGCACCTATTACATGGACAAACACCCGGCGTGGGTCGAGCGCTTCCGCGCCGCGAAGCCGCAGGACCGCTACTATGCGAAGTCGTGGAAGCCGCTGCTGGACGACAAGGCCTACGCGGACGATGCCCCGTACCCGGAAGCGACGACGGCCAACCCGAACCGTTTCCCGTTCACGTTCTACAGCGAGAGCGGCAAGCCGGCCGCCGACTACTATGGCCGGTTGAAGGTGAGCCCGGCCGTGGATGAACTGACCCTCGAGTTCGCCGAAGCGGCCGTCGACGGCGAGCAGCTGGGCCGCAATCCGACGGGTGCGACGGACCTGCTCGGCGTCAGCCTGTCCGGCCACGATTACGTGAACCACGCGTACGGCCCGGAAAGCCGCATGTCGCACGACCACCTGCAGCAGATCGACCGCAAGATCGGCGAATTCTTCGCGTTCCTCGACAAGCGCGTCGGCCTGGACAACGTGCTCGTCGTGCTGACGGCCGACCATGGCTTCGCCAACACGGCCGAGTTCGCGCGCACGCAGCATGCGGACGCGCTGCGCGTGAATCCGAAGACCCTGCTCGAGAACCTGAACGCCGCGCTGGCCGAGCGCTTCGGCGGTGCAAAGCTGGTCAAGACGTCGCTGCTGCCCGACGTCCACCTGGACGACGAGGCCATCGCGCGCCGCGGCCTCGCCCGTGCCGACGTGGAAAACGCCGCCGTGGACTACCTGCGGGCGCAGCCGGGCATCTCGGAGGTGTTCACGCGCACGCAGCTGGAGCAGGGCGTCGCCGCCAGATCGAGAGTGGGCACGCTGATGCAGCGGGCGTGGAACAGCCAGCTGTCCGGCGACCTGCTGGTCGTCACGACGCCGTACACGATCTTCGGCAGCGGTTCGTCCGGCGCGAGCCACGGTACGCCGTGGCAATACGATACGTCGGTCCCATTATTGATCATGGGCAGGCGCTGGATCCGGCCGGGCGAACAGGCCGGCTATGCGGAAGTGGTCGACATCGCCCCGACCCTGGCGCAGATCCTGCACGTGCGCCGGCCGGCGGGCGCGGAAGGGCGCGTGCTGAAGGAGGCGCTGCGTTGATGGCGTTCCCTGACGACGTAACGGGAGACGCGGGAGCGCCGGGGGCCGCTATACTGCCGTCAACGCCACTCAATGCGAGCCCATCCATGTACGCAGCAGTCGACCTCGGCTCCAACTCCTTCCGCCTGCACATCGGCGAGCCGATCGCGGGCCAGATCCACATCGTGCGCACGGCGCGCGACCCGATCCGCCTCGCGGCCGGCCTCGGCCCGGACAACGCGCTCTCGGAGGCCGCCGTCGAGACGGCGCTGCGCACGCTGCGCGACTTCAGCGGCATCCTGCGCCAGTTCCGCCTGGACGCGGTGCGCGTCGTCGCCACCAACACGATGCGCGTGGCCAGCAATGCGGAGGCCGTGCTGCCGCGCATGGAAGAGGCGATCGGCCATCCGATCGAGATCATCTCCGGCGAGGAAGAAGGACGCCTGATCTACATGGGCGTCGCCCGTGCGCTGGGCCGGCGCACCGAGCGGCGGCTCGTGATCGACATCGGCGGCGGCTCGACGGAAGTCATCGCGGCGCACGGCGACGACATCGATATCGTCGAATCGTTCAGCATCGGCACGCATCCGCAGAGCGCCGCGTATTTCCGGGGCGGCCACATCAGCGCGGACGCGTTCGAGACGGCCGTCAACGCCGCGCGCGCCCAGTTCGAGGATCTGGCGGACCAGTATCGCCAGCATGGCTGGGACGCCGTCTACGGCTCGTCCGGCACGATGCGCGCGATTAACGAGGTCATTTCGCGCAACCGGATCGGCGACGGCACGATGTCGCTCGCGAGCCTGCTCGCGCTGCGCGACAAGCTCATCGAACTCGGCCACGTCGATGCGTTCGACCTGCCGGGCGTGAAACGCGAGCGCGTGATCGTGATGACGGGCGGCCTGTCGATCCTGATCGGCGTGATGCAGGAGCTGGGGGTGCCCGCCATGACAGCGATTAACGCCGGCCTGCGCCTCGGGGTGCTGTCCGACCTGGAACTGCGGGCCAACCGCCACGACCGCCGCGACCTGGCGATCCAGGATTGCATGCGCCGCTTCGGCGTCGACACGCAACGCGCCGCGCGCACGGCGGCCATCGCGAAGACGCTGTTCGACAAGCTGGCGCCGCAGGACGAAGCCGTCGTCCACCACCTGCTGCGCGGCGCCATGCTGCACGAGGTGGGGCAGGCCGTCTCGCACACGGGCGCGCACAAGCACGCGGCCTACATCGTCGAACACGCCGACCTGCCGGGTTTTACGGCGCGCGAGCAGCGGCTGATGAGCCTCATCGTGCTGGGCCAGAAGGGCAACCTGCGCAAGGTGAGGGAAGTGCTGGGCGTGCCCGACCTGGCCAAGGCCGTGCTCGCGTTGCGCCTCGCGGCCGTGTTCATGCATGCGCGCGTGGACGGCGACGTCGATGCCGTGCGCCTGCGCATGAAAGGTCGCATCGACATCGAGACGCCGCGGGGCTGGCTGCGCCAGCATCCGACCGTGGCCGCCTGGTTCGAGAAAGAGGCGGCCGCGTGGGGCGACGTGGGCGTGCCGTTCAGCGTCACTACCTGAGCCGAATCAGCCGTACAGGTTGTGCCCACGACGCACGCCATCCGGGTCGCGCCGCACGTTCGGCGCGACGCCGGCCGCGTACCGGCAGCGGTTCGTGGCCGCCTGACCACGCTTGTAATCCGCGCCGCGGGATCGATACTGGAAGTCCGATCATCGACTTTCAGGGAGCGGATCATGAACGAGCAAGCCAACATCAGCCTGATCAAACAGGCCTACGACGCATACGGCCGGGGCGACATTCAAACGCTGCTTGGCCTGGCTGCGCAGGACATCGATTGGGAACTGCCCGAAGTGGAAGGCATTCCGTTCAGCGGCAAGCGCCATGGCGTGAGCGCGGTCGCCGACTTCTTCCGCATCCTGGCCGAGTGCCAGGAACCGCGCGAATTCAAGCCGGACCGCTTCATCGCGCAGGATGACCAGGTGGTCGTGCAGGGCCACGGCACGTTCGCCGTCAAGGCCACCGGCGCCGAGTTCAGCGGCGACTGGTGCCACATCTTCCGCGTCGCGGGTGGCAAGATCGCCAGCTTCAAGGAATACGACGATACCCACCAGGCTGCGCAGGCCTACCAGCCGCGCGGCGCGGGCGCGGGCGCGGCTGCGCCGCAGCCTTCCGTGCATTGACGCTCTGCTATCATGGGGGACATGAAGACCGTCCCCCTCGCAGGCCGCCACGTGCGGCTCGAACCCTTCACCGACGCGCTGCGCGAACCGGTCCGCGCCGCGCTCGATTGCGATCCCGACGCATGGCAGCTGTTCGCGATCAACGGGCAGGGCGCGGGCTTCGACGGCTTCTGGCAGGCCCTCAACGACCAGGTCGCGCAAGGCGACTGGATCGCCTACGCGGTCCGCAACGTGGCGACCGGCATCGTGGTCGGCACCACCAGCTTCCTGAACATCAAGCCCACGCGACAGACCGTGGAGATCGGTGGCACCTTCATCCACCCGGACGTGCGGTCCACGCTCGTCAACGCGGAAGCGAAATACCTGATGCTGGCGCATGCATTCGCCAGCGGCATGCGCCGCGTGGAGCTGCTGACGGATGCGCGCAACGTGCGCAGCCAGGCCGCCATCGCGAAACTGGGCGCCGTGCGCGAAGGCGTGCTGCGGCGCGAGCGCGTCACATGGACCGGGCACGTGCGCGACAGCGTGCTGTTCGCCGTGACCGACCTCGACTGGCCGGAGGTACGGGCGTGCCTGGAAATGCGGCTGGGATGAGCGGCACCGCTTTGTCGTTAAACGTTGTATAGTGGCAACATTTAGCAACGAATAATTAACATTAGAAATTGCCGTACGGATATCATCTAATCCGTACTCACGACTCCGCCTTGCCAAGCCACCCACCTTCCGGTTTTTATCCACACTCATGAAACACTTCAGTATCAAGCACGTGATCACGTGCACTGTCGCCGTCCTGTGCGGCGTGACCCTGGCTGTCGGCGCGCTCGGCTATTACGCGACCCAGCGCGCCATCGGACTTCTGGAAGGCGTGTCGTTGCGCGACGCCCACCAGCAAGACCTGATCGGCAATCTCATGCTGCGCATGGAAACCAACCGCAGCCAGTTGCTGCAGGCGCTGCAGCACAATCCGGCGACGGACTACGCCAAGATGCACGACCACCCGCTCGACGTGCACTACAAGAACATCGCCGACAATTCGCGTGCGCTGGAAAAGGTGCGCGCCGAGTTCGACGCGCTGTTGGACACGCAGGAAAAGAAGGAACTCGTGCGCAAATGGTATGAGCAGAGCAGCGGCCTGGGCGTCGAGTACGTGAACGCCGCGTCCAAGGCCATCGCGGCCGGGGACTGGGACGAGGCCGAGCGCATCCTGATCAAGCAGGTCAACCCGACGTATAAAAAGGCGCAGCCGGCCTACGACGAACTGCAGGCATTCCTCGGCAAGCGCAGCCGCGCGAACGCGGAACTGGCGCATGCCGACAGCGAGCGGCTCGTGCTGTGGATGGTCCTCGCCGTCGCGGCGGGGGCGCTGGCGGGCGTGGGGGCCGCGGTCTACCTCGTGCGCGCCATCGGCCGGCCGCTGGAGGAAGCCGTCGCCATCGCGCGGCGCGTGGCGCAAGGCGACCTGAGCGTCGCCATTCACACCGCGTCGGGCAACGAGTTCGGCCAGCTGCTCTCCGCCCTGGACGACATGAACCGGGGCCTCGCGCGCATTGTCGGCGAAGTCCGTGCCGGCACCGAGGCGATCGCGGAGGCGTCGACCCAGATCAGCGCCGGCAACAGGGATCTGTCGTCGCGCACGGAGCAGCAGGCTGGCACGCTGGAAGAAACGGCAGCCTCCGTCGAAGAGCTGAGTTCCACCGTCCGCCAGAACGCCGAGAACGCGCAACAGGCGAACGCCCTTGCAGCGTCGGCGTCGCACGTGGCGGTCAAGGGCGGCACCGTGGTGGCCGACGTGGTCCAGACGATGGGCGCGATCAATGCGTCGGCCCGCAAGATCGTCGACATCATCACCGTCATCGACGGCATTGCCTTCCAGACCAACATCCTCGCGCTGAATGCCGCCGTTGAAGCGGCCCGCGCGGGCGAGCAGGGCCGCGGCTTCGCGGTCGTCGCGGGCGAGGTGCGCAACCTGGCGCAGCGCTCGGCGGCGGCGGCGAAAGAGATCAAGGAACTGATTACCGATTCCGTGGAGAAGGTCGAGAGCGGCAGCCGCCTCGTCGACCAGGCCGGCGCCACGATGCAGGAAGTCGTGGACGGCATCCACCGCGTGGCCGACATCATGAGCGAGATCACGGCAGCGAGCCAGGAGCAGCGCACCGGCATCGAGCAGATCCATCACGCGATCGTCCAGATGGACGAGGTGACGCAGCAGAATGCGGCCATGGTCGAGGAGGCGGCCGGCGCGTCGGGCGCGCTGCACGAGCGCGCGGAAAGTCTCTCGGACCTCGTGAGCGTGTTCCGGCTGCAGCACGGGCCGGCGCAGGGTTCGCGGGCGCCGGGCGCGCGTTCGCAGCCACCGCGTGCGACGGCGCGGCTTGCGGCCTAGCGGGCTGCGTGGCTGCGGAATGCCCCGGGCGTGCAGCCGTACTCTTCCTTGAACAGCTTGTTGAAATACGAGACGTTGGCATAACCGACCGCGAATGCGATGTCCGCGATGGGCATGCCGGCGTGGTCGGTCAGCAGCCGCGCCGCTTCCGTCAGGCGCAACTGATTCACGTAGGCCGTGAAGGTCATGCCGAGCTCCGTCTTCAGGATCTCGTTGATCTTTTCGCGGTCCGCGCCGATCCGCGCGGTCACGCTCGCCATGTCCAGTTCGGGGTCCGTGTAGCGGGTGCCGATGTAGTGCAGGACGGCGGCCTTTTCCTTGTCCTTGAACGGCTCCAGCGTCAATTGCCGATATGCGAAGAACTGCCTGTCGGTTCTCAGTTGCGCGTCCAGGCTGGCGAAGAGCGCCCGGGAGTGTCCCCGCAAGAACCAGTCGGCGAACGCGCCCCAGCCGATCACCAAGACGACCGCCAGCGCGACGATGTAGCGCTCATCGCGTCCGTGCAGCGTGAATTCGCTGATCTCGACGCGGGAATCCGTGTCGCGCGGGCTCTTCTGGCTGATGCCGAACATGAACCTCGCAACCCGTCCCAGGTCGTAGGATTGGCGCGACGGGTCGACCTTCGACGTCTGGAACCACCATGGCGGAATCGTGAGGCGGGTCAGGTCCAGCGACACCGGCGTTCCGCTCTCGCTGCAGGAGAAGTAGGTGTGCGGCGACGGATAGGTATGAAACATGCCCGGCGTCGAGATGGCCGGGTCGAAGGTGGACAGACCGAACAGCAGGGAATTGGCGGGCGCGCACCTGGCGACGAACGTGACGGTGGTGTACGCCGACAGATCCGCCTGCCCCTGTCCATCCTCCAGCAGCATTTCCGCCGCCACAAAGGGATAGCTCGCGGCGGGCGTGACCCTGAAATCGAAACGCAGCGACTGCCGGCCCGATTCGAGGATGCGGATGGTCGACGTCCCGCCCAGGATGGCGTCCGTGACGACGTTCGGCCGCCAGTGCACGCCGCCCCGTTCCGTGGGAATGAGCGACGCGGACGGATGGCTTTGGCGGATGCAGAACCAGGCGAGCAGCGCATCGGCTGCCAGGACGAGGATGAGCGCAACCAGTGCTTTTTTGTAGAACTCTTGCATGGCCCTCAGAAATGACTCCCCCGCGCCGGGAGAGTCATTATAGTCGTCACTGCGTCCAGCTCAGCGACTGCGCGTCCAGCGAGACTTCGTAGTAGCCGCGGCGATCCCAGGCCAGGGGCTTGCCGTTCTGCGACAGCGTACCGCCGTTCACCACGACACGCAGCATGCGGCCCGTCGGGAAGTTGGCCGGCAGTGTCCAGCGCCACGTGGTCACGCCGGCACTGGTCGCGGGCGTGGCCGCCTGCAGCAGTTGCTGGCCGCGCCAGTAGGCACCGATGTTGACGACGCTGTCGACCCACACCGTGCCGAGCGCCTTGGCATGGGCCATGTTGTCGGTGACCGCGCCGATGTTCACGCCGCCGCCCCAGTCCTGGGTGGTGGGCAGCAGCGTGTGGAACAGATAGATCATCCAGCGGCCCTGGCTCGCGGCGGCGTCGAACCTGGACGCGTCGGCCGGGAACTCGGCGAGCGGCAGGTTCTGCGCGTCGCTCCCCGTGCCGGGCGCCACCGTGCCCGGCCACACGCCGCGCGAGACGAGGAAGCGCGATGCGGCGGCCGGCTTGTAGTCCGTGTCGCCGAACGGGTAGGCGGACGTCCAGACCGCGGACTGTCCGAGCTTCGTGCGGATGTAGACGCCGGTGTCGTCGAACTCGGCGCCGGCGCTGCCCAGGCTGGCCGGACAGGTGTTGGGGTCGTTGTCGGCCAGTTCCGCGGCCCGGCAGTGGTGCGTCGTGTGGTTGCCGATTTCCGAACCCTGGGCGACGGCATCCTTCCACGTGGCGTCGTAGTTGGGATACCAGTTGGCGACGGGGTTGACGTAATAGGTGACGCGGACGCGTTGCGCCTTCAGCTCCGGGTAGTGCTCGATCTGCGACGGTTGCGAGTCGTCGAAGGTGTACGACAGGGCGGCCTTGAAGCCGGCCCAGTCGAGCACGCGCAGCCCGGGCTGGCCCGTGGCGCCGGCGGGGCGGGCCACGTCGCTCGGGGCGAGCGGCAGCGGCAGGCCGCCAGCGCCGCCATCGTTCCACGCGAGCACCTGCACCTTCAGCGGGGCCTGGCTGGTGCGCTGGCCGTCGCTGACTTGCACGCTGAGGTCATAGTCGTTGTGGCCATCGGCGTCGGCGGGATGCGCGATGTCCGGCGCCTGCCGGAACGCGAGGGCGCCGGTCGCGGGATCGATCTTGAAGCGCGCCGCGTCGCCGCCGGCGATTGACCACGTGGCGGTGCGCCCGCCGGCGACGGTCGCCGACGGGACAAGGAAGGTCGCGGTCAAGCCTTCGTGGATGCTCAGGGTGGCCGGCATCGTCAGCACGGGGGCGGCAGCGGCCGCGCCGCCGGCGCCCGCCTGGACGTCGGGACCGTTGACGGCGCTGCTGCCCGCATTGCTACCTCCGCTGCAGCCTGAAAGAAGCGCCACCAGCAGGGCAGGGATGGCGGCCTGGATGTTGTATTTCCTGTTCAAGATGGTCTCCTGCAATCGTTATTGTGGATCCCGAATCGTAGGGATCCAGCGGATGGCGCTCTAACGCTTATTGCGGAAAATTCCATCGTGTGCAGAAATTTGCATGAATTTCGGCAGATTGTTTTAGCCCGCCTGACAAACGGTTCGGCGAGGCGACACCAACTCGACCCGAAACGGACCTTGTCACGTTCCGCGATTGATCTTCCAAGGTACGCCAAACCTGTCGATGACAATGGCATAGCGGGGCGACCAGAACGTCCGCTGTGGCGCCAGGATCACCTGCCCATTGGTTTGCAGGGCACTGAAGTAAGCATCGACTTTGTCTTCCGAATCGACACCGAGCAACACATAGAAGCCTGCCGGCCTCTTGTAATTGTGCGCTTCGACATCGGCGCCAGCCAGCTCGACCCCATCGATGCAGATATTTGCATGAACGACGTGGCGACCCGGACGCGTCGCTGATGCCGGGATCGGTGAATCCGCGACCTTGAGCATCGTACCGATGCACCCGCCGAGATGCGCTGCATAAAAGTTGAATGCTTCTTCGCATTCGCCATTGTAGTCAATGTGAAATGACAAGCTCATCGTCTATATGCTTTCGTTTAGGGTCAGGTTGTGATGGTCACGTTCGCCACGCCATAGCAGGTTGCCGAAGCGGCCGGCTGGAACCGACCCAAAGCGGACGTTTTCTTACTGATCAAACGGGCTACAGAAAGCGCGAAGAGCCGTGCCAAGCGTCGCCCAACGACGACAACTGCTCCCGCACAGCCTGCAGTCTGCCGACCAACTTAGCCCGCTCCTTGGGAACCTTTAACTTCGCTGGAAGACGGCTCAACCAATGACTATTCGGCCCGACAGGCAATTCACGCTTCCTGGAGAGCTGGCGACTTGTCGGAAGCGGTTTCGCCGCCATCACTTCGATGAAGTGGTTCAACTGTGCCAAGGAGCTGAACTGCAGATCTACATCGGCAGCCTCAACATGCAGAACCATGAACCCTTTATGCAGCACCTCCACCGGCGCAGCTGGGACACACTCCGTATCTGACCCAGCTACTGGTCCATGAACCCAGAATGCTAACGGTGCCGTTCTCCAGTCAGGCTCAAGCGTAAAGTGGAATTGTGGAGTCATGGAATGGATGTTATCGGTAGCTGTCGAAAACGCGAAACCAACATACATCGAAGCGTCCGCTGTTGGCCGATCTCGGTCGTTCAAGCCAGCATAGCAGGTTGCTGATCTGAAAAAAGTCGCGAACCGTCACGACAGGCTGCAGCCGATAGCGGACTGTTGGGCCAACATAGTATGTTGCCAAGTTGAAAATCTCGCAGAGTGTCACCGACGTCAGCGACTGACCCGAAGCGAACCTGTTAGTTTTATGATTACCCGCCTGCCTCCACCATTACTTGGAGGCTTTTGGGCCACCTTCCGAGATCAGAATAACGGCTGAAATGCCCTCACGGCTTTCCAAGCACTCCAGCCATGGTGCGCTTAAAGTAACCGGATAAATTGAGTAGATCAGTCCGCCATCGAATTTCCACTCGAAACCTTCATGCCTGTCCCGGTCAGGGGGGCGACCGAATCTCTGCTCATAAAACTTGGCGGTAGCCGAGACATCCTGCTTAACGCTGTACGACTCCCAATGTATCGAAAATGGTTTTCTGTCCCGATCTCCGAAGTTGTCCACGCTCTGCTGGCATGCCAATGCTGCGCTGGCCGGAAGCACCTTGCTTCCATTTGTTTCAGTGGCTGCGATGCCGGTGGCAGCCCAGACAAGTGGAACGAGTGAAAGAAGCAATCTATTCATTTACGTATGAGAAGGGATGATGACCGCTTCTGGCCAATCTTGACCATTGGGCTAAGCATAGCATGTTGCTAAGCTGAAAATTTCAGGAACGCCCACGACAGGCAGCAGTCGACCCATGGCAGACGTTCCCTATCTCAGTCTGGAACCGTTTGGATTGACTGCTTCCTCATCGCGACGGGTAGGATAGTAGACCTTCTTATGATCACACTCGTAGAAAAGTATGCCGTGAATGCCCATCGCTTCGCGCTTGGGGATACGGCGCTTCCAGATCGCGGTGAAAGCGGCATGCAACGTTTGCGACGGTTGATTTTGATAGACCTCATCGATAAATGCCACATCGGTGCCGGCGGGAAAGATGAGGGAAAATTCCTCATTAGTTGCCGCGAAGATGTCATAGACCGCGTTATCGGCTCCATCAAAAACCTGAATATTTTTCACGGACCATCCCTTTCTACGTCTGGTCCTGGCCCGATTGCGGACGGCCGGAAAGGCTCAGTGTACGCAGTTGTTGCCTTCAGAGCAACCGGCGGGATTTTCAGGCATCTTAGTGGTCGGCAGACGTTTCCAGCCTGCTCGCCAGCTTCCTGAAGTCCCTGGGCGAGCAACCGTACTCTTCCTTGAACAGCTTGTTGAAATACGAACTATTGGCATAGCCGACCGAATACGCGATCTCCGCCACGGTCGCATCGGCCTGGTCGGTCAGCAACCTGGCCGCTTCGGTCAACCTCAGTTTCTTCAGATACCCGGTGAATGTCATGCCGAGTTCCGTTGTCAGCACGTCATTGATTTTGCTACGGCTTGTGTCCGTGCCTGCGGCGACAGCGTCCAGGTCCAGTCCGGCTTGCGCGTAATGGGTGGCGACGAAGCGCAGGATGGCGGCCTGTTCCTGGTCCTCGAACCCGTCGACGGTCAACTGGCGGTATGCCACGAACGACAGGTCCTTCTTGAGGCGGGATGCCACCTTCGCGCCGAGGGCGCGGGACTGCGCCCGGAAGAATCCGATGCCGAAGGCGCACCAACCGATAATCAGGATTACGGCCAGTGCGACGAGGTAGCGGTCGTCGCGGCCATGCAGCGCGAGATCGCTGATTTCGACATGCGCATCGACGTCGCGCGGGCTGTACTGGCTCCCGCCGAATTCCAGTTTCACGACACGGTCCAGCGTGTAGGATCGGCGCGCAAGGTCGACATGTTCGTTGTCGTACCACCACTCCGGAATGGACAGGCGCGTGAGATCCAGCGAGACCGGCATGCCCTTTTCGTTGCATGAAAAGAAAGTCATGGCGGGCTTTGCGACACCTTCGTCGAGTACGGTGATGTTGAGGATCAGTGAATTGGCCGGGGTGCATTTTGCGAGGAAGGTGACGGTCGAGTACGCGGACAGATCCGCGGCGCCATCGAACTGCAACGCCGCCCACGCCCAGGGATGCGGGATGGCCTCCGAGAGCCTGAAGTCGAAGCGGAGCGATTGCCGGGTGGCGTCCCGGATGCGCACCGTCGACGCGCCGCCGTAGGGGGCGTCCGTGATGGCGGCCGCATGCCAGCGCGGCGCCGTCCGATCCCGCGGCACGAGCGACGCAGATGGTTGGCTGCGATGGATGCAGAAACCCGCGATCAGCGCATCGGCGGCGAGAAGTAGAACGAACGCGCCGAGCGCCTTCCTGTAGAAGTGCTGCATGTCAGCGCTGCGCGAAAAACGCGGACGGCGAACAGCCGAACGTCTTCCTGAACATGTGCGAGAAGGCCGACTGGCTCGTATAGCCCAGTTCTTCCGCCACGCGCGACAGCGGCATCCCGCGCGCGATCAGCGGCGCCGCATGCGCCAGGCGCACCTGCTGGCGCCATTCGGTGAAACTCATGCCCAGTTCCCGCTCGAACAACCGCGCCAGCGTGCGTTCGGAGGCGCCCACCTGGCGTGCCCAGTCGGCCAGGGTGCAGGTGGCGCCGGGCTCGTCGAGCAGGCGTTCGCACAGGCTTTGCAGGCGCTTGTCGCGCGGCAGGGGCACGCGGATCGGGAGCGCGGGCGAACGCGCCAGTTCGTCCAGCATCAGTTCCGACAGCATGGTCGCGCGCGGCGAGGGTTCCAGCTGCGGCAGTTGTTCCAGTGCGAGGATCAGTTCGCGCAGCAGCGTCGACACTTCCAGCACGCGGCAATCCTCGCCCGGGAACGGCGAGCGCGCGGCGTGGATCCGCACGGGACGCAGGCGCACGGGTTCGAGCACCGTCACTTCATGCACGACGCCGGGCGCCGTCCAGATCGCGCGCGACGGCGGCACGATCCAGCTGCTGCCGGCGGCCGTCAGGCGGATCACGCCTTCGCGCGCATACGTCAGCTGGCCGAAGGTGTGCGTGTGGGGCGCGACGTTGTCGGCCGCCTCCAGGTCGCGCGCCGTCAGGGTGACGGGCCGCGCCAGCGTGGGGTCGAAGCAGTCGGGGAAGGGCTGCGTATGGTGGACGACGGGGATGCTCACGGATGTCCGATTCTCGATAGAAGTTGTCCTGCTATCGTAAATCAGCCGTGGTCCATTTGCCTACACTGGCGTTTTCCCTTGGAGTAAATATGTCACAAGACAGCACCCTGCGCGCCGACGCGCGCGTGATCGCCCTGGTGGGCCTGGCCCACGGCACCTCGCACTTTTACCACCTGATCCTGGCCGCGCTGTTCCCCTGGCTGAAGCCCGCGTTCGGCCTCAGTTATGCGGAACTGGGGCTGCTGCTGACGGCGTTCTTCGTCGTCTCGGGCATCGGGCAGGCGCTGGCCGGCTTCGTCGTCGACCGCGTCGGCGCACGCAGCGTGCTGTTCTTCGGCATGGCGATGCTGGGCATCTCGGCCCTCGTGCTGTCGGTGGCCGGCAGCTATGCGGCACTGATGGCGGGCGCGCTGCTGGCCGGCGTCGGCAACAGCATCTTTCACCCCGCCGACTACACGCTGCTGAACCAGCGCGTCTCGCGCGCCAGGCTGGCGCACGGCTTTTCCGTGCACGGCATCAGCGGCAACATCGGCTGGGCCGCGGCGCCGCTGTTCATGACCACGGTGGCCGCGCTCTCCAGCTGGCGCATGGCGCTCGCGGGTGCGGCGATCCTGCCGTTCGCCGTGCTGGCCATCCTGTTGCTGAACCGCGCGCACCTGCGTCCGGAACGGAAGCCGGCCGCGACCGCCGGCCCGGCAGCCGGAGAAGGCACGTTGTCGTTCCTGCGCCTGCGCGCCGTGTGGATGTGCTTCGCGTTCTTCTTCCTGACGGCCGTGGCGCTGGGCGGCATCCAGGCCTTTGCTTCGATTGGCCTGATGCAGCTGTATGGCATCTCGCGCGAGCTGGCGACGGGCTCGTACACGGCGTACATGCTGGCGTCGGCGGGCGGCATGCTGCTGGGCGGCTTCATCGGAGCGGGCCGGCAGGACCACGACCGCACCGTCGCCATCGCCTTCGCCGTGGCCGCCGCGCTGGCCCTGCTGCTGGCTGTGGCCGTCGTGCCGGGCTGGCTCGCGCTGCCGCTGATGGCGCTGGTCGGCTTCTTCTCCGGTATCGCGGGACCGTCGCGCGACCTGATGATCCGCGCGGCGGCGCCGAAGAATGCGACGGGGCGGGTTTACGGGATCGTGTATTCGGGGCTGGATGCCGGCCTGTCGGTGGGGCCGGCGCTGTTCGGGCTCGTGATGGATGCGGGGCATCCGGGCTGGCTGTTCGCCGGGATCGCGTTGTTCCAGGCGCTGGCGATCGTCACGGCGGTGGGTGTCGGGGACGGGACGCGCAGTAGCAGGTTGCAGGAGGCGTGAGGTGCCCAGGCGCCGCCCAGCACTGATGTCGGATTGTTGTAGACAAAGATGTCTATATCGAGCTACGCTCTTGAAACTATCCAGTCGAGTCGGAGCAAATCCATGCGTCGATACATGACAGCCGTGGCTGTCCTTCTGTTGGCCTGCGCAGCGCGCGCCGAGTCCCCATCAGGTACGGAACGGACGAAGATAATCGCCAGCGTCATCGACCAGTTACAGACTTCGTACATCGACGTTGAACAGGCCAGCAGGCTGGCGCCGATTCTTCGGCATGCCGATTTTAGTCAAGCGGTCGATGACGACGCGTTTGCCGGGGCTGTCACTGCGTTGATGCAGAGCGTCACAAAGGATCAGCATCTGCGTTTGCTATACAGTGCAAAGCAGTTTCAGTCGCAAGGTAACGGTGCTCCTGCATCGACCGAAATCGCTGAATGGCAGGCTGGCTGGAAAAGGGATAATTATGGTATCGAACGTGTCGAGCGTTTGCCCGGTAATATCGGCTATTTCAAAATAAACTACTTCTGGGATGCTGCCGCGGCGGCTCCGTCCATCGCTGCAGCAATGACCCTGCTAGCCCATACAGACGCGCTGATTATCGACTTGCGTGACAATGGCGGAGGGGACGCGGATGAAGTGCCGTTAATCGCCAGTTATCTGTTTGATGAACGCACGCACCTGAGTGATTTCTACAGGCGCGAGGGAAATATAACGGAGCAGCAGTGGACTTACCCTGCTGTCGCCGGGATCCGGTTTGGCAAGGCAAAGGAGGTCTACGTCTTGACGAGCAAGGCGACGTTTTCCGCAGCAGAAGGCTTGGCCTATGCCCTGAAGAATTTAAAAAGAGCCACCATCGTTGGGGAAACGACAAGGGGTGGAGCGCATCCATCACGCGTGAGGCGAATAAACGACCATTACGAAATGATGGTGCCTGGTTCCACAGTGCGAGATCATGTTACCGGGAAGGATTGGGAAGGCGTAGGCGTATTGCCAGACGTATCGGTTCCTGCTGAAGAAGCGCTGACAATGGCTCAGGTCATGATCCTGAAAAAGAGACTTGCCGATAAGCCGAATGCGGAGAGTCCGGACGAGATCCGGAAACGTCTCGCTGCGCTTGGTTCTGGACGTTGACGGTCCAGGACCCGGTATCGCGGTCATTGCTTCCAGGCGGGCACGCCGTACGGTAGATCGACGTCCAATGCCTGGCGTCGTCGAAGCCGACTTCCTGTAATTGTCGGGTAATGTTTCCGGCTCGGTGGGCGTGATAACGTGGCGGAGTCTTGCAATGGAAGAAAAAAGTGAAAGTTCCGTCCGCGAAAAACGCTCGCTTCGAATCACCGTCGGAATGGTGGCGCCGACGCCATGTACGCCTCGCCGGATTGTTATTGGCCACCCTTGTCGCCCCTGGCATGGCGTCGGCGGGTGAAGCCACGGATGCGGCAATCTGTCGCAAAGCGCTAAAGATGATCCTCGATCACGATGGCCCGGCACGATTCGCGATTTACGATCAACAAATTACGTCCGCAGCGATCACTACGCCGAGGGTGCCCCGTCACGAGCCCTACGGCCAGTTCACGCGATCGCTTCCGGGTGTCGGTGCATCACTTGAGCGAGATCTCACATCGCCTTCCGCAAACAGCAGCTGGGAACAAAGGCTGCAAACGTTCGATGCAGCCGCGTTCGGGTTTCCGTTTTACGGCTTCGTGGACAGTGCCGCGCTCCGGCAATTCGAAGCGGGCGGCAAGGACCAGTTGCTGGTGATCGGGTTCTCGAAGATCGCTTATGGCAAGCACGGACAAGAAGCGCTCGTGTACACGGAAGCGTGCCTCGCGGGTCGAGATGGGCCGTGCAGCGGCGAGGGGTTCTGGTTTGCCAGGGCGAATTCGGATTGGCGGATCAAAAAGCACGCCTATCTGTGGGCCGGCGGCGACCGGCCGTTCTGGAAGATCGAGTGATGTGTGCCATTACCTCAGCTTGCCCACGATATCCGGCCCCACCGCCAGCCTGACGAACGGCGTCGGATCATCCTCGCCCTTGCTGGCAATCCAGAACACGCTGGCCTTGCGGATCTTCCACTCCTGCGCGGTGCCGGCAAAGATCAGCGACGCCACCTGGCCGAGCAGCGGCTGGTGCCCGACCACGACGACGGGATTCTTGTTGTCCGGCCAGCCGGCCGCTTCCAGGATGCGCTCCGCCGACGAATCCGTGTTCAGCGCTTCCACGGTGATGAACTTGCGGCCCAGCGCCTGCGCCGTCTGCACGCAGCGCGCGGCGGGGCTGGACAGGATGCGGCAGTGCGACGGCAGCTGGCGGTCGAGCCACGCGCCCACACGCGACGCGTGGCGCGCGCCCTTGGCCGTCAGTTCGCGCAGTTGATCGCCCTGGCGGTCGGGCACGTGCGGCTCAGCCTCGGCGTGGCGCCACAGGATCAACTCCATGGTCATTCTCCTTGTTATGTCCGTGGGCGGTACTTTGCGCGCCCAGCGTCTCCATCAGGAACTGCTGGGCGCTGAAGGCCGCCTGGCTGCCGCGTGCCTTGCGGCGCTTGTAGCGGCCGTCGCTGCCCAGTTCCCAGGCGTTGACGTTGTCCTTCAAATAGACTTGCAGGCCCTCGCGCAGCACGCGCTTCTTGAGCGCCGGCGAACGGACGGGGAAAGCCACTTCGACCCGGCGGAACAGATTGCGGTTCATCCAGTCCGCGCTGCCCAGGTAGATGTCGTTCCTGAGGTTGTTGCGGAAGTAGTAGACGCGCGTGTGTTCCAAAAAGCGCCCGACGATCGAGCGCACGCGGATGTTCTCCGACAGCCCCGGCACGCCCGGCCGCAGCGAGCACGCGCCGCGCACGATCAGGTCGATGCGCACGCCGTCCGCGGACGCCTCGTACAGCGCGCGGATCACGGATTCGTCGGTCAGCGAATTCATCTTGGCGATGATGCGCGCCGGCTTGCCTTCGCGCGCGATCGCCGCTTCCTGGCGGATCGCCCTGACGATTTCCTTCTGCAGCGTGAACGGCGCCAGCCACATCGCGGACAGCTGCGTGGGCCGCGTCATGCTCGTGAGGTGGATGAACACTTCGTTGACGTCGGCCGTGAGCTCGTCGTCCGACGTGAGCAGGCCGAAGTCCGTGTAGAAGCGCGCCGTCGTCGGGTTGTAGTTGCCCGTGCCGAGGTGGGCGTAGCGGCGCAGGCCGTCCGGTTCGCGGCGCAGCACGAGCGCCATCTTCGCGTGCGTCTTGAGGCCCACGACGCCGTACACGACCTGCGCGCCGGCTTCTTCCAGGCGCTCGGCCCAGTTGATGTTCGCTTCTTCGTCGAAGCGCGCCATCAGTTCGACGATGACGGTGACTTCCTTGCCGCGCAGCGCGGCATTGATCAGGGCTTCCATCAGCTCGGAATTCGAGCCGGCGCGGTAGATCGTCTGCTTGATCGCGACGACGTTCGGATCGGCCGCGGCGCAGCGCACGAATTCGATCACGGGCTGGAACGACTGGTATGGATGGTGCAGCAGGATGTCCTGCTTGCGCAGCACGGAGAAGGTGTCGTGCGCGTTCACGAGCTTGGCCGGGAAGCCCGGAGAGTAGGGCGTGAATTTCAGGTCCGGGCGGGCGTTGCTGTTGGCGATTTCCAGCAGGCGGCCCATGTTGACGGGGCCGTCCACCGTGAACAGGCGCGAGCGGTCGATCGAGAACTGGTCGAGCAGGAAGTCGGCCAGGTGCTTCGGGCAGCCGCGCGCCACTTCCAGGCGCACCGCGAAGCCGTAGTTGCGGCTATGGAGTTCGCTCTGCAGCGCCTGGCGCAGGTTCTTCACTTCTTCCTCGTCCACCCACAGGTCGCTGTTGCGGGTGACGCGGAACTGCGAGTACGACACCACCTCGCGTCCCGTGAACAGGTCCGCCATGTGGGCCTGGATCACGGACGTCAGCAGGCAGTAGGACGCGCCGGGCTTGTCGGACAGTTCGTCCGGCAGGCGGATCAGGCGCGGCAGCACGCGCGGCGCCTTCATGATCGCGATGCCGGTGCCGCGCCCGAACGCATCCTTGCCGGCCAGTTCGACGATGAAGTTCAGGCTCTTGTTGATCACGCGCGGGAACGGGTGCGCGGGGTCGAGGCCGACCGGCGTGAGGAGCGGGCGCACTTCCTTGTCAAAGTACTGCTTGACCCACGCCTTCTGTGCCGCGTTGCGGTCCGAGCGGCGCAGCAGGTGGATGCCGTTGGCGGACAGCTGCGGCAGGATCTCGTCGTTCAGCAGCGCATACTGGCGTGCGATGATCTGGCGGCATTCGTCGGCGGCGCCGTCCAGGTCGGCCTGGCCGGGATCCGGCCCGCCGTGCGCCTGGTGCTGGGCGAGCAGGCTGGCGACGCGCACCTCGAAGAATTCGTCCAGGTTGCTGGAGACGATCGTCAGGAAGCGCAGGCGCTCGAGCAGCGGGACGGACGGATCCTCGGCGTTTTCGAGCACGCGGCGATTGAATTCGAGCAGCGAGAGTTCGCGGTTGAGGAACAGGTGCGGGCTATCGGGCGGAAGCGCGGCAAGTGCCTCGTCCGTTTTTAACTTCATATCCATTTTTCGGGAATATTTCACTCGTGACAACGGAGTGTAGAAGCCGATTATGACAACATTGTGACAGAGAACGCTCTACAGCGTCGCCGCTGTCACTCTTATGAGGGTGAACGCATTTTCGTAGCGAAGACGACCGGTGTTTCTGCCTCTTCATAAAAATTGGTTTTCGGTAAATATTGTTTCCGCCATTCTATGCCTTGTAAGCTCGGGAGGATGTAGTTCTTCTAAGCATGTTTTTATATGTCCGTGAGTCTGGGTAGCCGCACGGTGTCTGTTGTTTCTCAATGGACGCCGTACGGTTTATGCCACGATACCAAGCTGTCTCGACTATATCGCCACGTTACAAAAAGCGTTGTTGCTTTCGCTTTTGTCTCTCATTGTCTGTATTACTTCTCGGACGAATAAATAGTGATGAGGTAGCCTTTCCAATGGCCGATCTGAAAACTGCTCAAGACTTTCATCAGGCTCTCATCGGACAGCAAGACAGACTCCTGAAGCTCACTGTCGGTGCTGGTAACGACATCCTTCTGCCTCAACGTGTGATTGCCCATGAGCGGTTAGGCAGAAGTTACGAGTATGCGATTGATGTTATATCCATACGCAGCGATATCGACCTGAAAAGGCTTATTGCTCATCCTGTTACTCTTTGGGTCAAGCAGGTCGGTAGGAACTATTTGCCGATCAACGGCTATGTGCATACGGCGAAGCGCCTTGGGAGCGACGGTGAGCTTACGTTTTGCCAGATAACGTTCGCGCCTTGGCTTCATTTTCTTAAATTCCGCCAGGATGCGCGAATTTGGCAAGACAAAAAAGCAGACGACATTCTTGCCGAGGTGTTCTCTGTACACCCACAAGCGCGCGGAAATTTTCGCTTTGATCTGACCGAGCTATCTCACCGCGTTCCTATTGCACTCAATACGAAACTGACTGGAATTTTGCACATCGTTTAATGGAGGAGGAAGGCTGGTACAGCTATCACGAGCAAAAAGCCGATGGTACCGGTCATGTGCTAGTTGTTACGGACACGACACATCGCCTCAAACCCGTCGAGCCTAAGCAGCTTTACTTTCATCGAGGGAGCACCGAGGACGAGCTACATAAAATCGTCCACTGGAGCGCAAACCGTAGTTTGAAGTCGACCCAGCTGACTACCAGAACTAGCGACTACAAAGCTCCGGGCTACCAAAAACAGAGCAACATGGCTGTACTTGCAGAGCACGGTAGACTTCCCAGCCAACTGGAGATCTACGAATATACGGGCGCTTATACCTATTCGAAGCAAGAACAGGGGGACAAACAGTCACGTATTCGCGTAGAAGAATGGGAGTCGAGCATAAACCGGTTCTATGGCATCTCTGGGATACGTTCTCTGCCTGTGGGTAGCTGGTTTACGCTGGAAGGTCATCCCGCACATCGGGACGGTACGGAGGAAGATCGTCAGTTTCTTGTCGTTGGGGTCGAGTGGAGTATTGAAAACAACCTACCGCTAGCAAGTAATGGCAGAGAGTTTCCCGGGAGCCTTTTGGAGCAAACTGAGGCGTTTGAATCTGCAATCGGGCGTGACGTTCGGCGAGCTCAGGCAAGCAGAGAGGAATTGATAAGAGACGGACGCACTGGCCATTGTTTTAATCGGTTTGAAGTCCAGCGTCGTGTCGTTCCTTTTCGCAGCCCGGAAGAACATTCTAGGCCAGGACTACATCCACAGACTGCTATCGTCGTTGGACCCTCGGGCGAAGAAGTCCATACCGATTATCTCAACCGTGTAAAGGTCCAGTTTCATTGGGATCGGCTAAATCCGAGTGATGACAGGGCTTCCTGTTGGGTGCGTGTCAGCTACCCTAACGCCGGTCAAGGATGGGGTGGTGTCAACGTACCTCGCATTGGTCAGGAGGTCATTGTTACGTTCTTGGGCGGTGATGTCGACCGTCCCGTTATTACCGGTAGGTTGTATAACCAGGACCAAATGCCGCAATGGCATACCAATGGCAGGCTTTCAGGCTACAAAACTAAGGAATTTAATGGCAATGGCTTCAACCAACTTGTTCTTGATGACACGACCAATCAAAACAGAATTCAGCTCTATAGTACGAGTGGCCATGCGCAGCTAAACCTCGGCTATCTGATCACTCAACGCGGCAATGAGCGTACCCGCTTTTTCGGATCAGGGTTTGCGCTGAGTACTGATGATTTCGGCGCCATCGTGACGAACAAGGGTTTATACATCAGTACCTTTGGCCGTCCCGGCGCGCAAGGCACACAACTCGACGCAACGGAAGCCTCCAGCCAGCTGAAGGCCGGTGCATCGCTAGCTCAAGATCTTTCCGAGAGGGCATCGAAGGCCGGAGCCGAGCCCCTTGCCGGGCAGGAGGCACTTGGGCAGTTCATTGACGCGACACATGACTGTTACGAAGGTCCGGGGCAGAGCGATGCCAATCGTTTTAAAGAACCGATCTTGCTGGCAGCATCCTCTTCCGGAATCGGGCTCTCGAGCGCCAAGGGAGCACATGTTCATGCGAGCGATCAGGTGACTCTGTCGTCCGGTAAGGACACCAATATCGCTGCAGGGAAAAGCCTCCTTGCCAGCGTCGCAGAAAAAATCAGTTTGTTTGCTTCGAATGCCGGAATCAAACTGTTCTCAGCCAAAGGTAAAGTCGAAGTGCAAGCGCAAGCGAACGACCTCGACCTTATCGCAGAAAAAGTCGTGCGCTTGTTATCGACGACATCCCGCATCGAAATTCACGCAAAAGATGAGGTGGCCATCTCGGCGGGTAACTCCTTCATAAAAATCAATGCCTCGGGCATCACCAGTGGTACGTCTGGCAAGTGGATTTCGCATGCGTCAACGCACAGCTTCGAACGACCGGCAACGAATTCTTATGTCATGCCGCATTTGCTCAAGGCCGATCTTCAAAAGACGGACCTCGAGTTTCGCCATTTGACCGATTGGGGTGTACCGTTAGCCGGGGCCGCCTATAAGGCGACGTTGAGTGATGGCAGCGTTCGCAAAGGAGCACTCGATGCCTTGGGTATCGCACGCTTAAGCGACGTACCCGCAGGTACTACTGCGAAGGTCGAATACGACTACAAGCCGTTGCAGGTCAGCGCAGCTGTGGCAACGGAATTACACGAGGATATCCATCAATTGCTGAACTGGGCTCCAGGCAGCAAAACCCGTCAAGGTGGCGCATGAGCCAAGATCGTTCGTCACCGGATCAACATACCATCCTCGCGGATGCTTGGGGACATGTCGTCGGGGGCATGGAATGGCTTCAATCAGTGCTCTTTGGCGAATTCGCCGACCATCGACCATTGTCCGCCGTCGTCGCCGATATGCTAGTCAGCTTTATTCCAGGGGTGGTCATCGTCACGAGCGCGCGGGACGCGGTCGCCGTGATTTTGCGCTTGGCGACCCATCCAGAACGGCGCGAAGAACTCATGGAGTGGGTGCTCCTCTGTGCGTGTCTGATCGTCATCGCCCTGCCAATCGCGATGGCTGCGGGCAGTGCCGTCGCGCTAGGGGTAGGTGCCGTTGTCGGTGGAGTGGCTGGCTCGGAACTTGGCGCTGCGTTACGGGCCGTGATGCTTTTGCTGATCAAAGAGGCTTCGAAACTCGCGGACCTTCTGCGCTTCATGCAAAAGTTTATGAAGGGCGACATCCTGAAATTTTTGCGCGCCGTTCAATTCGCTAAATACGAAAAACCTCTAATCCAGGCAATTAGCAAGATAATTGGAAAACTCGTCGAGCTCGTAAAGGCGCTACGCGTGCATCTGGAGAGTCTACGTTACTTCGAAAGAGTCAAAACCACAATTTCCAATCTGGCAGAGTGGGAGAAGAAGTTCTACAATGTCCAGCAGGACGCACTTAAACAAGTGCCGAAAGCGTTGGCAGAGCTCGACTCAAGGCTCTCGAAAGTGCTGGCACAGACCGCTCCGAAAGAAGGCCATACAGTGGCCGCCGGTGTGCCGACAGAAAAAATCGTTGTGGCACTGCCGACGAAACAACGAGTGAAAGACACTCCTGGGCAGGTGCTTGAAAAGGGTGAACGGAAAATACCTGAAGCAAGGGACAAAGCAGCGTATCACGATAGCGTCAAACGGACATCCAATCCTGAGCCAGAATTAAGCGCGCGACTCAAAAATAATCCCGAGCCAATCAAGTCGCCTGAAGAATCACCCAATACGAAGAAGCAGGCAGTGTCCGACGCTTCTATAGCGGTAGAACGTGAACAGATTACGCAGTTGTCCAAGGAAGGGAAGATTGATGAGGCACGGACTATTTTGCAGCCACATTTGGACGCAGCAAGGAATGCAAAGTCCGTGGCGGAGAAGGAAGCCGCAATGAAGGCGATAATTGCAAGATTAGACGTAACGTCGGATAAAGAGAAGATGTTCTGGTCAGGTAATAAGGGGCTGGCAGCAAAAATCGCAACCGAAAAAGGTAAAATTATTTTGGAGCAAACTCCGGGCGGGAAAGTAATTGACGGTTGGGAGGATCTGAATAAAACGTTTTCCTGGGATCGAAAGGATATGGGGCCTCATGGTTGGAATTTGTGGGGCGACGTTTCTGCGGAGTATGCCAAGGATGCAGCTGGAGAAATCGAGATTATACAGGATATTGAAAAGTTCCCGGCCGGTGGTCCCACATGGAGAACGAGGGAGTGGACGACGATTGTTGACGAGGGTAAGGTCACGTCAATGAAGATTTATGGAATGGATAAATCGGGTAATATCCTAAAGGCGACGACAATCGAGCCCGATAGCGCGATTGCTAGAGAATTATTTGGAGATGCACTATGACGCTGGCGTTTGAAAAATTTATCAAACAATATGAGATGACAGGCAGGGAAAAAGCCGACGGTTATAGTCAGGATGTATTTTTGGGGTTGGATGAGAGTGAGAAAAAAAAGGTTTTCGAATTATTGGTGGCAGAGCTGCCTTGGGGAATTGATTGGCTATTTTTTCTTGAGCCAAAAAAAGCGCTGACGGTGGCAAAGGAAAAGGAGGGCGAATTGCGGGGAAAGCCTTATGGCGATGCGTATATGCTTCAACAGCAAATAGTCAAATATTCCGGCGACCTTATTTATCAGAAGCACATGATTGATGATTATGCTGGTTATTCAGAAAGTGTAAGGCCACTTGTTGTGGATGCTATTTATCGCACGCCACAAAACGAAGATACTATTTCGTTCTTCAAACATGTTGTTCTGACAGAAGTCAATGGGAGCGCAGTTGCTAGGGCAAGTCGGCACTTGCTGGACGCCTTAAAAGTCCCACAGGCCAGCGAAACTGAAAAGGAGAATTACCGGGCGATGGTGGCTGGATTGCGGAGCGGTGATACGCAAACGAAGCTGAGGACTATTGCCAAACTTGAGAAATATAAGTCACTCAGTAATCAATCGTAATTTGCTAACTCGCAAATGTGAAGTCCGATGGATAGTGATGGTAGCCGTCGAAGTCCGATTTCCCGACCGGCACGCCGCCCTGGCGCGCGATCGCATACACCATCGAATAGTGAAAAAAGAAGTTGGGCACGGCGTACATGTGGAAATACTCGGCGGCGGGCAGGTCCAGCTCGGCGAAGCCGGCCGTCGTACGGACGCGCCGCGCGTCCATGCCGGCGAACTCCGCATCGGGTATCGCCGCCAGGTACGCCATCGTCCGTTCGAGCTCCGCGTAGGCGCCCGCGAACGTGACGTTGTCGTCGGCGCGGAACGAGACGATCTCGCGTCCCGCCAGCGGACAGGTGGCGCGCAAGGTGAAGCCGATCGCGACGCGCGCCTGCTGCAGCAGCGGGAACATGTCCGGATGCAGGCGGCGGTCGGCCACGGCCCCGTCGAAGGCCTCGACCTGTTTCAGGATGGCGTCCAGCCGGCGCAGGTAGTGCAGGAAGAGCCGGGTCGGCGTGACCGTCATACGACGGTCTCCCGCACGCGCCGCAGGTCGTCGCGCGGCGGCCGTCCGAACATCCGGCTGTACTCGCGCGTAAATTGCGACGGGCTTTCGTAGCCCACCTGGTACGCGACCGCGGCCACGTCGCAGCTGGCGGCCGCGAGACGGGCGCGCGCCTCGTGCAGGCGGATCTGCTTCTGGTATTGCAGGGGGCTCAGCGACGTGAAGTCCTTGAAGTGGCGGAACAGCGACGACGCGCTCATGCCGCTCACGGCTTCCAGCTGCTGCGTCGAGACGGGTTCGGCGTAATGCTGCTGCAGCCAGCGGATCGCGCGGCCGATGCGCGACGCGCGGCTGTCGGCCAGGCCCACCTCGCGCAGCATCGGGCCGTGCGGGCCCGAGAGCAGGCGCCACAGGATCTCCTTTTCCAGCAGCGGACGCAGGATGCGCACGTCGTCCGGATGGTCGAGCAGGGTGACGAGGCGCCCGACCGCGTCCAGCAGCGGTGCGGACGCGGCGTGCACGGCCATCGGCGCGGCGGCCGGCGGCGCCTCGGCTTCCGCCTCGACGATCAGGCCCGCGATCTCGGCCGGGCGCAGGGTGAGCGCGACGCCGAGATACGGTTCGTCCTCGCTCGCGTGGATCACCTGGCCCGTCGACGGCATCGTCAGCGACACGATCACGCAGTCGCCGGGGCCGTATTCGTAGGTGCGCCCGCCGATCG
The DNA here is from genome assembly GCA_946481275.1 of uncultured Massilia sp. The sequence goes on from CAMLMV010000026.1 coordinate 76,232, forward strand.
TCGAGCGCTTGCGGCCCTGCAGGATCAGCGCGAACATCGGCTCTTCGATGCCGCTCATCGGCAGGGTCGGCGCCGTGACCGAACGCACCCGCAGCCCGGGCACGCTGCAGTCCGGGCCCGTGCCGGCATGGCGCATGGCGAGGTGGCGGAGATCGTGGAGAGTCATCATGGTGTCGTTCGTTCGTAAAGGACGCGCATGTCATTACGGGACAGTGATCGTAACATGATCGACGCTACCAAGACACATATGCATATCTACGGCTGGCCCGCCGGGACGCGTCTCGCGAGGCGGCGCCACCATGGCCGCCGCGCCGGACGCTCGTACGCCTGGACGGCGGGCACCGTGAGCGCGACGACCGTCCCACGTTCGGCGCCCGGCCCGATGTCGAGCCGCGCGCCGATCGCCGCCGCGCGCTCGCGCATGCCCGCGAGTCCCCAGTGGCCGGGGCGGGCGGCCTCGCGGATGCCGCGGCCGTCGTCGCTCACCCGCAGTTCGAACGCCTGCTCGCCGTAGGCCACCTCCAGCACGACCTCGCTCGCATGCGCGTGCCGGAACGCGTTCTGCAGCGCTTCGCGGGCGATGAAGCACGCTTCCAGCGCGACGTCGCGGCACAGCGTGCGGCGCTGGCCCTCGACGCGCACGTCGAAGCGCACGCCGAACTGCTCGCCGAGGATGTGGCCCAGCGGAACGACCGCGCCGACGAGGTCCTCGGCCGGCGCCGCCGCGCCGCGCAGCGCCGTCAGTTCGTCGCGGCCTTCGCGCAGCGCGTTCCTCGCCTGTTCGAGCGTGCGGTCGATCAGGGGCCGGTCCGGACAGTCCTGCGGCAGCCGGTCGCGCGCGTGCTCGAACAGCATCAGCAAGGCCTGCACGGATTGCATCAGCGTGTCGTGCAAGGTGCGCGCGATGCGTTCGCGTTCGCCCGCGCGCTCCTGCAGCAGGCGGCGCAGCTGCAGCGTGACCCGGCGCAGGCGCAGGCGGTACAGCAGCCAGGCGCCCAGCGCGAGGAGGGCGGCGCACAGCGCCTTGAACGGCGCGCTTTGCACGAACGTGGGCGCGATCGTGACGTCGAGCGCGGCGCCCGCCGGGTTCCACACGCCGTCCTCGTTGGCGGCGCTGACGGCGAAGCGGTAGCTGCCCGGCCCCAGGCGCGTGTAATAGGCCGTGCGGCGCGGGCCGGCGTCGCGCCAGTCGTCGTCGGCGCCTTCCAGTTTGTAGCGGAAGCGGACCCGCTCCGGCATCGTGAAGCTCGGGGCCGTGTAGGCGATCTGCAGGTCCCGCGTGCCGGCCGGCAGGATCAATCCGCCCGCCGCGTCGAAGGTACGTCCGCCGGCGGACACGCTCGTGATGTGCACGGGCGGCGCCAGCCGGTTGCGGGGCAGGCGGGCCGGGTCGATCCACGCGGCGCCGTCGGTGCCGTGCAGCCACAGGCGGCCGTCGGGCGCTTCCAGCAGGCTCGATTGCCCCGAGCGGAACTGGGCGATGCCGGGATAGCCGTCGGTCGCGTCGAACAGGTCGTACGTGGCGATGGTGCCGGCCGGCGCTTTCAGGAATGCGCGCCACTGCGCGGCCGGGATGCGAACGAGGCCGCGGCTCCCGTTCAGCCACAGGTCGCCGTCGGCGCGCAGCAGCATGCCGGTGATGCCGGCCAGCGCCTGCGGCTCGGCGAGGCGGACCGGGACGAAGCGGCCGCCTGCCAGCATGGACAGGCCCTTGTCGCCGGCGGCCAGCAGCACGCCGCCCGCGTCGGCCACGCGTCCCACGATGCCGATGTCCAGGCCGTCCGCACTGCCGTAGCGCCTGACTCGCCCGTCGCGCAGGGCCACCACGGTGCTGTCGCGGTAGCCGAACCACAGCGTCCCGTCGGCCCCGCGCGCCATGCAGATGGGTTCCGGGTCCGGCACGCCGTACTCGTGCGCGGGATGCCAGCGGCCGCCGGCCCACCGGTACAGCTTGTCGTACGCGAAGCCGGCCCACAGGCCGCTGCCGTCGTCCAGCACGATGCGCACGCCCGCGTCCATCGCCGCCTGCGGCACCCCATCCGGGAAAGGGATGCGCGTCCGTTCGCCGCCCTTGCGGCGTTCGATGAAGCCCGGGCGCGACAGGAGCAGGGCACCGTCGACCGCGGTCGCAAGCCCCTGCACGTCGCGTTCGGGCTGCTCCGCGAGGCCGGCGGCGCCATGGCTCCACAAGCGGGGCTGGCGCATGCTCTCGGCCCTGGCCCACACGCGCCCGGCGTCGTCCAGCGCCAGGCCGACGTAGGAATACCCCGGCGGCAGGCCCGCCAGCACGACGCGGTCGCGCCGGTAGCGGTCGACGCCGCGCCGCGTACCGAGCCAGATATTGCCTTCGCGGTCCTCGAACATCGTCATCGCGTCGCCGCTGAGCTGGCTCGCGGGGACATGCTGGCCCGGATCGGTACGCGGGTGCCAGACGTCGGTGTGCGCCAGCGCGTCCGGCCCCAGGCGGTGGAGTCCATTCCCTGCCTGCCACAGGTTGCCGTCGCGGTCGAAGATGGCGTCGAACGAGTACGACGTCATCCACCAGTCGCGCGGACGCTGCGGCCTGGCCAGGCGCCCGGGCAGGCGCGTGACCCGGTCCAGGTACCACAGCCACATGTTCCCGCCGCGGTCGGCCATGACATTGAAATGCTGGCCGGCGAGACCCGTCGACACGAAGCGGTCCACGCCCGGGTCGCGGACGTACAGTTCGTTTTCCGTATTCACCCACAGGCGCCCGTTCGGGTCGCGCCGGATGCCTTCCGAATTGCCGGACAGGCCCCAGTCGGCACCGATCTTGCGCCAGCGCGCGCCGTCCAGCATGAACAGGCCCGTACTGGTCGCGGCCCAGGTGCGTCCGCGCTCGTCCGCCACGATCGAATACACCGTGCCGGGCGCGTAGCCGTCGGCCTCCGCATAATGGCGCAGCCGGCCGTCGCGATACATTGACATGCCCGCATAGCGGTACCCGATCCATAGCGACCCGTCGGGAAACGCGCGCACCGTCGCGATCACGTTCGACAGCAGCGGTTGCCCGCCCAAAGACCGGATGTGCTCGAAGCGCACGCCGTCGAAGCGGTACAGGCCGGACGGCGTGGCGAACCACATGAAGCCGCCCGTGTCCTGCGTCATTTCCCACACGTCGCCCGGCATGCCGTCCTTGCTCGTCCACGCGTCGTGGTGCAGCTGGGCGATGGAGAGCGCGGGGTCGAGCGCCTGCGCGCTGCCGGACGACAGCGCGAGAATGAAGACGATGGCGGAACGGAACATTCGCCGGATTGTAAAGCACGCCGCGTCTGCGCGCCTATACGAACGGATACTGGCGATGCGGGAGGGGCGGGACTACCATGGCCTGGCCTATCCACCCATCCCTCCCAGAGGATCCCCATGAGCAATCCGAAACTCGAAGTGCTGACGCCGCAGAACAGCCAGATCATCTTCATCGATCACCAGCCGCAGATGGCATTCGGCGTCCAGTCCATCGACCGCCAGGTCCTGAAGAACAACACCGTCGGCCTCGCCAAGGCCGCGCGCACGTTCAACATCCCGACGACCATCACCACCGTCGAGACGCAAGGCTTCTCGGGTTATACGTACCCGGAACTGCTGGACGTGTTCCCGAACCAGCCCATCCTCGAGCGCACCTCGATGAACTCGTGGGACGACCAGAAAGTGCGCGACGCGCTGGCCGCCAACGGCCGCAAGAAGGTCGTCGTCGCCGGCCTGTGGACGGAAGTCTGCAACACCACCTTCGCCCTGTGCGCGATGCTGGAAGGCGGCTACGAGATCTACATGGTCGCGGACGCCTCGGGCGGCACGACCAGGGAAGCCCACGACTACGCCATGCAGCGCATGATCCAGGCCGGCGTCGTGCCGGTGACCTGGCAGCAGGTGCTGCTCGAGTGGCAGCGCGACTGGGCGCACAAGGACACCTATGACGCCGTGACCGGCATCGCCAAGGAGCACTCGGGCGCATACGGCATGGGCATCGACTACGCGTACACGATGGTGCACAAGGCACCGCAACGCGGCACCACCAGCCACGAGACGCTGGCGCCGGTACCGGCACGCTGATGTTTCGCGCGCGCCGGCCACCCCGGCGCGTGCGTCCGCGGCTCCGGCGCCTATCCGCGCCGGGGCCGCTCCCGCCATTCATCCACAGGGGGATGTATGAAGTTCTACCTGGTTTCCTTGGCAGTCGGCCTGCTGGTCGGCTGCATCTACGCATTGCTGCAGGTGCGTTCGCCCGCGCCGCCGGCGATCGCGCTGATCGGCCTGTTCGGCATGCTCGTGGGCGAGCAGGCCGTGCCCATCGCCAAGCGCCTGATCTCCGGCGAGCCCGTCACCATTTCCTGGTTCCGCAGCGAGTGCGTGAGCCGCATCAGCGGCGTGACGCCGCCCCCCGCACCCGCGGACGACAAGGCCGGCCATGATCGCGCAGCCTGACGGCAGCCAGACGGTGCTCGTGGTGGACGACGACGACACCGTCCGCACCGGCATGCTCGGCCTGCTGCGCGCCGCCGGCTACGCGGCCCAGGGCTACCACAGCGCGGCCGCCGCGCTGGACGCCTGCGACCCCGTGCGCGCCCACTGCGCCGTGCTCGACATCCACATCGGCGAGCCGGACGGCTTTGCGCTGCGCGAAAGCCTGCGCGCGCTGGCGCCGGGCCTGCCCGTCATCTTCATCACGGGCGACGACGACCCCGCGCTCGTCCAGCGCGCGGGCAGCGTCGGCGCGCTGACATTGCTGCTCAAGCCGGTCGATGCCGACTGCCTGCTGGCGCTGATCGATTCCATCCCGGTGCCGCCGGACGCCATCCAGTGATGGCCGGCCCTCCGCGCAACCCCGCGTTTTCCGCTATGCTTGCGTCTGCAACAGACGAGGAGGCAGGCATGGGCGGGCGGATGGTGATGGTGGTGGACGACGATGCGAACGTGCGTTCCGGCCTCGAACACCTGCTCGAGGCGGAGGGGTATGACGTGCGCGCATTCGCCGACGCCGCCGACTTCCTCGTGCAGCCGGCGCCGCCCGTGCCGGCCTGCCTGATCCTGGACATGCAGATGCCCCAGCTGGACGGCATGAGCGTGCTGCAGCACATGGCGGAGCGCCACCTCGCGCTCCCCGTCATCTTCCTGACCGGCCACGGCACGATTCCGCTGTCCGTGGCCGCGATGAAGGCGGGCGCCAACGAATTCCTCACCAAGCCCGTCGACCCGGACGCGCTGCTGGCCGCCGTCGACGAGGCGCTGGCCAGCGATGCGAGCCGCATCGCGCAGCGGAGTGAAGTCGACGAACTGGCGCGCCGCCATGCCCAGCTCACGCCGCGCGAGCGCGAAGTGTTCGGGCTTGCAATCGGCGGGTTGTTGAACAAGCAGATCGCGGACGAGATGGGCATCAGCGAGATCATGGCGAAGGTCCACAAGCGCAACCTGATGCAGAAGATGCAGACGCGCACACTGGCCGAACTGGTGCGCATGGCCGAGAAGCTCGGCATCGCGAGCGTGCGCAGCCGCTGAGCCTTCCATCCTGGGGAATTCGGGGTCAGAGCACTTTTTGGTGCACTGTTTTTCGGGCAATCCCGTCGGCCGGAAGAAGCGGGTAACGTTCGTTAACGCACCCGTATAGCGCTGCAGATGGGCAAAGCAATGGCATAGTGAACATTGATCAGAAATGTGCTCTGACCCCGAATCTACGTTCTCACGTGATCCGGCGCGTGGCCGGATCACGTTCACACATCAACCCTTGATGAAGGCGAGGATGTCGGCGTTGATGACGTCCGCATGCGTCGTCGGCATCCCGTGCGGGAAGCCTTTATAGGTCTTCAAGGTGCCGTGCGGGAGCAGCTTGGCGGACAGCACGCCGGAGTCGGCATACGGCACGATCTGGTCGTCGTCGCCGTGCTGGACCAGCACCGGCAGCGTGATCTTCTTGAGGTCGGCCGTGAAGTCGGTCTGCGAGAACGCGACGACGCCGTCGTAATGGGCCTTGGCGCCGCCCATCATGCCCTGGCGCCACCAGTTCTGGATGATGCCTTCCTGCGGCTTCACGCCCGGACGGTTGAAGCCGTAGAACGGGCCGGACGGCAGGTCGCGGTAGAACTGCGCGCGGTTCGTCGCGACCTGTTGCTGGATGCCGTCGAAGACGTCCTTCGGGAGACCGCCCGGGTTCGAAGCGGTCTTGACCATGATCGGCGGCACGGCCGCGATCAGCACGGCTTTCGACGCGCGCGACTGGCCGTGGCGGGCCAGGTAGCGCACGACCTCACCGCCGCCCGTCGAGTGGCCGACGTGGATCGCGCCCTTCAGGTCCAGGTGCTGGACGACGGCCGCCAGGTCGTCGGCGTAATGGTCCATGTCGTGGCCGAAGCCGACCTGCGTGGAGCGGCCGTGGCCGCGGCGGTCATGCGCGATCACGCGGAAGCCGCGCTGCACGAAGTACATCATCTGGGAGTCCCAGTCGTCCGAGCTCAGCGGCCAGCCGTGCGAGAACACGATCGGCGTGCCGCTGCCCCAGTCCTTGTAGAAGATGTCGACGCCGTCCTTCGTGCGCACGTAGCTCGACGTCATGCGGGCGGCGCCGCCTTTCGGTTCTGTCGCGGCCTCGGCCGACCCGGCGGCGGCCATCATGGCCAGGGGCAGCGCGGCGGCGCCGCCCAGCATGCTGCGGCGCCTGGCGTTCATACCGTTCATATCGTTTCCCTTCTCGTTTGGATGTTGTTGTGATGAACCGATGTTCAGGTACTACGATGCCCGATGCGAGCGGTAAAAACCACTCGCCGGAATATAGGGATCACGCTGTCGCGGGTGCCGCTTCCAGCGCCGGCCAGTCCAGTAGCACGAGCCAAGCGAGCAGGGCGAGCGCGGGCAGGAAGCACCAGAACCCGACCGCCATCCACGCCATGCCGCCCGCGACGCAGCCGAGCGCGAACGCGAGCACGGGCCAGAAGAACTTCACGAAGCGCGCCCTGACGGCCGGCGTGGCGCGACCGGTGGCCAGGTCCGTCATGTCGATCAGGAGTTCCGTCACGTTGCCGGTCATGACCGTCGTGGGCGCGATGCGGCCCAGCTGCAGCTTGCCGACGGCGTTCTGCACGCCCATCGCCGCGGTGCCCAGCATGCCGGTCACGAGGACGAGCGGCGCTTCCGGCCCCGCCAGTGGCGATGCCGCCAGGCCCGCGATCATGAACAGCGCCAGCAGCACGAGCTGCATGCCCAGCAGCGGACGCGCCGGATTGTGGCCGAGGCGCGCGCAGCGCACGTCCATCAGGCGCGCCAAGACGACGCCGGCCGCGAACGCGGGAATCGCGAGGAATTTCAACGGCAGCACGCCGGCGTGCGACGGTCGAGCGAGCTCGCTGCCGATGAGGACGAAGTTGCCCGTCACGTGCGCGGTGAACAGGCCGAACAGGCCGACGAATGCGGACGTGTCGATGTAGCCGGCCAGCAGGCCGAGGCCGACGCCGAGCGTCAGGTCACTGGGTTTCATGGTCATCGTCATCTCCTCAGAACGCGAAGCAGCTGCAGCCGAACGCGCCCCAGAACGCGCTGAAATCGGACACCGGCACGTCGGACTTGCGGGCGCGGTCGTGCGCATGCGCGTGCACGGAACACGCGCCGCGGCACTGGTGCGGCAGCTTCGCGGTAACCGGTTGCTGGACGGGGCGATAGTGGCCCGGCACTTTCGCGACGGGTGACCACTCGGGCAGCACGGGCAGGGCGGGCGGCGCCAGCCTGTCGAACGGTCCCTGGCCGAACACGATGCGCCCGCCCACGACGGTCAGCACGGATTCGATGGCCTTGATCGCTTCCTCGTCCGCGCGGAAGTAGTCGGCCGAGAGCACCGCGAGGTCGGCCAGCATGCCTTCCTGGATGCGGCCTTTCTGACCCTGCTCGCTGGAGAACCAGGCACTGCCCGCGGTCCACAGTTCCAGCGCCGTGTGGCGGTCGAGACGCGAGCCCGCATCGTACAGCCGCAGGCCGCCGACGGTGCGGCCGGAGACGAGCCAGTACAGCGCCGTCCACGGGTTGTAGCTGGCCACGCGGGTGGCGTCCGTGCCGGCGCCGACGGGCACGTCCGCATCCAGCATGCGCCTGATCGGCGGCGTCGATTCCGCGGCTTTCGCGCCGTAGCGGTCGACGAAGTATTCGCCCTGGAACGCCATGCGGTGCTGGATCGCGATGCCGCCGCCGAGCGCTTTTACGCGCTCGATGTTGCGCGGGGTGATGGTCTCGGCGTGGTCGAACATCCAGCGCAGGCCGTTGAACGGGATCTCGCGGTCGACCTTTTCGAACACGTCCAGCATGCGCGAGATGGATTCGTCGTACGTCGCGTGCAGGCGGAACGGCCAGCGGCTCGACACGAGGTGGCGCACCACTTGCTCGAGTTCATCCTCCATGCCGGCCGGCAGGTCCGGGCGCGGTTCCAGGAAGTCCTCGAAGTCGGCGGCGGAAAACACGAGCATCTCGCCCGCGCCGTTGTGGCGGTACCAGTCGGTGCCCTGGCCCGGCGTCACCATCTCCGTCCACTTCCTGAAGTCGTCGAGTTCCTTGCCCTTGTTCTGCGTAAACAGGTTGTAGGCGATGCGGATCGTCAGCTGGTCTTGCGCGGCCAGCTGTTCGACGACCTGGTAATCCTCGGGATAATTCTGGAAGCCGCCGCCCGCGTCGATCGCGCTCGTGAGGCCGAGGCGGTTCAGTTCGCGCATGAAGTGGCGGGTCGAATTGATCTGCTGCTCCAGCGGCAGTTTCGGGCCCTTGGCCAGGGTCGCGTACAGGATCATCGCGTTGGGGCGCGCGATCAGCATGCCGGTCGGGTTGCCGGCGGCGTCGCGCACGATCTCGCCGCCCGGCGGGTTCGGCGTCGTCTTGTCGTAGCCGACGGCGCGCAGGGCCGCGCGGTTGAGCAGGGCGCGGTCGTACAGGTGCAGTACGAACACGGGCGTGTCGGGCGCGGCGGCGTTGAGTTCCTCGAGGGTCGGCATGCGCTGTTCCGCGAACTGGAATTCGTTCCAGCCGCCGACGACGCGCACCCATTGCGGGTTCGGCGTGCGGTCGGTCTGCTCCTTCAGCATGCGCAGCGCATCGGCCAGCGACGGCACGCCTTCCCAGCGCAGCTCGAGGTTGTAATTCAGGCCGCCGCGGATCAGGTGCAGGTGCGAGTCGTTCAGGCCCGGGATGACGGTGTGGCCGTCCAGGTCGACCACGCGGGTCGTGTCGCCGCGGTGGCGCATGACGTCGGCGGCCTCACCCACGGCGACGAAGCGGCCGTCGGCGATGGCGACCGCGTCCGCCTTCGGGTTGGACCGGTCGAGCGTGTGGAAGCGGCCGTTGGTGAGGATCAGGTCGGCAATGGCGGGTGTGTTCATGGGTTTCTCCAGTATGTAAACATATTACTGCGCGCGGCTGTACTGCAGCGGCGACAGGCCCGTGCTGCGGCGGAAGCTGCGGCAGAAATGGCTCTGGTCGGCGAAGTGCAGCAGCATGGCGATCTCGCACACGCTGTGGCGGCGGTCCACCAGCAGCCGGCGCGCGTGCTCGAGGCGGCGCCGCATCAGGTAGCGCATGGGCGGGTCGCCCGTCGTGGCGCGGAACAGGCGCGAAAAATAGTGCCGCGACAGCCCGGCGTGGCCGGCCAGGTCGGCCAGGGTGAGCGGCTCGGTCAGGTGGTCGTCGATGTAGCGGCAGACGCGTAGTACGGAAGGCGGGTTCTCAGGCATGGTTGCGGCTTTCGGAAGGCGGCACGACGCCCGCGATGCTGCGCACGGGCAGTACGACGCGGAACAGCGCGCCGTGCGGCTCGGCGGCCGTGCATTCGATGCGTCCGCCATGCGCCTCGACGATGGCGCGGCTGATCGACAGGCCGACGCCGGTGCCGTGCGGCTTGGTCGAATACAGGGCGTCGAAGATGCGCTCGCGGTCGGCCGGCGCGATGCCGGGGCCGTTGTCGCGCACGCGCAGTTCGACGAGCGCGGGGCCGGCCGGCACGGATTCCAGCACGATGCGGCGCGGCCGGTCGCTCACGCCGGCCAGCGCCTCGATCGCGTTCAGCAGCAGGTTGATGAGCACCTGCTGGATCTGGGCGCGGCTCGCGTGGATCTGGCGTTCCGGCAGCAGCAAACGGGTTTCCAGCTGCACGTTCTGGCGCACCATCAACGCGCGCAGCAGCTGCGCGACTTCGCCGATGGCCGTGTCGAGCGCGAACGTGCTGGCCGCTTCGCCCTCGCGCCGCGCCAGGCCGCGCACGCTGCGCACGATGTCGCCCGCTTGTCTTCCGCATGCGCTGATCTGTTCCAGCGCCTCCAGCGCGCGCGTCGTGTCGGGCTGGCCGCGCCGCAGCCAGCGTCGCGCGGCGGCCGCGTGCAGCAGGATCGCGGCCAGCGGCTGGTTGACTTCGTGCGCGATCGTGATGCCCAGTTCGCCGACGGTGCCGGCGCGGGCGGCGCGCGTCTGCTGGTCGTGGTCGGGCGCGGCGGGCGCGGCGTCCCAGGCCTGCATCAGGTCGCGCACGCGGCCGTGCGCGCCCCAGTCGCGCCAGGCGTCCAGCGCGAGCTTGCGGTAGCCCGGCAGCGCGCCGGCGAGACCGCCGCGGGCGCACAGGCCGGCGGCGCCTTCCCACGCCAGCGCGGCGATCCAGGCCTGGCCGACCGTCTGCGCCTGCGCGGCCGCGCGTTCGTAGGCTGTGAGAGCACGCGCGGCGCCTGCCGCATGCTGTTCGGCCGCGAGCGCGAGCAGCGCCATCGCGCCGGCCACGTCGGGCGCCCGCCGGGCCCACGCCTGCAGGGCGCGACGGTGCGCGCGCAGGGCGGCCGTGGCGCCGGGCACAGGGGCGAGCCGCGCCAGCGTCAGCGCGCCGAACAGGTGATAGGGTAGCAGTTCGCACGGCGGCGTGACCGGGGTGACGAGTTGGCGGGCCGCGGCCAGCGCCGCGCGTGCCGCGCCCGTCTCGCCGCGCAGCCACGTCGCCTGCAGGCAGCCGAGCCAGCACCCGAACTGCATGGCGTCCGCGGGCACCGTCGGCACGTACGGCGTGCGCGGGCCGTCGGCCAGTGCGCGGAACAGGGCGATGCGCCCGTCGAGCTGGCTGGTGGCGACGGAAACGTTGCCAAACGGGACCGACTGACGGACGGCGTCGGCGTAATGGAGCAGCTCGGCCAGCGGCGCGCCGCACAGCAGGCGCACGCCCGTCCACAGGACGGCGTTGCGGGCGAGCGTGTCGGGACGGCCGGCCTCCAGGCGGCAGGCCTCGGCCTGCAGCAGCGCCGCTTCGCGCAGCGGTGCGCAGCGGGACAGGATGAGCGTGGCGTGGGCGCGCAGCACGGCGCCCGCGACGGCGCGCGCATCGTCGCGGCGGGCGCGCACGGCGCACGTTTCGGCCAGCAGCATGGCGCGGCGGCCGCCGTGGAAACGGTCGAGGGCGACGGCTGCCAGCAGCACGGCCGCCAGCAGCGTCGCGTCGCGTGGGCCGTCCAGCAGCGCGCGCCGGATCTCCGCTTCGATCAGCGCGCCCGGCAGGCGGCCGGCGTTGAAGGCGTCCTGCAGCGCGTGGGTCAGGAACGGGTCGGTTGCCAGCCGGGGCGCGTCGGCCAGCGTGGGCATGCCGGCGTCGCACAGCAGCTGCCAGGCGCGCCGGCAGGCTGTTATCTGGGGCTCGGACGCCGGTCCGTCGGCATCGGGCGGGACGGAGGACGCACAAGCAGGTGGGTTCGGTACGGTCGTTCGATTCATCTGCGCGCTCAAGAGTGCCGGCGGCGGGAATTGGGCCGGGGCGGAACCAGTATCGCGGCCTTGTAGGACAATCCCCTCATACGAAAGGATGATCGATGCGGGTATTGACACGCGGGCCGTAGGGCGGATGGCGTGGGCGAGCATCGCGGCCTCAGGCGGGGAAGGGCCGCGCGAGCAGCGGCAGGTCGTGGCGGCGCGCGCCGGTGGCGTCGGCCAGCCCGTTCGCGAGCGCGGCCGCCATCGGGCCCTGCGCGGCCTCCGCCACACCCAGGAAGGGCAGGCCGGGCTGGTCCAGCAGGTCGACGTCGATGCGTTCCGGCACCCCGGAAAAGCGCAGGATCGGATACGTGCTCCAGTCCATGCTGGCGATGCCGTCCGGCCCGTAGCGCAGCTGCTCGTGCAGGGTCCAGCTGGCGGCCTGGATGATGCCGCCTTCGAGCTGGTTGCGCGCGCCGTCCGGATTCACGACCTGGCCGCAGTCGGCGGCGCAGGCCACGCGGACGATGCGCACGGTGTTCTTGTCCCTGTCGACCGCGAGTTCCAGCGCGATCGCGACGTAGGCCATGATGTTCTTGTACTGGCCGAACCCGAACCCGTAGCCGTGTCCAGGCGCCGGCTTCGACTTGTCCCAGCCGAAGCGCGCGGCCGCCTTTTCGATGACGGCGCGGGCGCGCGGCTCGGCGCCCAGGTGGTCGAGGCGCAGGCGCACGGGGTCGACGCCGGCCAGCCTCGCCAGCTGGTCCATCGTCCCTTCGATCGTCGTGATGTTGATGTGCGCCCCGAGCGAGCGCATCGCGGAGCTGCGCAGCGGCGTCACGGGCAGGAAGTGATTGACCACGCGCGCGTTCGGGATGGCGTACAGCGGCAGTGCGTTGCGGTCGCCGCCGCCTTCCGGCATCGGCATCGGCTGCGACGGCGTTGGTGCGATCGGTTTCGCCAGCAGCCACGCGGGCACCAGCTTGCCCGCATTGCCGGGCCTTTCGTTGTGCGAACCGCTCCACAGCGCGTAATCCCAGTGCGAGATGCGGCCCTGGCCGTCGAGCGCAGCGCGTACGGTCGTCACCATCGCGGGCGCGTACGGCTCCCACAGGTTTTCCTGGTCGCGCATCAGCTGTACGCGCACGGGCACGCCGGGAACAAGGCGGGCCAGCAGCGCGGCGTCGGCCGCCACGTCGTCCGCGCCGTTCTGGCCGTAGCAGCCCGACCCCTCCGTGTGGATGCAGCGGACCTTGTCGAGCGCCATGCCGGTCAGCTCCGCCAGCGCGGCGCGCAGCGGGTACACGCCCTGCGTATGCGTCCAGACGGTCAGCATGTCCCCGTCCAGCCGGGCGACGGCGCACGACGGCCCGATCGAACCGTGCATCACGTACTGCTTCGTGTAGCGGGCGGAAACGCCGGGGCCGGCCGCCGGCGTGTTCACCTTGCCGCGGTCGAGGATCGTGATGCGCTGCCCGGGCAGCTTCTGCAAGGTCGCGTGGATGGCGTCCGCCTGCGGCAGCGGCGTGCCGCCCTGCCACTGGGCGTTGGCGGCCAGCGCGTTCATCGCCTGCACGGCGCGCCACTCGTCGTCCGCCAGCACGGCCAGGTAGTCGCCGTCACGCACGACGTGGCGCACGCCCGGCAGGCGCCGGATGGCATCGAGATCGGCGCGCACGAGCTTCGCGCCCACACGCGGCGGCCGCACGACGCGGGCATGCAGCATGCCGGGCAGGCGCATGTCCTGCACATAGGCCGCGCCGCCCGTGACCTTGGCCGGGATGTCGAAGCGGGCGAGCGGCTTGCCGATCAGGCGGTAGCGCGCGGGCGGGCGCAACGGGGACGTCTCGCTGGCCGCGCGGTGCAACCCGGCCGCGTCCAGGCCGCGCAGCGCCTCGCCGTAGTGCATGCTGCGGCCGTCGGGGCCGACCACGCGGCCCGCGCGCAGCACCACCGTCTCCGGTCCCACGCGCCACCGGGCGGCCGCGCCCTGGCGCAGCAATGCGGCCACCTGGCTTGACGCATGCAGCAGCGCGCTGCCGCTGTCGGCCATCGTGTGGCTGCCGGCCGTAAAACCTTCGTTGGGCGTGCGGGCCGTGTCGCCCTGCACGAATTCGATGTCGCCCGGCTGCAGCTCCAGCTGTTCGAGCGCGACCTGCGCCAGCGCCGTGCGCACGCCGGTGCCCAGTTCGACCTTGCCGCTGAAGACCGTGACCTTGCCGTCGGGCGCCACGCGGATCCAGGCGTCGAGGAAGGGCGTGCGCTGCAGGCTGCCGGCGAGTTTCGGATTCGCGACCGGCGGCACGCCCATTCCGTTGAATTCGGCGCGGGCGGCGCGCGGCAGCAGCGCGAATGCGAGGACGAGGGCGCCCCCTTCGAGGACCGCGCGGCGGCCGTGATTCACATTACTCATGCCGGTGCTCCCGCCGCGGCGCGGATGGCCGCGAGGATGCGGTGGTGCGTGCCGCAGCGGCACAGATTCGGTTCCATGTGGCGGCGGATCTGTTCGTCGGTCGGATGCGGCACCTTGTCCAGCAAGGCCTGCGCCCGCACGATCATCCCCGCGATGCAATAGCCGCACTGGGCGGCCTGGTGCTCGATGAACGCGGCCTGCAGCTTGCCCGGCTTGCGGGCGCTGCCGAGGCCCTCCACGGTGCGTACCTTGCGCCCGGCGCAGGCAGCGAGCGGCGTCACGCAGGAAAACACGGGCTTGCCGTCCAGCTGGACGGTGCAGGCGCCGCACTGGCCCATGCCGCAGCCGAACTTGGCGCCGTTCAGGTTCAATTCATTGCGCAGCACGTACAGCAGCGGCGTGGCCGGATCCGCGTGCAGGTCGTGCGCGCGGCCGTTGACTTCTAGCTTGGTCATGGTTGCATCTCCTTGCGCAGCTTGCCGCTGGCGGCGGCCACGTCGGGCCAGGCGGGACGGCCGGCGCCGGTCCGCACCCACGCGGCCAGTTCGGCGACCTGTGCGTCGGACAGCACGTCGGCGAACGGCGGCATGTAGGCGGGGGCCGCGCCACCGGGTGCGGGGCGCTCCCACGGGATTCCGTGCAGCACGGTCTGGATGAAATTGGATGGATCGTCGCCCAGCACGGCGCTGCTGCGGGCCAGGCCGGGGCGCCCGCCGAGGCGCATCATCGGCGCCGCCGGCGTGTGGCAGCCGGCGCAGGCGGCCGCGAACAGGGCGGCGCCGGACGTCCCGGCCTGTGCCACGGCGGGAACGGCCGTCGGCGGTGCAGGCTGCTGGATCGTCATGAGGTAGGCGGCCATCGCTTCGACGTCCGCGCGCGGCACGCCGGCCAGCCGTTCCGTCACGGGCCGCATCGGACCTTTTGCCGCGCCATGGGCAAGCGACAGGCCGCCTTGCAGGTAGTCCGCCAGTTCATTGCGTGTCCACGGTACGCCGCCTTGCGCAAGACGGGTGAGGGCGGGCGCATGCCAGCCGTCGACGGTGCCGCCCTGGAACGCCGGACTGCGCTCGCCGCCGAGCAGATTCATGCCGCTGTGGCAGGACGCGCAATGGCCCAGCGTGTCGACGAGGTAGCGGCCCCGCTCGACCTGGCCCGCGCGGGGCGCCGCACCGTCGCCGGGGCGCAGGTACAGCGCATTCCAGAACGCGAGCAGGGGCCGGAAGTTCAGCGGGAACGCGAGGTCGTTGGCCGGCTGGTTCACCTTGACCGGCGCGCGCGACATCAGGTACGCATAGGCCAGTTCGATGTCCTCGTCGGACATGCGCGTGTAGTGGATGTAGGGGAAGGCGGGATACAGCAGGTGGCCGTCCCGCGCGACGCCTTCGCGCAGGGCGCGCCTGAACGCGGCGCTCGTCCAGCGGCCGATGCCAGTGTCGGGATCGGGCGTGATGTTGGTGCTGTAGATGATGCCGAACGGCGTCTTCAAACCGAGGCCGCCGGCATAGGCGGCACCGTCGGGCGCTGTATGGCAGACCATGCAATCGCCGAGCGCCACGACACGCGCGCCGGCCGTCAGGACGGCGGCAGAGGAGAGCGGCGGCGGGCCGGCGGCGGGCACGATCGCGGCCGGGCGGGCCCAGAGATACAGGCCGCCGGTTGCGATGGCCACGAAGGCGGCGCCGGTGGCGGCGAGGGTGCGAAGTCTCATCGCGGGATTCCTTGATTGGTTGCGGCGATTGTCGATTCCGGCCGGCCCAGCGTCTAGTTATACGAAGGGATACCGATCGCCGTCACTGTAGCGCCGGGAGGCCGGGCCGATTGATGCTTTTGGCGCAAGAGTGTCTTGCGCGGCAGGCGCCGGCGCGCATGGCGACAAAGCGTTAAGCTGAGCGTTCGCAGGAGACCGCCATGACCGATGCTGCTTTCAACCGCGCGTACGCCAGTGTGCTGGGCGCGGGCCACCTCACGCTGGGCCTGATGACGCCCCTCGTCCGCGCGCCCGGCGAGCCCGCCGACCTCGCGCGCGAGACGGCGCTGGCCGCGCGCGCGGACGCGCTCGGCATCGCCGCGCTGTGGACCCGCGACGTGCCGCTGATCGTCCCGCAGGGCAGCGCGAGGGAAGCGGCGGTGCTGGACGATCCGTTCATCTGGCTGACGGTGCTGGCGGGCGCGACGACGTCCGCCGCCCTGGGCACCGCGGCGGCCGTGCTGCCGCTGCGCCATCCGCTGCACATCGCGAAGGCCGCGTGGTCGCTGGACCGGTTGAGCGGCGGCCGTTTCATCCTCGGCGTCGGTTCGGGCGACCGGCCGGAGGAACTGGCGCCGTTCGGGGTGGACACGGCGCCCGAGGTCCTGTTTCGTGAGCGCTGGCATACCCTCGCGGCCGCGTTGGCGCCTGACGGCGCGGCGCGACATGAACTGCTCGCGTCCACGGGCGGCTACGCGCCGACGCCGCCAGCGACGTCGCGCATCCCGCTGCTCGCCGTGGGCACGGCACGCCAGTCCCTGCAATGGATCGCGGCACATGCCGACGGCTGGGCCACGTACCACCGCGAGGAGGCGCGCCAGCAGGGCCGCATCGCGCTATGGCAGCGGGCGCTGGAAGAACGGGCCGGCGGCGCATCGAAGCCGTTCGTGCAGTCGCTGCAACTGGAATTGCTGGCCAACCCGGATGCACCCGCGCAGCCGCTGGAACTGGGCCTGCGCGCGGGCCGCCGCGCGTTGCTGGGCTACTTCGAGCGGATGGCGGCGCTGGGCGTGGCCCACATGCTGGTCAACCTGCAGGGACCGCGGCCCATCGGGGAGCAGATCGAGGAACTGGGGCGCGAGATCGTGCCGCGCCTCGCTACGCTGGCGGTGCGCTGACGTGGTCGCCGAGGTCCTGCGCCGCGAGATGCTCGGCCAGCAGGTCGACGAAGGCGCGGATCTTCGTCGAGTTGCGCCGGCTCGCGGGATACAGCGCGTACAGCCCGACGTCCATGGGGCCAGGATTGACGCGATAGCCGGGCAGCACCTGCACGAGCGTGCCGGCGCGCAGGTCGCGCTGCACGAGCCAGCGCGCGAGCATGGCGATGCCGAGGCCACCCAGCGCGGCCTGGCGCAGCACTTCCGCATTGTTGGCGTGAACGACGCCGCGTACCTCGACGTCTTCCGCATCCGCGCCGTCGGCCTGCAGGCGCCACGTGCGGCGGCCCCCGCCGAACGCGAACTGCAGGCAGTCGTGCGCCGCAAGAGCGGCGGGTGTCTCGGGCGCGCCGTGCGCGGCCAGGTACGCCGGGCTGGCGCACAGCACGCGGTCGTGGGCGGCGAGCCGGCGCGCGACGAGATTCGATTGCGGATCGAGGCTGCCGATGCGGATGGCGACGTCGATCGCTTCGTCGACGAGATTCGCGGGCGCGTCGTCCAGGCGCAGGTCGAGGATCAGGCGCGGGTGGCGCGCGCGCAGCGCGGGGAGGATGGGCGCCACGTACAGGGTGCTGAACGTGACGGGCGCCGCCACCCGCAGCACGCCGGCCGCGCCATCCGCCGCCGCCTCGTCGGCCGCGTCGAGGCGTTCCAGGATGCGCAGGGCTTCCTCGTAATACGTGCGGCCCGCGTCCGTCAGGGTGACGCTGCGCGTGGAACGGTTGAGCAGCACGGCGCCGAGGCGGCCTTCGAGGGCGTCGACGAGGCGCGCGACGGACGACGTGACGAGCCCGAGCCGGCGCGCGGCGGGCGAAAAGCCGCCAGTGGCGGCGACGGTGCAAAAGGCTTTCAGTTCGGCGAAGCGGTCCATCGTATCCTCATCTCGTGTGTCGTTTTACGCTACTCATACCAAAGGATACTGTCCCGTGCGCCGATATGCGCCTACCATGGTTCCATGATCGATTCGGCCGGTTTGGGGAGGGGATGATGCGTTACTACCTGACGTTCGTGATGCTGGGCCTCCTGATGGGCGGCCTGTGTCTTCTGCTGGAAGTGCATACGGCGGCGCCGTCCGTCGCGATGACGGGGTTGTTCGGCGCCAGCGGCGCGCCGGCGCCCACCGAGGGCGCGGCGCTGCCGGCGTGATTCAATCAGGAGCGCAGGAACGCGAGCAGGTCGGCGTTCAGGCGGTCCTTGTGGGTGAAGGCCAGGCCGTGCGGGCCGCCTTCGTAGACGACCAGGCGGCCTTGCGGCAGGATCTCCACGGCGCGGCGCGCGGTGGTGTCGATCGGGACGATCTGGTCGTCGCTGCCGTGGATGACGAGGGTCGGAATCGTCATCTTCCTGAGGTCTTCCGTGAAGTCCGTTTCCGAGAACTGCTTGATGCACTCATAGGCGGCGCGCAGGCTGCACTGCATGCCCTGCAGCCAGAACGTGTCGCGCGCGCCTTGCGAATCCTTGGCGCCTTCGCGGTTGAAGCCGTAGAACGGGCCGGTCAGGTCCTTGAAGAACTGGGCGCGGTCGGCCTGGACGCCGGCGCGGATGCCGTCGAACACGGCCATCGGCACGCCGTCCGGATTGGCGTCCGACTTGGCCATCTGCGGCGTCACGGCGCCCACCAGCACGGCGCGCTTGACGCGGCCGGTGCCGTGGCGGCCGATGTAGCGCGCGACTTCGCCGCCGCCGGTCGAGTGGCCGACGTGGGTCACGTCGGTCAGGTCCAGCGCTTCGACCACCTGGGCCAGGTCGTCCGCGTAATCGTTCATGTGGTTGCCGTGCCAGGGCTTGCTCGACAGGCCGTGGCCGCGGCGGTCGTGGGCGATGACGCGGTAGCCGTGGTTCGCCAGGAACATCATCTGGTCTTCCCAGGCGTCGCCCTGCAGCGGCCAGCCGTGGCTGAACACGACGGCGGGACCGTGGCCCCAGTCCTTGAAGTAAATGGTCGTCCCGTCGCGGGTCGTGATGGTGTTGGCGGTGCGGGTGATGGTCATGGCGTGTCCCTTCAGGTTGGTGGCTGGAAGCCGGAAGGGACAGCGCGCGCCGCCGCATCCGGACCCGGACATTGTCGGGAGCGGCGCGCGGGCGGTCTAGTCATACGAACGTATAGGTTCCGCTTACCCGGCGGTATCGGGTGTTGCCTTATCGACCGGGCAGTTGAGGGCGAGCATGCGGTCCAGCGGCGACGACGCGCGCATGCGTTCGCGCCACCACTTCAGCGCCGCGCCGTCCTCGCCCGTGCGCCAGGCCATGTACAGCGTCTCGTCCGGCTTCGGCTCCTCGACCTCCTTTTCGATCAGGCGGCCGGCCGCGATGTCGGCCCGGGCCCACGCCTCGGGCAGGAAGCCGAAGCCGAGGCCCGCGAGCTGGAATTCGTACTTCGTCTGCATGTCGGGGACGGTCAATGTGTCCTGGCCGAACAGCAGGCCCACCGTGCGCGCCTGCAGCAGCCGGACGGAGTCGGCGACGGACACCGCGCGGTGCGCCGTCAGCTCCGCCTTGCCGAGCCGATACCGGACCTGCGCCAGCGGGTGGGAGGGCGCGACGACGAACACGAACGACATCGTCCCAAGCGGTTCGGCCGTGTAACCGCCGCCGGACGGCCCTTCGCCGGCCGCGCCCACGAGCAGGTCGACGCGCCGGTCGAGCAGGCTTTCCCACGTGCCGGACAAGGCTTCGCGCACGATGCGCAGGCGCGTCTGGTCCGCGACTTCATAAAAGGCGCGGATATCGTCCTGCAGGCCGAGCGGGGCGAGGGCGGAGTCCATGCCGATGGCGAATTCCGTCTCCCAGCCCGAGGCGACGCGGCGCACGCGGCTCTCCAGGTCGCCCGCGGCCTTGAGCAGGTAGCGGCCTTCCTTCAGCAGTTCTTCGCCGGCCGGCGTGAGGACGACGCGCGGGCCGAAGCGTTCGAACAGCTGCACGCCCAGGTCGTCCTCCAGCTTGGAGACGGTGTACGAGATCGTCGACGGCACGCGGTACAGTTCCTTCGCGGCGGCCGAGAAGCTGCCGCGGCGGGCGATGGTGTCGACGGTGAGCAGGGCGTCCAGGCTGAGTCTGAGCATGTGCGAGTGTCCGAGGGCGGGGAGCATGATTCTAGTCGAACTATATGTGAATAGGTGTGTCTAACGGTGGTGAAAGCCTGTCACGCGCGGCCCTAGAGAATAAACATGTTGCTGGCACACCGGATACGGATTGACCCGACCCCGGCGCAGCGCGGCTATTTTGCGCGCGCGGCCGGCACCGCGCGCCGCGTCTGGAACTGGGCGCTGGCGGAGTGGAACCGCGCACTGGCCAGCGGCCAGCGGCCCGACGCGATGGCGCTCAAGA
>CAMLMV010000027.1 GCA_946481275.1 uncultured Massilia sp.
TGTTAAGTAGAAAATTCTACTTCCAAACGCGCTCTTTTTGCGGGGGGATTACCGCCTCAGGCTGTACACGGAATCGGTGATGACCCACTCGTGACCCCGACCGTCCGGCGCCTGCTCGATGTACCCGTACCAGCCTTCGCTCTCCATCATGCGCATGACGAAATGCCAGTCGGTTTCGTACTGTGTGCAATAGGAGCGAGATCGCGCCTTCTGGTTCACTTCGAATTTGAATCGGCCACGACATTGAGGATGGCCATTCAATACGGCCGAGATGATCTCCTCTGCATTTTTATCCTGCCAAATGCGTGCGTCTTTCCGAAATTTGAGGAAGTGAAAACAGCTCGAAAAACCGATCTGGTACGCAGTCAGCTGCCCATCGCTACCAAGCTTTTTGGCAGTATGGACGTATCCATGCATCGGCAGGTAGCTGGCATCCGTCTGCAACGTCCAAAGGGTGACTTCTTGGGCGATAAGCTGCTTGAGCTCGATGTCAGGGTTCAGCGACAGTAGATCTACGGTGTAATCAAATCCTTCGCTGATGCGGTCAACACCATGAGCCCGCTGTGGAAGCAAGGTGTTGGCTCCAAGGGGAGTGTCCAGCTTCAGCAGCCGTTTTTCCTGGCCGATTTTTCCAAACAGGCTGTCCACAAGTTGCCTTGAGTTACCCATATGATCCGGCTCCTGTTCAACTCACGCATCGACAAATTATCGACAATGATGCTTTACAGAAAGATTGAACTCATCGGAAAAATTCGCTATAGCAACGATGAGCCGAGCAAATTTAAATCATTGCTCCGGATACACTTTGACGAGGCTCACATCCACGGCCAAACGACTAGCGTCGAGAACTTAGAAAAGATTGGCACTGCGGAGTAAGCCGAATTTTAGTGACTATCGACCTGTACCCCACACTCTAGCAACCGCACCTGCGTCCTGCTGTTATCGTTGATAGTGACCGTGATATCGGCAAAACTCCCCGCCTTCATGCTGTCGCACGGCACCCGCAGGTGATACTTCCCCGGCTTGACGTTCACCGGCTGCCCCCGGTGCGCGATGGCATCGGCCAGTTCCCCCGCCTGCACGCGCTCGAAGAACCGTGCCTTCGCACGTTGCGGCACGTCCTTCTCGACCGTGACTTCCGCCGCCACGGCCGTGGCCAGCACGTTCAACAGCGCAGCGGCGAGGACAAGACTGCGGATTGCAGACATGACTGTCTCCTTAAGACGTCAAAAACGTTGCCAATATATAAGCATTCAGGCGATCTGTGCCATTCTTACATCACTTTCCGGCGCAATCCCAGGTAAAAGACGTGGAACAGCCATCACAGGCACCCACAAACAAAAAATTTCTCCGCCCATTTAATGGGCAGTTCATTTATTTTCGGCAAAAGATCTTGGCAGATGCATCAAATGACATCCATCTGCCGTTATCCTGCACGAGACCCCTCCTCACTCAGCCCCCGGAAATGGCGGATAATTGCCGCCATGCCTACTCCTGCGAAGCCTCTCCCCTGTCCTTGCGGCGGCCCGTCGATCATGCGCTGCTGCGGCCCCTTCATCGCCGGCGCGGAACTGCCGCCGACGGCCGAGGCGTTGATGCGTTCCCGCTACACGGCCTTCGTGATGCGGGACGAGGCCTACCTGCGCGCAACCTGGCACCCCAGCACGCTGCCGGCGGAACCCATCATCGACCCAAACCAAAAGGTGCAGTGGCTCGGACTTGAGATAAAATCTGCTTTACGTTTACGTCAACGTAAAGCAGACCTGCCGGAACAACCCAACGAAGACACCGTCGAATTCGTCGCCCGCTTCAAGGTCCACGGCCGCGCCCACCGGTTGCATGAAGTCAGCCGGTTCGTGCGCGAGCCGGACCCCGCCGTGGGTGGCAAGATGCGGTGGTTCTATGTGGACGGCAGTTTCCCTGAATAAAACCGCGCCACAAGCCGCGAACAGCAGGAGACAGGATCCGATGCCCCAGATCGACACGAAACTCAACCCGCGCAGCGAAGATTTCAAAGCCAACGCCGCCGCCATGCAAACCCTCGTCGACGACTTGCGCGCCAAGGTGGCGCAGGTCGCCAAGGGAGGCGGCGAGGCCGCGTGTGCGAAGCACGTCGCGCGCGGCAAGCTGCTGCCGCGCGAGCGCGTGCAGATGCTGCTCGATCCGGGCACCCCGTTCCTCGAATTCTCCCAGATGGCCGCCTACGCCATGTACGACGACGCCGCGCCTGCCGCCGGCATCATCACGGGCATTGGCCGCGTGGCGGGCCAGGAATGCGTGATCGTCTGTAACGATGCCACCGTCAAGGGCGGCACGTACTATCCGATGACGGTGAAAAAACACCTGCGCGCGCAGGAGATCGCGGAACAGAACAACCTGCCCTGCATCTACCTCGTCGACTCGGGCGGCGCCAACCTGCCGAACCAGGACGACGTGTTCCCCGACCGCGACCACTTCGGCCGCATCTTTTATAACCAGGCCAACCTGTCCGCGAAAGGCATCCCGCAGATCGCCGTCGTGATGGGCTCGTGCACGGCGGGCGGCGCGTACGTGCCGGCGATGAGCGACGAATCCATCATCGTCAAGGAACAGGGCACGATCTTCCTGGGCGGCCCGCCGCTGGTGAAAGCGGCGACGGGCGAAGTCGTCACGGCCGAGGACCTGGGCGGCGGCGACGTGCACACACGCCTGTCCGGCGTCGCGGACCACCTGGCGCAGGACGACACGCACGCGCTGGCGCTCGCACGCACCATCGTCTCGAACCTGAACCGCACGAAGCCCCAGCAGGGCGCGCTGCGCGAAGCGGCTGAGCCGAAGTACGCGCCGGAAGAACTGTACGGCGTCATCCCCGTCGACACCCGTAAACCGTTCGACGTGCGCGAAGTCATCGCGCGCATCGTCGACGGCAGCGAGTTCGACGAATTCAAGGCCCGCTACGGCACGACGCTCGTCTGCGGCTTCGCCCACATCTTCGGCATGAAGGTCGGGATCATCGCCAACAACGGCATCCTGTTCTCGGAATCCGCGCTGAAGGGCACGCACTTCATCGAACTGTGCTGCCAGAGAAAAATCCCGCTAGTCTTCCTGCAGAACATCACCGGCTTCATGGTCGGCCGCAAGTACGAGAACGAAGGCATCGCCCGCAACGGCGCAAAGATGGTCACCGCCGTCGCGACGGCGTCCGTGCCCAAGTTCACCGTGATCATCGGCGGCTCGTTCGGCGCCGGCAACTACGGCATGTGCGGCCGCGCATTCTCGCCGCGCTTCCTGTGGATGTGGCCCAATGCACGCATCTCCGTGATGGGCGGCGACCAGGCGGCGTCCGTGCTGGCGACCGTCAAGCGCGACGGCATCGAGGCGCGCGGCGGCCAGTGGAGCGCGGACGAGGAAGCCGCATTCAAGCAGCCGATCAAGGAACAGTACGAACACCAGGG
The DNA here is from genome assembly GCA_946481275.1 of uncultured Massilia sp. The sequence continues at coordinate 3,435 of CAMLMV010000027.1, forward strand.
CCACCCGTATTACGCCACCGCGCGCCTGTGGGACGACGGCGTGATCGACCCGGCCGATACGCGCATGGTGCTGGGCCTGGGTCTCTCGGCCGCGCTGAACGCGCCGATCGAGGACACGAAGTTCGGCGTGTTCCGCATGTGAGGAGCGAGAACATGGACTATCAAACGCTGACTGTCACCATCCTTGATCGCATCGGCCACGTCACGCTGAACCGCCCCGACCTGCGCAACGCGTTCAACGAACAAAGCATCGCCGAACTCGCCCTCGCCTTCGACGAGCTGGGACGCAATGAGCTCGTGCGCGCCATCGTGCTCGGCGCGAACGGCCCCGCGTTCTGCGCCGGCGCGGACCTGAACTGGATGAAGAAGATGGCCGGCTATTCGGACAGCGAAAACCGCGCCGACGCCATGCGCCTCGCCGACATGCTGCGCACCATTTATGCCTGTCCGAAACCCGTCGTGGCGAAGGTGCAGGGCGACTGCTACGCCGGCGGCATGGGCCTCGTGGCCGCGTGCGACGTCGTCGTGGCCGTCGACACGGCCAACTTCTGCCTGTCGGAAGTGAAGCTCGGGCTGATCCCCGCGACGATCTCGCCGTACGTGATCAAGGCGATGGGAGAGCAGGCCGCGCGCCGCTACTTCCTCACGGCCGAACGCTTCGATGCGAAGGAGGCCCATCGCATCGGCTTCGCGCACGAGATCGTGCCGGCCGCGGACCTCGACACAAAAGTCGCCGGCATCGTGCAGGCGCTGGCCAACAACAGCCCGAACGCGGTGCGCGAAGCGAAGAAGCTCGTGCGCGAGATCGCGGGCGAACCCGTCACGGAAGCGCTGCTGGAAGACACGGCCAATCGCATCGCGGGCATCCGCGCGTCGCTCGAAGGGCGCGAGGGCGTCGCCTCATTTCTCGAAAAACGCCGGCCTTCATGGCTGGACTAGCTAGACCAAACAGGACGTAGATTGAAACCCACCACCACTTCCTCCGACTGGATCGCGCGCAGCCTGCGCAGCGTCTGGCATCCATGCACGCAAATGCAGCACCACGAAGAGGTGCCGCTGATCGCCGTCAGCCACGCCAAGGGGCCGTGGCTGGTCGACCATGAAGGCCGGCGCTACCTGGACGGCATCAGCTCGTGGTGGGTCAATTTGTTCGGCCACGCCAACCCGCGCATCAACGCGGCCTTGAAGGACCAGCTGGACAAGCTGGAACACGCGATGCTCGCCGGTTTTACGCATGAACCGGTGATCGAGCTGTCCGAACAACTGGCCGCATTGACGGGCCAGCAGCTCGGCCACGCGTTCTACGCATCCGACGGCGCATCGGCCGTCGAGATCGCTCTGAAAATGAGTTTTCATTACTGGCGCAACGCGGGCTATGCGGACAAGCAGGAATTCGTCTGCCTGCAGGGCTCCTACCACGGCGAGACCGTCGGCGCGCTGGGTGTGACGGACGTCGCGCTGTTCAAGGATGCGTACGGCCCGCTGCTGCGCGCCGCGCGTACCGTGTCGTCGCCGGATGCGCGCAATGCCGTCGACGGCGAGTCGGCGCAGGACGTCGCGCTGCGTGCGGCGAAGGACGTAGAAGCGCTGTTTGCGGAACAGGGCGACAAGATCTCCGCCATCATCGTCGAGCCGCTCGTGCAGTGCGCGACCGGCATGGCGATGCACGACCCGCTGTACCTGCAGCGCCTGCGCGAGCTGTGCGACAAGTACCACGTGCACCTGATCGCCGACGAGATCGCGGTGGGCTGCGGCCGCACCGGCACGTTCTTCGCGTGCGAGCAGGCGGCGATCTGGCCGGACTTCATGTGCCTTTCCAAAGGCATTAGCGGCGGCTACCTGCCGCTGTCGCTCGTCCTCACCACCGACAAGGTGTACGAGGCGTTCTACAGCGAAGACATCACGCGCGGCTTCCTGCACTCGCACTCGTACACGGGCAATGCGCTGGCCTGCCGCGCCGCGCTGGCGACCCTGCAGATCTTCCAGGACGACGACGTGTTGAACAAGAACCGCGAAACGGCCACGCGCCTGATGCTGGAACTGGCGCCGCTGCTGGACCACAAGCGCGTGACGAACTTCCGCCAGCGCGGCATGATCCTCGCGTTCGATGCGGTGGAGCCGGACACGCAGCGCGCCTCGACCTTCGCGCGCCGCTTCTTCACGAGCGCCGTCGAAAACGAGCTGCTGCTGCGCCCCATCGGCCGCACCGTGTACCTGATGCCGCCGTACGTGCTGGACGAGGAAGAGATCGTGGGCCTCGCCGCGCGCACGCGCAAGGTGTTCGAGTCGGTGATCGCGGAGTGATGATGGATTTGATCGACAACGTCCGCGCCCAATTGGACGAGCTGGCAAGCCGCAGCCTGACCCGCCACCGCCGCACGGCGGAGACGCCTTGCGCACCGCGCCAGGTCGTCGACGGCCGGGACATGCTCGCGTTCTGCAGCAACGATTACCTGGGCCTGGCCGCACATCCGCGCGTCGTGGAAGCGCTGCGCGAGGGCGCGAGCCTGTATGGCGCCGGCAGCGGCGCGTCGCACCTCGTGTCGGGCCACAGCCGCGCGCACGCGCTGCTGGAAGAGCGATTGGCCGCGTTCGAAGCGCCGCACCTGGAATCCGCGCGCGCGCTGTACTTCTGCACCGGCTACATGGCGAACCTCGCCGTGCTGACGGGTCTCGGCAGCACACCCGATGCGATGATCTTCTCGGAAGCGCTGAACCACGCGTCGCTGATCGACGGCGCCCGCCTCGCGCGCGCAGGCGTGACCGTGTACCCGCACGGCGACGTGGCTGCGCTGGAAGAGAAACTCGCGGCGAGCGCTGCGCCGACTAGAATCGTCGTCACGGACAGCGTGTTCAGCATGGACGGCGACCTCGCCCCGCTGCCGGCATTGCTCGCGCTGTGCGAACGCCATGGCGCGTGGCTCGTCGTCGACGATGCGCACGGCTTCGGCGTCCTGGGCGATAACGGCCGCGGCGCGCTGGAACATTTCGGCCTGCGTTCGCCGCACCTCGTCTACATCGGTACGCTGGGCAAGGCGGCCGGCGTGGGCGGCGCATTCATCGCGGCGCACGAAGACGTGATCGAGCTGATGATCCAGCGTGCGCGCCCGTACATCTACACGACGGCCGCCGCGCCCGCGCTCGCGCACGCGCTGCTCGCGAGTGTCGATATCATCGAGGGCGATGAAGGCGAACAACGCCGCGCCGGCCTGCGTGCACGCATCGCGCAACTGGACGGCGGCCTGCGCCTGGAACGCTGGCAGCGTCCGGTGTCGACGACGGCGATCCAGCCCATCATCATCGGCGCCAACGACGAGGCGATGGCCGTCGCCTCGCGCCTGCACCGGCAGGGACTGTGGGTGCCGGCGATCCGTCCGCCGACCGTGGCAGTGGGCACGGCGCGCCTGCGCGTCACGCTGTCCGCCGCGCATACCGAACAAGACGTCGCGCAGTTGACTGCTGCGCTCAACCAGCTGGAAAGGACCTGGGCATGAGCCTCAACGAGCCCGAACAATCCGTCGGCACGGCCGAACCGGCCGCGGTGCCGCAGACCATCCCCGCGCCGCTCGCCGCGGAAGGCGTGCCAACGCGCTTTGCCTGCTTCGTGACGGGCACGGACACGGAAATCGGCAAGACGCTGGTCTCCAGCGCCATCCTCCATAAACTCGTGCGCCAGGGCGTGCGCGCGTGCGGCATGAAGCCCATCGCGGCCGGCGCCGAGGAACGCGATGGAGACTTGCACAACGACGACGCCGCCATGCTGCGCGCGGCCGGCAACGTGCAATTGCCGCAATCGATCACGACGCCGTACATGCTGCGCGAGCCGTGCGCGCCGCACATCGCGGCAAGCCTGGAAGGCGTCACCATCGAACCGGTACCCATCCTGACGGCGTATGCCGAAATCCTGGGCGCGTCCGACGCCACCGTCGTCGAAGGCGTGGGCGGTTTCTGCGTGCCGTTCTCCGAAGATTTCGACAGCGCCGATCTGGCCGTACAATTAGGGTTGCCCGTCGTTCTCGTCGTCGGCATGCGCCTGGGCTGCATCAACCATGCTTTATTGACGGCCGAGGCGATCGTCGCGCGCGGCCTCGTGCTCGCGGGCTGGGTCGCCAACCAGGTGGACCCGGACATGCGCTTCGCCGACGAAAACGTCGCGGAGCTCGAACGCCGCCTGCCCGCCCCGCTGCTCGGCCGCGTGCCGCGCCTCGACGGACCGACGGCGGCCAAGGCTGCCACTTACCTCGAACTCGCGAGCCTGCCCGGATGGCCGGCCAAGCGAGCCTGACCAAAACAAGGAATCCGAAATGACCCAAGTCGTTACTCTCCACCCGCCGGTCACGCCGGCCTCCCTGCCGAAAGACGCCACCTGGCCGCTGGACGACGTGCTCGCGCTGTTCGAGCTGCCGCTGCCGGAACTGATGTTCCGCGCGCAGCAGGCGCACCGCGCCGAGTTCCCCGACGGCGACGTCGAACTCGCGACCCTGCTGTCGATCAAGACCGGCGGCTGCGAGGAAGACTGCGGCTACTGCCCGCAGGCCGCGCGCTACGACACGGGCGTCGAGGCGAAGAAGATCCTCGACCTCGACACGGTGCTGGACGCCGCGCGCGAAGCGAAGGCCAAGGGCGCGACGCGCTTCTGCATGGGCGCCGCATGGCGCAGCCCGAAAGAGCGCGACATGGAAAAAGTGGAAGCCATGGTGCGCGGCGTGAAGGCGCTGGGCATGGAAACCTGCGCGACCCTCGGCATGCTGGAAGAAGGCCAGGCCGAGCAACTGAAGCAGGCGGGCCTGGACTACTACAACCACAACATCGACACCTCGCCGGACTTCTACGGCGACGTGATCTCCACGCGCGAATACCGCGACCGCCTGGACACGCTGGGCCGCGTGCGCACGGCCGGCCTGAAAATCTGCTGCGGCGGCATCGTGGGCATGGGCGAGACGCGTGCCCAGCGCGCGGGCCTGATCGCGCAGCTGGCCAACATGAACCCGTATCCGGAATCGGTGCCCATCAACCACCTGGTGCAAGTGGAAGGCACGCCGATGCACGGCCTGCCGCCGCTGGACCCGATCGAATTCGTGCGCACGATCGCCGTTGCCCGCATCACGATGCCGAAGGCGCGCGTGCGTTTGTCGGCCGGTCGCCGCGAGCTGGGCGAAGCCGTGCAGGCGATGTGCTTCATGGCCGGCGCCAACTCGATCTTCTACGGCGACAAGCTGCTCACCACGGACAATCCGGAAGCGGACGACGACCGCAAGCTGCTGGAAAAGCTGGGCCTGAAAACCCGTTCGGCGACGCTGGAGTCGGTGCAGAAGGAGAGCTGCGGCTGCTGAGCGCAGCAACCGACGTAGTCAGGCCACAAGCCAGGTTTTATAGAAGTCACGGCCACAAGCCGATCCCACAACACATAAAACAGACGAGACACCATGTTCACGAAGATCCTCATCGCCAACCGTGGCGAAATCGCCTGCCGGGTCGCCGCCACCGCGCGCCGCCTCGGCATCAAGACCGTTGCCGTCTATTCGGAAGCCGACGCCGGCGCGAAACACGTGGCGGTGTGCGATGAAGCGATCCTGCTCGGCCCCGCCGCCGCCAAGGACAGCTATCTGCGCGGCGACAAGATCATCGCCGCCGCGCTGGCCACCGGTGCGCAGGCGATCCACCCGGGCTACGGCTTCCTGTCCGAGAATGCCGAATTCGCAGAAGCCTGTGCGGCCGCGGGCCTCGTGTTCATCGGGCCGCCGGGATCCTCGATGCGGGCGATGGGATCGAAGTCCGCCGCCAAGCAGCTGATGGAAGGCGCGGGCGTGCCGCTCGTGCCGGGCTACCACGGCGATGCGCAGGACCCCGAGCTTCTACAGGCGGAAGCGAACCGCATCGGCTATCCCGTGCTGCTGAAGGCCAGCGCGGGCGGCGGCGGCAAGGGCATGCGCGTCGTGGAACGGTCGGAGGATTTCCAGGCCGCGCTCGCGTCGTGCAAGCGCGAGGCCATTTCGTCCTTCGGCGACGACAAGGTGCTCGTCGAAAAATATCTTACGCGCCCGCGCCACATCGAGATCCAGGTGTTCGCGGATACGCACGGCAACTGCGTCTACCTGCACGAGCGCGACTGCTCCGTGCAGCGCCGTCACCAGAAAGTGCTGGAAGAAGCGCCGGCACCGGGCATGCCGCCGGAGCGCCGCGCCGCGATGGGCGAAGCGGCCGTCGCCGCCGCGCGTGCGGTGGGCTATGTGGGCGCGGGCACCGTCGAATTCATCGCCAACCAGGACGGCACGTTCTACTTCATGGAGATGAACACGCGCCTGCAGGTCGAGCACCCCGTCACCGAAATGATTACCGGGACGGACCTCGTCGAATGGCAGTTGCGCGTGGCCGCCGGCCAGCCGCTGCCGAAGCAGCAGCACGAACTCGTGATCCACGGCCACGCGATCGAGGCGCGCGTGTATGCGGAAAATCCGGAAAAGGGTTTTTTACCGTCGATCGGGACACTCCAACACATGGATACCCCGAGCCACGTCGCGTTCGAACATGGCGACGTGCGCATCGATTCCGGCGTGCGCGCGGGCGACGCGATTTCTCCGTTCTACGATCCGATGATCGCGAAGCTGATCGTGTGGGGTGCGGACCGCGCGCAGGCGCTGGCGCGCATGGCGCAGGCGCTGTCCGAATTCCACATCGTCGGTCTTGCGACGAATATCGCCTTCCTGAAACGCCTCGTCGAAGGCAATGCCTTCGCGCATGCCGACCTGGACACGGGCCTGATCGAACGAAACAGCGCGACGCTGTTCCCGCCGGCAGGTCCGGCGCCGTTGCCCGCGCTGGCACTGGCGGCCGTGGCCCTCGTCGCGGCGGAAACGTCAACGGGTGGCAACCCGGCCGACCCGTGGACCAGCACCCACGGCTGGCGCATGAACGGCACGTATCGCCGCCGCTTGGCGTTCGGCGACGAATACGCGGCCACGACCCAGGCCAAGGTCTATGCAATCGACATGGCCTATCATCCGCACGGGTGGACGCTCGAGGCGGAGGGCAAGGCCCATCCGGTGGCGCTTGTCTCGCAGCATGACAGCCGCTACGCGATCCGCCTGGACGGCCAGGCCATCCAGGGCACGGTACGGCGCGACGGCGAAACGCTGCACGTGTTCACCGGCGGCCTGCATCACGTGCTGGATTGGCACGACCCGCTCGCGCATGCCGGCGAGCACGAGACGGCAGACGGCCGCCTGACGGCACCGATGCCGGGCAAGGTGGTCGCGGTAATCGCTTCGAACGGGCAGCTCGTCAAAAAGGGCGAGCCGCTCGTGATCATGGAAGCGATGAAGATGGAGCACACGATTGCCGCGCCGAGCGACGGCCTGGTCGAGGAAGTGTTGTACCAGGTCGGCGACCAGGTCGCGGATGGCGCACCGCTGCTGGCCTTCAAGGCGGCAGCGTAATCAACGCCGTGGCGGAGACCGCGGCGCAGAACCACCAACGAGACAGCAAACGCAAACATCCATAACAATCAGGAGACACGAGATGCGGATACTGCTGTACAGGGGCGACGGTGTCATCGAACCGTGGGCCCGTGATTTTGCCGATGCATTGCCGCACGCGGAGACCGTCGTGTGGCGCGAGAACATGTCGCTGTCGTCGCAACCGCCTTGCGACTACGCGGTCGTCTGGGCGCCGACGCCGCAGCTGCTCGACCAGCTGGCCCACGTCAAGGCGATCTTCCTGATGGGCGCCGGCGTGGACGCGCTGCTGAAGTTCGGCGACGCGCTGCCCCCGGTCCCCATCGTCCGCCTGGGCGATGCGGGCATGGCCGAACAGATGGCGGAGTACGTGGCGTATGCGACGTTGCGCTACTTCCGCCGCTTCGACGACTACGAGCAGCAGGCGCGCCAGGGCATCTGGAACCCGCTGGAAACGCGCCGCCGCAAGGCCGATTTCACGGTCGGCGTGCTGGGTCTCGGCAAGCTCGGGATGCCCGTGCTGCGCACCTTGCGCCAGCTCGGTTTTCCCGTGCGCGGCTGGAGCCGGTCGCCGAAGGACGTGCCGGGCGTTCCATGCTTTGCCGGCATGGATGAACTGGGCGACTTCCTGTCCGGCACGCAGGTCCTCGTCTGCATGCTGCCGCTCACGCCCGAGACGACGAACCTGCTCGACCGCGCGCACCTGTCGCAATTGCCCGAAGGCGCCTACGTGATCAACGTGGCGCGCGGCGCGCTGCTGGCCGAGCCGGACCTGCTGGCGCTGATCCGCGCCGGCCACATCGCGGGCGCCACGCTGGACGTGTTCCGCAACGAACCGCTGCCGGCCCCGCATCCGTTCTGGAACGAGCCGCGCATCACCATCACGCCGCACATCTCCGCGCTCACCCTGCGCGAAGAAGCCGTACGCCAGATCGCCGCCAAGATCGGGAAGCTGGAACGGGGCGAGGCCATCGACGACATCGTCGACCGCGCCCGCGGCTATTAGGAAATCATCATGCATAATCAACTGCCGAAACACGTCAAGATCGTCGAAGTCGGCCCGCGCGACGGGCTGCAGAACGAAAAGGAAGCGGTGTCCGCCGCGGTCAAGATCGAACTGGTCGACCGCCTGTCGCGCGCCGGTTTTGCCAATATCGAGGCGGCGTCGTTCGTCTCGCCCAAGTGGGTGCCGCAGATGGCGACGAGTGCCGAGGTCATGGCCGGCATCGACCGCCGTCCCGGCACGCTGTATTCCGCGCTGACGCCGAACATGCAGGGCTTCGAGGCGGCGCTGGCGGCAAAGGCCGATGAAGTCGTGATCTTCGGCTCCGCGTCGGAAGCGTTCTCGCAGCGGAACATCAACTGCTCGATCGCGGAATCCATCGCGCGCTTCGAGCCCGTGGCGAAGGCCGCGAAGGACAACGGCCTGCGCCTGCGCGGCAGCATCAGCTGCGCGTTCGGCTGCCCGTACCAGGGAGAAGTGCCGCTGGATGCCGTCGCGGACGTCGTGGGCCGCATGCGCGACCTCGGCTGCGACGAGATCGACATCGCCGACACGATCGGCGTCGCGACGCCACGCAAGACGCAGGCCGTGATGGAGACGGCGGCGCGCGCCTTCGCGCTGGACCGCATCTCCGGCCACTTCCACGACACCTACGGCCAGGCGCTCGCCAACATCTACGCCAGCCTGGAACTGGGCGTGACGATCTTCCACTCGTCCGTGTCGGGGCTGGGCGGCTGTCCGTATGCGAAGGGCGCGACGGGCAATGTGGCGACCGAGGACGTGGTCTACATGCTGAACGGACTGGGGATCGAGACGGGCATAGCCCTCGATCTCGTCGTGGATGCGGGCGCGTTCATTTCGCAGCATCTCGGCCGCAAGGGCGCGAGCCGGGCCGGCAATGCCTTGTTGGCGAAGAGAAGCTTGTAACAAATGAAAAAGGCCGACGATCTCTCGTCGGCCTCTTGCTATACTGGTCGGAGTACAAGGATTCGAACCTTGGACCCTCTGGTCCCAAACCAGATGCGCTACCGGGCTGCGCTACACTCCGAAGACAGCCATCATACCGTCCGGGTACTGTCCAGGTCAAGGAAAGCCCGTGAATCCGTGGTTTTCCGTACAGGTGAAGACGTGACGTTTGCAATCGACAACATCGACGGCGCCCTCCCCGACCGCAAGCAAATGAACCGCATTGCGGCCGGCATTGCGCTGTCGGTGCTCGCGCACGCGGTGCTGCTCGCTGTCTATCGCCAGCCCGCAACAACGTTGCCCGCTGCGCCGCCGGAACGGCTCACGATCCGTTTACAGGCCGCGCCGCCACCGCCGATTGAAGTGAAACCGGCCGAGGAGCCGCCGAAACCGATCCCGCGCGCGCAGCCACCCGCAAGGAAAGCCCGCCCCGTGATCGCCGTGCCTGCTGAAAAACGCCAGTCGACCGAGGAAACCTATGCCGTGAAACCGGCACCGGACACGCCCGCGCCGCCGCCGGAACCTGCGACGACGCGGCATTTCGACGTCGACGCCGCCCGCAGCATGGCGCGCGGCATGGCGACCAGGCTGGCCAACGAACCCGATCCGGACAAGGTGGGCACGGCGCTCGAACGCTTGCCGAAACCGCAACTGCAAACGGAAAGCAAGTTCGAACGGGCGATCAAGCAGGCCAAGCGGCCGGACTGCAAGGATGGCGTGCCCGGCGGCTTGCTGGCGCCGATCTTCCTCGCGATGGACAAGAAAGACAGCGGGTGCAAGTGGTAACGGCGTCTACTCGCCGCCCTTGATCTGCAACGCCCGCTCGTACAACGCGTTCTTCTTTTTCCCGGTGATCTGCGCCGCCAGCGCGGCCGCCTGTTTCACGGAACACTCTTCCAGCAGGATGCGCAGCACGCGCTCCGCTTCGACGTCGCCTTCATCGTCCTCCACGCGCGCGCCCTCGACCAGCACGACGAATTCGCCGCGCTCGCGGTTGGCATCGGCTTTCACCCACGCGAGCGCCTCGCTCAGCGGGCAGCGGTGGATTTCTTCGAACAGTTTCGTAAGTTCGCGCGCAAAGACCACCTGGCGCGTCGGTTCGAAAGCGGTGACTAGGGATTCCACACAGTCCGTGATGCGATGCGGTGCCTCATAGAACACGAGCGTCGCCGGCACGGCCTTGAGCGTGGCCAGTTCCGCTTCGCGCTGCTTGGTCTTCGCGGGCAGGAAGCCGACAAAATAGAAGCGGTCATTCACGAGGCCACTCGCCGACAGCGCCGCAATGGCGGCCGACGAGCCGGGCACCGGGACGACATGCAGGCCGGCGTCGCGCACGGCGTCGACGATGCGCGCGCCCGGGTCGGACACGGCCGGCGTGCCCGCATCCGACACAAGCGCCACGCGCTCGCCCGCGCGCAGGCGCGTGGCGATTTTCTCGGCGACCTCGCGTTCGTTGTGCTGGTGCGCGGCGATCATCTGCTTGTTCAGGCCGAAGCGCGTGAGCAATGCGCCGGTCTTGCGCGTGTCCTCGCAGGCGACGACGTCGGCCAGCAGCAGCACGTGCAGTGCGCGCAGCGTGATGTCGGTGACGTTGCCGATGGGTGTGGCCACCACGTAAAGCGTTGCGGTAGGATAGGACTGCTGGGCGGCCTCGCCCATGACGGGCAGTTGGGCGATCTGGCTGGACTGGGTTTCTGTCATGTTGAGGATACGGATGAACTTTCTCGAGGCACTGTGCGCCCGGCTGGCCTGGCTGCTCATCATGATGAGCATATGCGGCCATGCCCTTGCCGGCACGCCATGTGCCGGGCCGCAGCGATTGTGCGCGTCCGTGGACACTAACACAAGTGCGCACGCGCCCCGTCTCGCCATGCTGGATCCCGCCATCCAGCCTCGACCAGGATGGAAAAGCGGGCCGCCACCGAACGAACCCGCTCCGCCGCCCCCACCGTCCGCCGCGCCCATCCGCATCGCCCTGCTGCTGCCGATGCGATCGAGCACGCTCGCGACAGCGGCCGAGGCCGTCCGCGCCGGCTTCATGGCCGGCATGGAACGGGACGGCACCGGCTTCAAGGCCGAGGTCGTCTCGACGGACGACGCCCCGCGCGACGTGCTCGACGCCTACGCGCGCGCCGCGGTCGCCAGCGACATCATCGTCGGTCCGCTCGCGCGTTCCGCCGTCGTGGCACTGGCCGACAGCGATGCCGTCACGCGGCCGACCGTCGTGCTGAGCGTGCCGGAAGGCCGGACAGGCGTGTCCCGGACGACAGTACCGCGCGGGATGCTCGTGGTGGGACTGTCGATCGAGGACGAGGCGCGCCAGGTGGCGGAATGGGCCGCGCGCGAGCATCCGCACGGCCGCGCCCTGATCCTCACGGGCGGCGCGGCCTGGGCGCAGCGGGCGGCCGGCGCGTTCGAGGCGCGCTGGGTCCAGCTGGGCCACACGAACCAGCGCTTCGCGGTGCCGTCCGGAGAGGCGAGCAAAGCGGCCATCGACGAACTGAAGCAGAAACTGGACATCGACCCGCCCGACCTGCTGTTCGCCGCACTCGACAGCGCGGCGCTGCGCCCCGTGCGCGCGCTGATCGGCGCCACGATCCCCTGCTACGGCGGCGGACCGGCGAATCCGGGGCGGTCGACGGCGCCGGACCCACCTGGCCTCGACGGCGTGCGCCTCCTCGACCTGCCATGGATCGTGCTGCCCGACCACCCGGCCGTGATGGTCTACCCGCGGCCGCTGGATACGGAACAGCCGCCCGACATGGACCGCTTATATGCTCTCGGCATCGACGCCTTCCGCGTCGCGCGCGAGCTGGCGCTGCGGGACGGTGCACCGTTCGGCATCGATGGCGTCACGGGCCGGCTCGACGTGGTCGCCGGCCCCGGCGGGCAGCTGCAGTTGCAGCGGATCGAAGCGGCCGTCATCGTCCGCGGCGGCGCGTTCGAGCCCGTCGACAGGGGCCGCTGACATGTGGCCAACCCGCCTGTCGCGCAAGCAGGAACAGGGACGGGCGTGGGAAGACGCGGCCCTGGCCTGGCTCGAGCGCCGCGGTCTCGTGCTGGTGGAAGCAAATTTCCAGTGCAAGCTGGGAGAAATCGACCTGATCCTGCGCGACGGCGCCACGCTCGTGTTCGTCGAAGTGCGCCAGCGCGCGGCCGGGGCCCCGGTCAGCGCGGCGGAGAGCATCAGTCCGGCGAAAATCCGCCGCATCATCCGCGCCGCGCAGTTTTATTTACAACGTTTCAATCGCCTGCCGCCCTGCCGGATCGACGTGATCGCCATCGACGGCAACCATGTCGAATGGATAAGAAGCGCCATTGAAGTGTAAGCATTTTTTGCTGGCCTTGATCGCCCGGCATTGCCACTGCACTATAATCTTCGACCATGAATACTCAACGCATCCTCGCCCACTTCCAGGAAAGCGCCGAACTCAAGATGAAGTCGGCGACTCTCCTCGCACAACCGATTTCCCAAGCGATTGAGCTGATGTTCAATGCGCTTTCCAACGGCAACAAGATCCTCTCTTGCGGCAACGGCGGCTCGGCCGGCGACTCGCAGCACTTCGCCGCCGAACTGGTCGGCCGCTTCGAACGCGAGCGCTTCCCGCTACCGGCGATCGCGCTGACCACCGACACGTCGATCATCACGGCCGTCGGCAACGACTACAGCTTCAACGAGATCTTCAGCAAGCAGGTGCAGGCGTTCGGCCAGGCCGGCGACATCCTGCTGGCGATTTCCACGTCGGGCAACTCGGGCAACGTGCTGGCCGCCGTCGAGGCTGCGCTGGAACGCGAGATGCGCGTCGTTGCCCTGACCGGCAAGGACGGCGGCAAGATCGCGCAGATGCTGACCGACGCCGACGTCCACATCAACGTGCCGCATTCCCGCACCGCCCGCATCCAGGAAGTCCACCTGGTCGCGATCCACAGTATCTGCGACGGCCTCGACGTCGCCCTGTTCGGAGAAGAAGATGCAAATTAACGCCGGCGCCATGCTGCGTCCCCTGTCGAAGGCCGTGCTGTGCGTGGCCCTGCTGTCTTCCCTGCAAGGCTGCGTCGCGGTCGTGGCTGCCGGCGCCGTCGGCGGTGCCGTCGCGACGGCCGACCGCCGCACGCTGGGCGCGCAGACCGAGGACAAGGGCATCGAACTGAAAGCCGCGGCCCGCATGGGCAACATCGTCGGCGACGCCGGGCACGTCAACGTCAACAGCTACAACCGCAAGGTGCTGCTGACCGGTGAAGTGAAGGACGAGGCGATGAAGCGCGCCGTCGAGAACGAAGTGCGCGGCATCACCAATGTCGATAACGTCATCAACGAGCTGCAGATTGCCGGCCCGTCCAGCTATACGTCGCGCGCCAGCGATGCCCTCATCACCAGCAAGGTCAAGCTCAGCCTCGCGGACAAGAAGACCGTGTCGGCCACCTCGTTCCAGGTCGTGACCGAAGGCGGCACCGTGTACCTGATGGGTCTCGTCACCCAGCGCGAAGGCAATATCGCCGCCGACGTGGCCCAGGGCGTGTCGGGCGTCATGCGCGTGGTAAAAATGTTCGAGTACATCAGCGAAGAAGACCTGCGCTCGATGTCGCCGCCGCAACAGCAGCAACCCGAGCCGCGGGGCACCTCGTAAGCCCCGGCTTATCCACTGGAGGCACCATGACGACTTCGAATCGCACCTGGATCAAGCCGGCCGCCATTGGCGCGGCCGTGCTGGCGATCGCCGGCATCGGTTTCGCCACGTTCAGCCAGCAGCAGCAGGCGCCCGACGTCACGTTCATCACCATCGCCGGCCAGAAGATCAGCTCGCAGGAATTGCGGGGCAAGGTCGTGATGGTCAATTTCTGGGCGACGTCGTGCGCCACCTGCGTGAAGGAAATGCCGCAGATGGTCGAGACGTACAACAAGTTCAAGCAGGACGGCCTGGAATTCGTCGCCGTGGCAATGAGCTACGATCGGCCGGACTATGTCTTGAACTACACCGAGACGCGCAAGCTGCCCTTTAAAGTGGCACTCGATTCGGGCGGCGACCTGGCGAAGCAGTTCGGCGACGTCAGCATGACGCCGACCACCTTTGTCATCGGCAAGGACGGCAAGATCCTCAAGCGCTACCTGGGCGAGCCGGATTTTGCATCGCTGCACGCGCTGCTGCAGAAATCGCTGAAGTCGTAACAGTTCCCGCACACCGCTGACCTCCCGCAAACGCTGAGGTCTGGTTCGGCACAAGCTTGATGCCGGCAAAGGAGAGGGCGATGCGCAAGCTGATCAAGTACACGCTCATTGCGGGCCTGCTCACAGCGGCAGGCTGCAGCAGCGTCGACACGGGTCTGCGCAACACGGTGGTGTTGCATTACCAGCACGTTGCCAACGTCCACCGGATCGCTTTCACCAACCCCGTCGCGCTGCCGAACCGCGCCCCTGTCCACACGGTACTGCCGCTGGACTCGCACGGGTTCTGGGCCGTGTTCCTGCTGTGCGACCTGGACGTCACCGGCGCCAACATCCCGAGCTTTTATTTCGACGCCGACCGTCTCCGCGTGCAATACGGCGACCAGCGCTATGGGCCGCTGCGGCCGTACACGCTGCGGCTGGAAGACACGGCCGACATCAACAGCCGCTTCGACACGCAAACCCTCGCCGATGCGATCGCGGCCGAACTCCAGCGCGGCCCATCGAGCCAGGTCTTCCGGCATGGCTATTACGCGGGTCTGGACTACCGCTTCGCCATCTACGTCCCGCGCGCGCTGTCCGACTATTCCGGCGACCAGTTGAAACTGCGCTACGAAGGGGGCCGGACGCTGGCTCTGGGCAATGGCTATCCGCCCGCCGACATCGCCTTCGCGGGCCCCGGCGGTTCCGGCATTGCCGCGCACTGCCTGCCGTGACGGTGTGCGCCGGTCGGCCGGGGCCGGTGCTAAGATGGCTCTTTGGAGCTCATCAAGACATCCACCATGCTGCCGGAAGCCGAACTCGTCGCGCGCCTGTGCCTGGCGGCCCTGCTGGGCGGGGCCATCGGGTTCGAGCGCGAGCGCCTGTCCTGGGCGGCGGGGCTGCGGACACACATGCTGGTCTGCGTCGGCTCCTGCCTGATCATGATCGTCTCGGCCTATGGCTTCAACGACGTGTTGAACCATGACCATATTTCACTCGACCCGTCGCGTGTGGCAGCCCAGGTCGTGTCCGGCATCGGCTTCCTGGGCGCGGGGTCGATCCTGCTGCGCGGCGACGTCGTGCGCGGCCTCACGACGGCGGCCAGCCTGTGGTCGGTGGCGGCCGTCGGCCTGGCGGTGGGCGGCGGCCTGTACGTGGCGGCGGTGGCGGGCACGGCCATCATCCTGTTCATCCTGGCCGCCATGAAACCGCTGGAGCAACGCTATTTCTCGTCCAGGCAAAAGCGCGAGCTGATGCTGTCGGTCGAACAAGGCCGGCTCACCTTGCACGTGCTGGAAAAGGAACTCGGTCCGGTGACGAACCGCATCGGTACGTTCATCGTCCAGCACAGCGAGGAAACGGAGAACCTGGACGACGTCCTCATCGCGTTCTCGCGCATGTCCGAGTCTGAATTCAACGCCTTGCTCGACCGCCTGCGCGCCATCCCGGGCGTGCACCGGGTCGAAGTGAAGAGTCGCCCCGACCGGCGCACATCGGCGTAAGCTGGCGTCATCGACACGGAGGCCATCATGGATGTGGGCAACCAGACATTGACGGTCGAGCAGGCGTACCGGGCCATGCTCGCTTTCCTCGAACGTGAAGTCGAGCTGACGGAGTCCAGCGACCTGGCCGACCTGCTGGCCGGCTACCGGCTGAATGAAGACGGCCGGACGAGCGATCCGGCCCTGTGGGAAGAATGGCTGGAAGCCGTCGGGCGGGCCCGGCAGCTGCCGTGAAGCGGGCTGCTTACCAGCGCCCCCGCTCCTTCTTCGACTGCCGCTTGCGCGTCGCCGCATTCTGCTGCTGCAACAGCGCATCGACGCGCTCGGACGCTTCGCGCGCCAGGGTCTGCGCTTCCTCGATGCTGGGGAAGAATTCCGGCATGCGGTAGCCGAGCCAGGCATAGGCCGAGTACATGCGGCACGTGTCCTCGACTTCCTGCAGGTTTTGCCAGAACAATTCCTGTGGATGGGGCTGGAGCTTGCAGACCTTGCGTTTCGCCAGCGATTGCGCCCAGTGCGACCACGCGCTTTCCAGCGTCGGCACCTTGGTCGAGATCGGCACGAGCGACATCGTGAACTTCTCCGCCACGCTCAGGTCCAGCGTATCGAGCCATTCGGCGCGCTCGTTCTGTTCTTCCGTGATGCGCGGGTAGAAAAAGCCGTCCGGCACGTCGATGTTGTGCACGAACCGTTTTAGTAATTTCACCAGCGACGTCTCGCCCGTCACCGACGAGATGCGGTGCAATTGCTCCAGCGACGGGGCCACCGCAAAACCGCTGGCCGGCACGGGCGGGACCTTTTCCTTCATCAACGAGCGCATGATCTCGTGCGTGTCGTCGTCATAGCCCGCGACAAAACCTTCCTCGTGGACGCCGTAGCGGCCCGCGCGGCCGGCAATCTGCTTGGCGAGCGCTGCCGAGATTTCTTCTTCCTCGACACCGTTGTACTTGACGGCCGTCGTCATCACGATGCGCTGGATCGGCATGTTCAGGCCCATCGCGAGGGCATCCGTGCCGACGACGATGTCGGCCTGCCCCTCGCGAAAGCGCTCGGCCTGCGCACGCCGCACTTCCGGCGACAGATTGCCGTAGACGGTGGCAACCGATAAACCCATTTCCGTGATCATGTCGCGCCACATCAGCACCTCGCGCCGCGAGAACGCGATGACGGCGTCGCCCCGCTTCAGGTTGCGCAGCTTGCGCACGGCGCCGGGCTCCATCGACAGTGGTGCCTTGCGTTTCAGCACGTGCACTTCGAGCGGACATTCCAGGCGCTCGGCCAGCGCCTCGATCGCGCGCCGCGCTTCCGGTGCGCCGACGAGGTACACGGTCGACGCCGGGGCGCCGCACACGGCGGCCGTCCAGGCGGCGCCACGGTCGCGGTCGGCCAGCATCTGGATCTCGTCGATGACGGCCACCTGCACGGGCGTCTTGGTGTCCAGCATCTCGACGGTGCTGGCGACGTGCGTCGCGCCTTCGGCCAGGCGGCGTTCCTCGCCCGTGATCAGGCTGACCTTGATGGGCTCGCCATCCGCATCGATCGTGTTCTGCAGGCGCTCGTAGTTTTCCAGCGCCAGCAGGCGCAGCGGTGCGAGGTAGACGCCGCTGTCGGCCTGGGCCAGGTGTTCCATCGCGCGGTGCGTCTTGCCGGAGTTGGTCGGGCCCAGCAGCGCGATGAAGCGGCGCGCCATCTTGCTCGCGACTTCGAACGACGCCGGATACTCGGCCAGGTTGATGCTTTCCTTGGTGCGCGCGGCGTGGCGCTCTTCCTGCTCGCGCTCGCCGGCATGCAGCAGGCGCTGGCGGATGCGGTCGAACACGAACTCGGCCGGCTCGGACGTCTCCAGCTCTTCCAGCACGTGCAGGAACAGCATCGGGTCGAAGCCGAACTCGTCGGCCTGGTCGGCGATTTCTCGCACAAATTCCTCGACCTCCTGGTTCAGGTCGTCGACGGCGTCCCGCGTGGCCCGCTCCTCGACGAGCTCGCGCCGGGCGAGCAAGTCCATCTTGCGCCATTTGCTGGGCTTGGCCAGCACGCCGCGCGACGGCACGAGGCGGTACTCGACATGCAGGCCGTCCACGCGCACGGCGCCGGCAAAGCGCAGGAACACACGGCCTTCCATGCGGACCAGCTCGACGCCGCGGGCGTGCAGCCCCAGCTCGCGTTCGAGGAACGCGTCGTCGTCCTGGGTGTCGTCGTCGGAAGGGGTGAAACGTTGGTGGTGTTCGCTCATGTGTCCAATATAACGCGGGCATGAAAAAAGCGGTGGACGGAAGCCGCCCACCGCTTTTTTGCGTCGCCGAAAATTACGCTGCGACGCCGGCTTCGTGCGCCTGCTGGTCCGCGTGATACGACGAGCGCACCATCGCGCCGACGGCCGCGTGCACGAAGCCCATCTCGTACGCCTTCTCTTCGAACATCTTGAAGGTGTCGGGGTGCACGTAGCGGCGCACCGGCAGGTGCGAATTCGACGGTGCCAGGTACTGGCCGATGGTCAGCATGTCGATGTCGTGCGCGCGCATGTCGCGCATGACTTCCAGGATTTCCTCGTCGGTCTCGCCGAGGCCGACCATCAGGCCGGACTTCGTGACGGCGTTCGGGTACATTTTCTTGAAGTCGCGCAGCAGCACCAGCGAGTGCTGGTAATCGGCGCCCGGACGCGCTTCCTTGTACAGGCGCGGCACGGTTTCCAGGTTGTGGTTCATCACGTCCGGCAGGCCGTCGGCGAAAATATTCAGCGCTTTTTCCAGGCGGCCGCGGAAGTCCGGCACGAGCACTTCGATCTTCGTGTTCGGCGACAGCGCGCGCGTCTTCTGGATGCACTCGACGAAGTGGCCGGCGCCGCCGTCACGCAGGTCGTCGCGGTCGACCGAGGTGATCACGACGTACGACAGGCGCAGGTCGGCGATGGTCTTGGCCAGGTTGGCCGGCTCGTTGACGTCCAGCGGGTCCGGGCGGCCGTGGCCGACGTCGCAAAACGGGCAGCGGCGCGTGCACTTGTCGCCCATGATCATGAAGGTCGCGGTGCCCTTGCCGAAGCATTCGCCGATGTTCGGGCAGCTCGCTTCCTCGCACACGGTGACGAGGTTGTTGGCGCGCAGGATGTCCTTGATCTCGTAGAAGCGCGACGACGGGCTCGCGGCTTTTACGCGGATCCAGTCCGGCTTTTTGAGGCGCTCGTGTTGTTCGAGCGGCACGATCTTGATCGGGATGCGCGACGTCTTGCTCGCGCCCTTCTGCTTTTCGCTGGCGTTATAAGAAGCTGCTGCTGCGGTGCCGGTGTCGATTTCGGAAGTCATGTGCGTTAGTCAGTTGGTTGCGGCCTGCGCGACCGCTGCGGTTGAAGAGGGTGCCGTGGACAGATGATCGATCAGCGCGGCGGCGAGGGCTTGCTGCACGTCGGCCAGCGGCACATCGACGCCCATCGTTTTCATGTCCACCGTGGCCAGCCCGGAATAGCCGCACGGATTGATCCAGGTGAACGGCGACAGATCCATCGCCACGTTCAGCGAGACGCCATGATAGGTGCAGCCGTTGCCGCGTACTTTCAGGCCCAGCGCGGCGATCTTGGCGCCCTTGCGCGGACCATCGGCGATATAGATGCCGGGCGCGCCTTCGACGCGTTCACCGGCAAGATTATACGCCGCCAGCACATCGATCACGGCCTGCTCGATCTTGTGGACGAATTGTCGCGCATACAATTTACCGCCCGGCTTGTTGCGGCGCAGGTCCATCAGCAGGTAGATCACGACCTGGCCGGGGCCGTGGTACGTGACTTCGCCGCCGCGGTCGGTCTGCACGACGGGGACATCATGCCCCCCGACGCTCAGCAGGTGGCCGCGGTCGGCGCCCAGCCCGAGCGTGAACACGGGCGGGTGCTCGACGATCCACAACTCGTCGGGCGTGTCGGGCGTGCGCGCATCCGTGAAGGCGCGCATCGCGGCAAAAACGGGTTCGTAGTCGGCGCGGCCAAGCTCACGGATAGCCGGCTGGTTCGCTTGCATGGATAGGGTCTGTGAAGGGATACCCCGTTATTATAAGCCAGCCTGATCGCTGGCGTCCTGAACCCAGGTTTACAAGACGATCTTCACCATTGGATGCGACGACAGTTCGCGGTACAGGTTGTCCAGCATCTCGCGGCTGGTGGCGCGCACGATCACGGTCAGGCCCGTATAGGCGCCCTTCGCCGACGGCCGCACTTCCATCTTGCCGGCATGGAAAGTCGGATCGTGGATGGTGACCACTTCGACGATCGTCGTGGCGAAATCGTCGTGCGTCGGGCCCATGACCTTGATCGGGAAATCGCTCGGGTATTCGATGAGGGAATCTTTCGGGTCCATGGCCACTCCTTTTGTAAAACAGCATTGTAGCCAAACCGGTCCGATTCCGCCCGGATCACCGTTCCTTCTGGTCCCGCCCGCGCTGGTCGACGTGGCGTCGTTCTTCCGTCCTGGCCGGCGCGGGCGCCGGTGCCGGTGCCGCGACGGGTGCCGGACGCGGGGCCATCTGCACGGGCGGCGGTGCCGGCGCGGCGATGGGGGCCGGGCGCGGCGCCATCTGCACGGGGGCCGGTGCCGGGCGCTCGACGCGCGGCTGGGGTTGCGGCTGCGGCGCCGCCATCATCGGCTGCGGCTGGGCCTGCTGCATCTGCTGGCGGTTGCGGCGCATCTCTTCAAACTGTTCGCGGCGTTCGTCGCGGCGGGCGTCGCGCTCCATCCGGTCGCGCAGCCAGACGCCGGAGACGCCCGTCTGCGGCTGCTGGATCGTCGGGCTGGTCGTCGACAGCGGTTGCGGCGGCAGGTGCGGCGTCGGGCTCGTCACGGTGCTCAGCGGCTGCGGCGGCAGGTGCGGGGTCGGACTCGTGACAGGTAAACCCTGCGCCGGCGGCGCCGTGATCACCTGGCCCTGCTGGCGCCGGGCAATGAATTCATCGCGCTCGGCGCGTGCCGTCTCGATGCGGCGCTCGCGGCCCGGGTCCGCGTGACGGCCTTCCATGCGGGCGATGCCGACGGGGCCGCGGATGCCGTCCCCATCGCGGTCCGGGCGATCCGGGCGATCCGGGCGATCCGGGCGGTTCGGCCGGTTCGGCAGCACCGGGGCCGCCGGCGGCGCGCCCGTCGGGACGTTGTGCACCATCACGGGCGGTACGGTCGTGATGGGCGTGCGCGGGACGTTCACCCGGCCCGGCCGGTCGAAACGGTCCTGCGGGAGGACCGTGAGGCCTTGCGGGCGATAGTCGCGCGGGCGGCGCGGGTTGTCGCGCACGTGTTCGTTCAGCCAGCGCAGGTGGTGGTCCGGCGCGCGCCACGTGGGCACGTAGCGGTCGTGCGGCGTCAGCGGATACCAGCCGGTGGCGGGCAGCGGGCGGTTGCGGTCGCGGAACGTGAGATTCCAGCCGTTACCGCCCACCCAGCCGACGAGCGCCGGCGCCCAGACCAGATGCTCGTGACGGCGGCCCGGCGCCCACGCCCAGCGGTTATGCACGTGCACCCAGCGGCCGTAGTGGAACGGCGCATAGCCCCACGGCGCGTTGTCGACCCAGGTCCAGCCCCACGGGTCGAGCCAGGTCCAGCTGCCGTCGCGGTACGGCACCCACGTGGAGGCCACGGTCGGGGTCCACAGCGGGCCGTATTCCGGATCCTCGCGCCAGCTGCCGTAGCGGTCGAGGTCTTCGTAGCCCGTCATCTCGGTCGTCACGTAGCGGATTGATGCGGCATTGTCCTCGTAGCGGTCGCGCGTAAGCGCCCATTCGTCGAACGAATCGCGCACGGCGGCCATGGTGCGCACGTCGGCATCGCCCACCTCGGCGCGGCGGCCGGCGCGCAGGGTCAGCTGCGAATCGCCGTCCTCGACGAGCGCCACGCCGTCGAACACGGTGACGAAGCTGGTGTCGCGCACGCGCTCGGCGTCCACGCGCAGGCGGCCGGGCTGTTGCAGGCGCACGCGCGCCTGCGGGGTCTCGAGCTCGAAGCCGGCGAGGATATCCGCATTGAGCACGCGCACGCTGGCGCTGCCGTAGTGCAGGCGCAGACGCAGGCCGTCGTCATCCATCTGCAGCACTTCCAGCGACGAATCGCCGTCCAGGCGGATCGACGTCGAACCGACGCGCAGCTCCGTGCGGCTGCCGGCGGCCGTGCTGATCGTGTTGCCCGAGGTGACGGGCC
Source organism: uncultured Massilia sp. (assembly GCA_946481275.1). The sequence goes on from CAMLMV010000027.1 coordinate 25,670, forward strand.
AGTTGACCTGCGCGGCCATCATCTCGGCACCGATGTCGCTGCCGATGGTGACCTGGCCCTGGGCCAGCGCGACGCGGCCCACGCGCGCGGGCGGATCGGCCGCCACGGCGAGCGCCGTCAGGGTGGAGAATGCAAGGAGGACGGCTGTTTTCGCGACGCGGTTCGGCATGATGTCTCCAGGGCGGGATCAGATCGTGTTCTTATTGATAGACGCGGCGGATTGCGTCTCCTGCATTACAACGCACGAGCGTACGAAACGACGACACGAATTACAAATGGTTGCGAAATGTTTCCGCGCTCAGGTGTGGGCTGGCTTGACGAAGAACATCAGCGCACCGACCGCCATCAGCACGGCGCCGAAGAAGCGGTTCTGGACCTTGACGGCGCGCGGGTCGCGAAACCAGCGCTGCATCGTCGATGCCAGCAGGGCGTAGCCGTGCATGACGGTGGTGTCGATGGTGACCATCGTGACGCCCAGGATCGCCAGCTGCGGCAGGATCGGCGCCGCGTTCGAGATAAATTGCGGCAGCACGGCGACCATGAAAATGATGCCCTTCGGATTCGTCGCGTTGGTCAGAAAACCGGTCAATACGCGGCGCCCGAACGACGGGTGCGCCACGAGACCGGCGGTCGACACGTTCGACACTTCCGCCTTCGCGCGCCATTGGGCGATGCCGAGCCAGATCAGGTACAGCGCGCCGACGATCTTCACGATCATGAACGCCGTTTCCGACGCGATCAGCAGCGAACCGACGCCGGCGCCGGCGATCACCAGCACGAGCACGAGGCCCAGCTGCAGGCCCAGCACGGTGGCGCTGGCCTTTTTCACGCCGTAGGCGAGGCCGTGCGACATCGACAGGATGGCGCCGGAGCCGGGCGAAATGGCGATCAGGGTGCCCGCGATGACGAAGGCGATCCAGGTGGCGAAGCTCATGGGAGAAAACGGAAGGGGAGGGAAAGGGACGCGGGCATGGCGCACGGCGCCGGCGATTGCCGGACGGCCGCGGCCAGCCGCGGGGTACTGCTTACTTCTTCTTCGGGTTGACGGCGGCCTTCAGGGTCGCGCCGGCAGCGAAGCGCGGCGTCTTCGACGCAGCGATCTTGATCACTTCGCCGGTTGCCGGGTTGCGGCCCTTGCGGGCAGCGCGCTTGGTGACCGAGAACGTGCCGAAGCCGGTGATACCCACCGTATCGCCTTTTTTCAGACGCTCGGTGATGATGTCGATGATGGTGTTCACTGCGTCGTTCGCAGCGGCGCCCGACATCTCGGTACGCTTCGCAAATTCAGCGATCAGTTCGCCTTTTTTCATAAATCCTCCGGGTTGAAAGAGCCGGAAGATTAGCATAATTAATTGCTCAGTGTAATCTTCTTACACGTCATACACCCTGTATTGGCGGGGTTTCTGCGTTTTTGGCCTCAGGCCGCGGCCGGATTCGCGTCGCCGCTGGCCAGGCGCAGGCGCAGCGCCGCGTTGATCAGCGTCTGGTAACCGGTGCCGGTGCGCTCCGCGCGCGAGCGGAATTCATCCAGGACCTCGTCGTCGAGGTAGATGGTGATGCGGGTCTTGCGCTTCGGAGGACGGGCACGGCGGCGCGGAACGGACGGCAGGTCGAGGTTCTGGTTCATGGGCATCTCCTTCAGGTCGGAAAGGCTGCTGCACCGCAGCCAATGTTGTCACTATACGTATGGCCCGGGATGAGCTGCACGGGAAAGCGACGAGTTGCAGATTTTCGGGTTTGAAACGCAGAAAACGCGCCTGAACCGTGTGCCGGGGCCGACGGGCTGCGTCGGTTAAGATGTGAGCATATTGATATTGGGGAGCGGTACATGGCTGCAGGAAGTTTATTGGCACTTATCGACGACATTGCCACCGTGCTGGACGACGTGGCCCTGATGAGCAAGGTGGCCGCCAAGAAGACGGCCGGCGTGCTGGGCGACGATCTCGCGCTCAATGCACAGCAGGTAACAGGCGTGAACGCGGACCGCGAGCTGCCCGTCGTGTGGGCGGTGGCGATGGGCTCGCTGCGCAACAAGGCGATCCTCGTGCCGGCCGCGCTCGCCATCTCCGCCTTCCTTCCGCAGGCGATCACGCCGATGCTGATGGTGGGCGGCGCCTACCTGTGCTTCGAGGGCTTCGAAAAAGTGGCCCACAAGCTGCTGCACAGCGCCGCCGAGGACGCGGCGCACGAGGAAGAGCTGGCGACGGCGCTGGCGGCCAATGCCGATATGCGCACGGTCGAGAAGGACAAGATCAAGGGCGCGATCCGCACCGATTTCATTTTGTCGGCGGAAATCATCGTGATCTCCCTGGGCGTCGTCAACGAACAGGGCGCGTCGTTCGGCGCGCAGGTGGCGGCTCTCGTGGCGGTGGCGGTCGCGATGACGATCGGCGTCTACGGTATCGTCGCGGGCATCGTCAAGATCGACGACCTCGGCCTGTACCTGAGCCGCCGCGCCGGCAGCGCCGCCCGCGCCATCGGCAACCTGCTGCTGGCGGCCGCGCCGCGCCTGATGAAGTCGCTGTCCGTGATCGGCACGGTGGCCATGTTCATGGTCGGCGGCGGCATCATCGGCCACGCGTTCGAACCGCTGCACCACGTGGCCGAAGCTGCCGCCGCGGCGGTTGCCGGCGTACCCGTCGTGGGTGGCCTGCTGGCGGCCGTGGCCCCGGCCGTCGTCGATGCCGCGGCGGGTGTCATCGTCGGTGCGGTCGTGCTGGCGGTGGTGACGCTGGTCCAGAAGTTGCGCGGCAAATAAGCATATCCGGTCCACCGCGGTGCACGCATGCACCGCGCATGGGCAACTGTTGCGTCCTTACATCTATTGCGGGTTAGCACAATTGACAACGATAACAAGCACGCGCCAGTATCGACGAGCTTGCCCGTTGTATCCGCAACCCGCCGCCCCGCGGGCCTAGACCAAGAATAAGGATCAAGAGAATGCAACAACGATTTGTGCCGGAAAAAACCATACTCGCCCTCTCCATCGCCGCGCTGTTCGCCGGCGCCCCGCTGCTGGCGCAAGCCCAGGACAGCACCGGAACCGCCACCGTCGTCGTGACCGGTACGCGCGTCGCCAACCGCACGGCGCTCGACACGGCCTCTCCCGTCGACATCATCTCGGCCGACACCCTCAAGACAACAGGTTCGACGGAACTGAACCAGGCCCTGTCGGTGGCGCTGCCGTCGCTGAACTTCCCGCGTCCCACGCTGACGGACGGCACGGACACCGTTCGCCCGGCCACCCTGCGCGGCATGGCCCCTGACCAGAGCCTCGTGCTGGTGAACTCCAAGCGCCGCCACACGTCGTCGCTCGTGAACCTGAACGGCTCGATCGGCCGCGGCTCGGCCGCCGTCGACCTGAACACGGTGCCGTCCGCCATCGTGAAAAGCATCGAGGTGCTGCGCGACGGCGCGGCCGCGCAATACGGCTCGGATGCAATCTCGGGCGTCGTCAACGTCCGCCTGCGCACGGACCGCACGGGCGGCGAAGGCACGATCACGTACGGTGCCCACATCTCGGAATACGACCTGCTGAACGCCGCCCCGCCGGCCGGCGCCACGTGGACCGGCCCGAACTCGCGCAAGCGCACGGACGGCCAGACCACGACCGTCAGCGCCTGGAAAGGCCTGCCGCTGGGCGAGACGGGCTACATCACCATCGCGGCCGAATACAAGGACCAGAACCACACGGAGCGCAGCGGCTACGACATGCGCCAGCTGTACGCGAAGGTCAACGGCGCCTACGATCCGCGCGAGCTGACCATCAACCGCTTCGACGCCTGGTACGGTGATCCGGAAATGCAGCAGAAGACCGTGTTCGTCAACGTGGGCAACAACCTGAGCCCCGACGTGAAGGTCTACGGCTGGAGCAGCTACCAGCTGCGCGACGCGCGCTCGGCCGGCTACTTCCGCATGCCGCAGGATGCCCGCAACGTGCAATCGATCTATCCGGACGGCTTCCTGCCGATCATCGCCCCGACTGTCGAAGACTTCAGCGCGGCCGGCGGCATGACCTGGAGCATCGGCGACTGGGACATGGACACGTCGCTCGTGTACGGCCAGAACGGCATGAACTACGACGTGCAGAACACGCTGAACGCGTCGATCGGCCCGACCAGCAAGACGAACTTCGACGCGGGCGGCTTCTCGTACAACCAGCTCGTGTACAACCTCACCGGCGTGCGCAAGTTCGACGTGGGTGGCCTCGCGTCGCCGCTGAACGTGGCGGTCGGCGCGGAGGCGCGCCGCGAAGGCTACGAGCTGCACGCGGGCGAGCCGGATTCCTGGCGCAACGGCGGCGTGATCCTGCCGAGCGGCGTCCCGGCCGCGTCGGGCGCGCAGGTGTTCCCGGGCTTCCGTCCGGCCAACGCGTCGCACACGTCGCGCACGGCGATCGGCGTGTTCGTCGACGTCGAAGCGAACGTCACCGACAAGCTGCTGGCCTCCGCCGCCCTCCGCGAAGAGCACTACAACGACTTCGGCAACAACCTGTCCGGCAAGCTGGCCGGCCGCTACGACTTCACGAAGAACTTCGCCCTGCGCGGCGCCGTGCAGAACGGCTTCCGCGCGCCGTCGCTGCAGCAGCAGAGCTTCACGTCGACGTCGACCAACTTCGTCAACGGCATCCCGTACGAGATCACGACGTTCACGCCGAACGACCCCGTCGCCGTCGCGCTGGGCGCGAAACCGCTGAAGGCCGAGAAGTCGACCAACTTCTCGCTGGGCGCCGTGATGCGTCTCGCCCCCTTCAGCCTGACGGTGGACGCGTACCGCATCAACGTGCGCGACCGCATCGTGCTGTCGGAAAACCTGTTGTCGACGGCCGTGCGCAACTACATCGTGTCGCAGGGCTTCACGGGCGTCGGCGGCGGCCGCTTCTTCATCAACGGCGTCGACACGAAGACCCGGGGCGTGGACATCGTGGCCAGCGCGCCGTGGAACGCGGGCGCCGCCGGCCGCTTCGACTTCACCCTGGCCGGCAACTTCAACCGCACCGAAGTGACCAAGGTCCCGACCACCGCCCAGCTGGCCGCGCTGAATCCGGCGCCCGTGCTGTTCGACCGCGTGAACGTGCTGACGCTCGAGAAGGGCCAGCCGAAGAACAAGATCACGGCGAGCGCCACCTGGAAGCTGAACCAGTGGGGCATGACGGCCCGCGCCACGCGCTACGGCGAAGTGCTGTCGCCGGGCACGACGGAAGCGTTCGACTTCACGCTGAAGGCGAAGACGATCGTCGACCTGGAAGCCCGCTACGCCTTCAGCCGCCAGATGAGCCTGGCGATCGGCGCGGACAACCTGTTCGACCAGTACTCGGAAACGCTGCCGCCGGCGCTGAACACGACCAGCAACACGCCGTTCTCGAACTACACGCCGTTCGGCAACAATGGCCGCTACGTGTATGCGCGCGCGAACTACAGCTTTTAAATAAGCTTGACCCCACGACGGCGTACCGTGACACTCCACGGTACGCCGTTTTTCTTTGGGGAGCCGCGCCATGACGATCACGATCACCGCCTTCGAACGTTCGCCCGACGGCGGCAAAGGCCTCGCGCGCGACACGCGCGTGCGCTGGGCGCTGGAGGAAGCGGGTCTGCCGTACGACGTGCGCCTCGTGTCGTTCCGCGCCATGAAGGAACCGGCCCACCTGGCCCTGCACCCGTTCGGCCAGATCCCGACCTATGAAGAAGACGGCCTCGTCCTGTTCGAGACGGGCGCCATCGTCTTTCATATCGCCACGCACCACGGCGCCCTGCTGCCGACGGACGACCACGCCCGGGCCCGCGCCATCACGTGGATGTTTGCCGCGCTGAATACCGTGGAACCGCCCATCCTGGAACTCGTCACGGCCCGCATCTTCGAAGGCGACAAGCCGTGGGCCAGGGAACGCATTCCGCTCGTCGAGGAACGCGTGCGCGACCGCCTGCACCCCTTGTCGGCGCGGCTGGGCGATGCCGACTGGCTCGACGGCGAGTTCAGCGCGGGCGACCTCATGATGGTGTCGGTGCTGTTGCGGCTGCGGCCGTCCGGCATCCTGGACGAATTCCCGATCCTTGCCGCCTACGTCGCCCGCGGCGAGGCGCGGCCCGCCTACCAGCGCGCGTTCGCGGCGCAACTGGCCGTCAACGCGCCGTTTTCCCATCCTTGACGCCACGTTTTCGCCGGCTCGCTTACACTCGAATCAGGGCCGGCGGGTGAGCATCGCGCCGAGCGCCAGCCCGACGCCGAACGCGCCGTAGACGACCGCCAGCGACGGACGCGACAAGTGGGCCTCGTAGCCAGGCTGGAAGCGCCTGGGTGTCAGCTGGTAGTCGGCGAAGCAGGCCACGGCCGACGCCGCGGTCGCCATGCCGAGTGTCATGGCGGGCTTCTTGCGGTCGAGCAGGCGGCCGCACAGGCGCTCGAACAGCACCGACCAGAACATCGCGCTGCCGTGGTGGATCAGGTAGCCGGGGACAGTGTGGCGCAGGGTCGGCGTGTGTTCATGCAACGCCTCGTCGCCATGGATCCAGTGGCTGACCGCGTTGGTGGGTGCATAGGCACTGCCGGCTTCGCGCCGGCCGAGCAGGGCCAGCGCCGCGGTCGACAGCAGGCTGGAGGTGGCGCCGCCGACGAGGCCGCGCCTGAATGCCGTGTTCCATGATTCCATGAAATCCTCTTGGGTCGAAGAAGGGAACTAGATGCGGATACTGCTTACGGGAGCAAGCGGATTCATCGGGAAACACCTGCTGCACGCGCTGCTGGCGGAAGGCCATGACGTCGTGTGCGCGGTGCGGCATCCGGAGCGGTTGCCCACTCATCCGCACCTGTCCGCGATCCGCGCCGACTTCGCCAACGATACCGACAAATCCACCTGGCTGGCGCGCCTTTCCGGGGTGGAAGCCGTGATCAATACCGTCGGCATTTTCCGCGAGCGCGGCGCGCAGACGTTCGAGAACCTGCACACGCGCACCCCGCGCGCCCTGTTCGCCGCCTGCGCGGAGTCCGACGACGTGCACATGGTCGTGCAGTTGTCCGCGCTGGGTGCCGACGAAGAGGCCGACACGGCGTACCACCTGTCGAAGAAGGCCGCCGACGACTATCTCGCGACACTCCCGATCCGCGCCGCCATCGTGCAGCCGTCGCTCGTCTACGGCGCGGACGGCGCCAGCGCGCGCGTGTTCAAGGCGATGGCGTCGCTGCCGTTCGCGGTACGCCTGGGAGACGCCCCGCAACTGGTGCAGCCGATCCACGTGGACGACGTCGTCGCCGCCATCGTGACCCTGCTGCGCCAGCGGCTGTACGCGGACAAGGCCGAGAGTGGCCCCGTGCGCCGCATCGCCCTCGTCGGTCCGCAGGCACTGCCCTTCGTCGACTACCTGGCCACCCTGCGCCGCGCGATGGGGATGGGCAGGCTGCGCGTGCTGCCGCTGCCGGGCGGCGTGGCGAAGCTGCTCGCACGGATCGGCGCGTGGCTGCCCGGCGCCCTGCTCGACCGGGACGCGCTGCGCATGCTCGACCGCGGCAACGCGGCCGATCCCGGCCCCACGCTGCGCCTGCTGGGACGCCCGCCGCGCGACATCGCCTCGTTCGTCGTCGACCCCGGCGCCGAGCGGGCGCGCGCGAAGCTGGACTGGCTGCTGCCCGTGCTGCGGCTCGCCATCGCCATCGTGTGGATCACCACCGCCATCGTCTCGGCGTTCATGTACCCGGCCGCGGCCAGCCACGAACTGCTTGCGCGCTCAGGCATCCCCGAGCAGCTGCGCCCCTTGATGCTGTACGGCGCGTCCGTATTCGACCTGGTGCTGGGTTTCAGCACGCTGGGCCTAGCAAGGCGCCGCTGGCTGTGGCTGATCCAGCTGGCGCTGATCGGCTTTTATTCGATCGTGATCGCCATCCGGCTGCCGGAATTCCTGATCCACCCGTACGGCCCGCTGACGAAGAACCTGCCGATGCTGGCCGCGATCTGGCTGCTCTACGAACTCGAGAAAGAGGAAGCATAATGGACTACGTCGTCGTGAAGTGGCTGCACATCCTGTCGTCGACCTTCCTGTTCGGCACGGGCATCGGGTCGGCCTGGTACATGCTGTTCGCGAACGTGAGCCGCGACGTGCGCGCGATTGCCGTCGTCAGCAAATACGTCGTGATCGCGGACTGGCTGTTCACGGCCACCACGGCCGTCGTGCAGCCGGCCACGGGGTTCTACATGGTGCACCTGGCCGGGTATCCGATGAGCAGCCGCTGGATCATGTGGTCGCTGATGCTGTACGTGCTGGCGGGCGCCTGCTGGCTGCCGGTCGTGTGGCTGCAGATGCGCCTGCGCGACATGGCGGCGAAGGCCGCGCGCGACGGCACGCCGCTGCCCCCGCTGTACTGGAAATACTTCCGCACGTGGATGGCGCTCGGCGTGCCCGCGTTCATCGCGTTCGTCTTCATCTTCTGGTTCATGGTAGCCAAGCCGATCTAGCTCTAGAATGCCTGCTTCACCACTGAAAGGCAGCATCATGATCCGTCTCGGCCTCGCCCTCCTGTTCGCATCCGGCGCCGCCTGCGCAGCCGCACCCGCATGGGTCGCGCGCAGCGACGCCTACACCCAGCCGGTCCTGAAGGACACCGGACAATACGTGCCCGAGGAATCCACGGAACTCGGCGACGAAAACTACGACACGCAGGTCGCCGACCTGAAACCGCGCGTCTGGGAGCGCGAACTGGCCGACACGGAAAAACGCCTCGCCGAGCTGCGCCGCCAGCGCGCGCAGGAGAAAGACGTGAAAGTGCGGCAGGACCTCGACATCCTGATCGACTCGCGCGAAAAGAAGATCGCCACGATGAAGCTGGAGCACCAGTACCTGCTCGAATACGTCAACGTGGGAGAGCTCGTGTACGGCGGCCTGCGCGCCCTGCTCGATCCACGCAACAAGCCGGAACGCCAGAAGCTCGCGCTCGTGCGCCTGAAGCGCTACGCCGGCAAGGAAGCAGGCTACGCGCCGATCGCCACGCTGGCGCGCGCCCGTGGCGAAGAACGCCTCGCCAGCAAGGCGCTGATCGGCCCATACGTGGGCGAGGTCGAGGAAGGCCTGAACAACAACGCGACCTACATGGACGGCATCGGGGAGTTGTTCAAGAAGGCAAACGTCACCGGCTGGGAAAGCGACTTCGCGACGCTGAAGGCCCAGGTGAAGGAATACGACGACTGGGTCCGCAAGCGCCTGATGCCGCGCACGCGCAAGGAAGTGCGCCTGCCGGAAGTCATCTACGTGAACCGCCTCGCCAACATGGGCGTCGACATCGCGCCGGAACAGATGATCGAACGCGCCGGCTTCGACTTCCAGGAAGTGCGCGACGAGATGCAGGTCGTGGCGGGCGTCATCGCCGCGCGCAACAAGCTGCCGTCGTCCGACTACCGCGACGTGATCCGCGAGCTCAAGAAGTCGTCGATCGCTCCCGACCAGCTGATGCCGTACTACCGCGAGCGGCTAAAAGATATCGAAGGCATGGTGCGCGCCCACGACCTCGTGACCTTGCCCACGCGCGAGGCGAACATCCGCACCGCGACGCCGGCCGAGGCGGCCCGTTCGCCGGCGCCGTTCATGAACCCGCCGCGCATGATCGGCAACACGGGAGAATACGGCGAGTTCGTGATCCCGCTGGCGAACCCGAACGCGAAGTCGAAAGAGAAGATGAACGACTTCGACTTCGCCGCGATGGCCTGGACCCTCACTGCCCACGAGGCGCGTCCGGGCCACGAACTGCAGTTCGCGTCGATGGTGGAGCAGGGCATGTCGGTGGCGCGCGCCCGCTTCGCCTTCAACAGCACGAACGTCGAAGGCTGGGGCCTGTATTCGGAAGCGATGATCCTGCCGTACATGCCGCCGGAAGGCCAGCTCGTCTCGCTGCAGGCCCGTTTGCTGCGCATGGCGCGCGCCCTGCTCGACCCGCAGATCAACCTGGGCCGCATGACGCCGGAGCAGGCGAAGCAGTTCCTGATGCGTGAAGTCGTGCTGTCCGAACCGTTCGCACAATCGGAAGTCGACCGCTACTCGTACCGCATGCCGGGCCAGGCCACCGCGTACTACTACGGCTACGTCAAACTGCGCGCGCTGAAGACGCAGGCCGAGATCGCGCTGGGCGACCGCTTCAACCTGAAAGCGTTCAATGACTTCATCATCGCGCAGGGCATCCTGCCGCCCGCGCTGCTGAAACAGGCCGTGCTGGAGGACTTCATCCCGAGCCAGCGGGGCAAGGTGGCCACCAGATAAGCGTGCGCCACGCACGCCGGTCTTGCGGCAACAATATCGTCCCGCCCGGCGTGGGCGGCCGATCAACCGATGGAGGACAGCGATGCGGGCTTACCAGATCTTACCCGGCGATGGCATCGACGGGCTGCAGTGCGTGGATTTTCCTCACCGTGAACTGGGCAATGGCGAAGTGCGCATCCGCGTGCACGCCGTCTCGCTGAACTACCGCGACCTGATGGTCGCCAGCGGCAACTACCTCGTCACCGTCGACGACCCCATCATTCCCTGCTCGGACGGCGCCGGCGAAGTCGTCGCCACCGGCCCCGGGGTCACGCGCGTGCAGCCCGGCGACCGCGTCACCGCATCGTTCTTCCCGTACTGGCACGACGGCCCGACCGCGCCCGATAAAGTCCGCCACGCGCTCGGCGGCGACGTCGACGGCATGCTCGCGGAAGAAGTCGTGCTGGACGAGGATGCGCTGGTCAGGATCCCGGACGGGATGAGCTTCGTCGACGCGGCCACGCTGCCCTGCGCGGGCGTGACGGCGTGGAATGCCATCTTCGAATCCAGCAACCATATCCGCCCCGGCGACACCGTGCTGCTGCTGGGGACGGGCGGCGTCAGCATCCTCGGCCTGCAGCTGGCTCGGGCGGCCGGGCTGAACGCGGTCATCACGTCGTCCAGCGACACCAAGCTGCAGCGGGCGAAGGAGCTCGGCGCGCGCCACGTCATCAATTACCGCACGACGCCGGAATGGCAGGAAGAGGTGTTGCGCGCGACGGGCGGTGCGGGCGCGCAGGTCGTGCTGGAAGTCGGCGGCCAGGGCACCGTGAACCGCTCGATCGCGTCCACCGCGATGGGCGGCAGCATTGCCATCATCGGCGGCGTCAGCGGCTTCGGCGGCGAAGTCAACCCGGCCACCCTGCTGGCGACCGCCAAGCGGCTCGTGGGCGTCTACGTCGGCAGCCGCGCGATGCTGGAAAAGGTCGTGCGCTTCGCCGATGCGACCGGACTGCAACCGGTCGTCGACCGCGTGTTCACGTTCGACCAGGCGCGCGAGGCGTACCGGCACATGGAATCCGGCTCGCACTTCGGCAAGGTCGTGATCGCGGTGACGTGACGGTCAACGGCGCTGGATCGGCACCAGTTCGATCTCGAACAGCTTGGGCCACAGCTTGCCCGTCACGTACAGGCGATGCTGCTTCGGCTCGTACGCGATGCCGTTCAGGACCGCGTCCGGATTCGTCGTCCCGCGCTGGTCCGGCGGCAGCAGGCCCGTGCAGTCGATCCAGCCGACGACGTTGCCGGTCTCCGGATCGATGCGGGCGATGACGTCGGTGCCCCACACGTTGGCGAAGATCTGGCCGTCGACGATTTCCAGCTCGTTGAGCTGGGTGATCGGCTTGCCCTCGGCCGTCACGCGGATGCGGCGCTGCTCGTCCAGCGTCTTCGGGTCGAGGATGCGGATCTCGTTGGTGCCGTCGCTCATGTAGACGTGCTTCGCGTCGCTGGCGAGGCCCCAGCCCTCGCCCTTGTAGTTGAAGCGGCCCTTCAAGGCGAACGTCTTCGCGTCGAACAGGAAGCCCACGTTGGACTGCCACGTGATGTTCACGATGGTGTCGCCCACGGCCGTGGAGCCTTCGCCGAAGTACTCGTCCGCCAGGTCCTTCTTCTGCAGCACCTTGCCGGTTTTCAGGTCGACCTTGCGCAGCGACGAGTGCCCTTTCTGGCCCGTGGATTCGTACAGGTGGCCGTCCCGGAAGAACAGGCCCTGCGTGAAGGCTTGCGGGTCGTGCGGGTAGGTGTTCTTGACGAAGAAACCGTACACGGGGATGGCGGCATGGGCGGACGTGACGGAAACGGCGGCGAGCGCGAGGGATGCAAAGATCTTCATGAGCAAGATAGTAACGCAGGATGGTAAGCTAGCGCCATGCAACGAAAGACTCTTACATATCTGCACCTGCCGCCCGACGCCGACCTACCCGACCTGGGCGCGCGCCCGCCCTTCCTCGCCATCGTGCTGGCCGAGGACGAGGTCGCGGAAATGTGGTTGTGGGACGTGGCGCGCTGGCTCGTCGCGTCCGGCGCGCGCTATGTGCAGGCTTGGGGCAAGGATGCCGAGGCCTGGATCGAGGCCGTCGACGATGCCGCGCTGGAAGCCGTCGACTACGAGGACGCGCCCGAGGACCAGCGCGTGCTGGCCACCGCGCACGACGCCGGCGACGAGGACGTGGACGAGGTGTTCTGGTTCACGAAGCACCGCGCCGCGCACCCCGCCCTGCCGCTCGACGCGGTGCTGATCGTGCACATCGCGTCCAGGCCGCGCAAGGAAGCCATCGAGACGGCTTACGCGGACGCCTGAGCCAGTTCCTCGCCCAGCAGGCGCACCAGTTCTCCCGCCGGCAGCGCACGCGCGAGCGCAAAGCCCTGGCCGGCCCAGTTGACCGTGAAATCGTTGTTGCCTGCCTTCGTGGCCGCCGCGTTCAGCGCCTTCACGGCATCGTAGGCGATCGGATAATCCGGCAGTGGCGGGTGGCCGGGCGCGCCGATCTCGCTGAACAGCCGGTTCACGAGACCACGCGCGGGGCGGCCGGAGACGACGTCCGTGACGGCCGTGATCACACCCTCCCCCGCCTGCATCAGCGCGCGGTGGTGCGGTGTCGCGGACGACTCCGGGCACAGGATGAATGCGGTGCCCATCTGGGCGGCGCTGGCGCCGAGGCGCAGCGCGGCGGCGATGCCGTTCCCGTCCATGATGCCGCCGGCTGCGATCACCGGAATGCGTACTGCGTGCGCCACCAGCTGCGTGAGCGCGAACGTGCCGATGGCGGGGTCGCCCCGCTCCGGGTCGAACAACCCGCGGTGGCCGCCCGCTTCGTAGCCCTGCGCGACGACGACGTCGATGCCGGCCGCCTCCACCTGGCGCGCTTCGTCCACCGACGTCGCGCTGGCCAGCAGCACGATGCCGGCATCCTTCAGCGCCTGGATGCGGCGCGCATCCGGCAAGCCGAAGTGGAAACTGACGACGGCGGGACGCGTCTCCAGCAGCACGTCCAGCATCGGATCATCGTCGAGGAAGCTCTTGTAGATTTCACGCAGGCCCGTCGGCGGCTGCGCGCCGCTGGCGGCAAAGTGCGGAGACAGGTAATCGAGCCAGGCCGATTCGCGCGCGGCATCGGCCTGCGCGGGGCGGTGACAGAACACGTTGACGTTGAACGGACGGTCGGTCAGGCGGCGCACGTCGGCGATGGCGGCGCGGCCCTGTTCGGCGTTGCCCGCGCCGACGGAGATCGATCCCAGCGCGCCCGCCTGGGACACGGCCGCCGCCAGCGCCGCCGTCGAGATGCCCGCCATCGGGGCCTGGATGATGGGAAGATCGATGCGCAGCATGGACAGCAGGTCTGGCTTCATGGTGGTCTCCAACACGGGTCGCAGTCCGACGAGTATAGCGCCGCTCAAGCGAAAACGATTTATACCATTTTCCCCCTGCATTCTTGCCGGGTGCTGCAGCCCGTCGCGGTTCGCGTTTTTGCGTTACGATTCACGCTGCCCTGTGGGCTTAAGAATTATCGATTGGCAACAAAAGGAAGGCAATGGACAGTATCGACCTCGAAGTGCTGCACGCCTGCGACCAGTGGCTGCGCGCCGGCTGGCTCTGCGAGTACGTGACCGTCGTCAGGACGTGGGGATCGAGCCCGCGGCCGGAAGGCGCCACGATGGCGATCCGCGCCGACGGCGTCGTCGTCGGCTCGGTCTCAGGCGGCTGCATCGAGGACGACCTGATCGCGGCCGTGCGCGAAAAAGGCATCGTACGTACGGCGCCGGAGGTCATCACGTACGGCATCTCGGCCGACGAGGCGCACCGCTTCGGCCTGCCCTGCGGCGGCACGATCCAGCTCGTCGTGGAACCGCTCGGGACGCACAGCCGCATGGACGAATTGCTCACGCTGGCCCAGCGCCGCGTGCTGACCCGGCGCACGCTGGACCTCACCACCGGCGCGGTCGAACTGGCGCAGGGCGAAGCGGACGAGCAGTTGCGCATGGAAGGCGACACGCTCGTCACGATCCATGGTCCGCGCCTGCGCATGCTGATCATCGGCGCCGGCCAGCTGTCGCAATTCCTTGCGCAGATCGCCGTCGGCCTGGAGTACCAGGTGACCGTGTGCGACCCGCGGGAAGAATACCGCGCCAGCTGGGCCCTGGCGGGCGTCGACGTGGTGCATGCGATGCCGGACGACCTCGTGCTGGAAATGAAGCTGGACAGCCGCAGCGCCGTCATCGCCCTCACCCACGACCCGAAACTGGACGACCTCGCGCTGATGGAGGCGCTGAAAACGGACGCGTTCTACGTGGGCGCCATCGGCTCGCGCGCCAACAATGCGCGGCGGCGCGAGCGCCTGCGCGAATTCGACCTCACCGAGGACCAGATCGCGAAGCTGCACGGCCCCATCGGCCTGTACATCGGCAGCAAGACGCCGTACGAGATCGCCGTCTCCATCCTCGCCGAACTGACCGCGGTGAAGAACGGCGTCGCGCTGCCGGCGCAGATGTCGGTCGCACACGGCAAGGCGCTGGCGGCCTAGCCTTCGAGCAGCAGCAGCGCGGCCAGCACGAGCATCGTCGTCCCGGTAAAACCTTCGATGGCGCGCCAGACGGCGGGCCGCGCCAGCACGAACGCGCAGCGGCGCGCGCCCAGGCCCAGCGCCGAAAACCACAGCAGCGACGCCGTCATCGCGCCGGCCGCGAACGACACGCGGTGATTCGCCGCGAGACTGCTGCCGACAGCGCCCAGCAGCACCACGGTATCCAGGTACACGTGCGGATTCAGGAGCGACATCGCCAGCACGATGCCCAGCGCGCGCGATGCCGTAGCCGCCGCCTGTCCTTCGCCCGCATTCGGGGCCGCCGCGCCCTGCCAGCAGCTTCTCAAACAGCGCAGTCCATACCACAGCAGGAACGCGGCGCCGCCCCAGCGGGCGGCCAGCAGCAGCGCGGGAGAATGCTCGACCAGCGCGCCGAAGCCGGACATGCCCAGCGCGATCAGGGTGACGTCGATCAGCACGCACGTGAGAACGGTCAGGACGACGTGGCGGCCCGCGACGCCCGTGCGGATCACGTGCGCGTTCTGGGCGCCGATCGGCATGATCAGGCTGGCGCCCATGCCGAGGCCCTGCAAGAAGATAGGTTGTGAAAACATGATGCTCCCCTGTTGTTATTGCGGAGCAGCATGCCAGCCAGCCGGGCGTTCATCAATTATATTAATGACTTCTAAAGTTCATTAAGCTGGGCTAATCCAAATGAAAATCGACCCGCGCCGCAGCGAGGCGTTCGTCGCCGCCGTCGACAGCGGCAGCCTGGAGCAGGCTGCGGCCCTGCTCAACGTGACGCCGTCCGCCATCTCGCAGCGCATCGCCGCGCTGGAGCACGACCTGGGCACGCCGCTGCTCGTGCGCGCCCGCCCCTGCCGGCCGACGGCGCCCGGCATGCGCCTGCTGCAATTCCTCCGCCGCCGCGCGCTGCTGGAAGACGAGTTCTTCGCGGAGCAGCAGGCCGATCCGGGCCCGGTGCGCGTCGCGCTGGCCGTCAACAACGACACCTTGGCGACGTGGCTGTTGCCCGTGCTGGCGCCGGTGCTGATCGAAGAAGGCCTGCTCGTGGAATTCGTCACGGGCGACCAGAGACACACGTTCGCCCTGCTGGAACAGGGGCTCGCGCTCGCCTGCGTGTCAGGCGAAACGGAACCGATGCGGGGCTGCACCGTGAGTCCGCTCGGCGTGATGCGCTACCGGATGGTGGCGGCGCCCGCCTTCGCCGCGCGCTGGTTCCCCGGCGGGATCACGAGAGAGGCCGCGCGGCGGGCGCCGGTGATGGTCTTCGACCGCAACGACCGCCTGCAGACGGCCTTCCTGCTTCAGCACTTCGGCCTGCCGGAAGGCGCGTACCCATTCCACTACGTGCCATCCAGCGATCCGTACGTGCAGGCGATCCGCCTCGGTCTCGGCTATGGCCTGCTACCGCTGGAACAGTGCGCGGACATGCTGGCCAGCGGCGCCCTCGTCGATCTGACGCCGGACCTGTTCGTCGACGTGGCGCTGTACTGGCACGCCTGGCGCATTCAGCCGCCGCGGCTGGAGCGCATGGGCGCGGCGCTGGTGAAGGGCGCGCGTGCGGCGCTGTTGCCGTCTCCCTGAGCGACCGGCAGCCACTGCGCCACGCCCCAGCAGAATTCCGGGACGAGGAACAGCCACAGCAAGGGCGCGCCGCTGGCGGCGAGCGCCCACGCCATCCACGTCGAGAACAGGAAGCGGCCGACACCATCGTAGCGGCCCAGCGTGACACTGGCGGCGCGCAGGCGCAGCACGGACCATACGAGCACGATGCTGCCCATCAGGCAGGCAAACAGCACGTGGAACGGGCCGAAGTCCGGCAGCGCGTCGCCGCCCAGGCTGCGGTTGAGGCTTGAGAGCTGCGCGTGCGCGAGGGCGAACGTCCAGGGCGTGGCGAACGGCGCCGTGAGCAGCAGGTCGTACGCGGCGCTGGCGCGCACGACGGTGAGAAAGGCGGATCGGCTGAGTTGCATGGAAATCTCCCGGAGTGAAGGTGCCGGGATCATGGACCGTGGAGTACACTCCAAGGTCAAGGTATTTATCGCTATCGCCATGCAGATCGGAGAACTCGCCGCCGCCACCGGCCTCACCCGGGACACCCTGCGTTTCTACGAGAAACGCGGGCTGCTGCTGTCGCGCCGCCTGGCCAACGGCTACCGCGATTATCCGCCCGAAGCCGTGCAATGGCTGTGCTACCTGCGTGCCGCCCAGGCGCTCGGTTTCACACTGGCCGAGATCGAGACCGGACTGCCGCTGCTGGACGATCCGGCCGCCGCCGCGCCCCTGCTGCGTGATGCCTTGTTGCGCAAGCTGGAGGACATCGACGCGCGCATCGACGGCCTGTCCGCCCTGCGTGCCGATTTGACGCGCGAACTGGCGCGGCCAGGGTTCGGCTGCCCGGTCCTGGAGGAGCAGGCCGCCGCGTGACGCCGGACACATCGAGCCATTCACATCCCGCCGATCGCGTAAAATTTTGTTACAAGGAAACTGTCAGCCGTCCGTACGGCGCCCGCGTTAACAGCACAGGCGCCGACGGATGGCGCACACCCATGGAGAGATCATGAAACGCCTGCTTGCCGCCGCCGCCGTGCTGGCCACCTTCACCCACGCCGCCTTTGCCGGAGAACTGACGCTGTTCTCGGACAGCAATTTCCGTGGCCAACGCGTGACCATCGACCGCGACGCCGCCAACCTGGGCGATTTCAATTTCAACGACCGCGCGTCGAGCTTCGTCATCCGCTCGGGCACGTGGCTGCTGTGCGAGCACGCCAACTTCGGCGGCCGCTGCGAAGAGTTCGGTCCGGGCGAATACCGCGAGCTGCCTGGTTTCAATGACGCCATCTCGTCCGCGCGCCAGCTCGACCGCGGCCGTGGACGCGGGCGCGACCACGACCGGGACGACGACCGGGGCGGCTGGCGCGGCGGCGACCGCGGCGACCGCGGCGGCTGGCGCGGCGACCGGGGCGGTCCCGACGTTGTGATGTTCGCCGGCCAGCGCTTCGAAGGCCAGCAAGTGGAACTGTCGCAGGACGTGCGCGCACTGAGCGACGTCGGCTTCAACGACCGCGCCACCTCGCTCATCATCCGCGAAGGCCGCTGGGAATTCTGCGAACACGCCGACTTCCGCGGCGAATGCGTCGTCCTGGGCCCGGGCCGCTACGACATGCTCGACCGCATGAACAACCGCATCTCGTCGATGCGCCGCGTGCGCTGAAAATTCGGGGTCAGAGCACATTTCGCTGCAGATTCGGGGTCAGAGCACATTTTGGAACAATGACCTTGTAGCATTCTCACACGTAAAGCATAGGTTCAGACACGGGTACACGATGGGCGGCGCGGTGCCATCGTGTCCCAGGAACCATTGATCGGAAATTTGCTCTGACCCCGAATTTCTCGAGAAATGTGCTCTGACCCCGAATTAGGGAATTAACGCGGAATCAACTTAGCAACGCCACGCCCTTGATCTGCACCCACAGCCGCAGCCCGGCCGCGATGCCCAGCTCGCGGCGCGAGCGTTCGGTGATGCGGGCCAGCAGGGGGGATTCTCCCATCCGCAGTTGCACGAGCACGTGGCCCGGCGTGTCGGTGGCGGCCACCGCCGTCACCACGGCCGGCAGGCGGTTGACGATGCTCGTGCCTTGCGGGCGGTCCAGCGCCAGGCTGACGTCGCGCGCGTGGATGCGGCAGCGCAGGTGCGTGCCCACGGCTTCGCGGCGTTGGCCCACGAACAGCGCGCCGCCCGCGAATTCCAGGCGCGATAACGCGTCTTCCTCGTGGCCGGCCAGGATCGTGTCCAGCACGACGCCGGCATCGTCGGCAAAGCTGGGCGGCAGGTCCACGCGCGCCAGCGTCTCCGTCAGCGGTCCGCAGGCGACCGCCTTGCCCGCGTCCAGCAGTACGAGGTGATCCGCGAGCCGCGCGACCTCGTCCGGCGCGTGGCTCACGTAGACGATCGGGATCGCCAGTTCTCCGTGCATCCGTTCCAGGTAGGGCAGGATCTCCTGCTTGCGGCGCAGGTCGAGCGCGGCGAGCGGTTCGTCCATCAGCAACAGCCGCGGCGACGCGAGCAGGGCGCGCGCGATCGCCACGCGCTGGCGCTCGCCGCCCGATAAACCGTCCGGCCGGCGCTCGAGCAGTCCCTCGATCCCGAGCAGGGCCGTCACGGGCTCCAGCGCGAAGCGGCGCTCGTGCGCGGGCACGCGCTTGCGGCCGAATTCCAGGTTGGCGCGCACGGACAGGTGCGGGAACAGGCTCGCTTCCTGGAACACATAGCCGACGGCCCGTTTGTGCACGGGGACGAACAGGCCGTGCGCATCGTCCTGCCATACCTCGTCGCCGAGCGCGACGACACCGCCAGGCGCGCGTTCCAGGCCGGCGATGGCGCGCAGCACTGTGGTCTTGCCCGAGCCAGAATGGCCGAAGAGGGCGCTGATGCCATGCAGCGGCAGGTCGAGGTCGACGTCCAGCCGGAACGCGCCGCGGTCCATGCGCAGGCGCACGCGCAATCCGTCCGTCATCGGCGCCGTCCTTTCATCGCTTGCGGGTAGAAGGTGTACAGCGCCAGCAGCACGAGGAAGCTGAATGCCAGCATGCCGCCCGCGAGCCAGTGCGCCTGCGCATATTCGAGCGCCTCGACGTGGTCGTAGATCTGCACGGAGACGACGCGCGTCTTGTCCGGGATATTCCCGCCGATCATGAGCACGACGCCGAATTCGCCGACCGTGTGCGCGAACCCGAGCACGGCGCCGGACAGGAAGCCGGGACGTGCCAGCGGCACCGCCACCGACCAGAACGTGTCCCAAGGACTCGCGCGCAGCGTGGCCGCCACTTCCAGCGGCCGAGTACCGATCGCCTCGAACGCATTCTGCAGCGGCTGCACGACGAACGGCAGCGAATAGCACACGGACGCCAGCACCAGGCCGCCGAACGAAAACGGCAACAAGCCGATGCCGAGCGCCTCCGTCAGCTTGCCGACCGGGCCGTTCGGGCCCAGCAGCAACAGCAGATAAAAGCCGATCACGGTGGGCGGCAGCACGAGGGGTAGCGCTACGACCGCCCCGACCGCGTGCCGCAGGCGCGAGCGCGTGCGCGCGAGCCACCACGCGATCGGTGTGCCGATCGCCAGCAGCAGCAGGGTCACGACGGTCGCCAGTTCCAGCGTCAGGCGTACGGCCGCGAAGTCGGCGGCGTCCAGCGTCACAATGCGTAGCCGTAAGAGCGGATGATCTCCCTGGCCTTGTTCGATTTTAAATAGCCTTCCAACGCCTTCGCGGCCGGGTTGGCGCCGCCCTTGGCGAGGATCACGGCGTCCTGGCGGATCGGGCCGTGCAGGTTATCCGGCACGATCCAGCCCGAACCGGACGTGAACCTGCCGTCGCGATAGACCTGCGACAGCGCGACGAAGCCGAGGGGCGCATTGCCCGTGCTGACGAACTGGTGCGTCTGCGCGATGTTCTCGCCCTGCACGAGCTTGCCCTGCACGCGGTCGACCACGCCCAGTTTGTTCAGCGTCTCGATGGCGGCCGCGCCGTACGGGGCCGTCTTTGGATTGGCGATGGCGAGATGGGCATAGTTGCCCGTCTTGAGGACCTGGCCCTGGCCGTCGACGTAGCCGTCCTTCGCGGACCACAGCGCCAGCTTGCCGATCGCATAGGTGAAACGCGTGCCGGGCACGGTGCGGTGTTCCGCTTCCAGTTTCGCAGGAGTGTCGTCGTCGGCCGCGAGCAGCACCTCGAACGGCGCACCATTGACGATCTGGGCGTAGAACTTGCCGGTGGCACCGAACGCGAGGACAGCCTTGTGGCCCGTGTCCTTTTCAAATTCCGCTGCGATCTTCTGCATCGGCGCGGTGAAATTGGCGGCCACGGCCACTTGCACCTCGTCCGCCTGGGCGGCGTGGCATACGATCAGGGCCAGCAGGCCGGCAAGTTGCTTCATGGTCGACTCCAGTTCGCTATATAGTAGAGTATATAACGAAACGGAACAGGACAGATCATGGAAGACGACAACACAGGCTTCGCGTTGCAGGGCGCCGTCTGGATGACGGTCGGCGGCGAAAAATTCGGCGGCCGGGGACGGGTCGAGCTGCTGGCCGCGATTGCCCGGACGGGGTCGATCAACCAGGCCGCGAAAGCGATCGGCATGAGCTACAAGGGGGCGTGGGACGCGATCGACGCGATGAACAACCTGGCCGGCGAGGCGCTGGTGGAGCGCGTCGCCGGCGGCAAGGGCGGTGGCGGCACACGGTTGACGGCGCGCGGCGAACAACTCGTCAGGAACTTCCGGGCGCTCGAGCAACTCCATCAACAATTCCTGGAACAACTCAACGGGCAGGCCGGCGACCTGTCCGCCGACCTCACCCTGATCAGCAGGCTGACCATGAAAACGAGCGCACGCAACCAGTTCTTCGGCACCGTCTCCCGGGTCCAGTCCGGCGCCGTCAACGACGAGATCGAACTCGACATCGCCGGCGGCCACCGGATCGTCGCCATCGTCACGCACGAGAGCACGGCCAGCCTCGGCCTTGCGCCGGGCGCCCAGGCGTTCGCGCTGGTGAAAGCGTCGTCGATCATCCTCATGACGGAAGGCGAGGGCGCGCGCTTCTCGGCGCGCAACCAGCTCGCCGGCACCGTGTCCCGCCTGACGCCGGGCGCCGTCAACACGGAAGTCGTCCTCGACCTGACGGGGGGCGGCAGCATCGCCGCCATCATCACCAACGAAAGCGCGCGGGCGCTCGAACTGGCCGAGGGCAGGACGGCCACGGCGATGTTCAAGGCGTCCAGCGTGATCGTGGGCGTGCCGGGCTAGACTGTGTTGGCGCATAATCGACGCATCATGCACGAGCGTCGAAAGCGATGAACGATTTCCTACCGAAAGAATGCGATATCGTGATGGAGGGCGGAGTGACCTCCGGCGTGGTCTACCCCGCGTTCGTGGCGCGGCTGGCCGAAAAGTTCACCTTGCGCTCGATCGGCGGGACGAGCGTCGGTGCCGTGGCGGCCATCGCCGCGGCGGCCGCCCAGTTCAAGCGCAACCGCGTGCGCAAGGACGGGCAAGGTGAGGACGACGGTTTTCACCTCCTGGCCCGGCTGCCGGGCAGCCTGCAGGAGGCCGTCGGTGCGCACACCCGCCTGTTTTCCCTGTTCCAGCCTTGTGCCGCGCTGCGTCCGCACTTTCGCGTGATCGCGGCGGCCCTGAACGAGACGAGCAGGACGAAGGCGTGCGGCTATCTGTCCTTCGCCATGCTGTGGAATTTCCCGCTCGGCGCCGTCGTGGGCGGGGGCATGTGGCTGGCGGGCTTTCTGATCAGCAGCAGCCTGCTCGGCGGACACTGGCCCAGTGTGCCCCTCGTCGGCCTCGCCAGCATCCTGTGGTTCGGCCTGTGCATGTTCGTGGGCGCGCTGGCCGGGGCGCTGCTGCAGGCGACATGGTCGGCGTGGCGCGGCCTGCGCGCCAACCGCTGCGGCATCTGCTCCGGGCTGCGCACGGATGCGGACAATCCGCCTGCCCTGACGGAATGGCTGCATGGCCTCGTGCAGGACATCGCCGGCCTCCCGCTCGACGCGCCGCTGACGTTCGGCCAGCTGCGCACGTCGCATCCCCCGATCGAACTGGCGCTGATGACAACGGGCCTCTCGGAATTGCGCGCGCACCGCCTGCCGCATTCGAGCGCCGACCTCGTGTTCCGCGCCTCGGAAATGGCCGCGCTGTTCCCGCCCGCGATCGTCGACTGGATGAAGGCGCGCTCGCGCCACACGCGCCACGGCGCACGCACGGTCACCGTCCTGGAACGCATGAATGCCGGTGCCGAGGATTACTACTTCATGCCCGATCCGGACGACCTGCCGCTCGTGGTGGCGGCGCGCATGAGCCTCAGTTTTCCCGTGCTGCTGCAGGCCGTGCCCCTGTACCGCCTGCGCGCGCTGCCGGTGCACGGAGAAGGCGTCGACCTGCTGCGCGTCTGGTTCTCGGACGGTGGCCTGACCAGCAATTTTCCGATTCACTTTTTCGACAACATCCTGCCGACCCGGCCGACCTTCGGCGTCACCCTGCAGGACGACCTGGCCGAGGACGATCCGTTCGCCGCGCGCGTGTCCCTCCCGACGAACAACAACACCGGCGTGACGGCGGCCTACATGCCGGTCGACGAAACCGACGGCCGCCCCTCGCTGCCGCGCTTCGCGGGCGCCATCCTGCGCACGATCCGCACATGGCGCGACGAAGCCCTGAAGCGCACGCCGGGCTACCGCGACCGCGTCGTGCAGATCCGCCATACGAAAAAAGAGGGTGGCCTGAACCTGAACATGACGCGCACCGCCATCGACGTGATGAGCCGCAGCGGAGACGAGGCAGCGCGCCAGGTGATCGAACGTTTCCTCAATCCCGTCGAAAAGGAAAACGGCTGGCTGAACCACCGCTGGGTGCGCATGCGCAGCACGGCCGCCGTCCTGCAGGAAACCTTCGCGCCCCTGTCCGAAGCGTGGCACGATGCGCGCCTGAAACCCTCGTACGAAGCGCTGTGGATGGCGCACGGCATGGACGCCTTGCCCGCCTACCAGCTCAGCAAGGCGAACCGCACGGCCGGCTTCGCGCTGTGGGAACGCATCGTCGCACTGCCGCAGGAAGTGGCGCCGGCGGAGTTGTCGGCCCACGCGCCGCGGCCGCAGCCGGAACTCGTGATCGCGCCGCGCCTGAACTGAAAGTCAGGCGTCGCGGCCGTCGTAGTGCTGCACCGGGATCGTGGCGAGATCGATGCCCTCGATGCAGCGCAGGTTGATGGCCGCCATCGGATTGCCCTTGGGATCGACCCCTTCCGCATACGGATGGATGCCGCACGTCGGACAGAAGCGGTGCTGGATGACGTGCTTGTTGAACGTGTAGGTGGCCGCTGCATCTTCGGGCGTGCGCAGGCGGAACTGCGCACGCGGCACGAACCAGAGCAGGGAGCCCTTGCGCTGGCACATCGAACAATTGCAGGCGAGGGCGCCCTGGATGTCTCCCTCCACTTCGTACGCCACCTGGCCACAGTGGCAGCTGCCTTGATAAATCATGTGTCGTCCCCTTTGTACGTTGAAATACGGGGCTCATGGTAGCGCAGAATTTTTTGCAAGCACATGTGTCGGGACGCGCGCCCGACACAATCGGACATCAACCGGCACGCGCGCGGCGCTACAGTGGCCGCATCGCCATCGAACGAAAGCACGCCATGACATCGGACCTGATCAGGAAGTTCGTCCCTCTGGGCGCCGCTCTCCTCGCGTCACTGCCGGCATCGGCACAGAACGTGGACGTCTGCACGCTCGTCTCCTGCAGCGCCAGCGGCCAGCGCGCCGCCGTGCTCGACGAACCGGCCCCGACGCGGCCCGCCACGCAGACGACGACCGTGACGCGCCGCCCCGCGCAGGACGAGACCACGCGCGATCCGTGGGCACGCCGTTACCAGGGACGGGAGAACGAAGACGAGGATGTCTGCCTGCTGAACGTCGGCATCGGCGGCCAGCTGGCCAGGAACGGATCCATCGACAGCCACGCGCTGGGCCGCACGCAAACATGGCGCGCGCCGGCCCGGGACGGGCGTTGACGGTTCAGGCCACGGGCCGCACAAGCGCGCCGATGCGGCGGCCGGGCACCTCATTGGCGAGGCACAGCACCGGCGCCTGGCGCACACCCGCGTAGTGCGCGCCCAGCGCGAGGGCCGTCACGAACGGGACCACGCCGCAATCGCCACTCGCCGCGCCCACGCGTACGATGTCTTCGCTGCCGTCGAGCTGCCGCATCGTCGTGGCCGCATATTCCATCAGCTCGTACACGGGGCGCGCGCGGTGGCCGGTATCGGCGACGATCATCGCCACGTCGCCGGCATCGGCACCCGCGTCGGCCAGCGTGCGCTCGGCGAGTTCCCCGAGCACGCGATCGGCGCCGCGCCTGCTTGCGTCGGCCGGCTCCCCGACCTGCGTTTGCGCGAACGGTGCCAGGAGTGCGACGGCCTGGCCATCGGCGGCCCCGGCCAGCAACAGGCCAACGGCACCTTCGCCCGGCATCATTCCGCGCGGCTGTGCGGACGTGAACAGGATCTGTTCCGCCGCCCAGCGCGCGACCGTCGCCTCGCCCACATGGGACGCTGCCGCGACCACCAGCGTGACACCGGGCGCCGCGCCGGCGGCAGCAATGCCGGCCACGGGATCGCCGCGACCGACCTCGCACGCGGCCGCGCCGATGTCGCCGCGCCATCCCGCCTGCGCCGCCGTATGCCGCAGCCACGCCGCAGCGGCATCGCGCTGTCCCTCCGGCCAATCCGCCGGCAGCAGCGGCAGCACCTGGAGCCTCGGCATGGCATCGTCGCGCACGCTCCACTCGATCGCCGCGCGTCCCGCGAGTTCGGCGACCACGCTGCTTGCCAGCGTCAGCGCGCGCCATTGTTCGTCACTGAAGTTTGATGCCATGCCGCCGTGCGCCGCCAGCCAGTCGGTGATGTCTTCCCGCAGCGCCTCGTCGCGAGCGTCCTCGCAGCGGGCGCACATCACGGGGAAACCGTCGGCATCGACGAGATCCCGGTCCAGATCCGGCCGTGCCTTGTTGTCCGCGATGGCGGCCGCCAGTTCCTCGGGCGATGCGCCGTGCGGGGAGCGCAGTGCCGTCGCGAGGATCGCCAGGTGTTGCGCCTGCACCGGGGGTACGGGTGCGGCGGACGGCGCGTCGGCCTGGGCGGCGGTGCGCTGCGCGATCCACCCGTGGCCGACAAAACCAGCCAGCAGCACGGCCACGGGCAGGCCGAACAGCAGCAGTATCCATTCCGAAGTCGCGGGCACGCGCGCCCCCACGCGCCACCAGGCGATCGCACCGCCCCAGCAGGCGACGAAGACAGCGACGGCGATCAGGGCTTGCTTGATCCGGCCGGGCACTGTGTGGGAAGCAGAGAGCGGTTCGGCGGTAAGAGGTGTCGACATGATGGTGTGGCGTCAAAGGTTGTCGAAAGTTTGTCGCCCGCCGCTCAAGCAGCAACGGCCAGCAGTTCGAGCTTCAGGCCCATCATCCCCGACGGCACGTAGATCGCCATCGATTGCGCCTGCAGCATGCGCTCATACATCTGTCCCTTGGCATCGAGGACGAAATAGCACGTGTCGGGACGCACCGGCACGGCGGCGGGCAGTTGCGGCGCGTATTGCAGGCGCACGCCGGGCAGGGCGGACAGCACGCATTTCTCGACGTCGTCCGGCGCGCCGACCTTGAAACGCAGCGGCACGGTATCGACGAGTTCCAGGGTCGGGATGTCGGCCGAGACGGCGATGTAGAACGCGGTCTTGTCGTCGATCTTGCCGGAGTCGAGCATGCCGTGGTGGTACGAGGGCCGCACCTCGTTCAGGACGATGGCGAAGTACTTCGACGAGATCACGGTGTCGAGCAATTCGCGGATGATCTGGAACAGCTTGGCAAAGCCGGTGCCGGGATCGGCATGCTGATAAGCCGGCAGGTCCGTCAGCGTCCAGCTTTTCGAAAACGTCATCAGCGCGCCGGCCACGCCGAGCAATTGTTCGTGCAAGCGTTCCGGATGCAGGTCGGGATGGTGCAGGTAGTGGGATAGCGATGCGCAGGCGGAACTGGCTGTGTGCAATAGCCAGAACGACGACATGTCGCCGGAACGGAATTCGATCACGTTGCGGCTCGGCTCGCGGTGGTGGCCGTACAGCGAGCTCACCTTGGCCTGCAGCGCCTCGAGCAGGCGGCGTAGTTGCTGGAACAGGGCGGGAGCGGAACCCACCGACAGGCTCGGCGGCAGGAAGGACGGGTCCAGCTCGAAGCCGCCGGACGGGGCGCGCCGCAGGCGCAGCACCGGAAAGCTCAGATAGGCGTCGCGCGGCTCGAAGTCCGGGACGAGGCGCACGGTTTTCCTGAGGTAGGACACGGACGCCGGCGCCGCCTGCGTGTAGAGGTCGGGGGTTTCCTCGCTGGTTTGCACGAAGCGGACCGTCTTGGTCGGCTGGCCCGGCTGGGCGAAATTGCCGCTGAACGGTTTGAGACCGGGCAGGGCAGCGTAATACGTGATGGTTTGCTGGGATTGCGGCAGTTGGCCGAGGTCGACGGTGTCGGGCAGCTCGTCGGCGCCCGGTGCATCGACCAGTTCGCCATCCTGGAAGCGCAGCGCGAGTTCGAGGATGCGCAACACGTTGCTGGACAGCGCCTCGCGGTCGATCTGCAGCGCTTCGATGCCCCAGGCATACGGGTGCACGGCCCGGATGCTCTTGTACAGGCGGTGCTCATGGTACTGATCCTGGCGCTGGAAATGCTGCGGACGCAGGAGCAGGCCTTCGCCCCACAATACCTTGCTGGCCATGTTGCCGATCATCGTGCTCGTCATGCATGTCTCCAGTCATTGACTTGTCCCAAGTCGATCACCTTAGTCCTTCGCGACGGTTTTTTTTCTGCAATGACCTGCAGTTTTGCTACCGCTCAAAGTAACCGTGAGTCATTTCCAACTGAACTATTTTTTCGCGCCCGACTGTGTGAAGATGCCGGCTTGCGCTGCCGGCATGGAGGAGTTCGATGGAAGGATTCACGCCTGGTTTTTTCGACCGTCTGCTGGGTACCACGGTGCGCGGCACCGGCAGCGCCACCGTCTCGCGCATGACCGCCGAGGATTTCAAGGATGCCGTCGCGCGCGACCTGGAGGCGTTGTTGAACACGCGCTCCGTCTTCCCAGAAAATTCACTGCAGGGTTTTCCCGAGTGCAGTGACTCGCTCGTGACCTATGGCCTGACGGATTTCGCCGACCGCTCGCTGTCGAGTCCGAGTGACCGTGCCTACATCTGCGAGTGCCTTGAAAAAACCATCGCCCGCCATGAGCCGCGCCTGCGCAACGTGAAGGCGGTGCTGGAACTGCGTGACGAGAGTCTGGTGAACCGCCTGAAGTTTTCGATCACGGCGGTGCTCGTCGCCAGCGCCTCGGAAGAGCCGGTCAATTTCGACGCGCTGCTGCAACCGTCGACCCTGCAGTACAGCATCAGCAAGGCGGGCAGGGCGTCGATGGCCGCGTCTGCGGGAGCCTGAGCTTGGAACAATTGCTACCGTACTACGAGCGCGAGCTCGGCTACCTGCGCCGCCACCTGCGCGAATTCGCCGAGCGCTATCCGAAGATCGCCGGCCGCCTGCTCATCAGCGGCGAAGTGTGCGAAGACCCGCACACCGAGCGCATGATCGAATCGTTCGCGCTGCTCAATGCGCGCATCGCCAAACGGCTCGACGACGACTATCCGGAATTCACGGAAGCGCTGTTCGACGTGCTGTACCCGCATTACCTGCGCCCGTTTCCCTCCTGTTCGATCGCCCACATGGATTTCGGCGGCACCGCCAACCAGCAGACGGGCATCAGCGTCCTCCCGCGCGGCACCGCGCTGAGTACGCGGCCCGTGCGCGGTGCCGCCTGCACGTTCCGCACCGTGTATCCCATCACCGTGGCGCCTCTGGCGCTGACCGGTGCCGCGTTTTCCGCCATCATCGATCACCCCGAAGCCGTGCGCCTGCCGGAAGGCGCGGGCTCCGGCCTGAGCCTGACGCTCACCTCCACGGCCGACCAGATGCGCCTCGGGCGGCTGGGCCTCCCGCGCCTGCGCGTGTTCATCGACGGCGAAGCCTCGTTCTGCGCGGCGCTGCGCGACACATTGTTCATGCGCGCGGCGGGCGCGTACGTCGAGGCGGACAAGGGTAGTCAAAACGGTGGCCGCTGGTTTCCCCTGGACGCGATCCCGATCGAGCCCGCCGGTTTCGCCGACGACGAAGCCCTGATCGATTTTCCGGCCCGCTCGCATGCCGCCTACCGCCTGCTGACCGAGTACTTCTGCTTTCCGGACAAGTTCAACTTCTTCGACATCGACCTCGCCGCGCTCATGGCCGCGCTGCCAACCGCGCTGGCGGCCGGGGCGACGACCGTCACCTTGCACCTGGCGCTGTCGGGCCTGCGCGCCGATTCGAACACGGCGCGCATGCTCGGCACGCTGTCGACGAACAACCTGCTGCTGGGCTGCACGCCCGTCATCAACCTGTTCCGGCAGCGCGGCGAGCCGATCCGCCTGACGCACGCCAGCGCCAGCTACCCCGTGCTGGCCGACGCGCGCCGCGCCTTCGCCTACGAGGTGCAATCCATCGAATCCGTCAACCTCGTGCGCCAGACGCCGCAGGGAGAAACCGTCGTCGAGTTCCATCCGTTTTACTCGCTCAAGCACGCCCAGACGCCCGAGCAGAACGGACATTACTGGGTGCTGCGGCGCGACGAGACGCTGGCCGAGCGCAGCCCCGGCTACGAAACCCAGATCGCCATCGTCGACATCGACTTCGACCCCGCCGCCGTCGAAACCCAGACGCTGAACATCGAACTCATCTGCAGCAACCGCGACCTGCCGGCCCTGCTCTCCTACGGCCAGCGCGGCGGCGATTTGTTCCTCGAAGGCGGCTCGAACGTGAAGACGATCAACTTCCTGCGCAAGCCCACGCTCACGTACCGCTTCGAAAGCGCCCGCAGCGCCCACTGGCGGCTGATCTCGCACCTGACGCTGAACCATTTGTCGTTGGCAAATGGGGGCGTCGACGCCTTCCGCGAGATGCTCGCCCTGTACGACCTGCCCCGTTCGCCGTCGTCGCAGCGCCAGATCGGCGGCATCGCCGGCATCGAACAGCGCACCGCCAGCGCCTGGATGGCGGGCAATCCGTTCACCTGCCTCGTGCGTGGTGTGGAGGTGCGCATCGTCCTCGACGAGGAAGCCTTCGTCGGCAGCGGCATCTACGCATTCGCCCACATCATCGAACGGTTTCTCGCCCTGTACGTGCACGCCAACAGCTTCACGCAACTGGTGGTGGTGTCCAATAAAACCGGAGAGGAATTATTGAAATGCCTACCGAGAAGCGGCGATTTGAGCCTGCTGTAATCGAGCGCCTGTTCAGGGAACCCTATCGTTTCGAGTACTTCCAGGCCGTGCGCATGCTCGAGCTCTGGCTCAAGCGGCACGGCCGGCCGCAACATGACGTCATCGCCCACGACGTTATCGCCCGTTATGTGCGTTTCCAGAACTCGATGTCGCTCGGCTTCCCGGCCAGCCAGCTGGAAGCCATCCAGCCCGAACCGCGCGACCTCGAACGCGGCGCGCACGCACTCGGCAAGGCGCTGCAGGAAGCCCGGCTCGCCTACATCCGCGTCACCCCATCCTTCATGGGCCTGCTGAGCGCCACCGGCGTGCTGCCGGCCCATTACACGGAACGCATCGCCGACCACCAGCAACGCCAGTCCGACGAAGGTCCGCGCGCCCTGCTGGACACCTTCTCGAACCGCTCGCTGGCCCTGTTCTACGCGGCCTGGCGCAAGTACCGGCTGCATTTCAAATACCAGCTCGACGGCCAGGACACCTTCCTGCCGCTGCTGCTGGCGCTGGCCGGACTCGGCCATAACGCGCTGCGCCGGCGCCTGTCACACGACAGGGACGGCGCCCTGCTGGACGAAACGATCGGCTACTTCGCCGCGTCGATCCGCCAGCGCCCGCCCTCGGCCGTGCAGATGGGACGCGTGCTGTCCGAGTATTTCGGCCACCCGGTGCGCATCGTGCAGTTTGTCGGCGCCTGGTACGACGTGCCGCCCGCCCAGCAGACCGTCCTCGGCCACCCCACCGCCGTGCTGGGAACGAGCGCGATGGCCGGCGACCGCGTGTGGCAGCGCGACCTGCGCCTGCGCGTCGTCGTCGGTCCGCTGGACCACGGCGGTTTCACGTCGTTCCTGCCGGGCGGCCTTGCGGCGCGTGCCCTCAAGAGCATGCTGGGCCTGCTGGCCGGCGTCACGCTCGAATACGAAGTCGAACTGATCCTGCGCGGCGACGAGGTTCGCAGCACCGTCCTCGGCCCCGCGCCGAGCGGGAGACTGGGTTGGGATGCCTATCTCGTCACCGGACCGCAGGCGGATGACCGCAGCGACGTCCGCTACGGCCTGCAGCCGATCGACCAGCCAGCCTGATCATTCTTCCTACGGCACGACTTCGGCGGAAAACAGGCGCTCGGCCGGCGCGGGATCGAACAACCCGTGCCCATCCCAGCGCGGCAAGGCGATATCCGATTGCGAGGGCACGGCCTTGCCCGCATAGCCCGGCCCGAGCCGGGCGATCATGCCCGGGAAGGCGCGGCAATAACTCGATGCGACCCCGGCCAGCTGGGCCAGCCGTTTATATGTGATCACGCTGGCCGGCGGCAGCGTATCGAGCACGTGGACGATGCGCTCGCGCCAGTCGTCGGACCACGCGGGCAGCGGCGCGCCCGCCGGGTGGATCCGGTCGCCGGGACGGATCTCGCCGCCGCGCAGCACGCGCGCCAGCATGCCGCGCCGCGTGCCGATGCGCGTCGACAGGCCGGGTTGGTGCGCATCCAGGTGCCCGCAGGCTTCGCACTGGAACATCAGCCGCAGCAGCACGCTGTCGCCAACCTGCAGCACGGTGCCGGAGACGAGCCGCGACGTGTCGACGTCCACAAGCAGGTTCTCGCGCAGCGTGTGCGGCGGCAGCGCGAACGCGTCGTACGCATCCGTGCCGGCCAGCAGCAGCTGGCGCGGCGACAGCGGGTCGGCGTACACGTCGCCGTCCAGTCCCTGGTAGGCGATGGCCCTCACGCCATCCACGCGCACGGGTGGCGCGGCCAGGCTGGGGCGCAGTGCCAAAGCTTCGATCCGTCCGGTGTCCATGTGCGTTTCCGTGTTGGCAAGCGATAAGCGATGACCAAGTCTGCCACAGGTGCGGCCGGTCCGGATGGCGTACCGGACGGCCTTACCATGACGCTCAACGATGGGCCGGATCGCGGGAACTTCGGTGCGCCCACGTGTACAAGGCCGGCAGGATCAAGAGGGTCAGCGCCGTCGACGACAGGATGCCGCCGATGACGACCGTGGCCAGCGGCCGCTGCACCTCGGCCCCGGTACTCGTCGCCAGCGCCATCGGCAAAAAGCCCAGCGACGCGACGAGTGCCGTCATGAGGACGGCCCGCAATCTCACCTGCGCGCCCTCGCGCATCGCCTCTTCGGCCGTGTGGCCCTGCTCGCGCAGCGAGCGCACGAACGCCAGCATCACGAGCCCGTTCAGCACGGCCACGCCGGACAGCGCGATGAAGCCGACGGCCGCCGAAATCGACAACGGCAGCCCGCGCAGCCACAGCGCCAGCACGCCGCCCGTCATGGCGAACGGGATGCCGCTGAACACGAGCAGGCCATCCTTCACGCTGCCGAACATCAGGTACAGGAGCGCGAACACGAGCGCCAGCGCGGCCGGCACGACAAGCGCCAGGCGCTGGCCCGCCGCCTGCAGGTTCTCGAATTGCCCGCCAAGACTGAGCCACACGCCCGCCGGCAGTTTCAACTTGTTCAAGCCGGACTGCAGGCCGGCGACGAACGAGCCCAGGTCGCGCCCGCGCACGTTCGCCGTGACGACGATGCGGCGCTTGCCGTTCTCGCGGCTGATCTGGTTCGCTTCCGGAATGAACGCCAGCGTGGCGACCTCGGACAGCGGGATGCTGGCGGCACGGCCCTCGCGCGCCGGCAGGGAGATGGGCAGGCGGCGCAGCGTCTCGACGTCGTTGCGCGCCCCTTCCGGCAGGCGCACGGTGATGGCGAAACGGCGGTCGCCTTCGAACACCGTGCCCACGTCGCGGCCGCCGACGAGCGTGCCGAACGCTTCCTGCACGTCCGCCACATTCAGGCCGTAGCGCGCGGCCTTGATGCGGTCGACGGCCAGCGTCAGCGCGGGCAAGCCTTCCGTCTGCTCGATTTTCACTTCGGCCGCGCCCGGCAGCCGGTCGAGGACCTGGGCGATGCGCTGCGCCGTCGCGAGCATGGTCGCCGTGTCGTCGCCGAACACTTTGACGGCCACGTCGCTGCGCACGCCCGAGATCAGCTCATTGAAGCGCAGCTGGATCGGTTGCGAGAACTCGTAGTTGTTGCCGGGGATGCGATTGGCCGCTTCCGCGATCGCGGCCACGAGTTGCGCATGCGTTCGTCTCGGCTTCGGCCACTGGTTTTCCGGCCGCAGGATCAAGTAGCTGTCGGCCGCGTTCGGCGGCATCGGGTCCGTCGCCACCTCGGCCGTGCCGATGCGCGCGAACACGCGCTCGATCTCGGGGAATTCGCGCAGCAGCGCCACTTCCAGTTTCTTCTGCATCGCCACCGATTGCTGCAGGCTCGTACCGGGAATCCGCATCGTGAGCACGGCGAGGTCGCCCTCGTTCAGGTTCGGCGCGAATTCCGTGCCGAGCCGCGTCGCCAGCAGCCCTGTCAGCAGCACGGACAGCGCGGCGAACGTCAGCGCGACGGGGCGGTTGCGCAGGGTCCAGTCCAGCAGCGGCCGGTACCACTCGCGCGCCTTGTGCATCAGGCGGTTGTCGTGCTCGGCCACGTCGCCGCTGACGAACAGCGCGACGGCGGCCGGCACGAACGTCACGGACAGGATCATCGCGCCGACGAGCGCCATCACGACCGTGAGCGCCATCGGATGAAACATCTTGCCTTCGATGCCGGACAGCGCGAGCAGCGGCAGGTAGACCGTCATGATGATCACCTGGCCGAACAGCAGCGGCCGGCGCGCTTCCGCCGCCGCGAGCGCGACTTCCGTGCGGCGTTCCGCGCCGGTCAGTGGCCGTCCCACCTCGGCCTGGGCGATCCCGAGCCGGCGGATGCAGTTCTCGACGATGACGACGGCGCCGTCGATGATGATGCCGAAGTCGAGCGCGCCGAGGCTCATCAGGTTGGCGCTGACGCCCGCCTGCACCATGCCCGTGAACACGAGCAGCATCGTGAGCGGGATGACGAGCGCCGTGACGAGCGCGGCGCGCAGATTGCCCAGGAAGGCGAACAGGATCGCGATGACGAGCAGCGCCCCTTCGACGAGGTTGTTGCGGACGGTGCCGATGGCCTTGTTGACGAGCACCGCGCGGTCGTACACGGGCAGCGCCTGCACGCCGGGCGGCAGCGAGCGGTTGACCTCATCGAGCTTGCGGCGTGCGCTGTCCGCGACGGCCCGGCTGTTCTGGCCGATCAGCATGAAGACGGCACCCAGCACGACTTCTCTTCCGTTTTCCGTGGCGGCCCCGGTGCGCAGTTCGCGGCCCGGTTCGACGTCGGCCACGTCGCGCACGCGCACCGGCGCGCCGTCGACGACGTCCAGCACGATGTTGCGGATCTCTTCCAGCGTCTTGACCTGGCCCGGCGTGCGCACGACGAACTGCTCGCCGCCCCGTTCGATGTAACCGGCGCCCGCGTTGACATTGTTGCGGTCGATGGCATTGACCAATATCGCCAGCGACAGCCCGTGCGCGGTCAGCTTCGCCATGTCCGGCGCGACCTGGTATTCCTTCAGGTAGCCGCCGATCGTGTTCACTTCCGTCACGCCCGCGACGCCGCGCAGTTGCGGCGCCACGATCCAGTCCTGGATTTCGCGCAGGTCGGCCGGAGAATAGGGCGTGCCGTCCGGTTTCAACGCGTCGGGGCGCGCTTCGACCGTCCAGTAAAGGATCTCGCCGAGGCCCGTCGCGATCGGCCCCAGTGCCGGATCGGTCTTGTCCGGCAGCCGGCTCTTCGCCTGCTGCAGGCGCTCGCTCACGAGCTGGCGCGCAAAATAGATGTCGGTGCCCTCCTTGAAGACGACGGTGACCTGCGACAGGCCGTAGCGCGACAGCGACCGCGTCTGCTCGAGCCGGGGCAGGCCGCTCATCGCCGATTCGATCGGAAAGGTGATGCGCTGCTCGACTTCCAGCGGAGAATAACCTTGCGCGGCCGTGTTGATCTGCACCTGCACGTTCGTGATGTCGGGCACGGCGTCGATCGGCAGGCGCTGGTAGTTATAGACGCCCAGTCCGGCGAGGGCGAGGATGGCGAGGACGACCAGCCAGCGGCGCGCGATGGCGAATGCGATAAGTTGTTCGAACATGGGCGCCCCGTCAGTCATCGTGTCCGGCTTCGCTCTTGCCGAGGTCCGCCTTCAGCAGGAAGCTGCCGCTCGCCGCGACGATGTCTCCGGCCGCCAGCCCGCGCACGATCTCGGTCCGCTTGCCGTCCGTGCGTCCGGGCACGACGTCGCGCACCACGAAGCCCGCCTTCGTGCGGGCGAACACGACGCTGTGCTCATGGATCGTCTGGATGGCGTCGCTGGACACCGTCACGGCTACCTGCGACTGCGGCCCCATCAGGTCGACGCTGGCCAGCATGCCCGGCCGCAGGCGCGCATCGCGGTTCGGCAGGACGATGCGTGCCGTCGCCATGCGCGTCGATTCGCCGAGGACGGGGCCGACGAAGGCGACGGTGCCGTCGATCTCGCCCGGCTGCGTGCCCACGCTGATCTTCGCCGCCATGCCCGCGCCGACCTGGCCCAGGCTGTCTGCGGGCACGGCCGCTTCGATCCACACGTGCGACAGGTCGGCAATCGTCAGCAACGGTTTGGTCTCGTCGACGGCCTGGCCCGCGACGGCCGGCTTCTCGACAACCACGCCATTCAGCGGCGCGCGCATCGTCACGCTGCCGGACACGCCGCCGCCCGCTTCGATGCCGAGGGCGGCCAGATGCTGCGCCGCGGCCTGTGCGGCGATCTCCGCTTCCTTCATCGCCGTCGCGGCGGCCTCGAGGTCCTGGCGAGCCGAGATGCGCTCGTCCCACAGCGTCTTTTCGCGCTGGTACGTCGTGCGCGCGAGCTGCAGGCGCTGGCGCGTGGTGGCGGCCTCGGCACGCCACTGCGCGACGGCCGGGCTCTGGATCGTCACGAGCGCCTGGCCCTTGCGCACCAGAGTGCCCGGCGATACGAGCACCGCCTGCACGATGCCCGGCGCCGGCGCGGCCAGCGCGACCGTACGTTCCGCGTCGGTTTTGACTTGCGCGGGCAGGTGCAGCCGCTGCCGCAAGGTGGCCGGAGCGGCCGTGTCGAGGGCAATGCCGTTGGCCCTGATCTGTGCGTCCGTCATCGCGATGCCGCGTTCACCTGCGTCTTCCGAAGCGGCGCCGGTTTCCGCGCCGCGGTCGTCATGGCCATGCGCATCCTTCGTGGGGGCCGCGTCCTGGCGCGTGAACAGCATCAGGCCGGCAAGGAGGAGGGCGAACGCGCACATCAGCGCGATCGCCAGGGTCTGTTTCTTCGTCATGGTGTTCTTTCAGTCTTGATCGGTGCCGGCGAGGCGTTCGATGTCGGCCCAGGCGCGCCAGGCGGTTTCCAGGCTGTCCCACTGGCGCGTCTGCGCCTGGAACCACGTGCGCTGCGCATCGAGCACGTCCAGGAAGGAAAACTTCCCGTACTCGAATCCTTTCAGCGTCTGCTCGTACGCGGACTTCGCGCCCGGCACGACGTCGTCGCGCAGCAGCCGGGCTTCCTGTTTCGCCGTCGCGTAGCGCGTGTGCGCGGCCGTCAGCGCCGCCGTCGTCTCGACCTGCGCGGCGGCCAGTTCGTCGTTCGCCGCGTCGGTACGGCGCAAGGCCGCACGCAGGGCATCCTCGTTGCGATTAAACAGCGGCAGCGGCACGGACAGGCCGACGACGGCCTGGCGCCGGCCCACCTGGTCATCCTTTTGCGTGCCCACGGACACGGTGACGTCCGGCACGCGCGCCGCCCGCTCGACGTCGGCCTGGGCCTGCCGCGCCGCCAGCTGGCCGCGTGCACGGCGGACGGCGGCGGATTCACGGGCCAGCAAATCGGCGATGGGTGGGGCGTCCGGCAGCCGGTCGCTGTCGTCGTCCAGCGCGAGGGTTTCCGCAGGACGGCCGATCAGCGCGCCCAGCTTTATGCGGGCGATGGCCAGCGCGGCCGTCGCCTGGGTGAGCGCGGTCGATGCGTCGACGGCGGCGAGGCGGGCCCGCGTCTCGTCGATGGGCGAGATTTTTCCGGCCGCCACGCGCTTGCCGGCCACGTCGACGGTCCGGCGCGCGAGGTCCGTCAATGCCTGGGCGAGGGCCAGCCTGTGTCCGGCGATCAGCACGTCATGGTAGGTGGCGCTGACGTCGGCCCGGATGGCCAGCCGCTGCGCCAGCCGGTCGCCACGCGCCGCGTCCGCCGCCCCCTGGGCGAGGGCGACGCGGGCCCGGCGTTTGCCGCCGAGCTCGATCGGCTGGTTGATCTGCACGGTGGTCGTGCGCGTGCCGGCCTGCTGGCCTTCGCGCAAGTAAGAAAGCTCGGGATTCAGCAGGCGGCCGGCCTGGCCGACCAGCGCATCGCTCGCCGCCACCTCGTGCGCGGCCGCGCGGGCGGCGGGCTGGTCGAGGGCGAGCCGGATCGCTGTGGATAAATCGATGGGGGCGGTGTCCGCCGCAACGCGCAGGGGCTCGGCGCCGCAGCGCCAGGCCAATGCGGATGCGAGGACGAGCACCGCCAATGTCTTGGATGTGTTCATGCGTGCTCCTGAAAATGGTCGATTCAGGCGCGCGGGGATTTGTGAGGGATCAACGCCGCGCGCGGGTCAGGCGGCGGCAGGCCATTGCGGCCGTTCGGGACGGCTTGCGGGAGGCGCTTTGAGGTAGGGCGGGAAAAAGTCGATGCTTGAAGCGTGCCGGCGCTCGGCCGGGATGACGACGCTTGTCGCGGGCAGGCAGGCCGTGTGTCCGAACGTGCAGGCCGCGCAGTGCGGATCGGCGAGGGACGCGCCGTCGTCGTCAGCGACGAACACGGTCCCGGTCTCCGCTTCGACGCTGTGGTGGCTCACGCCAGCCGGCGTCATCGCGCAGCACTTGTCCGCCACGGCCAGGGCGACCTGGAATGGATAGACGACCAGCAGCAGGATGAGGATCAGGCGGCGCATGACGCAATGATACCCCATTAAAAGATGGCGTTATTCATCAATGAGCGGCCTCAACAGATCATGGGAATCAGGTTGGGTTGGCAACCGATCTGCATATACCTTTATCGGGAGGGTTTATCCATCCGTGGATGATTCCCGGAATAAACGATTGAACTCGCTGGAGGGTCGCCGTAATGAAAAGCGCACATATTCTTGGCGGAATTTTTTTATTGGGAACTTTATCCGCCTGTTGTCATCCACCGTTGGTATCCACGATCGACGTCCCGAAATTGCCGCAGCAGGCGTCGAACTGGTGCTGGGCGGCGAGCGGCCAGATGACCATGCGTTTCCTGGGCCATGACGTCGCCCAATGCGTGGAAGCGAATAACCGTTTCGGCCTCACGACGTGCTGCGAAAATAATTCCGGAAGCTGCAATAACGGCGGCTGGCCGGAATACGAGAAGTACGGTTTTACGGCCGACCAGACCTCCGATACCGCGCTCACGTTCAGCCAGATCAAATCGCAGATTTATTGCAAGAAGAAACCTATCGCATTCAGCTGGCACTGGCCGGGCGGCGGCGGCCACATGATGGTCGTAAAAGGCTATTTCACCGTGAATGGCGTGCAATACGTGGACGTCAACGATCCCGAACCTTATACGGACCTGGATACGCTGGCCGGCGGCACGGAAACCATCATGACGTATGCCGATTACGTCAGCCGCGCGGGCGACCACACCCATTGGAACGACTACTACAACATCACGTACAAAGGTGACTGACATGCGCAAATTTCCTTTCGCGGTGATCGTTGCGGTGGTCCTCTTCCTCGGCGGCTGCCAGACGAGCCAACCCCGCCCCAACCACAGCCAGGCGACCGCCGCCGAGCACGGCCTGGATACGCTCCGGCAGGTCGTCAATGCCGGCAACTATGCGTCGCTCGGCTTCGACTCGCTGGACGAAGTGCTCCGGGCCAGGCTCGGCGAGCCGCTGCAGGTCTACCGGGTCCAGCTCGACGCCCTGCGCGCCTTTACCGAGAACACCGATCCGGAAACGCTGCTCGTCGACATCCGGCGCAGCCTGTACCCCGTCAAGGTCGGCGACCGCGTGGCCACGTCCATCTTCGTCACCGGGTCGCGCGAAGGCTGGCGGGCGTCCGAACTGGGCAACGCGGCCGTCGCACGGCTCATCAGCCGCTATCGCCATGGCGCCGGCGATTTCGTCGTGCACGTGCCCGCGATGAAATCGTGGTTCGTCGCCGACCGGGTCGAAGGCAAGCTCATGCTCACGCCCGTGATGGACGACCCGCGCACCAAGCTCCGGGCGGGCGAGACGCTGCCGGCGGACGTCGTCTTCCTGCAGCTCAAGGCGGCGTCCGAAGGCTACAACGGCTTGCCGCAGTAGCCGTCAGCCGCCGAGCTGGCGGAACGGGTCGAATGCCAGGTCGATCAGG
Source organism: uncultured Massilia sp. (assembly GCA_946481275.1). The sequence continues at coordinate 64,705 of CAMLMV010000027.1, forward strand.
CGGCGCTTGCGCACGACGATTTCCGCGCTCGCCGTCATGCCGTAGCGCAGCGGGTACGACGTGTCGCCCACCGTGTAGTGGTCGCGCTCGAGGGCGACGCGGCCTTCGTACACGGGCAGCCGCGTCTGCGGCGAGGCGCGGGTCGCGGGTGCGATCGTCTGCAGGGTGCCGTCGATGATGCCGTAGCGCTGGTACGGAAAGGCATTGAATTTCACCTGCACCGGCAAGCCCTCGCGCAGGAAGGCGCGGTCCTGTTCGGGAATCTCGATCTTGAGCAGGGGCCGCGTGTTCTTCGGCACGATGCCGCCCAGGGGGGTGTTCGCCTGGACCTTGTCGCCGGGCTGCGTGGACGTCACCTCCGTGATCACGCCATCCACGGGTGCAAGGATGCGCAGGAAATTGTCCTTGTCGATGTTCTCGAACTGGATGCGCGATGCCGCATCCGCGACCAGCCGCGCCGTCTGGACCTGCAGCCGCAGCTTTTCCTCGACATTGGTCGCCTCGCGCGTCGCCGCTTCGTACTGCAGGCGCAGGCTCGCGAGCTGCTGGCCGCTCGTTTCCAGCTGCGACCGCGCCTCGGTGGTTTCCAGGCTCTGGCGCGCCGACAGTTCGCTCACGCGCGATTCCGCCACGCGCACCGCGTTCTCGGCCGCCTGCAGCGCATTTTTCTTGCCCTCCACCTGCAGTTGCGACACCCCGCCGCCGCCGGGCAGCGCAAACAGGCGCTCGTACTTGGCCGCCTCGTCGCGTGCCGCGTCCCGTGCGCGGCGCGCGTCGTCCAGGTTCGTGCGCGCCTCCTGCGCCTGCGCGCGCTGCCCGGCGGCGAGGCGGCTCGTGCCCTCGGCCTGGCGGCGCTCGTGCTGGCGTTCCTCCGTGTCCATCGCTTCCTTGAGTGCCGCCACGCGCTCGTCCAACAACGCTTTCTTTTGCGGGAATTCCTTCCATTCGCGCTCCGCGTCTTCCAGTTTCAGGCGCGCTTCCAGTGCATTGCGGGCGGCCTCGATGGCGCCGCGTGCATACAGCCGCGCCACCACGTCGCCCTTGAGCACCGGTTGTCCCTCGGCGATGTAGATATTGGCCAGCTCGCCATCGATCGGCGCATACAGCCTGCGTACCTCGGACGCCGGCACCAGCGTGCCCGGCGCCATCACGAGCACGTCCGCGCGGCCGAAGAACGACCACGCCAGGCCGGCCAGCACCAGCGCCACCATCACGTAGATGGCCACGTGCGTCAGGCGCGCCGGCGTGGCCGTCAGGATGCCGATGCCTTCGTCGCTGTGGTCTTCGAGCGCGCCGATCAGGGATCGTGCAGGCTTATTGCTCGTTGCCATCGCCGCCTCCCGCCAGGGCCAGCTTGCGCAGGTCGCTGGCCGCCTGCGCATAGGTGTCGCGGAATGCCGGCACATGGGCCGAGATCGTCGCGAACGCGCGCTGGTGCGCCGGCTGCTCGTCCTGCCATTGCTTCAGGATGCGGCGCACGCGCGCACCGTCGGCCGCGTCGCGTACAGGGGCCGCCGCGCCGCCGCGCGCATGGACGAACCGTTCCACGTCGCCGACCCAGGCGATTTCCGCCACGAGCGGCTGCGCATCCGCATTGTGGCCGGCCAGGCGGCGCATGCGCGCCTCGGCCTGGACAGTGCGGTCGAACCGGCGCCCCTTCAGGTCCGCCATCCACTGCGGCAGTTCCGCGTTCAGCAGGGCTTCCGTGCCCAGCGCTTTCACGTCCGCATTGTCCGGGTCGCGCGCGAGGCGGTCGTCGGCGAGGCGGGCGGCCGTTGCGAAATCGCCGCCGTCGACGAGACCCTGCAGCGCCCGCTCCGGCGCACCGGCCAGCTGGAACAGCAGGATGACCGCAATCACGAGCGCGCTCAGCGTCATCAACCAGCGCCGCAGGCGCGCGGGATCGGCGTCGCCGGCGCCGCCCAGCGCATCCAGCACGGCGGCCGTCATCAGGGCGGCCTTGCCGCGCGGTTCCCTGGCCGGTTGTTCTCCAGCGGCGGGGTTCACCTCGTCTTCCTGCGCGCCGCGCGGCTCGTCGGCGCAAAAGATGTCGAGGAAGGAACCGGCGGAAGCGACGAACGTCGTATGGTCCGCGTCCATCCCCGTGGCCGGGGCCGCCGGCGCGGACGACACCCGCGTGACGGTCGGCTCCGGCCCCGCCTGTTCCCATTGCAGGCGCACGCGATAGACGAAGTGATGGCCCCCGAACGCGAGCACGTCGCCCTCCTCGAGCGCGTGTGCGTGTTCGTCGAGCCGCACCGCGCCGATGAAGGTGCCGTTCGTGCTGCCCAGGTCTTCCACGTACGGCACGCCCGCCTTGAGGAAGATGTGCGCGTGGCGGCGCGACAGATAGCCGACCTGGTGCGGTTCCTTCTCCTTGTAGCGCGCGAACGTGTCGTCGACCTTGCTGATCAGGAACGGGAAGCTGGTGACGACGATGGCTTCCAGCCCCGGATCGGCACGCTCCGGTTCCAGCGTCAGGCTGGCGAGCCGCGCCACCGGCGCCGGGACGGGCGGCGACGCCTGCAGCCGCACCCGGTAGGAGAGCACGCGCGCGAGGCCGACCTCGTCGCCGTCGTGCAGCCGCACGATGCCGTGCCGTACGGCCACGCCGTTGACGGTGGTGCCGTTCTTGCTGCCCAGGTCGGCGAGATAGGCGTCGCCGCCCTCGACGAAGACGCGCGCATGGCGGCGCGACAGGTCGGCCACGATCTCGGGCGGATACGCGGCGAACGGCTGCTCGGTGCGGCCGATGGCGAACAGGCCGTCGTCGATGGCGACAGCGCCGAGCTCGGGATGGTTCAGCGGTTCGAGCACGATGCCGACGCGCTGTGCCTGCATCTTTTGTTGCATCTTTGCCTGCATCGTGCCGACCAGGACTTCGTCAGGCGCCATGGGAGCGTCTTTCAATGCTGCGCCGCATCGGCCACCTCCACGGGCGGCCAGCCGCCGCCCAGCGCCTTGTACAGCGTCACCGTGTCGGACAGGATCTGCTGCTGGTTGGCGAGCAGCGCCAGCTGCGCACCCAGCAGGGAACGCTCGGTCTCGAACACTTCCAGCTGCGACGCCACGCCTTCCTTGCGCTGCGCATCCGTCGTGCTGGCCACGAGCCGCAACTGGTCGACCTGCTGCTGCAATTCTGTCCGCTGCTTCTTGTGCGCCTCCAGGTTGACGAGTGCGTTCTCGACGTCCTCGAACGCGGCCATGACGGTCTGGCGGTACGCCTGCTCGGCCACCTTCGTCTGTGCCTCGCTCGTGCGCACGCGGGCTTTTACGCCCGGATCGAGAATGGGGAAATTAATGCTGGGCAGTAGGCCGAACGTGAAAGATTTCAGCAGTGCCGACAGCGCGAAACTGGACGTCCCGCCGCGCCCCGTCAGGCTGATCGACGGCAGTTGCGCCAGCTTGGCCTGCCCCGTCAGGTCGTACGCTTCCAGCACGCGGTACTCGGCCGCGACGACGTCGGGCCGGCGTTTCAACAATTGCGACGGCAGGCCGCCCGGCACCTCGGGCACGCGCACCCGCTCCTGCAGGCGCCCGGCGGGCATCTGGAAGTCGCCGGCCGGTACGCCGATCAACGTCGCCAACGCATTGCCGGCCAGCGCGCGCAGGCGCTGCAATTCGATCAGCTCCGTACCCAGGCGGTTGACCTCGGCCGATTGCTGCAGCACGCGCGTGTGCGGGATGAGTCCGTTCTGCTCCATCGCCTGGTACGTCGTCAATATGTCGCGGTTGCGGGCCAGCGTCTGCTGCTGCTGGGCGATCTGTTCGTCGAACTGCAGGATCTGGAAATAGGTCGTCGACACGTCCGACACCAGCTTCAGATAGCCTGCGCGCCAGTCGGCCTCGGTCGCGGAAAACCCGGCCTTCTGCGCCTGCACGCCCTTCTCGACCTTGCCCCAGATGTCGATGTCCCAATTGGTCTGCGTGGCCAGGTTGAACTGCTTCGTGAACGGTTGGCCGGTGACCTTTTCGAAGCTCGCGCCCGCGCCCGCATCGAGCGTGGGCAGCGCGCCCGCCCGGGCTTCTCCGATCTGCGCATTGGCCACGCCGATGCGCGCGGCAAGCACGGCCAGGTCGAAATTGCCGGCGAGCGCACGGCTGACGAGCTGGTCGAGGTAGGGATCGCGGAACGCGTGCCACCAGTCCGGGACGATCAGCTCCGTCTTGGACAGCGGCAGGCTGGCCGAGTTCGCCCACGCCGTCTTGGCCGGCACGGACGGCCGCGCGTACGGGCGCATGCTGACGTCGGCGCAGGCGGCGAGCAGCAGGGCGGCAGCCAGGCACGCAAGACGATAGATCATGGCGCCGCCCGAGATGTCGCCCAAGCATGGGAATCCACGAACACCTGGAACAGGCGCGCATCGATATGCCCCGCGTCGCATTCCTCGCGCATCAGGTCCAGCGCCTGTTCCACGGGCACGGCCTTCTTGTACGGCCGGTCGCCCGCCGTGAGCGCGTCATAGATGTCGGAGATCGTCAGGATGCGCGTCTGGATGCTGATCTGCGGCCCGCGCAGGCCCGACGGGTAACCGGACCCGTCCAGCTTTTCGTGGTGGCCGTGCGCGATCGCGGGCACCCCGGCCAGGTCCCGCGTCCACGGGATCAGGACGAGGAACGAGTACGAATCCACCACGTGTTCCTCGATCTGGCGCCGCTCGTCCGCCGTCAGGCAGCCTTTCGCCAGGCTCAGTGCGGCCACCTCGTGGTCTTCCAGCAGCGCGAGCGGATGGCCGTCCGGGTCGTGGCAGCCGTAGTGGACGATGTCGCGCAGGTCGGGCAGGGTGCTGCTGCGCGAGATGGCGGGCTCGTTGGCGCTGCGGATCGTGGCGAGGAAGCCGTCCAGCCGGGCCGCTTCCTCGGCCAGGCGCGCGTCGGCGGAGGCCTTCTCGGCCCGGAACGTCGCCGCGCTCCAGCCCTCGTCGATATGGCGCTGCGCGAGCGTGTGATAGGCCTGGCGCTCCAGGCAGGCGCGCGCGTACAGGAAGCGCTGCTCCAGCAGGCGCATGTCGGCGTGGTGCAGCTTTTTCTCCTTGCGCAGCACGTGTTCGCGCACGCCGACCTTGCCGAAATCGTGCAGCAGCGCAGCGTAGCGGATCTCGCGCAGCTGCTCGCGGGTAAAGGCGATGCGGCGCACGTCCGGATCCTGCGCGCGGTCGAGTGCCGTGGCGAGACGTTCGGCGTAGCCCGCCACGCGGAACGAGTGGCCGGCCGTGACGGGGTCGCGCTCCTCGATCGCCTGCACGGACGCGCGCACGAAGCCGTCGAGCAGGCGTTCGATGTCGGAATACAGTTGAAAATTCTTGAGCGCGACGGCCGTTTCCGCGCACACGCCCGTGAGCAGTTCGAGGTCGGGCTCCTGGAACGCGCGCGGGTCGGACGAGCTGTCGACCTGGATCAGTCCCAGCACTTCCTCGCCCACGATCAGCGGCGCGCACATGACGCTGCGGATCGCCTGGGCGACGATCGAATCCTGGGCCGCGAAGTGGCGGTCGGCCAGCGTATCGACGGACAGGATCGCACGCTTTTTACCGAGCACCTCATCGACGATCGTGTGCGACAGCCGCGCCTGCCTCGGGTCCTCGACCATGCCGTTGCGGCGCCGCGCCGCCACCGGCACGGGCGGGTCGCGTTCGTTCTGGCGCAGCAGGATGAACGCGCGCTCGGCCAGCGGGAACAGGTCGAAGATGAAATTCATGATCTTTTCCGTCAAGGTCGCGCGGTCGGTGACGGCACCCAGCGCGATGCTGACCTGGGCCATCGCATGCAGTTTCAGCACCGATTTCTCGAGCTCGCCGCGGGGCGCATCGCGCGGACCGGCCGCCGGCACGTACTGCGTCGCGTCGACGGACTTCCTGATCACGGTAGGCATGCTGGCCGTGCCCGGCGCGACCAGCGAGCGGAACACGAGCTCGGTGGATGCGAGCGCCAGTTCGTCGCCGTCGCCCAGCACGTGCCACGAACCGGGCTGCAGCCGCTCACCATTGACGAAGGTGCCGTTCGAAGAGTGCAGGTCCTCGACCGACCAGGCCTCGCCGCGGCGCCGCACGCGCGCATGGCGGCGGCTGATCGTGTGCAGCGGGATGCAGATGAACTGGTCGGAGGCGAGCGCGTCCTGGCGATCGCGGCCGATCACGACCTCGTCGTGCAGCGGAAACAGCCGCGGCCGGACGTCGCGCCCGCCCAGCAGCTCGAGATACGCGCTGACGCCCCCTTCCACGGGCGGTGCTGCATATTGTTCCGGTGCCGGTTCGATCGCCATGTCGTCCTCGCCTTGAGACCCGTAAGACAATGACCCCGCGCTACAGTTCGCGATCATTTGACTGTAATCGTGATTTTTTTGGACTCGACAGAAGGGTCGAACGTGACGTGCTGATCGTCCCCCATGACGAGCTGCAGCGTGTGCCTGCCGGGCGGCAGCTCGATCGTCGTCTCCGTCTCGCCCGCGCCGAAGTGCAGGTGGTTGCGGTCGTTCGGGATCTCGACGCCCGGTCCGGGCGCGTCCGTGTCGACCAGCAGGTGGTGGTGCCCCGTATTCGGAAATTTCACGCCTTTCGGCGCCACGCCCATGTTGCGCAGGCCGAACCAGACGCGGATCGGTTTGCCGGATGACACCACCTGGCCGTCGTTGGGCCAGCCGATATACAAGTAGGCGTTGGGTGGCGCGGGTGTCGGCTCGGCGCCATGACCTGGGACGGTGATGGCGAAGAGGATGGCTGCCAGTCGCGTGCGCATCGAAGACTCCTGTCTCACTTGACCGTGACGGTGATCTTTTTCGAATAGACCGGCGGATCGTGCGGGATATGATCCTTGTCGGCCAACAGCAGTTGCAGCGTATGCGTACCCGGCGGCAGTTCGATGCGCGCCTCCGTTTCGCCGGCGCCGAAGTGCAGGTGGTTGCGGTCGTTCGGCACGGCCTGGTCCATGTTCTCGGGCAGGTCGGTGTCGATCAGCAAATGGTGGTGGCCCGTCTTCGCGATGTCCGTGCCCCTGGGCGCGACGCCCATGTTGCGCAGGCCCATCCGCACCCAGAACGCGTGGCGGACGGTCATGCCGTCGCTGGGCCAGATGAAATACACCTGCGCGCCTTCGGGCGACGGCGTGCGCGCGAGCACGGGCACGGCTTGCAGCACCACCGCGCCAAGCATCAAAACGATCAAAACAATTGTCTTGCGCATCCTCGTCTCCCTCCACCGTGCGGGCCGCTGTTCGGGCAGCATCCTTCAACCGGGACGCATGGCACCTGTGCCAGCACAAACGTGCGGCCGGCACAATCGCGGCGGCCGGTGGTCTAAGCGGTTTCCTGACACTTGTGGAGGCGGCCTGTGTGGATGAAGCTCTTGATCCTGTGCAGCCTGATGGCGCTGGCGGCCGGCGCGCCCGCGCGTGCGCATGGGTTGCCCACGACGTTCCAGGTGGCGGGCGTCCTGCCCAAGAACAGCGCCGAGCAGTTCGAGCTGGCGTTCTGGAATTCCGTCAAGGACAGCAAACAGGTCGGCGACTACGAGGCGTATTTGCAGGCCTATCCCAAGGGGCGTTTCGCGGCGCTCGCACGCACACGCATCCAGCAGCTGAAGGCGGCCCCGCCCCAGGCGCCAGCGCCCGCGCCAGCGCCCGCGCCCGCAAAGCCGGCCGAGAGCAAGCCCGCGGGCACGCAGGCACAGACGAAGACCGCGCCGAAGCCGCAACCGGCCAAACCGCCCGACAACAGGATCCGCCCAATACCGGCAACCGGCGCACCACCCGCCGACGGCGTCCGGGAAGCGGCGCCCGCGGCGGGACCCGCCGGCTCCGTGGCCACGATCAAGGATTGCGACGCCTGCCCGGTGATGGTGGCGCTGTCGCCGCGGCCGTTCATGATGGGCAGCAACAGCAGCGATCCGTCCGAACGCCCCGCGCACAAGGTGGCGCTGCGCACGCCGTTCGCGATCGGCAAGTACGAGGTGACGGTGGGCCGGTGGAACCAGTGCGTCCGGGCCAGCGTGTGTCCGACCATGCCGTCGCTGGGCAACGTGCCCGACAACCTGCCGATGCGCGACGTGAGCTGGGACGAGGCCCAGCTGTACCTCAAATGGCTGAGCACGGTGAGCGGGAAGTCGTACCGCCTGCCCACAGAGGCCGAGTGGGAATACGCGGCGCGCGGCGGCACCACGACCCGCTACTGGTGGGGCCACGACATGAAGGGCGGGAACTCGAGTTGCGAAGGCTGCGGCGAGCCCTGGAGCGAGGAACGTCCGCCGCCGGTCGGCAGCTTCCCCGCCAACCCGTTCGGCCTGAACGACATGAACGGCAGCGTGTGGGAATGGGTACAGGATTGCTGGCACAGCACCTACAAGGGCGCGCCCGCCGACGGCAGCGCCTGGGTCGACGGGAATTGCCAGGCGCGGGTCATCCGCGGCGGCTCGTGGCGCGAGAACGGCAGCTACATGCTGTCCACCACGCGTTTCAAGTACGACGCCAGCGTGCGCCAGTCGCAGAATGGCTTCCGGGTCGCGCGTTCGCTCGATTGATGGCTAGCGTCGCGCGTGCGTCGTGATCTGCAAAAAGTCGACGGCGACCGCACCTGCACCGTGTGTCCCGGCGATCGCGGCGAGGCGCTCATCCAGGGCACGCAGGTACGCCGGGCCCGGTTCCGCATCGGGACGCACCCCGTCGAACAGCGGCACGGACGTGGTTACGAGCACGAGCATGTCGATGCCGAACGGCGGACCGATCACCCAGTTGCCGAGGCTGCCGATAGTGGCCGTGTAGCGCGGCGGCGCCAGGTTTTCGCGCGCGGCGGCGTTGGGCAGCAGGTGGACGACGTTGCCGTCGAGGACGAAATAATCGACCGACACGTAGGACGGGTAATCCGGCGTGGACACGTCGACCATCAGCGTATCGCCCGCCGCCAGGTTGCCGCCCCGGCCGCTGCCCGGGTTCAGGCGGAGCGACACGCCGGCCGTGCGGGACGCGACCCAATAGCGGCCAAGGACGTGCATCAACGGGCATTTCGCCTCATCGACGTCGTGCAAGGTCAGCTCGACCTGCGTCACGCCCGGCAGTGCAGCCAGCATCGATTTGAGACGCGCCGGCCCGACGCTGTGCGCGAGATAGCCTTGCACGTGCACGACGCGCCCGGCGATGGCGGGAGCGAGCGCCGAGCACGGCACGCCGGCCAGGATGGTGGAGACGGCCGCCAGGGTCGGCGGGGGCACAGGCGGAGCGGCCCGCCTGGGCGGCGCGACGGCAGCGGGCGTGGGCGGTGCCTGCGTACCGGGCGCAGTGCCATGCCGCGGCAACAGCAGACGCAGCGCGACGAACACGGCCAGCGCTGCGGCCGCGGCCGCCAGCACGGTCCCCGCCCCGATCAGCAGCGGCTGGCGGCGGCGCATGTCCCGCGCGCCGATCTCCTTGAGAAAACCGTTGACGGTGGGCGTGCGGAGCTCGCGCCGCAACGCGAGCGCATTGCGCAGCGCGCGCCATTGCCGGTGGCCGAGACCGGGCGGGCGCTGCGGACGCAACCCGGCATCGCGCGCCTGCAGCGCGGACAGGCGGTTGAACGGGTGGCGGCCCGTCAGCAATTCATACGTGATGCAGCCGAGCGCATAGATGTCGTCGCGTGGATCGGGCTCGCGGTTTTCCAGCATTTCGGGGCTCGCATAGGCCGGCGTCAGGGCGCCCAGGCTGCCGGGATCGAAGACGGTCACGTCCGCATCCTCTTCCGCCTTCTGGAACACGCGCGCGATGCCGAAGTCGATGACCTTGACGCCGCCGGTCTCCGTCAGGATCACGTTGGCCGGCTTGAAGTCGCAGTGGACGAAACCGCGCTCGTGCGCATAGGCGAGCGCACGGCCCATCCCGCTCACGATCTTCATCGCCTCGTCGAACGGCAGGACGTGGAAGTCGGGTGCGCGCAGCATCTGGCTGAGCGACTTGCCCTGCAGGTATTCCATCGTGATGTAGACCATCGAACCGTCGCGGTCGAAGTCGTACACGGCCACGATGTTCGGATGGGCCAGCGTCTGCGCCTTGCGCGCTTCCCGCTGCAGGGCAATCAGCGATTTCGGATGCCCCTGGAACTGTACGTTCAGCACCTTGATCGCGATATACGGATGGCGGTCCGATGCTTCCAGCTTGCGCAGGTCGAGCGCCTTGTAGACGGTGCCCATGCCGCCGAAGCCGACGCATTCCTCGAGCACGAAGCGGCCGTTGAGCGTGTCGCCGACGCCTTTCATGCGCTCGACGGTTGCGCCCGGCGGGCCCGCGATGCCCGCGGGTTGCGTCGGCGGTTGCAGGGGCTTGGTCTGGACATAGGTCTCTTCTTCGCCGACGCGCTGGCGCTGGCGCGCCTCGATCGCCTGCGCGATGCGGCGCTCGACTTCGCCGTAGACCTCGGCCGGCAGCGGCGCGCGGCGATGCGCGTCGTTGAGCGTCTTGAGCAGGCTCGAGACGCTCTCGGACGTACTCGCCAGCAGGCGGTCGACGCGCGCCAGCAGGTCGGCCTGCCCAAGGGTGCCGCTCTGGAACTGGCGAAGGGTATCGGCGAGGTTGTCCATTCTTCCTCTGACAGGTGCGCCGTGTGCAAATTCACCGCACAGACGATGTGTTGTTCCCGGCCAAACGGCGTGGAGACAGGTGTTGGAACGAACCCACCGGATACCCGATAAAACGCCGCAAACGGCGGCAAAACATGGTGGCACGGTTCTCGCAAAGAGTAGGGTGAGCACGACGAAAACGGCTCACCAACCAATCATTCCACTCAAAGGAGAAACACGATGAACACTCTGTCGATCAAAGACCTGGCATTGACCTGCGAACTGGGACGCGGCGCGATGGCACGCGTGCGTGGTGGTCACGGCAAGATGCAGCAACAAACGCATGCGCCGTACCCGATGCCGGCCTACTTCCCGGGCTACAACTCGACCGTCGACGTCACCCAGAACCTGCAGCAATTCCAGAACGTGACGAACGCGACCGCCAACGGCTCGGCCTTCATCGACGGCGTCACCGTACACAACAACACGAGCCAGTTCGGCCAGAACAACGCGGCGGTTGCTCACTGAGCGGAACCAAACAACGTTTGAGCTGTCACTCATGCCGGCCCTGCCATCTCGCGATGGCCGGGCCGGCCTTCATCATTCAGGAGAACGACATGGCAACCATCACCATCAAGGATTTATCCGGGAACACCGACCTCGACCGCAAGGCGATGCAGGCGATCTCGGGCGGTTCGCGTGCCCGCTCGCACGCGGGGGTGCTGCAAACGGCGCAACCGCAGCGGATCGTCGATTTCCGCACGAGGGCGAAGACGAGTAATCGTCCTTCCAGATAAACCATATAAACCATTTATCTTGATTACCATGCCGCCCGGCCCTCCAGCCGGGCGGCTTTTTTTTCGCCTGCGGACTCGGTGTTCGGATGGATCCAACAGATGCGGCGTGGTGTTGGTCTGCGCCCGCCACATTCGCCTCACAAACTGCAAGACCGCCTGTTTTTACGGGCTTTTTGGCCTGGCACGCATTCTGCTCATACCCTGGTGAGCGCAAATCAAACGCTCTTACAACCAACTCACCGATTCAAGGAGAAACGACATGAAACACCTGATCATCAAAGACCTCGCCGCCACCTGCGAACTGAGCCACAGCGACATGAACGCCATCCGCGGCGGCCACGGCAGCACGACCATGCCCTGGCTGCCGATGCCCAGCCCGTCGTACGACACGTCGGTCAAGGCAAACCAGAACCTGATGCAGTTCCAGGACGTGAAGAACCTGACCGCCAACGGCTCGGCCTTCATCTCCGGCGTCACCGCCACGAACAACACCGATCAATTCGGCCAGAACAACATCACCGTCCTGTAAGGAGAACGTCATGAAAACCCTGATCATCAAAGACCTGGCCCAGAACTGCGAACTGGATCACAAACAAATGGCAGGCGTGCGCGGTGGCCATGGCATGAGCAGCCCGTCGTATTCGCTGTACCCGATGCCGTCGTATGCGAAAACCGTCAACGCGACGCAGAACCTGACCCAGTTCCAGAACGTCCTGAACGAGACGGCCGACGGCTCGGCGTTCGTGAGCGGCGTGACGGCGAACAACAACACGTCGCAATTCGGCCAGAACAACCTGCTGGTCATCTAAGGAGAACACCATGTCGTCGATCGTCATCCAGGACCTCACCCGTACGCGCGCACTGGACACCCATGCCATGTCCGAGATCCGCGGAGGCCAGGCCTTCGGGCCGAACGTGAACGTCAACCTGAACCTCGACCAGCGCATCGCCCAGGTCCAGGACATCAAGGTCAACGTCCTCAACAACAGCGTGATCGGCGACGGCTTTACCGCCCCCGCTGTGACCTTGAACCCGCTGCAATTTGCTACCAACAACGCCGTCGTCCCGCTGTAATTTTTTAAGGAGAACATCATGAAAACCCTGATCATCAAAGACCTATCCGTCACCGCCGAACTCGATCGCGACACCATGGCCGCCGTGCGTGGCGGCTACAACATGACCCAGACGTCGTCCTGGTACCCGCTGCCGTCGCCGACGTACGGCACGACGGTGGACGCGACGCAGAACCTGACCCAGTTCCAGAACGTCGTCAACGCGACCGCGAACGGATCGGCCTTCGTCAATGGCGTGACCGCGAACAACAACACGAGCCAGTTCGGCCAGAACAACATCGCGGTGATCTGACCCGGGATGGCGGGGACCTGATACGGTTCCCGCCAAATCGATGAACCAAAACGACCAGCCGCTGTCTTTCAAATCAGGAGGCCCATATGGCGCACATCAGGATCGATGACCTTCGCGTCGAGCGCACCCTCGACGCACGCGCGATGGAACGTGTCCGCGGCGGCGACGGCGCGGCGTGGTGCTTCGGCTGGATCCGGGCCTACGTACCTGAGCAGCTACGCATGGCGCCTGTCATCAATTTCTACCAGATCAATAATTTCGCGGACCAGATGATCAACCAGTTCCAGACGGTCAGCGTGAGCAATTCGGCGCCGAATTCGGTGGTCACCGTCGGCGTGGATGAACGGAGCATCAACAACGGACACGTCTGATGGGCGAGGCGCTGCAACTCCGCTGGACCTCGGCGGCGCGCACCGATACGGGACTGGTGCGCAGCAATAACGAGGATGCCGTACTGGACCGGCCGGCGCGGCGAATGTGGGCCGTCGCCGACGGCATGGGCGGCCATGCGTTCGGCGAAATCGCGAGCCGGATGACGGTGGAGGCGCTGGACGCGCTGGCGCCGGAAGACGCCCTGCAGCAGGCCGTCGCCGCCGCGCGCGTGTGCCTGCTCGAAGTGAACGGCCTGCTCGTGGCGGAAGCCGCCGCGCGCAACGTGCCCGTCATCGGCACGACCCTCGTCCTGCTGCTGGCCTCGGGCCGCACCGCCGTCTGCGTCTGGGCCGGTGACAGCCGCATTTATCTATGCCGCGGCGGCAGCCTGCACCAGCTCACGCGCGACCACAACCAGTTCGAGGAACTCCAGGCACGCAACCACCTGTCGCCCGCCGACGCATCGGCTTACCCCGGCGCGGCCATGATCACGCGCGCGCTCGGTGCGGCCACGACGCTGGAGCTGGACGAAGTGCAGGTGCAGGTCAGCGATGGCGACGTGTTCCTGCTCTGCAGCGATGGCCTGAGCAATGCGGTGAGCCCGGAGGCCATGTTCGGCGCGCTGACCGGCGGCGATTGCGCGCAGGCGGCCGATACGCTCGTCAAACTGGCGCTGGCCGCAGGCGGACGCGACAACATTTCCGTCGTCGTCGTGCGCGCGAACGACGTCGAGGCCGACCAGACCGTCCTCAATCCATCGTTATGAACCGTTGCTAATGCCGCCGAAAATCCTTCGAATGCAGGCCGTGCTTCTTCAGCAGGATCTGCAAATGGGAGCGGTTCATGTCCCAGCGCCGTGCCAGTTCGGCCACGGTGCCGCCCACGTCTTTCAGGCCCCGTTCCAGGCAGGCGCGCTCGGCTTCGTCGCTGGCCGCGCGCTTGGCTTCGGCCAGCGATGCGGGCGGCTCGGGTGATGCAGCCTGTACTCGCGCGGGCGCCGGAGCAACCGGACGGACATCCTCGGGCAGGTGCGCGATGTCCGCCGTGTCCCCGGCCAGGCAGGCCAGGCGATACACCAGGTTGCGCAATTCGCGGATGTTGCCGGGGTAGGCGTAATCGAGCAGGAAGGCGCGCAATGCCGGCGTCATCGCGACCGGCCGCCGTTTCAGCGCTTCGGCCGCCTCGTCGCCGTAATAAGCCAGCAGCAGCGGGATCTCGTCCTTCCGCTCGCGCAGCGGCGGCAAGGTCACATGGATCACGCTGAGCCGATAAAACAGGTCTTCGCGGAACTGGCCCAGTTCGATCAGCTTGCGCAGATTCTTGTTGGTGGCCGCGACGATGCGGGCGTCCACGGCGATCGTCTCGTCCGAGCCCACGCGCTGGATTTCGTGCGATTGCAGCACGCGCAGCAATTTCACTTGTCCCTGCAGCGGCAGCTCGCCGATCTCGTCCAGGAAGATCGTCCCCTTGTGCGCGCTTTCGAACTTCCCCTTGCGGTCCGTCGCCGCGCCGGTGAATGCGCCGCGCTTGTGGCCGAACAGTTCAGACTCGATCAGGCTCTCGGGAATCGCGCCGCAGTTGACGGAGATGTACGCCTTGTCGGCACGTGCGCCGTTCGCGTGGATCACCTTGGCCATCAACTCCTTGCCCGTGCCGCTTTCGCCATCGACGAGGACGGGCAGGTCGGTCGGCGCCGCCTTTTCCGCGATCTCGAGCGCATCCAGCAAACGCGGGTTGTCGCCGAACGTGCCTTCGAACACGAAGCTGCGCGCGAGCAGGGCCTGGCGGCGCTCGCCCGGGGTCTGCTCCAGTATCTGCTCCGGCGGCGCCTGGCTGCCGACCGCCTGCACGAAGCGTTCCTTGTGCGACAACTGCATCACCTCGTCGCGCACGGCATTGGCCTGGCGCAGCAGCTTTTCGATGTCCGGCCGGTCCAGGCGGCTGGCCCAGCGCAAGGTGGAGCGCAGG
The DNA here is from genome assembly GCA_946481275.1 of uncultured Massilia sp. Next base: position 79,724 of record CAMLMV010000027.1, read on the forward strand.
ATTTCCAGCCGCTCCAGCAAGCCCGCGTACGACATCGACGACGTACCGCGCGGCAGATCCTGATTGAACAGCTTCATGATCATCAAGCTGCGGCCAGTTGCTTCTGCACGAGTTCGTAATACATGCCGCGCCCCGCCAGCAGCTCGTCGTGCCGGCCCTGTTCGACGATGCCACCCTCGTACAACACGACGATCTTGTCGGCCCGCATGATGGTACTGAGCCGGTGCGCGATGATCACGGCCGTGCGTCCCGCGAGAATCTCGTGCATGTTCGCGATGATGTTGCTTTCCGACTGCGTGTCGAGGGCCGACGTCGCCTCGTCGAACACGAGCAGGCGCGGGTCCTGGTACAGCGCGCGGGCAATGCATAAACGCTGCACCTGGCCACCGGACAGCCCGACGCCGCGCTCGCCCACCACCTGCTCGTACCCGAGCGGCATCTTGCTGATGAAGGCGTGCGCATCGGCCATCTTCGCGACTTGCTCGATGCGGCGCCGGTCCGGGCTCTCGTCACCGCTCGCAATGTTCTCCGCGATGGTGCCGGAGAACAGCAGATTGCTCTGCATGACGTAGCCGACCTGGGCCCGGTAATAATCCTTGTCGATCACGCTCATGTCGTAACCGTCGACGAGGATCTTGCCGTCCGTGGGCGCATAAAAGCCGACCAGCAGTTTCGCCAGCGTCGTCTTGCCCGAGCCGCTGCGGCCGACGATGGCGACGAGTTCTCCCCGGCGGATATCGATGCTGATGTTTTCCAGCACATAGGCCGTGTCGTTGCCGCCATAGCGGAAGTACACGTTCTCGAGCTTTACGTCGCCGCGCAGGTCGGGCAGCACGACGCGGCTGGCGGCCTCGCCCGGTTTTTGTTCCGGTTCGATGTCGAGCACGTCGCCGAGGCGTTCCATTGCGACGCCCGCGTCCGCCAGCCGGCTCCACAACGCCACCAGCCCCATCAACGGCGCCAGCACGCTGCCCATCAGGGCATTGAAGGCGATCAGCTGGCCGATGGTCAATTCGTGGTCGAGGACGAGGCTGGCACCGGCCCAGAGGATCGCGATCGTCGTGCCTGCATTCAATAGCTGGCTCGCGAGGCCGACGAGGATGTTGAATTGCTGAGCGCGGTACTGCGTGTCGAGCGCCTTGACGTATTTCTTTTCCCACTTCAGGCGGACGGGACGCTCGCTGCCCATGCCCTTGATCGTCTCCACGCCGCCCAGCGCTTCCATCAGGAAGGCGTGCGCGTCGGTGGAGGCATTGAAGACGTCGCGTGCATACTGCTTGATGTGCGGCGTCGTCAGGATCGTCAGCGCCATGATCGGGATGACGAACGCGATGAGGAGCACGGTCAGCTTGACGTTGTAGACGAACAGGATGGAAAAGTAGATGAACACCATCAGCAGGTTGAGCATCGTCGTGACGGTGGATTCGGTGAGAAACGCGCGGATCGTCTGGTTTTCCTGGAAGCGCGCGACGATGTCGCCCGTCTTGCGCTTGGCGAAGAACGAGAACGGCAACGACATCGTGTGCCTGAAAAACCCCGCCATCATCGAGAAGTCGAGATTGCGCACCATGTAGTTGGCGAGGTAGGCGCGCACGGTCGCCATCAGCTGCGAGAACACGTTCGAAATGACGAGCCCGGCAATCAGGAGATGCAGCAGGCTGACGTTCTGGTGCACGATCACGCCGTCCAGGATGTTCTGGATGATCAATGGCGGCACGATGCCCAGCATCTGGATCACGAACGTCGCCAGGAACAGGTGCAGCAGGATTTTGCGATACGGCTTCAGATAGCCGACGAAGCGTAGCCACGGCGAGCGAAGGGCGGCCTGCGCCGCCATGTCCTGGCCGGGCGTGAAGACGAGGCAGGTGCCGCTCCAGCCGCGCTCGAACTCCTCGACCGACATCTTGCGGAAACCCACCGCCGGATCGGCCACCCAGATCTTGCCCGGCGAGATGCCGTACACGATCACGTAGTGGTAGCCCTCCCAGTGCACGATGAAGGGCAATTCAAAACCCTGCAGGGCGTCGAACGTGCACTGTACGCCGCGCGCGGAAAAGCCGAGCGTCTCGCCCGCGCGCGCGAGGCTGTCCAGGGTGGCGCCCTGCGTGGTGACGTTCGCCAGTTCGCGCAGCTTGCCGAGCGTGATCTGCAGGCCGTAGTGGCGGCACAGCATGGCCAGGCAGGCCGCGCCGCAATCCATCTCCTCGGCCTGCTCCACCAGGGCAAACCGGCGGATCACGCGCTCGCCGGCCTCGGGCTCGGCGAGGTCCAGCCGCAGCGGCCGCTTGCGGCGTTCGGCCAGCTTCTTTTGCCGCTCCAGTTCCCGTTCCACGAAGCGGATGCGGTCTTCCAGCACCTCGCGCAGGCCCGCGTTGCGCTCGAAGATCACGTGCGCCGTCTTTTCGGGAATGACGAGCAGGGTGGCGGGTGAGACCGCCACGGCCGACGCCATCTGCTCCTGCCGCATCAGGCAGGCCTTTTCCCCGAACGTATCGCCCGCCTGCAGCGTGGCCAGCGTAAATTCCTCGGCGCCGTCGTGGTAGACCAGTTTCACCTGGCCCTGGCGCAATACGTACAGGCGGCGGTCGTCGCGTCCGTCCTGCTTGAGGATCTCCTTGCCGGCCGGGACGCGCTTGACGCCCACGCTGCGCACCATCTCTTCCAGTTCTTCCTTGCCGACCTTGCCGCGCAAATCGAACAGGCGCGCCACGAGGCCGCCGGCGGACCCGATCGCGACATAGCTCGTGACGAAGTCGAGCGCCTGCGGATTGCGCGCCAGCACGGGCTCGATCGCCGCGCGCGGGATCAGCCACAGCTCCGTCTTGAGCGACGCGCGCGCCGACAGTTCATGGTGGGCGTCGCGCAACATGGCGATGTCGCCGAACGTCTCGCCGGTTTTGCGTACGCCGATGCTCAGTTCCTTGCCGTGCTCTTCGGAGAACACGCGCACGGAGCCGGATTTGACCACGTACAGCCCCTCGGCCGGGTCGCCCGCCTTGCAGATCGTCTCGCCGAACGCGTAATGGCGCACCTGCACCGCGTCCGCCAGCTGCTCCAGCGCTTCCGGCCCGAGCGGCGACAGGATCTCCACGGTTGCCAGGAAATCCGTGGACGGCGGCGCTCTGGACGGCGTTTCCATGATGCCTGCGGGGGCTCAACGCGTGGGACACGCTTCGATCACGTGTTCCTGCGCGCGCGCCATCAGCCATGCTTCGCGCAGCAGGCGCCGCACCTCGGCGGCCGTGTCGGCGTCGAGCGTGGCCGGGTGTTTCGCGTTGACGCAGAAGAGTTCGTAGCACGCGCCGTCGGGCGATGGAAACGGCCCGAGCAGTTCGCCTTCGCGCGCATTGAACACGCGCGCCTCGATGTCGCCCTTGAGCGAGCCGCGCAACACCTTGCCGATGACGCCGCCCTGCTGGCGGGTGTCCTCGTCGATGGAGTGTTCGCGCGCCATCCCGGCGAACGCTTCCGGCTCCTCCTGCAGCACCGACAGCATTTCCCGCGCCGCCCCTTCGGAATCGAGCACGACGTGGCTGATTTCCACGCTGTCGAAGCGCGGCGAGTTGAGCTTGAAATATTGCGCGACGGCCGCTTCGCTGCACACCTGCTCCAGCATCTTTTCCTGGTACAGGCTGTCGGTGATGTATGCCTCGAACTCGTCCAGCGAGATGCCGAGCGCGTCGAGATAGTGATTGGTGTCGGCCGCGCGATGCAGGCCCAGCGCGCGGCGGAAGGCGTCGGCGCGCTCCTGCACCTGTTCGGGCGCGAGCACGAGGCCGGCCTGCCGCGCGGCGCGCGCCGTGAGGCGGTCGCGCACCAACTGCTCGACCAACCCTTCGAACTGTCCGTTCAGCTTCAGCGTACGGATGAAATCATCCGTCGTGATCACTTCGTCGTCGATACGCACGATGCCTGCCATGGTCACGCTCCTGCGGCCGGTTGATGTCCGGGGCAGGTGTTAGAGCGCGCGGCGGGGCTTAGGTTCGCAATTGTTCGCGCCATGCCAATCGTTGCGCGCGAACAACATTTTTCGATATGGAAGGGCACGACGCGTACAGGCGCTGCGGCGCATTCGCACTGAGTCTTGCGAACAAAAAAGCGACGCTCGGTAAATTTTATGTCGCTAATTAAAAGTTATTGTAATTGTGACACCCGGGTCTCCAATGGCATCATAACATGCGCAAATGTCCGTTATATATAAAAAACCATAACTCTGGAAGCTCGCAAAGTCTCGTTTGCAGTCCCGTATTGCCGTTCCATTACCAGTCGGTGTCATGGGGGCCCAAGAGTCATGAATTCATTACACAAAGGAACACCACCATGAGGAGAGTACCGATGAAGTTCCAGATTCCTGCGATTGCGCTTGGCTGCATCGCATTGTTGAGCGGTTGCGGCGGCGGCGGCGGCGATAGCAGTAGCGGCGGCGCGGAGCAATCCATTTCCTTCCAGCTCCCATTCTCGGGCGAGGCGTTGATCGGCGTGCCGCCCAATTCCGCCACGACCAAGCTGAAGGCGACGGCAAGCTCCGGCGGCGCCGTGACCTTTACGTCGAACACGCCGGACATTTGCAGCGTCAGTGGGGATCAGCTGACGCTGCTGAAACTGGGCGAATGCTCGGTGACCGCCACCCAGGCCGGTTCCAACGGCTACGCGCCGGTCTCGCAGCGCCAGATTTTCGTCGTGCCGAAAAACCCGCAGCGAATCACCGCGTTCCCCCACCCGGGCTGGCAGCCGCTCGATTCGACGCCGGTGCAGTTGTCCGCCACTTTCAGCTCGGGTCTCCCGGCCAAGTTCACGAGCAAGACGCCTGCCATTTGCTCGGTCAGCGGGAACACGATGACCAAGCTCGCGAACGGCATGTGCATCGTCGTCGCCGAGCAGGATGGCAATGACTACTACCTGCCGGCGCTGGTGTCGGCGACGGATGCGGTGTCGGTAGGCATGGCGAAATTCATGGAGAAGGACATTCCGATCGGCACCGAAAAACCGGCCAAGCTGAATTTCCTGACCGGTTACAAGGACAACGACAACACCAACGAAGGCCTGATCGGGCACCTGGGCAACCAGTGGTGGTGCGACAGTTGCGACCGGGCGGTCGGCGACGGCGGCAGCAGCTACACCTTTACCGCGACTTCCGACAAGGCGCCGGAGGCATGGTGGTCCAGCCGCGCGTCGTTCCAGATCTTCGGCCCCGGCCTCGTGGACGACGATCTCGTCTCGAACGACGGCTACCGGACCGGCGTGAAGGACACCATTTTCAGCAAGCCTCTCACCGCACCTAAAGGCCTGATGCTCGAAGTCCAGGGGGCGATGCACTTCAACCTCGCACAAAACCCCGAATGGTACGGTTCGGCCAATAACAAGTTCAACGTCGAACTGTTCCTCGGCCACTTCGCTCAGAAGGATGGCAAATCCTGTGCCGTGACCCTGAAATCGACCGTGCAGCCGACCGCCGCCGCCGCCACGGACTACAGCCTTAGTCTCAAGGACAAGTTCACGGTCAGCGAATCGTGCGGCTTGAGCGGGCTGGACGCGTGGAACGAGATCCATAGCTATCCGCTCGTCGAGATCAAGTTCTCCGCAGTACAGGCGAACGCGCAGGTGGCGAACGCGGCGTCGAAGTACCAGACCCAGTTCAAGCTGACCGGCCCGATCTACTTCCAGTGACATTCATGGCCACCGCATCGCGCGGTGGCAACCAAGGCATAGACAAAGGACATCAATAATGACAAGAGATGAGACGAAGATCGTCAGGAAAACGATCAAGATGACCGCGCTGGCAACGGCCGCGGCGCAGTTCGCGCTGCTGTGCGGCAGCGCGCAGGCGCAGACGAACGACAGCGCAACGAACACCGTCGTGGTGACCGGCCAGCGCAAGCAGCTCGAGACCGCGACGGCGATCAAGCGGGATTCCGACCAGATCGTCGATGCGGTCGTGGCCGACGAAGCCGGCAAGCTGCCTGACCGCTCGATCACTGAAGTGCTGCAGCGCGTGGTGGGCGTCACGATGGACCGCAACCAGTCGCGCCAGGGCGCTTCCCTGGCCGCAAACGGCCTGGAATTCAACGTGGAAGGTTCGGGCGTGCAGGTGCGCGGCCTGTCCTGGGGTTCGTCCACGATGAACGGACGCGAAACCTTCTCGGCCGGCTGGCCGGGACGTGAACTGAGCTGGGGCGACGTGCCGCCGGAACTGATGGCGGGCGTGGAAGTCTACAAGAATCCCTCTGCCGACCTGATCGAAGGCGGCATCAGCGGCCAGATCAACCTGCGCACGCGGCTGCCGTTCGACGCGCCGGGCCAGTACGGCGCGCTGACCACCACGGGCAATTACGCCGAACTGGGCAAAACCAAATCGCCGGGCTTCTCGGGTCTGTACTCGAACCGGTGGAAGACCCGCGCGGGCGAATTCGGCGCACTGGTGGATTTGTCGTTCAACCGCACCAAATTCCGCTACGACACGATCGACCAGAACGTCTACTACCCGAGGAGCGATCTCATCCCAGGCCAGACCGCGTGGGTGCCGGCCGGTGGCAACTGGGGCAGCAACAACGAAGATACCCGCCGCGTGGGCTTCTATGGCGCGTTGCAGTGGAAGAAGGACAACCTGGAGTCGTCGTTGACGTACTTCGACTCCGCTTTCCATCAGGTCAACGCGAACGTCTCGATGGGTGTCAACCCTGAAAACCCGTACAAGACTGTCTATACCGACGCCAAGTTCAACAGCGCCGGCGTCTTCCAGTCGGGCGTCCTCAGCTATCCGATCGGCGGCAGGGGCGCGAACCAGTTCGTGGACGGCGGTCTCGGCATGAACACCACCCAGAACTACCGCGACGTGCATGGCCGCACGCGCGAGCTGGCGTGGAACTTCAAATGGCGCGTCAACGAAAGCTGGTCGTTCCAGAACGACCTGCAGTGGGTGCACGCCACCAACAGCGGCAATTACGGCATGCTCAACCTCGGCACATTCCTGCCGAGTGAGGGCCTGGACGTCTCCGGTTCGCGGCCCGCGTTCAATTTCAACGACAAGGCGATCGCCTTCATGGCCGATCCCCGCAACTACTTCTGGGGCATTTCGCAGCCTGAGTTCAACCGTGCCAAGGCGGATCTGTACGCCTGGAAACTGGATGCCAAATACAGCTTCGACCATCCGGTGCTGCGCGACGTCCGCTTCGGCGTTCGCATCACGGAACGTTCCTCGCGCAAGGATAAGAATGCCGGTTCGGGTTGGAAATCCTACCAGGAAGAATGGGGCGTGAAGGAAACCGACGTCCCGGGCCAACTCCCGCACCTCGAAAGCTGGGACTGGCAGCGCCCGAACTTCGGTTACTTTAGCGACCCGAAATACGCAGCGCTGGGCAACGTTCAAGCCTTCTCGTTCCCTGACTTCTTCAACGGCAGGATGCCTGCACCGCCGGCGTTCGTCGTGCCCGCACAGTCGATGGTCAGGGACATGGCCGCGTACAAGAATCTGCTGACCGTGCTGCGCTATAACTGCGAGGACGACAACAGGCTGACGGGCGCGACGAGCGATTGCTCGAAGGCCGGCAGCGATTGGCGCCCGCCTGGCTTCAGCACCGAACCGCAGTACGTCAGCAAGCACAGCGAAGGCACCCAGGCCCTGTACGGCAACCTGCGCTTCGGCTTCGACGACTGGAAATATCCGGTGGACGGCGTCGCCGGCGTACGCGTGGTCCGGACCAACACCGTGGCCCACGGTTACACGGTGTTCAAGCCGAGTTATAGCGAGACCACCAATCCGAACGTCCCGCGCTTCGGCGAGATCAACGATCCGATGGATCTCAAGTCCAGCCACGTCGACGTGATTCCGAGCCTGAACCTGAAGGCGAGCCTGACGGACAAGCTCCAGGCACGCGTGGCGCTGTCGCGCGGCATCTACCGTCCCGGTTTCGATCAATTGCAGGAGTACATCACGCTGGCGCAGAACGTGATCAACGATCCCAACGACAGCAAGAAGATCACCACCATCGCGTACACCGGCACCAACGACGGTAACGTGAAGCTGAAGCCGCTCAAGTCGAACAATGTCGACTTGACGCTGGAATGGTATCCGCGCCCGGGCCAATCCCTGACCGCTGCATTCTTCTACAAGCAGGTCAAGGACATCATCATGAACGAATCCTATACGAGGACGTATAAGGATCTCGCCGGCAATGATATGGAGTTCACAATCACCGGTCCGGCCAACGCGGCCAAGGCCCGCGTGCGCGGTATCGAGCTGGCCGGCATGACCTACCTCGATCACCTGCCCGGCGTGAGCGACTACCTGCCGGACTGGGCGAAGGGTTTCGGCGTATCGTCGAACTTCACCTACATCGACGGCAAGCAGCAGCTGTATCACCCGAACCCGTCGAATTTCTGCCCGTCCGGTGGCGAGCTGAAAGGGTCTGCGGCGCTGTATGGCTGCGACACCAACGGCATCCCGTACAAGGATCTGCCGGTGCCGTACCTGTCGAAGCGCGCCTTCAACCTGGCCTTCATGTACGACCGCGGCCCGGTGTCGGCACGTCTGGCGTATTCCTGGCGTGACCGTACCTTGCTGGCGACCGGTGTCTATGGCGCCAAGGGCTCCAACGGCACCAGCGCCGATCCGGCCCACGTGGACGCCAAGGGCAACCCGCTGCAGGATGCGGGCTTCGGCATCCCGGTGTGGCAGTTGCCGGTGGGCCAGTGGGATGCGGGCGTCAACTACCGCTTCAGCGACCACTTCTCGGGCAGCTTCAACATCAGCAACCTGACGCGCACCGTGACGAAGCAGGTCAACCAGCAGACCCCTGGCGACATGGGCCGTTCCTGGTTCGATCCGGGCCGCAGCTTCCGCATGCAGGCGACCTACGTGTTCTAACCTGACAAACGGCCCCGACATTCGGGGCCGTTTATTTTCTGGAAAGGGATGTAATGAAATCGATACTCATCACGGCCGCCGCATTGGCGGCCGTTTTCGTCGTACCTGCCAAGGCCGCCGACCAATCCTGCTGTTTTTACCAGGACCAGAAGTATTCCGAGGGCGCCGCCTTGAGTGGCCGCGTGTGCACGCGCAGCAATGCGAATGGCAAAGGCGGAGAGTTGATCTGGGCACCGCAAGAGGGCTCCGGACTCTCAGGCATGCAGCAGGAGGTGGAACGCATCCGCATGCAAACCCAGCTCGTCCAGGCCCGCATGCTGCTGGCCGAGACGGAAGCCCGGTATCGTGAAGTGACGGCCAAATCGTCCGGCAAGAACTGACAGTCCCTGCGGTGTGTTGGTCCCGAACCAACACAAAACACCGGCCTGCCCCTACGCCACCGGTGGCATGCTCCCTGCATGGTGAGAAGCAGGCGCGTGACATGCGCGCCATTTCACTTCCAACCATTCGAGGAGAACTATCATGAACACATTGAGGATCGAAGACCTGGCCTTTGACGGCACGGCGTCGGCCGGCTTGCGAGTGCGCTCGCTGTCGAGCGAAGAGATGAAACGGGTGTGCGGCGGCCGGTCGATCAGCGTGCTGGTCGACGGCCGGACGGCCGGCACCGTGGACGATTTCTCGCTGAATATGGAAATATTCAAAGGGAACATCGGGGGGCCGATGGTGCTGTGACCATCGTCCTCATGTAGCCGTGCGGCCTGGGCCGCACGGCTTGTTCGACCGTCTTACTCGACCGTCACCGACTTCGCCAGGTTACGCGGCTTGTCGACATCGGTCCCACGCGCCAGCGCCGTGTGATACGCCAGCAGCTGCAGCGCCGCCACATGCAGGATCGGCGACAGCAGGCCGTAGTGCTCCGGCAAACGGATCACGTGCAGGCCTTCGCCCGACGTGATCTGGGTGTCGACGTCGGCGAACACGTACAGCTCGCCGCCGCGGGCGCGCACTTCCTGCATGTTCGATTTCAGCTTTTCCAGCAGGGCGTCGTTCGGGGCGATCGTCACCACCGGCATCTCTTCCGTCACCAGCGCCAGCGGGCCGTGCTTCAGTTCGCCGGCCGGGTACGCTTCGGCGTGGATGTACGAGATTTCCTTCAGCTTCAGCGCGCCTTCCAGGGCGATCGGGTAGTGGATGCCGCGGCCCAGGAACAGGGCGTTTTCCTTGCGCGCGAATTCCTCGGCCCATGCGATCACCTGCGGCTCCAGCGCCAGCACGGACGACAGTGCGACCGGCAGGTGGCGCATCTGCTTCAGGTAGTTCGCTTCCTGCTCGTCGGTCAGGCGGCCGTTGACCTGGGCCAGGGTCAGCGTCAGCAGGAACAGGGCGGCCAGCTGGGTCGTGAAGGCCTTCGTCGAGGCGACGCCCACTTCGACGCCGGCGCGGGTGATGTACGCCAGCTTGCACTCGCGCACCATCGCGCTCGTGGAGACGTTGCAGATCGTCAGCGTGTTCGTCATGCCGAGGCTGCGCGCATGCTTCAGTGCGGCCAGCGTGTCGGCCGTTTCGCCGGACTGCGAGATCGTGACGACGAGGGTGTTCGGGTGCGGGACGCTGTCGCGGTAGCGGTATTCGCTGGCGATCTCGACATTCACCGGCAGCTTGGCCACCGACTCGATCCAGTACTTGGCCGTCAGGCCCGCATAGTAGCTGGTGCCGCAGGCCAGGATCAGCACGCGGTCGATTTCCTTGAATACGCGGAAGGCCTGGTCGCCGAACAGTTCCGGCATGATGCCCGTCACGCCTTCCAGCGTGTCGCCGACGACGCGCGGCTGTTCGAAGATTTCCTTCTGCATGTAGTGGCGGTACGGGCCCAATTCGGCGGCGCCGGTGTGCGCGTGCACGGTCTTGACCTCGCGCTCGGCCGGACGACCCTCGACATCGACGATCCAGTAGCGGGCCAGTTGCAGGTCGACGACGTCGCCTTCTTCCAGGTAGATGATCTGGTCGGTGGTGCCGGCCAGCGCCATCGCGTCGGAGGCAACGAAGTTTTCGCCCTTGCCCAGGCCGACGATCAGCGGCGAGCCCTGGCGGGCGGCCACGACGCGGTGCGGCTCTTCGCGGCAGAACACGGCGATCGCGTACGCGCCGTGCAGGCGCTTGACCGCCTGCTGCACGGTGTCGAACAGGTCGCCGTTGTACATGTGGTCGACCAGGTGGGCGATCACCTCGGTGTCGGTCTGGCTCTGGAACACGTAGCCCAGGCCCGTCAGCTCGGCGCGCAGCTCGTCGTGGTTCTCGATGATGCCGTTGTGGACGAGGGCGATGCGCGCATCGTCGCTGTTCGGCGAGAAGTGCGGGTGCGCGTTCTTGGTCGCCGGCGCGCCGTGCGTCGCCCAGCGGGTGTGGGCGATGCCCGTAAAACCTTGCAGGTGGGTTTCCTGGATCTGGGTCTCCAGATCGGCCACGCGCGACGTGCTGCGTGAGCGCGCCAGGTGGCCGTCCACGTGCAGCGCCACGCCGCAGGAATCATAGCCGCGGTATTCGAGACGCTTCAGACCTTCGATGAGCACTGGGGTAATGTTGCGCTGGGCGACTGCGCCGACGATGCCACACATGGGAAACCTCCGAAATCGATTAATGCATGCACTGTAGAGTAGAGGAAACGAAATATGCTTTCTAAGTGCGCACCATTTTGATAGATAATTTCACGAAGCATTCGATACGAAATATCCTTTCATTTTTCTCGAAAGATTTTATTTATATGCCGCAAGAGGACCCCATCCTTGACGATCTGGATCGTCGCATCCTGAACATCCTGCAGGTTGATGCCTCGCAGACGAATGCGGAATTGGCGGAATCGGTACATATCTCGCCGCCCACTTGCCTGCGCCGCGTCAAACAGCTCAGGGAGAACGGTGTTATCGAGCGGCAAGTCGCGATCGTCGCGCCGGACAAGGTCGGCGCGCGCCTGTCCGTCATCGTCGAGATCACGCTGGACGTGCAGGCGGCCGACCGCATGGCGGAGTTCGAACGGGTCGTGGCGGACGAGGCGGCCGTGCTGCAGTGCTACCGCGTGTCGCCCGGGCCGGATTTCGTGCTCGTCGTGCAGGTGGCCGACATGCCGGCATATCACGCCCTGGCACACCGCCTGTTCACCACGCACAGCAATGTGCGCAACGTCAAAGCCTACTTTTCCACATTCCGCAGCAAGTTCGAAACGCGTATCGCCGTCTGACCACTTGTGGATAACTCTGTGCGCTTATCCCCGGCGCATGGGCACGCCGACGGCGCCACCTCCCGCCACAGGCGCATTCCACCGGGTTTCTGAAATGATCAGGCCCGCCGGGCGAACGCGGCGGGCCTGTGGATGACTCTGTGGATGATGTTGTGGACGTCCGGTTGACATCCCTGTGCACAGGCAGTGGAACAGGCTGTGATCAGCCTGTGTTTTTACTGTGGGTTTCCTGTGCACATGCGGTGGACAGGTCTTACTTCTTGACCTTGACCGGACGCTTCCAGTTCTCGATCGTCAGCTGCTTCGGACGCGAGATCGTCAGCTTGCCGGCCGGCGCATCCTTGGTCAGCGTGGTGCCGGCGCCGATCGTCGCGCCCTTGCCCACCGTGACGGGGGCCACCAGCTGGCTGTCGCTGCCGATGAACGCCTCGTCTTCGATGATCGTGCGGAATTTGTTGGCGCCATCGTAATTGCACGTGATCGCGCCCGCGCCGATGTTGACGCGCGAGCCGACGTCGGCATCGCCCACATAGGCCAGGTGGTTCGCCTTGCTGTGCGCGGCGACCTTGCTGTTCTTGATCTCGACGAAATTGCCTACGTGGACGTCTTCGCCCAGCTCGGTCCCCGGACGCAGGCGCGCATATGGGCCGATGATGGATTTTTCGCCCACGACGGCGTCTTCCAGGTGGCAGAACGGCTTGATCTGCGCGCCCGCGGCGACCGTCGCGTTCACGAACACGCTGTGGGCGCCGATCGTCACGCCGTCGCCGATGACGACGCGGCCTTCGAACACGCAACCAACGTCGATGGTGACGTCGCGTCCGCAGACGAGTTCACCGCGCACGTCGATACGGGCCGGATCCATCAGGGTCACGCCCTGTTCGAGGAGGGCGGTGGCGATGTTCAGCTGGTGACGGCGCTCGAGCTCGGCCAGTTGCACCTTGCTGTTCACGCCGGCCACTTCCCATTCGGCCGACGGCTGGGCCGACACGACCGGTACGCCGGCCGCGACGGCTTGCGCGACGATGTCGGTCAGGTAATATTCGCCCTGGGCGTTGTTGTTCTTCAGCGAACCGAGCCAGGCCGTCAGGTGACGGGTCGGAATCACCATGATGCCGCTGTTGATTTCCTTGATCGCGCGTTCAAGCTCGTTCGCATCCTTTTCTTCGACGATGCGCACGATATTGCCGTTCTCGCGGACGATGCGGCCCAGGCCGAACGGATTCGCCTGTTCGACGGTCAGGATGGCCAGCTTGTCGTCGCCGGCAGCCTCGACCAGGCGGCGCAGCGAGGCGGCCGTGGTCAGCGGCACGTCGCCGTACAGGACGAGCGTCGGCGCGTTCTCGTCGATCTGCGGCACGGCCTGCATCACGGCGTGGCCGGTGCCCAGCTGCGGTTCCTGCAGGGCCGTGTCGATCGCAACGCCGCCCTGGGCGGACCAGGCTTGAACCGCACTCGGCACCGCTGCGCCGCCGTGCCCGTAAATCACGCATAATTTACTCGGGTTCAGGCTGCGCGCCGTATTGATAACATGCTGCAACAGCGGCTTGCCGGCCAGTGGATGCAAGACTTTCGGCAGTGCGGATTGCATGCGCTTTCCCATGCCGGCGGCGAGGATGACTACGTTCATAGGCCGTTCTCAAACGAGTTAAAAAAGATGAAAAAGTTTAACACGCCCCCTACGGTGTTCCTGCGGGCACGCATGTTGTTCCTGATCGCCTTCGTGGCGCTGCTGAGCGCGTGCAGCACGATCCGTTTTACCTATAACCACGGTGACACATTGCTGTACTGGTGGTTGAACGCGTATCTCGACCTCGACAGCGACCAGTCCGACTGGGTCAAGAAAGATATCGACAAGCTGTTCCAGTGGCATCGAACGACGCAGCTGCGCGATTACGCCGGCCTGCTGACCAAGATGCAGCGCCAGCTCGGCGACGGCAATGTCACGCAGGACGAACTGCTGTCCGACTACCGCGACGTCAAGGCGAGAACGGAATTGCTGGCCTTTAAGGCGCTGCCGGACCTGGCCGACCTGGCGATGTCGATCAAGCCGGACCAGATCGCGCAAATGGAAAAGAAATTCGCGAAGAATAACGAAGACTTCCGCAAGAAATTCATGAGCGGCAGCGTCGAGGACCAGCACAAGGCCCGCTATAAAAAGGCGATGGAACAGCTCGAACTGTGGTTCGGCAGTTTCAGCCGCGACCAGGAAGCGGCATTGCGCAAAGCGTCCGATGCACGTCCGCTCGACAACGAGACCTGGCTGCAGGAACGCGTACTGCGCCAGAAAAAGATCATCGCCCTGCTGCAGCGTATTCAGCGGGACAAGCTGAACAAGGAACAGACGATGTCGGCGATCCACGACCTGCTGCGCGACCTCTTCGACCGCATGGACGCCCCGGAGCGCAAGGCTTTCTTCGACGCCTATGTCGACAACACGTCGAAGTTCATCCTGACGGCGATCCGCCTGACGACGCCGGACCAGAAAGCCCATGCGCAGAAACGCATGCAGGGCTGGATCAACGATTTCAACGCGCTGGCAGCCGGGAAATGATCGGGAGCGCGTGCTATATTCGCGCCCATGCAAAAAAAGAAGTCCGCCCCTACCTATGCCCGCCGTCCGGGCCCGCCGCAGCAAGTCCGCATCATCGGCGGCGCCTGGAAGCGCACTCCACTACCCGTCCTCGATGCGCTAGGCCTGCGTCCCACGCCCGACCGCGTCCGCGAAACCGTCTTCAACTGGATCAATCACCAGATGACGGGCGACTGGGACCGCGCCGACTGCCTCGACCTGTTCGCCGGCAGCGGCGCCCTCGGCTTCGAGGCGGCCAGCCGCGGCGCGCGGTCCGTCACGATGATCGACAACGTCGGCCCCGTCGTGCGCCAGCTCGAACTGATCAAGGACAAGCTCAAGGCGGACAACGTGCGCGTGGTGCGCGCCGACGCCCTGGCCATGGCGCGCGACTGCATCCAGCGCGGCCAGCGTTTCGACGTGATCTTCCTCGACCCGCCGTACCAGCAGGATTTCCTGGTCCAGGCGCTGCCGCTGTGCGCGCAACTGCTGAACGAAGACGGCCTCGTGTACGCCGAATCGGGCGAGCGCCTGCCGTTCGCGGAGACGGATGCGGCCACCGACGACGTGCCCGACTGGCTGCAGCCCTGGCAGCTGGTCCGCGCCGACAAGGCCGGCATGGTGCACTACCACCTGTTAAAGTTGCGTTAAAACACCGCTTTTCTGGGTAAAACTGCCTAATCAATAAGCAAAGGGTGCCCCTCCCCGGGGCGGCTGCCGAATTTTCAGGCATAATGCGCGTCTATTCAGGTGCATTCTCCAGGGAGTCGCAATGGTTGTAGCCGTTTATCCAGGAACTTTCGATCCGCTCACGCGCGGCCATGAGGATTTGGTGCGTCGCGCATCGGGTCTGTTCGACACCCTGGTGGTCGGGGTCGCCGACAGCAAGAACAAGCGCCCCTTCTTCTCGCTCGCCGAGCGCCTGGAAATCGCCAACGAAGTGCTGGGCCATTATCCGAACGTGAAGGTCGAGAGCTTTTCCGGCCTGCTCAAGGATTTCGTCCGCCAGCACGATGCACGGGTGATCGTGCGCGGCCTGCGCGCCGTGTCCGACTTCGAGTACGAGTTCCAGATGGCGGGCATGAACCGCTACCTGCTGCCCGACGTCGAAACCCTGTTCCTGACGCCGTCCGACCAGTACCAGTTCATCTCCGGCACCATCGTGCGCGAGATCGCGATGCTGGGCGGCGACGTATCCAAATTCGTGTTCCCCTCGGTCGACCGCTGGCTCCAGAAAAAAATCGCCGACATGGCGGCCGCACCGAAAGCCTGAGGTCTTATTTAGTCATGGCATTACTGATTACCGACGACTGCATCAATTGCGACGTGTGCGAGCCCGAGTGCCCGAACGA
>CAMLMV010000028.1 GCA_946481275.1 uncultured Massilia sp.
AGCGCCGAGCGCAGGTAGCGCGGGTTGTACAGCCAGGAGCCGCCGCGCAGGATGCGCCGTGCCTGGTCGCCGCCTTCTTCCCACGCGGAACCGTCGAGCGGCGCGCCATCGTAATTGTCGTGGACGACGTCCTGCACCCATTCCCACACGTTGCCGTGCATGTCGAACAGGCCCCAGGGGTTGGCAGCGAACAAGCCGACCGGCGTCGTGCCGCGCCGGTATTCGCCGCGCGGGCCGCCGTTGTACGTGAAATTTCCGTCGTAATTCGCCTGGTCCGTCGTGATCCTGTCGCCGAACGAGAACGCCGTCTTCGTCCCGGCGCGGCACGCGTATTCCCATTCCGCCTCGCTCGGCAGCCGGTACGATTTGCCCGTCGCTTCGGACAGCCAGCGCACGTAGCGGATGGCGTCGAACCAGTTCACGCCCACGACGGGATGGCGGTCCGTCTGCGTGAAGCCGGGCGCGTCCCAGTCGGTTTCCCCGCTCGGCCGCCAACCGGTGCTGGCCACGAACACGCGCCACTCGCCGACCGTCACGGGATAGCGTCCCATCGCGATCGGCTTCTCGATCCCGACCCAGTGCTGCGGCAGCTCGCGCGCCAGCCAGCCCGGCTGCGAGCCGGCCTCCATCGCGATCTTCCGTTCGTGCTCGGGAGAGCCCATCTGGAAGCGGCCCGTCGGCAGCAGCACGAGTTCCGGCCCCCTGGCGTCGCCGCCCAGGAAGCGGTCGCGCAGCACGCCTTCCGTGTCGGCGACGGGGCTGGCCGGCGTAGGCATCAGCTGCGTCAGCACGGCCTGGGCGCGTGCTGCTTCCTCGAGCCGCGCGCGCTTCTGTTCCGCGATGTACGCGGCGGCGGCCTTGGCCTGCACCAGCTTGCGCTGCGCTTCCTCGCGCTCCAGTCGCGCCTTTTCCGCTTCCGCCGCGCGCCGTTCCAGCAACTGCTGGCGCAGCGCTTCCTTGCGTGCCGCACGCGCGGCTTCCGCGGCCAGCTTCGCAGCCCGCTCCTGTTCGCGGCGCTGGCGGTCCAGCTGCGCTTTCGCCGCCGCTTCCGCCTGGGCCTGCGCCAGCTTGCGCGCCGCCAGTTCGCGCGCGGCGCGCTCCTGTTCGATGGCGTCCGCAGCAAGCCGCGCCGCCTCGTCGACGACCGGCGCCGCCTGCAGCCGCGCCAGCAGATCCGTCACGCTGGCGGGACGCTGGCCTGGATCCTGCGCGAAGGCGGCGCGCAGCACGGCCCACTGCGCGTCGTTCAGCACCGCCGGCCTTGCCGGAGCGGCACCGGCGGGCAACGCGCCGGTCAGCATCTGGTACAGCATGACGGCGACCGCATACACATCCAGCCCACGATCCGGCACACCGCCGGTACCGCTGGCTTCCGGCGCGCGGTAACCCGCCGTGCCCGAGCTGGCCGGGGCTTCCAGCGCGAGCCCGCCGGCACGGGCGCGCGCCGCGATGCCGAAGTCGAGCAGCTTGACGTCGCCGCCGCGCGACAGGAACACGTTGGCGGGCTTGATGTCGCGGTGGACGAGGTGATGCCGCTCCCACGCGTAGTCCAGTGCCGCGGCCACGGGCGCCAGCACGTCCAGCGCACGTTGCAGGTCGAGCCGGCCCGTGCGCGCCAGCAGCGTGTCGAGGTCCTCGCCTTCCAGGCACTCCATGATGATGAAATAGCTGCCGGTCGCCGGGTCCTGCGCCCAGTCGTACACGCGCACGATGTGCTGGTGCGCCAGCTGGCGCGCGCGCGCCGCTTCCTCGATCAGCAGCTTCGCGTGCAGCGAGTTTTCCGTGAGGCGGGGCGGCAGGATCTTCAGCGCCACCTGGGCGCTATGGCCCAGTTCCGCGTGCGTGGCGAGGTCCGTCGCCTGCCACACCTCGCCCATGCCGCCCTGCGCGATCAGGCGTTCCAGGCGATAGCGGCGGTTCACCGGCCCCACTTCCTGCGTGGCCATCAGGCCGATCTCGGTGCCGGCGCGCACGGGCGCGTCCAGCGGCGCGTCTGCCGGATAGGCGGCGTCGAGGATCGCGTTCTTGCGGCTGTCGAATTCCTGGCGGCTCAACAGGCCGTCTTCGTGCAGCGCGCGCAGTTCGCGCAGCTTGTCGATCGCCGTCTGCATCATCCCCGCGCCGGCAGCGGCGCGCCGCACGTTCCGCAGAACCGGTCGCCGGCCTGGGCGCCGGCGTGGCGGCAGGTCGACCCCGCAATCAGCGCGCCGCCCAGTTGCGCCTGCGTGGCCAGCGCCGTCTTGTTCACGTCGTTCTGCAGCGCGAGCAGTTCCAGCTGGTGGCGCCGTTCGCGTTCCAGTTCCGCGTCGCGCCGCGCGCGCTCCCGTTCGACCTGTTCGTCGGCGAGGCGCGACGACGTCAGCGCGGACAGCTGTTCCGCGCTCATGCCGGCCTGCGTGCGCGCCTTCAGCACGTCCGCCAGCAGGGCCGCATTCGTTTCGCCGGCCAGCACCAGTTTCGTCGTGTCGTCCACGGCGCCCAGCGTCTCCATGCGGCGCAGCTCGTGCGCGCGCTCGGCGCCGAGCAGCTCGGCCTGCAGCACGGCGCGCGACTCCTCGCCGTCCAGCGCCACCCGCTGCAGCGCCGCATCCGCCTCGATCGTGCGCAGCAGCTTTTCGTGCTGGGCCAGCGCGTCGGCCTGCGTGCCGTCGCGGCGCAGCGCTTCCACGCGCTGGCGCACGGCTTCCACTTCGACGGACTCCTCCCGCTCCGCCGCCCGCAGCCGCGCCGCATGCGCTTGCGCCTCGATCTCGCGCATGCGCCGCGCCGCGTCTTCCTCGGCCGCGTGCAGGCGCGCCAGTTCCGCGCGCTGGCGGGCCGCGTCCTCGATGCCGCGCGCCTGCTCGATCTTGTTCTTGATCTGCTGTTGCAGCAACTGGTGCGTGAAGCGCTGCGCGGCCACCGTGCGCGCCTGCGCCGCATCCTGGCGCGCCAGCGCAACCTCTTCGCGCATGCGCACGGCGGCCAGTTCGCGCAAATGCGCCCATTCCGTTTCCTGGTCGGCGCGCGCACCGCGTTTCTGCGCGAGTTCGTGTTCCAGCTCGGCGACGAGGTCTTGCGCGCCACGTTCGATGGCGTGCTTGCGCGAGCGGGACTCGACGATGCGGCCATACAGCTCGATCTCGCGGGCACGGATCGCCTGTGCGCGCTCGGCGTTCTGCAGGCTCATCTCCGCGCGCTCGATGCCGGCGCCCTGGCGCAGTTCCGCGCGCCGGTGCGCGAGGCGCGCCTGGCTTTCCTCGCGCGCGATGCGGCGCCATTCGTCGTCCGAATACAGCTCATCCAGCTGGCGCGCATGCTCGACCTTCACCCGCTGCTCGTCGACGGCAAGCCACAGGCTGCCGATGCGGGCGCGGTTGGCGTCGAAGCGGTCGTGGCGCAGCGCCAGCGTCTCCACGCGGACGATGGCCAGGCCGTAATCGGCGAGCAAGGTGGCGAGGCCGCCCTGCAGGTGCTGGTCCAGTTCCGGCCGCAACTCGCGCTGCCCTGCCATCTCGCGCAGCGAACGTGCGGCGACGAATTCCCCCGCCAGTTGGCGCACGGGCTGCAACAGGAGTTCGCGCAGGTGGTCGGCTTTCACGGTGCCGGGCATCGTCATGAAATGGCGCGCGAACGCGGGCACGCTCTCGATCCGCACGGACAGCGCCAGCCGCGCGGAGACCTCCAGGTGCTCGGCGCTGGCCAGGCCGTCCAGCTCGAATTCCACGGGCAGCGCGCTGCTGCGCGTGACGAGGATTTCCGCATGCTGGTCGCGCAGCAGGTGGTTCAGGCGGGTGAAGAAACCTTCGATCTCGTACTCGCCCTGCGGCACCTCGGTCGCCTGCTCGCCCTGCAGGATGTACGCACGTGCCGTGGCGGGTACGCGCAGCGTCTTGACGAATACGCCGGACAGCGCGCGCACGCCGAAGAACACCGCGAGTTCGTCCGGCCCCGGCACCCAGCGGTTCTCGACCAGCACGGGCGCATGGCGCGGTGTGCCGAGCATCAGGCCGCAGGCGGCGCAATAGCCGTCCGCCGCGCCGTTCCCATGAGAACAGCGCGGGCACTTCGCCCCACCCAATCCAAACATCCGCAACATCGTCGACTCCTTCCGGCTCACCCTGCAAGCCTACATCAAATGATTCCGATCCGCTCCGCGCACGCCACGCTCGCGCCGCGCGCACGGACGTCGTCCGCGAAGCCGGCCGGCAGCGCGTCGCGCCACGCATGCGGCAGCACGATGCGGTCGCCGGGCCCCGCTTCGCGCAGCAGCAGCGCGCATTTGGGCGCGAGGCCGTCGACCGCGTCCACGCGGCCCGCATGCCACGCGTCCGAGCAACCCGTCGCCAGCAGCCGGGCGCGCGGGATGAAGTCGCGGCCGCGCGCGATGCGGTCGGCCAGCACGAGCGCCAGTTCGTACGAACGGCCGGCGAAGGCGGCGTCGCTGAAACGCACCGTCGTCCGCCAGCGCCCAGGGCCCCGGCCGTCGAAGTGGCGGGCACCGGCCAGCGCCTGGCGCACCGCCAGCTGGCGTGCCGCGTCCGCGCCCGGCACCGCGATCGTCTGTTCCTCGTCCACCCGTTCGCCCTCCAGCGGATGGACGCTCACCTCGACCCAGCCGAGGCCATCGCCCTCTCCCCCGCTGTGCAGCGGGAACCACGCGCGGGCGCTGGACACGCGCGCGCCCGGATCGGGGTGACCGTCCAGCTGGCCCAGGTGCGACAGGCCGTCCGGGCCGCCCAGCAGCGCGTCCGGCGACGCATCCGCGACGTCGTGTCCATCCAGGCGGCCCAGCTGCCACGCATCCGACCAGCCGTTGGCGACGACGTCGCCGCGTCCGTGCCACACGCCGCGCACGAGGCGGTCGGCCAGCACGAAGGCCAGTTCGCAGTCGCGTCCGATCGGCGCGCGGTCCACGCCGAGCACGACCTGGTCGCGGCTGTCGATCTTCGCTTCCGTGTGGCGCGCGAGGCGCACCACTTGCTGCAGCCGTTCGGCCAATGCCGCGTCGCCCGGCACCGTGCACTTGACGTCCGCGCGGCCCGCGCGTTCGCGCCGGGTGGCCGTCACGGTGAGCAGCGTGCCGTCGGGCAGGCGCGTGCGGCAGATCGCTTGCGCGGGCGCGCTCATTGGCCCACTCATGCGGCCTCCGCGACGTGCTTCGCCGCGCGCCGGCCGGCGCAATCGGCTTCGAGGTTGGCGACGATACGCTCGGCCTCGTCGTACAGCGCGGCGAGGCGCTCGCCCTGCGCACCTTCGAGGCGGGCCAGCAGCGCCCACGCCTCGTCCAGCGCGACGGTGGCGCGGCGGCTGTGGCGCATGCGGCGCAGTTGTTCGTCCAGCGCGAGCGGCTGCCCCGGCGCGGCCAGCACGAGGGCGGGCATCGTCGTGATCTCGACGGACAGGCGGTCCAGGCGCTGCAGCAAGGCCTGCTGCTGGCGGAACTGTTCCTGGCCGTTCGGCAGCGCGCCGAGGCGCAGGCCGCACATCAGGCAAGGCAGTTCGAGGAACAGGCGGCGCAGCGACTTCGCATCGGCCAGGTCCGGTACGACCTTGTCCGCGACGGGTGCGGGCGCCACCGGAACGGCGCGGGCAGCCAGTTGCGCCGCATAGTCGACGCCCTCCAGCTCGACGGGCACGCAATCGTCCACGGTCAGGCCGAAGCGCAGGTACAGCAGGCGGTTCAGGCCCTGGCGGAATGCGTTCCACTCGTCGATGTCCGCGCACGGGGGCAGCTCGAGCGCGCCCTGCTCCAGCGCGCTGCGCACGGCGTTTTCCACTTTCACGCCCAGCGCGGCCAGGTCGACGCGGCCATCCGCTTCGGCGGCCAGGTACAGGTCGAAGCGCTTGCCAGCGGCGGCGGGGTCCTGCGGGTCGATGGCGAACGTCGTGCGCAGGCCGATCTCGGGCGCCTGCGCGTACGGGACCACGTCGATCGTGTAGGGGCCAGGGTGGAATGCCCAGGCGAGTTCGCCGGGGCGCAGCTCGACCTTTTTCCCGGCCGGCGTCGTGGCGCGGCGCGGGCGGCCGTCCGCGTCGACGATGACGACGGGGCAGCCCGGCGGCGCGCCGCAGCCGGGAGACAGCGGCAGCGCGACGGCCGTGCGCCCCAGGGCGCAGGCGTCATGCACGGGCGCGGCGCGCTTGAAGAATGGGATCATGGTGTGTCCGCCTCCAGCGGTTCGACGGTGAAACGGGCGCCATGCGCCTGCAAGTGTTCATGAGGCGGCGCGGCGAACGGCCAGGCGGCCTCGCACTCGCCGTCCGCATCGAGCTGGCCGGCGAGCACCACGGCGCCCGCGCCGTCCACGACGCGCAGCGGCGCGCGCGCCACCAGCAGCGCTTCCGCGAACGGGGCCTGCGGCGCCAGTTGCAGGATCGCGCGCCAGCCGCCGCCGGCGGGGACGAAGTGCAGGGTCCACCAGCCGTCGTCCGTCACGATCGCATCGTGCGTGCCGGTGCTCGCGGCCCGCAGCGCACCGCGGCTGCCGCGCCAGGCCGTCGATACGGCGGCGCGGCGTGCCAGCGCGAGATGACGCAGCCGGCGCACGGTCAGCGGCGACGCCTGCAATGCGGCCCGTTCGCCGGACGTGAGCGGCCGGCTGCCGTCCAGCGCGGCGGCCAGCGTGGCGTCGTCCAGCATCAACCGGTCGCCGTCCTTGCGGCGGGCCAGCAGCAGGGCTTCCTGCAGCCGGCGGGCGGTGTTCTCGTTGCTATGCATCGCTTCCTCGCTTCGTGTCAAAGGCGGCCGTCAGCCGGGCGATCGCGGCGTCGCGGCGCTTGCGCAGCGTCGGCAGCGACACTTCCGCCAGCGCCGCCAGCTGCTGCATCGTCGGCAGCGCGCCCGTGGCCGGGTCGCGCCACGCGTCCGGGTACGCATCGTCATCCGGGCCCAGCAGCTTCGCGTACACGGCCAGCCCCACCGGCAGCCCTTCCGCCGCCAGCAGGCCATCCACCGGCGCCTGCGCAACATAGCCGGGGGGCAGTGAAACACTCAGCGCCAGCGTTTCCAGACGGGGATCCGCTTCATCCGGCACCGGCTCGGGTTCCGGTGCCGCGTCGTCGAGCGCATCCTGCTGCGCTTCCAGGATGCGATCGTGGCCGGGCGTCGCTACGCCGGGCGTCGCCGCGCTCTCCGATTCCTGCAGCACGCGCCAGTAATCCTCCACCCAGACCGACGCGTCGTCCAGGTCCTGCAGCCAGTCCTCGTCGCGGTTGGCCGACAGTTGTTCGTACTCGCCGATCTCGCGCAGCATGGCGGCGATCCGCTCGGGGCTCGTCTTCAGGCTGGCGAAGCGCTTGGAGCGCGTGTGCAGCGGGCCGGGGCCGCCGCCGAACTCCTCCAGCGATGCGCTCCAGCGCAGGATCCACTCGGCGCGGCAGTCGTGGATCGTGCGCAGTTGGCGCACTTCGATGGGGTCGGCGCCGTCGGCGATCTCGCGGCCGAGGATCGCGCCGACCTGGTCCCGGTGTGCGCGCCAGTTGGCGAACAGCCGGGCGATGTCGTGGTACGCCGTGTCCAGCATCCGGTACGCGTACATGCGGTTCGGGCTGCACGGGCGGCCGCAGGCGGCCTGGTAGTTGTCGGCGTCCACGCGGTCGCGCAGCACGGCGTACATGTCGTTCACCTTCTTGCGCAGCAGCGCATCGCCCGGCGCGCCTTCCGCCAGGGCGGTGCACAATGCGTCCCAGTCGGCCGGACGGGCGCGCAGCTCGACGACGAGCGTCACCGCCAGTTCGTACACGGTGTCGCCGTAGCCGTTGCCGGCCGCCCGGGCGCGGGCGCCGTGGCGCTGGGCCAGCAGCTGGTCCGTCATGCGTTCTACGTAGCTGTCCAGGTCCGGATGTGCGGCATCGAGACCGCGCAGCGCGGCGAGCGAGCACTGTCCCAGCAACTTGCGCACTTCTTCCCAGCCCGGTTCCTGGTACCGGGTTCCCGGCAAACGCATAAATCCTCTTCGATGTTCGGCCGCTAATGGCAGGACCGTAACAGATCATGCCACAGAAACACATCGTACAGGCGCGCAGATGAGTGGCAAATACCCCTCAATTCGACCCGTTGCCGGAGAGTGCCCCCAGGACGGCCGCCGCGACCGGCGCCGCATGCTCCCCGCCGGTCGCTTCCGAACGGCTGACGAACACGGCGACGGCCAGCCGGTGGTCCTGCCCCGGCACGCTGCGCGGCTCCAGCCAGCCCGTGAACCAGACCGTCGCGAGCGCCCCGTCGCCCACCGGCGCCGTCCCCGTCTTGCCGGAAAGACCACGCCGGATACCGGACAAGGCCGGCGCGCGGAAGGCGCCGGCCGCCGTGCCCATGTCGACGACGCCTTTCATGCCGGCACGGATGCGGTCCAGGCGCACGTCCAGCACCGGTCCATTCGACGGCGCGGCAGGCTTGCCGTCGAGTTCTCCCAGCAGGTGCGGCACGATCGCCCTGCCCTGGCCGACGGCGCCCGCCACGAGCGCCATCTGCAGCGGCGTCGCCTGCATCCGCAGGCCGATCGCCATCTGGCGCAGCTCGTGGCGCGTGTGGACGGGGTCGATGGCGGCCGGCGTCGTCTGCAGGGCGTCCCACGTCGACCAGGCAAAATCCGCCGGCAGCAGGCCGCCGTCCAGCCGCAGCGCCTGGCCGAAGCCGAGCCGGCGCGCCATCGCGACGACCGGGCGCACCGGGTCCAGCGCGCCCGGGTCGAGCGGCTGCAGGTCGGGTACGCCGCCGTCGGGCCGGCCGAGGAGACTCCGGTCGGACAGCTCTCCCGTCCACGCGAACCACGTGTTCAGGCTGTAGGTGAGCGCCTGCGCGAGGCCCAGGCGGCCGTCCTGGGCGCGCCGGTCCAGGCCCTGGTCGCGGAAATTCGTGATACGCGCGCGGCCGTCGACGGGGTACGTGGCCGCGTCCGTGCGGAATGCGAAGCCACGCTCGTGCGCGGCGGCGTTGATGCCGGCCAGCGGCAGGCCGTCCAGCAGGGCGTCCAGCTGGCGGTCGGATTTCGCCGCCAGTTCCAGGCCGAGGGCGCTGACGATCTTGAACGTCGACCCAGGCGCCCGCTCGGCGCCGCCGTCGTGCTGCAGCGCGGGCAGGCGCAGCGGGCTCGCGGCCGGGTCGACGCGGTCGAAGTCGCGCGCCTCGCGCCAGTTCTCGTTCGTCACGGCCGGCATGCCCGCCCCGGCCGCGGCGAGGATCGCGCCCGTTTCCGTGTCGAGCAGGACGACGCCCGCCTGGCGGCCCGCCGGCACCGGTCCCGCGCCGCCGCAGGCCTTGCCATCCCAGTGCCCGCGCCGCATGGCGATGCAGTCGAGCGCCGCCTGCGCGGCCGCCTGCAGGCGCAGGTCCAGCGTCAGGCGCGCGGCGTGCCGGTCGCCCGGCACCCGGCCGAGCAAGGTGGCGACGCCGCCCGTCTGGCCCGCGCGCACGCCCAGCATGGTGGCGAGGCCGGCCGCGCGCGCCGCGTCCGTCGGGGCGCCGTCGCGCCACAGCGGAATGCCATTGCGGTCGGCCAACGCGACGTCGGCCAGCGGCGCGGACGGGCGGGACGTGGCCGGACCCAGGGCCTGCCATGCGAGACGGCCGTCGCGCACGACCAGATGGCGGTAGCGCGCGTCGCCCGGCGTGGCCAGGGCGCCCTGCGCCAGCGGTTCCGCATCGATCACGATCTCGCCGGCGTCGGGCAACAGGTCGACCACCTGCACCTCGTCCGGCGCATTGCACGCGCGGCCGTCGCAGGCGGACTGCGGATCCCTGAGCAACCGGGCGCCCGTCACGTGGCGCAGGCGGCCGGCCAGCATCAGCCGGATACTTGCCGTCCCGTCGGGTACCGTCAGGCGCAGCCGCGCGGCGCTCCCGTCCGCCGGCCATGCGCCCACGCGCTGCCACGGCGCCCACCCCTGCGGCAGCCGGGCGAACAGCCGGGCGGTGGCCGGGGGCATGTCGTCGGCCAGCGGCACGGGCACCGTGGCCGTTCCCTGCACGGCTTCCGCGCGCCACGTGGCCGTCACACCGGCCGGCAGGCGCCACGCGAGCAGGCGCCGCTCGGCATTGAAGATGCGGACCTGTTCGCGCACGAAATCGCCGTCGGCGCGACGATACAACCGTTCCAGCAGCCGCAGCGCGTCGCCGTCGAGATTCACGCCGTCCCACGGCGTCCTGCCGGCCGCGCGCCACGCGGCAAGATCCGGCGGGGCCAGCTCGGCCAGGCCGTTCGCGCCCAGGCGCACGAGCCCCTTCGCCCGCAACTGGTCGAACAGCTGCTCGTCCTCCATGGCCGGCGCCGGCGCCGACGGCACGCGGTAGTCGCCCGGCGCCAGCGTCGTCTCGACGGGGCTGCCCTGCGCCGGCAGGGCGACAACCAGCGCGCGTGGCGTGGGTGCGGGGCGGTAGAGCTGGACGAGGAGTTCGCCGGCGGCCGGACATGCTGTGCTCGCCCGGTGGCGCAGCCGCAGCGCGCCGTCGCGCCACGCCAGCCAGCCTTCGCCGCCCGGCGCCACCCGGGCCGTGGCGCCGACCCATTGCGTAGGACCGTCCCAGCGCACGTCCAGCGGGGATCCCGCCCGGCCGTCGACGCGCACGCGCGGCATCGGGCCTGCCGCAAGCAGCACGTTGCGCGGCGCGGTCAAGGCGGCCACGTCGGCGAACGTCCACCCGATCCGCAGCGGCAGCAGGCGGCCGGGATGCGTGCGGTCGGCGAGCTGGTCGCACAGGTCGACGCGCTGCGCCGCGCCGGCGCGCATGCCGGACAGGATGAGCAGCGACGCGCCGCCGTGCGTGCGCACCGTCACGCCCGGCGTGCCAGGCACCGTGAACGCGACGCCCGGCAGCACGGCCGTCAGGCGCGACGCGCCGTCGCCCGGTGACGCCTCGCCATCCGCGGCCAGCCAGCGCGCGTGCACGACGATGAGCGCGGCGCCGGCCACGGCCAGCGGCACGCAGCCGGCCGTCAGCCAGCGCAGCGGCGCGGGTCCGCGTGCGCGTGGCCGGGCGACCGCATGCGTACGCGTGGCGGCACGCAGGTTGCGTGCGCGCCGCAAGCGCGTCCGGTTGGCCGCGACGGCCTCGACGAGCGTTCCGATCATCGCTGGGTTCTCCCTCGTTGTGTTCGCGTCCGCCTAGCCGGGGGCGGATGAAAGCCGGTCCCGCCTATCTGCGCTTCATCCTGCGTTTCGTGCGGTTCGTCGCACGCAGGTGGAGACCTTGAACCCTTGTGGCTACAGTACACACATCGACAAGCGCTTAATCACCCAACCCCGAGGAGAGCATCATGAACGTCATCAAGCACATGGAAGCCGCCTTCATCGTTGCACTGGGCGTGGCCGCCGCCGGCAGCGTGGCACTCGACAGCGTCAAGCCCGCACAGGCCACCGCGCCGGTCCTCGCCACGACGGCCGGCATCCCGGTCGTGCACGTCACCGCCAAGCGCCTGACCCCGGCCGAGAAGCAGCAGATGCTGGCGCTGGAACGCGTGCGGAGCCGCGCATGATGCGCACGGCGGGGATGGCCGTTGCTGTCCCCGCACACAATCTGTTTCAGATGTAAGTAACTGCTTCAACTGCTGAATCGCTCCGCCCGCCGCGCTATATTGGTCACATCCGAAGTCCGGATTGGAGACCGACATGAAACGCCTCACGCTTGCCGCCCTGATCGCCATCGGCGCCGCCGCCGCACCGCTTCCTTCCATGGCTTACAGCAATGTCAGCCTGACCATCAGCACCGCCCCGCCGGCCCCGTTGTACGAGCGCGTCCCCGCGCCGCGTCACGGTTATGTGTGGGCACCCGGCCACTGGGAATGGTCCGGCCGCCGCCACACCTGGGCACCGGGTTACTGGGTCGCCGAGCGCCCGGGCTATGTCTACCGCGCACCGGCCTGGTATCAGGGCAATGGCGGCTGGTACATGCAGCCCGCCGCCTGGACGCCGTACGGCCCCGACCGCGACGGCGTGCCCGACCGCTTCGAGCGCCGCCATGACCGCGGGTACGACCGTCCGTACTACGGCGGCCGCGAGTATTACCGAGGCCGCGACCGCGACCGCGACGGCATCCCCGACCGCTACGAACGCGGCGGCCGCCGCTGGGACGAAGACCGCGACGGCGTGCCGAACCGCTACGACCGCGACCGCGACCGCGACGGCGACGGTGTGCCGAACCGCTGGGATCACCGGCCGGACAATCCCTACCGCCGCTAACTCGGACAACAGCGCCGCCCGGCGCTGTTTTTCTTTGTAGTATCCTGTCGGCATGAACGATTTTCCCGACCTGGACCGGATCGCCTACAAGGCCGAGCGCGCCGCGAGCCGCCGGCTGGCGCATGCCGAAGGCCTGTCCGCCGGCCAGGCGCTGCGCCGGACGCTGGAACTGGCCGCCGGCGCGGCCGGCCTCGCCGCCCTCGTCGAGGTGCGCACGGGCTTGCTGGCCGCGCAGGCGGCGCGCGACGCGGCACGGGCGTCAGCGAAGGCCGCCGCATCCGCCAAGCGTGACCCCCAGCCGACCGCATGGCGCGCGTGGTTCGACGGCTCCGCCAAGCCGAACCCGGGCCGCTGCGGCATCGGCGTCCGGATCGAAGGACCGGATGGCGTGCTGATCGAGCTCGCCCGACCGGCCGGCCACGGCAACAGCAGCGAAGCGGAATACCGCGCGCTGATCGCGCTGCTGGAAACGGCCGTCGCCCACGGCGCGCACCCGCTGACCGTGCATGGCGACAGCCGGGTCGTGATCGACGACGTGACCGGCCCCGACCTGTACGCCGCGCCCGCCCTCGCCGGCTACCGCGCCCGCGCGCTGGCACTGCTCGGGCGGTTGCCCGACGTGCGCCTGCGCTGGGTGCCGCGCCACAAGAACACCGGGGCCGATGCGCTGTCGCAGCGCGCCCTCATTTCGTTAGAGACCGATGCAAGCACTCCATCCTGAACTTGAAAGCTGGCGTCCCCGCCTCGCCCAACTGGCCGCACAGGCCGTCGCCGACCAGGGCCCCGACGGCGCCCATGACCTGAACCACTTCGAACGCGTCTGGCGCAATGCGCAGGCGCTGCTCGCGCACCATGACCAGGCCGATCCTCTCGTCGTGCTGGCCGCGTGCTACCTGCACGACCTCGTCAACGTGCCGAAGGACGACCCGCGCCGCAGCAGCGCGTCGCGGCTGTCGGCCGAACTGGCGCGCGAGCGGCTGGCGGTGCTCGGCTTCCCGGCCGACAAGCTGGCGGGCGTCGCCCACGCGATCGAGGCGCACAGCTTCTCCGCCGGCTTGCCCGCGACGACGCTGGAAGCGCGCATCGTGCAGGATGCCGACCGCCTGGACGGTCTCGGCGCCGTCGGCCTCGCGCGCATGTTCTATATCGCCGGCCGCATGGGCAGCGCCCTCGCCCACGGCAGCGATCCGCTCGCGCTGGACCGTCCGCTCGACGACAAATCTTATTCGCTCGACCACATCGACGCGAAGCTGGCGCGCCTGCCGGGCATGATGCAGACGGAGGCCGGCCGCAAGCTTGCCGAACAGCGGCTGGCGATCCTGACCGACTTCCGCAGCGCCTTCGCGGCCGAATGGACCGGCATCCCGCACGTGGAAGCTTGACGGGAAAGCAAGCTGTTGTCTGCTGGGCAATCGGTGCTACCATAGACGTTTTCCGCATCGTCACGGGCAGCCCATGGCCAAAAGCGCGAACCTGAATTTCGTCCTCATCTGCGTGTTCGTCGACATGCTCGGCATCGGCCTCATCGTGCCCGTGCTGCCGAGCCTCGTGGGCGAATTCGTCGACAACCGCGCGCAGCAGGCGCTGTGGTACGGCGTGCTGGGCGCCACGTTCGGGCTGATGCAATTCCTGTTCATGCCGATGGTAGGCGCGCTGTCCGACCGCATCGGCCGCCGCCCCGTGCTGCTGTATTCGATGGGCGGCATGTGCATCAACTTCCTCGCGACCGCGTGGGCGCCGAACCTCGCCTGCCTGTTCATCGGGCGCGTGATCGGCGGAGCGTCTTCGGCCAGCATGTCCGTCGCGTCCGCGTACGCATCGGACGTGTCGACGCCGGAGAACCGCGCGAAAAGCTTCGGCAAGATCGGCGCCGCGTTCGGCTTCGGCTTCATCTGCGGGCCGATCCTCGGCGGCCTGCTGGGCAATATGGGATTGCACCTGCCGTTCTACGTGGCGGCCGCGCTGTCGGCCGCGAACTTCGTCTACGGTTACTTCGCCGTGCCGGAATCGCTGCCGCGCGAACGCCGCGCGCCGTTCCAGTGGTCGCGCATCAACCCGTTCGGCGCCCTGCTGCGCCTCGTGGGCCGCACCGACATCCGCGGCCTGGTCATTGTCTACACGCTCGTCGCCTTCGCCCAGATGATGCTGCAGTCGACGTGGGTCCTGTTCACGACGTTCCGCTTCGACTGGACGCCGCGCGACAACGGCATCGCCCTGTTCTGCGTGGGCGTGTGCTCGATCGTCATGCAGGCCGGGCTGCTCGCGCCGCTGATCCGGCGCTTCGGCGAGGTGCGGCTGTCGCTGATCGGCCTCGCCTCCGGCGCCGTCACCTTCTTCCTGTACGCGATCGCGACGCACGGCTGGATGATGTACGTCTTCATCCTCTGCAACCTGCTGTCGTTCGCGGCGGGGCCGGCACTGCAGGGCATCCTGTCGAAATCGTCGTCGAGCCGCGAACAGGGAGAACTGATGGGCTCCCTGCAATCGATCAGCAGCATGGGCCTCGTCGTCATGCCCCTCGTCGGCACGCTGCTGCTCGGCGCGGCAAGCGACCTGCCGCCGCTGGACTGGCGCGTGGGCGGGCCGTTCTTCGTGTGCGCCGCGATGCAGGCCGCCGCGCTGCTCGTCGCGCACCGCTACTTCCGCAACCACGGCATCCCGGAGACGGCACCGGCCGCCGAACAGGCGTGACGCCGTCCGTCCTGCTGGCGGTGCTGGGTGCGGCGCTGCTGCACGCGAGTTGGAACGCCCTGCTCAAGCGGCGCGGCGAGCCGCTGCTCGCGACGGTGCTCGTGGTCGCCGGATCGGCCAGCGTCGCGATCGTGCTGCTGCCCTGGTTGCCGGCGCCGGCGCGTGACAGCTGGCCGTTCATCGCGGCGTCGGGCGTCGTCCAGACGATTTACTACCTGCTGCTCATCGAAACCTACCGCGACGGCCAGGTCAGCCACGCCTACCCGCTGATGCGCGGCTGCGCGCCGCTGCTCGTGGCGCTCGTCAACGGGCCGCTGACGGGCGACCGGCTGAGCGCGGGCCAGTGGGCCGCCATGCTCCTGATCTGCGGCGGGGTGCTGGCGCAATGGCTGGCCGCACCCGCGCACGGCGCGCGCCGCACGACGGTGTTCGCGCTGCTGACGGCCGGCGTGATCGCGGCCTATACCTTGATCGACGGCCAGGGCGTGCGCCGCTCCGGTGCGCCGGCCGCCTACACGCTTTGGATCTTCCTGCTGACCGGCGCCGGCGTGTGCGCCTGGACGGCACGCGGCCGCGTGCGCGCGCTCGTTGCGTTCGCGCGTGCGAATCCGCTCGTGGCGCCGCTGGGCGGGCTCGCCTCCGTCGGCTCGTACGGCATCGCGCTGTGGGCGATGACGCGCGCCCCGGTCGCGGCAGTCGCCGCGCTGCGCGAGACATCGATCCTGTTCGCGACCGCGATCGCCGCGTTCATCCTGCGCGAACCGGTCGGCCGCGCGCGACTGGCGGCCGTCGCCCTGATCGCGTGCGGTGCCGTCGCGATGCGGCTGGCCTAATCCTGGCGCGTCGCGACGACCGTCACCACCGACATGGGTCGCGAATGCACGGACAACCTGGCAGCGCATGATGCAGGTTTCGAGGTCACGAGGCTATCCTTTGCCTGCGTAATATAGGTTTTGCATGTCAACTTGCCGACTTTTGCAGCTGGCAGCGTGATGTCCAGCATTCGCGACACGATCCCCGGGTTGACCGCCACGATAACGACTTCATGCGTCTCCGGATTTTCAGCCACCACCGTATCCGGGTTATCGGATTTCAAGAACCGGTATCCCGGCCTGATGAATCTGGTGAACTGGGCAAACGCCCAGTATTTCTTCGTGACCTGATATTCCGGTTGCTCCAGTTTTGAAAAATCAGCCTTGATCAATCCCCAGTTCGAGCTGTTCTTTGGATCGGAAGACCTGTTTTCCACGGCTTGCCACAGAACCCAGGCGCGGGGATTCATGCTGTTGATGTCGCTAACTATCTGCTGCGCCAGCGCTATCGCAGGACGCATGTCGTCGACGTCTTCCCGCACGTTGCTGGGCGAAAGATCGACTTCCGACATCCATAACCGCTTTCCAGAAGTTTCCGCAATATCCCGCACCCCGCTTTTTCCGATCCATTCGTAGGTATGGACGTTGAGTTGCCGGATGACGGCTTTCGCATCGGGAGACAAACCGGCCCAATCGACGAAGAACGTCTGCGGATTGGTTTCGTCCGGCCCGGATATTTCCGTGTTCATGCCGTGTTCGGCCAACACCTTGGCCAACGCAATGAACATGCGCGATTGCGCTTCCGGCGACCAATGCGCGCCTTCCTGCTTGTTCGTGGAAAACCAATAGGGTGTATTGGGCTCATTGACCGGCGACAGTGTCCTGAATCGAATACCGTGCCGGCGCTCGAGCTCCGCCGTGACGCGCGCCAGATACCTGGCAAACCGGGTTTCGAATCCCGGAAGAAGATTGTCCTCCAACCCGTTGACGTTACCGGAGACGAGCCCGCTGCGGGTCATGAAATAAGGCGGCGAGTTCGAAAACGCTTCCAGAATCAGGTCTTGCGGCGTGACCCGCGCTTTGATGGCATCGAGCCACCAGCGCTGCCCCGCATCCGCGGACCAGTCCCAGGCATCGTCGGCGTCCGGATTCCACCCATCCGGCTTGCGCCAGAATCCAGGAATATCGCCACCGGGGCGCAAATACGGTGGTGTCCCGGGCGCATTGCCGCCGCCAATATTGTAGCGCGCGATATTCAGCGCAAGACCGTCCCGCCCATAGAGCAGATCGGCCAACCGGGTGCGCTGTGGCTCGGCGAATCTCCCGGTCACATGGGCAAACCAGGCAAGCGCGGTTCCCCATCCTTCGAACGGTGGCGCAGGATGCCGCCAGTCGACATTGATCACGACGGGAACAGTCGCCGGCTTGTCGTCGGTATGTTCGGCATGGGCGCCGCTTGCCAGGACACCCAATCCGATGACAACCATGTACCGCAGTACCTTGCGAAACCTCATTCAGCGATTCTCCATGGTCGAGGTCAACCTGTGTTCCTTGAGGTAGGCGCCATGATCCGGCAGCCTCGACACGATTTTCTTGAAGTTGCGCTCCAGATTTCCGTATGCATTCGCGAGCATGGCGTCGTCCTGCAGGGCCATGGTCGGCATATAGGTTCTGGGTCGAATTCCCTGCCCCAACAGGACGGCATGCCACGACGTGCTTTGGAACAGTTCTTCGGCAGCAAGGTTCAGTTGTCCACGCTCGCGGAACAGCTCAATGCGTTCCTGAAGACTGTCCGGAATCTGCATGGTTTTTACGTAGCGCCATAATTCCGAGTCGTCGCGTTCGGTGGCGTGGTAATGCAGGATGAGGAAGTCCCTGACGTTTTCGATTTCCCGCGTTGCCTCCCTGTTGAAAGCCTGTGCGCACACGGGAGACAACCCGGCATCCGGGAAATAGCGGATGAGTCGCTGGATGCTGGATTGAATGAATTGAATGCTGGTGGACTCCAGCGGCTCGAGAAACCCGCTGGCCAGCCCGATAGCCACCACGTTCTTGTGCCAGGGCGTCTTGCGCCTTCCGGCTGTGAACCTGATCCGGTTGATCGGCGCGAGCGGCTCGCCCTCCAATCCCTCCAGCAGACAGCGCTCCGCCGCTTCATCCGTGGCAAATTCGTTCGAATACACCACACCGTTACCGACGCGATGCTGCAAAGGTATCCGCCACTGCCAGCCAAAAGGCCTGGCCGTGGAAATCGTATAAGGCGTCAGTGCCAGCTTCTGTTCACAAGGCACCGCACACGCGCGATTCATCGGCAACCAGTGCGACCAGTCCTCATAGTCGACACCCAACGCCTGCCCGAGAAGCATGGCGCGCATTCCCGAGCAGTCGATGAACAGGTCACCCGCCACAAGCTCGCCCGACTTGAGCTTCAGACCCGTGATATGCCCATTTTCAGGATCATGTTCCGCCGTCAGCATGTCGCCAATCCTGTGCGACACCCCGCGCGCGATGCAGACACCCTTCAAGTACTTCGCATACCGGCCGGCGTCGAAGTGATAGGCCGACTGGAGGTGCTGTAGCGGATCCCCTGGCCGTTCGGAGGCGGGCGCAAATACGTTGTTTCGCGCTGCCAGGGTACCCAGCGAGAATTCGGAGAAGTCGGCAACCTGTCCCTTCTCCTTCAAACGCAGCCAGTACTGGAAAAAGTAGCCGATGTCGCGTTCCACCCCATACACGCCAAAGGGGTGGAAATAGGTTGAACTTTCATTCTGCCAACCGCGAAATTCGATACCGAGTTTGAACGTCGCCCCGGTAGCGCGCATGAACTCGGCTTCATCGATGCCGATCATCTGATGAAACGCGCGGATCGGCGGTATCGTCGCCTCGCCGACCCCCACCGTGCCGATGGCGTCCGACTCCACGAGGACGATCTCGACGGCGTGACCGAACGTATGGGACAACGCGGCCGCCGTCATCCATCCGGCGGTACCGCCGCCGAGAATGACGACCTTGGTTATCCATTTATCCTTGACCATCCTATCCCCTTGAAAAACGCGCCGCGGAAAATGCGCGGCGCGTTGGCTCGTGTCAGCGTTAGAAGCTTGCTTTCAGGGACACACTATATCGACGATCGTTCAATTGCCACAACAAACCGCCCGAGGGACGCTCGACATACGTGTGGTACATCGAGTTCCTCAGGTTCACGGCGTCCGCCGACAGCGTGAAGATCTTGTTGATCTGGTAGCTGACCGAAGCATCGAGTGACGAATACGGTGCGGCATACTGGTTTGCACCAAAGACACCGCTGCCGTTGATCTGGTCGAGGTAGGAGGAACGCCAGTTGTAAGCAAGACGCGCCTGCAACGGTCCCTTTTCATAGAGGCCGATCAGGTTGTAGCTATTCTTGGACAACTTCGGTAACGGAATAAGGGTCCCTGGCTTGAGCTCGACGCTGGAGTCGACATAGGTATAGTTGGCCTGTATGCCGAATCCCTTGAATGGGTCGGGAAGGAAGTCGAAGAACTGCGTAAAGCCGGCTTCGATGCCTTTTACCGAGCCCTTGCCCAGGTTGATGCTGGTGCCGATGTCGTAGACGACGCCGCCGAAGTTCATCGGTTCGGTGCCGCCGGCCAAGTAACCGTCGATATCCTTCTTGAACAAGCCCACGAACGCCGTATTGGACGTTCCCCAATAGTCTTCCAACGTCAAATCGTAGGAAGTCGCAGTCATCGGCTTCAGGTACGGATTGCCGGAACTGCCGGTCGGGCGTCCGTTGGCGTTGTATTGCGAAGGGATGTTCGGATTCAGCTGAACATGGGCGGCCATGTCGGTAAAGTTTGGCCGCGTCATCGTTTTGCTGTAGCCAAAGCGGACCTGCACATCCTCGTTCAGGTGCAGGCGTGTATTGAGGCTGGGGAGGAAATTCCTGTAGCTGTTATTCAGCGTGGCGGCACGCGACCCGGTGCTGTCCTGGACATAGCCGATCGACGTCTGGTCGGTTTTCACGACGCGAATACCGGCAGTACCGTCGAGGTCGTAACCGAATACGCTCGTATCGAAGTCACCCGTGACGAAGAAGGACCGCGTCTTTTCCCGTTGCTCGTTGATGTCCCCGGGACGGAACGTGGTATCGAACGTATATGTATTTGGCTTGCCGGCGAATAACTCCGCATACGTCGCGACGGTGCGATCGAGAACGCTCGAGCCGGGATTGGCGTACTCCGGGAACACGGCAACAGGCCAACCGATGCCCGGCTGCATGAAGTTGCTGGCAGGCCCGGCGTAGGCAAGACCCGGGTGTTGCGCAACCGGAATGAGCGGGCATGCTCCCCAGCTGGGGTTGGTGCCCGTATCGTTACAGACGCCGGTGTTGTTCCAGTTACCCCGCAACAGCACCTTGGTATCGGCTGCGCGCAGGCCGACGTGCAGTTTGGTGAAGAAGCCGTCGCCCCCGAGGTCGTAGTCGAAATCCTGGCTGAGCGCCGACATGTTCAGCTTATGGCGGTCGACCGCATTGGCGAGCCACTCGTAATACCAGTTCTTCGGATTGCCGAAATAGGCGTAAGGGTTGCTCGGGTTGGCCGGATCGACGATCGAAAACGTGGGGATCCTGCCGCGCACGTCGAAGGCCAGGTTCAGGTTGGGGATATTGGCAACGCTTCTGTTTTCATTATCGTAAAGCTTGATGGAGTCGCCATTGCGGTCCGCGTCGTAGCTGGCACGTTCATACGCGAAGTCGGTCTTCGACTTGAGCCTGTCCGAAATGCGCCATTTGACATTCACCGCGGACAGGTTCGTGCGATTGCGAACATCCTGGTCGAAGCGGGAGGACGAGAAAATCTGCGGCGACAACACACCGCTCGTCGCGCTGCCATCCGCTGCCCAGGTCCAGGTGGAACCCGCCGCTGCGCGCGGGTCGTTGTTCTTGTCGTCGCCGTAGATGTATTCCCCGCGACGGATGAACGTGTAGTTCGAATAGAGATTCTGTGCCGTGAGGAGAACGTCGTTGTTCACCTGCCACTGGTAGGCGAGTGCCAGGCCCTGGCGCTTTCGCTCACCCGAGTCCTGGTACATCTCGAAGGATGTCGGCACATAGAGTTCCGAGAGCGACCCCTTGTTTGGCATCGAATTGTAGGCCGCAACCTTGGCCGCCGAGGGCGCTTGCGTCGGGTCGGTCGCACATTTCCCGACCGTTGCCGTCAGGCAGTGCTGCTGCTG
This sequence comes from uncultured Massilia sp., assembly GCA_946481275.1. Next base: position 20,877 of record CAMLMV010000028.1, read on the forward strand.
TTGAAGCACGGCGTCCTGGCGATAGTAGGTCTTGCTCGCCGTTGCATTCACCAGGAAGCCCATGCGGCCGAAATCCGTCTTGAACTGGCGGCTCAACAGGCCCGAACCCGACGGTGAATACTTGCGAATGCGGTCGTAGTAATTGGACTTGACCGTAATGACGTTGACGTCTTCTTTCGAGTCGAATGGCAGGCGCGTGCGAATGTTGACCACGCCGCCGACACCGCCTTCGATCAGGTTCGATGCTGCGTTCTTGTAGACGTCGACGCCGGCCATGAGTTCCGAGGGAAGCCCTTCCAGGTCCGGTGCCCGACCGCCGTTGGCCGTAAAGAAGTCGCGTCCGTCGATCAGGTTGCGGACCTGCGTGATGCCGCGGATCGTGATGGCGGGCTCGGTGCGATGGTCGTAATCGGTGCCACCCTCGCCATAGCGGCGCTGGATCTGGACGCCGGCGACCCGCTGCAGCGACTCGACCGTACTCACATCCGGCAGCTTGCCGATATCGGTTGCCTGGATCGAGTCGACGATCTGGTTGGCATCCTGCTTGAGATCGCGCGCCGACTTCAACGCCGCCCGCTGGCCGGTGACGATAACGGTGCTCGGGGCGCTCGTGTCCCCGCTTGCACTCGCCGTGGCCGTATCCTGCGCATGCGCGGCAATGGGCCCTGCCACGAGAAGCGCGCAGGCTTGGGCCACCATCGTCTTTCTGATCGTTTTAATATTTCCGTTTCGCACAGCAATATCTCCTTATAGTAATTTTTGGGCGATAGCTTTGTATGCGGCGCTCGAGTGGAGCGACAACGTTATCGCATAAATACAATGTTACGAGAAAAGATTGCCAGCAATCCTATGCGGATTTTGTATGGTGATATAACGATTGCGGATAGATGGGAGTGGCGAACAGCCCGGCGTTGCGCGGCTGTTGCGAGATGATCGGCGCGGCGACTCGGGGTCGGCGCGCCGTTCTGGAAACTACCAAAAAACGGGTCTGGTCCCGATGTCAGAACTTCATTTCGAGCGTCGCGCGCACGCTGCGGTACAGCGGGGTGATGGTGCGCGTCGATTGCGTGCCGTTGCCCGCCAGGACGTAGCTGCTTTCGCTGATGTAGTCCTGCGCGAGCAGGTTCGCCGTGGCGACGCGCAGTTGCAGCTTCGGGTCGAATTTCCACAGCGCGTACAGGTCGAGGTCGCGGCGCACGGACTGGTAGCTGATCTGGTTCCCCGACACGCGCACCTGGCCGCCGTTCTTGAACACGTACGAGCCGCCCACCGTCAGCGGACCGCGCTTGTAGTCCGCACCCAGCGTGGCCGAGACGGGCGTCTGCGCGTCCAGGCGGTTGTTCGGACCCGGCACCGAGTCGACCGTCGACCAGTTGCGCGACAGGCTCGCGCGCAGGTCCAGCGCCTCCTTCGTGTCGATCACGGCCTTCAGCGGGAATTTCGCTTCCAGTTCCAGGCCGTACGTGCGCGCCTGGCCGGCGTTGGAAGGCGTCGACACCCAGCGCGTGCCGTCGAACAGCACCTGGTTGCGCGTGTAGTCGTCGATGCGCCTGGTCGATGCGCTCGCCGACAGCAGCGCGCCCTCGGCCCAGTAATGCTCGTACGACGCGTCGATGCCCAGCGCCAGTTCCGGCTTCAGGTTCGGGTTGCCGATGTAATCCGGTTCCGTCTGGCTGTTGTTGACGGTCGTGAACCGGTGCGGGATCAGGCTCTGCAGGCCCGGCGCCTTGTACGTGCGCGTGACGGCGAGACGCACCTGGTCGCCTTTCGTGTCCGGCAGCTTGTACAGGGTCTGCATCAGCGGGCTCCACACGGTCGAGCGCGAGTGCGCCGTCGCGAACGTGTTGCCTTCGGTCCGCGTCTGGATGCCTTCCCAGCGCGCGCCCAGGTACACGGACCAGCGCGGCGTCACGTTCCACTCGTCCTGCGTATAGACGGCCAGCCGGGCGACGTGGGCATTGTAGACTTCGTCGCCGCCGGGCAGCGCGACGTCGGGCCGGAAATAATCGCGGTCGCGGCGCGCATCGTCGCGCGTCGAATAGCCGCCGTCCCAGCCGAACGCGAGCGCGTGGCCTTCCCACGAGCCGCTCGTGTATTTCCCCATCGAGCCGATGCCGCGGTCGGTGCCGGCCGAGAAGATGACCTCGTGCAGCGCCGGCGACGCCGGGTTGCCGCTGCCCGTGCGATAGGTCGCATTGGCGAGGGCGCCGTACAGGCCGCTGACCTTGGCGTCCAGCTTGCCGCCGCCCGCGAACTTGTGCACCCAGTTCAGCTCTTCGCGGAAAAAGCGGTTGTCGTTGCTCATCGTCTGGTCCAGCGCCGGGTACGCGGGCAGCGGGCCGAGCTGGGTGGCGACGCGTCCCTCGGACGCGTTCTGGAACCGGTTGATGTTGAAGAACGTCTGCGACGTCAGCGTGTCGCCGTTGTCGAAGCTCCAGTTCAGGCGCGGGCTGATGTTGAAGGCCGTGAAGCGGGCGGCGTCGGACTGGTCGCCCAGGCGCAGGCCGTCGAGGCGGCCGGCCGTGTCGAGATGCCGCTCGACGGTTGACGGCTCGCGCCAGAAGTGCGAGCGCGACACGTTGGCCGACAGCGAATACGACAGCTTGCCGACCCGGTCCGACAGCTGCAGGTTGAAGAACGGATTCGCCACGTCGTGCCCGTGGCCATAGCCCGCCTTCAGTTCGCGCTGGGCCGTTTTCACCGTCTTCTTGAGGACGATGTTGATGGTGCCGGCGATCGACTGCGTCGAGAATTCCGCGCTGGCCGCGCGCAGCACTTCGATGCGTTCGATGACGTCCGGCGCCAGCGAGTCGATGGAAAAGCCGGCCGGCGCGCGCTCGCCGTTGAGCAGCACCTGCGTATAGCCGGCCCCGAGCCCGCGCATGCGGATTTCGCCGCCCCGTCCTCCGCCCGTCCCGCTGACCGTCACGCCCGGCACGCGCTTCAGCACGTCGAGCACGCTCGTATCGCCATACTTGACGATCTCGTCGTGATTGACGACGATCTTGCTGGCGGTGTCGTCGCGGCGCGGATTGTAGGCGTCGGCCGCGCCTTTCACTTCGACCTGCTGGACTTTCTCGTCCTTGGCGAGCGGCGCCGAAGCTTGTTGGGCGTGGGCGGCGCACACAGTGGAGATGGAGGCGATGGCGGCGGCGAGCAGGGTCAGGCGGGATGGCATTTTCGCGATATGCATGTCAGAATGGCAAAAATAGAGCGGCCGCCATTGTCCCTCAGATCGCTCAGTTATTGTTGCCCTCGCGTAAATATTTTTGATATGCATTACCGCTGGCACGTGCCGCTATAATGGCGCGTCTTCATATCGAGGTTTACCGTGTCCGATCGCCTGAAAGTCCTGCCCCAGTACCTGCTGCCGAAGCGGCGCCTCACGACCTTCGCCGGCCGCGTTGCCGGCGCCAAGGGCGGCACGGTGACGACGCGGCTGATCCGCTGGTTCGTCGCGAAGTACGGCGTGAACATGCTCGAGGCCGAGAATCCGGACATCACCAGCTATAAAAGCTTCAACGAATTCTTCACCCGCCCGCTGAAAGCCGGCGTGCGCCCGCTGGCCGACGCCGATTTCGTCTGTCCCGTCGACGGCGCCATCAGCCAGTTCGGCGCGATCGACGACCACCACATCCTGCAGGCGAAAGGCCACCGCTTCACGACGACGGAACTGGTCGGCGGCGACGCGAACCTCGCGAAGCAGTTCCAGCATGGCTGCTTTGCCAACCTGTACCTGTCGCCGAAGGATTACCACCGCCTGCACATGCCGTGCGACGGCAGGCTGACGCGCATGATCTATGTGCCGGGCGCGCTGTTTTCCGTGAACCCGACGACGGCGCGCGGCGTGCCGAACCTGTTCGCCCGCAACGAGCGCGTCGTGTGCGTGTTCGAGTCGCCGGAACACGGGCCGTTCGTGCTGGTGCTCGTGGGCGCGACGATCGTCGGCAGCATGGCCACCGTGTGGCACGGCGTCGTGAATCCGCCCCGCATGCAGAAGGTGACGGAGTGGACCTACGCGGACCGCGACATCGTCCTGAAAAAGGGCGACGAGATGGGCCGCTTCCTGCTCGGCTCGACGATCGTCATGCTGTTCCGTCCCGGCACGATCCGCTTCAACCCGGACTGGGCGCCGGAACGTTCCGTGCGCCTGGGCGAGATGATGGGCAACCGGCCGGCCTGAAGCAACCATGCAGGCATCGCTCACCGTCGCCGCAGCCCAGCAAGACATGCGCTCGGCCTACCTGGGCGGCGCGCCCGGCCTGTTCGTATCCGGCACCGTCTGGACCATCGCCGGCCTCGTCTGCCTGTGGAAGTCGCCGCTGGCCGCCGTCTGGGCGCTGTACGCGGGCGGCGTGCTGATCCATCCGATATCCGCCCTGCTGACCCGGCTCCTCGGGCGCTCCGCCCGCCACACCGCCGGCAATCCGCTCGGCACGCTGGCGTTCGCCAGCACCATCTGGATGATCCTGATGCTCGCCCTCGCCTACGGTATCGCGCTGTGGCGCATCGAGCTGTTCTTCCCCGCGATGCTGTTCATCATCGGCGGGCGCTATCTCACGTTCGCCACGGTCTTCGGCACGAAGCTGTTCTGGCTGTGCGGCGCCGTGCTGGCGCTGGCGGGCTGGCAACTGGCTGCGATGCTCGCGGCGCCCGCCACCGCCGCGTTCACGGGCGGCGCCATCGAGATCGTGTTCGGCGCCGTCGTGCTGGCCGCGCTGCGCGGCACGACGGACGCGGCGCGCGCATCGGCCTGACCGCTCAGCCGGCCTGCTCCCGGTTCTTGCAAAAGATTTCATCGAGCATATCCAGGAACGCCCGCGTTTTCGCGGGCATCAGGCGGCGTCCCGGGAACACGGCCCAGCCCGTCGAACCGGGCAGGTCCCAGTCGGGCAGCACGCGCACCAGCTCGCCCTTTTTCACGTATTTGGCCACGATGAAATCCGTGCTCGCCGCGATGCCGCCGCCGCTGCATGCGATCTTCGCGAGCAGTTGCGGCGAATTCGCCGTCAGGCGCGCCGTCAGCTCTTTTTCCCAACGCACCTTGCCCCGTTGCAGAATCCACGGCACGGCGCCGCCCATGCGGCTGAGGATGCACAGCAGGTCGTGCTGCAGCAGGTCGTCCGGATGCTCGGGCAGGCCCCGCTGCGCGAGGTAGGACGGCGCCGCGTACAGGCCGAACTGCTGGATCGCGACGCGGCGCGCGGCCAGCGTGGAGTCTTCGGGCAGGTCGCCCATCCGGATCGCGATGTCGAAGTTTTCCGCGACGAGGTCCACGCGGCGCGGCGACAGGTCGAGTTCCAGCGACACGGCCGGATAGCGCTCCATGAATTTCGGAATCATGTCCGCCATGACGACGTTCGCAAAATCCTGCGGCATCGAGATGCGCAGCTTGCCGCTGGGCGCGGCCTGGCGGTGCTGGGCCAGCGCGCCGGCCGCTTCCACCTCTTCCGCCACCTTGCGCGCGTGTTCCAGCAGGCTCGCGCCGAACTCCGTCAGCATCAGCCGGCGCGTCGTCCGCTGCAGCAGGCGCTCGCCCACGCTCGCCTCCAGCATCGCGATGCGGCGCGACACGGTCGACTTGGGCAAGTCGAGGCGCTGCGCGGCCATGCTGAAACTGCCGGCCTCGACGATGCGGGCGAACAGCAGCAGGTCGTTCGGTTCGACGTCCATAGGATTGTTCCACTAGTTGAATAATGTTATCCATTCTACCGTCTACCGCACGATATTTGGAACCGTTAAAGTGACTCCATCGAAACACGAACCAACAACGAAGGAGCACACCATGAACATCCTGCAGATCAATTCCAGCCTGCGCGGCACCCAATCCGAATCGACCCGCGTGGCCAATGCGATCGTCGCCAAGGTGGCCGCCGCCAATCCGGGCGCGACCGTGACCGTGCGCGACCTGGGCGCGAATCCGCATCCGGTGCTGGACGAAGCGGCGCTGGGCGCCCTGTTCACCCCGGCCGACCAGCGCACGGCCGACCAGGCTGCCCGCGTGGCCCTGGACGACACGCTGATCGCCGAAGCGCAGGCCGCCGACGTGATCGTGATCGGCGCCCCGATGTACAACTTCGGCATGCCGATCCAGCTGAAAGCGTGGTTCGACGCCATCGCCCGTGCCGGCGTGACGTTCCGCTACACGGAGAGCGGTCCGGAAGGCCTGCTGAAGAACAAGAAGGTGTTCGTGGCCACGGCCCGCGGCGGCATCTACCCGCTTGATGCGGATCCGCAAGTCCCGCACATCCGCATGCTGCTGAACTTCCTGGGCCTGACGGACCACCAGTTCATCTACTCCGCGGGTCTGGCAATGGGTCCGGAAGCGGCCGCGAAAGGCCAGGCCGAGGCGGACGCCGCCGTCGCAGCACTGGCATAAACCATCAACATTGCGTCAAGGAGAGATCATGACCCAGCAAGTGCAAACCCAGGCCGTGGCCACGAGCCGCGGCGTCGAACGCCTCGTCGGCGGCCAGTTCGTGATGGATGGCGCGGGCGTCAAGATCAACCGCGTCCTGACGCAACCGCTGCAGCGCCGCCTCGACCCGTTCCTGATGCTCGACGCGTTCGGCAGCGACAAGGCGGGCGACTACATCGCCGGCTTCCCGGAGCACCCGCACCGCGGCTTCGAGACCGTCACCTACATGCTGACGGGGAACATGCGCCACCGCGACAGCGCCGGCCATGAAGGCTCGATCACGAACGGCGGCGTGCAGTGGATGACGGCCGGTCGCGGCGTGATCCACTCGGAAATGCCGGAACAGAACGAGGGCCTGATGGAAGGGTTCCAGCTGTGGCTCAACCTGGCCGCCAGGGACAAGATGAGCGCACCGTGGTACCGCGACATCCCGGCCGAAGCCGTGCCGCGCTTCACGCTGGACTCCGGTGCAACCGTGCAAGTGATCGCCGGCAGCACCCACGGCGTCGCCGGCGCCGTGCAGCGCGAGGTGACGGAACCGCTGTACCTGGACATCGAACTGCCGGCCGGCGCCACATTCGAGCAGCCCCTGCCGGCCGGGCACAACGCGTTCCTGTACGTGTTCCGGGGCGAGGTCGTCGTCGAAGGTAAAGCCGTGCCGCAGGCCCGCATGGCGATCCTCGACAACGCCAGGGCCGCCGACGGCGTACGCATCAAGGCGTCGCAACCGTCGCGCCTGCTGTTGATCGCGGGCCAGCCGCTGAACGAGCCGATCGCGCAATACGGCCCGTTCGTGATGAACACGCAGGCCGAAGTGTTCCAGGCCGTCGAGGATTTCCGTAACGGGAAGTTCACGGACAGCACGGCGGCGTCGGCGGCGTAATCGTTCAAGTTTCCCCGCGCGGGCAGACTGTCACCCGGTGGCGGTCTACCGCGCGTTTCCATTTCTTGGTCTACACTAGCGGGCATTTGAGATCGCCGTTCGCTAACGATGCCGCTGCTCCCTGCTATTTCGTCCCTGCTGTCCCGCGCCAGCCGCGCCCTCGGCCTGGAAAGCGTCGACGCCTTCCCGCCCGGCCACCGCTATCCCTACACGCGCTGGGACCGCGCCTATTTCGACATCGCGTCCGACCTGACGGCGGACCGGATGGAGACGGCGATCTGCGAAGCCATCACGAACACGCCCATGGTCTTCGCCCACATCACCCATCCGACGCCGCGCATGCAGCGCGCGCTGCTGGCCATCATCCACGCCCGCCTGCGCCGCGGCGGCACGGCGCCCACGGACCTCGTCGCCATGCTGATCGACGCCTGCGACAGCCCGCGCACGCCGGAAGCCATGCCCGGCCTGCGCGCGGCGCTCGCGTCGACGGAAGGCTACGACCCGTCGATGCGCATCGCCCACCTGCAAGCGTGGCTGGCCGACATGCCGGCCGCCTTCGACGTCATCGAAGCGCCGGTGCGGGTGCGGGGCTGAGTGCCGCATCCCACCGTGCGCGCAGACGCATGAACGGCGTCTCGACGAAAACATACAACAGCCACCCGGCCGCCAGCGACGCGGCCATGCACGCGGCGATCGCAAGGGGATCTTCCGCGCCATAACCCGCCTGCGCCATGCGCGCCGCGACGAGGATGCTGACGGATTTGTGCGTCAGGTAGATCGCGTACGACCACAGCGCGAGGCTGGCCGCGCCCGGCACGCGCACGCGGTGCAGCAGGGAATCCGGCGCCAGCGCGGCCAGGATCAGCAGGGAAAAACCGAGGGCCAGCAGCGGATAGCCGGCCACCGTCTGCGCGAAGGCGTAATGATCGTCAAGAAACCAGGCAAACGTGGCGCCGATGACGGCGGTGGCAGCCGCGAGCAGCGCATTGCCGTGCGCAAGGAGGCGGCGCCACAGACCCGGCGCGCGATGCTTCAGCAGCGCGAGCGCCACGCCCGCGAGCAATTCGTCGGCGCGGCACCAGCTCGAGTAATAGATGTACTGGTAGTAGTAACCCAGTCGGTTAGGTGCATTCTCGCCGTCGTGCCAGATCGTGGCGCGGGCCAGCATCCCGCCCGCGACGGCCAGCAGCAATGCGATCCACGCCCAGCGCTGCTTCACGCCGCCCTGCCCGAGCGCGGCGCCCATGATGGCAGCGGCCGGCAACAGCATGTAGAACTGTTCCTCGATGCACAGCGACCACGCGTGCGAAAACGCCGTGCCCGGTTGCAGATGGATGTTCTGCGTGAAGGTCAGGTATTGCCATAGCGGGAGCATCGGCGTGTCGCCGCGCCACGCCGGCCACAGCGCGTACAGCGCCAGCACGACCCAGAAATTGGGGAGCGTACGCAGCAGCCGCCGCAGGTAAAACCGGCCGAGCCCGAACCCGCGGGACGAACCGAGCGCCGCGAAGATCTGGTTGCCGATCAGGTAACCGGACAGCGCGAAGAACAGGTCGACGCCCGCCCAGCCCATCGTCCCGACCCAGCCGAACGTGGGCGCGTCGCTGACGAACAGCGTGTAGTGGTGCAGCACGACGAGCGTTACCGCAAGCGCGCGCAGGGTGTCGAGGCCGTGGATGCGGGGCGCGGTCCCCGTATTGACGCCGTCCATGCTGACATTCTTCTACGAAAACCACGGATGATGCCATGGGCCGGGCCGGCACGCTACAATGCCCGCATTCTTTCTTTTTGGAACACGACGCATGATCCCCGCCAGCCAGCTGCACTTCAAATCCGTCAACTACACCGGCCAGGGCCAGGGCCCGAAAGTCATCATCATGGGTGCCACGCACGGCAACGAGAAATGCGGCACGCAGGCCATCCAGCGGATCATGGCGGAGATCGACGCCGGTACACTTCCCATCGTCAACGGCAGCGTGACCTTCGTCCCCATCGTGAACCCGAAGGCCTATGCGCAGGATACGCGCTCGGGCGACCGCAACCTGAACCGCGACCTGTCCCCGAAAGCGGAACCGCACGACTTCGAAGACCACGTCGCCAACTGGCTGTGCCCGCTGCTGGCGCAGCACGACGTCCTGCTCGACCTGCACTCGTTCAACGCCGCGCACGGCGAACCGTTCGTGATGGTCGGCCCGGTGGACAACGACGGCCCGCTGGAACCGTTCAAACACATGCGCGCCGAACGCGCACTGGCACGCCGCCTGGGCGTGCGCCGCTTCGTCACGGGCTGGATGGCCGCGTACGGCGGCGGCGTCCAGCGCCGCTCGCGCGGCAACGCGCAGGAGCTGCAGACAGTGCTGCGCTACGGCATGGGCACGACGGAATACATGCGCAGCACGGGCGGCTACGCGCTGACGCTCGAATGCGGCCAGCACCTCGACCCGCGCGCGCCGGACGTCGCGTACACCGCGATCATGAACACCCTCGCCTTCCTGAAGATCATCGACGCACCGGAACCGGAACCCATCCCGTTCGAAGCGATGGAAGCGCTGCAGATGGTCGTCGTGCACGACAAGCTCGATGCCGGCGACCAGTTCACACGCCAGTGGGCCAGCTTCGACCCGGTCGCGGAAGGCGAACAGATCGGCGTGCGCGCGGACGGTACGCCCGTCGTCGCGGAATTCGCGGGCCGTATCCTGTTCCCGGACGTGAACGCGCAGCCGAATCACGAGTGGTATTACCTCACGCGTCCGAATCCCGCGTTCGGCCGCGAGTGAGGTCAGCTGGGGCTGACCTCACGTCTGCGGCGTGCGGCGGACGGTGCTACGATGTCCGGCACCGTCCACCCAGCCCCGTCCGACACGCCATGACGCCGAACACATTACTCCTCATCCTGAGCATCCACGCGCTGGCCCTGATCTCGCCGGGGCCCGACTTCGCCGTCGTGACGCGCACCGCCATCGTATCCGGCCGCCGCGCCGGCCTGTGGGCCGCGGCCGGCGTCGCGACGGCCATCGGCATCTACGTCCTCGTTTCCGTCCTCGGCATGTCGCTCGTGCTGGCCGCGCTGCCGGGCCTGTCGCGCATCCTGGCCGTCGTCGGCGCGCTGTACCTCGCCTGGCTCGGCATCCAGTGCCTGCGTTCCCGCGGCCAGTTGCCCGAGGCGCAAGCGGCCCGGGCCGGCCACAAGGCCTTCCTCAGCGGCTTTCTCACGAATTTGCTCAACCCGAAAGCCATGCTGTACTTCGGCTCGGTCCTGTCCCAGGCATTGAAGCCGGGCCTGGCCGCGGCCGACGTCGCCCTGCTGTGGACGCTGCTCGTCGCCGAGTCGCTGCTGTGGTTCGCGCTCGTCGCACTGTTGTTCTCGTCGCGCCCCGTGCTGGCCTGGCTGCGCGCACGCCTCGTCTGGCTCGACCGGACGGTGGGCGCCGTGCTGCTCGTGCTGGCCGCCAAGGTCTCGCTGCTCGCCGTGCGCTGAGCGCCGGATCAGCTGCAGGTTACGCAGGTAGATCGCGACGCCGAGGCCCTGCCCGGCGACGAACACGGGATCGCGCCGGTGCAGCGCATAGACAAGCAGCACGAGCGCGCCGGCGATGCTCAGGTACCAGAACGACACCGGTATCACACTGCGGCGGTCGCGCTCGCTGGCCAGCCACTGGATGACGAACCGGCCCATGAACACGGCCTGCCCGGCGAAGCCCAGCAGCAGCCACGCGTCGTCGTCAGCCATCGTTCCGTCTCCTCTGCACACGCTGGACGAGCCAGACCAGGCCGACGCGCGCCAGGCCGGTCCGTGCCGGCCTCCAGCGCAGCCACGCTGCGCTGACGCTCCATGCTTTCCCGGCATCCGGGGGCTGCGCCCGCGACAGACAGACCATCTCCCACGCACCCCACATGAGACACATTGCAGCGAGCAGGCGCTGCGCAGGCAGCACGACCGGGATGCCGATGTGGCGGCTGACCACGAGGCTCGCCGCGACGGCCATCAGCACCGCGCCGGCCAGCATGCCGGCCCGCCCCACCGTATGCCAGGGCCCGTGCCGGCGTGCCTGCAGCGCCAGGCCGGACCAGGCGCCGAGCCAGCCGCCCAGCATCCCCCAGAGGACGTCGAGCGGCCAGTGCACGCCGACCATGATGCGCGACAGCCCGACGAGACTCGCCAGCACGAGCAGCAGGCCGCGCCACAGCCGCCGGCCCTCGACGCCCATGACCCAGATGCCGGCCAGCGCGAACGCGGCCGCGGCATGGCCGGACGGGAACGACACGCGGCGATAGGCCGGTCCGGCCTGGTGAAACGCGCCGCCCGCGAACACGGACAACGGGCGCGGCACGTCCACGAATTCCTTGGTGACCTGGGTCCACAGGCCCGCCACGACGGCCGCCAGCAGCGCCGCCCAGAACAGATGCGGCGCGCGCCGGATCAAGGGCAGCACGAGCGCCAGCGCCACGGCGCCATCGCCCAGCATCGTCAGGTGGAACCAGACGAGGTCGCCGACGGCCTGGCCGCCCCGGTTCAGCCACAGGAACAACGTGCGGTTGGCACCCGTCCCGAGGATGCCGGCCACGAGCGCCAGCGCGACGGCGGGCGGGAGCCAGGCCCAGGGGGAGCGGAGGGAAACCGTCATCGCGTCACCCGTCGATTCGCACCAGCAGCACGCCGCCCTCGCGGAACAGCACGCAGAAGCGCGGCGGCAAGCCGTCCAGCGCATCGCTGCGCGTGAGGATGACGTCGCCCGGGCGGGGTACATCCGTCGCGGGCGTGACCGCGGCGCGGTAGACGGAAAAGCTGGGCACGTTGATGCGCCAGCTGCGCACCGGCCAGCCGGCCTGCCGGGCCAGCAGCGCGGCCCGCTTGACGGGGCCCTGCTGCAGCTCGGCCGCGGCGGGCAGCAGCAGGCCGCCGATGGCGTACGAACAGGCCAGCGCGGCCGCGACGAGCCGCGGCCACGGCCCGGCGGTGCGCGCTCGTTGCGGCCAGAGCGCCAGCAGCAGCACGCCCGCCAGCAGCGCGATCGCCTGCGCGTGCCAGGCCGCGCCGAACACGTCGTCCCGCGACAGCGCTTCGCGCACGTACGCGTTGCGCGCGCCCGGCGCGGCGAGGCGCAGCACGAGCGGCAGGGCCGCGACGGCGGCGAGCAACAGCAGCGCGGGCCACAGCGCCGCGGCGCGGCTGCGCGGCGCGTGGCGCCGGCGCGCCATCAGGATGAACAGCGGCGTCGCGCCGTACAGCAGGTAGTGCGGCAGCTTGGTGCCCGCCAGCGTGAAGAAACCGAGGACGAACAGGAACCAGCACCACAGCAAGGTGTCGAGCGGCGTCGCGCGCAGACGCCGCACGCCGGGGAGCGTGGCCAGCAGGAGACCCGTGTACGGCAGCACGAGCAGGAGCAAGGCGGGCAGGTAGAAGAACGGGCTGCCCGCATGCCCTTGCAGCGGCACGAGGAAGCGTTCGACGTTGTGGCGCAGGAAGAAGCCGGCCAGGAACGCGTCGCCTCTGGCCGTGTATTCCAGTACATACCAGGGCCCCGCGACGGCGAGCAGGATCAGCCAGCCGACGGGGTCGCGCACCGCGCGCCACCAGTGACGCATCCGTCCCTGCAGCCCGAACGCGAGCGCGCTGGCGGCCCCCGGCACGAGCAGCGCGACGGGCCCCTTCGTCAGCACGCCGAGCGCGATCCAGAAGAATGCCCGGCGGCGCCAGCGCGGCTGCGGATCGGTCAGCTCGCGGTAGACGTCGAACAGCGCCAGCGCGAGAAACAGATTCAGCAGCGCGTCGGCGATCGCGCCCCGGCCCACCACGACGACGCCGGCGCTGGTGGCGGCGATGAACGCGGCGGCGCGCCCAGTGTCGCGCCCGGCGTCTGGATCAGGGACGCGGCGCACGAAAGCGTAGATGGCAGCGACCCACGCCATGGCCGCGAGCGCCGACGGAAGCCGCAGCGCGAATTCGTCCAGGCCGAACAGGTGCACGGACGCGGCCTGCAGCCAGTAGATGAGGATCGGTTTGTCGAAGCGGGGCTGGCCGTTCAGCCACGTCGACACGTAGTCGCCCCGCGCCAGCATTTCCCGTGTCGCCTCGCCGAACGCACCCTCGTCCACGTCGAACAGCGGGATCGACCCCAGGTTGTGGAACAGCCCGAGCCACACGGCTACCGCGAGCAGCGCCGGCCACGCCCAGGGCGCCAGCACGGCCCGCGTGCCGGACCAACGGTCTTGTGCCGGCTGCGTCGGCGCCAGCAGCTCTGGTCCCCGCGTGGTCATGGCCGCTCCCGCGCCGGACGCGGCCGTTGGTGCGACGGCAGGTCGTCGCCGGCGCCGCCCACCGTCTCGCGCACGAGGTAGGCCGGGGCACCGCCCGCCTCGAACCAGGTGCGGGCCAGCATTTCCGTCAGGATGCCCGTGCAGACAAATTGCACGCCGATCACGACGAGCAGGATGCCGAGCAGTAGCAGCGGGCGCCCGGCGATGGCGGCGCCCTCGCCCAGCTTGAGCCACGTGAGCCAGCCCAGCACGGCCAGCCCGGCGCTGCAGCACCCGAGCCCGATGCGGCCGAAGAAATGGCCGGGGCTGGCGCGGAAGCGCACGAAGAACGCCATCGTGAGCAGGTCCAGCAAGACCCGCACGGCGCGTCCCAGGCCGGAGGCGCCGTATTTCGAGCGCCCGTGCCGGCGCGGAAAATGGCTGACCTCTTCCTCGCCGATGCGGTCCGGCGACGTCAGTGTCGCCATCCAGCTCGGGATGAAACGGTGCATCTCGCCGTACAGGCGCACCCGGCGCAGCACGGCGGCACGGTAGACCTTCAACGTGCAGCCGTAGTCGTGCAGCGGCACGCCCGTCAGCAGCCCGATCAGGCGATTGCCCAGCCGCGACGGCAGGCGCCGCCACAGGCCGTCGCGGCGCGCGCGGCGCCATCCGACGAGGAGGTCGAGGTCTTCGTCGAGCAGGCGGCGCACCATCCGCACGATGTCGTGGGGATTGTTCTGCAGGTCGCCATCCAGGGTGGCGATGACGGTGCCGCGCGCGAGGTCGATGCCGGCCTGCATGGCCGCCGTCTGCCCGAAGCCGCGGCGCAGGATCGCGCCGCTCAGGTGGCGGGGGCACGCGCCGACCGCATCGCGGATACGTTCGCTGGTGCGGTCGCGGCTGCCGTCGTCCACGAGGATCAGTTGCCACGGCCATGGCGCGCCCGCCAGCGCGGCCTGGACCTGCGTCGCCAGCGGCAGCACGTTGTCTTCCTCGTCGCGCAGCGGCACGACGATGGACAGGCAGTGGCCGGCGCCCGCCTCACGCATGGCGGACCTCGTGACGGCGGACGTGTGCAAAAGGGCGTGGCGTGGCGATGACGGCCATCATTCAATCTCCTTGTCGGCGCCGGCCGCGGCGGGCTGGCAGCGGTATCTTCGCGTGTGCCGGGGATGCGGAGACGATTCAGGTCAAACGTGCGCGGATCATGCGACAATCGGCCGTCTAGCAAGAACTCGACAGAAATAACGCGAATGAGGAATTACGCAAGATCGGTCCGCTACACAGTGTGTCATGCGCTGCTGGCGTGCGCGCTGGCCGCGGGCCCGATGGCGCGGGCGCTGGAAGTCCGCGTCGCCTCGCAGGAAGTGCTGGAACCGAAGTGGCTGCGCGAAGGCGCGCGCGTCACCGGCATCTGCCCGGACATCATGGCCGCCATCCAGGAGATCGAACCGCGCTTGCATTTCACGGGCTGGCAGCGCTACAGCCGCTCGCTGTCCGGCATCGAAACGGGACTGGAGACGGGCACGCTGGATGCCGCCTGCGGCCTCGTGTCGTCGCCGCGCCGGCTCGGCATCGGGCAGCCTGTGGGCAAGCCGATCTACCAGGTGCGCCATTACCTCGTGGTGCGCAGGAACGACCCCGTCACGATCGAGTCGGAAGAAGACCTGGCCCGGCTGGGCGATCTCGTCACGACCCAGCGCGCCTCGGTGTTCACGGAACGCCTGGTCGCCGCCGGCGTGCGGATCGACGACGCGACCGACGACAACCGCGCGAACCTGCGCAAGATCCTCGCCGGACACGGCCGCTTTGCCTACGTCAACGACCTCACCTTGCGCTACCTGATCCACAAGGAGGGCCTGGAAAACCGCGTGCGCGTGCTGCCCGTCGTGCTGGCAGACGAACCGACGTATTTCTGGGTCAGCCACAGGGCCGCGCCCGCGCTTGCGCCGCTGCTGGGCGCCGCCCTCGACAAGCTGAAGGCGAGCGGCGAGCTGGACCGCATTTACGCGCGCTGGGCCGACATGCCCTGACCGGATCAGGCCGGCGTCAGCAGCTTGAGGCCGATGATGCCGGCAGCGATGAGACCGATCGACAGCAGGCGCAGCGCGCCGGCCGGCTCGCCCAGCAGCACCATCCCCGCCACCGCCGTGCCGACCGTGCCGATGCCGGTCCAGACCGCGTACGCCGTACCAAGCGGCAAAGTCCGCAGCGCGAGGCCCAGCATGCCGACGCTGCCCGCCATCGTGGCCAGCGTAAACACGGAGGGCCACAGGCGCGTGAAGCCCGCCGTGTATTTGAGTCCGACCGCCCACGCGACTTCCAGCAGGCCCGCCACGGCCAGGTAGATCCAGCTCATCGATTGCTCCCGCGCGATGAAAAAACCCGCCAGTATAGCACCGGCCCGCCGAGGCCGCCCCGGCGCCGCGAAATCGAGGCGTCCTCTGCAGGATTCCCGCCCCTGCTTTAAGATGCCCTCTCTTCGCCGCAGGACGCGGCGGATCAACGAAACAGGAGTACCGATGACGACTTTGTTTGACCCGATCAAGGTCGGCAGCCTCGAGCTGCCGAACCGCATCATCATGGCGCCGCTGACCCGCTCGCGCGCCGTGGGCGCCGGCCGCGTGCCGAACGCCCTGATGGCCGAATACTACGTACAGCGTGCCTCGGCCGGCCTGATCCTGTCGGAAGCGACCTCGGTGACCCCGATGGGCGTGGGCTATGCCGACACCCCGGGCATCTGGTCCGACGAACAGGTCGAAGGCTGGAAGCAGGTCACCGCCGCCGTGCACGAGGCGGGCGGCCGCATCTTCCTGCAGCTGTGGCACGTGGGCCGCATCTCCGACCCGATCTTCCTGGACGGCGAGCTGCCGGTCGCGCCGTCGGCCATCCAGCCGAAGGGCCACGTCAGCCTCGTGCGCCCCGTAAAGCCGTACGCCACCCCGCGCGCGCTGGCACTCGAGGAAATCCCGGCCATCGTCGCCGCCTACCGCAAGGGCGCGGAGAACGCGAAGAAGGCCGGTTTCGACGGCGTCGAGATCCACGGCGCCAACGGCTACCTGCTCGACCAGTTCCTGCAGGACAGCACCAACCAGCGCACGGATGCCTACGGCGGCCCGATCGAGAACCGCGCCCGCCTGATGCTGGAAGTGACGGACGCGTGCATCGCCGTGTGGGGCGCGGACCGCGTCGGCATGCACCTGGCACCCCGCCGCGACGCCCACGACATGGGCGACTCCACGCCGCTGGACACCTTCGGCTACGTGGCACGCGAGCTGGGCAAGCGCGGCATCGCATTCATCTGCGCCCGCGAAGCGATCGGCGAGGACCGCCTCGGTCCGCAGTTGAAGAAAATTTTCGGCGGCGTCTACATCGCCAACGAAAAGCTGACGAAGGAAAGCGCCGAGAAACTGCTCACGAGCGGAGACGCGGACGCCGTCGCCTTCGGTCAATGGTTCATCGCCAACCCGGACCTGCCGGAACGCCTGAAGCGCAATGCGCCGCTGAACGCGCCGCGTCCGGACAAGTTCTATGCGTCGACCGCCGAAGGCTACACGGACTATCCGGCCCTGCAGGCCAACGGCTGACGCCGCCCCGATGTGCGGACGGGCACCTTGCCCGTCCGGGCATTTCTCTCCTTCCTCATGCATATATCCCGGTAGAAAAACCTTCGATCGGGGGCGTCACCGATACGAATACTATTGCTGACATGATATTCTTGTGAGATTCCTACTGGCCGTGGTCACAAGCCGCGGCCTTCGTTCAGCCTCGCAAGGAGTCCCGTGAAGACCTGCCTACCCCGCCTGTTGCCGCTCGCCGTCGCTACCGCGCTGGCGTTTGCCGCCGCCCCTGTCGTCCACGCTGCCGCCGCCACGCCGGCGCGCGCCGAAAACGCCTTCCTGTCCCAGCTCGATGCGGCCGCCCGCTCGGCGCGCGTGTCCAATGTCGACTACCAGCTCGACTTCACGCTCACGGGCAAGGAAACGTTCAGCGGCACGACCACGCTCACCTTCGACCTGAAGGATGCGGACAGCCCGCTCACCGTCGACCTCGACAAGGCCACGATCAGGTCGCTGACCGTCAACGGCAAGACCGTCACGCCGCGCTACAACGGCTGGTTCATCACGCTGCCCGCCCAGGACCTCGCCCGTGGCCGCAACACGGTCGTCGTCGCGTACGAGCGTCCCCACAGCACGAATGGCGAAGGCCTGCACCGCATGGTCGACCCCGTCGACGGCCGCGTCTACACGTATTCGCATTTCGAACCGGCCGCCGCGCACCAGATGTTCGCCGTGTTCGACCAGCCCGACCTGAAGGCCACGTACCAGGTGACCGTCAGCGTCCCGGCCGACTGGCAGGTGATCTCGACGACGCGCGAGACGAACGTCGCGCCTTCCGGCGACCTGCGCCGCTGGACGTTCGCCAAGACCAAGAAACTGAGCCCGTACAATTTCTCGATGCACGCGGGTCCGTACAAGATGTGGGAAGACACGAGCGGCAAGTATCCGATGCGCCTGTTCGCGCGCCAGTCCGTCGCGGCACAGGTCAAGCCGGCCGAATGGTTCAGGTACACGAAGGCCGGCCTCGCGTTCTTCGACGACTACTTCGGCATCCCCTACCAGTTCGAGAAATACGACCAGGTCCTCGTGCCGGACTTCCTGTACGGCGCGATGGAAAACGCGGCCGCGATCACGTTCGCCGAGCGCGCCTTCATGTACAAGGCCGACATGACGGCCGAACAGCGCGCGCGCCTGGCCTACGTCATCATGCACGAGATGGCGCACCAGTGGTTCGGCGACCTCGTCACGATGCAGTGGTGGAACGGCCTGTGGCTGAACGAGAGCTTCGCCTCGTTCATGGGCACGCTCGCGACGGCCGAGTCGACGGAATTCAAGGACGCATGGCGCGCCTTCTACTCCGACGGCAAACAGCGCGCATACGAGCAGGACCAGCGCACCACCACGCACCCGATCGAGGTCCCGGTGCCGTCGACGCGGAACGCGTTCGACAACATCGACGCCATCACGTATTCGAAAGGCGCCTCCACGCTGATGCAGCTGCGCCACCTGCTGGGCGCCGACGTGTTCCGCAAGGGCGTGCACAACTACCTCGTCAAATACCAGTACCGCAACGCGAAGCTGGACGACTTCATCGGCAGCCTCGGCCAGGCCGCCGGCCGCGACCTGACGGGCTGGACGAAGGAATGGCTGTACCAGCCGGGCGTCAACACGATTGCCGCCAACTACACGTGCAAGGCCGGCAAGGTCACCGGCTTCACGCTTGCCCAGACCGCGCAGAGCAAGGCCCTGCCGACCCTGCGCGAACAGCGCGTGCAGGTGGCCGCCTTCCGCCTGGACGGCAAGGACTACAAGCTCGAGCGTAACGTCGCCGTCACGTACGAGGGCGCGAAGACACCCGTCCCGGCCATGAACGGCGCCGCCTGTCCGGACCTCGTCTACCCGAACTACGGCGACTGGGGCTTCGTGAAGGTCCAGCTCGATCCGCGTTCGTTCGACAGCGCACGCAGCCACCTGGCCGCCGTCGATGACCCGCTGCTGCGCGCCATGCTGTGGCAAAGCCTGTGGGACGGCGTCCGCGACGGCAAGCTGCCCCTGAACGACTTCCTGTCCACGGCGCTGAATAACGCGCCGCAGGAAAAAGACTACACGCTGCTCGGCGACGTGCTGGGCAAGGTCGTCGCGTCCAAGCGCTACCTCGACCTGATGGATCCGCCGGCCGGGTCACTGTCCGCATCACAGTCCGCCTCGCAGTCCTCGTATTCCCGGGCCGTCACGCGCCAGCTGGAAGACATGGCCTGGACCAGCACCCTCGCGAACAAGGGCGACGACAACTTCCAGCGCCGCTGGTTCGCCAACTACATCGCCGTCGCCAGCTCGTCGGAGGCACTGCGCCGCCTCGCCGCCATCCTCGACGGCAAGGAACAGGTCGACGGCCTCGCGATCAACCAGGACCTGCGCTGGACCATCATCGGCCGCCTGAACCGCTACAACTACCCCGGCGCCGCCGCGCTCGTCGAGGCCGAGCAGGCGCGCGACAAGTCCGACGCGGGCCAGGCCGCCGCCCTGACGGCCGTCGTCAGCCGCCCCGACCCGGCCGTCAAGACCGAGTGGCTCGGCACCGTGCACGACCTGCAGACGAAGCTGCCGTTCTCGAAGGTGCGCACGGCGATGGAGCACCTGTACCCGGCCGAGCAGCACGACCTGGGCGAACAGACGGCCGCCGCGCGTCTTGCGCGCCTGCCGCAGCTCGACAAGTCCGCCGGTCCCGTCTACATGCGCGCCTACGGTCCGGCACTGATCCCGGCCGGCTGCACGCCCGCCAGCGTCCAGCGCCTGCAAGCGGCCGTCGACGCCGGCAAGGACCTGTCCGCCGGCACCCGCCGCGCCCTGCTCGACGCACTGCAGGAAGACCAGCGCTGCGTCACCATTCGCCAGGCCATGACCGCGCACTGACGGCACACTGAGCATGTGGGACGGAGCACGCCCCCTCGCCACGTTCGATGCGCGCCGGCGCGGCGTGCTGGCGTTCGCGTGCGCCGCCCACCTGCTGGCGCTGTTCCTGTGGACGCAGGAACGGCGCCTCCTTCCCGTCCGCCCTTCCCGGGCCGTGACGATCCTGTTGCAAACCGATCGCGCCCCGGCCACGCGGCCGCCGGCGGAGGCAGCGCCGCTGCCGCTGCCCGCACCGAAGATGCCGGCCGCACCTCTCATTTCCGCGCCCGCGACGCAGTCCGAACCCGTGCACCCGCTTGACGACGACGAGGTACAGCGCGTAACCGCGCCATCGACACCGGCACCAGCAACACGGGACGCGGCAGCATCCACGCCCAATCCCATCGACACGGCGCAGGCAGTCGACCCCGCCACGGACGCACGCGCGCTCGCACGGACGCCGGCAGGCGCATCATCCGCGCAGGGCGGCTTCGCGGCCAGCCTGGCGCGGCAGCAGGCCGGACGCATCGACCGTGAACTCCGCAAGGGCAAGCCGGGCGTGCCGACCGAAGCGGATACGCCATCGGCGCGCTTCCAGCGCGGCCTCGAATCCGCCCACATCGACCGCTCGCTGACCTTGCAGTCCGACACGTACACGTCGCCGGACGGCGTGGTCATCTACCGCTTCCGCCAGGGCAACCGGTTCCGCTGCCGCCGGGCCGGTGGCGTCGGCATGCCCCTGGCCGGGATGCCGGGCACAGGCTCGATCACCGCGGGCGGCGCAGGCGCTGCCGGTGCCACCGACTGCCCCAAGGGCGTCGTGTGGAACCAGGATCCCTGAACTCCGCTGCGCCGCGCTAGCGTCTTGCCGACCTGGCCGGTTTCCCGCCGTTTCCTCCGCCGCCACCTCCTTCCTCGCCAGTGGCCGGCTGTTCCGGCGCACGGCACAGCTCGGCCATCCTTTCCCACGCCCCCTCGGCCTGGCAATGCAGGGGCGCGTATGCCTGCAGCGCCTTGGACAGGTCGATCGGCTTCATCTCGTTGACCCGGACGTTGTTGTTCACCTTGATGCACATGACGTCCTGCCAGGCCGCCGAATAATTGCGGGGAATGGGCACCGGCCCACGCAACCTGCGTGCTGCCGTTTCGCACTCGCCCTGCTTCAGGTACTGCCCCCGCAGGTTGGCCTGGTCCAGCGACACGTCCAGGCCCTGCTGCAGGTACAACAAGAGAATCATCGTGTACATCGTGGCGCCTCCATCGTTTGAATAGACCGTACGCGAGTCCGGCGGTTCACCGCGCACGCCTGAGCTGCATCAGTCCGCGACACCGGTGCCGCGCTAGCCTGACGATCTCGAAAGGACCGCCATGCTCACCCTGATCACCTGGAACATACAGTGCGCCCGCACACCGGAAGGCGGCGCCGACCTCGACCGCGTCGTCGACCGCGTGCTGGCATCCGGCGCCCGGTTCGACATCCTGCTGCTGCAGGAAGTCGGCTGCGGCCTGCCCGCGCGCGACGGCAGCCCGATCGGCGACCAGTTCGCCGGCCTCGCGCGGCGCCTCGACCGCCTGCACGCCGCGTCCGCGTTCGCCCTCGACGGACGCAATGCGGACGGGTCGCCGCGCCGGCTCGGGTGCATGACGTTCGCACGCGGCCCCATCGAGCACGTACGGCGCCACGCCCTGCCCTGGCCGCCCGATCACGAGGTGCCGGCCATGCCCCGGGCTACCCTCGACACCGTCGTCGCCACGCCGGACGGCATGCTGCGCGTGCTGAACGTCCACCTCGAGTATTTTTCGGCGCGGCAGCGCATGGCCCAGGTCGAGCGCCTGCGCGAGCTCCAGGCGGAAGCGCTCGCACGCGCGCGTGTCTCCGGCGCAGCGGCGGCGCCCCACGGTCCGGGCGGCACGCCGTTCGCACCGCTGCCGCAGACCGCCGCCGCCATCCTCGCGGGTGACTTCAACATGTTGCCCGGCTCGGACGCCCACGCCCGCCTGCTGGCCCCGGGCCCCGACGGCGAACCCCTGTGGCGCGACGCCTGGGAGCTGGCGCATCCCGGCGAACCGCATGCGCCGACCGTGGGCCTGCGCGGCGGCGCGGCGGCGCAGGCGTTCACGTTCGACTACGTCTGCGTCAGCCCCGCGCTCGCCGCGCGCGTCCGCGCGCTGCATGTGGACACGGCCGCGACCGGGTCCGACCATCAACCGTTGCTGCTGGAGCTGGCGTGAAAGCCGCCTCCGTAAAGACCATGGGTGCCGTGCGCCGACGTAAAATGCACGGCCCGCGCCCGCACGGCGCGCATCCGCCCGCAGCAACTGGAAGGATTTGTCTTGGATTGGGACTACCCGCACCCGTTCATCCTGCCCCGTGTCCCCGAACCGGCCGACATCGACGGGCTGAACCACACCAACAATGCCGTCTACGTCCGCTGGTGCGAACAGGCCGGATGGGCCCATTCGGAAGCGCTGGGCCTGTCGCTGGACGACTACCGGCGCCTCGACCGCGCCATGGCCATCCGGCGCGGCGCATACGATTACCTGCTGCCGACCTTTGCCGGCGAAGCGCTCGTGCTCGGCACATGGCTCGTCGCGGGCGATGGCAGGCTGGCGATGGAACGCCGCTTCCAGCTCGTGCGCGAACGCGACGGCGCGACGGTGCTGCGCGGCCGTTGGGACCTCGTGTGCATCGAACTCTCGAGCGGCCGGCCCCGCCGCATGCCTCAGGAATTCCTGGACACCTACATGCCGGTGGCGGTGGCGGACACGCAGACCGCGTCCTGACGCCGCACGGGGCCGCACCCGCGCACGGCTCAGCGGGCGTTGCCTTTCTGCGCGCGCACGAGCCAGCGCAGCGCGCCCCACAGCAGCAGGATGGCGATCACCGACGACGCCCCCAGCACGAGCAACGTGAGGTCGTACAACGCGTTGCCGAAGATCCAGGCACCGCCCGACACGACGGTAAAAATGTTGGCGAACACGAAGAATTTCGCGGCCGTCAGCACGCAATGCCGTACCGCCCGGTCGCGCACGGCCGGATCGGCGGCATCGAGGTCCCGTTCCAGCGCCTGCGACGCGGAACTGACACTTTCCAGATACCGGTAGATATAGCTCGCGACCACGCTGCCCGCCACGCCGACGAGAACGAGGACGATGTCCTTGGCTTCGATCTGGATGTTCATGGTCGCGGGTCCGCTTGTACGCCGTCCGGCCGGCTGCCGTCGACGTTCGAGTGGAACGCGGCCGCAAGATTCCGTGCGCCCGGTCGCCATGCCGACACGATCAAGCCGTGCCGGGGCGCGGCGCGGTCATTCGGCGTCGACGATCCAGTCTGCCGGCTTGCCGCTGGCCTGGCGCGGCAGGCGCGGCCCGAACGTCCACGCGGCGGGCCGCTCCGGCGCCGTCAGCCGTTCCGCGATCCAGCCGGGCAATCCGGCGCGCAGCGCATCGACGTCGGCGCCGGGCTCCGGCACGACGAAGGCCTTCAGGCGCCGGCCCTCGTCGGGCCGCATCAACCGCACCGCAGCTTCCCGCACGTGCGGATGGAGGGCGAGCACGTCCGACACATAGGCCGGGAACACGTTCGTGCCGCCGACCTGCACGGCGTCGTCGATGCGTCCCGCGGGCAGGAAGCGCGTCCCGTCGGCCCAGTCGAGCCGGTCTTGCAGCGGGTAGCGGCGTGCCGTGCCGTCCGGCAACGTGCGTGCCAGGCCGGCGGCGTCATCGATGCGGGTCCAGTGCGGCAACAGGGTGAACGGGATACCCGCCCGATCGCGCCAGCCGACGCCTGCGGTTTCCGAGCTGCCATACACCTGCAGCAGGCGCAGGCCGGCCGCGGCCAGCGTGTCGGCGAGCGCGTCCGGACAAGGCGCGGTCGACGTCACGCCGACGACGTCCGCGTCGAATGCCGGCATGACCCGTGCGGCGGCTTCCCACCAGCCCGGATGTGCCACGATGAGGTCGCCGGGGCGCGCCAGGCTGGCCAGTGCGGCCGGCCCGGCCCGGCGCACGTCGATCACCTCCAGAGGCTCGACCGCCTCGACAGGCACGACCGCGTCGACCGCATCGCCCACCGCGACGTTGTCCGCCCGCGCGAGTGCGCGCGGCAACAGCACCGTGAACAGGAACCCGTAGATATGGTGACTGGGCACGGCACTCAGCACGCGGCGCCGGCCCGGCACGAGCGGCGCCAGCGCGGCCACCTCCTGCTCCAGCGTGGCGAGCGCGTGCGTGCAACGCTTCGGGCTGCCGCTGCTGCCCGACGTGCGGAACGTCAGCGGGGGCGCGTCGACATCCGCGCCGGCCCGTAAGCACGCTTCCAGCCCCATCCGCGCACTCGCGATCCAGTCGCCGACGCATGGCCGGGCCAGCAATTGCTCGTCGATACCGCCCCGCTGCAGGTGCAATGCCTCGGCCAGCGCCGTGCCCAGGCCCATCAGCTCCAGCGAATCGACGCCCAGGTCGCGCACGAACCGGGTGTCGGACGGCCACGGGAACGGCAGCGGCGACGGCGCACGGCCGGGGCGCATCTGCGCCAGCTCGGCGGCGAGCAGATCCGTGACGACGCGGGCCAAGGCACCGCCGCGCGTCCACCAACCGTCCGGGCTGGCGCCGCGCCTGGTCCCACTTGAGGCAGAATGTGATCGTCCCGGCATGATATTCGTCGTCGATGAGGCGGGCAGACTATGACGGGCCGGCGTGCCCCTGTCAAATGCGTACGGACGCGCCAATGTGACATCCGCGCACGACAGATTTGACAGAGACATTGCACCATGTCACTATGGCTTTCTTTGTTGCAACATGACCTTCCGCTGGAGCTTCCCATGACCGCCGCCGACCTGCTCTTCGCCTCGCCGGACCTGCACACGCGCCTCGCGCAACTGGCGGAGGACGAGCTCGACCGCCTCGATTTCGGCGTCATCGGCTTCGATGACGACACCAATGTGTGCCGGTACAACCGCACGGAGTCGGAAGCGGCCGGCCTCACGGCGCCGCGCGTGCTGGGCCAGCCGCTGTTCACGAACGTCGCGCCCTGCCTCAACAATTTCATGGTGGCGCAACGCTTCGAAGATGCCCAGGACGACGGCACGGCGCTCGACGACACCATCGACTACGTGCTGACCTTGCGCATGCGCCCAGTGAAAGTCGCCCTGCGCCTGCTGGCCGCGCCGGATACGTCCGTGCGCTACGTGCTCGTCCAGCGCAAAGCATGACGGCGGACGCGCACGCCCGCCACGCCGCCGAGCACGAGGCGCTGATGCAGTTCCTGTACCTGGCCCCCGTCGGCCTCGTGCAGACGGCGGCCGACGGCGGGATCCTCATGATGAATCCCGTCTCGGCGCAGTTGCTGATGCCCCTGCAGCGTGACGGCAACCTCGTCAACCTGTTCGACGCGCTCGCCGGCGTCGCGCCCGAACTGCGCCACCTGTGCGGGATGTTCGCGCGGCCCAGCGGCATGGTGTGCGACGGCATGCACATCCAGCTCGGCAGCGCCGACGCCCGCCCGAAACGAGGACCGCAGGTGCTGTCGCTGACCCTGCTGAAGCTCGACGAGGCGCGGCTGATGGCCGTGCTGTCCGACGTCACGGAACAGGTGCGGCGCGACCGCCAGCTGCGCCAGAACGAAGCGTGGCTGGGCGCCCTCCTCACGAGCATCACGGATTACGCCCTCGTCGGCCTGGACGGCGCCGGCCGCGTCAGCACGTGGAACGAGACGATCGCGCGCGTCACAGGGCATGGCGAAAGCGTCGTGGGCCAGCCGTATTCCGTGTTCTATCCGCAGGGCGCGACGACGCCCCACCACACCCAGGACCGCCTGCGCGAAGCCGACCAGACCGGCTGGAGCCTGGACGAGGGCCCGCGCGTGCGCGCCGACGGCAGCGAATTCTGGGCCAGCGCGATGATCTCGCCGCTGCCCGACCGCGCCCCCGCGCTGGCCGAGCCGGGCGACCCCGCATACTGTCTCGTGCTGCGCGACGTCAGCGACAGGCGCGAGGCGATCGATGCGCGCCGCAAGTCGTTGTTCAGCGACCACCTGACGGGCGTCGCCAACCGCCGCGCGTTCTTCGAGGCGGCGGAGCTGGAACTGAACCGCAACCGGCGCGCGCCGCGGCCCACCGCCCTGGTCCTCGTCGACGCCGACCACTTCAAGCGCATCAACGACCGCCACGGCCACGCCGGCGGCGATGCCGTGCTGCGCCACCTGGGGCAGCTGTTGGCGGCCACGTTCCGCCAGGTCGACGTCGTCGCCCGCGTGGGCGGCGAGGAATTCGCCGTGCTGCTGCCGTCGACCGGCCTCGATGCCGCCGTCGCCGTGGCCGAACGGGTGCGCGGCCTCGTCGCCGGCCGGCCCGTCGCGTACGACGGCGCACTCATCGCCTGCACGATCAGCGCCGGCGTCGCCGTGTGCGACGGCGAGGCGCTCGGACTGGACGGCCTGATGAAACGCGCCGACCAGGCCCTGTACGCCGCGAAGGCGGCGGGCCGCGACCGCGTCGAACGGTGGCGCCCGGCGCTGGCCAGCGAGGTGAAACGATGAACGACACGAACAAGGTCGACGCCTACGAGGCGCTGGTCCAGTTTCTCTACCGCGCGCCCATCGGTCTCGTGCAGGCGGGCCTGGACGGCACGGTCGACATGCTGAACCCGATGTCGTCCAGCCTCCTGATGCCGCTCGCGCGCGACGGCAGCCTCGATAACCTGTTCACGGTACTGCACGACGTGGCGCCGCAGCTGCGCGACCTGACGGCCGCCGTCGAGGCGCCATCCGGCGTGGTGTGCGAAGGCTTGCGCGTGCAGCTGGGCGATGCGGCCGCCCCGGGCGGGCCGCAGGTGCTGTCGCTGAGCGTCCTGAAACTGGACGGCACGCGGCTGATGGCCACCGTGACCGACGCCACCGCGGACGTGCAGCGCGAGCACGACCGGCTGGCGCGCCGCCTGCGCAGCCAGGCGCGCACGGATGCGCTCACGCGCATGCCCAACCGCGAAGCCGTGCTCGAACAATTGCAGCAGATGCTGGACCGGCCGGCGCTCGCGGACGGCGGCGCGCATCCCCGCGGTTTCGCGCTGCTGTTCATGAATTGCGACCGCTTCCGCCAGATGAACGACGCGCTGGGCCAGGCGGCCGGCGACCGCCTGCTCGTGCAGATCGGCGACCGTATCCGCGCCACACTCCGCCCGCCGACCGACCGCATCGATCCGCTTGCGGGCGCGGGCCAGATGGCGGCGCGCACCGGCGCCGACGAATTCGCCGTCGTGCTGGACGGCCTGCGCAGCCGCGACGACGCCGAGCGCGTGGCCGCGCGCCTGCTCGACGCGCTGGCGCGCCCGCTTGCGCTGGACGGCCAGGACGTGGTCATCCGGCTGAGCATGGGCCTCGTGTGGAGCGGCGACGCGGGTGCCGCGGCCGGCGGGATGCTGCGCGACGCCAGCATCGCGATGGTCGAGGCCAAGCGCGCGGGCGGCGCGCGCTGCGTCGCGTTCGAGACGGCGATGCGCGAACGGGCCGCACGCCGCGCCGACATCGAGTCGGACCTGCGCCAGGCCCTCGTCGACGACCAGCTGTTCGTCGTCTACCAGCCCGTCGTCGGCCTGCGCGCGGACGGCGCCACCGACGTCGCCGCCGGCGTCGAAGCGCTCGTGCGCTGGCGCCATCCCGTGCGCGGCGTCGTGCCGCCGATCGAATTCATCCAGGTGGCGGAGGAATCGGGCCTCATCGGCGCGCTGGGCGACTTCGTGCTGCGCCGCGCCTGCCGCGACTTCGCCGCGTGGCAGGCCACGCTGGGCGAGCGCGCGCCGCGCCTGCTGGCGGTGAATCTGTCGCGCGCGCAGCTGGCGGAACCGGGCTGGCCCGCCGTCGTGCGCGACGTGCTGGCACAGAACGGCATGCGCCCGGACCAGCTGCAGCTGGAAGTGACGGAGAGCCTGGCCGCGCAGGACCAGCAGGTGCAGCAGCGCCTGCACGAACTGAAAGCCATCGGCGTCACCCTCGCGCTGGACGATTTCGGCACGGGGTATTCGTCGCTCTCCAGCCTGCACCAGCTGCCGGTGGACACGGTCAAGATCGACCGCTCGTTCGTGTGCCAGGCCGACACCAGCCACCACCACCGCGTGCTGATCGAGGCGACGGTGAAGGTGGCGCAGAGCCTCGGCATGAGCACGGTGGCCGAAGGGATCGAGACGGAGGCGCAGGCCGCCGCCGTGCGCGCCCAGGCCTGCGCCAAGGGACAGGGCTATCTGTTCAGCCGCCCCCTCGCCTCGCCTGACCTGATCGCCTGGCTGTCGGAACGCTGAACCGCGTTCAGCGCATCGCCAGCGGACGGCGCCGGTCCGGCGGCGGGAAGCCCGCGTCCAGCAATGCCAGGTCGTCCGGCGTGAGTTGCGGCGCGAGGTCCAGCGCGGCGCGGTTGGCGCGCACGTGGGCCGGTTGCACGGCCTTCGGGATCGTCACGACGCCGTCCTGGCGCAACAGCCACGCGAGCGCCACCTGGGCCGGCGTGACGCCATGCCGGCGCGCCACCTCGCCCAGCTGCGGACGGGCCAGCAGCCCGCGCTGCTCGCCGGCCGTCGATTCCAGCGGCGAATACGCCATCACGGGAATGCCGCGCTCGCGGCACCACGGCAGCAAATCCCATTCGATGCCGCGCTTGGCCAGGTTATACAGCACCTGGTTCGCCGCGATACCTCCGCCTTCGGGCAGCGCGGCCGCTTCCAGCATGTCGTCCGTGTCGAAATTCGAGACGCCGTACGCGCGGATCTTGCCATCCATGCGCAGGCGTTCGAAGCCTTCCAGCGTCTCCGCCAGCGGCACGCCGCCGCGCCAGTGCAGCAGGTAGAGGTCGAGCCGGTCCGTGCGCAGGCGCCGCAGGCTGCGCTCGCACGCGGCGCGCACGCCCGCGCGCGAGGCATTGTGCGGGTACACCTTGCTGACGAGGACAACCTCGTCGCGGCGGCCGGCGATGGCCTCGCCGACCACTTCCTCGGCGCCGCCCTCGCCATACATCTCGGCCGTGTCGATGAGGGTCATGCCGAGGTCCAGGCCGAGCCGCAGCGCGGCCACCTCGGCCGCGCGCGCGGACGGGTCTTCACCCATGTTCCAGGTGCCCTGGCCGAGGATCGGGAGCGGGCTCATTTCGCCGCCCTGGCCGTCGCGATCTGGTCGAGGATATGCTTGGGCACCGCCGCATAGTGCTTAAATTCCATTGTGTACGTGGCGCGCCCCTGCGTCAGCGACCGCAGCGTCGTCGAGTAGCCGAACATCTCCGCCAGCGGCACGACGGCGTTGATCAGCTTTCCGCCGCCGCCCGGGATCTCGTCCATGCCCTGCACGACGCCGCGCCGCGTGGACAGATCGCCCATCACGTTGCCCGTGAACTCCTCGGGCGTCTCGACCTCGACCTGCATCATCGGCTCGAGCAGCTCCGGCGCCGCCTTGCGCATGGCGTCCTTGAACGCCATCGACGCGGCGACGCGGAACGCGTTCTCGTTCGAGTCGACGTCGTGGTACGAACCGAAGGTCAGGGTCGCACGCACGTCCACGACCGGATAGCCGGCCAGCACGCCGTTCGGCAGCGTCTCCTGGATGCCCTTGTCGACGGCCGGGATGAACTCGCGCGGCACGACGCCGCCCTTGATGGCGTCGACGAACTCGTAGCCCTTGCCCGGTTCGAGCGGTTCGAGCTTGAGCACGACGTGGCCATACTGGCCCTTGCCGCCCGACTGCTTGACGAACTTGCCTTCGACGTTCTCGACGGCCTTCTGGATCGTCTCGCGGTAGGCCACCTGCGGCTTGCCGACGGTCGCCTCCACGCCGAACTCGCGCTTCATGCGGTCGACGAGGATTTCCAGGTGCAGCTCGCCCATGCCGGACATGATCGTCTGGCCCGATTCCTCGTCCGTGCGCACGCGGAACGACGGATCTTCCTGCGCGAGGCGCGACAGCGCGATGCCCATCTTTTCCTGGTCGGCCTTCGTCTTCGGCTCCACGGCCTGCGAGATCACGGGCTCGGGGAACGTCATCTTTTCCAGCACGATGACCTTGTCCGGGTCCGACAGCGTATCGCCCGTCGTCACACCCTTCAGGCCGACGGCCGCCGCGATGTCGCCCGCGAACACCTCCTTGATTTCCTTGCGCTCGTTCGCGTGCATCTGCAGGATGCGACCCAGGCGTTCCTTCTGGCCCTTGGTCGGGTTGTACACGGTGTCGCCCGAATTCACGACGCCCGAGTACACGCGGAAAAACGTCAGCTGGCCGACGAACGGGTCGGTCATGATCTTGAAGGCGAGCGCGGAGAACGGCTCGTCGTCCGAGGGATGGCGCTCCAGCGGCCTGTCGTCCTCGTCGTGGCCGGCGATCGCGGGCACGTCCACCGGCGACGGCAGGTACTCGATGACGGCGTCCAGCATCGCCTGCACGCCCTTGTTCTTGAAGGCGGAGCCGGCCAGCATCGGGACGATCTCGCCCGCGATCGTGCGTGCGCGCAGCGCGGCCTTGATCTCGTCTTCCGTCAGCGCTTCGCCGTTCAGGTATTTTTCCGTCAGCTCGGGCGTCGCCTCGGCGGCCGCCTCGACCATCGTCTCGCGCCATTTTTCCGCGACGGTCACGAGGTCGGCAGGGATGTCTTCATAGCTGAAGCGCACGCCCTGGCTCGCGTCGTCCCAGCGGATGGCGCGCATCTTGACGAGGTCGATCACGCCCTCGAAGTGCTCTTCCGCGCCGAGCGGGATCTGGATCGGCACGGCGTTGCCCTTCAGGCGGTCCCTGATCTGCTGCTGGACGCGGAAGAAGTCGGCGCCCACGCGGTCCATCTTGTTGACGAACGCGATGCGCGGCACCTTGTACTTGTTCGCCTGGCGCCACACGGTCTCGGACTGCGGCTGCACGCCGCCGACCGAATCGTAGACCATGACGGCGCCGTCGAGCACACGCATCGAGCGCTCGACCTCGATCGTGAAGTCGACGTGGCCCGGCGTGTCGATGATGTTGATGCGGTGCTCGGCGAAGTTGCCGCCCATGCCCTTCCAGAAGGCCGTCGTCGCGGCCGAGGTGATCGTGATGCCGCGTTCCTGTTCCTGTTCCATCCAGTCCATCGTCGCCGCGCCGTTGTGCACCTCGCCGATCTTGTGATTCACGCCGGTGTAGAACAGGATGCGCTCCGTGGTGGTGGTCTTGCCGGCATCGATGTGGGCACTGATGCCGATATTGCGGTAACGCTCGATGGGGGTCTTACGGCTCATCACAATCTCCTGTGGATACGGAACGCCAATGTAAGTGCATATACCCCCACTTTCAAGGCCGGGCTGCGTGAACCGGCCTTAAGACAGAGGGTATAGCCGCACAATGTAACTGAAGTGCGGCTTTCGTGCTGGCGGCGTGCCCCTGGAGCGAGGCGTCATGCAATGCGGATGGATCAGCCGACGATGGTCTGCAGCGCCCGCGCCGGAATCTCGACCGCCACCTCCTGCCGGTCGACGAACAGCCGGTACCGCTGCGGCTGGTCGCTGCGGTTCATGACGACGACGGCCAGGCGCCCGTCCGCGTTGCGGAACGCCGTCGCGTCGAGGGTGCTGCGGCTCGTCGTGGCGCCCACGCGGCGCGCCTTCGGGCGGATGTAGCGGCTGAAATGGCCGATGGCCGTGTAGATCGGGGTGAACACGAGCTGCCCGTCGTCGCTCGCGTGCAGCGGCGCGAAGCAGAAGTTGTTCTTGTGGTTCGGGCCGCCGCGGCTGTCGAGCAGCATGTTCCAGTCGACCCAGCCGCTGGAGCCCGCGTTCAGGTCCGCGATCATCTCGCGGCCGTAGCGTTCGCCGTTGGCCCAGTCCTGCAGGCGCGCGGGATCGAATTTCTCGATGCACCCTTCCGTCATCAGGAGGTTCACGTCGGGCCATGCCGCGTGCACCGCGGCGACGTTGCGGTGCATCGGCTCGCCGCCCGCCCACGTCTCGTACCAGTGATAGCCTACGCCCCAGATGTACGGCCGCGCCTTCGCATCCGCCAGGATCGTCGCGGCGCGCTGCGGCAGCAGGTCGCGGTTGTGGTCCCACACGATGACTTTCTTGCCGCCCAGTCCCGCCGCCTTCAACGCGGGGCCCAGGTGGTCGCCGAGGAAGCGCGTCTCTTCGTCCGCGCTGAAGATCATCGATTCCCATTTCTGCTTCGCCATCGGCTCGTTCTGCACCGACAGGCCCCACAGCGGGATGCCGGCCCGCTCGTACGCCTGGACGAATTTCACGACGTAGCGCGCCCACGTGTCGCGGTATTCCGGGAGCAGGCTGCCGCCGGCGAGCATGCTGTTATTCGACTTCATCCACGCCGGCGCGCTCCACGGGCTGGCGAACACGCGCATGTCGGTGCCGTGCGCGCGGGCCGACGCCAGCGCCGCGCGCAGCAGCGGCACGCGCAGCTTCAGGTCCGGCGCGATGCCGAACGACGCCAGAGAAACATCGCCGTCGCGCACGTACGTGTAGCTGTTACTGCCGAAGTCGGAACTGTGGATCGTCGTGCGCAGGATGTTGTAGCCAAGGCCCGCGCGCGGGTCGAAGTACGCGGCCAGGAACGCCTGCTGCTGCGCCGGCGTCAGTGTCGCGTGGACCTCGGCGACGGCGTCCGTGACGGCGCCGCCGAAGCCGAACACTTCCTGGTAGCGCTTCGACGTGTCGACGAAGACGGCGATGTCCGTCTCGGGCGGCTGGCCCGCCGGCTGGAAGGCGCCGAGCGGACGCGCGGCGAAGCGGTCGGCGCCCGGTGCGGACGTCACGACCTGCCAACCCGTGCTGTTTGCGGCCGCGGGTGCCGCCCCGCTGCGCGTGGCCACGGCCATCTGTCCGCCCATCAGCGTCGCGGCGCCCAGCAACCGCATTGCATCTCGTCTCGTCGTCATCGTGTCTCCTGTCGTGGTGTTGTCGGCCGCGCGATTGGAAACGTTACCAATCGAAGCCGGACGACTATACCACTCGTCGTTTCACGATGTCAAAAGACTGTCTTACAGGATCTCCTGCACCAGCCCGGACGGCCGGCACAGCCGCACGCCCTTCGGCGTCACGACGAACGGGCGGTTGATGAGGATCGGATGCGCGACCATGGCGTCCAGCAACGCGTCGTCGGTCGTGGCCGGGTCGTCCAGGCCCAGTTCCGTGAACAGCGCTTCCTTGCTGCGCACGGCATCGCGCACGCTCAAACCCGCGCGGGCGATCAAGTCCTTCAGCTCGTCCTGCGTCGGCGGCTGCGCGAGATAGTCGACCACGCGGGGTTCGACGCCCGTCGCGCGGATCGTCTCCAGGGTCGTGCGCGACGTGCCGCAGCGGGTATTGTGAAAAATCGTGATGTCCATCTTGAAAATCCTTGTTTGAGAGGCAAGGATGATACCGACGCGGCCGCAACGCTTCCAGTTTTTTCGCTTGTTCCCCTTCTGGCAGCGCTATAAAATGCCCGGCTTGCTTGCCGACGCGCAATCGAAGTTGCATCGCGATGGCCTGCCGTATGGAGAGAACATGGACGACTACCTGATGCGCCCCGACGCGCTGCCGACCTGGGGCCAGCGCACCGCGCTGCGCGTGCTGAACGCGTTCGGCTGGAATATCCGTTTCAGGCCGCTGCCGGGGCCGCACGGCATCGCCGTCGTGTACCCGCATACGTCGAACTGGGATTTTCCCATCGGCCTCGTGGCCAAGTGGGCGGTCGGCGTACAGTTCCGCTGGCTCGCGAAGGATTCGCTGTTCCGCGGCCCGATGGGCGCCATCATGCGCTACTGGGGCGGCGTGGCAGTCGACCGCAGCGCCCCCCAGGGCGCCATCCTGCGCCTCGCGCAGACGATGCATGCGGCGGACTCGTTCTGGCTCGCCATCACGCCGGAAGGCACGCGCAGCTACCGCCCGCACTGGAAGAGCGGCTTCTACCGCATCGCACTGGCGGCCCGCGTGCCCGTCCTGCTCATCTCGTTCGACTACGGCAGGAAGGTCATCGACGTCACGCGCTCGCTGACGTTGACGGGCGACGAAGCGGCCGACATGGCCGCCATCGCGCAGGCGTACGACGGCGTGCGCGCGCTGTACCCGGAGAAGGCGGCGCCAGTCCGCCTGGCCGAACCGGGATCGCCTTCAGACGACACCCGCAAGCAGGCATAAGCCGGCAGCACCGATCGCGGCGCCGGCCATGCGGCGCACCCGTTCCCCCGGCAACGCTCCAGCCAGCATCACCAGGGCGCTCGCGGCGAGGAAGCCGGCGCCGCTCGCCATTCCCGCCAGTTCCTGCCCATGCGCCAGGCCATGCAGGAACGCGCATCCACCCACGACGGCGATCGCCA
Source organism: uncultured Massilia sp. (assembly GCA_946481275.1). Next base: position 55,170 of record CAMLMV010000028.1, read on the forward strand.
CCTGCGGCGGCAGGCCGGCCGCGCACGCGACGAGTGCGCCCAACAGCAGCACGGTCGCCGCGATCGACGTCTCCAGCGCGGGCAGCACGAGGCCCGCGCCGGCGCAGGCCGCGCCGAGCGCCATCATCACGAGGAACGCGGGCGGCAGCACGGCGCCGTGACGCTGCTGGCGGCTCCACAGGCCGACGGCCAGCAGCGCGAACAGGTGATCCAGCCCCGTCAGCGGATGCAGCAGGCCGGCCGTGAAACCGCCGTCGGGATGGCCCGGATGCGCGGCAGCCGGCAGCGCGACGGCGAGGGTCGCAAGCGCGGCGACCGCACCGCCCAGGCGCATGCTTGGACGCGGGGACGGACCCTCATGGCGCACGCGGATCGTCGTGTTGTCATTCCATTTCATGGCATTCCCTTTCACTGGTCGAGTAATCCCTGCTCGCGGATGAAGCAAACGATGGCATCGACGCCCTCGCCCGTCCGCAGATTCGTGAACACGAACGGCCGCGCGCCGCGCTGGCGCTGCGCGTCGCGGGCCATGACCTCCAGGTCGGCGCCCACGTGCGGCGCGAGGTCCGTCTTGTTGATGATGAGGAGGTCGGACCGCGTGATGCCCGGCCCGCCCTTGCGCGGGATTTTCTCGCCGCCCGCCACGTCGATGACGTACAGCGTGAGGTCCGACAGTTCCGGGCTGAACGTGGCCGCGAGGTTGTCGCCGCCGGATTCGACCAGCACGAGCTCCAGCGCCGGGAAGTCGGCCTGCAGCCGCGCGATGGCTTCCAGGTTGATCGACGCGTCCTCGCGGATCGCCGTGTGCGGGCACCCGCCCGTCTCCACGCCCATCAGGCGCTCGGGCGGCAACGCGTTCGCGCGCAGCAGGATCTCCATGTCTTCGCGCGTGTAGATGTCGTTGGTGATCACGGCCATGTCGTAGCGCTCGCGCATGCGCCGGCACAGCATCTCGCACAGGGCCGTCTTGCCGGAACCGACCGGGCCGCCGATGCCGACCCGCAAGGGATTCGATGTCATGGTTTGTCCTCCTTCAGGAACGGTACAGGCGCCCATGCTGCACCTCGTGCCGCATCGACAGCATGGACAGGCCGGGCGACCAGTTCGACAGGTCCGCATCCGCCAGGGTGCGCGCCGCGGCGGCCGCGCGTTCGAGCCCAGGCCGCAGCGACAGCAGCAGCCGCTGCCCCGCCACCTGCCCCAGCGGCACCGACTTCACGCACACGAGCACCTGGTTCTCGGCCCACGCGAACAGCATCGCCAGCAGCGCCTCCTCGTGCGGGATGTCGAGTGCGTCGACGGCGCACGCGTACGCTGCCGGCAGCGTCGCCTCGCCGCCCAGCAGGCCGGTGTCGGCCACGCCCAGTTCCGCGATCAGCCGCGTGAGCGAATAGCCCATCTGGACGGTCTCCGCGCGCAGCTCGGCCGTGTCGCGCGACGCGAGGAAGCACGCGCTCCACCCCGCAAGGGCTGCGGCGTCGCGCGCCGCGAACGCGTTCATCAGGCGCCACAGCAGCGGCGCGTCCCAGCGCGCCAGCACCTCGTCGAGATAGCGCACGAGCCACGCGTGCGCGCTCGCCGCGTCGTGCACGCGGCCCTCCTCGATGGCCGTCTCCAGGCCCTGCGAATAGCTGTAGCCGCCGATCGGCAAGGCCGGACTCGCGAACTGCAGCAGGTGCAGCAGGCTCGCCGCGTTCATACGTCCGCCGGGCGGTGGATCTTCTGGCGCACGGGCACGGGCGCCAGCAGGCCGTGGCCGTGGTGGTGGCCGCCCGCATATGCGCCCGCTTCGGGCTCGAACTTCGCCAGCTCTTCTTCGACCTGCGCGCCGAGTCCGACCACCATGTCCTTCAGCACCGGGTCGACGCGGATGCGCAGCCAGCCCGCGCCCACCTGCGCCTGCGTATGGCGGTTCCCGAGGTGGAAGGCGCAGCGCGCCAGCAGCGTCGCGTCCGCGCAGCGCACGAGATAGGTCGGCTCCGGTGCGGCGACGACCCGCACGACACGCCCGTCGTCTCCCGTCAGCAGGTCGCCGTCGCGCAGCACGGTGCCGCGCGCGAGGAACAGCGCGACTTCTTCGCCGGACTCGAGCCGCGCGCGCTGGCGGCAGCGTTCGCGCTGGTCGTACGGCAGCACGAGCCGGTCGTGGACGGCGTCCGCCCCGGCGACCCTGGTATGCAGTGACATCATGGTGGCTCCCGATAATCAGAACAGGAAATACCGCTGCGCGAGCGGCAGCACCCTGGCCGGCTCGCACACGAGCAGGCGGCCGTCCGCGCGCACCTCGTACGTCTCCGGATCCACTTCCATGTGGGGCGTGGCGCCGTTGTGGACCATGTCGCGCTTCCTGAGTCCCCGCGTGTTGCGGACCGCGATCACGGTCTTCGCCAGCCCCAGCTCGCGCGCGATCCCCGCATCGAACGCCGCCTGCGACACGAACGTGAACGACTTGCGGAGTCCCCCGCCGAACGCGCCGAACATGGGCCGGTAGTGCACGGGCTGCGGCGTCGGGATCGACGCATTCGGGTCGCCCATCAAACTCGCCGCGATCATCCCGCCTTTCAAAATCATCGACGGCTTGACGCCGAAGAACGCGGGCCGCCACAGCACGATGTCCGCGATCTTGCCCGGCTCCAGCGAGCCCACGGCGTGCGCGATGCCGTGCGCGATGGCCGGATTGATCGTGTACTTGGCCACGTACCGTTTTACGCGCGCGTTGTCATTGCGCGCGGAGTCGCCTTCCAGCGCGCCGCGCTGCACCTTCATCTTGTGCGCCGTCTGCCACGTGCGGGTGATGGTCTCGCCCACGCGGCCCATCGCCTGCGAGTCGGACGACATCATCGAGATGGCGCCCAGGTCGTGCAGGATGTCTTCGGCGGCGATGGTCTCGCGCCGGATGCGCGATTCGGCAAACGCCACGTCTTCCGCGATGGCGGGGTCGAGGTGATGGCAGACCATCAGCATGTCGAGGTGCTCGTCCAGCGTGTTCACCGTGTACGGGCGCGTGGGATTCGTCGACGACGGCAGCACGTTGTCCTGGCCGACCGCGGCGATGATGTCCGGCGCGTGCCCGCCGCCCGCGCCTTCCGTGTGAAACGTGTGGATCGTGCGGCCCTTGAACGCGGCCAGCGTGGATTCCAGGAAGCCCGCTTCGTTCAGCGTGTCCGAATGCAGCGCGACCTGGACGTCCATGCGCTCCGCGACGGCCAGGCAGTTGTCGATCGCGGCCGGCGTGCTGCCCCAGTCCTCGTGCAGCTTCAGGCCCACGGCGCCCGCCTCGATCTGTTCCTCGAGTGGCCGCGGCCGGCTCACGTTGCCCTTGCCGAAGAAACCGAGGTTCATCGGGAACGCGTCGGCCGCCATCAGCATCGAATGGATGTGCCATGCGCCCGGCGTGCACGTCGTCGCCGCGGTGCCGACGGCGGGACCGGTGCCGCCGCCCAGCATCGTCGTGATGCCCGACATCAGGGCCTCGTCGATCTGCTGCGGGCAGATGAAATGGATGTGCGTGTCGATGCCGCCCGCCGTCACGATCATGCCTTCGCCCGCAATGATCTCCGTCGCGCCGCCGATGGCCATCGTCACGCCGGGCTGGATGTCCGGGTTGCCGGCCTTGCCGATGGCGGCGATCAGGCCATCCTTGACGCCGATGTCGGCCTTGACGATGCCCCAGTGGTCGACGATGACCGCGTTCGTGATCACGGTGTCCATCACGTCCGCGCGCGGCCGCTGCGACTGGCCCATGCCGTCGCGGATCACCTTGCCGCCGCCGAATTTCACTTCTTCGCCGTAGATGGCGTAGTCCTTTTCGATCTCGATGACGAGGTCCGTGTCCGCGAGGCGGATGCGGTCGCCCGTCGTCGGTCCGTACATGTCGGCATAGGCCCGGCGCGAGATCGTGACCATTCAGACGCCTCCGCCCACGCGGCCCTGGAAGCCATGCACGATGCGCGCGCCGCCCAGGTCGACCAGTTCGACGGTGCGCCGCTGGCCCGGCTCGAAGCGCACGGCGGTGCCGGCCGCGATGTTCAGGCGCATCCCGCGGGCCGCGTCGCGGTCGAACTGCAGCGCATCGTTCGCTTCGTGGAAGTGGTAATGCGAGCCGACCTGCACCGGGCGGTCGCCCGCGTTCGCGACGACGAGCGTCACCGTGCGGCGGCCCGCGTTGAGCGGGATGTCGCCATCCTCGAGGAAGTATTCGCCGGGGATCATGCGGCCTCCGGCATCAGCAGGGTTTTGGCGTAGACCACGTGCGCGCCCGCCGGACCGTCCACACGCGCGTAACCGAGATCGTGGATCAGTGCTTCCGCGCCGGACCCCGGCTCCGCAGCCAGGCGCAGCGCGTCGCGTCCCAGCGCCCGCGCCTCGGCTTCGGCGGCGCGCAGCAGGACACCGCCGATGCCCCGTCGACGCGCGCGGCTGTGCACCATCAGCGCCTGCACGTCGGCGCGGCGGCGGCCGTCGGTGCGCTGGCACAGGTCCAGCTGCACGGTGCCGATCAGCGTGCCGTCGTGCGACCCTGCCAGCAGCCGGCACGTGCCGGCGGCAACGGCCATGCGCACGTCCTGCCAGTAGCACAGGGCCTGGCGGCGTTCCAGGTCGAGCGCGTCCATCAGCAGGTCGGCCAGCTGGCCGCGCAGCACGTCGCAGGCCTGGGCATCGAGCAGGAGAATTTTCATCGGGGGCTCACGGGATCGGGTTGTGGACGGTGACGAGCTTGCTGCCGTCCGGGAAAGTGGCTTCGACCTGGATGTCCGGGATCATCTCCGGTACGCCGTCCATCACGTCGGCGCGCGCCAGGATCATGGTGCCCGCGCTCATCAGCTCGGCCACGCTGCGGCCGTCGCGGGCGCCTTCCATGATCGCGGCCGTGATCAGCGCGACGGCCTCCGGATAGTTCAGCTTCAGGCCGCGTGCGCGGCGGCGTTCGGCCAGCAGCGCCGCCGTGAAGATCAGCAGCTTGTCTTTTTCGCGTGGGGTCAGGTCCATGGCTTCCCGCTTGTATGTCGTTTATGTGTTCCAGATCCGCGGCGGTGCGGCCGGCCGGTCCAGCAAATGCGGCCGCAGCGCGGCCCACGCGCCCGTCAACGCCGCGCGCGCCTGTTCGCCGTCGTCGCCGAGGAAGCGTGCCACGAACACGTGCTTCACCTGGCTGACGGCGAGGCCGGGGTCGATTGCGCGCACCGCATCCTGCAGGCCCGCGGGCACGGGTTTGCCGACCGCGACGAGCGTCGCGCACACGCTGTGGCCGTCCATGCCCAGCGGGCTCGCGAGCAGCGCCGGCGTGGCGCCGCCCTGCTCCCACCACACGGGCCGGCCGTCGATACGGATGCGCGTACGCTGCCCAACCTGGCCGCGCGTAAAACGTTCGCCGGAGGCGCGGCGGCCGAAGCACAGCACCTCGCTGCCGATGTACACGGCGCCCGGGGCCAGGTCGACGTCGTGCGCGAGCATCACGTCGGCGGCGTCGTAGACGATGGTTTCCTGCGGCAGCCATTCGATCGCGGCGCCGGGGCCGGCCGCCAGGCGCACGTCCTGGCGCGACGTGCGGCCGTTGGCGCGATACCACTTGGCCGCGCCCGGCGACGTGGCCAGCACGTGGCAGCCGGCCGGCACGTCGAGCGCGATGTCGAGGCTGTCGCCGCCGACGATGCCGCCGGGCGGATGCACGACGATCACGTGGCAGGTCTCCGGCCCTTCCGGATACAGCGCTTTCTGCACGCGCAGCGGCCCGCGGTGCTCGCGCCGGACGAGGCGCGTGCAGCCGCCGTCGCGCGCGAAGCCGAGGCGCAGGGTCGCGTGCCAGGAAGCGGAGGTCGGGTGGTCGAAGGGCATACCCGATGAGTTAGCACGATGCATGCCACTCGCGGGACAGGGGAATGCGTGGACGCGGCGCACCAGCGCGGCACCGGCGGCACCGGAACGGTGCAGGCGCATGCCCAGATCAGGTGATCAATATAATTTCGGCAACGTCAAAGGTGAAGCCGACAGAGCGGGCCGCGCTTGGCGGCCAGGGAGGGAAACCGGAGAGTGTCCGCGAGCCCGACCGGTGACGAACACCGGTCAAGCAGGCGAACCGGGACCGCGCAGGATCAGCGGCGGCGGCGCAGCGGGCGGGCGATGCGGACCGGGCGCAGCGCGCGCTCGCGGTCGGCGGCGCGCTTGTAGGCGGCCAGTTCGAACGTCAGCGCGAGGGCGATGCCGGCCGGGACGGCGGCGGCGAAGCCGAGGGCGAGCAAGGCGACGGTTGACAACAGAATAACGATAGTACTTGGGCGCGGCATGATATCCACCTTTACTTTAAAACCGTGGTTCCATCCTGCCACAGCTGGGATTTGCTTGCAATCACGTACCGTGCCGTGCGAGGGCATCCCAGGCGTTTGCTGTACTTAAAAAGAGACGTCCGCTGAGCTCACTCAACAAAGTCGACGCGCGCAGGCGGTCCAGCACCGGTCCCTTGACCTCGGCCAGGTGCAGGCGGATGTCGCGCCGCGCCAGGGCGCGATTCAATTCCAGCAACCCGAACAGCGCCGAACTGTCGATCGCGTTCACGGCCGACAGCACGAGCACGAGGTGGCGCGCCTCGCGGTGCGCGGCCAGCTCTTCCTCGATGCGCTCGCCGACCGCTTCGATATTCCCGAAGAACAGGCCCGCGTCCACGCGCAGCAGCAGCACGTTCGGGTCCGTCTCGGCCGAGTAACGGTCGATGTTGCGGAAGTGCTCGGTGTGCGGAATCCGGCCCAGTACCGCGATGTGGGGACGGCTCTCGCGCCAGATCATCGTCCCCAGCGACAGCAGCAGGCCCAGCACGACCCCCGCCTCCACCCCGAGCAGCAGGACGCCGCCGCTTGTGGCCAGCAGCGCGAGCGCGTCCGCGCGGTCGTAATCCCATGCGGTACGCAACGTCGACCAGTCCAGCAGGCCGAGCACGGCGACTATGATCGTGGCGGCCAGCACGGGCAGCGGCAGCAGCGCGAGCCAGCCGGTGGGCAGTACGAGCGCGCCGGCCAGCAGCGCCGCCGAGATCACGCCGGCCAGTTGGGTGCGGGCGCCGGCCGCGAAATTCACGGCGGAGCGCGACAGGCTCCCGGTCACGGGAAAGCCGCCGGACAGCGCGCTGCCGACGTTCGCCAGGCCCAGGCCCACGAGCTCGCGGTTCGTGTGCAGCTTTTCCATGCGTTTGAGGGCCAGCGTCTGCGCGCCCGACATCGCAATCAGGAAGCTCATGAAGCCGATCAGCAGCGACGGCTTGAGCAGCGCTTGCCAATGCGCCGGGGACGTCGCCACCGTGACGCCCGGCAGGCCGGCCGGCACGGCGCCGATCACCTGCACGCCCATGCGGTCGAGGTGCAGCCCGGCCACGAGCGCGATGCCGCCCAGGACGAGCACCATGGGCGCGAGGCGCGCGGCGACGTCGGCCGCGCCGCATGGCATGCCGAGCCGGCGCAGCAAGGGCGACAACCAGCGCCGCGCGAACAGCAGCAGCGCGACACTGCCCACGCCCAGCACGGCGCTGGGGACGTGCACGTGCGGCAGCGACCCGCCCAGCAAGGTGCGCAACTGTCCCAGCGCGATGACGACGGCGGAACCCAGCGTAAAACCGCTCATCACGGGGCGCGAAAAGAAGTTGGCGAGGTAGCCCACGCGCAGCAGGCCGCACGCGAGCAGCACGACGCCCGACACCAGCGCCAGCTGCGCAGCGAGCATGCCGTACAGCGCGCTGCCGGGCGCTGCGAGCGGTGCGAGCGCGGACGCCGTCATCAGCGAGATGATCGCCATCGGCCCGACGGATTGCGAGGAACTCGTGCCGAACACGGCGTACAGCAGCGGCGGCACGATGCTGGCGTACAGGCCCGCGACGGGCGGCAGGCCGGCGACGAGCGCGTACGCCATGCCCTGCGGGATCATCATCATGGCCACGACGATGCCGGCGCCCACGTCGCCGGCGAGATCGTCGCGCCGGTACGACCGCAGCCAGCCGAGCAGGCGCGGGTTCGTCGATACCGTCGCGCTCACTGCATCGCCAGTTCGACGCAGTTGCGGCCCGCCCGCTTGGCGCGCGCGAGGGCGGCGTCGGTGCGCTGCGTCAGCGAGTCGCCGCTCTCCTGCTCGCCCAGCTGGGCCACGCCCAGGCTCACCGTCACGTGGTCGCAGCCGGGGATCTCGGCCTGCTCGATCGCCACGCGCACCTTTTCCGCCATCCGGAGGCCGTCGACGGCACTCGTGTGCGGCGCGATGATGTGGAATTCCTCGCCGCCCGAGCGCACGAGGATGTCGCTGGCGCGCAGCACGGCGCGCGCCGTGTCGGCCACCGCGCGCAGCGCCACGTCGCCGACCGGATAGCCGTACGTGTCGTTGACGGCCTTGAACCGGTCGATGTCGAACGACAGCAGTGCGAGCGGCACGCGGTAGCGGCGCGCGCGCTTGATCTCCTTTTCCAGCAATTCCTCGCCATGGCGGCGGTTCGCCACGCCGGTCAGCGCGTCCGTCGTCGAGATGTACGTGAGGCGCGCCATCAGGTGCTCGTTTTCCTGGCCGATGGCGACGAGGCGCAGGCCGAATGCGGCGAGGTGCGTCACGTCCTGCAACGTCGCCCACTCGTCCGGCGTGAGTGCGCGTGCGGCGCCGAACAGCAGCGACAGCGCGCCGCGCGGCGTGCCGGGACCGTCGGCGGGAATCGGCAGGCCCAGCGCCATCGCGACGCCGTGCGCGCGCAGCCCTTCCGCCAGCGCAGGTTCGCCCGATTGTTCCGGCACCTCGATCAGCGCAGCCGCGCCGCCCGCCGCGGCCAGCAGGCCGGGGAACGCGTGGCGCAGCGGCGCCTGCAGCAGCCGGTCCGTGCGCTGCAAAAGTGCGCCGAGCAGCAGTCCTTCCGGCCCCTGCTGCGCTTCCAGCTGCAGGTCGTTGCCGTCCTTGAGCAGGAAGACGCCCGCATGCAGCACGCCGGGCCAGGCGCACAGCGCGGCGCACAGGGCTTCCGACAGGGTGTGCGCATCCTCCGCCTCGTCCAGCGCGGCCTGCACGCGGGCGCGCAGGTCCAGCAGGGTGCGCAGGCCGGCCGAGTCGGTCGACGGGGCCTCCGGCTGCGCGAGGCGCTGGCTCACGGCCGCACGCAACGCGGCCGCGTCGAGCGGCGTGACCACATAGTGCACGGGGCCGTGCGCCATCAGCGCGGGGAGCCAGGCGGCGCCGGCGAAGGGACACAGCAGCAGCACGGGAGCGCCGGCGCGGCGGGCGACGAGGTCGCCGAGCGCATCGAGGTCGATGCTCGGTTCGAAGCGGTCGAGGTCGATCACGAGCAGGTCCGGCTGCTCGCGCGCCAGCAGGCTCGCGGCCACGTCGGCGCTGTCGGCCAGGTGCAGGCGCGCGAACAGGGAGGCGCAGGCGTCCCCGAATTCGGCACGCCGCTGCGCCATCGGACTCAGGTAAATCGCGGTCTGCTCTAGCATGAATCACCTCTGGAATACTTTGTTACGCTAACAAGTTTGCCACAAAGCACCTGTAACGCCTAGCAAATGCTCGCAATGTGTGGAAGCGCACCGTCAGCGCCGCCCGCGCCCGGGAATACTGGCGGAATCATGCACAAGGAGAGCACCATGGCAATACAGGACGACGCAGCGAACAAGCAGAAGGCCATCCAGAACCGCCAGGACCAGGCTGACGCCAGCATGCAGAAAGGTGACCAGGGCAGCGGGGGCGCCGCACAGACGGGCATCCAGCAGCCGAGCGGCGACTTTCCCGCCCAGCACCTGGCCAAGCCGGGCATCGAAGCCCAGATGGAGCTGAAACCGAAATTCATGGCCGAGCACTACAAGGGCAGCGGCAAGCTGGCGGGCCAGGTCGCCATCGTGACCGGCGGCGATTCCGGCATCGGCCGCGCCGTCGCGATCCTGTTCGCGCGCGAAGGCGCCGACGTCGCGATCCTGTACCTGAACGAACACGAGGACGCGGCCGAGACGCAGCGCCTGATCGAGGCCGAGGGCACGAAATGCGTGACCGTCGCCGGCGACGTCAAGGACATGGAATTCTGCCAGCAGGCCGTCGACCAGATCGTCGCCAAGTGGGGCCGCCTGGACGTCCTCGTCAACAATGCCGCGTTCCAGGAACACGCCGAGTCGCTGCTCGACCTGACGGAAGACCGCTTCGACGAGACCATGCGCACGAACATCTACGGCTACTTCCACATGGCGAAGGCCTGCCTGCCCTACATGAAGCGCGGCGCCGCGATCATCAACACGGGTTCCGTGACGGGACTGAAGGGCTCGAAGAAACTCCTCGACTATTCGACGACCAAGGGCGCCATCCACGCGTTCACGATGTCCCTCGCGGCGAACCTGCTGGACCAGGGCATCCGCGTGAACGCCGTCGCGCCGGGCCCCGTGTGGACGCCGCTGAACCCGGCCGACCAGTCGCCGGAAGACATCACCAAGTTCGGCCAGAGCACGACGTTCGGCCGTCCCGCGCAGCCGGAAGAGCTGTCGCCGGCGTACGTCTATCTCGCATCGAACGTGTGTTCCGGCTACGTCACCGGCGTCGTGTTGCCGATCACGGGGTCGGTCGGCGAATAATTCTCATCCAGGGAGCTCAAAATGGCACGCAGCATGTGGAAGGGTGCGATCAGCTTCGGGCTGGTGCACATCCCGGTCGAGATGTATCCGGCGGCGAGCGACCAGGGGCTCGACCTGTCGATGCTCGACCGGCGCGACTTCGCGCCGATCGGCTTCAAGCGCTACAACAAGGCGACCGGCAAGGAAGTGTCCTGGGACGACATCGTCAAGGGGTATGAATACAGCGACGGCGAATACGTCGTGCTGTCCGACGAAGACCTGCGCCGCGCCAACCCGGAAGCGACGCAGACGATCGACATCATCGCGTTCGTGAACGCCGAGCAGGTCCCGCTGATCTATTACGAACAGCCCTACTACCTTGCGCCCGGCAAGGGCGGCGACAAGGTCTACGCGCTGCTGCGCGAGACCCTGCGCGACGTCGGCAAGATCGGCATCGCCAACGTCGTCATCCGCGTCAAGCAGCACCTGGCCGCCCTCGTCTGCGTGGGCGACACCATCGTGCTGAACACCTTGCGCTATCCGGACGAGATCCGTCCCACCGACGAGCTGAAGATCCCGGCGGCGGACTCGAAGGCCGCGCAGGTCACGGAGAAGGAATTGCAGATGGCGAAGGCGCTCGTCGAAGGCATGAGCGAGAAGTGGAAGCCGCAGCAGTACCACGACACGTACCGCGAGGACGTCATGGCGCTGATCAAGAAGAAGATCGCCGCCAACCAGACCAAGACGCTCACCGAACCGGAGCCGGAGGAAGAGAAACCGGCCAAGTCGAACGTCATCGACCTCGTCTCGCTGCTGCAGGCCAGCCTGGGCAAGAAGCCCACCAAAGCCGCCGCCGCGGACGACGATGACGACGACGAACCGCCGCCGCGCAAGTCGAGGAAACCGTCGAAGGCCGACGAGGACACGGACGAGACCCCGCCGCCACGCGCGCGCAAGGCGCCTGCGCATGCGGCCACGCACGCGAGCGCAAAACGTACGACAGCGGGCACGACGGCAGCCAGGTCGACGGCGGCGAAGACAGCCACGAAGACCGCGGCCAAGAAAACCGCCGCCAAGGCCGCGGCGAAACCTGCAGCGAAAGCGGCGCCCGCGCGGCGCAGGAAGGCTGCCTGAGTGGATGTCGATACGCTGCTGGACCTGCTGCAATGGCCCGCGATGGCGGTCACCCTGGTGGCCGCCTTCCTCGTCGGCGCCCGTCACGCGAAGAAGCGCGTGATTGGGTTCTGGACCTTCATCCTCAGTAACGCGCTGTGGATCGTGTGGGGCGTGCACGACGAAGCGTGGGCGCTGATCGCGCTGCAGGCCGGACTCGCGGCCATGAACGTGCGCGCCATCTTCCGCAACGAGCGGGGCGATCCCATCCCGAACGACGGCGCCGCACCCGGACGGCGTTCGACGTAACAGCGCGGGTCCGCATCGCGGCACGATTTCCCATCAAGAAAATTTGTTTTCCATTACACAGCGAATTCGCGATTTTTGTATTTACATTGCGTTGCTTGCGAAAGAAATATTTCGCATTTGCGGGTTTTGCGGGATTTTCGGGCTTTATACTCAGCCTGCCACTCCCCGATTCCACTTGCAAAGGATGCCGACATGCCCGCACCTACCGTCACCAATGCCAATGGTTATATTGGCGACACCTTCATCACACTCACCATGGACATCGACCTCGATGCGGCGCACCTGCCGCCGACGAGCGCGTTCGCCCTCAACATCAACGGCCTCAATATTGCGGCAAGCAGCGTCGCGATCGACAGCGCGGCAAAGACGGTAACGGTGGGCATCAGCAATTACACCCTGCTTGCGGGCGACTTCGTGGTGGCCCAATACCTCGACCCGACCGTCGGCGACGACGTCAACGCCGTCCAGGGCCTGGATGGCACGGACGCCTCCAACTTCTCGTGGGTGTTCATCGTCTTCATGGGGCCCCCGGGCCCGTCCGCACCGGCCGCACCGACCCTGGACGCCGGCAGCGACAGCGGCACCCCGGGCGACGGCATCACCAACGACATCACCCCGACCGTGAGCGGCACCGCCGCCGCCAACAACACGGTCAAGCTGTACGACACGGACGGCACCACGCTGCTCGGCACGACGACGGCCAACGGCAGCGGCAACTGGTCGATCACCAGCAGCGCGCTGGGCGCCGGCAGCCATACGCTGAAAGTCACCCAGACCGACAGCGGCAACAACACCTCGCCGCTCAGCACCGGCCTGGCCGTCTCGATCGACACGGCGGCGGCCGCGCCAACCGGCCTGGCGCTGGCCGGCGGCAGCGACAGCGGCACTCCGGGCGACGGCATCACCAACGTCGCGCTGCCGACCATCACCGGCCAGGCCGAAGCGAACGCGGCCGTGACCTTGTACGACACCGACGGCACGACCGTGCTGGGCACCGCCACCGCCGACGGCAGCGGCAACTGGAGCATCGCCAGCAGCGCGCTCGTCGCGGGCACGCACAACCTGACGGCGAAACAGACCGACGTGGCCGGCAACGTCTCCGCCGCGTCGACCGTGCGGACGGTCGTCGTCGACACGATCGGTCCGACCGGCATCGCCCTGAGCACGACGAGCGCGCAACTGGCATCCGCCACCAACGGCTCGACTGTCGCCACGCTGTCCGCCATCGACTCAACCGCCATCCAGTATGCCTTTGCCATCGGCAATGGCGTGATCGATGCCGATAACGCCAAGTTTACGATTTCCGGCAACAACCTCGTCGCGGCACAGAACCTGACCGCCGGCACGTACCACATCTACCTGAGCGCCACCGACGCGGCGGGCAACGACGCCTTCCAGGTCTTCACGTTCACCGTCGTCAACGGCCCGTCCGTCGCCAGCATCGTGCGCGCCGGCGCCGACACCGTGCCGGCGAACGCGGCGTCGGTCGCCTACACGGTGACCTTCGACCAGGCCGTGACCGGCGTCGATGCGAGCGACTTCGCGCTGAGCGCCACCGGCACGGCGGCCGGCACCGTCGCCTCGGTCACCGGCAGCGGCACCACATACACCGTCACCGTCAACGGCATCGGCGGCGACGGCACCTTGCGCCTGGACCTGAACCCCAGCGGCACCGGCATCCAGAACCTGGGCGGCGGCGCGGTCACCGGCGGCTACACTGCCGGCCAGACGTTCACGCTCGACCACACCGCCCCTGCCGCGCCGGCCGCCCTGGCGGTCGCCTCGGGCTCGGACACCGGCCCCTCTCCCACCGACGGCATCAGCGCCGTCGCCACGCCGGTCATCACCGGCCAGGCCGCCGCCAACGCCACCGTGAACCTGTACGACACCGACGGCAACACCCTGCTCGGCACGACGACGGCCGACGGCAGCGGCAACTGGAGCATCACCAGCGCCACGCTGGCCGGCGGCGCGCATACGCTGACCGCGAAGCAGGTCGACGCCGCCGGCAACGTCTCGTCCGCCTCGTCCGGCCTGAGCTACGAGGTCGACACGACGCCGCCTGGTGCCGTGGGCCTGTCGCGCGTGTCCGTGCCGATTGGCCAGGCCGGCAACGGCGCGGCCGTCGCGACCCTCGCGGCCACCGATGCGCATGCCGTGGCCTACAGCTTCGCCACCGACAACGGCACCGTCGACGCCGACAACGCCAAATTCGCGATTTCCGGCAATTCGCTGGTGGCCACCCAGAACCTGGCCGCCGGCACCTACCATGTGTACGTGCGGGCGACCGACGCCGCGGGCAACGCCACCATCGAAGCGCTGAGCTTCGAGGTGATCGGCGCGCCCGGCGTGGCCGGCATCGTGCGCGCAGGCACCGGCACCGTGCCTGCGAGCGCGACGTCGGTGACGTACACCGTCACCTTCGACCAGGCCGTGACCGGCGTCGACGCGAGCGACTTCGCGCTGGCCGCCACCGGCACGGCGGCCGGCACGGTCGCCTCGGTCACCGGCAGCGGCACCACCTACACCGTCACCGTCGACGGCATCGCCGGCGACGGCACCCTGCGCCTGGACCTGAACCCGAGCGGCACCGGCATCCAGAACGCCGGCGGTACGGTCATCGCGGGCGGCTACACGGCCGGCCAGACGTTCGCGCTCGACCACACCGCCGCCGCGGCGCCGGCCGCATTCACGATGGCGGCGGCGGACGACAGTGGCGCCTCCAGCAGCGACGCCGTCACCAGCGTCGCCGCGCCGCATTTCAACGGGAGCGCCGACGCGGGCGCCACCGTCACGCTGTACGACACCGACGGCACCACCGTGCTCGGCACGGCCACGGCGGACGGCAGCGGCAACTGGAGCATCGCCAGCGCCACGCTGCCGGACGGCGCACACACGCTGACCGTGCGCCAGACCGACGCCGCCGGCAACGTCTCGGCCGCCAGCCCGGGCCTGGCCGTGACGATCGACGCGGCGAGCGCCGCGCCGGCCGCGCCGGTGCTCGCGACCGCCAGCGATACCGGCACCGCCGGCGACGGCATCACGGCCAGCAACACGCCGACCGTCACCGGCACCGCCGAAGCATTCGCCACTGTCAGGCTGTACGACACCGACGGCACCACCCTGCTGGGCACCGCGACGGCCGACGCGGGCGGCAACTGGAGCATCGCGGCGAGCACACTCGCCGACGGCGTGCACGCGCTGACCGTCAAGCAGACCGACACGGCCGGCAACGTGTCGGCCGCCGGCCCGGCGCTGAACCTGACCATCGACGCGACCGCGCCCGCCGCGCCCGCGACGCCGGGGCTGGCCGCCTCCAGCGACACGGGCACGGTCGGCGACGGCGTCACGGAGGCCCGCCAGCCCGTCGTCACGGGCAGCGCGGAGCCGAATGCCGTGGTCAGGTTATACGACACCGACGGCACCACCGTACTCGGGACCGCGACCGCCGACGGCAGCGGCAACTGGAGCATTACCAGCGCCGCCCTGTCCCTCGGCCAGCACAGCCTGACGGCCACGCAGACCGACCCCGCCGGCAACGTGTCGGCGGCAAGCGGCGCCCTGGCCGTGACGATCGTCGAACCGCCGACGCCACCGGCGACCACCGTCGACGGCGTGCAGGTGGTCGAGCAGCCGGCCACGCTGCCGGGCGGCGGCAGCGGCACGCTGACGACCGTCCCGATTGTCACGGCCGGGCGGGTCGAGAGCACCGGCAGTGCCGGCTTGGCGGACATTCCGCTGTCCACGGAGAACGGCAGCACGGTGCTGCTGGCACAGGTGGGCGTCGGTTTCGGCCTCTCCGCGACGGGCGGCGCGAGCCTGGCCGCGAGCAGCGCGGCCGAAAGGCTGATCCAGGCCATTCTCGCTTCGTCCACGGACAATACCGCCGCCGACCAGCAGCACCTGACCGGCAACGGCCAGTCGTTCCTCGACCTGCTGCCGGCCCAGGTGCCGCTGCTGGTGCAAACGGTGAAGCCCGTCACCGCGGCCGGCACGACCGGCGCGTCGCTGACGCTGACGGGCACCAGCAGCGCGAGCCAGCACACGGCGCTCGTGATCGACACCAGCGAAGTCGGCGCCGGCAACACGCTAACGCTGAAGAACGTGGACTTCGCCGCCATCATCGGCGCCGGCACGGTCGCCGGCACCACCACCGGCCAGGTCCTCACCGGCGACGCCGGCAACCAGTCCTTCGTCGTCGGCGCCGGCCAGGCCAGTTCGCTGCTCGCGGGCGGCGGCGACGACACGCTCCGGCTCGATGCCGCCGCCGCGACCGGCGACGCGGGCGGTGCGGCCCGCGCGGACGCGCGCGCCGCCACGGCGACACTGATGCATGGCGGCGACGGCGCCGACACGGCGGTCTTCTCCGGCCAGATGGCGTCGTACACGATCGAGAGCCACGACGGCCACGCGGTGGTGACGGCGAATGGCGGTACCCATGACCAGGCTTACGTCGTGAACGCGGAAACGCTGCGGTTCGCGGATGCCAGCGTGACCGTCGAGAACCGCAGCGCTCTGTCCGCGGTCGCCGGGCTGTACGCCGACATACTTGGCCGCCAGGCGGACGTCGCCGGCTTCGAGTTCTGGGGCAATGCGGAAAAGGGCGGCGCCTCGCTGGGCCAGATCGCCGTGGCGATGATCGGCTCCGCGGAAGCCCAGGGCCGCCAGCCGGCGTTGAACGGCGACGCGGCGCACGACATCGGCGTCCTGTACCAGGCGATCTTCCACCGGGCCGCCGACGCCGGCGGCGCCGCGTTCTGGCTCGACACCATGCAGCGCGGCGCGAGCCTGCAGCAGGTCGCGGACGACATGATGCACTCGTCCGAAATCGTCGGGCACGCGCTGCAGGCGGCGCAGTGGAACTTCATGGTCTGACCGGGTTCCGGCGGCAACCGGGCGGCCGGCGGCGAAGGCCGCCGGCTTGTTGAGCGCGGGGCAGCTAAACAAGCGGCGGAATCGGCGCGGGCGCTTGTCCGCGGCGCGCCGTTCGCGCATCCTTGGCAACTGGCACCGCATCACACCAACTACAGCCAGGAGACCGCATGATCCCCCGCCGTCCCCCCCTCGCCCGCGCCTGCGCGCTGGCCCTGGGTGCGTCGCTTGCCGCCTGCGGCGGCGGCGGCCCGTCGACCACGAACACGGCCGCCGGCACCGCCGCACCGTCGGCCCCGACTCCGACTCCGACTCCGACCCCGACCCCGACGACGACGTCCGTCGACTACGCGACCTGCGCCCGCGCGTACGCCCCGCCCGTCGCGACGCCGCCCGCCGGCACCGCATACTGCACCAGCCTTGCCACGCCACCCGGCGCGGACGGCAATGGTAGCGAAGCCGGCAAGTCTTGCCGGGTGCGCACGGCTGCCGACATCGTCAAGGAGATGGGCCAGGGCTGGAACCTGGGGAATACCTTCGATGCGCAGGGTAACACGGCCAATCCGCTGGCCGACGAAACGCAATGGGGCAATCCCAGGACGACGAAGGCGCTCGTCGACGCCGTCCGCAAGGCCGGCTTCACGACGATGCGCCTGCCCGTCAGCTGGGACGACCACATGAGCGGGGCCGCGCGCACGATCGATCCGGCCTGGCTGGACCGCGTGGAGGAAGTGGCGCGCCATGCGCTCGACGACGGCATGACCGTGATCGTCAACATCCACCACAACAACGGCTGGGAGGCGCCGACGCTCGCCAACGAAGCCAATGCCGCGGCCACGCTCGCACGGATGTGGACGCAGATCGCCACGCGCTTCCGCGCCTACGACCACCACCTCGTGTTCGAGGCGATGAACGAGCCGCGCGTGGCCGTGAACGGCGTCGACGACTGGGTCGGCAAGGCGGAGTACTACGACGTATTGAACCGCCTCGACGCGGCCGCGCTGGCCGCCATCCGCGCCACCGGCGGCAACAACGCACGCCGGCTGGTGATGCTGCCTTCGTACGCGGCGGCGCCGGACGACGCCCAGCTCGATCCGCTGGTCTTGCCGGCCGATCCGATGATCGCGCTGTCCAGCCATGCCTACCGCCCATGGAGCTTCGCCGGCGACCAGAAAGGCACGACCGTGTTCACGGACCAGGCGGAACTGGACCAGCTGTTCGCCCGGCTGAACGCGAAGTACGTCGCGAAGGGCATTCCCGTCGTGATCGGCGAATGGGCGTCGACCGACAAGGGCAACGCCGCCGAGCGCGTCAAGCACGCCAACTATTTCGCGCGGGGCGCGGCGACGTACGGCATGCCGACCATGTGGTGGGACAACGGCAACGTGAACCTCACGCCGACGGCGTCGGACGTGATGGGCCTGCTCGACCGGCCGACCATGACCTGGGTGCACCAGGACATCAACGACGCGATCTTCTGCGGCGCGCAGCTCAGGTAACCGGCGCCGCCGCGCGCTCAGCCGGTCGGCTTCGCCCCGAACGCCGCGGGGCCGAACCCGGCGGGCCGGCGCATCTCCCGCATATGTTCCAACTGCCGCGCCTGCTGCACCTGCTGCGCCTGCTCCGGGGTCAGGCCCGGCGTCTTCGCGATCTCCGGACTCACCATCGGCAGCGGCATCGCGCCACCCGACCGGGCGACGGTGACGGGCGCGCGTCCCGAGGCGCGCGCCGCACCGGCCGGGGCGGACGGCGCCGCCGCCACGAGTTTCAGTCCGCCGATTCCCCGGTCCGGCAAGTCGAGGTGCCTGACCGCGCCACCTTCCGCGAGCAGCACCCAGCGCTGGTGGATTTCGCGCACCGTGACGCCGCGCGCGACCTCCTGGCCGACGCCGACCGCCACCGTCGGCTTGCCGTCCACGGCGAGGATCGCGACCCCGTCGGGGCCGTCCTCGATCACGCCCATCAACTCGTACGTCGTGGCGGCCGGCCCGGCCGGCTGGCCACCGAACAGTCCCGCCGCGGCCTCGATGGCCAATGGCGGCGGCCCCGCCCGCGGCGCCGCCGCAACGGGACGGGCCGGCGGCTGGAACCACGGCGTCGCCCAGTTGGCGGCAGAGGCGCACACCGTACTGGACAGGGCGATGGCGACAATCAGCGGCAAATGTTTCACGTTTCTCTTTCGGGTTGCAATTCGAAATACGCCGGCGTGCCGGCTTCAGTTCGCCGACGTGCCGTAGATGATGCCCCGGCCCATCCCGCCCGCGATGTTCAGGTACACCGTGCCGAACGTGCGCATGTCGCCGACGACCTGGCCGATGCCGCCCCACTGGTGGTTGCCGTCGTTGATCTTCACCCACGTCGTGCCGCCGTCGATGGAACGCATGAGGCCCGTCGCGCCGTCGCTGAACTGGCCGCCCGCGTAGATGGCTGGGTAGGTGGCGCCCGTCGCGGCCTTGCCGAAGCCGACCGTGGTCGGCGTGAACGCGAGTCCGGCCGCGCTGAGCGTGACCGGCGCATTCCACGACGACCCGGAGTTCGTGCTCTTGTACAGCCCCGAACTGGCCGCCAGCCACACTTCGCCGCCTCGGCCCGGCACCGTCGCCACCTGCGTCGGCGCCACGGGCAGCGCGGGTGCCTGGTACCAGCTGGCCGCGCCATTGCCGACGTAGAAATTCGTCGTGCCCGACTGCCAGGCGTAGAACACGTTCTGGCCGCCGTCCGACACCACCCTGGCGCCCACGGGCAGCTTGTTGCCGAAGAACGTAATCGTGGTCCAGGTCGTGCCGCCATCGGTCGTGTAGACGGGGTTCAGGTTGTCGTCCGTGTGCGGCGACCAGACGATCGAATTGCCGTCGTAGCCGACCGCCACCGACCCTTCGCCCTTCTTCATGCCGGCCGGCAGGCTCGGGAACGCGGTCCAGCTGGTGCCGCCGTTGCTCGACACGACGCCGACGGGCACCGGGCTCGCGTACGGATTGCTGCCGACCAGTACCAGCTTCGCCGGATTGCCGCGGGCGAAGTCGATGCTGCTCCCGAACGTGCAGGCGCCCGCGACGCCGGTGCCGCCCTGCGTGGAGATCATCGCGTTCGGCGGCGTCGTCAGCGAATTGAAGACGAAGCCGCACACGTCGGCGATGGCGGCGGCCAGCGGCGCGCCGGAGGTCGGCGCGACGATCGCCTGCGGCACCGTTTCCTCGACACCCTTGGCGGCGACGCTCCACGCCGTGGCCAGGCCCTTGTCGGCATTCGTCAGATTGGTCGTGGCGAAGATGCCGCCGCCCGTGCCGTAGAACGCGTTGTTCGAGTTGAACGGGTCGATGACCGGGTTCATCCAGCCCTGGAAGCCGGTCGGGTGTCCCCACGGCGCCCACGGCGACTGCGTCCAGCTGAACGTGGCCTTCGGCTTCAGGTCGGTCCATGCCGTGCCGGCATTGGTCGAGCGGAACATGGTGTCGCCGGCGCCGTAGCGGTCGACGGTCGTGACGACCAGCGTGCCCGTCTTCTTCGGGTCGAGCGCGAGGCCGTCGTAGCCGAACGCGTCGCTCGACGTCGGCGCGACGGGGGTGATGTTCTGCCACGTCTTCTGCGCGATGTTGTACTTCCAGACCTGGCCCGAGGTCATGCTGTACGGTCCCGGCGCGTTGCCGTAGGTGATGTACAGGTTGTTGTCCGGACCGATCAGGCCATGGTTCGGGTACATGCCGCCGGTGGCGGTCGCGCCCGGCCCGCCGGTGACGGCGCTCCACGTCGCGCCGCCGTTGGTGCTGACGTACAGCGTGGACGGTGCCTGGCTGTCTGACACGCCCGCGAAGATGGTCTGCGTGCGCCCGTTCGCGAGCGACGCCTTGTGGAACGCGGTAAACACGATGCCCGCGCCGGTGCCGTTGCCGGACAGCGGCGGCGCGCTGCCGGCCGCGACCTGGGTCCACGTCGTGCCCTTGTCGGTACTGGTCCACAGGCCGTTCATGCCGTTGTTGTAGGGCGTGGGCAGGTTGTCGTTGCGGGTGCCGTAGAACAGGATGTTGCCGTTGTTCGGGTCGACCTGCAGGCGCTCGCCCGCGTCGCGCCCCGTGTTGTTCGAGCCCATCGGGAACGGCATCGGGTGCACGGTGAAGCTGGCGCCCTGGTTCGACGACACGAGGATCGCGCCGGCCGGCACGTACGGCCAGCTGTCGTAGGCGCCGACGGACATGAACAGCATGTTCGTGTTGTTCGGGTCGACGGCGATGCTGTCGACGCCCATCCAGTCGTTGTTCGCGCTCGGGGTCCAGTCGTTCAGCGGGATCCAGGTGCCGTTGCTGTAGCGGTAGGCGCCGCCGACGTCGGTGCGGGCGTAGAACAGGCCCGACTGCCCCGGATGGGCGACGATGCCGTCGACGTAGCCGCCGCCGACCATCTGCACGTTTTGCCAGGTGTAGCTCTGGGCCTGCGCGGGGGCCGCCACGAGCGCGGTCATGAGCACGCCGCCGAACACGCTGCCGGCAAGCGCGCGGGCGCATCGATTGATCTGCATGGTATCTCCGTGTCTTTATCGTTAAAAGAATTGCATGGAGCCGGACCTCGCCCCATGCCGGAGACATTCTGTGAGTTTTATGCAGATTAACTCATTCCGAAAATCACCAGAGGCAGCAATGAAATCTGCCAGAAACGATTAACGTTTGGTAAGGATCAGGTGGCCGCTTTCGGCTTGAAGCCCAGCGCCTTCATCGCCCTGGTGAGCGTCGTCGCGCTCTTGTCGTAGTCCGCCCACGGCGCGTTGCCCTCGTCCAGCCGGGTGTGCGCGGTCTTGACGGTCCAGTGGCTGCCCGACTTCAGCTTCGGCAGTTCCTCCCAGCGCACGGGCACCGAGATGCCCAGGCCGGGCCGCGCGCGGGCCGACCACGCGGCCACCGTCGTCGCGCCGCGGCCGTTGCGCAGGTAGTCGATGAAGATCAGGCCCACGCGGTTCTTCGCGCCGCTCTTGGCGGAGAATCGGTCCGGGATCGTCTTCGCGAGATGGGTCACGATCGCCCGCGAAAAATCCTTCACCGTGTCCCAGTCCAGCTTGGGTTTCAGCGGCACGACCACGTGCAGGCCCTTGCCGCCGCTCGTCTTGAGGAACGGATTCAGCCCCAGCTCCTGCAGGAAGGCGCGCACCAGCTGGGCCGCTTCCCGCACCTTGGCGAAGTCGACGCCCTCCCCCGGGTCGAGGTCGAACACCATGCGGTCGGGCGTATCGTAGTGTTTCGACGTCGCGTTCTGGCTGTGGATCTCGACGACGTTCCACTGGGCGCTGGACAGCAGGCCTTCGATCGTCGCGATCTCCGTCATCCGGGGGTGGTCCGGGTCGAGCGCCTGGTCCATCTGCGCGACGCCCGGCATCTTCGCGGTGTCGCCGACGTGTTTCTGGAAGAACAGCTCCTTGCCCACGCCGTCGGGCGCGCGCACGAGCGAGACGGGGCGGCCCTTCAGGTGCTCCATCATCAGTTCGCCGACGAGGGCGTAGTAGCGCACCATCTCGACTTTCGTGACGCCGCTCTCCGCATCCATCACGCGGTCGCCGTGCGTGACCTTGAACGTGGCGGGCAGGTTGCCCGGCAGGCCCGTGTCCTCGGCCTTCTTCGCCGCACGCTTGCGGGCGGGCTTCGCATTCTCCACAGGAGCCTCCTGCATGTGCTTGGGCAGCTCGCGCACGACGCTCTTCGCCGGCTTGTCCTTGCGCAGGCCCTGGAATACGGGGTGGCGGATGGAGTCGGTGGCCGTCCATTCCGAGAAGCTGACTTCGGCGACGAGCTCCGGTTTCACCCAGTGGTTCGTCCGCCCCGGCACGGCGCGCGGCGGGAATGGATTCTTGTCCGTCTCGATCGCCTCCAGCACTTCTCTCATGTGGCGCAGCGACGCGCCGTTGAATCCGCTGCCGCAGTTGCCCGCATAGCGCAGCACGCCATCCTTGTCGTAGTAACCGAGCAGCAGCGAGCCGATGCCCGTGCGCGCGCCGTGCGGATCGGTGTAGCCGCCGATGACGAATTCCTGGCGCTGGCCGCATTTCAGCTTGATCCACTCGGGCGAGCGGCGCGTGACGTAGCGCGAATCCTTGCGCTTGCCGATCACGCCCTCCAGCCCGATCTGGCACGCGGCCACGACGAGCTGTGCCGGGTCGGTGCCGAATTCGGCGGAGAAGCGCACCGTGTCCGACGGCCGCGCCGCCAGCGCCTCCTGCAGCAGCGGACGGCGCTCGTCGAGCCGCACGTCGCGCAGGTCGTAGCCCTTGAAGTACGGGGCGTCGAACACGAAGTAGACGATCTGCGCGCTGTTCGAGCCGTCGAACGCCAGCTGCAACAGGTTGAAGTTCGGCTTGCCGTTCTCGTCGTGGACGACGATCTCGCCGTCATACCAGCCATCCGGCAGTTTCATGCGGCGGATTTCCTGCTGCAGGGGCTTGAGCTTGTCGGTCCAGTCGTTGCCGTTGCGGGTGATGAGGCGGACGTCCTTGCCCTGCACGCGCGTGACCATGCGGTAGCCGTCGAACTTGATCTCGTAGATGTAGTTCTCCGGATCGGTGGGCGGCCCGTCGACGAGGGTCGCCAGCTCCGGCGTCAGCGTCTCCGGCAGGTCGGCCTTGACGGCGCCGGCGGGCATCGCGCCGCGCTTCGCGCCTGGTTTCGGCCTTGCTGCGGTTTTCCGTGCCGGCTTCTCGGCCGCCAGTTTTTCCACCTTCACCTCGGCGCCATGCTCCGGCATCGGCAGGTCCTTCACGCTGTCGGGGAATTCGTCGACGACGGAAAACTCGCTGGCCGGCTTCGCGTACTCGTCGTTTTCCTTGATGAGGAGCCACGGTTCCTGCTTGTCGTCCTCGTGGCCGCGCAGGCGCACGAGCACCCAGCGGCCGTGCATCTTGTGGCCATGCATCTCGAACTTGATCTCGCCCTTTTTATAACCCTGGCGCGGGTCGCCGACCGGTTCCCACGTGCCCTTGTCCCAGATGATGACCTTGCCCGCGCCGTACTGGTGCGGCGGGATCGTGCCTTCGAAGTCGGAATACGAGATGGGGTGGTCTTCCACGTGCACGGCCATGCGGCGGTCGTGGGTGTCGTAGCTGGGGCCTTTCGGTACGGCCCAGCTCTTCATGACGCCGTCCAGTTCCAGACGGAAATCGTAATGCAGGCGCGAGGCCCAGTGCTTCTGGATCACGAAGGTGAGAAGGCCCTTGCTGGCCTCCCCACCCTCTTCGGGCTCGGCCGTGATCTCGAAATCGCGCTTGGCCTTGTACAGCTTTAACGGGTCGGGCATGTCGTCACCTCTGCAGTGTGTGCCTTAGTGTAGGCAGCTGCCGCAGACGCGACTGTTCGCTAATTAACCCACGTTATTTGCGGTCTGCGGCCGTCCTGTCACGCGCCGCACGGAACTCGGAGTCCTTCGACCAGTTCGGCCAGGCGCCCGAATCGGCCAGGTCGCGGCCCAGCGAATACAGCACGCCGAGGTCGCGCGCCATGCCGGTGAACGGCCACGAGGCGCTCCATTCGTCGGCCGGCTGGTGGTACGCGACAGACACGTATTTCTCCTCGGCCGCCTTGCCCGCGGCGACACCGCCCTGCTCCCAGTCCTCGCCCGAACCGAACGAGATCGCCGGCACGCCGTGCTTGGCGAACGGGAAGTGGTCGGAACGGAAGAAGTGGCCCGCTTCCGGTTTCGGATCCGCCGAGTAGCGGATGCCGTTCGCCTTGGCCTTCGCGACCAGCTGGTCGAGCAGGTCGAGCCTGGCGCTGCCGGAGATCGTGAAGTCGCGCGACGGGCCGTATGGGCTCAGCGCGTCCATATTGATCACGCCGACCGTCTTGCCCAGCGGGTAAACCGGGTTGTTCGCATAGTATTCCGAGCCCAGCAGGCCCTTCTCTTCCGCCGTCACGGCGAGGAAGACGACGCTGCGTTTCGGCGCCGGCGCCCTGGCGTAGGCGCGGCCCAGTTCCAGCAGCGCGGCGATGCCGGTGGCGTTGTCGACGGCGCCGTTGTAGATCTTGTCGCCCTTCGCGTCCGGCAGGCCCACGCCCAGGTGGTCCCAGTGGCCGCTGTAGATCACGACCTGGTCCGGATGCTCGCTGCCCGGACGCACGGCCAGCACGTTCTTCGACGTGATGACCTTGGCGTCGACGGCGTAGTGCGCGGACATCGTCACGCCCTTCAGCTCGACCGGCTTGAACGCGCGGGTTTGCGCCTGCTTCTTGAGCTTGTCGAAATCGAGGCCGGCGCGCTTGAACAGGTCGACGGCCACGTCGCGCTGGATCCACGCTTCCACCGGCGCGTGCGCTTCCAGCGGGTTCTTGCGCACGATGTCGTACTGCACGTTCGTGTTCGAATTCTTCACGGTGGCCCAGCCGTACGACGCCGGCGCGGTCTCGTGCACGATCAGCGTGCCCAGCGCGCCGCGGCGTGCCAGTTCCTCGAATTTATAGGTCCAGCGGCCGTAATACGTCATGGCCTTGCCGCCGAAGTCGCCCTTGCCCGTCTCGAAGTCCGGGTCGTTGATCAGCACGACGGCCAGCTTGCCCTTCAGGTCCTGGCCCTTGAAGTCGTCCCACTTGCGTTCCGGTGCCGTCACGCCATAGCCGACGAAGACGAGCGGCGCGTTCTTGAACTCGACGCTCTTCGCACCCGTCATCGCGGCGCGCATGGCGACTTCGTTACCCTGCGTGAAGGCCTTCGTCGTGCCGCCGGCGTTGACGGACACGTCGACCGGGCCGCTGATCTCGAAGCGGCCCAGCGGGACGTCCTGCGTCCAGCCGCGCTTGCCGTCGACGAGATCGCCGCCCGGCTGCAGGCCGGCCTGCTTGAACTGTTCGATGATGTAGTTGACGGTCTTCGTCTCGCCGGCCGTGTTCGGGCCGCGGCCTTCGAACTCGTCGGACGACAGGACTTTCACGTCCTGCGACAGGTGTTTCGGATCGATGTGGACGGCGTCTGCGGCGTGGGCGGCCAGCGTCGCGGTGGCGAGCGCGATGGCGGTCAGGGTGGTACGGAGGGAAGTTTGTAGTCTCACGAGCGGTCTCTTGGGCGTCGAATGATTGGATGGGCACGGATAGTGCCGCCAAAGTATCGTTCGAATGATTTCCACTGTCAAACATCGTTCTGACAAAACGATTTCCGTACGTACACTTGTAACGGGATGTAAAGCATCGTCAACCACCTGTCGCATGGCCGCGTTTCTGGCCCAGTAGCACCCATTAACGACACCTGAAGGAAACACCGCCATGAACAAAATCGTCGCTACCCTGATCGCAGGCCTGTTCGCCACCTCGGTGTACGCCCAGACGACCGCCACCCCGGCCACGCCGGCCACCAAGGCCGAAGCCAAGGCCGACAAGAAGGCCGCGAAGGCGGAAGCCAAGGAAGAAAAGGCCGACGTGAAAGCCGACGCGAAGCTGGAAAAGAAAGCCGCCGAAGCCAATGCGGACGTCGCCGTCGCGAAGGCCGACGCCGCGAAGACCAAAGCCAAAGCACACAAGAAAGCCGCCAAAGCCAAGGCGGAAGCCGCAGCCGACAAGGCCGAGGCACACGCAGACCAGAAAGCCGCCGCTGCCCACTGAGCCGGGCAGCGCACAACCGGCTCAAGCCCCTCCATCCTCCGAAGACAGGCTGCGGCCTGTCTTTTTTTTGTCCGCGATCTACAATGGCAGTCCGTTATCAGCCGGGACTACCATGCACGACATCGCTCATCACAAGATCGTCTTCCTCGATCGCGACAGCCTGATCGCGACCATCCGCAAGCCATCCTTCGAGCACCGCTGGCACGACTATCCCGCCACGAACGCGAGCGAGGTCGTCGAACGCCTGCGCGGCGCCACCATCGCCATCACGAACAAGGTGCCGCTGCGCGCGGACGCCATCGCGCAGCTGCCGGACCTGAAGATGATCGCCGTCGCCGCGACGGGCACGGACAACGTGGACCTCGCCGCCTGCCGCGAACGGGGCATCGTCGTCGCGAACATCCGCAATTACTCGCTCGTCTCGGTGCCGGAGCACTGCTTCGCGCTGATGCTGGCCGTGCGCCGCAACCTGCGCGCGTATGTCGCGGACGTCGAGGACGGGCGTTGGGAACAATCGACGCGCTTCTGCCTGCTCGACCACCCGATCGGCGACCTGGCCGGCAGCCGCCTCGGCATCGTGGGCTATGGCGCGCTGGGGCGGCGCGTCGCCCGGATCGCGCGTGCGTTCGGCATGGACGTCGCCGTCACGTCGCGCTCGCCCGTGCCGGACACGGACGTCGTGCAGCTTCCGCTGGACGAGTTGCTGGCCACGTCGGACGTCGTGAGCCTGCACCTGCCGCTGACGGACCAGACCCGCCACATGATCGGAGAACGCGAGCTCGCATCGATGAAGAAGAGCGCCATCCTGGTCAACACGGCGCGCGGGGGCCTCGTCGACGAAGCGGCGCTGGCACGGGCGCTCGTCGACGGAACCATCGCCGGGGCCGGGTTCGACGTCCTGAGCAAGGAACCGCCCGTGCCCGACAATCCGCTGCTGCGGCTCCGGTTGCCGAACTTCGTGCTGACGCCGCACGTGGCGTGGGCCAGCGGCGGGGCGATGCAGACGCTGGCCGACATGCTGGTCGATAACCTGGAAGCGTGGGTCGCCGGGAAGCCCGCCAACGTCGTCTAACCGTCCGCCCGCAGCGGCAGCTCGATGATGAACACCGTGCCGCGCCCCGGCCGGCTCTCGACCCGGATCGTCCCCTGCAGCACGGTCGTCACGATGTTCCAGGCGATGTTGAGACCCAGGCCCGTGCCGCCCTGCCCCATGCGCGTGGTGAAGAACGGGTCGAAGATGCGCGACAGGTGTTCCGGCGCGATGCCGCGGCCGTCGTCGGAAAACTCGATGCGCACGCGGTCGCCGTCCAGCGGCCGGGCATGGATGCGCATGTGGCCGCCCGGCGCGTCGAACGCGTGCAGCAGCGCGTTGTTGATGAAATTGATGACGACCTGGCCGAACGGCCCCGGATAGCTGTCCATCGCGATGCCCGCCGGGACCTCCAGGTCGAGCGTGTGGCCGGCGCGGCGCACCTGGTTCATCATCGTGGCCGCGATCTCGTGGCAGGCCTGGGCCAGGTCGAAGCGGCGGCGCTGCGTGCTGGCCTGGTCCACGGACACCTGCTTGAAGCTGTTCACGAGGTCCGCCGCGCCGCTCAGGCTGCGCACGATGAGGCTCGCCGCCTCGCGCGCCGCCGCGATCCACGTCTCGAGGTCCGATTTCTTCAGCGCGTTGCTGGTGAACCGCTCGGCCAGCGCCGTCGTCTTTTCTTCCAGCGTGCTCGCCATCAGGAGGCTGTTGCCGATCGGGGTGTTCAGTTCGTGCGCGACGCCGGCGACGAGGGAGCCGAGCGACGCGAGCTTTTCGCGCGCGGCCAGCTGGGCCTGGGTTTCCTTCAGCTGGCGGTAGGCATCCGCATTGTCCAGCGCGACGCCGACGTAGGATGCGAGAGTGCTCAGCATGTCGAGCTGCACGTTCTGGTACGCGCCCGGCCGGCCGCTCTGCACCGTGATCACGCCCAGCACGCGCTGGCCCACGAGGATCGGCACGAACATCAGCGAGCGCGGCGCCGCCGGCGTATCGGCATCCGCGCTGGCCGCATCGCCGCCGAGCACGTCGCGCACGAGTCCGGAGAACCGGGCGTAGTCGCGCGCCAGGTCGCCGATGAGGATCTCCTCGCCCGTCACGAGGCAGTATTCGCCGAGGCCGCGCACGCGCGCGGGGAAGCGCCCCTGTCCGGGCACGCGGCGGCCGTCCGCGACGACGTACGGGTACGCGATCGGCCCGTCCACGCGCGCCACGCCGATCGCGAACAGCGGCGCGTCCATCAACTGGCGCACCTGGCCGTACACGTTGGCCATGATCGCCTCGCCATCGAGGTTCGCCGTCAGCTCGCGCCCGATGTCGGACAGCAGCGCGATGTTGCGGCGCGCCTGTTCCACCGCTTCCTTCTGCGCCTCCGCCTCCTGCTTGCGCTTTTCCGCCTGCTCCTTCTGCAGCACCAGTTCCGCCGTGCGCGCACCGACCTGGCGTTCCAGGCGCGCCTTCTGCTGCACGAGCACGCGCACGCGCAGCCGGTACAGCGCGATGGCGGTAGCAAGCAGCACGCTCGCCGCGGCCAGGCGGAACCACCACGTCATCCAGAACGGCGGCGGAATCGAGATGTTCAGGGTGGCAGGATGCTCGCTCCACACGCCGTCCTTGTTGGCCGCCTTCACCTCGAACACGTAGTCGCCCGG
This sequence comes from uncultured Massilia sp., assembly GCA_946481275.1. Next base: position 84,250 of record CAMLMV010000028.1, read on the forward strand.
ATCGAGGTTCGTGTAGGTGGCGAAGCGCTTGCGGGCGTCCGTCTCGGTCCAGTCCTGGTCGAAGCCGAGCAGCCGGTAGGCGTAGCGGTTCGCCTGCGGATCGGCGTAGTGCAGCGCCGCGAATTCCAGCGTGAACACGGAGTCGCGGTGGCTCAGGCGGATGTCGCGCAGGCGGTCGACGGCGACGGGCAGCGCGCGCGGCCGGTTGAACACGAGGAAGTCGGTGATGACGACGGTGGGCGGAAACGGATTGTCGTGGATGTCCTCCGGCTGGAACGACGTCATGCCGTTGATGCCGCCGAAATGCAGCTCGCCGTCCGCGCCGCGCGCGGCCGAGCCGACGAAGTACGAGCCGTCCGTCAGGCCGTCCTTGGCCGTGTAGCTCTTGTAGCGTCCCGTCTCCGGATCGACGCGGGTCAGGCCCATCGTCGTGCTGACCCAGATCTGGCCGTTGGCGTCTTCGAGGATGCCGCCGATCGGCACCTGTTCGCGCGTGGGCGCGACGGCGAACCTGCGGAACGCCGTCTTGCCGCCGGCCCCCCGCTCCATGCGGTGCAGGCCGCCCGCCGTGCCGACCCACAGGTCGCCGCGCGCGGACTCGTACAGATAATAGACGCGGTTGTGGCCGAGACTCGTGGGATCGCGCGCGTCGTGGCGGAAGTGCGTGAACGTGTTCGTCGCGCGGTCGTAGCGGTCGAGGCCATTCTCCGTGCCGATCCAGATGGTGCCGGCGCGGTCTTCGAACACGGCGAAGCCGTAGTTCTCGCCCAGGCTGGCCGGGTCGAGCGGATCGTGGCGCCAGCCGCGCAGCGTGCCGTCCGGCGCCAGCATGAACAGGCCGCCGCGCGTGACGATCCACAACGCGCCGGTGCGGTCGAGCGTGAGCGCCTGGACCCAGCTGGCGCCCGCCTCGCTGCCCAGCGGCACCGACGTAAAACGGCCGGTCGACGGGTCGCGCCACGACAGGCCGGTGGGCGAGCCCACCCACAGCCGCCCGCGTCCCGGCAGCACGCTGCCGACCGTGTCGTTCGGCAGGCTGGAAGGGTCGCGCGGATCGTGGCGCAGCATGTCCACGCGGCCGCTCTCCGGATCCAGGTGCAGGATGCCGCCGCCGGCCGTGCCCAGCCACAGGCGGCCGTCGGCCCCGACGGCAATGCTGCGGATCTTGCGCGCGCTGCGCGGGTCCGCCACCTGTCCCGGCAACAGCGCGAAGCGCGAGAAGCCGCCGCTGGCGAGGTCCGCGCGGTTGACGCCGCCGAACATCGTGCCCGCCCACAGCGTGCCCGTGCGGTCGACCCAGATCGACATGACGCGGTTGTCGGACAAGGTGTGGCGGTCGAGGGGCTGGCTCGTGTAGCCGATAAAGCGCCCGGTCGTGGGGTCGCGCCATTTGAGGCCGTCGAGTTCCGTGCCGACCCACAGGGTGTTGCCCTGGTCGTGGTACAGCGACTGCACGCGGCCGTCGTTCATGCCTTCGTCGGCGCCGACGTGGTGGCGCTGCGGCGCGCCCTGGCCGATGCGCCACGCTTCCAGGCCGGCGTCGGTGCCGATCCACAACGTGTCGCGCGGCCCCATCGACAGCGCCGCCACGGCGCTGCGCTTGCCGGTGCCGGCCGCGTCGATGTCGTAATGCTCGAACCGGGCGGCGCCCGCCGGCAGGTGGTCGAGACCGACGCCGGTGCCGATCCACAGGCCGCCGCGCGGGTCGAGGGCCAGTGCCGTGACGCGGTCGTCGCGCAGGCTGGCGGGATCCTGGCCGTCGTGGCGCAGCGTGCGCAGCGCGCCCGTCGCCAGGTCGACGTGCACGATGCCGTCGCTGGTGCCGACCCACAGGCCGCCGGCGCCGTCGCCGATGATCGCGGTGACGGCGCTGTTGCGCGCATTGCGTTCGGTGCCCGCCAGCAGCGGCAGGCGGATGAATTTACGGGTCGCCGGGTCGAACCGTGCGAGCCCGCCGCGCGTGCCGAACCACAGCCGGTTCTGGCCATCCTCGTACGCGGCCTGGACGTAGTTGTCGGCCAGGCTGGCCGGGTCGTTGGGATCGTTGCGGAAGACCTGGTTGCGGTAGCCGTCGAAGCGGTTCAGGCCCGCCTGCGTGCCGAACCACATGAAGCCGTCGTGGTCCTGCAGGATCGCGAGCACGGATTCCTGCGACAATCCCTCTTCCAGGCCGATGCGCTCGAAGCGGAGGCTGCGCGGACCGCCCGCCAGCGCCAGCGAGCACACGCAGGCCAGCAGCAGGCCGCACAATATGCGCAGCAGCGCGCGGTGGACGGATGGGAGAGGTTCGGGTTTCCAGGACACAGGCCTAATCTACCAGAACGCCCGAAAATGTTGAAAGAAATTAAGACTTCCTCATTCGTCATGCCACTGCTATAATGCGTGCATCGGGCGGCTGTAGCTCAGCTGGATAGAGTACTTGGCTACGAACCAAGGGGTCGT
>CAMLMV010000029.1 GCA_946481275.1 uncultured Massilia sp.
CTGCGCGCGCACGGCCTCCAGCGCGGATTGCATGCGCCGCGCGAGCACGTTTGGCGGCGCATCGTCGCGGCGTGCGTCGAAATGCGCATCGATGCGGTGTTCGAGATCGTTCAGGCCCGCGCCGTGCGGAGCAGCGGCGCGCAGGCGGCCCAGGATGCGGTCGCGCGCATTCATGCCTGCTCTCCCATCCGCCGCCACAAAAAGCTGGCCAGATGCTCGACGGCGAGCGGCGCGCCCTGGTGCTGCGCGGCGTGGCCGATGTTGAGCAGGCAGGCGCAATCGGCCGACACGACGCGGCGGCAACCGGTGGCGCGCATGGACGCGACCTTGTCCGTGACCATGGCGCCGGAAATGTCCGCGTGCTTGATCGAGAACGAACCGCCGAAACCGCAGCACTCCGATTCGCGCTCGTGCTCCACGCGCGTCACGCCGGGCACCGCGTCGACCAGCGCGACGCCGTGGGCCCGCGTGCCCATCTCGCGCCGCGCGGAACAGGAGGTGTGCAGGACGACGTCCTCCGGCAGCACGGGCGCCCCGGCCGGCATCTTCCATTCCAGGACGTGCAGCAGGAATGCGCCGAACTCGTACACGCGTGCCGCCACGGCCTGCGCCTGCTCGCTCAGGGCCGGATCGTCACGGAACAGCTCGGGCCAGTGCTTGCGCATCATGCCCGCGCACGAGCCGGAGGGGACGATGATGGGCCAGGGTTCGGGAAACAGGTCCAGCTGGGCGCGCGCGACGGCGCGCGCTTCGTCCGGGTTACCGCTGCTCCACGCGGGCTGTCCGCAGCAGCTCTGGCCGCGCGGATAGTGAACAGTGACGCCGGCCGCTTCCAGCACGCGCACGGCGTCGAGGCCGGCCTGCGGCATGAACAGGTCGATCACACACGTACCGAACAGATACACGTTGCGAGTCATGCAATGTCTCCAGAAGGGATTGTCTTTTTTTCTTTTAGTGGATAGATCTTTCCAGTATTCTTTGCGCATCACAAACTGGTTGGGCCAGAGGAGACGAGCACATGGTCACATCGATCCGGCAGGTGCTGGACAGGCTGGAAGAGGCATTGCTTAACGGCAGTTTCCCGGCCAATTCGAAGCTGCCGTCGGAGCGCGAGCTGGCCGAGCGTTACGGGGTGTCGCGCAACACCGTGCGCGAGGCGATCCAGCAACTGGGGGCGCGCGGACTCGTGCGCATCCGGCCGCGCAGCGGCGTGTTCGTGTCGGACCAGTTGCGCACGGGCGCGACGTCGCCCTGGGGCCAACTGATCGCCGACAGTCCCGCGCGGCGCGAAGACATCCTGGAATTCCGGCGCGTGCTGGAAGGCGCCACCGCCTACTTCGCCGCCCTGCGCGGTACGGACGACGACCTGGACCGCATCCGCGGCGCGATGGCGCGGCTCGACCGGGCGCGCCGGGACAGCGACCATGCTGCCGAATCGCGCATCGACGTCGAACTGCACGAAGCGATCGCCCAGGCGTCGGGCAACAGCATGTTCCTGCACCTGCACAGCAGCGTCACGAAGATGATGCGCGAACACATCATCCGCAACGTCGACGGCTTGCGCGAGCTGAACCAGTCGGTGTCGGAAATCCTGGCGTGGCAGCACCGCACGGTCTGCGACGCGATCTGCGCCCGGCGCCCGGAAGAAGCGCGCACGGCGATGCAGACGCACATCGACTACGTGCGCAGCCGGTTCGATGCGGACGAGGAATAGCCGACGCTGGTTGGGCCAGCGCCGTTCGTCGTCGGTTGCAACCCTCCGGCCCCCGAAAAATGCAGTTTGTCGCAGTCCGATGGAGCGGATCGGGACGTATGGATACAGTACGACCATCCGATCAACGAGAACCCCAAAGGACTCATCATGAAAAAGACCGCCGCCATCATCATCCTGTTCCTGTTCGCCCTGCTCGTCTGGAACGTCTTCACGTTCGGCGACAGCGTCGTCAGCTTCGGCGACGAGGATATCGGCGGACCGCTGGGCGCCGTGCTGGCGACGGTCTTCACGGGCGGCGGCCTGCTGCTGGCCGGCGTGATCATGCTGCTCGTGGGCGGCGTGCTCGCGGTGGTGTTCGCCGGCGTGGGCATCCTGTGCATCGGCGGCCTGGCCCTCGGCGCCTGCGTGCTGGCCCTGTTGATTTCGCCGCTGCTGCTGCCGCTGCTGGTGCCCCTCGCGATCGTGTGGTTCTTCGTGAGCCGCTCGCGCAAGAACCGCTACATGCAGCAGCCGGTCTAAATGCCTTCCACCAGCCGCATCGCGAACACGATCGGCAAGCCGGCCGCGATGACCTTCCGCGCGGCCGCGCCGTGGTCATACGGCACCCTGAAATACTGGATGTCCCGGGCCGCATCGTCGAAGATGGCGTAACACGCCGCGTTGTTCTGGTCGCGCGGCTGGCCCACGGCGCCGGGCAGCACGAGGTACTGGTGCTGCGGCCGCAAAGGGATGGATTCGCCGGCCTGCGGCACGTGGCGGCCCATGCGGCCGTCGTCGGCGCGGCGGTACAGCGCGGGCGCGTGCACGTGGCCGGAAAACACGATGCGGCTGCCGCTGGCGCGGATGCTGCGCTCGGCCTCTTCGATCCCCGTCACGTATTCCCACCGCTCCGGCGCATGCGCGCTCGCGTGCACGAAGCACGCGTTGCCGTGCCGTTGGATGAGCGGCAGCGCGGCCAGGAAGCCCAGCTGCTCGGCATCGAGCTGGCCGCCGGTCCAGGCGATGACTTCGCGCGCTTCCGCATGCATGCGGGGGTTCAGCGGCCGCGTGACGGCGAGATCGTGATTGCCCTGCACCGCAACGGCGCCCCGCGCCACGTACTCCATCACCGTGCGCACGACCCAGGCCGGGTCGGCGCCGTAGCCGACGAAGTCGCCCGTGAACGCGTACTGGTCGACGTGCCGGCGTTCCGCATGCGCGAGGCAGGCCTCGACGGCTTCGCGGTTCGCGTGCAGGTCGGTCAGCAGGGCGAGGCGCATTTACGTACCTGCGCGCTCCCGCGCGTACTGCTCGTACCCGCGCGCGCGCAGCTCGCACGCCGGGCATTTGCCGCAACCGTGGCCCCAGGCATGCGGCGCACCGCGTTCGCCCAGGTAGCAGGTGTGCGTCTCGAAGCGGATCAGGTCGACGAGCGCTTCACCGCCGCACTGCTCCGCCAGCTGCCATGTCTGCTTCTTGTCGATCCACATCAGCGGCGTCTCGACCTTCAGGCGCGTGGCCATGCCCAGGTTCAGCGCGACCTGCAGCGCCTTCATCGTGTCGTCGCGGCAGTCGGGGTAGCCGGAGAAATCCGTCTCGCACATCCCGCCGACCAGGACGTTCAGGCCGCGGCGGTACGCGACCGTCGCCGCCACCGTCATGAACATCAGGTTACGGCCGGGCACGAAGGTGTTCGGCAAGCCGTTGGCCTGCATCTGGATCTCGACGTTGCTGGTCAGCGCCGTGTCGGAAATGCGCGAGATCAGCGACAGGTCGATCAGGTGGTCTTCGCCCAGGCGCTGGTCCCACGTGGCCGACAGCGCGCGCATCTTCGCGAGCACGGGCGCGCGCACGTCGAGTTCGATCGCGTGGCGCTGGCCGTAGTCGAAGCCGATGGTTTCCACGTGCTCGTAGCGTTGCAGGGCCCAGGCGAGGCAGGTCGTGGAATCCTGTCCTCCGCTGAACAGGACGAGGGCGGTATCGGGTTGGTGCATGATGAATTCCTGTATTGACGTCGGCGCCGAGTCGTCCGCCATTTGATTTGACAATCAGTTAAGATGTGGCCGGCATATTGACGAATGGAGCGACATGATTTCCGCACGACCCGACCCATGCACGGCGATGGCGCCGGCGCGACCACGAATTTTGGCACAAATCGTGCTGGCCGTGAACGCGCTGTGTGTCGTCCCGGTCGCGGCCGCGCAGGATCAACCATCCCCGGAAGCACCCTCCAGGGCCATCGACTACGACGTGCGCATCGACGCGCCGCGCCAGTTGCGCGACCTGCTGGAAAACAATCTCGACCTGATGCGCTGGCGCGGCAACCCGCGCCTCGACATGGAACAGCTGCTGCGCCTCGTGCGCACGACGCCCGAGCAGATCAAGACCCTCGTCGCCACCGAAGGGTATTACACGCCGAAGGTGTCCGCCGACCTCGACACGTCGGGCGCCAGGCCGCGGGCGCTTATCGACGTCGTGCCGGGCGAGCCCGTCGTCGTGGGCGACGTCGACATCGAACTGCGCGGCTTCGTCCCGTTCGACAAGGGTAGCGCCCCCATCGACGCGGCCGCGCTGCGCAACCGCTGGACCCTGCCCGTCGGCGCGCGCTTCCGCACGGCGGACTGGGAGGCGGCCAAGCGCGGCCTCGTGCGCCAGGTCGCGCAATCGCGCTTCCCGCGCGCGCAGCTGCTCGATTCTTCCGCCACCGTCGATCCGGACACGCACCGCGCCCTGCTCAAGGTCGTCATCGACAGCGGCCCGGACGCGCGCTTCGGTGGCCTCGAGATCGAGGGCCTGCAGCGCTATCCGGCCAGCGTGATCACGAACCTGAACACGATCCGCCCCGGCGACGAGTACAACGAGGCCGCGCTGCAGGCGCTGCAGGGCCGTTTGCAGGACACGGGTTATTTCGCCAGTGTGGAGGTGAGCGCGGACATGTCGTCGGTGATCGCGTCGAAGGTAGCGGACCTGAAGGAAAACGAGGGCGCGACGCCGCAGCCGCCGAGCGGCCCCGCGACGTTGCCCGTCCTTGTGCGGGTCACGGAGAACAAGCGCAAGAACGTGGCGCTCGGCGTCGGTTTCTCGACCAACACGGGTGCCCGCACCCAGGCCGAGTACGACGACCTGAACGTGTTCGGCAAGCGCATGAAGAGCAACGTGCTGTACGAGCAGAAGCACCAGGCCGCGAAGGCCGAGTTCTACCTGCCGACGACGACGGGCGGCTACAACAACAGCTTCGGCGCCGGCTACGACCGCCTCGACGCCAATGGCCAGATCACGCGCACGACGAGCATCCACGCCAAGCGCGCGTGGGGCTCGCCCCTGCTGGAAAAGACGCTCACGCTGGAAGCGCTGACGGAACAGGTGACCATCGACGACCTGCCGACGACGCGTGTAAAAAGCGTGCCGCTGACGTTCTCGATCACGAAGCGCAAGCTGGACAGCCTCGTGCAGCCGTCGCGCGGCTACATCGTCAATGCGCAGGTCGGCGGCGCTTTCCTGCCCGTGCTGACGGACGAAAAATTCGTGCGCCTCTACACGCGCGGCCTCGTCTACAAGCCCGTGGGCGATTCCGGCACCCTGATCGTGCGCGGCGAATTCGGCGCGGTGGGCTCGAAGGACAAGAACGGCGTGCCGTCGACATTCCTGTTCCGCGCCGGCGGCGACCAGTCCGTGCGCGGCTACGGCTACCAGCAACTGGGCGTGCCGGTCGGTTCCGCCATCACGGGCGGCCGCTACCTGCTCACCGGCAGCGCCGAATACGATTACTGGTTCAAGCCGCCATGGGGCGCGGCCGTGTTCTACGACGTCGGCAACGCGGGCGACAATTTCGCCGACCTGAAACCGAAGGTCGGCTACGGCGTCGGCGCGCGCTGGCGCAGCCCCGTCGGCCCGATCAACGTCGACGTCGCCTACGGCAAGGCGGTGCATAAAGTCCGCCTGCACTTCTCACTGGGATTCACGTTCTGATGGAAGCCGATCAACAAACGCCCCAAACCCCTGCGCCGGTGCGCCGCTGGCCGCGCCGCGTCGGCATCGGCGTGGTCGTCGTCGGCGTCGTGCTGGGCGGCGCCGTCTGGTACCTGGGCCGCGAGACCACCTTGCAGATGATCGCCCAGCGCGTCGCCAACGCGAGCGGCGGCAAGCTGACCCTGTCCGGCGTCTCCGGCTCGCTGTACGGCCACATGCACATCGGCCACGTCGTGTTCCGCAGCGAGACGTCCGTGACGACGGCCGACGACATCGACATCGACTGGAAGCCCTGGCAATACCTGTCGCGCGGCGTCGAGATCGACAAGCTGTACGCCCGCGTGGTGCGCGTTGAGACGCTGAAGGAATCGACGGAACCGACGACGATGCCCACACGCCTCGCGCCGCCCTTCAAGATCGCGGTCGAGGATGCGCGCCTCGCGAAGGCGATCTTCGTGAACAAGGGCGCGACGACGGAAATCGACGACATCCGCGCACGCCTGCACGGCGACAAGGCACAGTGGAAACTGGACTACGCGTCCGCGAACACGCCGTGGGGCCAGGTCGCGGCCAAGGGCAGCATCGCCAACACGCTGCCCTATAAACTGGATGCGGATGCGAGCCTGACGCAGTCGCAGCCCGCCGCGCCGGCGCAGACCGAGGCGCCGCCGAGCCTGGGCGCGCAACTGAAACTGCACGCGTCGGGCGATCTGCAGAAGACCGTCATCGACGCCACCGGCCAGGCCGCGCGCGCGCAGGGCAAGGCGCAGATCGTGATGGCGCCGTTCGCCGACATCCCGCTGCAGGCGTTCACGCTCGATGCGCACAACATCGACCCCGGCTTCTTCAGCCCGACGCTGCCCAGCGCGGACCTGAACCTGGCCGTGGCCGTGCGCCTCGACGCGAACCGCAACATCGCGGGTTCCGTGAACCTGACGAACGACGGCGCCGTCGGCACGCTCGACCAGCAACGCCTGCCGTTGCGTGCGATGCGCGGCCAGCTGGGCGGCAGCCTCACCGCCATGCGCATCACCGACGTGCTGATCGACGTGGGCAGCGCCGGCCGTTTCACGGGCAGCGGCAGCGTGCAGCGCGGGCCTGACGAAACGGGTCTCGGCACGGCCGAATTCGCGTTGCACACGGACCGCTTCGACCTGCACGACGTCTACGGCAGCATGAAGCCGACGAAGATCGCGGGCGACATCAAGGTCGCCAACACGAAGGACACGCAGACGCTGGACGTCAACCTGTCGGACGCGGGCCTGCGCCTCGCCGCCCAGGCCGCGCTGGCCGACAACGTGCTCACCGTGCGCGACGCGCGCCTGTCCGCCGGTAAAAGCAGCGTGCGCGTGACGGGCAATGCGCACCTGAAGGACAACAAGCCGTTCAAGGCGAATGCCGTCGTCAGCAGATTCAATCCCGCCGATTTCGGCAAGTTCCCGCAGGCCGACATCAATGCCGAGATCAACGCGGCCGGCGCGCTCGTCCCGCAATGGAAGGTCGCGGCCGATTTCGCCGTGCGTCCCAGCCGGCTGTTCGACCAGCCGCTGTCCGGCCGCGGCAAGCTCGATGCGGATGCTACGCACGTGCACGACGTCGACGCCACGCTGGCGCTGGGCCAGAACACGGTCGATTTGCGCGGCGCGTTCGGCAAGCCGGGCGAGAAGCTGACGTGGAAGGTCGACGGCAGGCAGCTCTCGGCGCTGCGCAGCGACCTGTATGGCGCCGTGCTCGCAAGCGGCATCGTCACCGGCACCATGGCGGCGCCGCGCACGACGTTCGAGGTCGATGCCCGTAACCTCGGCTGGGTGCCGCGCGAACGCAAGAACGACAATGGGTCCATGCACGCAAGCGGCGAGGCCTGGCTCTCTGGTAAAGAAGGCGCGCGCATCGTCGAAGTCACGGCCAAGGGCGACATGCAGCGCCTGAACCCGGCCGCCTTCGGCTCGCCGCTGGCCGGCAGCATCAACGGCGGCTTCACCGCCAGCGGCCGCACGGGTGCCAACATGGGCGGCGCCATCGACCTGACGCTGCAGGATTCCACGTTGTCGAAATCGCCGCTGTGGGGCCATGCAAAACTCGCGGCGGACAAGCGCCACGTGTCGAATGCCGATATCGACCTGCACCTGGGCGGCAACGTGGTCGCCGCGAAGGGTGCGTTCGGCAGCGGCCGCGATACGCTGAACTGGCGCATCGACGCGCCGCAGCTGGCCGCCCTCGGCCCGGACTTCGGCGGCGCGCTGCGCGGATCCGGCGCGCTGTCCGGCACGATGGACACGCCGTCGCTGACGGCCGCCATCGAGGGCCAGAACATCCGCGCGATGGGCACGCAATCGGTGAAGGCGCTGAAGGCCACCGCGAACCTGGGCTCGGGCCGCGGCGCGGCCGATCCGCTCGCGCTCGATGTGTCGGTGACGGATTACGCGAGCACGACGACCGATAAGCTGGGCAACGTCAGCGAAACGAAGATCGCGTCCGCACGCCTGACGTCGACGGGCACGCGCGGCGCGCACACGATTTCCGCCGCCGCCCGGGGCGACAACTTCGATGCCGCGCTGGCCGTGCATGGCGGCCTGACGGGCAATACGTGGAACGGCACGGTCGATTCGCTGAAGAACAGCGGCCGCTACGCGCTGACGCTGGCCGCGCCCACGCCGCTGCGCATCGCGGGCGCACCGGGCAGCGGTCTCGCGGGCCTGGCGAAGCCGGAGCAGATCGCGCTCAGCGGCGCGACGATCCGTCTGCCGGCCGGCTCCGTCACGATCGACTCGCTGGCCAAGATCGGCCCGCGCTGGAACACGCGCGGCAGCGCCACCGGCGTGCCGATGAATTATCTGGCGCAGGCGTCGGACGCGATGCGCCAGAACGTACGCGGCGACCTGACCCTGGGTGCGCAATGGGCCATCGACCTGCGCGCGCCCACGGCGGCCGGCGCCGTGCCGCAGCTCGCGGGCAGCGTGCACGTATTCCGCGAAAAGGGCGACCTGATCGCGGGCGACATCTCGCCGATCGCGCTGGGCCTGCGTCAACTGGACCTGCGCGCGGACGTCGCCGGCGGCGCGCTGCGCAGCCAGCTCGCGCTGGACGGCACGCGCATCGGCACGGCCAGCGTGGACGCCACCGCCCAGCTGCTGCAGGGCCGCGTCGACAACGACAGCCCATTGAAGCTGACGGCCAATGCGAACCTCGCGTCGCTGTCGTGGGTGTCGCCGCTGCTCGGCCAGCCGGGCCTGGAAGTGGACGGCGCGCTGCGCCTCGCGATCAACGGCACCGGCACCGTGGGCGCGCCGGCGCTCAACGGCAACATCGAAGGCGACGGCCTCGCCGTGCGCTGGCCGGACCAGGGCGTCCGCCTGCGCAACGGCCAGCTGCGCGCGCAGCTCGCGGGCGACCAGCTGCAGTTGCAGCGCCTGACGCTGGAGGGCAACAGCGGCCGCGCGACGGCGGACGGCTTCGTGCGCTTTGCCGGCGGAGAAGCGACGATGAACCTGAAACTCGTCGCGGACAAGCTGGAAGCGCTGTCGCGCCCGGACCGCACCGTGGTCCTGAGCGGCCAGGCCAGCGTCGTGCGCGACGCGCGCCAGTTCCGCGTCGAAGGCAACTTCAAGGCCGACCGCGCCCGCGTCGAACTGGCGCCGCAGGACCGCCCGACGATCTCGGACGACGTCATCGTGCTGGGTCGCGGCACCGCGGCCGCGCCGGCGAAGAAGGAGACGGCGGTCCCGTTGACGATCGACCTGACGGCCGACCTGGGCGACGACTTCCACCTGCGCGGCATGGGCGCCGACGCCTACCTCGCCGGCAACGTGCACGTACTGAAGGTGGGCGACCGCCCGCCGCGCATCAACGGCACCGTGCGCACCGTGAGCGGCACGTATGCCGCGTATGGCCAGCGCCTGACGATCGAGCGCGGCGTGATCACGTTCAGCGGCCCGTACGACAACCCGTCGCTGGACATCCTCGCGGTGCGCAAGCGTCCCGACGGCGAGCAGGTGAGCGAGACGAACGTCGAGGCGGGCGTGCAGGTGCGCGGCACGGCGCTGTCGCCGACGGCGAAGCTCGTATCGACGCCGAACGTGTCCGACAGCGACAAACTGTCGTGGCTCGTGCTGGGCCACGGCATGGAAGCGACGACGGGCAACGAGGCCGACGTGCTGAGCGCCGCCGCCGGCGCCCTGCTGGGCGGCAAAGGCGGCACGGGCGGCATCACGAGCAAGCTGGCGAACTCGCTGGGCGTAGACGAACTGGGCGTGCGCCAGGGCGCGGGCCAGGCGTCCGGCCTGGAAAACACGGTGGTCACGGTCGGCAAGCGCATCTCGTCGCGCCTGTACCTGAGCTTCGAACAGGGCGCGGCAACCGCATCGAGCGTAGTACGCGTGCGCTACAAGATCAACCCGCGCATCACCCTGCAGCTGCAGACCGGGACCAACACGGCACTGGACGTGCTGTATTCCTGGGCGTTCGACTAACCAAAAAATTCGGGGTCAGAGCACATTTTTGGAAATGTGCTCTGACCCCGAATTTAATGCCGAGTTTATACGGCGGCTTTTGAACGCTTCGGCTTTGCCTTCGCCGCATTCAAGGCGGCCGCGGCGCGGATGAGCGCACGGAACGCGGCCGGATCCAGCTCCTCGCCTTCGTGGATGTCGATGGCGCGCCGGGCGTTGCCGTCCAGGCTGGAGTTGAACAGGCCGGACGGATCCTCCAGCGACGCGCCCTTCAGGAAGGTCAGCTTCACGTGCGACTTGTACGACTCGCCCGTGCAGAGGATGCCGCCGCTGGACCACACGGGCGTCCCCATCCACTTCCATTCTTCCACGACGCCGGGCACGGCTTCGTGGATCAGGGCGCGCACCCGGGCCAGCGCCGCACCGCGCCAGTCGCCCAGGTCGGCAATGCGGCGGTCGATCAGTGCGGACGCCGGCAGGTCCGCGGACGCATTCTCCTGCTTCATCTCTCCTCCTTCAGCTTAGTCGTCGAGCTTCGCCAGCACCTCGTCGAGGGCGGCGGTGAACTTGTTCCAGCCGTATTTCGCACCATTGTAGGCCGCATCCTGGCCGGGCTGGAAGCCGGTCTGTTCCATTTTCAGGTGCGTGCCCGCGCCGGCCGGAGTCAGGGTCCAGGTGACGACGCTGTCCAGGCCCATCGCGGCCCACGTGTACGACAGCGAACGGTTCGGTTCGATCTCCAGCACCTCGCACTCGACGGCGCCCCAGTCGGCGCTGAGCTTGAAGCGGTGATGCAGGGCGGGCACGAAATCGTTCTTCATGAGCCACGCTTCGATCAGGTGCGGCTGCGTGAGCGCGCGCCAGAGCTTTTCCGGCGGATGCGCGAATTCGCGTTCGACGGTGACGGTGCGCGTGTGGAGCGAGGTATCGTTCATTGGTCCATCCTTTTCAAGAGGTCTTCCAGGTCATCGAACCGGCTCTCCCAGAACCGGGCCATTTGATTCGTCCAGTCGGCCAGCGGCGCCAATGCCTGCAGTTGGGCGGTGTAGTGCGTCTGGCGTCCTTCATGCCGGTCGCGCACGAGCCCCGCCTGCTTCAACAGCCCCAGGTGCTTGGACACGGCCGGCTGCGAGATGCCGGCCCGGGCCGTGAGGGCCCCGACCGTCTGCTCGCCGTCGCGGCACAGCGATTCGAAAATGGCGCGGCGCGTCGGATCGCCGAGTGTCCGGAAAAGAATATCGTGGGTGTCTGTCATGGCAATTAATAACCGGCTGGCTATGAATGAAATCATAACCATCCGGTTATTGGTTGGTCAAGCACTTTTTTATCGAGGCCGCAGCAGCACGGCGCCGCTGGTCTGCCCCGCTTCCAGCGCGGCATGCGCCTCGGCCGCGCGCGCCAGCGGCAGGTCCAGCCCGACGGGCACGCGCAGGCCCGCCGCCAGCCGCGCCAGCGTGGCCTGCGCGCCTTCGTGGTACAGGCCGGGGAGCGTCATGAACTGCATCACGCTCGGCCGCGCAAACGCGATGCCGCGCGGCTTCCCGATCCGCAGCAGGTCGACGGGGTCGATGCTGCCGCCGGCCTGGCCCACGCTGGCCGCCATGCCGTACGGGCGCACGGCGTCGAAGGTGCGCAGCAGGGTCGCGCCGCCGATGCCGTCGATGGCGAAGTCGATGCCGCGCCCGCCCGTGAAATCGCGCGCCGCCGCCACGAAGTCTTCCTCGCGGTACAGGACCACGCGTTCGGCGCCATGGGCCAGCGCCAGCGCCGCCTTGTCGCGGTTGCCGACCGTGCCGATGACGCGTGCGCCGAGCGCACTCGCCCACTGCGTCAGCACAAGCCCGAGACCGCCGGCGGCCGCGTGCACGAGGACGGTGTCGCCGGGGCGGAGTTCCCGCACGTGCGCGAACAGCATGTGCGCCGTGAGACCGCGCAGCAGGCCGCCCGCGACGGCATCCAGGGAGACGGCATCCGGCACCGCGACAAGACGGTCGGCCGGCACGTTGCGCACCGCCGCGTAGCCGCCGGGCAGCCCCGTGTACGCGACGCGCTGGCCCGGCACGAAGCCCGTCACCCCGGCGCCGACCGCCTCGACGACGCCGGCGCCTTCGACACCCGGCGTGGCAGGCAGTTGCGGCAGCGGATACGTGCCGTTGCGGTGATATACGTCGAGGAAGTTCACGCCGATGGCCAGCTGGCGCACCCGCACTTCGCCGGCCGCCGGCGGCGCGACGGCGAGCCGCTCCGCTTCCAGTTGGTCCGCACCGCCCTGGCGGTGGATGCGCACGTGTTCGATCAATTCGTCCATGTCATTCTCCTGTAGATGAGAACCCCATGGTAGATTGATCAAAAATCATCCGAAATCCCAAAAAATCGCCTTTGACCGTGCAAAAATCGATAAGTCCACCACTCGACTGGGACGATATCCGCTACTTCGTCGAACTGGCCCGCCAGGGCAAGCTGAGCGCGACGGCGCGCGTGCTGGGCGTCGAGCATTCGACCGTCGCGCGCCGCATCGGCATGCTCGAAGCGAGACTGGGGGTGCGCCTGTTCGACCGGTTACCGAAGCAGTGGGCGCTGACCGTGGAAGGCGAGGAATTACTGGCGCAGGCGCGCCGGGTGGAAGATGAAGCAATGGCCTTCGCGCGCGCCGGCGCGGGTGCGTCCGCCCTGCGCGGCGTCGTGCGGCTGTCTGCGCCGCCCACGTTTGCGAGCAGCTTCCTCGTGCCGCGCCTGGGCGCGTTGCGCGCGCGCTGGCCCGCGCTCACGCTGGAGATCATCGGCGAAATCCGCCAGGCCGACCTGTACCGGAGAGAGGCCGACCTCGCGCTGCGCATGGCGCGTCCCGAACAGCCGGGACTGGCGGCGCGGCCGCTGGCACAGACGGGCTACGGCCTCTACGCGGCCCCCGGCTGGTTCGAGCGTCCGCATGACGAATGGGAGTTTATTGGCTACGGCGAAGCGATGAAGGATACGCCGCAACAGGCCTGGCTCGCGAAATTCGCGGCCGGGCGGGCGTACTCGTTCTGGACCAACGATGCGGCCGCGATGCTGGCCGCGTGCCGCGCCGGTCTTGGCGTCGCCGTGCTGCCGCACTTCCTCGGCCGCGGCGATCCGCTGCTGGTGCCGCATCCGGATTACGGCCACGTGCTGAGCCGCCCGCTGTGGCTGGCGGTGCATCCGGACGTGCGCCGCTCGCCGCGCGTGACGTTGATGGCGGAGCTGCTGGCCGACCTGCTGCAGGAGCACGCGGCGCTGCTGGCCTAGTGCAAGGTCACGCTCGGATTCGGGTCGACAGGCGGCTCGTCGTTCTGCGGCGTGCGGATGGGCGGCTGGTGCGGGTCGGCGGGCTCGAACGGGTCGGGCGGCGGTTCCTCGATGGGTGCGGGATCGGGCGCCCGGTGCGCGTGCTGCCCGATTGTATGCCGACTCGAGGTCAGGTCTGGGATCATGTGAGGCTCCTGCTAGCGATGCCAAAACATTACCATGGGCAGCGGTTTGCCGACGCGCGCCTGGATTACAATGGCGGATTCGACAGAAAATTCCAAGGAATCCCATGTTGCCGACTCCCGTCGTTGCCGCCGTGCTCGCGCCGTTCGTGCTGTGGCGCATGTACAGCCGCATCAAGCGCCTGACGACCCGCCAGCGTTCGAAGACGTGGCGTCACCGCACGACGCTCGTGTTCTTCCCGATCCTGCTGCTGGTCCTGACCGCCGTCAGCTTCAAGACGAATCCGTTCGCCCTCGCGGGCCTCGCGGCCGGGCTGCCGGTCGGCGCCGTGCTGGGCCGCATCGCGATCGGCAAAACGCGCTTCGAACAGGTCGGCGCCGACTTCTACTTCACCCCGCACGCGCCGATCGGCCTCGCGGTGGCCCTGCTGTTCATGGCCCGCATGGCCTGGCGCGCGTACGAGTTCTTCGCGCTGGGTTCGGTCGCCCATCACGAGTTCGTGTCGAGCCCGCTGACCCTCGTCATCTTCGGCGTGCTGGCCGGCTATTACATGAGCTATGCGTTCGGCCTGCTGTCGTGGCGCAAGCGCACCGCCACCGTCTCACCTTGAGTTTTTTCGCATGAGTCTTACCACCCTCGCCCTCATCGCCCTCGTCCCATTCCTCGTCTGGCGCATCTATCAGCGCCTGAAAAATCAGATGGTCCGGCAGCGCTCGATCCTGTCGCGCCACTACACGGGCCTGTTCGTCTTCGTCGTCATGATCCTCATCCCCTTGTCGGAGCTCGGCGACCGCCCGTTCCAGATGGCCGCGCTGGCCGCCGGCGCCATCGGCGGTATCGCGCTGGGCACGTACGGCCTGCGCCGCACCCGGTTCGAGGACACGCCCGAAGGTTATTTCTTCACGCCGCCGTCGCGCATGGGCATCCTCGTCGCCATGCTGCTGGTGGCGCGCGTGATCTACCTGGGCATCGAGATCTACATGAACCAGGGCAGCAGCAGGCCGAATCCGCGCTTCACGGACAGCCCCATCACGATGCTGTGCCTGGGCATGACGGCCGCCTATTTCGCCACGTTCTCCGCCGCCCTGATGCGCTGGCGCCAGCGCATGCGCAAGGAAATCGGCGACGCGTGATCCGCTTGATGCACTCCAATACACCATGCATGACCCTGCGGAGAATAGCCGGCGGGGCCACGTAATGTATTGACAACCGTGTCGCGGCTCCAGTCATTTACCTGGAGCACGCATGGTCTTCGCCCTCCTCACGCGCCACTGGATGGCCCGACGGCATTATCCGTTTGCGTCCTGGGCCGCGTGCATCGCGCGCAGCCTGCGCGTGCTGCTGTTCCGCCGCGCGCATGTGGAATTGCTCGCGATGGACGTCTACCGCAACTACGTGACGCAGGTGCACGACGACGTGTTCCACCACCTGAGCCACCGGAACTATCTCGCCCGTGGGTTGTCGCTGCGCCAGCGCGTGCGTTGCGTGCTGACGCATTACCGCTTCGAGGACGCCACGTTCGACGCCGCCTACAAGCATGCCGTCTACCGCGACGGCGGGCTCGTCCTGTGGCAGCACGAGGCGGACGGCAGCAAGGTCGAGCTCCGGCTCGGCATGGCGCAGCGGCTGAACGCGGAAGGCGACCTCACCCTGACCCTGCTGGCCAACGGCAGGCGCGTGCACCGCCTCTCATTCAGCTGGGTCGACGAGCGCTTCGCCGGCCTGGCCGGACTCGGCGTGGCCGGCATCCTGCCGTTCATCGCCCGCAACCAGGGCCACCGCGCCGACGAGGCGGACGCGGTCGACGCCTTCCGCCGCGCGTTCCCGGCCAACTCGCCGCTGGTCACGACGCCCGGCTTTTTCTGCTACGCGGCGCTGCAGGGCGTCGCGCAGGCGCTGGGCATGGACCACGTGGTGGCCGTCAAGTCGGCGTGGCACTGCGCCTACGCGCCGGCCCACGACAGGCAGTTCGCCACCGCCTACGACGGCGTCTGGCGCAGCCTCGGCGGCACCGGAATGCCGGGCCGCGCGTGGCACATCGCGCTCCCCTTCCACGCGCGGCCGCTGGCGGAGATCCCGTCCAGGCATCGCAAGCGGGCGGCGCTGCGGCGCGCATACTGGCAGCGCATCGGCCAAGCGGCGGGCACGATACTTCGGGCACACCTCGTGTAGCCAGGCAGTACCAACCATGCGTGTGAAAAACCACACTTTACCAATATTCAATTTCCATCAGTCAATTAGTAGTTCTTAAATGCTATAGTTTTCCGTTCAATGGGGAAGTCGTCGCGTCCCCGACCATAACAAGGAAAACTCATGGATACGAACTACGACGCTGCCGTCAATTCTTTCTATCTCGCGTATTACGGCCGTCCCGCCGATCCGGCCGGCCTGGCTTACTGGTCGCAAGCGCTCGCGCAAAACAATGGCGACTTCAGCGCCATCATCGATGCATTCTCGACGTCGGCCGAAGCGACGGCCCGCTTCGGCGACGCCTCCCCCAGCGATCGCATCGCCGACGTCTACCAGCAATTGTTCAACCGCGAGCCGGACCCGGCCGGCCTCGAATACTGGACCAAGGCCATCGAATCCGGCAGCATCAGCATGGCGGACGCCGCCATCCAGATCATGAACGGCGCCCAGAGCACGGATGCGCAACTGTCGACCCTGCGCCAGGAAGCCGCCGCCCAGTTCACCGCCGAAGTGGCGGCCTCGGGCGTGGCCTACGACGGCGCCGCCGCCGTCGAAGCCGCGCGCGTCCTGATCGCAGCGATCACGCCCGAATCGAGCACGGCCGACATCCAGTCGCTCGTCACGGCCACCAAATCGCTCGTCCAGACGGCGCACGACAATCCGGAAGTCATCACCGCCCTCGCCAGCAACGGCAACCTGACGACGCTGCTCACCTCGGCCAGCGCCAAGGCCGACCCGGTTGCGATGGTGCAGGCACTGGCCAGCGTCGGCAAGGCCGCGGCCAGCGATCCCGCCGCGCTGACGACGCTGAAACAGGGCGGCGGCATGGCCGGCCTCGTCGAATCTCTCCCGGCCGGCGCCAGCCTGCAGGACGTGGCCCAGGCCGCGGACAAGGGCGGCATCACCGCCGTGACCGACATCGTCAAACCGTCCGCGCCCTCCGACACCACGCCGCCGGCCGCGCCCAAAGTCGAGCTCGTCGCGGACACCGGCGCGAGCGCCACCGACCACATCACGAGCAACGGGCAAGTCAAGGTCAGCGGCATCGAGGCCGGCGCCACGTGGCAATACAGCACGGACGGCAAGACCTGGACGACGGGGCCAAGCGCCACCAACGGCACGGCCCTGCTGGACACCACCGCGAACGGCGCGCAAACGCTGCAGGTCCGCGCGATCGACGCGGCCGGCAATACCAGCACCGCCGCCACGCTCGAATTCACGCTCGCAAGGTCCTTCGCGCCGCGCCTGGCATTCCAGGGGCCGGACGGCAAGGACCTCCCGGTGGACGCGCTGGTGACGAACACGGATTTTTATTGGGTCTCGCTGTACGGCGCGAAAGGCGCGGCGTCCACCAGCTTCCAGATCTCGGACACCGGCGCGGACGGCACCTGGAAGCCGGCCCTGGACACCGATCCGCTGACCGACGGTACCCACTACATTCGCTACATCGTCACGGACATGGCCGGCAACACGGCCCCGTCGAATCCGCTGAAGCTCGTCATGAACCACGCGCTGACCAGCGCGCCGGCCGTGCAGCTCGCCCAGGACACGGGCGCGAGCGCCACCGACCACATCACGAGCAACGGCCAGGTCAGGATCACCGGCCTGGATGCCACCGCCGTCTGGTCGTACAGCACCAACGACGGCCAGAGCTGGACCGCGGGCCCGGCCTTTGATCAGGCCGGCACGGCCCTGCTGGACCTCGGCGCAGGCCAGCACCACCTGCTGGTGCGCACGTTCGACGTGGTCGACGGCGCCGAGACGTTCAGCATCAAGGCACTCGACTACACGGTCAACACCGTCTTCAATCCGACGCTCGCCTTCCGCGACGGCGCGAACGGCGCGGACCTGTCGACCACGAAGCTGCTGACGAACACGGACGACTACTGGGTTACCCTGCACGGCGGCAAGGACGCCGCCAAGGTCATCTTCCAGGTGTCCGACAGCGGCAACGACGGTACGTGGACCGAGGCCGATCCGGCCGCCGCGTTGTCCGACGGCGCCCACTTCATCCGCTACGTCGTCACCGACCTGGCCGGCAACACGGGCACGACGAATGCGCTCGAAGTCGACATGGACAAGACCGCACCGGCCGCGCCCAAGGTCGAGCTCGTCGAAGACACCGGCGCGAGCGCCACCGACCACATCACCAGCAAGGGGCAGATCAAGGTCAGCGGCATCGAGGCCGGCGCGAAATGGCAATACAGCACGGACGGCACGACCTGGACGACGGGTCCGGCCGCCGACCAGACCGGCACCGCATTGCTGGACACTACCGCGAACGGCGCGCAAACGCTGCAGGTCCGCGCCATCGACGCGGCCGGCAACGCCAGTGCCGCCGCCACGCTCGAATTCACGCTCGCGACGACCTTTACCCCGCGCCTGGCATTCCAGGGGCCGGACGGCAAGGACCTCCCGGTGGACGCGCTGGTGACGAACACGGATTTTTATTGGGTCTCGCTGTACGGCGCGAAAGGCGCGGCGTCCACCAGCTTCCAGATCTCGGACACCGGCGCGGACGGCACCTGGAAGCCGGCCCTGGACACCGATCCGCTGACCGACGGTACCCACTACATTCGCTACATCGTCACGGACATGGCCGGCAACACGGCCCCGTCGAATCCGCTGAAGCTCGTCATGAACCACGCGCTGACCAGCGCGCCGGCCGTGCAGCTCGCCCAGGACACGGGCGCGAGCGCCACCGACCACATCACGAGCAACGGCCAGGTCAGGATCACCGGCCTGGATGCCACCGCCGTCTGGTCGTACAGCACCAACGACGGCCAGAGCTGGACCGCGGGCCCGGCCTTTGATCAGGCCGGCACGGCCCTGCTGGACCTCGGCGCAGGCCAGCACCACCTGCTGGTGCGCACGTTCGACGTGGTCGACGGCGCCGAGACGTTCAGCATCAAGGCACTCGACTACACGGTCAACACCGTCTTCAATCCGACGCTCGCCTTCCGCGACGGCGCGAACGGCGCGGACCTGTCGACCACGAAGCTGCTGACGAACACGGACGACTACTGGGTTACCCTGCACGGCGGCAAGGACGCCGCCAAGGTCATCTTCCAGGTGTCCGACAGCGGCAACGACGGTACGTGGACCGAGGCCGATCCGGCCGCCGCGTTGTCCGACGGCGCCCACTTCATCCGCTACGTCGTCACCGACCTGGCCGGCAACACGGGCACGACGAACGCGCTCGAAGTCGACATGGACAAGACCCCGCCCGCAGCGGCGAAGGTCGCCTTCGTGAACGACACGGGCGCGAGCGCCACCGACCATATCACGAGCAATGGCCAGATCCAGGTCAGCGGCATCGAGGCGGGCGCGACGTGGCAGTACACGGACGACGGCACGAACTGGATCACTGGCGCCACGCCGGATGCCGACGGCCGCGCGACCGCGTGGCTGACGAACGGCCAGCACACGCTGCAGGTGCGCGTCGTCGACGCGGCCGGCAACACGGCCGTCACGACGATGCCGTACACGCTGGAGGGCACCGCACCGGCCGTGGGCCTGGCATTCGACCACGTCGTGGGCGGTGCGCCGACGACGTCGTCCCAGGCCGACCTCGTGTTCACCTACACCGGCACGGTCGATGCGGGCGCTTCGGTCATCGTCCAGTACGGGGCCGGCGGCTTCGTCGGCGCCAGCAATGCGACGATCGACACGGCCGCGAAGACGGTCACCTTGCATGACGTGAACCTGACCAGCTCCGATCCGTTCGTCATGATCGGCGTCACGTCCCTGGGCGGCCTCTCCACGTACTCGGCGCCCGTCAAGATCGACGGCCCGTACGTGGACTACTCGGCACTGGCGACGGACGCCGGTATCTCGCTGTCGAGCACCGAGGCCGGCCATGTCTACCTGGGCGCCGTGCAGATCGGCGAAGCGACCATCGGCAGCGTGACGCTGGGCGCGCAGGCCACCGCCGCGCAGGGTGTGCTGGGCGTGGGGCCGAGCGCGGCCATCCATACCGACAAGGACGGCACGTACTCCCTGGGCACGAGCGGTGCGGACACGCTGTCCGGCCAGTACGTGTGGGGCTTCGATGGCGACGATCACATCACCGCCGGCGCCGACGGCATCGTCTACGGCGGCAATGGCGCGGACACGATCGACGCCACGTCCGGCTCGACCACGTTCCGCTTCCGCGCCGCGCAGGAGTCGACCGTCGCGGCGGACAGCCTGCAGGCGCACGGTTTCGACACCATCACCTTCAACACGTCGGGCGGCGCCACTGGCCACAGCCAGGTGTTCGACGTCGGCGTCGTCCTCGACGGGATCTACAACACGTTCACCGGCACCGGCCCGCTCACGGGCAGCGAAACCGGCAACGAGTTGCTGGCCCTGCTGAACGGCGCGTCCCACTTCGCCGCCAAGGGCAAGGCCGAAGCCGCGATCATCGGCTTCGGCGACGCGCACGTGAACTACCTGGCGGTGGACACGAACGGCGACGGCACGATCGGCGCCGCCGACTACGTCGTCAAGCTGGTCGGCACGATCGACGCCACGAACATGGTGTTCCTGGGCGGTACGGGCCTCATTACGCTGCCGACGGCCTGACGCCGCGGTAAACGACAACGGCCGGCGCCCTCGCGGACGCCGGCCGTTTTTATTGGCCGCTGCGCGGCGCTCAGGCCGCCTGCACCTCTTCCCCTTCGCGCCTTCTCTGCAGCACGAAGATCGGCTGCGCCCACTGCGTGTCCTTCTTCTTCTTGCTCGTGATGAGCGTGAGGTCGGACGGATCGTAGACGTCCGTGTTGTGCGTCAGCGGCGTCGTCATCAGGTATTGCGCATCGGTGTTCTTGAGGAACTCGCCGACCAGCTGGATGTTGCGGATATCCAGGTGGGCGAACGGTTCGTCGATGAACACGAAGCCGCCGGAACCTTCTTCCGATTTCAGCAGGCCGATCAGCAGCACGAGCGATTTCATGACCTGCTGGCCACCGGACGCCTCGCCGTCGTTCATGCCGATCTGGCCCTTGCCGTCGAATTTGAAACGCACGTGCAGGCCGGCCTGCGCCAGCTGCACGTCGTCGTTCTCCAGCCGGACCGGGTCGACCGACACGTCGATGTTCGCCAATTCGCCCAGTTCGCGGATGTTCTTCGAATAGGTCTTGATCGTGTAGCGCAGGCGCTCGATGTAGGCGCCGCGCGCATTGTCCGTTGCCTCGATCGCGCGGTTGTTCTGGTAGCGGCGTTCCTCCGTCTCCACCTGGCGGCCGGAGAGCTGGTCGTTCAGGCGGGCGTACTGGTCGATGACGGTCGGGTCCTGCTCCCAGTCGCCGCGCGCGAGCGACGCGTCGAGGGAATTCATGCGCAGCTTGACCTGGTGCGCGTTCTGGTGCGTCGCGACCAATGCTGCACGCTGCTGCGCGCTGCGCCACGACTTCGGCACGTGGCGCCACGACCGGCGCAACGTGAGGAGTTCGCGCGCATGCTCGCTGCGCTGCTCGATCACGCGGCGGTTGTTCAGGCGCATGCCCGCTTCCGCTTCCGACAGCGCCATGCGGGCGTTCTGCCAGACGGTGTCGGCGCGCGTGCGCGTGACGGTCGCGTTCTTGATCAGCACCTGCAGCTCGCCCAGGCGCGCACCCACCTGCAGGCGCTCGGCCTTCAGCGGTTCCAGCGCACGCGTCGCTTCCTCGAATTCGGCCTGGCGCGCGGACAGTTCCTTCGCGGCGTCCACGCCGGCGATGCGCACGCGCAGCGCGGACACTTCCGCGGCCAGCTTGCTGATCGCGAGCGTCAAGGTGTCTTCCTGCGCTTCCAGGGACGGCAGCGACTTCTGGATGGCTTCCAGGCGCTGCGTCTTGCCGGCCGCGCCGAAGCGGTAGCGCGACGGCTCGACGAACAGCGAGCGGCCGCCGCGGCGTTCGCGGTGATAGGCGTCCGGCGTGATCCATTCGTCGGCGTCGCTCTTGAAACCGTCGTCGACGGAATCCACGCGCTCGATGCGTTCCAGCTGGTCGATCAGCCAGGACGGCGCCTTCGAGCTGAAACGCACGACGGACAGCAGGGTATCGTCCTTGACGACCGGCGCGTCGACGCAGTCCGGCACGATGAAGTGACGATAACGCTCCTTCTCCGCCAGCTTATAGGCGGCCGGCGCATCCTTCGCGCGCTCCAGCAGAACGACGGATGCATAGCCACCGAGGACACCCTCGACGGCGCCCTGCCACTTCGGATCCGTCACTTCGACGATGTCCGACAGCATGGCATGCGGGATGCCCGCATCGCGCAGCGCGCGGCGCATCTGGCGCTGGGCTTCCGGCTCGGGCATCGTCGTCTTGCCCTGCAGCGCGCTGATCGTCGCCAGCTCGCCCGCGATCTTCGTGGCCAGCGCTTCGCGTTCGGCCTTCTTCTTCGCGAGCTCCGCTTCCTTCGCTTCCAGCTGCGTGGCCACTTCGGCGATGTCGGCACCGGCATCAAGCGCCAGCTTGTTCAGGCGTTCCTTCTGCTCGAGCAGGCTTTCCAGCGGCTTCAGTTTCGCGTTCACCTGCGTCAGGCGCGTCGCGAGTTCGTTCGCTTCCTGTTCGAGTTTCACTTCCTGCTGCTGCGCTTCCGTCAGCGCGCGCTGCTGGGCGGCGAGCGCGTTGCGCTTTTCCGTGAGCAGGCTGTCGGCCTGCATCAGCGGCTTCTTCGCCTCGCGCAGCGCGCGGCTCACGTTCGCGGCCTTTTCGCGCGCTTCGTGGTATTCGAGGCTCGGCAGCACTTCCTCGACGAGGGCGCGGCGCTCCTTTTGCAGGTCTTCCCACTGGTGGTAGTTCGCCACGCGCAGGCGCAGGCCTTCGAGGTTGATGCGCGACGTCTCCAGCTCGGCCTCGAAGCGCTTCAGCTCCGACTCGGTGTCGCGCTGGTGGCGCTTCGCCTCGTCGTACGCGTCCAGCACTTCCTTGTCGCCGAACACCTGGAACACGAGGTCCAGCAGCTGGCGCGGCGCGTATTCGCACAGCTTATCGGTCTCGCCCTGCTCCAGCGCGAGCACCTTCGACATCGCCGGCGACAGGCCGGCCGACGCGAGGCGCTTGCGGTAGTTCTCGACGCCGAGCCAGTCGGTCGCTTCCGTCACCTCCTCGATCTGGATGTTCCCCGGCCGCATGAGGTACTGGCGCTTCCAGTCGCCGCCGTTCTTCTGCACCTGGCAGAACAGCGTGACTTCGTCGTCGCTGAAAAAGCCGCTATGCCGGAACGGGCGGTTCGACAGCTGGCGGCCGGACGGCTTGTTGTCGACGACGGCGCGCAGCCAGGCGCTCTGCTGGCCCGAGTGACGCGCGTAATGCTTGTACGTGCGGCCCATCGAGCAATCTAGGCCGAACAGCGTGCGCAGGGCATCGAGCAGCGTCGTCTTGCCGGAACCGTTCTGGCCGGCGATGGTGATGATCTTGGCGTCGAGCGGGATGTTCTTGATGCGCTGCCAGTAGTCCCAGTGGACCAGCTCGAGGGATTTAATGTGGAACATGCGTGTCTCTTAAGCTTGTGGCGTTTCGGTGTCGGCCGGCTCGTCGTTCGCGGCCTCGCTGACGTGGCGGCGCGGTGCGGCCGCCAGCGGTGCGCGCTTGAACACGTCGGCCAGCGCGCCGTTGATGATGCGTTCCTTCAGCACGTCGGTATCCATCAGCAGGTCCAGCAGCGGACCTTCCAGGATCACGTCGCCGCGGCGCTCGATGAAGCCGAGCTTCGACAGGAGGCCGAGGTTCATGTCCATGCGGGTCTTCTTGCCCAGCTTCTCGCCGAAGTCCGCGAGCAGCGTCGTGTACGAGATGCCGATCGACGTGTCTTCCGCACGCGGGATCGGGTTGTCCTTGTCGAACATGTCGGACTGGTCGACGTCGATGGCCTGGTGCGTCTCCTGGCGCTGGCGCTTGGGCAGGATGATCTGCGCCCACAGCACGACGAGCAGCGCCACGCCGTCGCGCGTGAGGCCGAAATTATTGTTCTGCCAGATGTCCTTGGCGCCGAATATCTTCGGTTCGACGTTGCGGTGCAGGGCCAGCGTGACGTGGTCGGCGTACACGTTGTCGAGGAGTTTCAGGCCGCATTCGAGCAGGCGCTTGTCGATCTCGGCGCGGAACTGGTCGTCGGACAGCGCGCGCTTGACCATCTTGTCGTCGCGGCGCAGGGTCTGGTGCGTGAGCAGTCGCGCGATCAGGATTTGGGCGTCGTCATTCATCTTGCGTCTTGCTTTCCGGGGTGCTCGGTAGATCGAGATTCAGTGAGAGGGTCGCGCGCGAGATGGCCGCGATGTGCGGATCGTCCAGCGGGATCATTTCGTCGGCGGAGTCGAAGCGCACGGGCAGGCGCGCCAGTTCGGCGGTCGGACCCTGCAGGTTGGCTTCGGCCGGATCGCCCAGCAGCGGCAGCAGCGAGGCGCGGTACGATGCGACGGCAAAGCTGGCCGGCAGCAGCGATTCCTGGATCGGCACGCTCTTCGGTGCGCCCTCCGCCATGACGGGGAAGTTGTCCAGGTTGGCGAAATCGGCGAGGCGGCGGATCCAGTCGTCCAGCTCCGCCTGCATCGCCGGGTTGTCGTTGATGGTCATCGGTGCGTCCTCGCCGTTCGGCAGGCCGCCCGGCGCCATGGGCGCGACGCGTTCCATCATGAGTTCCGTCTCGGCCACGTCGATCATCTCGGCCGGCGTCGTGAACAGCGGGACGACCGGGCGGTCGATCGCGTCCTCGGCCAGGCTCGCGAGATCGTCGTGCGCCAGCAGCCAGCGCTTGATGTCCGTCGTCGACAGGCCGGACTGGCCCAGGTGCACGCGCTGGCGCTCGATCTGGTTCAGCGCGCGCGAGAACATCCCCTGCATGTTCAGGAGCTGCGACTGGGCACGTCCGATCGCCTGCGCGGCGCGGTGCGTGGCGGAGTCGGCGCGCTCGTCGGACGTGATGGCGCGCAGGATCACGGAACCCTTCTCCACCCAGTCGCACGCCATGTGCCACTTCGCCTGCGACGCGCGCAGGCGGAATTCGGAACCGGACGCGATCGCATCGCGGAATTCCTCGTGCAGCTCGACGAGGCGGCCCAGCAGGTGCTTCAACTGGTCGACGGTGACGCCGCCGACGGCCTGCGCACCCGCCACCTGCGACAGCAGGAAGCCCATCTCGGCCTCGTCCTCTTCCGGCTTGCCGAGGGCGAGCAGGGTGTCGAGTGCGGCCAGCACGTTGCGCGCCAGCGGCGTGATGCGGTAGACGGCGGCCGGGTTGTCCCACGCGAGCAGGCCGTGCGTACGCAGGCGGCCCAGCACCGTCTCCAGGCTTTCCGGGATCAGGTAGGCGAACTTCGTATTGATGTCGGCGCGCGAGAAGGCGGAGTCCGTCGTGTCGGACGCGAGTTCGCGCAGCACGAGCAGGCGCACGACGACGCCGTCCTGCGAGCCGTGGAACAGCGCGGTGAACGCCTGCAGCATGGGCTGCGCACGCTTGAGGTGATATACCTGCTCGATCTCGTCCGGCGCCACTCCGTCCTGGAAGTGCGTCTGCAGCGGGTCGAGCTCGTCGAGCGCTGGGATTTGGGAGTCGGCGGCGGTTGCTGCCAGGTTGTCGATCATCGTAAGGCTTACCAGTCTGCTGTCGCGCGCGGCCTTCTGGGCCACGGGCGCGGGGGCGTCAGTATAACAGTTAAGGCTTGGCAACTAATACGGAACGCCCGCGTACGGTTCACAACTGGTGAATATGCAACGGAATCGAAGCGGCGCTTGACTTGCCAACATTGCAACATCAGGCGCGCGCCCCTCTGGGCCCGACAGCGCGATAATGAACATTGTTATCTTTACATCATCAACAAGGAGGAATGCCATGCAACGCACACTTGCGGCCGCGGTTGTGTCCACCCTTCTGGCCGCCTGCCTGACCCCGGCCGCCGTCCTGGCGGCACCTACCCCGAAGCAGCAGAACGGCATCACCTACGTCAACGGCGGCGTCGGCGAGGAAGAGCAGGCCGCGATGAAGGCCCAGCGCGCCGACTACAACCTGCTGCTGACCTTCGCCACCAAGCAGAGCGGTGCCTACCGGTCCGACGTCCAGCTGGACATCATGGACGCCAAGGGGGCCAGCCTGGTGACCGCGGCAAATACGGGGCCGATGTTCTTTGCCAAGCTGCCGCCAGGCACGTATCGCGTCAGTGCGGCGGCCGAGGGCAAGACGTTCAAGCGGACCGTCAAGGTGGGGAATGCGCCCAAGGAAATCGTGCTGCATTGGGAAAATGACAATCCGGATGATCCCGGGCCCCAAGACTGAGCCGCCGGAAGAGCGCGAACGCATCGCGCGCAACCTGCACGACACCATGCTGCAGACGTTCCAGGGATTCGTGATGAAGGTAGAGACGATCGTGGCCGGACACGGTGCCTTGCGCGCGTCCGCTCCTCCGGCACATCCATTATGATGAGGCACATCCAGTTCACGTTGCCCCATCCATGACGCAATCGCCGCCGCCTTCGCCCCCCTCCCCGCAGACGCCATCCTACTCGCTGCAGCAAAAGGTCTTCCTCTGGTTGCTCGTGGTGGTGACGATCGCCTTCGGCTGGATCCTGCTGCCCTATTCAGGCGCCATCTTCTGGGGCGTCGTGCTGGCGATCCTGTTCGCGCCGCTGCACAACCGCATGCTGGCGGCCACCGGACGCAAAGCGAACGTCGCCTCCCTGCTCACGCTGCTGACGATCGTCGTCATCGTCATCCTGCCGGTGTCGCTGGTGACGATGTCGCTGGTGAACCAGGCGCTCGGCATCTACAAGCAGGTCGGCACCGGGCACATCGACGTCGGCCGCTACTTCAGCCAGATCGTCGGCGCGCTGCCGCAGTGGGCCGTCAGCCTGCTCGACCGCTACGACCTGTTGAGCCTCGCCATGCTGCAGCAAAAGCTGTCGGCCGAAGCGGCCAGGTTCAGCCAGATCGCAGCCGTGCACGCCATCGACTTCGGGCGTAACACGATGGACTTCCTGATCGGCCTGGGCATCATGCTCTACCTGCTGTTCTTCTTGCTGCGCGACGGCCGCATGCTGGGCGCGCGCATCAAGGCGGCCGTGCCGCTGAGCCGCCGCTACAAGGGCCGCCTGTTCGAGAATTTCACGACCGTCATCCGCGCCACCGTCAAGGGCAACGTGCTGGTCGCGGTCGCGCAGGGCATGCTGGGCGGCGTCGCGTTCTGGTTCCTGGACATCCAGGCGCCGCTGCTGTGGGGCACCGTGATGGCCGTGCTGTCGCTGCTGCCGGCGATCGGCGCCGCGCTGGTCTGGGCGCCGGTCGCCATCTACCTGCTGGTGAGCGGATCGACGTGGGAAGGCATCGGCCTGATCGGCTGGGGCATCGTCGTCATTGGCCTTGTGGACAACATCCTGCGTCCGCTCCTGGTCGGCAAGGACACCAAGCTGCCCGACTACCTCGTGCTGCTGTCGACGATCGGTGGCATGGCATTGTTCGGCCTGAACGGCTTCGTGATCGGGCCAGTCGTGGCGGCGCTGTTCGTCGCGTGCTGGGAATTGTTCGACTCGGCCGAGGAATTCCACGTCGACTGATTGCTCGCGACGGGCAGAGTGACACCGGCCAGCCGCTCAACCAGCGCATCGATCCGCTCGGCCGGCACCTGCGCGTAACCGAGCATCAGCCCATTTACCGGCGTCCCGCCCGGCACCGCATGCGCCGACAACGCATTCACGACGATCCCTTGCGCCCTCGCCCGCCGTACGATCTCCACGTCCGCAGTGCCATCGTCGGGCAGACGCAAGGCCAGATGCATGCCCGCCGAAGCGCCTTCGACGACAGCGTGCCCGCCCAGGTGCCGCCCGAGCGCCTCGACCAGCGCATCCCGCCGCTGCCGATACAGCCGCCGCATCCGCCGCAAATGCAGCGCGAACTCGCCGCTGCGTAAAAACTCCGCCAGCGCCAGCTGCTCCGCCGTCCGCCCCGCCGCCGCAGCTTGCGCCCGCATGACCGCCAGCTGCGGTGCCAACCCGGGCGGCACGACGACGAAACCGATGCGCAACGCCGGGAACATCGTCTTGCTGAACGTGCCGCAGTACAGCACCGGCGCATCCGCCACGAGACCCTGCATGGCCGCCAGCGGCGGGCCTTCGTGGCGGAATTCGCTGTCGTAGTCGTCCTCGACGATCAGCGCCCCCGCGGCTCGCGCCCCGTCGATGAGCGCCAGGCGCCGCGCCGCCGACGTCACCACGCCGATCGGGTACTGGTGCGACGGCGTCGTGTAGATCAGCTTCGGGCGGCGCGCCGTCCAGTCGTGAAGAGACGGCGCCATGCCCTCCCCGTCGACCGCGATGCCCTCGACGACCAGGCCGGCGCCCCGGAACGCGGCCAGCGCGCCGCCATAGCCCGGGTTTTCGATCCAGGCAATCTCTCCCGCGTCGGCGCAGGCGTGGGCGCACAGGTCGAGGCTCGCCTGCGTGCCGTCCGTGATGAATACCTGGCCCGGCTCGCACACGACGCCGCGCGACGCGCGCAGGTAGTCCGCGATGGCCGTGCGCAGCGCCGGCTCGCCGGCCGGGTCGCCGTAGTTCAGCTGCGCAAAGGTCAGGCCGCGCCAGGCGCGGTCCAGCAGGCGGCGCCACTGCGCCAGCGGGAATGCGCGCAGGTCGGGCACGCCGGGCGTGAACGGCAGCGCGACACTGGCGGTGCCGTTCACTGTCCGCAGGTTCTGCGCGCGGCGCGCGAGGCCGGCCTGCGGCACGTCGGCGCTGCGGCGGCGGGGGGCCGGCGCGATCCCGGCGACCACGGTGCCGCGCCGGTCCGGGATGACGAAGCCTTCGCAGGCCAGCTGCTCGTACGCATACAACACCGTGTTGCGGGCGATGCCCAGTTCCTGCGCCAGCGCACGCGTGGCGAGCAGGCGCGTGCCGGCGGCCAGCGTGCCGTCGCGGATCGCGGCGCGCAGGCATTCGTGCAGCAATCTCTGGCGCGGCCAGGCGTGATGCGCGTGGTCGCGGCCGAAGGCGTCCAGCAGCAGGGAATAATCCATCGTGGCTCCATGAAATCGTGTGGCTCTGGATCTGTTGCTGGAGCCATCACGGCCATTATAGTGCGGCTTCCACCCACATTATCGAGGCCAATGAACACTGCTCCTTCCTCCCGCACCCAGGTCAAGCGCGGCGCAAACAAGGCGTCTTACGACCCTGCCCTGCTGCACGCCATCGTCGATGCCGCCTACGTCTGCCACGTCGCGTTTACCGATGCGCGCGGCACGCATTGCATCCCCACCGCCTGCTGGCGCAGCGGCGACTACCTGTACATCCACGGGTCGAACGGCAGCCGCATGCTGCAGTGCCTGATGGAGCAGGATTGCTGCGTGACGATCACGCATGTGGACGGCCTCGTGCTGGCACGCTCCGCCTTCAATCATTCGATGAATTACCGCAGCGCGATGGTCTACGGCCGCTTCGAGGTCGTCACGGAAGACGCCAAGCGCCAGAGCCTGGCCGACTTCATGGAGCATCTGGCGCCGGGCCGGCAGGCCGAGATCCGCCCGGGGAACGACAAGGAATTCGCGGCGACGACCGTGATGCGCATCGCGCTGCTTGAAGCCGCGTGCAAGGTGCGCACCGGCCCGCCCGACGACGACGCGGAAGACATGGGCATCGCCGCGTGGGCCGGCGTGCTGCCGCTCCACGAGGCGCGCGGGACGCCCGTGCCGGACGCGCATTGCGCGGTGCCGGCACCGGCCTACGTGAAGGACTGGGCTACTTCTTGACGATGCGTTCGAGCGTCTGCTCGACGTAGTCGCGGTCGTTGTCCGTGAAGCGCAGCTTGACCGGATACCACTCGTGGCCAGGGGCCAGCCAGATGTCGAGCGTCTGGTCCCTGGAGCCCGGCGGCGGCGCGCGCATCACGTGCACGGCATCCACTTCGCCCAGCGACGCCCCGGCCTGCACCTTTTCGCGGCCCACGACGCGGAACGTCCACGGGTCGGCATCGTGCGGGCCGACGACGAAGAACTGCCATTCCGACCCCGGCCTGAATTTATCCTTCGCGGCGCGGGCGATGGACACCAGTTGCCACGAGATCGATACGCGGTCCTGCTCGCCGCCCTTGATCGGATACGTCTTGTCGCCCTCGCTGAACGTGATGGTCTTGCCGTTGCGGTCGAACGCGGCCGTCGTCGGGTCCTTGCGGAAGCGCTTGTCGTAGTACTCGGTCGGTGCCAGGCCCCAGTTGTCGACGATGCCCGTGCTGCGGTTTTCCGTCAGCTTGCCCAGCAGCGCCACGCGCGACTCGGCGCTGACCGAATATTTACTGTCGCTCGCGCGCCAGGTGAGCGTTGCATCGCCGCTCAGGTTGAAGCCGCGCTGGCGTGCGCTGATGGAGTAATTCAGGTCGGCCGACGGCGGCAGGTCGAACGGGCGCTTGATGGCCGGATGTTCTTCCGCCGCGACAGCATGGCCGCCCAGCGTTGCCATCAACATTGCCCCTGCGCCTGCCATTCTTAAAACATTTTTCATATCAGCTTCCTGCTTGTTGAATCACGATTTTGCTCGCGGTCTGGGTTGTTACGGCCCCGCTCGCCTCGACGTTGCGGATCTGTACCGGATACCAGCCGTAGGCCGGCGCCAGCCAGAGTTCCAGGCGCGAGTTGTATGAGCCGGGTTTCGGTGGGCGCACGAGGTGCCACGTGGCGATGCGGCCCAGCGGCGTGTCGAGCTGTTCCTGTCCGGCCACCGTAAAGGTGAAAACGCTTGCGTCGCGGTCTTCGCCGACAAGGATGTCGATATTTCCCGACAATTGTTTCGAATCACCGCGCGCGATGGCCGTCAACTGCAGCGGCACGCTGGCTTTATCCTGCGCGCCCGGCACGAGCGGGTACGTCAGGCTGGAGGCCGAAAACGTCAGCGTGCCGTCCTGGCGATTGAAATGCGTCGCCGTCATGGCGCGCCCGCGCCGCTTCTCCGTCATCAAGGTGGGGACGAATCCTTCGTCTCCAACCGTGCCCTCGCTCGTGAGGGTGAGCAGGTTCACGTGCGCGAACACGACGCGGATGCCGGCCTCGATCTTCACGCGGTAGCTGGACGGCGTCACCCGCCACGACAACAATGCATCGCCGCTCCACTTCGTGCCGTTCGCGTCCGTGCGCGCGACGTCGAGCGTGATGTCGGCCGAAGGCGGCATGTCGACCTTGTAGCGGCGCGCTTCCGGCGCGGCCGGCTGGGGCTTCGGTGCCGCTTCCGGCTCGACCTGGGCCCGGGGTACCGCATCCTGTGCCGTGGATTGTACGGTGTCTGCGCCGGCGGCGGCGCCGCCCTGCCCCGTTTGCTGTCCCGCCGCATCGGGCGCGGCGAGACCGTCCGATTCCGGCGTCAAGGAAGGCGCTGTCGCGTCGGGCTGGCCGGGCGGTGGCGCCGCGGGCACCACGGGCTCCGGCTCGATCTCGGGCAGCGGCGGCGGCGTCAGTGCCGGCTGCGGCGGTGGCACGGGCGGCAGCGGACGCGGCCGCGGTGCCTCGACCAGCTCGGCCGTCATGAGTGCGCGTCCCGTGCGCGCGGACGGGTCGGGCACATGGCCCATCTGGCGCATGAACCAGATGAACACGAGCACATGCAACAGGATCGTGAGCGCGCCCAGCACCAGTTGCCGGGGGCGTCGGGTCGTGGCGTATGCGGGGCTCATCCGCCTAGTGTAGCCGGTCCGCCCGCGCACTGCCCGCCTGCGCTTCCAACCATCGCATCCAACCATATCTATGTCGGCTCTTATTTATCTGTTACGCTAGCGGCCACCAACCAGGGAGACCACCATGCTGAAACCCTCCGCACCCGCCATGCCAGGCGTGACGGACACGCTGGAATTCGTCAAGAACCTGTGGGGATCCATGCAGATCCCCGGCACCGGTATGCCCGGCATACCCGGCATGCCGGGGATGGCTGGCATCGCCGCACCGCCGATGTCGACCGAGGACCTGGACAAGCGCATCGCCGACCTCAAGGCGGTCGAGTCCTGGCTGAACCTGAACCTCAGCATGCTGCGCGGGACCATCCAGGCCCTCGAAGTGCAGCGCGGCACGCTGATGACCCTCAAGACGATGGGCGCCTCGATGGCCGAAGCGATGCGCCAGTCCGGCGTCAGCGCGGAAAAGATGGCGTCCATGCCGTTCTCGCCCTTCTTCGGCGCGCAGGGCCAGTCGAGCGCCGCTGCCAAGCCGGCAACGCCGGCCGCGAAGACGGATGCTCCCAAGGCTCCGGATGCCGCCGCGGCAGGCAGCGGCGGCACGGCTCAGCCGGGCACGGCCGCGCCGCAAGCCGCCGGCGCGACGGACGCGCCGGGCAACCCTGCGGCGGCGGCGATGCCGGCTGCCGTCGCGTGGTGGAACATGTTGCAGGAACAATTTACGCAGGCTGTCGCCAACGCGATGACGCCGAGCACCGCAGCGCCGGCAGCCCCCGGCACGGAGGGCGGCGGCACACCGAAGGCGGAGCCGCCCAAGGCGGCATCGAAGACTGCCGCGCCGCCCCCCGGCGAAGGCACCGGCGGCACGGTGGTCGGTAACGGCAAAACAGCACGCACCAGCCGGACGAAGACCGACAAGCCCTGACGCTACGCCTGCAACGTCGCGAGATCGAACGGCAGCTTGCGCAAGCGCTTGCCCGTGAGGTGGAAGATGGCGTTGGCGAAGGCCGGCGCCAGCGGCGGCAGGCCCGGCTCGCCCATGCCGGTCGGCGGGTCGGCGGACGGCACGATGAATACGTCCACATGCGGCATGTCGGGCATGCGCGCCACCGTGTAATCGTCGAAATTCTTCTGCTCGACGACGCCGTCCCTGAACGTGATGGCGGCGCCCGGCAACGTGGTGCCGAGGGCCGCCAGCACGGCGCCCTGCACCTGCGCCTCGATCGACAGCGGATTGACGGCCATATTGCAATGCACCCCGGCCGTGACCTTGTGCAGCTTCGGTACGCCCTTTTCGACCGACGCCTCGACCACATAGGCCACCACGCTGCCGGACATGCCGTGCACGGCCACGCCCCAGGCGCGGCCCTCGGGCAGCCGCTTCTTGCCGTAGCCGGACCTGGCCACGGCCAGGTCGAGCGCCGCCACGTGGCGCGGACGCTTGTCGCCCAGCAGCTTGCGTCGGTACTCGACCGGGTCGGCGCCTGCCGCATGCGCGACCTCATCGACCAGCGTCTCCATGACGAACGCCGTGTGGTTCGACGCCGCCCCGCGCCACCACAGCACCGGCACGTTCGCCTTCGGGTGATGCACCGACAGGTTCACCGGCAGCGCGTACGCCTCGACGATGCCTTCGGTCGTCGTGGAATCCACACCGTTCTTGATCAGCACCGATTCAAAGGGCGTGCCCGCGCTGATGGCCTGGCCGACGATCACATGGTTCCACGTCGCGACGTCGCCGTTCCCATCGAGCCCGATGTCGACCTTGTGCACGTGCGCCGGGCGGTAATAGCCGCCCTTGATGTCGTCCTCGCGGCTCCAGATCACCTTGACCGGGCCGCGTCCGTACGCCTTCGCGACGTTGACCGCTTCGACCAGGTCGTCGGACGTGGTCACGCCGCGGCGGCCGAATCCGCCGCCGGACATCATCGTGTGCAGGGTCACCTGCGTGAGCTTGAGCCCCGCCGCCGCGGCGACGGCGGTCTGGTCGAAGGTCTGGAACTGCACGCCCGCCCAGACGGAGCAGCGATCGGCATGGAGGTCGACCACGCAGTTGACCGGTTCCATCGGCGCATGCGCCAGGTAAGGAAATTCGTAGACGGCCGAGATCGACGTCGTTGCCGATGCCGGGGTGGCGGCAAGCGTCCGGTAATCGCGCAACTGGCGTGCCGTATCGAGCTTGTCGACGGCGCCCGTGTCCCAGTCGATGACGAGCGCGTCGCGACCCAGTTTCGCCTGCCAGTAGCCATCCGCGATCACGGCCACGCCGCGCCCGCCGCTGCCGACCGCCACCTCGACCACGTCGACCACGCCCTGGATCGCTTTCGCCTTGGCGGCGTCGAGGCTGCGCATCCTGGCGCCGAACACGGGCGGCCGCGCGACCACGGCCACCTTCATGCCGGGCAGCGTAAAGTCGATGCCGAACTGCTGCTTGCCGGTCGATTTGGCGCGTGCGTCCAGGCGCCCGGTCGGCTTGCCGATGTGGCGGAACGCCTTCGCGTCTTTCAGCTTGACGGTGGCCGGCACCGGCAGCGTCATGGCCGCATCGGCCAGCGCGCCGTAGCGGGCCTTGCGCCCGCCGGGGCCGATGACCACGCCGGCGGCCGTCGAACACTGGTCCGGCGCGACCTGCCACCGCTCGGCCGCGGCGGCGACCAGCATCGCACGGGCGCGCGCGCCGATCTCGCGGTAATGCGTGAACGAGTGCGCCACCGAGATGGAGCTGCCGGTCATCTGGATGCCGAACAGGGGATCCTTGTAGGCGTCGCCGGCCGGCGCCAGCTCGGCGCGCACGCGCGACCAGTCGGCGTCGAGCTCCTCGGCGACCAGCATCGGCAGCGCCGTGTGCACGCCCTGGCCGAATTCGAGCCGGTCGACCATCACGGTGACGGTGTCGTCCGGCGCGATGTGCAGGAAGGCATTGGGTGCAACGGGCGCCGCTGCGGCCGCGCGGCCGGGAAGAGGCACGACGAAGCCGAGCACCAGCCCGCCGGCGGACTTCAGGAAGCCGCGGCGCGTCACCTCCACATGAGTGTTCCGTTCGATGCGCACGCCGCCCTCCGCTGTAATCAAAGGCGAATTTTCACACGGCGGGCAGCGCTGCCGGCGTTATGATTTTCACCAGATCGTATAGCGAATTACGCCACTTCGGCGATAGTTCCGCTTTCGGCTACAGGCTGCAGCTGCGCCAGCTGCTCCATCAATTGCGCGAAACGCTGCTGGCCCGGCAGCAGGCGGTCGACGTGGTGCAGCACCTCGTACGCTTCGCAGGATAACGCCGTGTCGTAGCCGTGCTGTTGCAGATGCGAGACGAGGATCTGGGCCGCGTTGAACAGGATACGCTGGTTGTTCGGCACCTTTTTTC
Organism: uncultured Massilia sp.; assembly: GCA_946481275.1. The sequence continues at coordinate 34,718 of CAMLMV010000029.1, forward strand.
GCGCCTGGCGCATCCACTCGACCGCGTCCTTCAGCTTGCCCGTCTTCCACAGCAGCACGCCCTGGTTCATCAGGTCCGTCGCTTCCTTCTTGGAGGCGCGGATGAACTCCAGGCCCTCGTCGCCGAGGCGCGCCTTGTCGAAGATCTTCTGCACTTCGTCGAGCAGCAGCGGGTTGTCGTGGTTATTGCGGATGACGTAGCACAGCAGTTCCACCGGCGCATCCTTCACGCCCACCGCGAACAGCAGGGTCGCCAGTTCCAGGCAGGTCGGGATGTCGGGCCGGTCTTCCGTCGCGTTCAGCAGCGCCTCCAGCTCGTCGCCGGCCTTGCGCGCGCGGCGGTAGTCGCCGCTCTCGTGGTAGACGAGGCCCTCGGTGATCTTGGAACGCAGCGCGATGTCCGGATGGTCGGCCGCGAACTCGCGCTGGACCTGCAGCAGCAGCCGCAGCGCTTCCTTCGCATCGTTCTTCTGGCCGCACACACGCGCCAGCCCGAGGTAAGCGTCGGGGGTCTTCATGATCGAATACTCGCCGATCAGCATGCACTTGCGGAAGGCCTGCTCCGCCATCTGCACGTTGCCCACCTTGAGCGCCACGTTGCCCAGGTTGCGCTGGCGCGGCACCGAGTTCGGCGACAGTTTCGCCGCCCGTTCGAGGATCGCGCACGCCTCGTCCAGCTTGCCCAGGTTCTGATAAGTCAACGCGAGCTGGTCGTAGGCATCGATGTAGTAGCGGTTCTCCGCGATCACGCTCTGGAACGCCTGCCTCGCCTGCTCGAATTCGCCGTTGGCCAGGCGGATCTTGGCGATGCCGGCGCGCGCCCACTGGTATTCGCGCTGCTCCAGCACGCGCTCGTACACCTCGCGCGCCTTCACCGGCTCGCCGCTTTTCTCCATCAGCCTGGCCTTCATGCGCAGGAGGTCGATCTCGTGCGCCTTGTGATTTTCGATGGCGGCGTCGCACAGGCGCGCCGCGCGCAGGTAGTCCTTCTCGGCATAGGCCTGGTCGATGAGGCGGAAGATCTGCTTCTTGTGCCACACGCGATTGAGCCGCGTGAGCAGCACGCCTTCCGTGATCGGCTTGATCAGGTAGGCGTCCGGCTGGTGCTCGGCCGCGCCCATCACGGATTCGACGCTCTTTTCGGCCGACACCATCAGCCACACGGTGCTCGGGTTGACGAGGTTGCGCACGCGCGCTTCCTCCAGCACCTGCTGGCCGTTCTTGCCGTCGCCCAGGTTGTAGTCGCACAGGACGACGTCGTAGCGGATGCGTGCCAGCAGGCCCATCGCCTCGCCGCCGGACGACGCCTGGTCGATGTTCTTCGCGCCCAGGCTGCGCAGGGCTTCGCGCAGCAGCTGGCGCACGCCGACGAAATCGTCGACGACGAGGTAGTTCTTGTCGGCCCAGTCGATCTCGTTCACGGCCTTGACGGAAGCGTTCATGGCAGGTTCAGGATGAAGCAGCCGCCGCCGTAGCGGCCGCCGTTTTCCAGGCGCAGTGTGCCGCGCCGCTCGCGGTGCTGGTGCATGCGCGCGACTTCGCTGGAAAAATACAGGCCCAGGCCCGCGCTGTTGGTCAGGAAGTTCATGCCGCCCGCCGTGTCACGCGTGGCGATGGCGCCGGCCTTCAGCAGGGCCGGCGGATAACCGGGGCCGTTGTCTTCCACGCGCAGTTCGAGCCAGTTGTCGTCGGTGACGCGGATTGCCAGGCGCACCGTGTCGCACGTGTAGTGGATGGCGTTGTTGATCGCATGCGACAGCACGCCCGTGATCAGGTCTTCGTCGAAGTGCCAGACGAGGTCCGGGTCGTAATCGAGTTCCAGCTTCAGGCCGCGCGACTTCAGCAGCACGCGTTCCAGCGCCACCACCTGGTCGACCAGCTGGCCCAGTTCGAGCGGCTGCACGTCGAACGGGTACGCGGGCGTGCCCACCTGCTTGTACAGCGCGAGCAGCTGCATCAGGTTGTCGTTCAGGCGCTTCGTCTGGTACAGCATGTGCGCCATCTGCGGATATGCCGTTTCCGTCTGCGGCGAAGCGTCGACCAAAAGGCGCTCCAGCGTCCCGGACAGGACGCTGATCGAATTCTTCATGTCGTGCGCGGTCGAGGCGAGAAACAGCGACAGCTCGGGCGCGTCGGGGGTGTCGTCCATGGCTGGATCATGTGTGAAATGTTGCTTGGCACACATTATACCTTTGAAACTTTCGGTTGCCCGAAAGAAATCAATTTCCTGGCTGCGGACCCCGCGGAGCGCGGCGTGCGCGCAACACGAAGCGGGCCGGATCGAGCGCGTCGACGAGGCTGGACTCCAGCGGCAGCGGCTCGCCTTCGATCCCTGCTGCCAGCAGTTCGGCCGACAAACCGGCCCAGATCAGGCCGCGCGACGCATAGCCGAGCAGCCCGTACAGTCCCGGATGGCGCGGCACGTCGCGCAGACGCTCGGTGGTGCCGGCCGCGTCGAAGTCCGGCAGGCGGCCGACGAGCGGCAGGCGGTCCGGGGCCACGCAGCGGAAGCCCACGCGCCCCGCCAGCGGCGCATCCTCCGCCGCATGCGGATCGGACAGCAGGCCGCGCAGGCGCTCCAGGTTTTCCGCATGGCTAGTCAAGGACAGCGCCGGATTCGGATCGGCGTCGTACGTGGCGCCCGCGCTGCACACGCCCCCGGACGGCGGCGTCAGGTACGCTTCGCGGCACAGCACGACGGGGAGCTTGGGCACCATGTCGGCCGGCACGTGCGACACCTGCCCGCGCAGCATCGTCAATGGCAGCGGCGCCGCCTGCGGCACTTGCGCGGCGCCGGCGCCGTTGGCCAGGATCAGGTTCGGCGCCCGCGCCACCACGATGCCGTGTTCGTTCGTCAGGCGCCATTGCGGGCCATCGCGTTCGATGCGCACGTCGCCCACGCCGAGTTTGCGCTCCAGGCGTCCGCCGCACGCGTCCAGCATCGCCTCGCACACGCTGCCCGGCCGCGCCCAGCCGGCGCCGCGGAACAGCCAACCGCCGTCCGGCGCCGGCAGGCCGCCGAGCAACGCTTCCGCCTCGGGGCGCTCCAGCCACTCGGCGAAATCCGCCGGCAGCGATGTATCGGCGGCGATGGCGCGCTGCACGTCGGCGTGGCCAGGGTCGCGCGCCAGCTGCAGCACGCCGCACTTGTCGCCCTCGATGGCGCGGCCGATGCCGCCCAGGTGTTCCCAGTGGCGCAGCGCGTACAGGTAGGCGGCGCGCGTCAGGCGCGTAGGCACGTTGTCGTCCTTCGACAGCAGCGGCATGAAGATGCCGGCCCGGTTGCCCGACGCTTCCATCGCCGGTTGCGGCTGGCGGTCGACGATGGTCACCTGCCAGCCGCGCGCGCACAGGCGCTCGGCCGCGGCGGAACCGGCGATGCCGGCACCGAGCACGATGGCGCGGCGTTCGGGCGCCGGCGGTGCGGGCGGGCGCGGCTTGCGGCTGGCGAAGCGCGCGTGGCGGCCGTCCGCGTCGAACACGAAGCCCTGCGCCGTCAGCGCGGCGACCTGGTCTTGCGTGAGGCCTTGCGCCTGCAGGCAGGCATCCTGCGCGGCCACGCGCGCGACGTGGCGCGCGAAGTCGGTGCCGGCGTGTTCGATGTCGTGCAGGCGGAACATGTCGACGCGCGCGGTCAGCTGGGCCAGCGCGTCCGTCAGCGGCGCGCTGATCAGGTCCAGCGTGACGCCCGGCTCCGCCTGCGGCATGCGGTGGAAGCCCGGCAGCAGGTGCTCGCACAGGGAGATGATGTGCAGATTGGGCGAGCGGTGCGGATCGGTGCGCCAGACGTCCGTCAGGACGCGGACCGCGGCCCCGTCGCCGTAGTGCGAATCGAAGACGGTGTAGCGGGCCCGGGTGCACCAGCAGGCGCGGACATCCATGGCATCACCTCCGGCGGCGGCACAGGCAGGCGCGGTCGTGGTCGTCGACGATGCCGATGCCCTGCATGTAGGCATACACGATGGTCGAGCCGACGAACTTGAAGCCGCGCTTGGCCAGGTCTTTCGAGATGCGATCGGACAGTTCCGTGCGCGCCGGGCGGCTGCCGTCGGGCCAGTCGTTGACGATGGGCTTGCCGTCCACGAAGGCCCACAGGTACACATCCAGGGTCAAGCCCTGTTCGCGCAGGCGCAGGTAGGCCTGCGCATTGTTGATGGCGGCCGCGACCTTGAGACGGTTGCGCACGATGCCGGGATTCGCGAGCAGGTCCGCGACTTTCGCATCGCCGTAGTTGGCGATCTTGTCCGCGTCCCAGCCGTCGAAGGCGATGCGGTAGTTGTCGCGTTTGTTCAGGATCGTTTCCCACGACAGCCCGGCCTGCGCGCCTTCGAGGTTGAGCATTTCGAACAGCGTCGTCTCGTCGTGGCAGGGTACGCCCCACTCGTGGTCGTGATAAGCGATGTAGCGTGGGTTGGCCATGTTGGCCCAGGTGCAGCGGGTGTCGTTCATACATCAAGTATAAACCGGCGGCGCCGATTTTCATTGTCTGCAAACCAATTTGATTTACACTTGCGCCCATGAACCAACCGACGCAGTTAGGCAGATACCGGATCGTACGCGTGCTCGGACGCGGCGCCATGGGCGAGGTCTACGAAGGCCTCGATCCGCGCCTGGACCGCAGCGTCGCGATCAAGGTCATCTCCACCGCCTGCGATGCCGATCCGGAGCTGCGCGCGTCCTATTCGGCCCGCTTCATCCGCGAGGCGCAGGCCGTCGCGCGGCTGAACCATCCGCACATCGTCGGCCTGTACGACTTCGGCGAGGAAGACGGCATCGCCTACATGGTGATGGAACTCGTGCGCGGCGAAGAGCTGGCGGCATACTTCGACATGACGCAGGACTTCCACCTGGAGTTTACGCTCGAGGATGCCGTGCGCATGACGTGCGAGCTGCTCGATGCCCTCGGCTATGCGCACCGCAATGGCGTGATCCACCGCGACATCAAGCCGGCCAATGTCATGCTGAGCCACGACCTCTCGGTAAAACTGACGGACTTCGGCGTCGCCCACATGGCCGCCCTGAACGCGGCGGTACAGGATGTGGATGGCGCCGACATGGTCGGCACGCCCAGCTTCATGTCGCCCGAACAGATCACGGGCCAGGCCGTCGGCCCGCAGTCGGACATCTTCGCCGTCGGCATCATCCTGTACCAGTTCCTGACGAACGAACGGCCGTTCCGCGGCGCCGGCATGTTCGCCGTGCAGCAGAAGATCCTGCACGACCACCCCGTCCCGCCGACCCTGCTGAATCCCCTGCTCGGTCCGGCCTTCGACCGCGTCGTGCTGCGCGCCCTCGCCAAGCGCCCGGACCAGCGCTACCCCAGCGCGGAGACGTTCCGCGACGATCTGCGGCGGGCGCTCGACGGCGACACGCTTGCGGCTTCGCCCTGGCGGCCGCTGGACACGGTCACGCCGCGCTCCCCGGCCGACGTCGTGCGCCAGGCGCAGGACGCTGCGGATGCGACCCGTGTTGAAGACATCGACGCGACGCGCCTCGCGCCCATGACGCGGCCATGAGCGACGCGACCATCGTACGCAGTTTGGATATGCGCGGCGACTTCTTCCGCCGCCTGCAGCAGCTGACCACGCGCATCCACGCCACGCGCAACGTCGACGAGATCATGCTCGACCTGTCCGAAGGCATCTGCGCCCTGTTCGGCGCGGACCGCCTGACGATCTACACGGTCGGCGACGACAAGGCGAGCCTCGTCTCCAAGGTCAAGACGGGGATGGCGTCGTTCCGCCAGCTGCGCCTGCCGATCTCCGCGCAGAGCGTGGCCGGCTACGCCGCGCTGGCGCGCCGCCTGCTCAACCTGAACGACGTCTACGATGCGGCCGAACTGCAGCGCTACGCGGCCGACCTGCGCTTCCAGCAGGGCGTCGACCGGCGCACGGGCTACCGCACGACGCAGATGCTCGTTGTCCCGATGATGCACGACAGCGAAGTCATTGGCGTCCTCCAGCTGATCAACAACCTGCGCGGCGGCCCGTTCGACAGCACGATCGTCGAAGGCGCGCGCTACCTGTGCGACACGCTCGCCATCGCGTTCGCCCAGCGCAGGCAGGAAGCAAGGCGCGAGCGCACGGGCTTCGTCGGCGCATTGGGATCGCGGGCGCTGGCACGCGAACAGGTCGAACAGGCGGTGGAACAGGCACGCGCGCAGGGCCGCGACGTGGAGGACGTGCTGCTCGACGACTTCAAGGTGAAGCTGCCCGTCGTCGGGCGCGCATTGGCCGACCATTTCGCCGTCCCCTACCTCGCCTTCCACCCGGGGCGGCGCGTGCCGGCGGAACTCCTCGACGGCATGGACCGCGCGGCCGCCGAAGTGCGCCAGTGGCTGCCCGTGGAGCGCAACGAGCATGCGCTGTACGTCGTCTGCATCGACCCCGAACAGGTCAGGAAGGACAACGCCGTCGCCACGCTGTTCCCGCAGTCGCGCCCCGTGTTCTGCGTGACGACGCGGCGCGACTTCGCGGCGCTGCTCGACCAGTACTTCGGTCCGGCGGCACCTGCGTCGCTGCCGCCCGCGCATGCGGACAGGCTGGTCGACGCCGTCGCGGCGCTCGTCGCGGGCAGCCACAAAGAGGGCCTGTCGGACCTGCGCATCGAGACGGCACCGGGCGACAAACCCGGCGAAATCCGCTTCACGGTGAGCGGGGTCCTGCGGCTGCCGTGAAAATCGCCAATCCGCCTGGGCAGCGTGCTAGCATGCCGCACCTGTATTGATATCCACCGCGTTCGATGAGCCCCTGGAAGCAGCTAACCCCGAGCATCTACCACCGCCTCGCCTTCGGCTGCGCGTACGGCCTGACCGACGTCGGCCTCGTGCGCCAGTCCAACGAAGACAACTTCCTCATCGATCCCCTGCTCCGCCTGGTGGCCGTCGCCGACGGCATGGGCGGCCACGACGGCGGCGAAATCGCGGCGCGTCTGGCGCTGGAAACCGTGCGCGACGCGCTGGGCGCCGTCGACCCGAAAAAATCCTCGCCCGGCGATGCGGCCGACCCGGACGCGACCTGGCAGGACGAGCACATGCCCGCCGTCGTGGCCGTGCACGAGGCGGTCGACGCCGCCAATGCGCGCGTGTACGGCGCGAATTTGCAAGGCGGCCGCGGCGAAGGCAGCGGCATGGGCACCACGCTGACAGGCTTCTGGCAAAGCCTGCCGGACGGCCCGCTCGTCATCTTCCACGTCGGCGACAGCCGCCTGTACCGCTACCGCGACGGCGAACTGGCCGTGCTCACGCGCGACCAGACCATGTACCAGCAGGCGCTGGAAGCGGGTGTCTCCGGAGACTTTCCGCCGCGCAACCTGCTGCTGCAGGCGATCGGCCCGACGGCCGCCATCACGCCCGACGTCAAGGCCTGCGCAATCCGCTCCGGCGACCTGTACCTGCTGTGCAGCGACGGCTTGTACGGCAACACGCCGCATGCCGCCATCGAGCGCGTGCTGGCCGGCGCGCATGCGCAATCGCTGGAGCACTGCTGCGCCGAACTGATCGCCCTCGCCAAGGCCCATGGCAGCCGCGACAACATCACGGCCGTGCTGGCGCTGGTCGAACGCTGACCGGCAAAGTCTCGCTATTTCCACAATGCAAATAGAATTTCTTAAAAAATAATGTAGATTTGATATGGGGAAATATGATACTCTGTAGGAGATCTCCTACTATCACGCCCCTGGACCTCGTATGGACTACCGCAGCGCCTACATTCGCCGCAGCAGAAAGGATTCGCGCCTGAAGAAACGCCTGGCGGCCATTGGCCTGCTCGGCGTGGCGGCGTGCGTGGGCCTGTACGCGCTCGCGATGAGCGAGTCCGGGGCGCCGGCGCTGTCCGCGCAGGCGCAGGCGCCGGCGAATACCACGACGCCGGCACCGGCCGTGCTGCGCACCGCGGCCCAGGTCGAGGCCCAGGACAAGACCGGGAAGAAGACGCGGCGCGTCTATCCGTATTCGATCGTGCCCGGCGGCCTGGCCGACCGCCGCGAACTCGCGCGCGCCGTGGTCATGGACAAGGTCGTGGCCGTGCACTATGCCGCGTTCGAAACGGACAAGGCGACCGTCAAGACCGTCGACAAGCCGCGCGCCGTATACGTTTCGTACCGCAAGGGCGACAAGGTGTTCTGGACGGCGAAGAAACTCCAGCTGGCCGAAGGCGAGACGCTGCTGTCCGACGGCCAGAACGAGATCCGCACCCGCTGCGGCAACCGCATTTCCGACGAGCCCCAGCTGCCCGTCGAAGCGAAGGGCCCGAGCGAGGAAGAACTCGACTCTTCCGTCGAAGTGGCCGAGGATGACGCCGGCGAAGGCACGGTGGCGCAGGTCGGCTTCGCGGTCGACGGCAATCCCGCTGGCCGCGGCTACCAGCTCCAGTCCTTCGGGACAGGCGCTGCGGCACAGAACGGCGGCACGCGCCTGACGCGCACCAGCATCGCCACGCCGGGCGTGCCCGGCATCGGCGTGGGTCCGATCCGGGATGGCGGTACGGTATTGGCAGGCAAGGTATCGAGCGACCCCTCAGAGACGGGTACGTCGGGTACGGGAACGCCTGGCACGGAGACGTCAGGCACGGGCACGCCGGGCACGCCGGGCACGAGCACGCCGGGCACTGGCACTCCGGTTACCGGCCCTTCGGGCACGGGAACGCCAGGCACCGGCATGCCCGGCACCGTCGTCACGAAACCCGGTGGAACGAACACGGGCGGGCCCACTCCAGGCGGTCCGAAGACCGGCGACACCGGCACGACGCCGGACAGCGGAACGCCCACGGGCGGCACGCTGCCGACGGTGCTGCCGGACGAGCCGGTCCCGCCCCCCACCGACACGGGCACGAAACCGACGCCGATCCCCGGCACGCTGCTGCCGCCGACGACGGACCTGCCCGGCCAGACGAACGATCCGGCCAAGACCCCGGTCAAGCATGCCGACGTGCCGGAACCGGGCACGCTGTGGCTGGCCGGCGCCGGCGTGGCCGCGCTGCTGGCGGCGCGCCGCGCGAAGAAGCGCCCGCGCGACTAGATCAGTCTTCGATCACGGCGCGCCCTGCGCGCTTCAGTTCTGCGAGATGGTCGAGCATCTGCCGGATCACTTCAGGCGGATGTCCCTGCCAATCCTCCACTTCCCCGACGATCCTGAGCGGCGCCCGCGTGCGGTACGAGCGCGTGGGATTGCCGGGGAAGCGCTTGTTCGTCAGGTTGGGATCGTCCTCGAACGTCCCCGTGGGTTCGACGACATAGACATGTCCCCGCCCCTCGGCGCCGGCGAGCGCCGTGGCCAGTTCCGCCCCCCAGATCGCAGCCTCCATCGAGGCGCTGAAATACACGTTGTTGGAGACGCGGCCTTCCTCGAAATTGGAGGCATGGCCCGGGATTAATACGTCGCCCGGCTGGAAACGGATTTTGGTGCCGTGGTAGAAAGGGCCCGCGACGTGGTCGCAGTCCTCGTGGGTGACCGGGGTCCATGCTTGATTGCTCATCGACGACCTCATTTCAGCAGCTTGATATGAAAGGTAATTTCATCGGCTAGTTGTCCGGTTCAGCGCTCGGTCCAGTTCAACTGGACTTCCCCATCCGCCCCGAACTGTTTCAGCCTGAGGCTGCTGACACCGGCGACCGCCGCGGCTGGCATCACGATTCCCCGCACGCGGGTGCCATCCCATTGCACGCCACCCAGACCGTCGCACGCGCCGGAAAACACCAGGTTGTCCTCGTCGTTCCTGTCGAGCCTGGCCCGCGCACCGAGAACATAAACTTGCTTGATGCAAACGGAACCGGGAAAACCGGCGATGTCTTCCGTGATGACGATGCGGTGGCGCCCATCGGGAGAAACCATTTCCCAGGCACTGTCCGGGGGCTGATTCCTGAATAGCCGGAGCCCGGCCGCAGCCGCCGAATACAGGACGGTCCCGCTACCGATCAATGCCAGCAGAAGCAGCAGACCCTTGCGCACCGCGAGGTGTCGTTTCATCGAGCGATCCATCATGAAACCAATAACGTAATCCTTCATAATACTGAAAGGATGAAGTCACAAGTTCACGCTTTACCACGACCCTGCCACTCTCCGAAAGCGATCCCGCCATGCCCCTCGCGCTCTACGGTCACCCCTTCTCCTCGTACACGCAGAAAGTGCTCATCGCGCTGTACGAGAACGACACGCCTTTCGAGTTCCGCTGCCTCGGGCCGGACACGCCGCAGCACGCGGCGGCGTGGCTGCAACGCTGGCCGCTGCGCAAATTCCCGCTGCTCGTCGACGGCGAACGCAACGTCGTCGAGACGAGCATCATCATCGAATACCTGCACCTGGCGCATCCGGGGCCCGTGCGCCTGCTGCCGGACGATCCGCTCGCGGCGCTGGACGTGCGCTTCATGGACCGCTTCTTCGACCTGCACGTGATGAACATGGTCCAGCATGCGGTGAACGGCGCGCTGACCGGCGATGCGGCCAAGCGCGCGGATGCCGTCGCGACGGCGACGGAAAAACTGGAACTCGCCTACGGCTGGCTGGAGAACTGCCTGGCCGGACGCACGTGGGCCGCCGGCGACGGCTTCTCGCTCGCGGACTGCGCCGCCGCGCCCGCGCTGTTCTACGCGGACTGGACGCATCCGATCGCGGAACGCTACCCCACCCTGCGCGCCTACCGCGCCCGCCTGCTGGCGCGGCCGTCGTTCGCCCGCGCGGTGGACGAGGCGCGGCAATACCGCTCCCTGTTCCCGCTGGGCGCGCCCGACCGCGACTGAACGCCGGCGTCAGTAGTCCCAGAACACCGGCACGTAACGGTACGCATCGCCATCCGCCATGACCCGCCCGATGGACGGGAACGGCAGGTGCGCCGCGACCAGCAGTCCGCCATCAATCATCAGCTCGCGGAACAATCGGTCGCGCACGCGAGCCGCTTCTGCGGGATCGTGTTCAAAACCGTTCTGCCAGCCGGGATGCTCGAAGTTGACCGGGAAGACGGCATCGCCGGCGAACATCAGGCGCTTGCCGCCGGACGCCAGGTCGACCACGCTGTGGCCGGGCGTGTGGCCGCCGGTGCGGCGCGCCACCACGCCCGGCGCGACTTCGCGGCGCTCCTCGAAGACCTGCAGCCGGTCGCGGTACTCGGCCAGGAAACGCGCGGCCGTCGAACGCAGCACGGGCGGCACCGCCTCCGGCATGACGGTCAGCGAGAAATCGGGAGACTCCCAGAATTTCACTTCGGCCTCGGCCACGTGGATCCGCACGTCCGGGCGCAGTCTCTCCTTCACGCCGGGCGCGAGCAGCCCACCCACGTGGTCCATGTGCATGTGGGTGATCACGATGTCCGTCACGGACGCCAGATCGATGCCGACGGCCTCCAGCCGCGCCGGAAACTGGCCTGCGCGCGGGAAGCCCGGAAACTGCGTGCCCACCCCGGCGTCGACGAGGATGGTCTGGTCGCCGCTACGCACCACGAGCACGTTCAGCGGCCAGTCGAATGTATCCGGCGGCAGGAACATGTGATCGAGCCAGTCCGCCAGCTCGGCCGGATCGGCATTCGTGGCCATCGTCGTGGCGGGCAGCGGCAGCACGCCGTCGCTGACCACCAGCACGTCGATGTCGCCGACCTTCAGCGCGTAACGGGACGGCACCAGTTCTTCGGGGCCGTGGCTGGCGGGGCGCAATGGGGAATCTACGGTAAGCATCATGGTCTCCTGGATGAGGCCCGGATCGGGCACGGAGCCATCGTAGAGAGGAAGACCGCGGGCCAGAAGCCACGCGGGCGGGCGCACCGTGTTGCCCGCTACGCACCAAACGGCTTCAGCGCGCGTACTTGAGCTGCACGTCGTCGTAGAACTGCTTCATCGTCCAGAACGCGAGCTTCTTCTTGCCGGCGTCCGTGACCAGGCCCTTGCGGTTCCAGAAGTCCTGGTAGTACGGGTGCTGGCGGCGCGGCGAGCGGAAGTCGGCGAGGACCCACGGCGTCATCCCGCGCAGGCCCGGGATCGCGGACAGCATCTTGAACTGGTTGCGGTACAGCGTGTCCTGGTATTCCTCGCTCCAGCGCGTGTCGGCGTCGGCGTGGTAGCCGCCCAGCGCCTCGGCGCCGAATTCCGTGACGACCACCGGCTTGTTGTAGCGGACGTCGAAGCGGTAATTCAGCATCTCCGCATTGCTGGCCCAGTACCAGCCGGCGTACTCGTTGAAGCTGGCGAGGTCGAGGTAGTCCGCGAGCGGATCCTCCACCGTGATGTCGCTGCCCTTGCGGTGGATTTCCAGCGCGGCCGCGACGAGGCGCGTGTCGTCCAGCGACCGTGCCGTCCTGGCCAGGTTGCTCATGAATGTGTTGCGCGGGCCGCCGATCGGCGTCTCGTTCCCCACCGACCAGACGACGACGCTGGCGCGGTTCTTGTCGCGCGTGACGAGGTCCGTCAGCTGCGCGTTCGCGTTGGCGTAGGTGTCCGGATTCGTCCACGAGATCGTCCAGTACACGGGCACTTCCGCCCACACCATCAGGCCCATCTCGTCGGCCAGGCGGATCATCTCTTCGCTGTGCGGGTAGTGCGCGAGCCGCACGTAGTTGCAGTTCATCTCCCTGGCCCACTGCAGCAGCATGCGCATGTCGCCCGCGCCGCGCGGACGACCTGGGATCAGCGGATTCTCTTCATGCATCGAGATCCCGCGCAGGAACACGGACTTGCCGTTCAGGAGGATGTCCTGGCCGCGCGTCTCGATGGTGCGGAAGCCGATGCGGTCGACGACCTTGTCACCGCCGCCGGACAGTTCCACCGTGTACAGCTTCGGCTGCTCGGGCGACCAGTACGTCAGTTTGTTGACGGGGAAGTTCAGCACCGCGCGGCCGCTCGCATCCGTGCGCACGGTCGTCCTGATGCCCGCTTCGGGAATATTCACCGTCACCTGCTGCGCCTTGCTATCCCCCGCCATTTGAATGAAACCTTCGATGCGGCGGGCGTCGCCTTTCGCGAGCTGCACCTTGTAGTCGGCGATGTACGTGGCGGGCAGCTCGGCCAGCAGCACGTCGCGCGTGATGCCGCCGTAGTTCCACCAGTCCGTGTTCACGGTCGGGATCTCGTCCTGGTGGCGCGTGTTGTCGGCCTTGACGACGACCACGTTGCGGCCCTTGACCAGCTTGTCCGTCACGTCGAACTGGAACGGGGTAAAACCGCCCTTGTGCATGCCGAGTTTTTTACCGTTCAGGTAGACGTGCGCCTCGTAGTTGACGGCGCCGAAGTACAGCGCGTAATGCCTGCCCGGCCTGGGATCGGCCTGGAACGCCTGGCGCAGCCACACGGTGCCCTCGTACAGCTGCAGCTTTTCCGCCTGCGAATTCCAGTCGCCCGGCACCGTCATCGTCGGCGCGTGGTCGAAGTCGTACTCGACCCACTCCGTCTTGTCCTTCGGCTTGCGGTCGTCGTAGAAGCCGCCCTTGCCGCTGTCCGACTGGTCGAACGGCATGTGCCGGTAGTCGTAGTACCCGTTCTCGTACGGGTCGATGATGTAGCTCCAGCGGCCGTCCAGGCTCACGTGGCTGCGGGCGTAGATGTTCTGCGTGGGCGCCATCAGGCTGCTGGCGTGCGCGGCGCAGGACGCCAACACCAATATGGAAAAATGCAGCACGGCCGTCAGCCGGGCGAACGGGTGTGTCATGGCGCCTCCTGATTGTCATTCAGGGAATGGTAGCGCTGTCACAGTACCGGTGCAATCTTTACAATGGAGCGCACGCCGCCCGTGCGTTATACTCGTGCGATAAGGGGTGTTCGCGTCATGTCGGCGCGGCAGGTGTTACGCGCTGGTCGGGCCGCCACGCGGCCTTGTCACGGCCCTATGCTTACACCCACGACCCTGCAAATGATCGGTGCCGCGCTGTTCGGCGTGGCCGTCCTCCACACCTTCTCCGTCAAGTATTTCGAGCGCCTCGCGCACACGCACCCGCGCCATGCCGGCATCTGGCACCTGCTCGGCGAGGTGGAAGTCGTGTTCGGCTTCTGGGCGATGGTGCTGATGCTGTTCATGTTCGGCGTCGCCGGCCGGCACGAGTCCGTGGCCTACCTCGAGTCCCGCAATTTCGCCGAGCCGATGTTCGTGTTCGCGATCATGGTCGTGGCGGGGAGCCGGCCGATCCTGGACTTCGCCCACCTGCTCGTGCGCACCGGCGCGCGCCTGCTGCCGCTGCCGCGCACGATGGCGCTGTGCTTTGTCGTGCTGTCCCTCGTGCCGCTGCTGGGCGCCTTCATCACCGAACCGGCCGCGATGACGCTGGCGGCCCTGCTGCTGCGCGACAGCGTGTTCGCACGCGATACGGGCCCGCGCCTGAAATACGCCATCCTCGGCGTCCTGTTCGTCAACGTCTCCATCGGCGGCACCCTGACGCCGTTCGCCGCGCCGCCCGTGCTGATGGTCGCGTCGACCTGGGGCTGGGACCTCGGCTTCATGCTTCAAACCTTCGGCTGGAAATCCGCGCTGGCCGTGGTGACCAACTCGATCCTGCTGCTCGCGGTGTTCCGGCGCCGGTTCCTCGCATTGGGCGATGCGGCCCACGCCTCGGCCGATCCCGTGCCCCTGCCGGTCATCGCCATGCACCTGCTGTTCCTCGTGCTGATCGTCGTCTTCGCCCATCACCCGCAAGTCTTCATGGGCATCTTCCTGTTCTTCCTCGGCTTCACGGCCGCCTACCAGCGCTACCAGGACAACCTGATCCTGCGCGAGGCGCTGCTCGTCGCCTTTTTCCTCGCCGGCCTCGTCGTGCTGGGCGGCCTGCAGGCCTGGTGGCTCGCGCCGCTGCTGACCAGCATGAGCGCCGACGCCGTGTTCTTCGGCACCACGGCGCTCACCGCCATCACCGACAATGCCGCCCTCACCTACCTCGGCGCCCAGGTGCCCGGCCTCAGCCTCGCGTACAAGACCGCCCTCGTCGGCGGCGCCGTCGCGGGCGGCGGGCTGACGTTGATCGCCAACGCGCCCAATCCGGCCGGCGCCGCGATTTTGAAGGACAGCTTTCCCGACCGTGCGATCAGTCCCCTCGGGCTGCTCGCCGCCGCAACACCGCCCACGCTGATCGCGGTCGCGGCCCTGCACTTCCTCTGATCCCCTACTGGAGACGCAAGCAATGAACGACCTGGTAAACGCCATCAACGGCATCGTGTGGAGCCCGGCGCTGATCGCCCTGTGCCTGGGCGCCGGCCTGTATTTTTCGCTGCGCTCGCGCTTCCTGCAGGTGCGCCATCTACGGGAGATGGTGCGCCTCATGATGGAAGGGAAAAGCTCGGCCGAAGGCGTGTCGTCGTTCCAGGCGCTGGCCATGACCCTCGCCGGCCGCGTCGGCACCGGCAACATCGCGGGCGTCGCCACGGCCATCACGTTCGGCGGCCCCGGCGCCGTGTTCTGGATGTGGGCGGTGGCCTTCCTGGGCGCCAGTTCCGCGTTCGTCGAGTCCACGCTCGGCCAGGTCTACAAGGAACAGATCCACCGCGAGTTCCGCGGCGGGCCCGCGTTCTACATCGAAAAGGGCCTGGGCATGAAGTGGTATGCCTGGATCTTCGCCGTCGTCACCGTGTTCGCCACCGGCGTGCTGCTGCCGGGCGTACAGGCGAATTCGATCGCGGAAGGCCTGCGCAACGCCACCGGCATCGACGCCAACGTCACCGCGGCGCTGCTCGCCATCGCGCTCGGCTTCATCATCTTCGGCGGCGTCAAGCGCATCGCCCACTTCGCCGAAATCGTCGTGCCGTTCATGGCCCTCGCCTACATCATCGTCGCCTGCGTCATCATCTTCCTGAACTGGCAGGCGCTGCCGGGCGTACTGAAACTGATCTTCAGCTCGGCCTTCGGCCTGGACGCCGGCTTCGGCGCCATCGTCGGCATGGCGATCCAGTGGGGCGTCAAGCGCGGCGTCTATTCGAACGAAGCGGGCCAGGGCACCGGACCGCACGCCTCGTCCGCCGCGGAAGTCAGCCATCCTGCCAAGCAGGGCCTCGTGCAAGGCTTCTCGGTCTACATCGACACGCTGTTCGTGTGCTCGGCGACGGCCTTCATGCTGCTGATTACCGGCCAGTACAACGTCGAAGGCCCGGACGGCACCGCGATCCACACGGGCGTCCACGGCGTCGCGTCGGGCCCGGGCTACGTGCAGACGGCGCTCGAAAACGTGATGCCGGGCTTCGGCTCGCTGTTCGTCGCGCTGGCGCTGCTGTTCTTCGCCTTCACGACGATCGTTGCCTATTACTACATCGCCGAAACCAACATCGCCTACATCAACCGCACCGTGCACCGCCCCTGGATGACGCTCGTGCTCAAGGTCTGCATGATCGGCGCGACCGTGTACGGCTCGGTGAAGACGGCCGACGTGGCCTGGGCGCTGGGCGACCTGGGCGTCGGCCTGATGGCCTGGCTGAACATCGCCGCCATCCTGCTGCTGCGGAACGTGGCCTTCAAATGCCTGCGCGACTACGAAGCGCAGCGCGCGGCGGGCAAGGAGCCGGAGTTCGATCCCGCCGCGCTGGGCATCGAGCGTGCCGATTACTGGGTCAAACGGGCCGCCGACCGGCGCCAGCGCGGCGCGGAGACCGTGGCGGCCAAGGTGTGAACACATCGTCATCAGTTTGGCGCATGAGTGTGGCTATTTGTCCCATTGCGTCGAAACCATTTGTAATTACCGGGAGGAACCTGCAAGAATAAATTACCATGTCGAAACTTAAGTTCTCCGAAAGAAAATCCGAAGGGCTGCCGCTCGAAGCGCTGGCCCAGGGATTACGTCGTATCGCCGTGAACGCCAGTGTGGAGACACTGCAGCAGGAAACGGTAGCCGTTGCGGTGTCGCTGTGCGGCGCCGAGCGTGGATACTGGGTGGCCGCGGGCGAGACGGCCTGTATCGGAGACATGACCAGTTTCGCGGTCGGCGACGGCATGGTGGTCCTGGAGCATGCGCGGACGGTCGACGCCGCCCTGCTCGACATCCTCGCCACGTCGGCGTCCTCCGCGCTGGAGAACGCGGCCCTGCGGGACCAGTCGGCGGGGTTGGCGTTTGAACAAACCCTGCTGCACACCCTCGTTGACAACATTCCATTCCGTATCTACGCCAAGGACCGCGAAAGCCGGTTCCTGTTCGGGAATAACCGCATGGCCCGCCTGGCCGGCGTCGAGACGCCTCCCCAACTGATCGGCAAGACCGACTACGATTTCTTCCCGGCCGAACTGGCAGCCAAATACTTTGCCGACGAAAAGCAGGTCATGGATTCCGGCCGGTCGCTGTTCGATTACGAGGAATTGGTGGAGGACCAGGACACGGGCGAATTGGGCTGGACCGTGACGACCAAGGTGCTGCTGCGCGCCCAGGACGGTTCCGTGAACGGCATCGTCGGCATCGGTTACGACGTCACGCAGCGCAAGCTCATGGAAGAGCGCCTGCGCGAGAGAACCCAGGCGCTGGAAGTGGCCAACGCCCGGCTGGAGGCCGAGAAGGAACAGCAGCAGATCCTGATCCGCAAGCTGAGCGACATGCAGGGCCAGTTGCTGCAATCGGAAAAAATGGCGTCGATCGGCCTGCTGGCCGCGGGCGTCGCCCACGAAATCAACAATCCGCTCGCGTTCATCAGTTCGAATTTCGGCGCGCTCGAACGCGACGCAAAAGACATCCTGAAACTCATCAGCGCATTCGAAGGCGTCGAAGGGCTGCTGCCGGGCGACGCCCGCGCGCCGGTCGCCTTCATGAAGGAAGACATCGGCCTGGACGACATCCGGCAAGACCTCGACGCCCTGTTCGTCGAATCCCGCGAAGGCCTGCAGCGTGTAAAACACATCGTGCAGAACCTGAAGGATTTCTCCCGGCCCGGTGGCACGGAAAAAGAGATGGCCGATCTCGAGCAGGGATTGAACAGCACCCTGAACGTGGCCTGGAACGAAATCAAGTACAAGGCGGAAGTCGTCAAGGAATACGCCGGCGTCCCCGAGCTATATTGCCTGCCCTCGCAGATCAACCAGGTCTTCCTGAACCTGCTCATCAACGCGGCGCATGCGATCGAGGGCAAGGGCACGATCGTCGTGCGCACCGGCTACGACGGCAAGATCGTCTGGGTCGAGATCGAGGACAACGGCAGCGGGATCGCGCCGGAGCACCTCGATCACATTTTCGAGCCCTTCTTCACGACCAAACCCGTAGGCAAGGGGACCGGGCTTGGCCTGTCGATCGTGTACGGGATCGTGCAGGGACACCAGGGCACGATCACCGTGAAGAGCGAGGTGGGCAAGGGGACGGCGTTCAGGGTGGCGTTGCCCCGGACGTAGCCCAGCTGCGCCGCACTGCGCCCTCTTCGGCCGCGCCCCACAGCACCTTGCCGGGGTTGAGGATGTTCTGCGGGTCGAACACCCGCTTGATGGCCCGCATCAGTTCCACCGCCGGCAGCCCCGCTTCCTGCATCAGGAAATCCATCTTGTGCATGCCGATGCCATGCTCGCCCGAGCACGTGCCGTCGAGGCGGATCGCACGGGCCACCAGCCGGGCGTTGAGCAGTTCCGCGCGTTCGCGCTGCTCCGGCTTGTGCGGATCGATCAGGTAGCCGAAATGGAAGTTGCCGTCGCCGACATGCCCGACCAGGGAATACGGCACGCCCATCTCGTCCGCTTCGCGCACCGACTCGAGCAGGCACTCCGCCAGGCGCCTGATCGGCACGCAGGTGTCGGTGCTGATCGCGCGGCAGCCGGGTATCGATGCGATGGCGGCGAAATACGCATGGTGGCGCGCCGTCCAGAGCCGCGACCGCGCCTCGGGGTCGGTGGCCCAGGAAAACGCCGCGCCGCCGTGTTCCGCGGCCAGGGCCTCGACCGTTTCCGCCTGTTCGCGCACGGAGGCCGGCGTGCCGTGGAATTCCATCAGCAGCATCGGTTCTTCGCGCAGATCCAGCTTGCTGTACCGGTTCACCATGCGCACAGTGTTCGCGTCGATCAGTTCCATGCGCGCGATCGGAATGCCGGATTGGACGATGTCGATCGCGGCACCGACGGCATCCGCGATGCCCGGGAACGAGCACACGGCCGCCGACTGCGCTTCCGGCAGCGGGTGCAGGCGCACGACGATCTCGGTGAACACGCCGAGCGTGCCTTCGCTGCCAACCATCAGGCGGGTCAGGTCGTAGCCCGCACTGCTCTTGCGCGCACGCGTCCCGGTATGCACGATCTCGCCGGCGGCCGTGACGACCTGCAGCGCGAGCACGTTCTCGCGCATCGTCCCGTAGCGCACGGCATTGGTGCCGCTGGCACGCGTGGCGCACATGCCGCCGATCGACGCGTCCGCGCCCGGATCCACGGGAAAGAACAGCCCCGTGCCCTTGAGGGCCTGGTTCAGCTGCATCCGCGTGACACCCGGCTGCACCGTCGCCGTCATGTCCGCGGTATCGATGGCCAGCACGCGGTTCATGCGGCTCACGTCCAGGCTGATGCCGCCCCGTACCGCCAGCAGGTGGCCTTCCAGCGACGAACCCGCGCCGAACGGGATCACGGGCACCGCGTGCCTGTTGGCCAGCGCGAGCAGCGCCTGGACGTCGCCGACGTCCTCGGCGAACACCACGGCGTCCGGCGGGTTCACGTCCACGAATGCAGATTCGTCGCGGCCGTGCTGGTCGCGGACTGCGGCGGCGGTCGAGAGGCGGGGGCCGAAGCGGGTTTGCAGTTCGGCCAGCAGCGGGGCCGGCAGGCCTTGGTCCGGGGTCATGCGGTCATTCATTCCAAACTTCCTTGTGATATTGGTGGTGCCGGGCGCCGGGCTCTTAAAAATCCACGTCGGCCGTCTGTGCGGTCCCAGCGCTGCGGCCGGGGCCAGTATGGTAGCTCCAGTACAGGTTCGTGTGCGCGATCACCTTGGCCGGTTCCGGTGCGCCCCATTCGGTCTTGTCGCCCGTCGTGTGGGCATCGCTGACGAGGATGACGTCGTAGCCACGCGTAAAGGCGCCGTGGATCGTCGAGCGGATGCAGGCATCGGTCTCGGCGCCCGCCACGACCAGCCTGCCCACCCGCAGTGCCGCCAGGCGCTCGGCCAGTACGGTATCCTCGAAGGCGTCGCCGTAGGCCTTGTCGATCCGCACCTCGTCCGGCGCGGGATGCAGCTCCGGCACCAGCGCCCAGCCCTCCGTGCCGCGCACCAGGCCGTCGTCCGCATGCTGGACCCAGATCACCGGAACGCCCGCGGCGCGCGCCCTGTCGACCAGCAGGTTGATGTTCGCAATGACCGCATCGCGGGCGTGCGCCTGGGCGACCACGTCCCGTTGCACGTCGACGATGAGCAGGGCGGTGTTTGGGCGGTTCTCGAATGTCGTCATAAAGGCCTCGTTGAAGGTTATCTATCCAAAGTGGGTTTCTGGCCGGGCTTGCCTGTTATCAGCGTAGCAGTTTGCCGAGGTGGCACTCGCGGAGCGTAACAGGCGGTACACAGTCGGGTTACCGACATCTGCTGGAACGCTCATTGTATTGATCCCGGGACAATTCGCGACTCTCGGATGTACTAGCTCCGGGGCGATCTTCCGGGACAAGCTCCACTGCCGCCCAATGCCAGCCTGGAATGGCTTTGACAATCGTTGGCTTGTAACCAGCCGCCGAGACGCCGAACTCAAACGGAAGCGCGTCAGCACCACCAAGTGCAAAGCAACCGGACTGCGTCGTACGTGCCGTGTACCAGTAAAGATGCACAGCCGCGTTGGAAACCGGCCGACGTGATACTGCGTCTGTCACCGTTCCCGTGACATAACCCGCTCGATGGCATGGCACGAAGTAACAACAACTGCTCAGTAACAGCGGGATCAGGAGAAGGGAAACCCTTGCAAGCGAAAGTTTCACGATAAGTTTCACGAGTGTGTTGCGTCGATCGACGCTAACGCGCATCCAGCATCGCCGTAAACCGCTCCGCCCTCGGTAGCCCTGCACACATGAGCATCGACGGCTCCACGCCGGGCGCCCCATCCGTCCATCACAGACTGTGCCCCTGCAACGCAGCCGCAGCAACGCGGTCGCCGACACCCTCGTCCAGCGCAAACCGCCACGCCCCGCCAGCAGGCGCGGCCTGTCCGGCATCGATCAACGCCGGCGCCGGCATCGCATCGAACTGCGCCAGCCTGAACCCCGGATCCAGCGATGCCCGTGCCAGGTCCTCGATCGCGTCATACCACGCCGCGTGCTTGTGAAACCAGTCCAGCAACGGCGGCGTCCCGACCGCCCCGATCATCAGCGGAAAATAGCGCCCGACGCGATCCACGCTCGGCATCATCACGCCGCCCAATCCTTCAGAACCGAGAATGCCGGGCGAGATCGCAAACCGCCACACGGGACTGGTGAGATAGTGATTCAACCACTGATCCCCCAACTGCTGCCGGCTCGCGTGAACGCACTGCTGCAACCACGCATCCCAGGCAGCCACCAGCCCATCAGGCAGCCCGCGCGACACGAAGTCCCCGAGCGTGGAGACCTTGCCGAAGTACCCGGTCACAGCTTGTCCACGCAGCGGAACTGTTCCAGCACGGCGCGGCGGAACGGGTTGACGACACTGCTCGCGGTCAGTTCCAGCGCCGCCTTGCGGCCGTCCGCGTCGAACGTCACGTTGTAGCGCTCACCCTGCGCCGTGGGCGCCACGGTGGCCTTGTCGAGCATGCGGAACCACGCCCACGGCCCTTCCGTGCGCAACGTGCCGTGCGCGCTCGCGGGTGTGACGTCCAGGCGCACCTGTCCGCCGCCCTTCCCGCTCGGCAGCTGGAACGATGCCGGCGTCAGCGCGCCCGGCGTGGCGGTCCACACCTGCCCATCGATATCGAGCACGAACTTCGTGATGGCAGGGTCGAGCGCCACCGGCTTCAGGTCGAAGCGCATCGATGCCTGGCGGCCGCCGTTCGCGAAGAACGCATCGCGGATTTTCATTGGACTCGCCCGGCTGCGGTCCGCGGATCACGTACAACTGCTGCATGCTGTCCGGCGCAAGGTTCTCCATGACTTCCATGAAGCTCATCGGCGCCAGGCGCTTGGCCCGTTCCAGCAGCATGGGCACGGGGCTCGACGGCTCGTAGCGCTGGTAGTAGGCGAGAATCTTGTCGATCATGCGGATCACGTCCGCGCGGCGGGTCACGTCGCCCGTGATGGCCGCGGCGCGCGGCGCGGTCGTGCTGCCGCCTTGTGCCGCGGCGTCATCGCCGTCCGACGCGGGGGCCTCGGCCTCGGGCGCGGCCTGCGCGCGGCTGGCCAGCAGGTCAGCCATGCGGCGCAGCTGGCGCGTCAGCGGCGTGAAATTCAGGGACTGCGTGCTGCCCACGTGGTCCGCGAGCGCGGCCTCCATGTTCACCACGCTGTCCAGCGCACCGTTGACGGCGCTGGTGGCGGCCTGCATGGCGTCGTCGGACACGTCGGCCAGCGCCGCGTCGATCGATTCGGGCGACAGCGCGGCCTGCCCGTCCAGGACCGAGGCCTCGCCGTGCGCCTGCTCCAGCGCGCGCAGGGTCAACGGGCCCAGGCCGGGCAGCATGACGAAGGCGGTCTCGCGCAATTCGCGCAGGGTCGTCGCCGGGTCGGTCAACTGGAAGTGAAAGGCATTGGTTGCCTTTCATGGAACGATGGTTGAAATTTCTTTACATGAAATGAAAAGATGGCATTCAGGCGCAGCCGGTAACCAGCAGTAGCGGCACGCCCGTCCACGCCACCGCGACGAGAGCCAGCACGGCCAGCACGAGCCGGGCCCAGTCGAGCAGGCCGGCGTCAATACGCCGGGGGACGTCGCGCGCGCGCCACGCGAGCCACGCGCACGCGCCGATCGCCGCCAGCGTGACGGCGCCCAGCAGCAAGCGGTCCGGCCCGCCGGGACGCATGCCGGCCGGCGTGCACTGGGCCGCCGCGAGGCCGTAGGCGAAGGCGAAGTGGACGCTCCACACGAGCAGCGGCAGCGTCCCCGCCAGCAGGCGGCGCCAGAACGATTCGCGGGTCCGCGGCATCATGACCATCACTCCATCAGCAGCGGCACGAGCCGCACGACGAGCATCCCGGCGATGCCCTGCAACGTCGTCACGTGCCACACGAGCGCGATGGTGTCGAGCGACGCGCGGCTGCGTTCTCCCAGCAGACCGCACCACGCGCGCGCGGCCAGATACGGCGCCAGCACGGCGAGCGTCACGACGTGCAGGCCCTGGTAGGAGGCCAATGCCGCGACGCCCGCGGCCCACGCGCTGGCGGTCGGGTCCAGCCCGGCGCCCTGCAGGCCGCGCACGTCGAGCGCACACGATGCGAGCACGCAGCCCAGCGCCGCCAGCACGAGCCACGGCAGGCGCCGCGTGCCCATGGCGCGCGTCGCGAACCAGACGAGCAATGAGCCCAGCACCAGCAGGCCGGCGGATGCGAGGGCCAGGTCCTGCGACGGGAGCGTGGCGCCGGGCGGCGGGCACACCGTCAGGCGCATCGTCACGTGCACGTAGGCGAACGCGAAGCACGCAAAGATGCTGAGGTCGACGACGAGCATGACGATGGCGGCCCACCACGCGTGCGATGCGGTGCCGGTGGCGCCGACCGGGATGCGTTCGCCGTTGCCGATGTCGACGTCGGTGTACGCGTTCTCGCGGTCCGCCTGCCACATCCAGCCCAGCACCGCCGCGATGGCCGTTACGCCGCAGACCCAGGCGAGCACGTTCAGCTTCACGGTCAGCAGCAGGAAGAAACCGGCCGTGCCGGCGGCGGCAATGAGCGGCAGCCAGCTGTCGCCGGGCAGGATGAGGACGTAGCGCGGGGCTGCCGCGACGGGACTCGTCGCGATGGTCTCGCGCGCGCCCGTCGCCGTGCGCGGCAGGTAGTGGCGGCCCTCTTCCACTTCGCGCACGAGTTCCGGACGGTCCCACAGCGGGTCGATGGAATCGATGCGCGGGATGCTGCGGTTGCCGTAATCCTCGGACGGCAGCCATTCGAGCGTGGACGCGTTCCACGGGTTGCCGACGGGGCGCTCGGGACGGCGCAATGCACGCCACGCATCCCATGCGAACAGCACCACGCCGAGCGCGAAGGTGAATGCGCCCACCGTCGACAGCATGTTCAGGCCATTCCACCCGAGGTCCGCCGCATACGTGTAGACACGGCGCGGCATGCCGAGCAATCCCGTCACGTGCATCGGGAAGAACGCGACGTTGAAGCCGACGAACATCAGGCCGAACACCCAGCGCGCGAGCCCTTCGGACAGGCGGTTGCCGTTCACGAGCGGCAGCCAGTAGTACAGCGCGGCGAACACGGGGAACACCATCCCGCCGATCAGCACGTAGTGGAAGTGCGCGACGACGAAATAGGTGTCGTGCACCTGCCAGTCGAACGGGATCACCGCGACCATCACCCCGGTCAGCCCGCCCAGCACGAAGATGGCCATGAAACCGAGCAGGAACAGCGTGGGCGCGTTCGCCTTCACCTTCCCTTTCCACAGCGTGGCGATCCACGCGAACACCTGGATCGCGGTGGGCACGGCCACCGCCATGCTGGCAGCGGAAACAAAACCCATCTCCAGCGTGCCGAGGCCCGCCGTGAACATGTGGTGCGCCCACAGGCCGAAGCTGAAGACGCCCACGCCGACGAGGGCCGCGATGATGGCGCGGCGCGCGACGAGCGGCGTGGCGGCGAGGGTCGGCACGATCGTCGACACCATGCCGGCGGCCGGCAAGAAGATGATGTAGACCTCGGGGTGGCCGAAGAACCAGAACAGGTGCTGCCACAGCAGCGGATCGCCGCCGCGGTCGGCGAGGAAGAACGGCCAGTCGAACGCGCGCTCCAGTTCCAGCAGCGCGGTGCCTGCGATCACGGCGGGGAACGCGAACACGATCATCACGCCCACGACCAGCATGGCCCACGCATAGACGGGCATGCGGCCCAGGGTCATGCCCGGTGCGCGCGTAAACAGGATGCCGACGATCAGTTCGATGGCGCCGGCGATCGCGGAGATCTCGATGAAGCCGATGCCCAGCAGCCAGAAGTCGGCGTTGAGGCCCGGCGAATACTTCAGGCTAGTGAGCGGCGGATACATGAACCAGCCGCCGTCCGGCGCGAGGCCGAAAAACAGCGTGCAGAAGAACGCGAGGCCGCCGATTGCATACGACCAGTAGGCGTACGCGGACAGGCGCGGGAACGGCAGGTCGCGCGCGCCCAGCATGTTCGGCAGCAGGTACACGGCGATGGCTTCCACGATCGGGATCGCGAACAGGAACATCATCACCGAGCCGTGCATCGTGAACACCTGGTTGTACGTCTCGGCGCCGAGGAAGCCGTTGCCCGGCACGGCCAGCTGCACAC
The DNA here is from genome assembly GCA_946481275.1 of uncultured Massilia sp. Next base: position 59,969 of record CAMLMV010000029.1, read on the forward strand.
GCATCAGGAGGCCCAGCACGCCGGCGAGGATGAAGAACAGCAGCGCCGTGCCGATGTACAGCAGGCCGATGTTCGTGTTGTTCACGGACGAGAAGAAGCGCCAGCCGCGCTGCGTGCGCCAGACGTCTTCCAACCGCGCGAGGTCGTCGTCCTGGCCCGTCATTGCAGGTGCTCGAGATAGGCCGCCAGCGCGCGCAGCGTGTCGGCGTCGGTGCCGGAAGCGGCGGGCATGAACACGCCCGGCTTGGCGGCCTGCGGATCCGCGATCCAGCCGGCCAGCGTGCTTTGGTGCGTGCGCAGCAGGCCGGCGCCGATGTGCGCGCGGCTGCCGACGTGCGTCAGGTCGGGGCCGAGGTGCGCCGTCTCGACCACGCCGCGGATTGTGTGGCACGTCTGGCAGCGCTGTTCGAGGAAGGCGGCGCGGCCCCGTTCCAGCAGCGCGTCCTGCGGTTCCCGGGCCGGTCGTGCCTGGCGTTGCAGCCAGTCGCGGAACGCCTCGGGCGCCAGCGCCACCACGTGCAGGGCCATGTTCGCATGCTGGGCACCGCAGAATTCCGCGCACTGGCCGCGGTAGACGCCGGGCCGGTCGGCGCGCAAGGTGAGGCCGGTGACGCGGCCGGGGATCATGTCGCGCTTGCCGGACAGCGCCGGCACCCACAGGCTGTGGATCACGTCGGCCGCGTTCAGGCCCACGTACACGGCCTGCCCGACGGGGATGTGGATCTCGTTGGCGGTGACGATCTCGCGCCCGCCGGCCGGATCGCGGTAGCGCACTTCCCACCACCACATGTGCGCGGTGACGGAGATCGACAGCGCGGCCTGCGAGCTTTGCGGGACCAGTTGCGCGCTGCGCCATGTGCTCCACACGAGCAGCGCCGACAGCACGAGCACGGGAAAGGCGACGCCCGCCCCCGCGATCCACAGGCCGGGCCGCAGCGGCCGCGCGTTGTCGCGCAGGCTGAGCGCCATCAGCGCCATCACGGCGAAAAAGATCAGGGTACCGGCCCCGAACAGGACCCAGGCGAACTGCTGGACGACGGCGGCGTCCGCGCCGGCCGGGTGCAGGACGGATTGCAGCGTCCCATTCATCGCAATCTCATCTCAACGTATACAGGAAGGCGGCCATGTGGCGCGCCTCCTGCTCGGTGAGCCCCACGTCCGGCATCGCCGTGCCGGGCTTGAGGGCGGGCGGATCGAGCAGCCAGGCCACGAGACGCGGGGGCACGTTGGGGATGCCGCCGGCGATGTAGCTCAGGCGCCCGAATTTTTCCAGGTCCGGACCGGCCTCGCCGCCCGCGCCCGGGACGTCCGGAATCTTGTGGCACGCGCCGCACTGGTATTGCGTGACCAGCTGCTTGCCGATCTTCGCGTCGCCGCCGATGTACGGCTTGCGGAAGTCGTCGTCGCCGCAACCGGCGAGCAGCCCCGCGCACGTCAATACGAGCGCGGGGCCAGCGATGGAAAAGCGTGACAGGGAGGTCGGCACGGTTGAATCCACGACGTTGAGTTGGCTTTTATAATACCGGAGAAGATGCAATTTTTTTAACACGATTCGTTTGGGACACTCGCATGCCCGCCACGCGCGCCCGCCTGATCATCATGACCGTCATCGCCACCCTGCTGGGATCGGGGCTGGCCGCCGCGCTCGCGGGCTTCGTCGTGCTGCGCGCCGGCTGGTACGACATCGGCGCCACCACGCAGCACTTCCCGTTCGTCTACGGCATGCTCGAACAAGCCATGCATTACTCGGTGCGGCGGCATGCGAAGAGCGTGGCCGAACCCGCGCTGGGCAACCACGGCCAGGTGCTGCGCGGCGCGATCGTCTACCGCGACAACTGCGCCCAGTGCCACGGCGGCCCCGGCACGGCGCCCGGCAAGCATGGCCTGAGCATGCAGCCGGTGCCCGGTCCGCTGGTGGACGCGACGCGCCACTGGAAGCCGCGCGAGCTGTACTGGATCACGCGCCACGGCATCAAGATGAGCGGCATGCCGGGCTGGGAATACCACCTCAGCGAGGACGAGCTGTGGTCCACGGTGGCCTTCATCATGCAGCTGCCCACGCTGGGCGCGGACGACTATCGGACGCTGACGGCGGAGGAGAAGAAATGAACCGGCTCGTCGCTTTGGTACTCGCAGCGATCCTGCTTGCCGGCTGCGGCAACGCCAACCGCGCGCCCGCCGGCACCCGGGGCGACGCGGCGCGCGGCCGTATCGCCCTCGCGCAATACGGCTGCCGCGCATGCCACATGATCCCGGGCGTGACGGGATCGAAGGTCTACGTGGGCCGGCCGCTCGAAGAGATGGCCAAGCGGCCCATCATCGCGGGCGCGCTGCCGAACAACCAGGCGAACCTCGTGCGCTGGATCCGCAATCCGCAGGCCATCGACCCGCGCACCGCAATGCCCGTGCTGGGCGTGTCGGAACGCGATGCGGTCGACATGAGCGCCTATCTGCTGTCACACTGATGCCCGCTCGAGCGCACGGGCCAGGTCGTCCACGCCGGCACGGATCACGTCCGGCGTGAACGCGGAAAAGCCGAGCAGCAGCCCGGGATCGATGGCGCAAGCGGCGCCCGCCTGCGGATTCGTGTAATAGCCCAGCGTGCGCACGTCCACGCCGAGATCGCGGGCGTGATGCGCGACCGTTTCCTCGTCCAGCCTCTCCGTGAAATGCACGCACAGGTCCAGGCCCGCGTCCGACGGGCCCTGGCGCAGCCGGCCTGCGAGACGCGCGTCGAGCGCATCGACGAGGGCTTGCCGGCGCTCGCCATACGCGTCGCGCGTGCGGCGGATGTGGCGCGCGAAGTGGCCGCCGGCGATGAAGTCGGCGAGCGTCGCCTGCGGCACGATGGGACTGTGGCGGTCGACGACCGCTTTTGCCCGCGCCAGCGCGGCGGCCAGCGCGGGCGGCGCCACCACGTAGCCCAGCCGCAGCGCGGGGAACAGCACCTTCGACAAGGTTCCCACGTAGATCACGCAGCCCGCGCGGTCCATGCTTTGCAGCGACGCCAGCGGCGGCCCGGTATGCCGGTATTCGCTGTCGTAGTCGTCTTCGACGATCCACGCGCGGTTCGCCTCCGCCCAGCGCAGCAGTTCGAGGCGGCGGCGCAGGCTCATGGTCGCGCCCAGCGGCAGCTGGTGCGACGGCGTCGCGAACGCGAGGCGCGCATCGGGATAGTGTTTGGCCGCGTACGCGACGTCCATGCCCTCGGCGTCGACGGGCACCGGGCAGACGCGGGCGCCGGCCACCGTGAACGGCGCCACCGCGCCCTGGTAGCCGGGCGATTCGATCCACATCGCTTCGCCCGGCGCGAGCAGCAACTGGGCCAGCAGGTACAGCGCCTGCTGCGAGCCGGACGTGATCACGACCTGGTCCGGCGTGCACTGCACGCCGCGCGACGCTTTCAGATAAGCGCACAGCAGCTCGCGCAGCGGCGCATGCCCGGCGCCGGGACCGTAGCCCAGCGACCCGGTCGAATGACGCCAGTGCCGCGCTTCCAGGCGGCGCCAGACGTCGAACGGGAACAGATCCAGGCCGGGCATGCTGGCGCGGAAGGCGCGCAGCGGCCCGGCGTGGTGCAGCACGCGCGCCATGCCGCCCGCGATGAGTTCTCCGCGCGCCGACAGCGGGCGCACCATCGGGGCCGCGACGGCGTCGCCCCCAGGCGCACCGGCCGGCAGCGACGCGCTGACGAATGTCCCCTTCCCGACCGTGCCCTGCAAATAGCCCTCGGCCATCAGCTGTTCGTACGCCGCCAGCACGGTCTGGCGCGACACGTTCAACAGGCCGCACAGGCTGCGCGTGGCGGGCAGGCGCACGCCGGCCGCGATGCGGCCGTCGAGGATCGCGTCCTTCAGGTGGACGTACAGCTGGCGGAACAAGGGGGTCGAGGAATCGCGCTCGAGCGTGGCGGCGGCGAGGATGTCGTGGACGTGCATGGCGGCGTGGTTCGGATTGGTACGCCCATCTTCCCCATAATTGGTCATTTGAGCAAGCCATCCGTGAACTTAAGATGACTGCTCGTTCGCACATGGAGGGATGATGAAACGATTCGAAGCCACCCTGGCCTGGCAGCGCGACGACCAGGCCTTCACCGACCTGCGCTACAGCCGCGCGCACCGCTGGCACTTCGACGGCGGCATCGACGTGCCGGCCTCGTCGTCGCCATTGTCCGTGCCCGTGCCGCTGTCCGACCCGGCCGCCGTCGATCCGGAAGAAGCCCTCGTCGCGGCCGCCGCCAGCTGCCACATGCTGTTCTTCCTGTCGCTCGCGGCCGCGCGCGGCTACGTCGTCGACCGCTACGACGACCGTGCCGTCGGCCTGCTCGATGCCGGCCTGGACGGCCGCCCGGCCATCACGCGCATCATCCTGAACCCGGCCATCGCGTTTTCCGGCGAACGCCGGCCGGACCGCACCGCGCTGGCCGAGCTGCATCACGAGGCGCATGCGCGCTGCTACATCGCCAATTCGCTGAAGGGAGACGTCGTCGTGGAGGGATTCGAATAATGTACGTGCCGGGACAATTTGCCGTGGCCTCACAGGCCGACATGCTGGACCTGATTGCCGCCAACCCGCTGGGCGCGCTCGTGCGCGTGGGTGGCGCTGGCCTGGAAGCGGACCACATTCCGTTCGAGCTGGCGGCGCCCACCGAAGCCGCGCCGCACGGCCTGCTGCGTGCCCACGTGGCGCGCGCGAATCCGATCTGGCAAGCGCAAGAAGCGTCCGTGCTCGTGCTGTTCCAGGGCGCATCCAGCTATGTGTCGCCCCTGCTGTACGACGTCGAGGCGGCCGGGGGACGCGTGGTGCCGACGTGGAATTACCAGGTCGTACATGCGCATGGGCGGCTGCGCGCGATCGACGATCCGGCGTGGATCCTCGGCCAGATGACGCGGCTGACGGGGCGCCATGAAGATGCGCGCGCGGGGTGGAAGGTGGAGGATGCGCCGCGCGAATTCATCGACAAGGTCGTGCGGACGACCGTCGGCATCGAGATCGCCATCGAGCGGCTGGAAGCGAAATTCAAGATGAGCCAGAACCGCACGCCCGAGGACCGGGCGCGCGTGCTGGCTGCGATGGCGTAGTACTAATCTGCCTGCTTATTTGCCTGCGGCCGTGCCGGATTTAGCCATGTGCATCTGCTGGGCCGATTTCAGGTGCTGCTCGACGACCGGCATGTGCTGGTCGGCGAGCGCCTTCACGTCCGGATCCTTGATCTTCTTGGCGTCGCTGGCCAGCTTGGCCTTGGTGTCCTTGTGGTCCTTCACGCCGGCACCCGCCATGTAGGCCTTGTCGAACGCATCGCCGCTCAGTTTTTCCAGCTTGGCCGACATCGCCTTGTGCTTGGCATCCAGCTCGGTCGGCAGGGTCACGCCGCGCGCCTGGGCCAGCGCCTGCACCTTGGACAGCGCCTGGCCATGGTCGTCGATCATCTGCTGGGCGAAGGCTTTCACTTCAGCGTTCTGGCTTTTGTTCACGGCCAGCTTGCCGGTCTCGACTTCGGCCATGTCGGCCATCGCCATGTCCTTGACGGCCTTTTCGTCGGACGCGCTCAGCTTGGCACCGCTCGCCGCCGCGCCTGCCGCCGCCTGGCCGGCGCCGCTGGCGCCCATGCTCGAGCTAGTCGACGACTGGCCCGACATGCCCGAGGCGCCGTGGCCCGTCATGCCGGCCGCGCCGGTCTGGTTGGCACGGTTTTCCATGCCCGTGCTGTTGGTGTTGTCGATGGTGCCTTCGCGGGTGGTTTTACCCGACGTGTTCTGTTTGCCGGGGGTGCTGCTGGTGCCGGTCTGGGTCGGGGTCTGGCTGACCGCGGCCGTCTGGGCATGGACGCCGACGGCAGTGAACATGGCTGCCACTGCCGAAACGGCCAGCAGCCCTTTCAAGGCTTTATTGTTCTGCATTTCGCTCTCCTGAACTCTGTTATGAAGTTGGCGCCTGGCGGGGGCCGCAGTGCGCAAGCTCGTGTTTGAATGACAACGGCCGTGGCAAAGTGTATCGCCGTGTTTTCTTGAACAGCGCGCGTTAGCCAGCAGGAAAGTATTATCGATATGCGAAAAATAAACGGCCGTCAGCGGAAGCTCAGCGCTCCTGTCAGGTCGCCCGGCGGACGCGCGCCGCGGGCTGCGAACGCGGCGTTGCGCGCGGCGAGGCCCTCCAGCAGCGGCAGGTCGTGCAGGCGCGTAATGAAGCGCAGGATCGACGTCGTGTCGTAAAAATTGTGGTCGACGGCGCCTTTCTTCGCGTACGGCGAGATGACGATGGCCGGGATGCGCGAGCCCGGGCCCCAGCGGTCGCCCTGCGGCGGCGCCACGTGGTCCCACCAGCCGCCGTTCTCGTCGAAGGTGACGACGACGACCATGTCCTTCCACTGCGGCGACTTCTTGAGATGCTCGATCACGTTGGCCACGTGGGCGTCGCCCGATTCCACATCCGAATAGCCCGCGTGCAGGTTCAAATTCCCCTGCGGCTTGTAGAAGCAAACCGCGGGCAGCCTGCCGGCGATGGCGTCGGCGATGAATTTGTTGGAGATCGGGCTGTCGCCCATGCCGCCGTCGCGCAGGTGCTCGGCGCGCGCCGCGGTGCCCGGTCCGAACTGCTTGAAGTAATTGAGCGGCTGGTGGTGGAACTGGAAGTTCGGACGCTCGCCTTCGCCGCGCCCGTCCAGTGCGGCCTGCCACGCGCCCGCATACCACGCCCAGCCGACGCCCTTCCCGGACAGCAGGTCGCCGATCGTCTTGTACGTCTGCGGCGGCAGCACGGCCGGATCCTGCGGATCGGCCAGGTGCGCATCGCCACCCGGTGCCGGACGCACCCAGCTCGGTTGGAACGGCGGCGCCATCGTGTTGACCGCGTAGCCGTCCGGCGTGATGGCGCCGTTGTTGACGAACTTCGGCTTGCCCTCCAGCGCGGACTTCGGCGAATCCGGCGCCAGCGCGAGGCGGACGCCCGTCGGACCGTCTTCCAGCACGGCGATCTTCTTCGCGGCCGGCGTGGACGCCGCATCGAAGAATTCCGGCACACGGCCGCTGATCAGGAACTGGTGATTCAGGTACGAGCCGCCGAACGCGCCCATGAAGAAGTTGTCGCACAACGTGAATTCGCGCGCGATCTGCCACAGGCCCAGGGTCTTCGACGTTTCGCCGTAATGCCCCATCGTCAGCGCGCCGTTGTCGCCCCATGCCACGAAGCCGTCGTTCCTGCCGCCGTTGATCTGCATCTGGTTCTGGTAGAACAGGTGCCACAGGTCGCGCGTGATGATCGCTTCCGGCAGCGGCTTGCCCGCGGCATCCGTCAGTTTGAACGGCGCGTTCGGCAGGTGCTGGATGTCGTCTTCCCTGATCAGGTAATCCTTGCCGCCGATGTTCTGGCGCGCCGGGACCATGCCGCCCCAGATCTTCGGCAGTTCCGGCAGGACGCTGCCGTCGCGGTCCTTCTGCGGGACGACGCTCGCCGCCGCCAACGGTTGCGCGAGTCCGGGGAAGTCCGCGAACAGGTTGTTGAAGCTGCGGTTCTCCAGGTAGATCACGACGACGTTCTTGACGTGCGCCTTCAGCTTGGCGTCCAGCGAACCGGCGACCGGCTTGGCGGCCCTGGCGGCGGGCTTCGCGTCGCTGGCCGGCGCGATCGATGCCGACAGGCCGACGGCGGCCGCGGCCTGGAAGATGCGGCGGCGCGCGGGGCTGGCGGGCAGGTCGTCGTGGTCTTGCATGGCGTTCTCCTGTGGCGGCAAAAAATCGATTATCTGTTCTTTTTGCCATCAGGAAAAGGAAAAAGCGGGCGTCAATACGGGCAAAAACGACAGCCTCGCTTACATCTCCTTAACCGCGCTTAACGCCCCGCCGGGCCAGAATCTCGGGAACGAATCGACGAAAGGATCATCATGAAACGCACCGCGCTCGCCGCGATCGGCGCCCTCTTCCTGGCCTGCGCGCCCGTTGTCCACGCCGACGACACGGCCCCGCCCTCCCTCAAGCTGCCGCAGACCCAGGTGGAGCGGCTGCTGGGGGTGTATGCCATGATCAAGCAGAACTACGTCGGCGAGACCGACGACAAGGCGCTGTTCGACGGCGCCCTGTCCGGCATGCTCGCCGCGCTCGATGCGCACTCGCGCTACCTGGACAAGGACGCCATGCGCGACGTCGGGCGCGAGAACAGCGGCGAGTACGTGGGCATCGGCATCGAGGTCGAAGGCGGCCGCAACCAGTTGCGCGTGGTGTCCGCCACCGAAGGCTCGCCGGCCGAACACGCGGGCATCCGGTCGGGCGACGTGATCGTCTCCGTGGACGGGGCGCCCGTCGCCGGCATGACCAACGACGACGTCGCGCGGCGCATGCACGGTGCGCCGGGGACCGTGGTCGCCATCGGCATCGCGCGCCGCAACAAGGTCGAGACGCTGCGCATCACGCGCGCCGACCTGCACAACGACACGGTGCGCGTGAAGATGGCGGCGCCCGGTCTTGCCTGGATCCGCATCTCGGAATTCGGCGGCGCCACGGCGGCCGACCTCGCGGCGGCCCTGAAAAAACTGGACACGCCGCGCGGCCTGATTCTCGACCTGCGCAACGATCCGGGCGGCCTGGTGGCGACGGGCGTCGCGGTCGCCGGCGCGTTCCTGCAACCGGGCACCGTGCTGTTCTCGGCGCGCGGACGCGAGCCGGGCGCCAACGCCACCGTCACCGTCGATGAACGCTACTACCGCCAGCAGGGCCAGCCCGACGTGCTGGCCGGCCTGCCCGCGTGGACCCGCACCGTGCCGCTGACGGTGCTCGTGAACGGCGCCTCTGCGTCGGCGGCGGAACTGGTCACGGGCGCCCTGCAGGACCAGCACCGCGCCACCGTGATCGGCACCCGCACGTTCGGCAAGGGCTCTATTCAATCCGTCATCGGGCTGGACGAAGACAGCGGCATCAAGTTCACCGTGGCGCGCTACTTCACGCCGAACGGCCACGAGATCCAGGCGCGCGGCGTCACGCCCGACATCGTCGTGGCACCAGCCATGGCCGCCGACGACGACCTGCTGCTGCGCGAAGCGGATCTCGCGAAGCACCTGCCCGCAACGCAGCCGGCGGGCACGACGCTGGAAGCGAAACGCGAGCCGCTCGGACGCGAGCCGGTGGAATCCACGCGCACGTTCGGCACGCGCGACGACAAGGCCCTGCAGACCGCGGTGGCCGTCCTCACGCCCGAAGACAAGCGTTCGTCCGCACTCGCGGCCCTGTTGCGCCGCTGGAGCGGTGCGCCGCTGGCGGCGACCGCCGCGCCGTAACGGTCACGTCACAATCGGGCGTCAGAATACGCATCGCTCCCAGGGAAAAGAGCACATGGCGGCTCGGCCGCCCTACCGGCGCCGGCGGTCGGGAAACATACCGGCACCAATTCAGAAGCGAGCCTTGACGCGCAGCCGGTCTTTCACATGCCGGCGCGCGCGCGGCATCGCATCCAGCGCACGCGCGGCCAGCACGCCTTCGATGAAGCCGAGCAGGCCCACCTCCTGGGGCACGCGGTCGCGCAGCTGCGCGACCAGTTCGCGCGCGACGAACGCATCGTTGATCTCGCCCAGCTCGTCCTGCATGCCGGCCAGCAGATCGTGCCGTTTCGCCGCCTTGCGGTCATGCGACAGCGCGGCGAAGAATTCGCGCGCATAGCGTTCCTTCTTGGCCGCGATGCGCACCTTGTGCAGGCATTCCGGCTGCTTCAGGTCGTACCCGCGGGCGCGCTTGCGCACGCGCGCGGCCGCATGCTGCACCAGCTGCGGCGCGGCCTTCGCGATCCTTTGTTCGAGCGGATCGGCCGGCAAAGTCGTGTGCTGCCAGCCCTTGCCCGCGATCCAGCCGCCCAGCGCCAGCATCAGGGTCGTGTAGCGCGGGCTACCGACGGCCGAACGCACGCGCGCCCGATGGCGGTCCGCCTCCTCGCGCGCCGCCGCTTCCACGCGCGCCAGCGACGGTTTCTGGTCCTCCGCCAGCGGCAGGCCCGGCAGCACGGATTCGAGGAACACGTCCCAGTTGCGCGCGTCGCCCAGTTCGCCGGCGAGCCAGTCGATGTCGGCCGCCAGCGGTTCCGGCAGCGTCACGAGCCCGTCGACCATGTCCTGCGCCGCGCGCAGGCGGCGCAGGCCGACGCGCATCTGGTGCAGGCTTTCGACGTCGCCCGCCAGCACGCCCCGCTCGTTGGCCTGCATCTGCTGCAGGCAGTTCTGCAGGATGCCGCCGAGGGCCTCGCCCAGCGTGGCCTTGCGCTTGAGCGCGACGGGCGTGGCCTTGACGGCGTGCGCCTTGTCCTCGGTCGCCAGCGCATAGCCGCGCTCGGCCTTGCTGATGTTCTCGATGCGCACGGGCGTCGCCTCGTGCACCCGCTGCGCCAGTTCGTACAGGCAGGCCGGGTCGCCGTCCTTCACTTCGAGCTCCAGTTCGCGCACTTGTGTCTTGCGCTCGCCGTGCTGCAGTTCGCCCACGTCCAGCGCGCACTCGACGTGCGTGCCGTCCGGCAGGGCCAGCATCCACGTCGTGCGCTTCGTGCGGTTGACGAAGACCGGTTCGGGGGCGAGCTGCTGGCCGTCCAGGCTGTGGGCCAGGTCGGGCAACGCTTCGCGCAGCTGCTTGCCGAACAATTCCTGGTCGGGCACCTCCGATTGAATCTCGGCTTCCAGCTCGGTCCTCCGGTGCAGGCCGGCCACGGCGCTGCCGCCGCCCTTCAGGGTCTGCACATGACGCTCGCCGGCGCTGCGCACGCGCAGGGCAAAGCCATGCTTCCACAGGTCGAAACCGCCGGTGTCGAAATAGCGGTCGACGTGTTCCTGGTCGCGCGGCTTCGACACGGCGTGTTCGCGCAGCACGGCGGATTTTTTCAACTGCGCGGCGCTCGTCGCGTCCACGGCCAGTTTGATTTCACATTCCATCGGTTTCTCCTTCATCCCATCCTCTTACTGTAGCGCATCGCCTTTGAGGTCGACACACGAATCGGCGCCCACGTACCCGCGTTGGATCAACCCGGTGTGCAAGCACGCCTGAGGCAGAACAGGCCGGGACCGGCCACGCGCCGCTACCGTACGGGTGCTGCCCGGGCATTCATGCAGGCCGCATTTCCAAGGAGACAGATATGGCACGGTTCGGTGTCGAGGCGATCCGCTACTTCAGCCACGCGCGCGCGGCGCACGTGGACACGGCGGGCGACCTCACCTATACGTTCAATCGAAGTAATGGCCTGGACAATAAACTGCGCGGCGCCGGCCACGCGCGCGCGTTCTACTGGGCGAACACGGATGTCTGGGAAACCGACATCCGCGACAGCGACCAGGGCGGCGACGACCGCCACTGGGTCGACGACGTCGACCTCTTCTGGATCGAAACCCACGGCAACCACGACGACGCGGGCCACGTCGTGCTGCTGTACGACACGCCCGTCACGGAATGGCTCGCCAATTCGGCGCGCTGGCAGCTGGGCGAGGACTGGAACAACGAATGGGTGATGGCCTATTCGTGCGACACGGCGGCGCTGCCCACCGTCACCGGCCTGTGGAACATCTTCGCGCGCATGCACATCTATTGCGGCGCCTGGGACCTGATGTGGGATGGCATCACGACGGACGAATGCGGCGAGGACGTGGGCGACAACCTCGTGCACGGCGACACGGTGGCGCATGCCTGGCACGACGGCGTCTCGGACTGGTGGGTCGACAACCACCCGATCACCGTGTGCGTGGGCGATGCCGCCACCTGGAACAATGGCGCGATCCGCTGGAACCTCAGCGCCATCAACCGCGATCACCTGTGGGGCCACGGCACCGTGACCGCGGACCTGGCGCCTGCGCAGCAGGCCTGCCTGCTGTGGTACTGGACGGAGGGCTGAACGATGAGCGACCACACCCTGCTGCACACACTGGCCGGCACCTGCGCCGACGCGCGCATTCCCGAGCAGGCCGACATCCTCCTGCTGCAGACGCCCACGCGGGAACAGCTGCAGGCGCGCGCCCGCCGCTTCGTCGCGCTGCTGGAGGAACACGGCGACTGCCCGCACGACAACGGCGGCGCCTGGCAACAGCGCGACGACCACACGGTAATCTACCTGCCGGACGGCGCGCGCGCCATGGTCTACCACGCGTCCGGCGCCCTGCGCTACGTCTCCGGCCTCGGCCCTGCTGACGCGCCATTCGAACACGAGGCCGAACGTGCCGTCCTGCAACGCCTCGTCGAGGAACGCGCACACAAGCTGGCCTTGTCCGACTGGGCCGGCCCGAACGGCGAGCTGCGCTTCGAGCGCCTGTTCCGCACGCTGGGCCAGGGCGCCGACCCGGCCGGCAAGACCTCCGCGACGACGCTGTTCCGCGCCCTCGGCGCCTGGCGCCAGGTCGCGGGCGGCATCCCGGTGCTGGGCGCCGCGTCCGTCGCGCTGCGGCTCGCGGGCGACGGCCGGCTGGACGCGCTGTCCGTGCAGGTGCGGCCCGCCAACGGCGAAGTGCTGGACCGCGCGGCCATCATCGAACCGCAAGCAGGCGCACGCCAGATCGTGGCGCAGCTGGCCACGCTGCTCGGCCAGAAAGAGGTCCCGGACGACGTGGTGCAATCGGCGACGCTGCAATTCGGCTACCTCGACCTGGGCAAGCGCAAGTCCCAGCGCGTGCTGGCGCCCGCCTACGTCGCACACGTCGTCCTGCGCCACAAGACGGGACGCCAGGCGTATGTGCTGGCCGTACGCGCGACGGAACGGGCCTATCTCGACCTGCCAGTGTATGGCAGCGGGATCGTAGGCGGACACGGGCGGACGGAGATCGCGCGCTGCGAGGCGGTGATACGCTGAGCGGGCCGGTTGCCGGCGCCGGGTCAGGCCACGATGCCCTTCGAACGCAGCGCCGCGATCTGTTCCCCGCTGAGGCCGATTTCGCGCAGCACGGCATCCGTATCCTCGCCCAGGTGCGGCGCGGCCGAGCGGATGCCGCCCGGTGTGCCCATCAGCTTGGGCACGATGCCGGGTACCTCGACGTCATAGCCGTCGCGCGTGCGCTGCGTGAGGATCATGTCGCGGGCCCGGTAGTGCGGGTCCTCGGCGATGTCGCGGGCCGTATAGACCTTGCCGGCCGGGACGCGCGCCTGGCCCAGCGCATCGAGCACCTCGGCCACGCCGCGTCCGGCGGTCCAGGCGCCGATGGCACCGTCGATCTCGTCCACGCGTGCGACGCGGCCCGCGTTGTTCGCAAGATCCGGCGCCTCGGCCAGGTCGGGCCGGCCGATGGCGTGCATGAGGCGTTTGAAGATGCTGTCGCCATTGCCCGCGACCAGTACGACGCCGTCGCGGCACGTGTAGGCATTCGACGGCGCGATGCCCGGCAGCGCGCTCCCGCCCGGCTCGCGCACGGCGCCGAACGCGCTGTATTCGGGGATCAGGCTTTCCATCACGTTGAACACGGCTTCGTGCAGGGCGACGTCGATCACCTGCCCCTGGCCGCCATTGACCTTGCGGTGGTACAGCGCGGTGAGAATGCCGATCACGCCGTGCAGCGCGGCCAACGTATCGCCGATCGACACGCCGCAACGCACCGGCACGCGCCCCGGCTCGCCGGTGAGGTGGCGCAAGCCGCCCATCGCCTCGCCGATCATGCCGAAGCCCGGCAGGTCGCGGTACGGGCCCGTCTGGCCATAACCGGAGATGCGCAGCATGACCAGGCCGGGATTCAGTTGCGACAGCACGTCCCACCCCATGCCCCAGGCTTCCAGCGTACCGGGACGGAAATTCTCGATCAGCACGTCGGCCTCGGCGATCAGCTTGCGCGCGACGTCCTGCCCTTCGCTGCTGCGCAGGTCGAGCGCCAGCGAACGCTTGTTGCGCGACTGGACCTGCCACCACACGGAGGTCCCTTCCTTGATCATCCGCCAGTTGCGCAGCGGGTCGCCGCCGTCCGGCGCCTCGATCTTGATGACGTCGGCGCCGAAATCGCCCAGCGTCTTGCCGGCGAAGGGGCCGGCGATCAGCTGGCCCATTTCGATGACGCGGACGCCTTGTAGTGGCATGGCTGCCGTTGTGCTGCTTCCTCTTTCCATGTTCTCCCCGTCGTTGCCGGCCCATACCCGGCATGTAGTTCAAATCCGGATAATTGTGCGCGCGTACGTGCCCGCTTGGCAATGGCGCGGATGTCAGCAGCTCGACCCTGCGACCGCAGTAGACGAATGAATTCCGATGTACTTGTACACTGCGCGTGCGCGAGTGGAGCAAGTTACTTTTCCGATCGGCGTCGATCAGCTTGTCGCCGGCTGCGACGCACGTGTATCCGGATCCGCACTGCAACAAGAACTCCGGGTAGCAAGGCACATCCTGATCACTTATACGGCCTGTCCGGCTGATTCAAGAAATTCTTACGGAGTTCGATTTTTTTTTATTTCTCGATGCATTCGCCGGTTTTTTTCTACGCACGCGGCGCCTCGGGCTTATCAACCTCGGGGGCGTTGACATCAGTGCCAGCCCCGGCAGCGCGCGCGGCTTCGGCCTCGCTCTCGATGAGATCGAAAACCCCTGGGAGCACCCGGGCAGCGTACTGCTTACGCCGGTTGTTCGACAGCTTATTGTCATTCTCCAAGCAGCTTCGAACCAATATGGAGAGATCACTTCCACGCACATCGTACTTCTCGTTAACGGCCCGTACCACGCGATCGTAGGCGGCAAGGAATTCCGTTTCCTGCCGCAGTTCGATCTCGAGCGCTTCCTCTGCCATACGATATCCAAATTCGACACATGGGGTTGCATCCCAGTAACGATACATGGTTTCGGCACCCCGAAACGTAAAGTCGAACTCATCTTCGCCAATCCAGCGAACATCCCACTTTGTGCGCGCCGGCCTGGAATATGCTCGCAGAGCCGCCAGGTAGTCGGGTTCGTGCCGTTTCATCGCGATGGACACTGGTAACACCAGGCCTTTCTCTAGCATTCCAGACTGGCAAAGTGCGTAGTGAAACAAAAATCTTGACAGCCGTCCGTTCCCGTCCATGAAAGGGTGAATGAATACGAAGCCAAACGATATGACGGACGCTGCAACTACGGGATCGATCGCTTTCGGCATGGTGCTGGCAAGGGTCATTAACTCCCTCATCAGTTCGGCAGCCAGCGGATATGGCGGAGGAAGGTATGTTACCGATGGTGCACCACGGCCGGGACCGGACAGCCAATTTTGTTCGAAGCGGAACGAGGCGGCTTTATCGAATGGATTCGTGATCGCGACATTCTGCAACTCGACAAGATAATCTTCGCTCAGCTCACGCGGCTCGTGGGCCTGCTTCAGAAGTTCGACAAACTGTTGCGCCTTGTCCTCGGTCGGCGCTTCGCGCTCGATAGCAAAAGACGAGTCTGTTTCATGGAGGTACGCCCAGGACAGCGCCCGGTCCATCATTTCAGCACCGAGCGATTCGATAAACTGTTTCGTTCGGCTGAGAATCCGAGACTGAACGGCGGCATCGATCGCGGCGGTCCGCTCGACGGTTGCGCAGTACTTCATCGAACCGATACCGTTAAACGCAACTCTCCACTTGCCGTTTTTTACCAACGGCCCAGTGACGTACTGATCGGGGTCAAAAAGCAGCTGTACCGTGCCACCGATTTGAGGGATCGGTGACAGCTCCTGCCCGGTAAACTCCTCCCATAGGAAGCAAGCGAGGCGGATGTAGCCACCATTAGGCGACTTGTTGAGTTCGGCCAACATGTCCGCTGCGGAAATTTTCGGCATGGCCTCAGCCAAAATCTGCAGGTTCGTTCCTTCGTGCTTCAGCGCGAAGAGAACGTGGGGCAAAGGACTGGTGCTATCGGGCGCAACGTGGCGCGGCACCGCCAATGTGTTCCCTACTGCCTGTACTCGTGTCACCGGACCAACATATGCTGGACGGGATGGAGCAAAAGCGCTTAACCCAAGAGAGTCGCGCAAGAATTCATAACCGACCGAGGCCATTTTTTTTTACCGCCACACAGAAAATCCTATTTTTGACAAGTTTAACGCAGTTTTTTATACGACATACCTTTCAGGTCGAATGCATACACCGCGCATTCAACCTTCCCACTGGGGCGATAACAGAACGATTATCGCCCGCGATGTCATTGCTTCGCTCAGTCGAACTTGCTGAAGTCCGGCTTGCGCTTTTCAAAAAACGCCGTGAAGGCTTCCTTCGCCTCGGCGCCGGTCAGCATCGCACTGAACCGCTCGTTCTCCGCCGCGATCGTGTCTTTCACGAGCGCCGCGCGCGACCGCTTCATCAGCGCCTTGGTCGTGCGGATCGACACAGCCGGCAATTTGACCAGCTTGGCGGCCTGCCCCTGCGCGAACGACAGCAGCTCGGCGGCCGGCAGCACACGGGCCACGATGCCCATCTCGAACGCTTCCTGCGCGCCGAACGGCTCGCCCAGCATCAGCTTTTCCGCCGCGCGGGTGTAACCGGCCGATTGCGCGACGAGCAGCGACGACGCGAATTCCGGGCACAGGCCCAGCTGGGAAAACGGCATCGAGAATTTGGCGTTGTCGGCGCAGTAGACGAGGTCGCAGTGCATCAGCAAGGTGGTGCCGATGCCGACGGCGGCGCCGGCGACGGCCGCGACCACCGGCTTCGAGCACCCTTCCAGCGCGCGCATGAACTGGAACACCGGACGCGATTCCGTCATCGCGCCTTCGCCCACGTTGTGCAGGAAGTCTTCCAGGTCGTTACCGGCCGTGAAGATCTCCGGCTTGCCCGTGATGAGGATGGCGCGGATGGCGGGGTCGGTGTCGGCCGCGCGCAGCGCGTCGGCCAGGACCGTGTACATGGCGCCCGTGATGGCGTTCTTGCGTTCCGGGCGGTTGAATTCGAGGGTGAGGATGCCGTCGGCGGTGGTGGTCAGGATGTCCATTCGGTGTCTCGCTTGTTCGTATAAAAAAAGGGTGGGAACGGTTGTGCCGCACCCACCCTTCCGTTCACGTCGTGTGGATTACACGCGTTCGATGATGCCCGCCGCGCCCATGCCGGCGCCGACGCACATGGTGACCATGCCGTACTTCAGGTTGTTGCGGCGCAGGGCGTGGACGACGGTCGCGGCGCGGATCGCACCGGTGGCGCCCAGCGGGTGGCCCAGGGCGATCGCGCCGCCCATCGGGTTCACCTTGCTGGTGTCCAGGTCCAGGTCGCGGATGACGGCCAGTGCCTGTGCCGCGAAGGCTTCGTTCAGTTCGATCCAGTCCAGCTGGTCCTGGGTGATGCCGGCGGCGGCCAGCGCTGCCGGGATCGCGACCTTCGGACCGATGCCCATGATCTCCGGCGGCACGCCGCGCACGGCGAACGACGAGAACTTGGCCAGCGGGGTCAGGTTGTGTTCCTTCAGGATCTTCTCGCTGACGACGATCAGCGCACCGGCGCCGTCCGACATCTGCGACGACGTCGCGGCCGTCACGCTGCCCTTGGCGGCGAAGACTGGCTTCAGCTTCGCCATGCCTTCCATGCTGGCGTCGGCGCGCGGACCTTCGTCCAGGTCGACGGTGCGGCGCTTGACCTTGATCTCACCGGTCGCCAGGTCCGGCGTGCGGGTGACGATTTCCACCGGGGTGATCTCGTCCTTGAACAGGCCGGCCTGCTGGGCGGCGATGGCCTTGCGGTGCGATTCCAGGCCGAAGGCGTCCTGGTCTTCGCGGCTCACCTTCCACTGGGCGGCGACCTTCTCGGCCGTCAGGCCCATGCCGTAGGCGAGACCCACGTTCTCGTCCTTGAACGTCTCCATGTTGATCGACGGGTGGTGGCCCATCATCGGCACCATCGACATCGATTCGACGCCGCCGGCGATCATCACGTCGGCCTCGCCGACGCGGATGCGGTCCGCGGCCATGGCCAGGGCGGTGATGCCCGAGGCGCAGTAGCGGTTGACGGTCACGCCGCCCACCGTGTTCGGCAGGCCGGCCAGCACGACGGCGTTACGGGCCACGTTGAAGCCCTGCTCCGCTTCCGGGAACGAGCAGCCGACGATCGCGTCGACGATCAGTGCCGGGTCCAGGTTCGGCACGGCGGCCATCGCGCCGCGGATCGCGTGCACCAGCAGGTCGTCCGGACGGGTCTTGTTGAAGAAGCCGCGCGGCGCCTTGCCGATCGGGGTACGGGTCGCTGCGACGATGTATGCGTCTTGAAGTTGTTTGCTCATGTCAGTAGTCCTTAGTGTCGCGCCGCGATCAGTTACGTACCGGTTTACCGTTTTGCATCATG
Organism: uncultured Massilia sp.; assembly: GCA_946481275.1. The sequence continues at coordinate 78,160 of CAMLMV010000029.1, forward strand.
CCCATGATGCGTTCCTGGGTCTTCGGATTGTTCAGCAGCGCGACGAATGCCTTGCGTTCCATGTCGAGCAGCCACTGCTCGGACACGACGCTGCCCTGGTCGATGTCGCCACCGGAGACGATCTCCGCGATCGTGTCGCCCAGGTGGTAGTCGTAGGCCGAGATGAAGCCGCCGTCGCGCATGTTCACCAGCTGGCCGCGGATCGTGCCCCAGCCATAACGGCCGGTCACGGTGACCGGGCGGCGCAGCGGTGCGCGGTAGCCGGCGTCGAACATCGAGCGCGCGGTGACCTTCGCCACGTGCAGCAGTTCGTACGGGTTGAAGACGATGACGTCGTCGTCCTTCAGGTAGCCCATCGCCTTCGCTTCCAGGGCCGATTTCGACACCTGCGCGGTGGCCGCGTTGGTGAAGCCGGTCTTCAGGAATTGCAGGATGTCGTTGCCCTTCGATTCATTGGCCGCGCGCACTGCCGCTTCCTTCAGGCCGCCGCCGGCCGGCACCAGGCCGACGCCCACTTCCACGAGGCCGATGTACGACTCGATCGAGGCGACGCGCTTCGATGCGTGCAGCGCCATCTCGCAGCCGCCGCCCAGGGCGAGACCCGCCACCGCGGCCACGACCGGGATGTTCGAGTATTTCATCGCCATGAACGTGTCCTGCAGTTCCTTGACGATCGGGTCCATCGCTTTCGCGCCGCCCGCCATGAAGGCCGGCAGGGCCGATTGCAGGTCGGCGCCGGCCGAGAACGCGCCGCCGTCGGCCGCATCCGTATTCCAGATCACAATGCCCTTGAAGCCCTTCTCGGCTTCGGCCAGCGCGCGCTGGATGCCCTTGATGACGCCGTCGCCGATCACGTGCATCTTCGTCTTCAGCGAGATGACCAGGACCTCGTCGCCCGAGTGCCACAGGCGCACGGAATCGTCTTCGAACACGGTGGTGCCGGCGGTCTTCGGATCTTCGCCGCCCGCGCCCACGACCGGTGCGCGGAATTGCTGGCGCTCATAGACCGGCAGGTCCGAGCGCGGCACGTACGCATTCTTCGTGACGGAGTACGAACCTTCAGGCGTGTGCACGCCCTTTTCGAGAACCGGGGCGCTGAACACCCATGCCGGCAGCGGTGCATCGGTCAGGGCCTTGCCTGCTTCGATGTCTTCCTTGACCCACTGGGCGATCGTGTTCCAGCCGGCGGCCTGCCACGTTTCGAACGGGCCAACGCTCCAGCCGAAGCCCCAGCGCATCGCGAAGTCGACGTCGCGCGCGTTGTCGGCGATCGAGTCCAGGTGGAAGGCGATGTAGTGGAAGGCGTCGCGGAAGATCGCCCACAGGAACTGCGCCTGCGGGTTGGTCGATTCGCGCATCGCCTTGAATTTCTTGACCGGGTCCTTTTC
>CAMLMV010000030.1 GCA_946481275.1 uncultured Massilia sp.
ACGACGGCATCTCGCGCGCCTTCCAGCTGTACCTGCGCACGTCGCGTCCGCCGGCACTGAACATCGGTTCGTACACCGTGCGCCAGCAGGGCGGCAACCTGACGTTCGGCGTGCCGTTCTCGGAAATCGACACCGTCTACTTCGGCGCCGGCCTGGAAAAGACCCGCCTCGAGACGGACGAAAGCTCGCCGACGCTGTACAAGCAGTTCGTGCAGCAGAACGCAAAGGACAAGAACGCCCAGACCACCGGCGTGGGCGAGGCGACGACGAACGCGATCCCGCTGACCGTGGCCTGGGGCCGCGATTCGCGCGACTCCGCGATCACGCCGACGCGCGGCCGCTACCAGCGCGCCAACCTGGAAGTCGACTTCATCGGCGACGCCAAGTACTACCGCGTCGTGTACGAACACCAGTGGTACCGCCCGATCACGCGCTGGATGACCCTCGCGCTGAAGGGTGAGCTGGACTACGGCGCGGGCCTCGGCGGTCACGCCTACCCGGTCTTCAAGAACTTCTATGGCGGCGGCATCGGCTCGGTGCGCGGCTACGAGAGCTCGTCGCTGGGTATCGTCGACCCGTTCACGTACGACGCCCTGGGCGGCGCCAAGCGCGTGATCGGCAACGCCGAGCTGCAGTTCCCGTTCCCGGGCAGCGGCCAGGATCGCTCGCTGCGCTGGTTCACTTTCGCCGACGGCGGCCAGATCTTCCAGGAGCACGAACCGATCCGCACGTCGCAGCTGCGCTACTCGGCGGGTATCGGCCTGTCGTGGATTTCCCCGGTGGGCCCGCTGAAGTTGAGTTATGCTAAGCCCTTGAACGCGAAGCCGGGCGACCGCCTCGAGCGCTTCCAGTTCCAGATGGGTACCGGTTTCTGATCCCGCCCATCGCCGAGACAAGGATTGCGAAGAATGATGTTGAAAAAATCGTTAGCCTCGCTGCCGCGTAGCCTGGTGCTGGCGCTGCTGTGCGCCGGTGCGATGGCGCAGGCGTCCGCGCAGAGCGGCATGAGCCGCATCGGCTTCGTCTACACGGAACGCCTGATGACCGAGTCCAAGCTGGCCAAGGCGGCGGACGCGAAGCTGCAATCGGAATTCTCCAAGCGCCAGAAGCAGGTCGACGACATGCTGCAGAAGTACAAGGTGAGCCGCGAGAAATTCGACGAGGAAGCGCCGAAACTGTCCGACGTCGACCGCACCAAGCGCACGCGCGAACTGCTCGACATGGAGAAGGACGTGCAGCGCATGCAGCGCGAGTACAACGAGGACCTGTTCCAGCGCAAGAACGAGGAGCGCGCCGCCATCGCGCAGAAAGCCTATAAACTGATCGAGCAGGTGGCCGAGCAGGAACACCTCGACGTCGTGCTGCAGGAAGCCATCTGGACCAGTCCGCGCATCGACATCACCGACCGGATCCTCAAACTGCTCGACAAGTAAGCATGTGAGCCAATGCGCTTCCCTGACGCCGGCCGGCTTATTGAGCGGCCGGCAGTTTTCACTTCTTTTACGGAACGACCACGATGGGCACTCGACTGGGTGATTTGGTCGAACGCTTCGGTGGCCAGCTGGTAGGTGACCCGGACCTCGAGGTCCAGGGCATCGCACCGCTCGACAGCGCCGGCGCTTCGCACATCAGCTTTCTCAGCAACAGCAAACTGCGCGCACTGGCCGCGCAAAGCGGCGCCGCGGCGCTGATCGTCTCGCCGCTGGACGACGCCACCGTCGCCACGACCTATGCCGGCGCACGCATCGTCACCACCAACCCATACGCCTATTTCGCGCGCGTCGCGCAGTACTTCGTGTCGCTCGAGGAAGTCGTGCCGCCGCCGGGTATTCATCCGAGCGCCGTCGTGCACGAGACGGCGCGCGTCGACCCGACCGCGCACATCGGCCCGAACGTCACCGTGGAGGCGGGCGCCGTCATCCACGCGGGTGTCGTCATCGACGCCGGCTGCTTCGTCGGCCGCGAGGCGGAGATCGGCGAAGATACGCATTTGTTCGCGAACGTGACTTTCCATGCGCGCTGCACGATCGGCAAGCGCGGCATCCTGCACTCGGGCGCCGTGGTCGGCACCGACGGCTTCGGCTTCGCGCGCGAGAACGGCGTGTACATCAAGATCCCGCAGACGGGCCGCGTGCTGATGGGCGACGACGTGGACGTCGGCGCCAACACGACCATCGACCGCGGGGCGCTGGACGACACGATCATCGAGGACGGCGTGAAGCTCGACAACCAGATCCAGATCGGCCATAACTGCCGCATCGGTGCGAATACGGCCATGGCCGGCTGCGTGGGGGTAGCCGGCAGCGCGAAGATCGGCAAGAATTGCACGTTCGGCGGTGCGGCCATGGTGCTGGGCCACCTGGAAATCGCGGACAACGTCCATATATCCTCGGGCAGCATGGTGTCGCGCTCCGTGCTCGAGCCGGGGCAGTACACGGGCTTCTATCCGCTCGCCAAGAACGCCGAATGGGAAAAGAGCGCCGCCATCGTGCGCAACCTGTCCTCGCTGCGCGAGAAGATGCGCAGCCTGGAAAAACAGATCAAACAATTGACCGAACCATCAGAACAAAAATGACGACTGAAGCCACCACCGCGACCAACAAGACCCTGGGGATCAACGAGATCAAGGAATACCTGCCGCACCGCTACCCGCTGCTGCTGGTGGACCGCGTGGTCGACTATGAGCTGGGCAAGACCATCACCGCCATCAAGAACGTGACCGTCAACGAAGAATTCTTCAACGGCCACTTCCCGCACAAGCCCGTGATGCCGGGCGTGCTGATGATCGAGGCGCTGGCGCAGACGGCCGCGATCCTGTCGTTCATGACCATGAACGTCAAGCCGGACGAGAACTCCGTCGTGTACTTCGTCGGCATCGACAACGCGCGCTTCAAGCGCCCCGTCGAGCCGGGCGACCAGCTCAAGATGGACATCGAGATCCTGCGCACGTCGCGCGGCATCTGGAAGTACAAGGCTGTCGCCAGCGTCGACGGCAAGGTCGCGGTCGAAGCGGAACTGATGTGCACCATCAGGGCAAACGAAAAAGCGGGGCAGTGATGAGCAGGATCCACCCGAGCGCGATCGTCGACCCGAAGGCGGAGCTGGACGCCACCGTCGAAGTCGGCCCGTACTCCATCATCGGGCCCGACGTGCGCATCGGCGCGGGCACCGTCGTCGGTCCGCACGTCGTCATCGAAGGCCACACGACGATCGGCCGCGACAACCGTATCTTCCAGTTCGCGTCGCTGGGCGCCGCCCCGCAGGACAAGAAGTGGGCCGGCGAACCGACCCGCCTGGAGATCGGCGACCGCAACACGATCCGCGAGTTCTGCACGTTCAACCTCGGCACCGTGCAGGACGCGGGCGTGACGCGCCTCGGCGACGACAACTGGATGTCCGCGTACACGCACCTGGCGCACGACTGCCAGGTCGGCAGCAACACGATCTTCTCGAACAACGCGCAGCTCGCGGGCCATGTGCACGTGGGCGACTGGGCGATCCTGTCCGGCTACTGCGGCGTGCACCAGTTCTGCAAGATCGGCGCGCATGCGTTCATCGGCATGTACACGAGCCTCACGCAGGACGTGCCGCCGTTCGTCCTCGTCTCCGGCAACCCGGCCGAGGCGCACGGCGTAAACATCGAAGGCCTCAAGCGCCGCGGTTTTACGCGCGAGCAGATCAACGCGATCCGCACGGCGTACAAGACCATCTACCGTTCCGGCCTCACTCTTGAAGAAGCGAAGTCCAGGCTGGCGGAAGAGGAAGCCGCCGCAGGCGACGCCGCGCCGCACATCCGCGCGCTGCGCGACTTCCTCGACAACGCGAGCCGTGGCATCGTCCGCTGAATCCGTGAAGCTCGCGCTGGTCGCGGGCGAAGTGTCCGGCGACCTGCTCGCGTCGCGCCTGATGGCGGGATTGAAGCCGCGCCTGCCGGGTGTGGCGTTTTCCGGCATCGGCGGTCCGCGCATGCTGGAGCAGGGCCTCGCGTCGGACGTCCCGATGGACACGCTCACCGTGCGGGGACTCCTGCCGGTGCTGCTGCGCTACCGCGAACTGAAGGGCATCCAGAACCGCCTGCGCGACCGCCTGCTGGCCGAGCGTCCGGCCGCGTTCATCGGCGCCGACTACCCCGGCTTCAACCTCGGCCTGGAAGAGCAGCTGCGCGCGGCGGGTATCCCGACCGTGCACTTCGTCGGCCCGCAGATCTGGGCGTGGCGGGGCGGCCGCATCAAGAAGATCCAGCGCGCCGTGTCGCACATGCTCGTGATCTTCCCGTTCGAGGAAGAGATCTATCAAAAGGCCGGCGTGCCCGTCACCTACATCGGCCATCCGCTGGCGGAGACGATCCCGCTGGTGCCCGAGGTCGCCGCCGCACGCCGCCAGCTCGGCCTGCCGGAGAATGCGCGCGTCGTGACCGTCATGCCGGGCAGCCGCATGTCGGAGATTAAGTATCTGACCGAGCCGTACGTCCGGACGGTCCAACTGCTGGCGGCGCGGGACTCCAATCTGCGCTTCATCGCGCCGATGGCGGGCGAACGTCAAAAAGCGTATTTTATGGAGCTGGTGGCGAAGGCGGGCCTGCAGGACGTCCCGCTGCAGCTCATCGACGGCGAATCGCATGCGTGCATCGCGGCGGCCGACGCCGTGCTGGCCGCCTCCGGCACCGCCACGCTGGAAGTGGCGCTGTACAAGAAGCCGATGGTGATCGCGTACAAGGTCTTGCAGGCCGAGTGGCTGCTCATCCGGAACATGGGTTATCTGCCATGGATCGGGCTGCCGAACATCCTGGCGCGCGACTTCGTCGTGCCGGAGTTCCTGCAGCACGCGGCGACGCCGGAAGCGCTGGCGGAGGCCGTCTGGTTCCAGCTGACGGACGAGAACAACCGGGTGAAGTTGAAGGAACGCTTCACCGAAATGCATCACAGCCTGCTGCGCGACAGCGCGCGCGAAAGCGCCCGTGCCGTGCTCGAGGTGATAGGCAAAGCATGAGAAAGAAGAAGTTCGATTTCTACCCGGGTCTGCCGACCAAAAATCGGCCGTTCACGCTGGACGATATCGTCTGCGGCGTGGACGAGGCCGGGCGCGGCCCGCTGGCCGGCCCCGTGTTCGCGGCCGCCGTGATCCTCGATCCGGCCCGCCCGATCGAGGGCCTGCGCGACTCGAAAAAACTGACGGAAGCGCGCCGCGACGAACTGGCGCCGCTCATCAAGGAGCATGCCCTGGCGTGGGCCATCGCCGAGTGCTCGCACGCCGAAATCGACACGCTGAACATCCTGCAGGCGACGATGCTGGCGATGCGCCGCGCCGTCGAACAACTGGCGACCGTGCCGACCATCGCCCTCATCGACGGCAACCGCTGCCCGCAGTTCGCGCCGCACATCCGCGCGCACGCGGTGGTGGAGGGCGACGACAAGGTGCATGCGATTTCCGCCGCGTCGATCCTCGCGAAGACGGCGCGCGATGCGGCGCTGGTGGCGCTGCATGAAGCGTATCCGCAGTATGCGTTCGACCAGCACAAGGGCTATTCGACGGCACTGCATCTTGCTCGCCTGCGCGAGCACGGGCCGAGTCCCGTGCACCGGCGTACCTTCGCGCCGGTCCGCGCGCTGATCGAACCGGACCTGTTCGCGGAGCTCGCATGAAGAGCGTGACCTCCCGGGACAACCCGTTTTACAAGGAACTGAAACACCTGGCCGGCAGCAGCCAGGCGCTGCGCAAGGCGGGGCGTTCGCTGCTGGACGGTGTCCACCTGTGCCAGGCGTACCTCGACCTCGTCGGGCAGCCCGTGCACTGCATCGTGTCCGAAGGGGCGCTCGCGAATCCCGAAGTGGCCGCCATCGTCGACCGCGTGACGGCGCCGGCCACGTCGCTGCCGGACGCGCTGTTCGGCGCGCTGTCGCAGGTCGAACACGGCATCCACCTGCTGTTCCTCGTCGAGACGCCGCGGCCGCAGCAACCGGACGCCCTGGTGCAATCGGCCGTGCTGCTGGACGGCGTGCAGGACCCGGGCAATGCCGGCTCCATCCTGCGCAGCGCCGGTGCAGCAGGCATCAGGCAGGTGTATTGCAGCCCGGGCACGGCATCGTGCTGGTCGCCGAAGGTGCTGCGCGCCGCGATGGGCGCCCACTTCGTGCTGGAGATCTTCGAAAACGTCGATCTCGCGGACCTGATCCGCACGTCGCAGGTGCCCGTGCTGGCCACGAGCGGCTATGCCAGCGAACGGATCTACGACGTGGATCTCTCCCGCCCCGTCGCCTGGCTGCTGGGCCACGAAGGGCAGGGCGTGTCGGACGCGCTGTTGAACCTGGCCACGCACCGCGTCGTCATCCCGCACGCGGGCGCCGTGGAATCGCTGAACGTGGCCGCGTGCGCGGCCGTGTGTTTCTTCGAGCAGCTGCGCCAGAAGGAGACGAAACTTCGGCAGGCATAGACGCGCCAAGCCCGTTCGGTTACGCTTCGTGCAGGTTATGACGGAGTCGAGATGGACATAGCGCAATCGCAGTTGCAGTCTTTGCACTTCCTGGTCGCGGAAGCGGACCCGGTGCAGCGCCGCGCGCTGATCGAGGCGCTGGGGCAGGTGGGCGCCACGCGCGTCACCGACGTGCCGGACGGCCCGATGGCGCTGCGCACCCTGCAGGCCGGGTTCACGCCGAAGATCGACGTCGCCGTCATCGACCTCGACCTGGGCGGCATGGATGGCCTGGAACTGCTGCGCGCGATCGCCGCGCTGAAGTCAAGCGTGCGGCTGATCGTCGTCGGCGCCCAGCCCGCGAGCGTGCTGTTTTCCGTCGAGAGCCTCGCGCAGGCGCATGGCGTCGACCTGCTCGGCACCGTCGCCAAGCCCGTCACGAGCACCAAACTCAGGGCCTTGCTGGACAATTACCAGGCGCCGCGGCGCGCGCCGGCGCCAACGCCCGGTCCCAGCTTCACGTTCGCCGAAGTGGGCGTGGGCCTGCAGAAGCGCCAGTTCGAACCGTTCTTCCAGCCCAAGATCGAGCTGGCGACGGGCCAGGTGAAGGGCCTGGAGACGTTCGCCCGCTGGCGCCATCCCGAGCACGGCGTGCTGGGACCGTCGTCCTTCATCGGTGCGCTGGAAGCGAACAACCGCGTCGACTTCCTCGACTGGACGATGCTGGAAATGTCGGTGGAACGATGCCGCCGCTACCACGACCAGGGCATCCCGATCTCCATCTCGCTGAACCTGGCGCCGGAGACGCTGGCGCATCCGAACTTCATCCGCCAGGTGAGTTCGACGATGCAGCGCCACGGCGTGCTGCCCGATTATCTGACGTTCGAGATGACGGAATCCTCGATCCTCAGCTTCGACGCCGACTTCATCGAACGCCTCGTGCGGCTGCGCATGCTGGGCTTCGGCCTCGCCATCGACGATTACGGCACGGGACGCTCGAACCTGCAGATCCTCGCGCGCATCCCGTTCTCGGAACTCAAGATCGACCGGTCGTTCGTGGACGGCGCGTCGAAAAAACGCCCGCTGGGCACCGTGCTGAGATCCTGCCTGGGACTGGCGCACAGCCTCGACCGCATGTCCGTCGCCGTCGGCGTGGAAACGCGGCAGGACTGGGACTTCCTGCAGGGGCTCGGGTGCACGTATGCGCAGGGGTACCACATTGCCAATCCGATGCCGGCCGACGAATTTCCCGGCTGGCTGGAAGACTGGCGGCATTTCTTCTAGATGTACCGCCATCCGTACCCGGGCTATCCGGGACGCCTGCTGGAAAGCCTGCTGAACGCACGCGGCCTCGCGCGCCTGCGCCACGCGCTGCTGTCACGCTTGCCGTTTCCCGTACTGCGTAGCGACGTCGCCGACGTCGTGTACGTGACGTGGATGGTCGATGCGCGCGCCGCGCAGGCGCTGCTGCCGCACGGGTTGCGCGTGTGGGAGCGGGGCGGCCTGACGCCGCTCACGGTGCTCACATACCGGCACGGCCATTTCGGCCCGGCGCTGGCGGGGCCGTTGCGGCGCCTGTTCCCGTCGCCGCTGCAGAGCAACTGGCGGCTGTACCTGGACGGCCCGCTGCCGCCGGGCGCGCCGGTCAATACGGTCTGGTTTTTGGAAAACATGATGGACAGCGGCGCGTACGTGGCGGCCACGCGCCTGTTCAGCGACATCATGCGCACGCACCGGCCCGCGCGCTTCACGCACGGCCGCGCGGGGACGTGCATCGAACCCGGCGCGGGCAGCGCGCCCGCGCTGGCGTACACGGTGGCACCGGCCGCGCGGCCGGCGTTGCCGCCGGCTTTCGCCGCCGCGTTCGGATCGTGGGATGCCGCCGTGGCGATGCTGGCCTGCCAGGACGCGGCGCTGGGCTGGTCGGCCCGGCTCGGGAAGCTCGTGCTGTCGCGCATCGACCTGCCGATCCCGCTCGACGCGGTGCGGCCGCTCGTGCCCGTGGGCCCCGTCGCGTGCTCGCTGCTGGAGGCGCTGCCCGCGGCGGGCGGGCCGCTGTGTTTCCTGGTGCCGCGGGTGCCGTTCCGGGTGTTGTCGGAGGGCGTTATCAATACTCCCGCCGGTCCGGCTTGATCTCCTGGAGGATGGTCGTCGCGATCTCCTCGATCGACTTGGTGGTCGACGACAGCCACCGGATCCCTTCACGCCGCATCAGCTGCTCGGCCTCGTTCACCTCGTAGCGGCAATTTTCCAGCGACGCATACTTGCTGCCCGCGCGCCGCTCGTTGCGGATCTCGGACAGGCGTTCCGGCGTGATCGTCAGCCCGAAGATCTTGTGCTTGAACTGCGGCAGCGCCGACGGCAGCTTGTTGCGTTCGAAATCGTCCGGGATCAGCGGGTAGTTCGCCGCCTTGATCCCGTACTGCATCGCCAGGTACAGGCTCGTCGGCGTCTTTCCCGAGCGCGACACGCCCACGAGGATCACGTCCGCGTCCGCCAGGTTCTTGTGCGACTGGCCGTCGTCGTGCGCCAGCGAGAAGTTGATGGCCTCGATGCGGTTCTTGTATTCCTCCGTGTCGACGACGTTGTGGATGCGGCCGATCGTGTGCGTCGATTTCACGCGCAGTTCCTGCTCGAGCGGGGCGACGAACGTCTGGAACAGGTCCATGTGCATGCCCTGCGCGGCGCGGATCACGGCGGACAGGTCGTGTTTCACGAGCGTGGAAAACACGATCGGACGCTGGTTGTCGGCGATCGCGGCGTCGTTGATGCGGCGGGCGGCCGCGTAGGCCTTGTCGATCGTGTCGATGAAGGGCAGGCGGATCTGCCGGAAGCGCATCTCGAACTGGCTCAGCACCGCGTGGCCGAAGGTTTCCGCCGTGATGCCTGTGCCGTCGGAAACAAAGAAAACGGTGCGCGCGGCGTTCGGACTGGCTGGGGTGCTCGGGATGGACATGATGTTTTTTAGACAGATAATGACAAAGTTGCAGCTTGTTGGGCTGTGAAACCCGGTCGCGCGCGGTAAAATGCTTGGGAACGGGTTGTTGGATTGTGCTTTACGACGCCAAGAATAACAAGAAATCCCCCGGAAACTCGACCAGCCTGCCGCGCGAAGCCCGCCTTGAGCAACGATTGCTCGGCCCGCCGCCGCTGCCTAGCCAGGCTCGTCCGCCCTCCGGCCGTCGGCCCATCCGCCGTACAGATTTCCATCATCAAAAAGGTGTTTTACCATGACTAACCTGTCGAATGCAGTACTGAAGGCGCCCGATCCCACGGCGGCCGGCGCGAGCGAAGCCGTCTACGTCGCCTCGTTCGAAACCCTGCGCATGACCGACGTCGAGTCGGTCGGCGGCAAGAACGCGTCGCTCGGCGAGATGATCAGCCAGCTGGCCGAGGCCGGTGTGCGCGTGCCGGGCGGCTTCGCCACCACGGCCCAGGCCTTCCGCGACTTCCTGAACCACTCGATCGACGGCGGCGACTCCCTCGGCGAGCGCATCGCCAAGCGCCTCGAAGGCCTGGACGTGGACGACGTGCGCACGCTGGCCGCCAGCGGCGCCGAAATCCGCCAGTGGATCATCGACACCCCGTTCCAGCCGCGCCTGGAGCAGGAAATCCGCGCCTTCTACGACCGCCTCGTCGCCGATTCGGACACGGAAGTGTCGTTCGCCGTCCGTTCGTCCGCCACCGCGGAAGACCTGCCGGACGCCTCGTTCGCGGGCCAGCAGGAGACGTTCCTGAACGTCGTCGGCATCGACAACGTGCTGGAAGCGATGAAGCACGTGTTCGCGTCGCTGTACAACGACCGCGCCATTTCGTACCGCGTGCACAAGGGCTTCACCCACGCCGAGGTCGCGCTGTCGGCCGGCGTGCAGCGCATGGTCCGTTCCGACACGGGCGCCGCCGGCGTCATGTTCACCATCGACACGGAATCCGGCTTCAAGGACGTCGTGTTCGTCACGTCGAGCTACGGCCTGGGCGAGACCGTCGTGCAGGGCGCCGTCAACCCGGACGAGTTCTACGTGCACAAGCCGATGCTGGAGCAGGGCAAGAAGCCCGTGATCCGCAAGAACATCGGCTCCAAGCTGATCAAGATGGAATTCACGAAGGAAGCCAAGGCCGGCCGCTCCGTGCAGACCGTCGACGTGCCCATCGAGCAGCGCAACCGCTACTCGCTGACGGACGAGGAAGTCGTCGAGCTGGCGAAATATGCCGTCATCATCGAGAAGCATTATCAGCGCCCGATGGACATCGAGTGGGGCAAGGACGGCCGCGACGGCAAGCTGTACATCCTGCAGGCGCGTCCGGAAACCGTGAAGTCGCAGCAGAAGGCGACGGATTCCCAGCAGCGCTTCAAGCTGAAGGGCACGGGCACCGTGCTGACGTCGGGCCGCGCGATCGGCCAGAAGATCGGCGCCGGTCCGGTCCGCGTCATCAACGATCCGTCCGAAATGGAACGCGTGCAGCCGGGCGACGTCCTCGTCGCCGACATGACCGACCCGAACTGGGAACCCGTGATGAAGCGCGCATCGGCCATCGTGACGAACCGCGGCGGCCGCACGTGCCACGCGGCGATCATCGCCCGTGAACTGGGCGTGCCGGCCGTCGTCGGCTGCGGCGACGCGACGGAAACGCTGAAGGACGGCACGTTCGTGACCGTGTCCTGCGCCGAAGGCGACGAGGGCCGGATCTACGACGGCCTGCTGGAAACGGAAGTGACGGAATCGGCGCGCGGCGACCTGCCGAAAATCCCGACCAAGATCATGATGAACGTCGGGAATCCTCAGTTGGCGTTCGACTTCCAGTCGATCCCGAACGGCGGCGTGGGCCTGGCCCGCCTGGAGTTCATCATCAACAACAACATCGGCGTGCACCCGAAGGCGATCCTCGAGTACCCGAACATCGACAACGACCTGAAGAAGGCCGTGGAATCGGTCGCCCGCGGCCACGCGTCGCCGCGCGCGTTCTACGTCGACAAGCTGGCCGAAGGCGTGGCGACGATCGCCGCCGCGTTCTGGCCGAAGCCCGTCATCGTGCGCCTGTCCGACTTCAAGTCGAACGAGTACAAGAAGCTGATCGGCGGTTCGCGCTACGAGCCGGACGAGGAAAACCCGATGCTGGGCTTCCGCGGCGCCGCGCGCTACCTGGCCGAGGACTTCGCCGAGTCGTTCGAGATGGAATGCATGGCGATGAAACGCGTGCGCGACGAGATGGGCCTGACGAACGTCGAAATCATGATCCCGTTCGTGCGTACGCTGGGCCAGGCCGAGAAGGTCATTGCGCTGCTGGCGAAATATGGCCTGAAGCGCGGCGAGAATGGCCTGCGCGTCATCATGATGTGCGAGGTGCCGTCGAACGCCATCCTGGCCGAACAGTTCCTGCAGTACTTCGACGGCTTCTCGATCGGTTCGAACGACCTGACGCAGCTCACGCTGGGCCTCGATCGCGACTCCGGCATGGAGCTGCTGGCCAAGGACTTCGACGAGCGCGACCCGGCCGTGAAAGCGATGCTGACCCTGGCGATCAAGGCGTGCCGCGCGCAGGGCAAGTACGTCGGCATCTGCGGCCAGGGGCCGTCCGACAACCCGGACTTCGCCGTGTGGCTGATGGAGCAGGGCATCGAGTCGATGTCGCTGAATCCGGATTCGGTGATCGATACGTGGCAGAAGCTGGCGTCGATGCAGTAAGCGTCGCTGGCTTCCAATGAAGAACCGCTGCGAGGTGCAGGTCGCCTTGCAGCGGTTTTTTTATGCGTGGGCTTCCGACCCGCGCAACTGCCTGAACGCGCGTTGAAACTCATCCAGATGCCGCGTGAATGGGGGCGGCGCGACGGCACGCAGGCGTGCCAGCAGGGCCTCGCCTTCCGCCACGCGCTCCGTCTCCAGGCAGGCGCGCAACAGGTGGAACGCGGCCTGCGGGCCGTGCCGGGTGGGTTCGTAGACGGGGCCGACGAGCGTGACGATCAGGCCCGTGTGGCCATACTGGCCCAGGTCGGCCGCCATCGTCATCAGTGCGCTGCCGTCCACGTCTTCCTCGGCCAACACGGCCGTGTACTGTTCGCGCGCCGCCGGGAGGTCGCCGGCGGCGAGATGGCGCCGGGCCAGCAGGAGCCGCGCGCGCCAGCTGCGGGGCAGGGCGCATGCTTCCTGCAGCGCCTGCAGGAATCCTGCTTCGCCTGCGCGCGCGCGCTCGACGGCCAGCCAGCCGTTCAACCCGTGCTCGAAGTTCGGGTCGAGCCGGATGGCACGCCGCAGCAGGTCGGACGCACCCGCCGCATCGTCCCGGTCGTGCTTCACCTTGGCGAGGTTGGTGAGCAGCGCGGCCGTCTCGCCGCAGGTCCGGATGCCGGCCCGCAGCACGGCCTCGGCCTCGTCGTGCCGCCCGCTTTCCAGCAGGACGATGCCGTGGGTGACATGGCTGCGCTCGGGCAGGCCGTCGATCTCGACGAGGCGCGCCGCCGCCGTCATCAGCTCGGGCGCGAAGCCGTCGGACAGCGCGGTGAGGATGGCGCCGTACAACGCATCCGGCGTATTCCAGTGCTGCTTGAGTTGCGGATGCAGCACCTTGTCGCGCCATTCTTCCCGCGACATCACCACCTGGCGGCCGTGCTCGTCGTAGGCCGTGATGGCGTCGTGGATGGCGGGCGCCGGGGTGGCGGTCGGGCGGGGGCGCAAGGCGGCGAGCAGGCGTCGGAACATGGCGGATCTCCAGGGAACGATGACGCATTATTGGCGTTCATTTCCGCATGGAAATTGATCTTCCCCGTCCATTGGCAGCGACGCGATGTGCATCAACGCGGGAAGGATGTTGAGCCTGAAGCAACAAATTGTTGACTTGGCACGGAAAAACGTTACACTTTGGCAAATATTTTTGTCGAGGACATGAATGAAGCGCTTTGCCTGGTTGACGATCATGATGGGTTCCCTGTGGGCGGGAGCGGGACATGCCGCCGATGCCGGGCTGTGCAAATCGATGTGCAGCGCCGAAAAACGCGAATGCCGGGCGAACGTGCGCGGATTGGCTGCCGACGACGGCAAGCCGTTGCTCGAGATGGCCGAGCGCAATCCGATGGCGCGTGCGGCTCAGGAGACGGTGCCGGCGCCGGCGGGACGGGCCATCGACAATGCCGGCACGCAAACGCGCAGGATCGACAAATCGGCGCAATGCGACACCACTTACCTGCGCTGCGTCCGCGGCTGCGCCGCGCCGGCCGACGCCGTGCTCGTCAAGCCGAAGCAGGACCGTTGACTCCCCGCACAGACGCGCTAGACTGGCGATAACGTTTTGATCACCGACCAGATCATTGAACCCGATACCAATCGCGCGACCCTCGTCGCCCACAGCGGGCGGCGGGGGTTTTTTATCCGTTCGACCCGACCACGGAGGCAATCATGGCTGACTGGATGGGCTGGCTCGTAGCGGCCGGCGTTCTCGTGATCCTGGAACTGTTCACCGGGACGTTTTATTTGCTGATGATCGCCATCGGGCTCGCGGTCGGCGGCATCGTCGCACTGGCGGGCGCCGGGGGCTCCGCGCAGGCGATCGCCGCGGCCGTCGTCGGCGTGCTCGCGACGGGGCTGCTGCACCGCTCGCGCTTCGGCCACCCCGCGAAAGCGGACGCGCAGCGCGACCGCAACGTCAACCTCGACATCGGGCAGCGCGTGACCGTGCCCGCCTGGGACAACGGCCGCGCGCGCGTGATGTACCGCGGCGCGCTGTGGGACGTGGAGCTCGGGCAGGGCGTCGCGCCGCATGCGGGCGAGTTCCGCATCGTCGAAGTGCACGGCAGCCGGCTCGTGGTGGGCAATCCATGACCAAGAAGAATGTCCTCACGCTGCTGGTGGCACTGACGCTCGTGTTCGGCGTCGTCGACGCGCGCGAGATGGAGCTGGGCGTCCAGTCGAACGGCTGGGCCGTCCTGTCGACGGTGCTGTTCAGCTTCCTGAGCTTCTGCTGGTACCGCCTCGACAGCGACGCCCGCCAATACCGCCGCACGGCCATGCTCAACGTGGGGATCGTCATGTTCGCGATCCTCGCCGTGCCTTACTACCTCGTGCGCAGCCGTCCGGCCGGACAGAAAGGCCGCGCGCTGCTGCGCCTGGCCGGCTTCTGCCTCGTGCTCGTCGCTTCGGCGGGCCTCGGCGGCGTCGCATACGAACTGCTCGCCTGACCATCACCTTTTCAAGGAAGGAAGCCCATGGAATTCACGTTCGGAACCGTCGCGCTGGTGATCTTCATCGTCGCCATCGTGTTCGTCATCAAGACCATCAACGTCGTGCCGCAGCAGCACGCGTGGGTGGTGGAACGGCTCGGCAAGTACCACGCCACCCTGGCGCCGGGCCTGAACATCGTCGTGCCCTTCGTCGACCGCATCGCCTATAAACACAGCCTGAAGGAGATCCCGCTCGACGTGCCGCCGCAGGTCTGCATCACGAAGGACAACACGCAGCTGCAGGTCGACGGCATCCTGTATTTCCAGGTGACGGACGCCATGCGCGCATCGTACGGCGCGTCGAACTACATCCAGGCCATCACCCAGCTGGCGCAGACGACCCTGCGCTCCGTGATCGGCCGCATGGAGCTCGACAAGACGTTCGAGGAGCGCGACCACATCAACACGACGGTCGTCAACGCGATCGACGAATCGGCCGCCAACTGGGGCGTCAAGGTGCTGCGCTACGAGATCAAGGACCTCACGCCACCGGCCGAGATCCTGCATGCGATGCAGCGCCAGATCACGGCCGAGCGCGAGAAGCGCGCGCTGATCGCCGCGTCGGAAGGCCGGCGCCAGGAAGCCATCAACATCGCGAGCGGCGAGCGGGAAGCCGCCATCGCCCGGTCGGAAGGCGAGAAGCAGGCCGCCATCAACCGCGCGCAGGGCGAGGCCGCGGCCATCATCGCGCTGGCCGACGCGAGCGCCAGCGCGCTGCGCCAGGTGGGCGAGGCGATCCGTTCGCCGGGCGGCATCGATGCCGTCAACCTGCGCGTGGCCGAAGAGTACGTGCACGCCTTCGGCAACCTGGCCAAGACGAACAACTCGATCATCGTGCCGGCCGACATGAGCGACATGAGCGGCTTGATCGCGTCGGCGCTGACGATCGTGAAGTCGCAGAAGCTGTCCGTGTGATGATGATCAACGGCAACTTCACGCGGTTCCCTATGCTGTTGGACGTCGTCTAACAGCGTCGTCAGGGAAGCCTCCCGCGGCGCATGAGGAGCCGCGATGAGTCACCAGCGTGTCGTGTTGTGGATCATGGTCCTGATGGCCGGCACGGGCCTGCTCGATGCCGGCCATGCCGACGGCGCCGCGCAACTGCACCTGGCCGTCGGCGTCGCCGTCAGCTACCTGGGCTTCCTGTGGTACCGCGGCGACAGCGATGCGCGCGGGTTCCGGAGGCCGCGCTGGCTCAGCGTGGCCGTGGTGGCGTTCACGGTGGCGATGATCCCCTGGTATCTCGTACGCAGCCGCAGGGAAGGGGAACGCGGCCGCGCCCTGATGGCGTACGCCGCCTGCCTCGCGGCGGCGGCGTTTGCCGTGTGGGTGGGCATGGCCATCCACATCGGCTTGACTTAAAAATCCACCGTCGCCGACACGGTCACCGTGCGCGGCGCGCCGAGCACGAGGTAGCCGTAGCCCGGATACCCGCCCGCCGACGCCCAGTAATTCCGCCCGAACGCATTGTCCACGCGCGCCCGTACCGTGACGTCGCGATCGAGCACGCGCGTCGCATAGGTGGCGCCGAGGTCCAGGCGCGTCCACGACGGCAGCTTCTGCGTATTGGCCGCATCGGCGTACTGGTGCGACGTGTAGACGGCGCGCGCGTTCAGCGACAGGCCCGCCACCTGCGGCACGTCCCAGTCGGCGCCGAGGTTCAGCTGCGTGCCGGGCACGCCGATCGCATCCTTGCCCTCGTTGATTGCGCCGGCCGTACGGCGCTGTTCGGCGTCCAGCAGGGTGAGGCCGCCGAGCACGCGCACGCCGTACAGCGGCAGGCCGAATACGGACAATTCGAGGCCCTGGTTGCGCTGTTCGCCGAACACGCCGAACACGCCGTGCTCGATGTAGCCCAGCGGCTGCGCCGTCGAGAACAGCGCGGCGCTCATGCCCAGCTTGCCGCTGTCGTACTTCACGCCCACTTCCTTCTGGCGCGACGTGTACGGCGCGAAGATCTGGCCCTGGTTGATGACGCCGACGCCGGACGCCGTCGGGCCCTGCTGCAGCGCCTCGATGTAGTTCGCGTAGATCGACACGTTTTTCACAGGCTTGTAGACGATGCCCGCGACCGGCGTGTTGGCGCTTTCGTCGTACGCGCTGTTCTGCGCGCCCGTGTTGTAGTCGTAGCCGTAGGCCTTGATGCGCTGGTGGCGCACGCCGGCCGTCACGCGCACGGTGTCGTCGAGGAAGGACAGCGTGTCCGCCACCGCATAGCTGGACAGGATGCTTTTTGCCGTCAGCAGCGGGTTCGCGAGCGAGCCGCCGGTGAAGGCGTTGGCAGCCGGCGCCGCGACGTCGACGGGACGGTAAAGATTCGAGGTCCAGCCGGCGAAGTCGCCGAACGCGTACGCATTGTCCGACTTCGATTCGAAGGCGGACGCGGTGGCGCTGAGCGTGTGCTTCACGGTGCCGGTCGCGAAGTCGCCGCGCACGCCGATCTCGCCGGTGCGTACGTTGTCCTTGCGCTCGTTGTCGAAGCGGGTCATCACGGTGCCGCCGCCATTGTCCGTCGTCGTCGGCGACGAGATCACGTTCGATTCGCGGCCTTCGCGCGCGCCGAGTGCCGCCCAGGCGACGACGTGCGGCGCCAGGTCGACCTCGCCGCGCAGGGTGCCGAACGTGTCGCGCTCGTTCGAGTGCGTCCACGGCTGGGCGAAGTTGCGGTCGGCTTCCGGTGCGGCCGGAAGCGCCAGGCCGGCGCCGACGGTCACGCTGGGGCGGCCGTTGCGCAGCTGATGGTCCTGGTAGCCCACGTCGGCCGACACGCGGTAGTTGTCGCCGCGGTAGTCCAGGCCGGCGGAGAACACGGACAGCTCGCGTTTCTCCCGGTCGACGGCCGTGTCACCGTCGCGCCGGACGGCGTTCACGCGGATGCCGGCCCGGTTGTTCGGACCGAAGCGGCGCGCCACGTCGGCCGCGACGTAGGTCTGGCCGCCCGATTCGATGCCGGCCGTCACTTCGTTCAGGGCCGTGTTCGGCGCGCGCTTGGGCAGCAGGTTGATCATGCCGCCGATGCCGCCGCCGCCCGGTGCCGCGCCGTTGATGAAGCTGTTCGCGCCGCGCAGCACTTCCACGCGTTCCAGCAGTTCGCTGGCGACGAACTGGCGCGGCAGTAAACCATATAAACCGTTATACGCGAGGTCGTCCGAATTCACAGCGAAGCCGCGGATCACGTACAGCTCCTGGTAGTTGCCGAAGCCGCGCGCCACGCGCACGGACGGATCGTTCTGCACGACGTCCGCGACGCTCCTGGCCTGCTGGTCCTGGATCAGCGCGTGCGTGTAATTGGTGGCGTTGAACGGCGCGTCCATGATGTCCACGTTGCCCAGCAGGCCGAGACGCCCGCCGCGCGCCACCTGGCCGCCGGCATAGGCGGACGGCAGGCCCTGCGCCGACGCGTCGGCGGACGCGGTGACGACCACGGTGGCGATGCTGTCGTCAGGAGTCTGGTCCGCCGTCTGGGCCGAGGCGGAGGCGGCGAGGAGGAGGGCGCCGCAGGCGATCGGCGTGAGGATGGTGTTGAGGAACGGTACGCGCTGCATGGCAATGTTGTTTGGTTAATGAGAATAATTCTCATTATACGGAGCGTTCTTGCGTTCGTAAATGAGAACTATTATTATCTAGGCTCAGCCGCAACAATCCCGCCCATGTCTCCCGCACACCTCCGCCGCTGGTCCTGGATCCATACCTGGAGCAGCCTCGTTTGCACTGTCTTCATGCTGCTGCTGTGCCTGACGGGCCTGCCGCTGATCTACAAGCACGAGATCGGCCACCTGCTCGGCAACGACATCGAGGCGCCGCGGCTGGCGGCCCCGCAGGCGCCGGCGAGCCTCGACCGCGTGATCGCGGCCGGCCAGGCGCGCTATCCCGACAAGGTCATGATGTACATGTCGCAGGAACTCGATGAGCCGGCGCTGTGGTTTCTGACGATGGGCGCGCACGCGAACGATCCGGATTTCAAGAGCATCGCCATCGACGCGCGCACCGCGCAATTCGTCGGCGAGCCGCCGATCGAGGGCGGCGGCGTCATGCAATTCCTGTTTCACTTGCACGTCGACCTGTTCGCCGGCGTGTGGGGCAAGCTGTTCCTGGGCTTCATGGGATTGCTGCTGCTGGTGGCCATCGTGTCGGGCGTCGTGCTGTACGCGCCGTTCATGCGCAAGCTGGAATTCGGGACCGTCCGCCAGGGCCGTACGGCGCGCCTGAAATGGCTCGACCTGCACAACCTGCTGGGCATCGTCACGCTCGCGTGGGCGCTCGTCGTCGGCGCGACCGGCGTCGTGAACACGCTGGCCGACGTGCTGCTGAAAGTCTGGCAGGCCACGGAGATCGCCGGGATGACGAAACCGTACGCGGGCCAGGCCGCGCCCACGAGCCTGGCGTCGATGGAAACCTCGGTGCGCCGCGCGGAAGGCGCGGCGCCGGGCATGCGCGTGGGCTTCATCGCGTTCCCCGGCACGCCGTTCGCGACCCCGCATCACTATGGCGTGTACATGCACGGCGACGCGCCGCTGACGTCGCGCCTGTACCAGCCGGTGCTGGTCGACGCGCAGACGGGCGCCGTCACGGACCGCCGCGAACTGCCGTGGTACCTCAAGACCCTGCTGCTGTCGCAGCCGCTGCACTTCGGCGACTACGGCGGCGCGGGCATGAAACTTGTGTGGGCCTTGCTGGACGTGGCGACGATCGTCGTGCTGGGCAGCGGCCTGTATCTGTGGCTGCGGCGCCGGCGCGCGGTAGCGCGGCCGGCACGCGTGCAGGCGAACGCCGCGCCCGCGCTGGTACGTGAAGGAGACATGCAATGACGGCTTCATTCCGCCACCTGTGGGGCATGCCGCTGCTGCTGGGCGCGGCGACCGTGTTCGGCCTCGTCGCCGGGCTGCTGGAAGATGGCGTGTGGGATATGATTGCGGCGGCGGCGCTGGCGCTGCCCGTGCTGGTCGGGGCCTGGTACGCGTTCAGGCCCGCGCGGCCATCGGCGTGCAGAGCGCCCTGATGCCGGCGCGCAGCCGCTGCGCGGCACCGGCCCGGCCGGTTTCCGTGTTCATCCTGCACGGGACTAGCGATCCGATTGCACCGTACGGCGGGGGAGAAGTCGGCAACTGGCTCACGCGCGGACGCGGCTCGGGTCTCGGTGCGGAGGCGACGGTGGCGGCATGGCGGCAGGTGGACGGCCTGTCCGGTGCGCCGGCCACGTTCCGCTTCCCGCATCTGCGCACCGACGATCCGACGGCGGCCACGCGCATGGTGTGGGGAGGCGATCCCGCCGGCGTGCAGGTCGAATTCCTGCGCATCGACGGCGGCGGCCACATCAATGCCTCGAAAGAGGAGGAGCTGCCGTGGCTGTTGAAGAAAATCCTCGGCCCCATGAATCACGACGTGGACACGGCCGGCGAGGCGTGGCGCTTTTTCCGCACGAAATCGAGGTGACGCTGATGCATACGCGCGTCTTAATTCTCGGTTAAGTCAGGGCGCGTATAACGTCGGCAGAGCGACAAGAACACAACCACGAGCGGGAGACCTGAATGAAGAACTGGGCGCGCAACAACAAGGGCTTTCTGGCGTTCCTCGTCCTGTTCGGCGTGTTCCGCACGGCGGTCGCGGACTGGAACCCGATCCCGTCCGCGTCGATGCATCCGAACCTGCTGGAAGGCGACGTCGTTCTTGTGAACCGCCTTGCGTTCGACCTGAAAGTCCCGCTGACGAACGTCGTGCTCGCGCACCTGGGCGAGCCGCAGCGCGGCGACATCGTCACGTTCCGCTCCCCGCGCGACAACACCCTCCTGATCAAGCGCGTCGTCGCGCTGCCGGGCGACGTCGTCGAGATGCGCAACGAGCGCTTGTACATCAACGGGCAGGGCGCCGACTACCGTGTCGTCGAACATTCGCTCGACTCCGTCGGCGGCACGGCGATGCGTGCGCTGCAGCTGGCCGAGACTTGGGACGGCAAGGCCGCGCGCGGACCCCGCCACATCCAGATCATGCCGGACGTGATGGCGCCGCGCACCTTCGGCCCCGTCACGGTGCCGCAGGGCGAATACCTGATGCTGGGCGATAACCGCGACAACAGCGCCGACTCGCGCGTGATCGGCCTCGTGCCGCGCAAGCTGCTCGTGGGCCGCGCCGAACGCGTGCTCGTCTCCGCCGATTACCAGGGCAACTGGATGCCGCGCACGGAGCGCTTCGGCATGTCGCTGTACCGCCCGGACTGATCTTCCGATCGCGTGCGCGCAGGCGGCACTGGCTGCGCCTGCGTGCCCTCGGTGTTCCAGCGCCGCCGCCGGCTTGAGGCGCGGCGGCGCGGCAAGACGATCCTGGCGATTCCCGCTACAATTTCGTCCTTCGGACGCTCGCATCGTGCAGTGCCGATGTTTTATTCAAGGCATGCATATGCAAAGACTCCTCACCGTCATCCTCGCCTGCCTCGGCATGGTCGGCGCCCTCGCCATCGACACCTACCTGCCGTCGATTCCCGCCATCGGCCGGGCATTCGACGTCGGCCCCGTGGCCGTGCAGCAGACGCTGTCGGTCTTCCTCTTCACGTTCGCGTTCATGATGCTGTTCTACGGGACGCTGTCCGATTCGTTCGGCCGCCGCCCCGTCATCATGGTCGCGCTGACGATCTACACGCTGGCCTCCGCCGGCGCCGCGCTGGCGCCCACGTTCGGGACACTCCTCCTGTTCCGCGCGCTGCAGGGCATGTCGGCCGGCGCCGGTTCCGTCATCGGCCAGGCAATCGTGCAGGACCGCTTCACGGGCGCGGATGCCCAGCGCATCATGTCGCACATCATGATGGTGTTCGGCCTCGCGCCCGCGATCGCGCCGGTGCTGGGCGGCTGGCTGCACGTGACCTTCGGCTGGCGCGCGACCTTCGTGTTCCTCGCGCTGTTCGGCACCGTGATGCTGCTCGCGACCTGGAAGCTGCTGCCGGAAAGCCTGCCGCGCGAAAAACGGCACGCCTTCCACGGCGTGGCCATTGCGCGCAACTACCTGAAGGTGCTGGGCCATCCGCAATTCGTGCTGCTGTCGCTGTCCGTGGGCCTCGCGTTCGGCGGGCTGTCGCTGTACATCGGCTCGGCCGCGAACTTCGTGATGGAGATCCTGCACCTGCCGGAAACCGCGTTCGCGTGGATGTTCATCCCCCTCATCAGCGGCATGGTGATCGGCTCCGCGTGGGGCGGCAAGCGCGCCGCGCGCATCCCCGCGCCGCGCATGCGCGCCATCGGCTTCGGCACCATGCTGCTCGCGTGCGTGCTGAACGTCGGCTACACGGCGGCCTACGGAAATGATGTCGTCGTGCCGTGGGCCGTGCTGCCGTTGATGGTCTACACGTTCGGCCTGGCCGTCGCGATGCCCGCGATCCAGGTGAGCGCGCTGGGCATCTTCCCCGACAACCGCGGCCTCGCGTCGTCGATGCTGGCGTTCATCCAGATGATGTCGTTCGCGCTCGTCTCCGGCCTCGTCGCGCCGCTGCTGTTCGACAGCGCGTTCAAGCTCGCGTGCGGCGTGGCGGTGGGACTCGTGGCCAGCTTCTGCGCGTGCCAGCTGGGCAATGCGATGGCGCGGGAGCGTGTGGCGGCGGCCTGACGAACCTTACCAATCCGTAAGTGGTCAGGCGGGAATCATCACGGCAATATTCTCCCATTCGACTTCGTGGAATGAGGGAATGATGCATCGAACGATACTGGCGGGTCTGGTTGCGGCGACGCTGTTGAGCGCCTGCGGCGGCGGAGGAAGTGCCGGCGGCGCCCCGGCGCAGGCGGCGGCAACAACGGTCGCTTACCGTTTCGTGCCGCCGAAAGCGGGCGCGCATCTCGTCTATGCCGACCAGCAGGCCGACACGCTGAACAACACATTGAACCGCACGGCGGAGGATGACGTCACGGCGGTCAATGCCGATGGCACGTTCGCCGTGCACGAAGAAGATCCATCGCACAACCGCGTCGTGTCCGGCGCGGTCGACCGGACCTTGTACCCGACGGACTTCCAGTACGACGCGGCCGGGCAGGTGACCGCGATAACGGTCGATAACGGCACGGCCGTCACGCACTGCACGTACCAGGGCAGCCAGGGGGCACCGGCAACGCTGGCCGTCGGTGCCGGCTGGAACACGCAATACACCGAGACGTGCAACGGCGGCGCCGGCGTGACCTACACGCAGAACGGTACGCTCGCCGGCGTCGAGACGATCACGATCGCCGCGGGCACGTTCAGCGCCTACAGGTTCGTCTCGACGACGACCTGGACCGTCAACGGCATCACGCGGACGGAAAGCGCCACGCGCTGGCGCGACGCGTCCGGCGGCGACACGCGCACCCTCAAGATGGTGCGGACAATTGCCTACAGCGGCGGTACGCCGGCCGCAGGCTCGCTGGTGACGGCGTCGCGGGAATTGCAGAGTTATCGGTAAGGTTTTTTCGCATACCGCAGAACGGATCAGCACCGATGCTGTCCAACGGCTGACATGTGCAGGCATGGTCGCCGAAAGGGGGCATCAAATGTCGTCAATGCATCTGGCGCTTGCGTCCAGGGTCTGTGTGCTCGGAATTCCGCCCGCGCTCTGTTTCCTGCTCACGGGTTGCGCCGCGCCGGCGGTCGCGCAGGATGCGCAACCCGGGCATTGCCGGCGCGCCAGCGAACAGGAGATCGCCGCGCTGTTCGACCGCTGGAACGCGTCGTTGCAGACGGGCGACCCGCAGCAGGTCGTTGCCAATTACGCCGAGCGGTCGATCCTGTTGCCGACCGTATCGAACGTGCCGCGCCTCACGCCGGCCGACAAGGAGGACTACTTCAAACACTTCCTGCTGAGCCGGCCATCCGGCGTCATCGACCTGCGCTTCGTCGACATCGCATGCGACACGGCGGTGGACGCCGGCCTCTATACGTTCACCTTCGGCGCGACGGGCCAGGTGGTACATGCCCGCTACACATTCACGTACCGGTGGGATGGCAGCAAATGGCTCATCACGAGCCACCATTCGTCGGCGATGCCGGAGGCAGAGCCGCGCTGATCCGGCATCAGCGGCGATGCTGCTTCATCGCCTTTTCGACTTCGCGCTTGGCGTCGCGGTCTTTCTCCGTGTCGCGCTTGTCGTGCTGTTTCTTGCCCTTGGCGAGGCCGACTTCGCATTTCACGCGGCCGCCCTTGAAGTGCAGGTTGAGGGGGACGAGGGTGTAGCCGGACCGCTCGACCTTGCCGACCAGCTTGTCGATCTCGGCCTTGTGCAGCAGCAGCTTGCGCGTGCGCAGGGCTTCCGGATGGCTCCAGGCGGAGGCGGTCGTGAGGGCGCTGATGTGCGCGCCGAACAGGTACAGTTCGCCGTTGCGCACGACGACGTACGCTTCCTTGATCTGCACGCGGCCGTCGCGGATCGCCTTCACTTCCCAGCCTTCCAGCACGAGGCCGGCCTCGTAGCGGTCCTCGATGAAGTAGTCAAAAAAGGCTTTTTTATTGTCAATAATACTCATGAAATCGCTAATTTCCGCGCGTCGGTTAGAATGTAAACTAACCAACATCATAACAAACGGTTGACCAATGGCAGTAGTGCACAAATCAGTTTTCCTCGGGTACAGCTCGGAACAGATGTTCGATCTGGTCGCGAAAGTCGAGGACTATCCGAAATTCCTTCCCTGGTGCAGCGGCGTGAAAGTGCTCGAACGCAGCGATGAGAAGCTCGTGGCCTGCCTGCAGATCAACTTCCACGGCGTCAAGCAGAGCTTCACCACGTCCAACCACAACCAGCGTCCGACCCAGATGAAGATGCATCTCGTCGATGGCCCCTTCAAGATGCTGGAGGCCACGTGGAGCTTCAAGTCCCTGCGCGCCGACGCCTGCAAGATCGACTTCGACATGCAGTACGAGTTCTCGAGCGTCATCCTCGAGCAGCTCGTCGGGCCCGTGTTCGGCATGATCGCCAACACGATGGTCGATTCGTTCTGCAAGCGCGCCGAGGTGATCTATGGCTGAGCAGGCGGAATTGCAAGTCTACGTAACGTACGCGTTGCCGCAGAACGAGTTCATCCGTCCGCTGCGCGTGCCGCCCGGCACGACGGTCGGGCAGGCCATCGAGCAGAGCGGCGTGCTGGCCAGCTTCCCGGACATCAATCTCGTGACCCAGCCGGTGGGCATCTACGGCAAGAAGAAGACGCTCGAGACCGAGCTCCGCGACCGCGACCGCGTGGAAATTTATCGTCCGCTCGTGGCCGACCCGAAGGATTCGCGGCGCAAGCGCGCGGCCAAGAAGCAGGCGGCCGCCTGAGGACTTAACGGCATCCGGCCAGCACGCGCCGGACTTGCGCCAGCCGGCGCGCCTTCTCGTCGTCCGTGACGAAGACGCGTTCCCCCTTGTCATCCATATCCGCGACGCGCACGCCCGAGGTGAGCACCGCCTCGCTGCGGCGCGCCGCGGCGCATTGCGCGGCGTTGTCCGCCTTGCGCTGCGCTTCCTCGGCCGTCTTGCGCTCGTCCGCATCGCGCTCGGCCGCGCGCTTGCGGAAGTCGGCGTCGCGGTCGGCCAGCGTGGGTGCCGTGGGCTTCGGGGTTTCTGCCGGGGCGGCTTCGGTCGACGCAGCCCCGCGCGGTGCCTTCAGGATGCGCGACGGCGGCGTGCCGGGCGGCGGCGGACGGTCGGAAAACACGCGGGTGCCATGCTCGTCGATCCACGAGTATTGGGCGAGGGCGGGCGCGGACACGGCGAAGGCCGCCAGCAGCAAGAGAGAATAACGGTGCATGGTCCGATTTCGCCATGCCGGACGGCCACTGTCAATCGCCGGTCATGGGTGATTTCAGTCGTTTTTTGCCAAGCTTGCGACGTTTTCCTGGAGTTTCTGTATAATTCGCTTTTGCGCCTATAGGAAATAAACTATGCGTCTCCTCCAGAAAGCACTCACGTTCGATGACGTGCTGCTCGTCCCGGCCTACTCCAACGTCCTCCCGGCCAACACGTCCCTGCGCACCAAGCTGACCCGGAATATCTCGCTGAACATTCCGCTGCTGTCCGCCGCCATGGACACCGTGACCGAAGCCCGCCTCGCGATCGCGATGGCCCAGGAAGGCGGTATCGGCATCATCCACAAGAATCTCCGTCCGGCCGACCAGGCGCGCGAAGTGGCGCGCGTGAAGCGTTTCGAAGCCGGCGTGCTGCGCGACCCGATCACGATTCCGCCGACGATGAAGATCCGCGAAGTCCTGGCCCTGGCCCAGCAGCATGGCATCAGCGGGTTCCCGGTGGTGGAGGGCAAGCAGGTGGTGGGCATCATCACCAACCGTGACCTGCGTTTCGAAGAGGACCTGGACGCCGAGGCGCGTGCCAAGATGACCCCGCGCGACAAGCTCGTGTACGTCAAGGAAGATGCCGGCACGGAAGAGGCCAAGCGCCTGATGAACAAGTTCCGCCTGGAACGCGTGCTGGTCGTCAATGACGAGTTCGAACTGCGCGGCCTCATCACCGTCAAGGACATCCTGAAGTCGCACGAGCACCCGAACGCATCGAAGGATGCGCAGGGCAAGCTGATCGTCGGCGCGGCCGTCGGCGTGGGCGAGAAGGACAAGGAACGCGTGGACCTGCTGGTGAAGGCCGGCGTCGACGTGCTGGTGGTCGACACGGCGCACGGCCACTCGCAAGGCATCCTCGACCGCGTGAAATGGATCAAGGACACGTACCCGCACGTGGACGTCATCGGCGGCAACATCGCCACGGCCGCCGCCGCGCGCGCGCTGGTGGAAGCGGGCGCCGATGCGGTCAAGGTCGGCATCGGCCCGGGCTCCATCTGCACGACGCGTATCGTGGCCGGCGTGGGCGTGCCGCAGATCACCGCGATCTCGAACGTGGCCGAAGCGCTGGCAGGCACGGGCGTACCGTGCATCGCCGACGGCGGCATCCGCTACTCGGGCGACATCTCGAAGGCGCTGGCGGCCGGTGCGCACACCGTCATGATGGGTTCCATGTTCGCCGGCACGGAAGAAGCGCCGGGCGAAGTGATCCTGTACCAGGGCCGCAGCTACAAGGGCTACCGCGGCATGGGTTCGCTGGGCGCGATGGCCGAAGGTTCCGCTGACCGCTACTTCCAGGAAGCGTCGAGCAAGGCCGACAAGTTCGTGCCGGAAGGCATCGAAGGCCGCGTCGCCTACAAGGGCAGCGTGCTTGCGATCATCTACCAGCTGGTCGGCGGCGTGCGCCAGTCGATGGGCTACTGCGGTTGCGCGACGATCGAAGAACTGCGCGAAAAGGCGGAGTTCGTCGAGATCACGTCGGCCGGCATGCGTGAATCGCACGTGCACGACGTGCAGATCACCAAGGAAGCGCCGAACTACCGTACGGAATAAGATCCCCCGAAACGCGGCCTGCCGGCCGCGTTTTTGCATTGACTATCAAAACATACATGCACTCGAAAATCCTCATCCTCGACTTCGGTTCCCAGGTTACCCAACTGATCGCCCGCCGCGTGCGCGACGCCGGCGTGTTTTCCGAGGTCTATCCCTACGATATCGGCGACGACTTCGTCCGCAACTACGGCGCCTCGGGCGTGATCCTGTCCGGCAGCCACAACTCCACGCTGGAAGGCGATTCGCCGCGCGCCCCACAGGCCGTGTTCGAACTGGGCGTGCCCGTGCTGGGCATCTGCTACGGCATGCAGACGATGGCCGCGCAGCTGGGCGGCAAGGTCGAGAACGGTAAAGTCCGCGAATTCGGCTATGCCGAGGTGCGCGCCCGCGGCCATACGAAACTGCTGAACGGCATCAACGACTTCGTCACGGACGAGGGTCATGGCATGCTGAAGGTGTGGATGAGCCACGGCGACAAGGTCCTCGACATGCCGCAGGGCTTCAAGCTGATGGGCTCGACACCGAGCTGCCCGATCGCGGCGATGGCCGACGAAGAGCGCGGCTTCTACGCGCTGCAATTCCACCCGGAAGTGACGCACACGACGCAGGGCGAAGCCATCATCGGCCGCTTCGTGCACGAGATCTGCGGCTGCAAGAGCGACTGGAACATGCCGGACTACATCAGCGAGGCCGTCGAAAAGATCCGCGCGCAAGTCGGCACCGATGAAGTGATCCTGGGCCTGTCTGGCGGCGTCGACTCGAGCGTGGCCGCAGCGCTGATCCACCGCGCCATCGGCGACCAGCTGACCTGCGTCTTCGTCGACCACGGCCTGCTCCGCAAGGACGAGGGCAAGATGGTCATGGACATGTTCTCGAAGAACCTCGGCGTGAAGGTGCTGCGGATCGACGCCTCCGACCAGTTCATGGGCCATTTGGCCGGCGTCAACGATCCGGAGCAGAAGCGCAAGATCATCGGCCGCGAATTCGTGGAAGTGTTCCAGGAGCAGGCCAAGCAGCTGACGGCAGCGCGCTGGCTGGCGCAGGGCACGATCTACCCGGACGTGATCGAATCGGCCGGCAAGGGCAAGAAGGGCCAGACGATCAAGAGCCACCACAACGTGGGCGGCCTGCCGGAAACGCTGAACCTGAAACTGCTGGAACCGCTGCGCGAACTGTTCAAGGACGAAGTGCGCAAGCTGGGCGTCGCCCTGGGCCTGCCGCACGACATGGTCTACCGCCACCCGTTCCCGGGCCCGGGCCTGGGCGTGCGCATCCTCGGCGAAGTGAAGCGCGAATACGCCGACCTGCTGCGCGAAGCGGACGCGATCTTCATCGAAGAACTGCGCAAGACTCCGTTCGAAGTCCCGCACGTGCCGGGCATCGACGCCGGCAAGGCGCCGACCAACTGGTACGAGGCGACGTCGCAGGCATTCGCCGTGTTCCTGCCGGTGAAATCCGTCGGCGTGATGGGCGACGGCCGTACCTACGAATACGTCGTCGCGCTGCGTGCCGTGCAGACGCTGGACTTCATGACGGCGCAGTGGGCGCATCTGCCGCATGAGTTGATGGGCAAGGTCTCCAATCGCATCATCAACGAAGTGCGCGGGATTAACCGTGTCGTGTATGACATTTCGGGGAAACCGCCGGCGACGATCGAGTGGGAGTGAGTTTCCTTTTGGAAACTTAGTTTTGCAGTCTTAAAAGCCCGCCTCGTCCTGGCGGGTTTTTTTTGCAGAGTAACGCTGCTGAACACTACGTCGTTGAGGTCAATCAACCTTAGTAATTTGGTGGGCTAACCGTCCCAACTGAGCACACAATTCTTGCCTGAGACTGTTGTGCACATATTAAAGTAGCGACGCAGTCAGGCAGCGGCCTGCAAAGCTGTGTAGATGGGTTCGACTCGCGTCCTCGCCTCAAGCATAGCTTCGGATTGGCGCATCAGCGCTGATCTAGGTCATCCAGGCATTGACTGCTTGTTGGCGAACACGCTGTCGGGCCCATGGCCGAGACGCGATTGCCGTCCATCAGTGACTCATCGGACACGTTTTTGATCCAGAACACCCTTAGAGTTCAGGCTGTCCCATGATGACTGGACCGAGGAAATCGGGTTTACAGAGGAAGAGGGGACGGCGCTGTAGCAATTTTGTAGCACTGAGCCTTTTCGGGCGCCGCTGTGGTCTGGGGTGTGGCTGTCGAGCCCGATTTAGACGTCCAGATGTAGCACTGCCGGAAGCAACGTCCATCGCTGGGGGCGAAGTGAAGGTCCTCGCGTGCGGCCGCGCGCGAGGACTACGTGGCCTGAAACACCGGCCGACGTAGCGGCCGCGATTCAGCGGCTGGGTTCACTTCCCGGCCGCTTGCCACACCAGGCGTACGCCGTCACTGCCGTCGGGGACGGGGCCGGGGCTGTCTGCCGTGATCGTCCCCGTGGCCGGGTCGATGCGCAGGTAGCGGTGCGTGACGAGCGACAGAAGCACCAGTTCGCCGGTCGGCGTCTCGATCCACTGGAAGCTCTGGGCCGCACCGGGCCGACCGGCGCGCAGGTCCGCCTTGCCCGCGTCATCCACGCTCAGCCAGCGCGAGCCCACGCCGAGCGCGGCCCGGCCCAGTCCCATGTCGCGCACCTTGAACGACGTCGGCACGCCGCGGCCAAGACCGGTACTGTCGCCATGCAGGCCGTCGTCGCGCCCGAACGCGGTAAACTGCACCTCCCGCCCATACGGGATGGGGCGCATCAGGCCGCGGGGGTAGGGCTGGGCCACATCGACCGCGTCCACGTCGACCCAGCCGCCTTCGCGCTGCGTCGTGTTGTAGCCGAACAGCCCGTAGCGGATGCCCTGGAACGTGATGGTCTGGTACACCATCGTGAACGGTTCCCCGACCGGCACGAAATGGCTGCCGTCGGTCGAGTAGGAAAAGCGCGCCTGCTCCGTGAAGAAATTGCAGTCGGCGCGCAGCCACACGCGCTGGGCGGCACCACCGTGCTGGTCGAGCGGCAGGTCGAGTGGAACCCGCACCGTGCTGCCGCGGCCCTGGTCCACCAGCGCCAGATGCAGGCCGTCTGCCGTGCGTTCTACGCCCAGCGCCGCGTACGGCAGGTTTTGCAGTCCGAGACCCGCGACATCGCCCACCTGCAGGCCGGCGACATCCAGGCTGACGGTCGGCGTCGATTGCGGGCCGATGGCGCGCTGCGTCAGCGTATTGCGCGCGTCCCAGAATGACGTTGCCGGCAGCGTGTGCAGGCGCAGGAAGCCGGGGCGCTCGGCCAGCGACCACTTGCCATCGACAGGCACGTGGTTCCACTCCCAGATCGGCTTGAGCGCGGTGCCGGAGAAATCGTCGCTGCGCTCGAATGGCACGCGCACAGGCTGCGGCGCGGCCGTCTTCGGCTTGGTCCAGGTGCGCGGCGTGCGGGTCAGGTTGCCCGGCAGGCCGAACCACGGCCAGCCGTCCTTCCACGTGACCGGCGACAGGCCCAACAGGCGGCCGACGGAGTTGGCGTCCATCATCGAGAAGCCCCACCACTCACCGGCCTGGGTCAGCACGACGCCGCCCTGGTGCAGCGTGGCCCGGTGCTTGGCGGTCGGGCGCGCCGGGTAGACGGTGACGTGCTGGCGGTCGCCCCCGAACATGTTCGCCGGCAGGGCGCCGAAATCCTCGTCCTGGCTGATGGTCTGGTTGACTTCGTAGGGGCCGTCGACGTGGTCGGCGCGCGCCGCCGGCATGCGGAACCCACCCATGTAGTTGGCGGAAATGATGTAGTACTTGCCGTTGATCTTGTAGAAGTGCGCGCCTTCGCCCATGCCGGCGTCCTTGGTGAACAGGACCTTCTCGGTGCCGGGCACGATGTCGGTCAGATCGTCGTTCAGCTGGGCCAGGTGCATGTCCTGGTGGCCCCAGACGACCCAGGTGCGGCCGTCGTCGTCGAACAGCACGGACAGGTCGTGCAGGCCGCGCTTCATCTCGTGGTGCTTCCACGGCCCGCGCGGATCGGTGGCGGAATAGACCTGCGTGCCGCGCCCGTTGACGTTCGTGAAGATGTAGAACGTGCCGTTGTGGTAGCGCAGACTGGGGGCCCAGATGCCCTGGCCGTAGATATCCTTGCCCTCCTCCAGCCGGTAGGCCGGCCCGAAGTCGAGCCGGTCGGCCGCGTAGGCCACGAATTCCCAGTTGACGAGGTCCTTAGAGCGCAGCACGGGCAGGCCCGGCATCGAATGCATCGTGGTGCCCGTCAGGTAAAACCAGTCGCCTACGCGGATGAGGTCGGGGTCGGAGAACTCGTCGTAGAAGATGGGATTGGTGTAAGTGCCGTTGCCGTTGTCGGGCGTCCAGGTGGACGGTGCGGGCGCGGGGCGGGTGGCCGGCGCGGCGTGAGCCACGGCCAGTACTGCCAGCGCGATCGCGGCGGCAAGGGTGTTCTTGAGCATATTTCCTCCAGTATTAGCGCAGCACTGTAGCTCGGGGAGTGCCGCTGTCAAAGTGTTAAGCCGATCTGTCGATTCCTGCCCGGCTTATACTCAGTTGGCCGCTTGGTCGGCAGGCAGGTCGCGTTGGGAGAATTTCCAGTAATCGAACTTGAACAGTTCTCCGCCGGCCGCACCGCGGGACACGAAGAAGACATCCTGGACGCCGGAGACGCCGGAGACCCGGACAGACTGCGGCTTCCATTGGCCGCCGGTTCCCGAGACCGGCAGCGTGCCGATCAACTGGCCGTCGAGCTTGCCTAAACGAATCTCGATCTTTGGCCCGGTGGCCTCCTTCGCCTTGGCCGTGCTGGAGACGCTGGCGGGCAGCGAAGCCAACATGGACAAGAGAACGAGAGCGGAACGGGGCGTTTTTTTCATTAGGGTCGGAAAATGAGGGGCGAAACGGGGACCACGACAGGAGATTCAAGCGCAGGCGCCAGATCGCGTCTTGCCATCAAAGAGGTTGTTTACGAGTTCAATAAGCCACTAATAGAAGAGAAAACAAGCGCAATACGTCCGATTTGCTACGCGACAGGTGTACTTTCGTGCAACGGCGCCACGGCCCCAGCGAAATTACCTCCCCGCTCGGCGCGGGGAGGTGTGCATGTGCGGCCCAGGCTACGGGCCGCGGCTTGGCGTTGACGGTCCCACTACTCAGTTGGTGTAAAGCACACCCCGGCCGTTACCAGCGACATAGACGCGACCATAGGTGTTCCAGTCGCCCGCCATCATGCCCATGCCGCCGAACTGGTGCGCGTCGTCATTGAAGCGCGCCCAGCTTGCGCCGCCATCGTCAGAGTGGTACAGGCCCCACACGCCGTTGATCGTGCCCACCACATAGACCGCAGCCGAGTAGGTGGCACCGGGCGCCGCCTTGCCCAGCGCGACCGTCGTCGCGCCATGCAGGGTAGGCTGGTTCAGGTCGCCCACCGAAGCAAAGTTGGTGAGCTTGGTCCAGGTCGCGCCCGAATCGAGCGAGTGGAACAGGTAGTTGCCGTCGGCCAGCCAGATGTCGCCCTCGGCGTTGGGGTTGACCTCCATCGAGGAGTTAAACGGGGCGTTGGCGTGCAGATTCGCCGCCACCGAGCCCTGGCTCAATGTGAAGTTGTGGCCGCCATCGGTCGATACGTACACCTTGCCCGCGCTGCCCCACCATTGGGCTCCGCTGTCATAGGCATAGACCTTGCGCGGGTTCTTGCGGTCCGCCTTCAGCTTGTAGGCGTGAACCCACCCGTTCACATTCGACACGGCAGGCAGATTGGTCGCGGTCCAGCTTGCGCCATTATTGGTGGTATAGGACGGCACCGAATCGCCCGGCGCCCAGACCACGTTGTCGCGCGCAGTGACGATCAGGTTGGACGGGTCGCCCGGGTTGGCCGCGGCGCCGGGAGGCAGCGTTGCGAACGCCGCCCAGGTGGTGCCGCCGTCGCCGGACCAAAAGCCCTTGCCGACGTGGGGGAGGGGGGCATTGTCTTGAATCGAGGTGGCGACGTAGAGCGGGTCGGACCACGCCATGTCGGCCGAAGTGCCATTGCTAAATGTGGACATGGGGCCCTTGGTCGCCTTCGTCGTGAGGTCGGTATAGACCCAGGCGCCGATGTCGCCGCCGCTATCGATCAGCTTGTACGGCGCGCCGGCCGGCGGGGTAGAAAGGGCCAGGGTGGCGGTTTCTTCCATGCCGGGAACCAAGTTGTTCCACCACGGCGTGGCCGACGAGGCGCTCCAGGTCTCGACGATGCCCGAGCCGCCGAGGTGGGCGATGTGGTCGCGGTTGAACGGATCGATCTCGATGTCGTCGTTCCAGCCTCTCGTATCGTTGGCGGTCGGGGTATGTCCCATGCCGAACTCGATTTCGCGCCAGGTGGCGCCGTTGTTGTCGGACAACTGGATTTCCTGAGTCGTGTTCGCCCAGCCGGTTATGGCGAGCGCGATGCGGGTGGTCGATCCGCTACCGTAGATCGACACGCCGCCGAATCCGCCGCTGGTTGAGCTATTGAGCTGGGTCCAGGTGCCGTTGAAGGGCACGTACCTGTAAAGATAGCTGGGGCCGGTGACACCCTCGCCGGCATTCTGGTTGAATGCCACGTAGTAAGTGCCGTCGGTGGAACGCACCATGTGCGGGATGTAGTAGCCGGTCGCCGGGGTCGGGACCGTGACCGGGGTCCACGAGAAACCGCCATTCGTGGACTTGTACAGGCTCGACGTCAGGCCCGCCGCGTTGGCGTAGTCCGGGGCGACGGCGGCATAGATGATCCAGGTGGTCTGGCCGCCACCCACGTTCGAGTTGTCGAAGATGACCTTCTCGACGCCGATCGCGCTGCCGCTCATCGTCACGCTGCCCAGGTTGAGCCGGGACCAGGTGTGGCCCGAGTCCGCGCTTTTCCACAGGCCGGCAGTGCGCGAGCCGTAAAACATCGTCGACGGATTGGTGGGGTCCAGTTGCAGGCGTTCGCCCATGGCCCTGCCGCCGCCGTTGCCCATCACCGGGAACGGCAGGGCGACCCAAGTCCAGTGGTTGCCGCGATCGCTGGAAATATAGATACGGCCGTTCTTGTCAGACTTGTCACCGGCGACCAGGTAGAGCAGCTGGTCGTTGGTCGGGTCGACGGCGAGGCTCTCCACGGCGTGGAAATTCGTATCGTTCTCCTCGAAACCCAGGCCGTCGGTGATCGGCGTCCACGACGATGTGGCCGGGTCCCAGCGGTAGGCGCCGCCCACGTCGGTGCGGGCGTAGCGGAGGTTCGGGGTCGTCGGATGGTAGAGGATGCCGGTGACGTAGCCGCCGCCCCCCCACTTCACGGCGCTCCAGCTGGTGGCCGCGGCGGCGCTGGTGGCGCGGTAAGCCGGCGCGGGATTCGGCGCGACGTAGTTGCCGGAACCGCCGCTACAGCCGGCAGCAAGACCGGCGAGCAATACCGGCATGAGGAACTTGATATTCCGAAGCAACTTCTTGCATGGATCGTTCATTGCACATCTCCGTTATTGTTGATGGGTCTTGCGAAAGGGCGGCGATCACCGATGCCGCATGTCGCACCGCGGCGGGCGCGGGCCGGCGTGCGTCAGGAGACGCAATATCTTTATGAAACTTACTGTCGTTGAGGGCGAGCTTGCATGAAGCCCAACGCGACCGAGGTACACAGGCGCGCGCGTCCGTTTCGGCCGGCTCTGGATCTGTCGAAATGTCACCAGCAGATTCGGCATCCCCATCGCAGCGGGCGTGCTCTATCGGCTGACCGGATCGCTGCTCTCGCCCATGATCGCTGCGCTGGCCATGAGCCTGAGCTCGGCATCGGTGATCACCAACGCCTTGCGTCCCAGATAGGCGACAATTTTCCGGACCTCGGCGTCGGCACGGCAATTCATCAACACATTCGTGTGTCGCATGAGATTGCCGCGCGGCGCACCCAGCTGCTTATTTCCCGCGACGGCGCGCCAGGGCACCGACCACCAGGCCGCCCAACAGCAGGGGCAGGGTTCCCGGCAGCGGAACGGCGGCGCTCGCAGCTCCCACGGACAGGTTGTCAATTTCGTTGTAGGTGCCGGAACCAAGGCGCAGCTCGGTGATGCCGTTCTGCGCCGTGCTCCAGCTGTCGTAGCCTTCGAGGTGGGCGATCAGCAGGCCGTTGATCGACATGTCCATCCCGTCCGTATAGAAATCGAAGCCGAGCAGATTGAACACGCCGCCGCCCACCTTGCTGACGGTCAGGTACGAACCGGTGCCGTTTTCGAAGCCGTCGTGCCAGTTGTAGGTCTGCGGATCATACGTGCCGTCGCCGATATGGGCCGCGCCGGACGCCGCGTTCGGCGCGTGCAGGGTGACCTGGAAGCCCGACTCCACATAGGTCAGGTCCTTGCCGCTGTAGGCCATGCCGGCCACCAGCGGGGAACCGTCGCCGTACATGAAGTTAGTCAGGTTGTCGAAGGTCAGGACGGCGGCACTCGCGCTGCCGGCGAAGCACAGGGCGACGGCGGCGATGATGGTTCTAAATTTCATGTGATGCTCCAGATGGGGTGTAATTGATGAAGTGCAGCCTGGGCGCCAGAGCCGCGGCTCTGGCGCTCGGGACGGGCGCCTTAGTAACTGAACAGGACGCCGCGGCCGCTGCCGGCCATGTACAAGCGCCCAGGCACGCTCTGGTCGGCCGCCAGTTGGGAAATACCGCCGTACTGGTGCTTGTCATCGTTGAAACGGCGCCAGGTCACGCCGCCATCGTCGGAGGCGTACACGCCCCACACGCCGTTGACCACGCCCACCACATACACCGAGGCCGACGACTTTGAACCAATCGGTGCCTTGCCAAGCGCGATCGAGGTGGCGCCCCACACCTCGGGGTACGACCATGTCGCGTTGGCGCCCCAGAACGGCGCGAAGGTGCTCAGCTTGGTCCAGGTCACGCCACCGTCGAGCGAGTGCATGACGGCCCGCCCGTCGGCGACCCAGATATCGCCCTCCGCGTTCGGATTGACCGCGATCGACACGTTGGAGACCTCGGTCACATAATCGCTGGCGAGCTTGAACGCGGCGCTTTCGGTGAAGGTATGGCCACCGTCGGTGGAGGTGTAGAAGTGCTGCGTCTCGGACCCTTTCGCCCACCATGTGCCGCCCGGGTTGTAGGCATACACCTTGTTCGGATTCTTGCGGTCGGCCACGACCTTGTAGCCGCGGAAAAACCACGGAGTCGGATCGACGGACGGCAGGTCGGTCATGGTCCAGGTCGTTCCGTTGTCGGTGCTATAGGCCGGCACCGCATTGTTCGGGGTCCAGATGATGTTGCCCGGTTTGGTGACCGCGACGTTCGACAGATCGCTCTGATTGGTCAATCCTTGCGGATGGTGGCCCGCGAACGGTGTCCAGGTCACGCCCGAATCGGTGGAATAGGCGCCGCCCACGGTGGGGTGGTCCCAGGTGCTGGTGCCGATCGCGGCGATGTAGCTTGGCGTGGACCAGGCCATGTCGGCGCTCATGCCGTTGTTCATCAAGCCAACCGGTCCAAGCGTGGGCGACTTGTTGAGCTCCGTATAGACCTTCATGCCGATGTCGCCCGAGCTGTTGAGCAGACGGTAGGAGGCGCCCGGCGGAGCGGCCATCAGCGACAGCGTGGCGGTTTCCTCCATGCCGTCGACCTTTCTGGTCCAGCTTGGCTTGGCCGCGGACGCGTTCTTCGTTTCCCACACGCCCCCGCCGTTCACGTGCATGATATGCTCGGGATCGTTGGGGTCGATCTCGACGTCGTCCGTCCAGCCGGCCCACATTTCGGTACCCGTGTGCGGAGCCATTGCGGAAATCTCGCGCCAGGTTGCGCCGGCATCGTCGGACAACTGCACAACAGGCTGGCCATCCCAGTTGCCCCAGGAATTGGTCACACCGAGCGCGATGCGGGTGGTGGCACCAGTTCCCGACACCGACAGACCGCCCATGCCGAAGTTGACCCATTGCTCGGCATCATACTTCTTCAGCAAAGTCCAGGTGGCACCGTCGAATTTGTACAGCCTGGACGGGCCGGCGGCGCCGGGGCCGGTGTCCTTCGTGAAGGCGACGTACATCATGCCGTCCTTGTTGCGCACCATGTGGGGGACGTACATGCCGGCCGTGTCGGCAGGGGTGGCGATGCCGTTCCAGGTCGCGCCGCCATCGGTGGTCTTGTACATGCTGAAGGTCATCCCGGCCGCCGATGCATAGTCCGGAGCCACGGCCGTGTAGATGGTCTGGGTGGCGCTGCCGGTACCTTTGGTCGAGGTGTCGAAGATCACCTGCGCGACGCCGACCACGCCGCTCCAGTGCACCGCGTTGATCTGGTCCTGGGTCATCTTGGTCGACGACAGCGAGCTCACCTGCTGCCAGGTCTGGCCGCGGTCGGCGCTCTTCCACAGGCCCTGCGTGCGGGTACCGTAGAACAGGATCGTTGGATTGTTGGGGTCGACCATCAGGCGCTCGCCGACGGCGCGGCCCGGGCTGTTGCTGCCGGCCGAGAACGGCAGGTTGACGTAGGTCCAGTTGTCACCGCGGTCGGTGGAAATATAGAGGCGCGCGTCGGACTTGTCCGACACGTACATGCCTGCGCTCATGTAGACGCGCTGGTCGTCGTTTGGATCGAGGGCCATGCTCTCGCTGCCATGGTAAAACCCGTCGCGCACGTGCATGCCGTCGGTGATCGGCAGCCAGGTCGCGGTGGCGGCGTCCCAGCGGTAGGCGCCGCCGACGTCGGTGCGCGCGTACAGCACGTTCGGGCTGGTCGGATGGTAGATCAGCCCGGGCACGTAGCCGCCGCCGCCGTATTTCACGTTCATCCATCGGGCTTGCGTTACCGCCTTGATGGTGGCCGCCAAAACCGGTGCCTGCGCTGCCGGCGAGGCCTTGTCGGCGCCGCCGCAGCCGGCCAGCAGGGTTGCCAGGATACTGCTCATGGCGATTATGCGGATCTTGTTGTTCTGCTTTTTGTACATACTTGTCTCCAGAAGGACGGTGAATCGGGTCTTGTAGGTGTGGCGGCAGGAGGCCGTTATTTTCAGTGCTGGCTTGGCCGGAAGCCGGCAAGCCGCGCTGTTGCACGGGCAATGCGGAAAAGCGTCAATGCGGGCGTGCGTCCTTTCGACCTGGCACTCCAGGCCGTCAAGGGCTTGGCCAAAGAAACGCCCGGATTGTTCAGGATGGTGTCGGCCTCGACGACGAAAATGGTCGCGGCAATTGCCACCGCCAGTGCGGTTGCCGAGCACTCAGCCTTGGAACGGCATCGGGAAGCCGGCGGGCTGCGCGTCGCGCGGGAAGAATAGGCGCTTTGGCGCGTCCTTTATTGTTGACCATCGCAATGCCTCCTTTGCTGACGATATCGGCTGGCTTCGAATCTATCGAAATGTATCCAGTCGATGCGCATATTGCACGGTACGCCGCGGCGGCGATACTTCCAAATCACCAAGAATGTGAAGCAAATTTCATGGTCGACGGC
Organism: uncultured Massilia sp.; assembly: GCA_946481275.1. The sequence goes on from CAMLMV010000030.1 coordinate 38,357, forward strand.
GGCCCTCAGGGCGAACGGTACGCCGGTAGCGGCGCTGCATCTGCTTGACCAGTTTGTTGGCCCCGCCCGCCGAAAAATGACCGGGCGCATTGGTGATTTGGAGAATTGCGACACATACGGGGAGTGCGCAGAATGGAGTACCAACCGTTGGTTACCATTCGTGCGACCTCCCAGGTGTGGTCTTACAGGCCTTGGGCCGGGCCGCTGCGGCGGCGGCTCGCCCGCCATTGTCCTCGCCCTCCGGCCGGTGCCCCGGTCGTCACCCAGGATCCCGGCGCCCGCCGGCGACCCGGCAAAAGCGCGTCACAATGCGCCTTGCAGATTGATATATGAAGACCATGTGAGCGCGCGATCAATAACTCACTTAAGAACAGACTTTTATGAGACAGCACGACTAGCACCCCGCCGGAGTGAGCCTGGTCCGCTGCAAAAATACTGGGACCGTCCATATCTCGCCTGTTATGATTCCGGGACAGTACCGGTCAAGCCGTGCGGCCCCCGAGATAGTTCAATAAGTATCTATATGCAAGAGTTCTTCAAAAAAGCGCTGCTGGCGCTGATTTTCCTGCTCGTCGTGGACGCGCTGCTGGCGGTCTTTTTTGTTTACATGGCCTTTCCGACAAAGACGTTGCGGCAGGCGCATAAAGATGGCGCCGGCTGGCGTTACGGAACGTATTCCAATGTCCTAATTGGCGGAGTGCCGTCCGTGCGCTTGCACGACACGTCGGATGACCGGCTGCGCTTCGACTTCAAGCTGCAGGACGTGGTCGCGTACCCGATGTCGGCCGGCGACCTGAAACTCCATGACGACAAAGGAAGGCTTATCCAGGAGGATTGGTCGAAGTTCCATACCATTTCCTTCGTTGCCAAATGTTCACTTGCCACTGCCTTGTCGTTCGAGGTGTCCGTCTTCGATGAAAAATTCTCCAAGCTAAACCAGTTCGAGACTTACATTCCACCTAGAACGTATTTTTCGTGCAATGAACAAGGCATGGCGGTGACGCTCGACCTGGACCGGCTGCTTATTCCCGAATGGTGGTATGCATCTATGAAGGAGGACTTGGGGCGTCAGGTCGTTAAACTGGACAAGGTCGGGAAAATCATGTTTGGCGCCACCGCTTCTACGCCACACGATGTCGATATCTCAATTGAAATCAGCGAACTGGCTTTGCATGGCCGCGATTACCGCTATTTGGCCGCGCTGGCGGTCATGATCCTGGGTGGCTGGGCGGCATTTGGTGTCTGGTTTTTTCGGGCCCATTCCCGCGCACTGTTGGCCAGCGTCGACAAAAAAATGAAAACGAATTTGCCCTTGGTGGCCTATCGCCAGTTAACCGTCGAACCGTACAAGGACAAGGAGAAGGCGTCGGTCTTGCGGTATATCGGCAACTCTTATACCGATCCCAAACTGGACCTGGACACCGTGGTGCAAGGGACCGGCGCGACCCGCTATAAAATCAACGATGTGCTGAAATCCGAACTCGGCATGACATTCACCGGTTACCTGAATAAACTGCGGCTGACTGAAGCATCCAGGATGCTGATTGAGAAAAGCGGCGCCGCCGTGTCGGAAATCGCATATTTCGTTGGCTACTCGAGTGTTCCTTATTTTAATAAGCTGTTCAAGGAAGAATTTGGTTGCTCGCCGAAGCAATTCCGGATGCTTGCCGCCCAGCAGCAGCATGAGCAGCCCGCCGACAGCGCGCCGTCTGATTCACCCGCCTGAACCGCTCCATCCCAACCCTCTGCCTGATCTCGCTTGCTCCAACCACTCAGCTTGATCCGGCTCGCCTCCGCCACTCAGCCTGAACCTCCCGGCTGAACGGTTGCCGGTCCCGCGCTCCTGCCAGGGGTGCGCCGGCCGTTCCACCCCTTGCACGTTCCCATTCTTCCGGCCTATCCACGACTGGACCGTGGCACGGCGGCCATTTTTCCGGCCCGCTTGCCCGACCTGTCGCCAGGCGCCATGGCGGATTTTAACCATGGTGAAAATTTCTTGCGATTTCTAGCGTTGGCAAAAGAAATTTCGTGGCAGCGATATTGTTGCGCATGAAGAACTGCCTATGCTTGAGACGTGGGCCAGGTTCCGGTACCGACCTCCGGCGGCAGACGCAAGAAGGTGTTCGTTGCTGGTTGGAGGCTGATGAAAGGTCTTGCTGTCCACTGAATTGTCGGCTGAAAAATGCTCCTCATATATCAAGAAATGCGTCGATGAAAATCGATTTTAGATGTATGCCCGCCGATCGTCGCAGCTTGTAAGTTGGAAAATAAATATAACGGAGACGGTAATGCAATTGACGAAGATGGACGACTTCACCACCCCCACCGCGGCCGCCACTGTGCCCGAGCACGGCACCCAGCAGATGTTCGGGATTGGCCTGCTTGCGCTGGTGGCAGGGCGGCGCAGGTTTGCGCGCTGAAGAACACGTCAATCCTGGCCTTCACACCTTTTTGCTCTCCTCCACGGCGGTGTTCCGCGTGGTTTTTACGGGGCAGCTTCGGCTGCCCCTTTTTTTGGAGCAAGTGCGCCTGTGATCGTTTTTTCGAAAATGCTTTCAACCATACAAGTGAAATGAAGACGACCAAAGTACACCGGATCGCGCTGTTATTCAAAGCGAACATGATATTCGATCGCGAAGTCATTGCCGGCATTGCCGGATATTTTGGAAATACGCGCGCGGCCTGGGATATCTTCGTGGAAGAAGATTTCCAATTGCGCCTGTCAGGCATCGAGCACTGGCAGGGCGACGGCATTATCGCCAATTTTGACGATCCGGCCGTGGCAGAAGCGCTGTCGCGCTGTAGCGTACCGGTGGTGGCAGTTGGCGGTTCCTATGCCGACCCGGCCAACTACCCGGCCGGTGTGCCCTACGTGGCAACCGATAATTTCAAGCTGATCGAATTGGCACGCCAGCATCTGATCGATGTCGGCCTGCAGCGTTTCGCCATGTTCAGCGTTCCCGCCACCGAGAAAAACCGCTGGGTGCATGAGCGCGAGAACGCCTTCCGCAGCCTGATGCAGGGCGACCAGCTGGAAGCGGAGATCTTCCACGGCTGCGAAACCAGCATCCATTCGTGGGACGAGGCGGCCCAGGGGCAGATCGACTGGTTGCGCAGCTTGGCCAAACCGGTCGGCATCATCGCCGTATCGGACGCGCGTGCACGCCAGCTATTGCAGGCCTGTGTCATCGCCGGCATCGAAGTGCCGGAACAGGTGGCGATCATCGGCATCGACAACGATCCCCTGGTGCGCAAGCTCACCCGCATACCGCTCAGCTCAGTGGTCCAGGGCGCGCAGGAGATGGGGCGCGTGGCAGCCAATCTGATCGAGCAGATGCTGCACGGGGTGCGCCCGCCGAACACGGCGATCGTGGTGCCGCCGGGCGGCATCAAGGTGCAGGCGTCCAGCCAGTACCAGCTGGTCAAGCATCCGAACGTGATGCGGGCGCGCCACTTCATTCGCCAGTATGCCTGCCAGGGCATCAAGACCGAACAGGTGGCCAACCATGTCGGCGTGTCGCGCTCATCGCTCGAAGCCGCCTTTCGCCAGGAGCTGGGATGCAGCGTGCATGACGTGATCCTGAGCTTCAAGCTCAATGCGGCCAAGGCCGGCCTGGAAATCGGCGATTGCAGCATCGAGGACGTTGCGGTGGACAGCGGCCTGACGTCCATCCAGCACATGCATCGCGTGTTCAAGCGCGAACTTGGCTGCACGCCGCGCGCCTACCGCGACCGCGTGCTCAGCGAGCGCGGACAGGAGCCGCCAGCGTAGAACCTAACGCGGTTTCACCTCCAATACAGCGCCATCGAAGCAGCTGATTGACCGTTATCGATAATAAAAGCAGGGAGACAGGACGTGCACCTCAAGCCCGTTCGATGCGGCAGCAAGCTGCCCGCAGACCTTTCCAACGTCCGCCTCGCGCACAGCCAGGCCAAGCCGGCCGGATCCGGCCGGCGCGACGCAGGCCGGCCCCCGCCGCCTCCCCGCGCAGCGCGCGTGTTTCCAATCTTGGCACGCTGCTTGTCCTGTGTTTTTGAAAACATTTACATAACGACAGCGAGGCGACACCAGTCCATACATCCTTGACCGGGACCATCGTCCATGCCGCCTAGCGGGGCAGGGGCCATCTTTCCTTGTCATCGGCGTCGCCGGTGGCGAGCACTTTTAGCAAATGCAATTGAAAGGAACATAAAAAATGAGGGGACATACCATGAGATTCCAGCTTTCGGCCATCGGCCTTGCCTGCGTTACGCTGCTGGTCGGCTGCGGTGGCGGTGGCAGCGGCAGCGGCAGCGACGCCGGGTTGGCGCAGTCCATTTCCTTCCCATTCCCGGGCGGGCCTGTGGTGGGGATCCCGCCCGCGGTCACGACCGTCACGCTGACAGCCACGGCCAGTTCCGGACTCCCGGTCACTTACGTGTCGAACACGCCGGACGTGTGCACCGTCAGCGGCGCCACGCTGACGGCGGTGAAGGCGGGCGAGTGCTCGGTGAACGCCAACCAGGCCGGCGGGAATGGCTATGCCCCGACCTCGGAGCGCCAGCTTTTCGTCATTCCCAAGAATAAGCAAACGATTACTGGCTTCCTCAATCCGGGAGTGCAGTCCGTGGGGGCGTCGGTGCAGCTGGCGGCAACGTCGAGCGCGGGCGCCTCAGCCGCCTATCCCGTCACCTTCAGCACCAGCACGCCCACGGTGTGCTCGCTTGCCGGCACCACGGTGAAAGCGCTCGCCGATGGGCTGTGCCTCGTCACCGCCACCCAGGCCGGCACCGATGCCTTTGAGCCGGTTTCGCTGACCAAGACCATTGTGGTCGGCAACGCGGAAGGACCCGCGCTGACTTTCGCGAGCGGCTACAAGCCAGGCGATATCGGGCGTACCGCGGAGGGCGGCAAGATCGATTGGTACGCCTCCGATTCCAACAAGACCACCTTGAGCGCCGACAGCAGCACCCGCACGTTCACCATGGACAAACAGTCGAGCACCCCGAATTTCGGTGGCTACTTCGGTATCAGGATGATGGCCGCTGGCCTGGACGGTCTCGTCTCGGGCGCCGACACGACGTCCGGTGTGCGGATCGATTCCCAGAAGGCGATCAAGTTCAACATCATGATGAACCCCGAAATGGTCACCGCGCAAAAGACCAGGCTGCGCGTCTGGCTCTACCTCGGCCACTTCAACAACAACTGCAACGTGATCCTGGAAAAGTTCATGACACCGGTGTTCACGGCACCGTTGCAGGGCGTGCAGGAGCAAAGCGTCGATCTCAAGTCGTTCACCATTCAGAACAGTTGCGGCCTGTCGAACCTCGACGTCTGGAACGAATTGCAGAACTACCCGATCTCCAAGCTCGAGATCAACGTGCCTGATATCAACAATCAGGTGCCAACGGGCGGGACCAACATCTACACGACCAGCTTGACGACCGGGAAAATCACTTTCAAGTGATGGCGCACGATTCTTTAGTCCCAGCGCTCGGCGCGGTGGGCAAACAAAGTAAAACAAAATTTCAAGGATAGAGACAATGAGCACTGTGGAAACAATGATCAAGCGTAAACCCCTGAGGATGACAGCTCTGGCGGTCGGGGCGGCGCACCTCGCGGCGCTGTACAGCGGCGCGGTGCAGGCGCAAACGGCGCCCGCGGCGCCGGGCGACGGCGAGGCGGGCGTGACCGTGGTCGTGACCGGCCAGCGCGCGGCGCTGCAGTCGGCCATCGATCTGAAGCGGAACGCGGAAGAGATCGTTGACGGCGTGGTCGCCGAGGATGCCCAAAAGCTGCCGGACAAATCGATCACCGAGGTGCTGCAGCGTGTGGTCGGCGTGACCATGGACCGCAACGCCCGCAACGACCCCGAGCACTTCATGGTCGAAGGTTCGGGCATCTCGGTGCGCGGCCTGACCTGGGGTTCGTCCACGCTCAACGGCCGCGAGTCGTTCTCGGCCGGCTGGCCGGGACGCGAGCTGAGCTGGGGTGACGTGCCGTCCGAGCTGATGTCGGCCGTGATCGTGCACAAGAACCCGCCGGCCGAATTGATCGAAGGTGGCGTCAGCGGCCAAGTCGACCTGCGCACCGCGCTGCCGTTCGACTACAAGGGCGACAAGTTCTCCTTCTCGACCTACGCCAATTACAACGCGCTGGGCAAGAAAACCTCGCCGGCCCTGTCCGGCCTGGTGTCGAGACGCTGGGATAACAGCTTCGGCCAATGGGGCGTACTGCTGGATCTGTCGGCCAACCGGAACAACGAGCACAACGACTCGATCCAGGTGGACCCCTACTTCGCGCGCACCGACGCCGCCGGCAAGACCACCTGGGCGCCCAAGTCGGCTTCGTACCGCACCAACGAATACCAGACCAACCGCGTCGGCGAGTATGCCGCGCTGCAGTGGAAGAAGAATGGTGTGGAGTCCTCGCTCACCGTCTTCAACTCGTCCTACAAGATCAATGGCAACGAGCACGCCCTGTACACCGGGGTGGAGAGCCCGTACAAGTCGGTCCTGGTCAACCCCGTGTACGACGGCAATGGCTTGCTGCAGTCGGCCACGTACACCTATCCGGGCGGTCTCGGCGCGAACGATTTCGCCGCCGGCGGCCTCAATTTCAATGTGAACTCCTACGACACCACGACCAGCTCGAGCACCCGCGAAATCGCCTGGAACACCAAGTGGACGATCAACCAGCGCCTGTCGGTCCAGAACGACCTGCAATGGGTACACGCCAAAAGCGACTCCTCGCGCCGCAACATGACGTTGACGACCTACGTGCCGAGCATGAACGTCGACCTGACTCGCGGCCCGGCCCAAATCACCTTCGACGACGCGGCGGCGAAGTTCCTGGCCGATCAGGGCCATTACTACCCGAGCGTGTTCGCGCCGAACATGGAGAAATCGGACGGCGACCTGTACGCCTGGAAGGTTGACGCGCGCTACAAGTTCGACCATCCGGTGCTGCGCGACCTGCGTTTCGGCGTGCGCCTGACCGACCGCAAGTCCACCCACACCGACGCCAGCGGTTCGAACTGGTACGGTACGGCCCACACATGGGAGGTCGCACAGACCAAGATTCCGGGCACCCGGCCTACCATCGCAGACAATGAGGGCTGGAAGCCGCGCGCCAGCTTCGGCTACCTGAGCGACCCGCGCTACGCGGCCCTGCTCCCGACCACGCTGTTCAACTACAGCAACTTCTTCAACGGCAAGGTCCCCGCGCCGGCGCCGTTGGTGGTGCCGGCCGCCGCCGCGATCAACAATTATCCTGACGGCTACGCGGTGGCGAAGCAGATCGCCGTGTACCAGTGCGAGGACGGCAACAAGCAATTCAACACCAACAACGACTGCTCGACCCAGGGCAACGACTGGAAGCCGCTCAGCTACGACGGCGACCCAAGCAAGACCTTCAGGACCTCCGAGAAGACCCAAGCCGCCTACCTGTCGAGCCGCTTCGGGTGGGACGACGTGCGCTTCCCGGTCGACGGTAGCGTCGGCGTGCGCGTGGTGCACACCGCGGTGCGGGCGGAAGGCTACGCCGTGTTCAAGCCGACCTACGACGGCCTCACGCCGCCCTCGATTCCAAGGTTTGGCAAAATCGACGAGCCGATCGAAGGCCGCCACAACTTTGTCGACGTGCTGCCCAGCCTGAACCTGAGGATGGAGCTGACCGACAAGCTGCAGGCGCGCTTCGCCTTCGCCCAGTCGATGTACCGGGCCGGCTTTAACGACCTGGCCCATTACATCACGCTCAATCAGAACTACACACCCGCAACCGCTGACAGGCTGGCGACCCTCACCTATCTGGGTTCCAACAAGGGCAACGTGATGCTCAAGCCGACCCGCGCCAACAGCTTTGACGCGTCGCTCGAGTGGAATCCGGGAAGCGGCAGCGCGCTGACGGCCGTCGTGTTCCACAAGAGGGTGCGCGACATCATCTTGAATTCGGCCATGACCCACGACTACAACGACCTGGCCGGCAACCCGCAAACCTTCCTGATCACGCAGAAGGACAACGCGGCCGACGGCACCGTGACCGGCATCGAGCTGGCGGGACAGACCTACTTCAACAACGTGCCCGGTGTGCAGGATTGGTTGCCGGAGTGGGCCAAGGGCTTTGGCATCTCGGCCAACTACACCTACATCAAGAGCAAGCAGACGCTGCACCATCCATTCAACCTGAAGTACTGCCCGGCGAAGGGCTCGTTCAACAACAACTCGCTGAGCCTGTACGGCTGCGACACCAACGGGCTGCCGTTCACCTCGATGCCGCTGCAGTACCTGTCGCCCAACGCCTACAACCTGCAATTGTTTTACGATAAGGGAGCCTTGTCGGCGCGACTGGCCTACAGCTGGCGCAGCCGCTTCCTGCAGGGCGTAGCCGTCAACGGCACCGTGGGCGAAGATGCCACCAGCGCCGACCCGGCGCGCGCAATCACCGGCCCCGACGGGAAGAAGCTTTATCCGACGGACGTGGGCTACGGCTTGCCGACCTGGCAGGAAGCGACCGGCCAGTTGGACTTCAGCATGGACTACCGCTTCACCCCTCAACTGTCGAGCAGCTTCTCGGTGAGCAACGTGACCGACAGAGTGGTTCGTCAGACCCAGCAGCAGGGGATCGGCATGATGGGGCGCGCCTGGTTCGAGTACGGCCGCAACTTCCGCCTGGCGCTGCGCTACTCGTACTAAGGAGGGGCGGGGCGGCCCTGGGAGCGGGCCGCCCCCACCCCCGGCACGATGGCCGTTGCGGCTGTCGCGGCTGTTCCTGCGCCGACGGCCTCGGCCTGTGCGGCGCCCGCCGGGGTAGCGTTGCCCGACGGGCGCATCGCGCCGTCCCGCACGCTCGCCTGGCGCCGCGCTCGACGACACCAGGGCGAAGGCGGCCCCGCATGCGGGGCCATCGAGCAAGTCCTTTGCCGGCGACGGCAAGGCACACCATGAGAAAGTGACAACCATGTCCGATAATCACATCCGAAAAATCGTCATCGTCGGCGGCGGCACCGCCGGCTGGATGACGGCGGCGCCGCTGGCGCTCAAGCTGGGCGGGCGCTGCGAGATCGTGCTGGTCGAGTCGGCCGAGATCGGCACGGTCGGCGTGGGCGAAGCGACGCTGCCGACCATCCGCTACTTCAATCACGCCCTGGGCATCGATGATGCCGATTTCGTCAGGAAGACGCAGGCGACCTTCAAGCTCGGCATCGAGTTCAAGGATTGGGGCCATGTCGGCAACCGTTTCTTCCACGGTTTCGGCGACTTCGGCCCGCCGATCGAGCATCGCCCGGCCTACATGTACTGGCTACGCCTGTCGCGCACCTTCAAGGATATGCCCTCGTACGAGCAATGGTCGATCGCGACGGTGATGGCGCGCAACAGCCGCTTCGTGCCGCCGCACGAGGAGATGCCCTCGGTCGGCGACGGCTATTCCTATGCCTACCATTTCGACGCCGGCCTGTATGCCGCCTATTTGCGCGACTACGCCATGCAGCGCGGCGTGCGGCGCATCGAAGGCATGATCGACGGCGTCGAACAACATCCCGAGACCGGGTTCATCACCGCCCTCAAGCTGCGCGACGGGCGGCGTGTCGAAGGCGACCTGTTTGTCGATTGTTCCGGCTTTCGCGGCCTGTTGATCGAAGGCGTATTCAAGGCCGGCTACGACGACTGGAGCGACATGCTGCCTTGTAACAGCGCGCAGGCCGTGCCCTGTGCCAAGGCCGAGCGGCTCACGCCCTACACGATTTCGACCGCGCAGAGCGCCGGCTGGACCTGGCGCATCCCGCTGCAGCACCGCACCGGCAACGGCCATGTCTACTGCGACGCCTTCACCAGCGACGAGGAGGCCTGCCGCGTGCTGATGGACGGCCTGGATGGCGAAGCGCAGGGCGCGCCGCGCCAGCTGCGCTTTACCGCCGGACGGCGGCGCAAGTCCTGGATCAAGAACTGCGTGGCCATCGGTTTGTCGAGCGGGTTTCTCGAGCCGCTCGAATCGACCAGCATCAACATCATCGAAGTGGCGGTCGGCTGGCTGGTGCAGTTTTTCCCCCAGCGCGCTTGCCGTCCCGAGCTGGCCGACGAGTTCAACCGCATGATCACGGAACGCTACCAGTTCGTGCGCGACTTCATCGTCCTGCACTACAAGATCACCCGGCGCGACGATTCGGAATTCTGGCGCTACTGCGCCAACATGCCCATTCCCGATAGCCTCCGGCACCAGATCGAGCTGTTCCGCGAAACCGGCCATGTGGCCATCTACGATCCGCAGGGTTTTTCCTCGTCCTCGTATTTCTCGATCCTGATGGGGCTGGGCGTGGTGCCAAAGGCCGACGATCCGTTGATCGACGCCCTGCAGTTCGACCAGCTGCTGGGGCATTTCGCCACCCGCCGCGAGTTCATCAACAAGATGGTCAACGCGATGCCCGATCACGGCCTCTACATTTCCCGGCACTGCAAGGCAGCATGACGATCTCGTTCAAACGCATCGTCGAAGCCGTGGCGGCCATGCCCCGCATGGCGCTTTCCTGCGCGGCATGCTGGGACGCTGATTGCCCTGCTGTGCGCCCCTCGACGGCCGGCGCGAGGCGCCGCCAGCGGGTTGACGAGTAATTTAGAAACGACGACACACACAGGAGTGATTTTGAAACGACGAATACTACTGAAGCATTTGGGCGCGGCGATTCCGGCCGTCGCCCTATCGCCTTATGCGCGCGCCGCCGACGCGCTGATACACGCTGGCACGGGGACGATCGCGGCCGGCCCGTTCGCGCCGACCTGGGATTCGCTGGAGAAATACCAGACGCCGGACTGGTTCCGCAACGCCAAGTTCGGCATCTGGGCGCACTGGGGACCGCAGTGCGAAGCGGAACATGGCGACTGGTATGCGCGCGGCTTGTACGAGGAAGGCAGCGATCACTACCGCTACCATGTGGAGAAGTACGGCCACCCGTCCAGGTTCGGCTTCAAGGATGTGATCCACCAGTGGACGGCGGAGCGCTGGGATCCGGACGACTTGCTGGCGCTGTACAAGAAGGCCGGGGCCAAATACTTCATGGCGCTGGCCAACCACCATGACAATCTCGACCTGTACAACAGCCGCTACCAGCCCGAGTGGAATTCCACTAAGGTCGGTCCAGGCAAGGACTTGATCGGCGGCTGGAAGCGCGCGGCGCGCGCCAACGGCATGCGTTTCGGCGTGAGCGTGCATGCGGCGCGTACCTGGACCTGGTTCGAGGATGCACAGGCCGCCGACAAGAGCGGTCCCTACGCCGGCATTCCCTACGATGGCAAGTTGACCCGCGCCGACGGCAAGGGCACGTGGTGGGAAGGGATGGATCCGCAGGCGCTGTACGCGCAAAACCATGTTCGGGGCGTCGCCATTCCGGACCAGGCATACTGCGAGAAATTCTTCAACCGCACGCGCGACCTGATCGACAACTATGATCCGGACATGGTGTATTTCGACGACGCCGTGCTGCCCTTGTTCCCGTTTACCGACGTCGGCATGCGCCTGACGGCACACATGTACAACCGCAGCATCGCCAAGAAGGGCAGGAACGAGGCCGTGGTCAACGGCAAGATCCTCAATGAACAGCAGCGCCGCAGCATGGTGTGGGACATCGAGCGCGGCCAGAGCCACCAGATCGAGCCGCTGCCATGGCAGACCTGCACCTGCATCGGCAGCTGGCACTACGACCGGTCGCTGTACGAGCGCAAGGCCTACAAGAGCGCGCAGACGGTGGTGCATACGCTGATCGACGTGGTGAGCAAGAACGGCAACCTGCTGCTGAGCGTACCGGTGCGCGGCAATGGCAGCATCGACGAACAGGAGCGCGCCATCGTCGAGGAAATCGGGCGCTGGATGGCGGTCAACGGCGAGGCCATCTACGACACCCGGCCATGGGCCGTGTACGGGGAAGGGCCGGTGGCGCAGGAGGCGGCCGCGCCGATGTCGGGCGCCGGCTTCAACGAGGGCAAGGGCAAGCCGTTTTCCGCGGCCGACGTGCGCTTCACTGCCAATGGCAAGACCGTGTTCGCCTTCGTCATGGGCTGGCCGGCATCGGGCAAGGTGTTGATCGAGGCCATGGGCAGCGCCAGTGCGCACCTGCCGGGCCCCATCCGGCGGGTCGAGCTGCTCGGCGCCAAGGGTGCGCTGGCGTTCGAACAAACCGCACAGGGCTTGCAAGTCACCCTGCCGGCCAATCTGCCCGCCCTGGCTTACGCCAACGCCTTGAAAATTTCTTGAGGAGAAAGACTTGAACATCGCAGCCTTCGTGCTTGCCGCATCGCTGGCAACACCCGTGCTGGCGCAGCCGGCGGCACCGGCATTTGCCGGCATCTTCGGCGACCATGCCGTGCTGCAGCGCGGCGAAGCTTTGACCTTGTGGGGCACGGCGCCCCCCGGACTCGGCGTGACGGTGAGCCTTGGCGGCAAGACCGCCGAGGCCAAGGCCGATGCGCAGGGCCGATGGCGGGCGAGCATGCCGGCCATGTCGGCCGGCGGACCGTACACGCTGTCCGCCAGCGGCGCCGGCGGTACCGCGACGCTCACGGACATCATGATCGGCGACGTCTACCTGTGCGGCGGCCAGTCGAACATGGAGTTTCCGTTGCGCCTGTCGACGGGCGCGTGGCCGGGATTTCCCGCCAATCCGGACCTGCGCTTCGTGAATATTCAACGCATCAGCGAACTTGCCGTCCAGCAGGACTTGAAGCGGCCGGCGGCATGGAACGTGGTGACGCCCAAGACCGTCGGCGAGGCCCCGGCGGCGTGCTACTACATGGCGCGTACACTGCAGCAGAAGCAGAAGGTGGCGGTCGGCTTCATTGGGTCGGACTGGGGCGGTACCACGATCCAGGGCTGGATCGGCGAAGAATCGCTGAAGACCCTGCCGGCCTACGCCGGGCGGGTCGAGGCGCTGGCGGTGATGGCGTCCAATCCCTCCAAGGGGATGGCCGACGAAGCGCGCCGCCACGAGCGATGGTGGGACGCGCATGACCCGCAGGCCAAGGCGCAGCGTGCCTGGAGCTTGCCGGGATTCGACGACGCGGCATGGCCGAGCTTGTCGCCGAGGGGATCGTGGAAGGATGCCGGCGTCGCCGCGTTGGCGGGCTTCGATGGCGCCGCCTGGTTCCGCACCAGCGTGACGCTGAGCGAGGCGCAGGCGCGCGCGGCCAACGCCCTCCAGCTCGGTCCCATCGATACCTACGACAGCACCTGGGTCAACGGCGTGCGCGTGGGCGGCGGCACTATTGCGTGGATATCGCGCGACTATGCCGTTCCCGCGGGCGTTTTCAAACCGGGCCGCAACGTGATCGCCGTCCATGTTCTTGGGGGCGGCGGGCTGACCGGGCTGCCGGAACAGCGCGGCATCAAGACCGGCGACGGGCAGTTCATTGCCCTGTCCGCGCCGTGGAAATACCAGCTGGGCATGCGCGCCAAGGGCCTGGCTATCCCGGCCGCGCCGTGGGAAGTGCCGATCAGCCTGTCGACGCTCCACAACGCGATGATCGCGCCGCTGGCCGGCTACAAGTTCAAACTGGCGGCCTGGTACCAGGGTGAGGCCAACACCGACGCCGCAAGTGAATACGAGACCCTGCTGCCGCTGCTGATCGCCGATTGGCGCAAGACCTTGGGCCAGCCGGAATTGCCCTTCCTCGTCGTCCAGTTATCCTCGTTCGGTTCGGTCGCGACCAAGCCCGGGCCTTCGAACTGGGCGCAGTTGCGCGAAGCCCAGGCCAGGACGGTGCGCAACGACCCGCATGCCGCGCTGGCCGTGACGATCGACGTGGGCGACCGCACCGACATCCATCCCGCGCAGAAAGCCGTGGTCGGCGCGCGCCTGGCCCGCGCGGCGCGCGCGCTGGCCTACGGTGAAGCGATCGCGCCTGGCGGCCCGGAAGCGGTCGGCGCGAAGCGGGCAGGGGAGGACCTGGTGGTCACCTTCAAGAACACCGGCGGGGGCTTGCGCACCTATAGCTCTGGCCATGCGATCGGATTCGAAGCCTGTGCCGGCGCCGTGTGCCAGTTCGTGCTGGCGGTGGCGCAAGGCGACACGGTGACGCTGAAAGGCGCCAACCAGCCAGGCACCACGCATGTGCGCTATGCCTTGGCCGATGCGCCGTATGTCAATCTGTACAGCGCCGACGACTTGCCTGCTGCGCCGTTCGAGATGGCGCTGTAAGCAGGCAGACGCCGGCCGATTGCATCACTCATTGAGCTTTCCCCCTGGGCTGTTGGCCATGTACTGCCTGCTCCAACCCGCCCTTGCGGAAACGGTCAAGGCGGACGATGTCCGATCCTTGCAGGCGGCCTTGGACAAAGCCCGGGTGAACAAGCGCATTACCCGCGTCGAGCCGGCAGCGGGTACGTATGCCTTGCGCGCGCCCATTGTCGTCGACGAGAGGCTGTCCGGCACGGCAGCGACACCGTTCGTACTGGCGGGCGCCACAGGTGCGCGTCCGGGCTGACCGGTGCCGGAAACCTGGCCAGCCTCCACTGGGAGGCTTGGGAACGGCGGCATCTGGCGTGCCGCCACGGTGGCGGCGAGATACTCTGGAGGCTCCTGCAGCACGGCGGCATGAGCGAGGTACTGGCGCGCCGGCATTCCGTCCGAGCGGGCCGGGCCTGGGGGAGGAGTCGGAACTGTTGCCGTTCCACAGAATCGCGCGCAGATACCACAACGTGTATTGGGGTCACCTGACGGGGCTTCACTGGCGCGAGAACTGAGCGGCACGAGCACAAACACGGCGATCGGCCGCCCGTCTTCGACATGCGGCTTGAACGGCGCGCTTCGGCCGCGAGCTCCTCTGTCTTCCACCGTGTCTACAATGTCAGCGCCTCTACGCGCCCCGTGACCTCGCGGTCCGGCATGCCGCGCACATCCTTGGCGGAGAACTGGCTGACCTCGCGCAGCGCGAACAGCGCCGCTCCGCCTTGCCCGCGCTGCAGATTGACGGCATGAAAGCTGGCATCGCTGACATCGTCCAGCACGACCGCGGTTCGCCCCTCGGGCTGGACGTAGCCGACCTTGACGTGATGAACCTCGATTGCCTTCACGTGACGCAGGTAAAACGCATACGCCGGCGCCTTGCCGAACATGCCTGGCTCCGGATACCCATCGGGAAGTTCGGGCGGCACCAGCGCGCTCCAGGCCGCATCTCCGCCGCCCTGCGTTTCTATCTGCACATTGCTGATGCGAATATCCTCGATCGGATGCCCCGACAGCCCGGCAATGGTGCTTGCGTGATTGCGGTACGCACCGGAGACGACAATATTGCTGATATTGATGCGCTTGATGGTGCCCACCGCCGGTTTATTCGGTCCGCGCAGGCGCGCGCCCAAGCGTATGAAGATCGGATCGTTCACCACATTGCGCATCGTGATGTTCGAAATCGTCACGTCCTCAATGTGCGAACCGTCCACGCTCTCGATCGCCAGGCCGCGGCAGGTGTCGAAAATGCAGTTCGTGATGGTGATGTTCTTGAAGTCGCCATTCGACTCGGTGCCCAGCTTGATGCGGCCGTACAGTCCCGAGCGGTACTCCGGCGCACTGCGCTTGAACGTGCCATCGAGCAGACTGCCCTCGTCGAAATTTCCCGACACCATGCAATCGGAGATCGTGATGTTCTCGCAATGCTGGATGCGGCCCAGGCCGTAGCTGGCCTTGAGGCAAATCGCATCGTCCCAGGGCGTATTCAGGCTGCAATGCGTCACGTGCACATTGCTGCACGCGTCGATATCCATGCCGTCGCGGTTGGTGTCGATGGTCAGGTGGTCGAAAAGCATATTCGAGCAGCCGGTCGCCAGGATGCCGAAATGGCCGCCATGCAGGATCGAGAAATCGCGCAAGGTCACGTTACGGCACTCGCGCAGCGCGATCGCCTTGTCGCCTTCGCCGGGCTGGTCCGGCTTGTCGGTGTAGTTGCCGGTGGTTTTGTCGTGGCCGCTATTCAAGCCTTTGCCATGGATTAAGCCGCCGCCCACGATGGCCACGTGGTCGAGGCCGATACCCCAGATCAGGCTGTTTTGCCAGTGGCTGTGGCCATAGTCCTGATAGTTGCCGCCGGCCTCGTTCGGCTCGGGCAGATCGTAGCGCGCCACGCTTGGGTCCACCGCTTCGATCACCGCGCCCGCTTCCAGGTAGAGCGTGATGTTGCTCTTGAGCCGGATCGACGCCGACAGGTAGCGCCCCGGCGGAACGTACACGGTGCCCCCGCCCGCGGCCGCGGCAGCAGCGATGGCCGCATTGAGTGCCGGTGAGTCGAGCGTGTGGCCATCGCCCTTGGCGCCGAAGCGCTTGACGTCGAACAGCGAGCTCGTTGGGATGGGCGGCGCCGCCAGCGCGCAGGCCGGCAGCGCGGCAGCGAGCGCAACGGCCCGTGCCAGGAAATGTCTGCGTGTAGGTGGCAAGGTAACGTTCTTGAATGTGTCCATTGGATAGGGCTGCTTTCTCGCTAGGCTGAAAGACGCAAAAGCACGGAGCCATGCGGCTTGATGCTCTGACGGATGACGCCGCGACAGGTCGAACGCGATGTCCACCGGCCTGTCTTCCGTGTTGAACAGCGCAAGGTAGTAGACCGATGTTGCGCCGCTCGCGCGCGCGCTCCGGATGCACCTGCCTTGGTCGGCGTGCAGCGGCCGGTTCTGGTGACTCTTCTGGTTTTCCGCGAGCACGTCCGGATTGGTCAGCAGGGCGAGCGTGGCGTCGATAGCCCGACGGCAGCAGCTTCTGCGCCATGATGCCCGCGTTCTCGAGGGCCTGGGCTTCGTTGATCGTGGTGGCAAACGAATTCCAGCTGTTCCAACCCATCGGTGGCGTGAGCGCCAGCGCCGTGCGGCTGACTGGCGTTTTCTTTTCACACTGCGACAACTGCCGGGACAGGAAGCGCCGCAGCGGCGACGGTGGCCATGGATGCGGTGAAAATATGACGTCGGCGAGCGTTGGTCATGATAGTGATGATAGATAAGTTGAAACTGAGGTGAGCAATTTTATGCCAGTTTATGGCCGCGACATTTGCCGTTTCCGCGAAAGTTGAGAACAAAAAAGCTCAACATTTACCGTTCTGCCGGCGCACACCTCGGCGCGACATAATCGGCGCATGGGGCGAACCTTCCTCTCCGGCGTGCTTTGCGCGCTCGCTGCCGCAGCCTTGTCTGGCGCCAGTACGCCGTTCGCCAAGCGCAAGCAGGCGTCCGCGTCTGGCGCCCACGCCCGCCACTTTGCGGATTCCGGCGATTAAATCCTAGAGAACAATGCGCGTTGCTAGAGGCTCTTCATTTATGGCTGTAGTTAATTCGGAACCAGTCAAAATCTGCATATCCGCTTAGGGTACCAGCCGCTTCATACCGTGCTGAACCGTGTTCGTGGACGAATCGATGTCTTTAAAACCGTCCGGCAACGGTTGCCGGAACGCGGAATGGTCGCCTGCCGTTTTGAGGAACTGACGGTGAACACGTCACGAAACCGGCTCGTGCACACGGCACTCGAGTCAGTCTCGCGACTTGTGAAGGACAGGGAACTGCAATGCCCAATAAGAGCAACCGTTGAACCTTCGCGACATCATGAGCGGAGGGCTCAACGGCGGGGATCGTGGTCGGGGTAGGGGTAAAACTGACGTAGTGCCCGCTGTTGCCGGGTCAAGGATCGATGACCTTGGCATGGTATCGTGAATGGTACTGAGCCAGGAGCGCTATTAAAATGCTAAGGATAGACGGTCTGCTTGAAATCGACCGACCGGTTGCTCAGGTCATCGATCAGGGCTTGCTTCTTCCAGTCGTGGTGAACGTCGGCAGGCTGGTTTGAGCGGTTCAGGAACATCAGTGCCCACTGGCCGGCGTCGAGCGGCTTGGCATAGAGCTCCAGTGGACCGTCGGCCAGGACGCGCAGCGCCTGCACACCCAGCTTGTCCTGGTTTACCGCGATCACGCCGGGGTTGGTCAGGATACGACGGGTCGACTCAGACATCGAACGCAGGTCGTTGCCCAGGATGAGGGGCGAGGCCATCATGGCCCAGATCGACAGATGGGCGCGGTCTTCATCCTCGCTCATGCCGTTGCCCACTTCGAGCATGTCCATGTCGTTCCAGTGGCCGGGCCCTGCGAACTTGCGCAGGCCTGCCTGCTTGTCAAGGATGCGCAGCACGCCCAGGCCGGTCGAGAGACCGGGGCTGAATTCGCAGTCGAAGCAATTATAGATATCGGGTGTGGTGCGCCACGAATGGCCGACCTGGCTGGCCAGCGCCTTCATGCCGGATGGGAAGCGCTTTGGGTCGGGCTGGATGTTGCCGTCGGCGTCATGTTGGCCTTGCCAGCAATCGTCAATGTTCACGTACTGGAAGCCGGCGTCATTCAAGCCCTGCTTGACCATGGCATCGGCGGTCTCGCGGATCAGGCGCTCGTCGATTTCGCAGGCGAATTTGTTCCGGCTGTTCCAGCCCATTTGGTGCTGGCCAGGCCTTCCGCCTTTCGAGCCCAGCTATTGCCGCAGGCGGCGGCACCGAGCAAGGTGCCTAACACGAGCTGCGCCGTGCGTTTGGTGTTTATCTCGAATCGTATCATTATGCAGATGTTAGAAAGTTTGCGTTCGTGTGGGCGGCCAACACGCTTGCCGTGATCGCCGGAAATGCAAGGTCGTGGTGCGAACTTTGAACGTACATCGAACCGTAAATTCACGTGTCAACCGACTCATGTAGAACGAGGTGGCATTCGGGAAGCACACGCCCAACAGCGAAACTGCCCCGCTTTATTTTGTGTCTGGGGCCGTGGACGTTATCGGAACCCAGCCTTTGCCTGAAGCATAGGCGGTCCATCGCGGTCAACGATATCGCCGGCAATCGAATGTCTAGCAACCCGCAGAAACTGCAAGCAATCTTAGCCATAGTGAAAATTGGCCGCGGCAGCTGGCGGACCGGGTCGGAAGCATTGGCTGTCCTGGGAACCGGTTTGTATGACACCGAAAGACCGGCAGCCTCCCGGACTCAGGTTGATCCGCTGCAAAAATCCCTGGGACCGTCCATGTTCCGCCTGTTATGATGCCGGGGTCGTAGCCGTCAATACGTGTGACGCGGAGGCAGTTTAATACCCTACCTATATGCAAGAGTTCTACAAGAAGGCGCTGCTGGCGCTGATTGTCCTGCTGCTCGTGGACGCGCTGGTGGCAGTGGTTTTTGTTTACCGGACCTATCCGACACAGAGGCTGTTGCCGGCGCATAAAGAAGACTCCCGGTGGCATTTCGGAACGTATTCCGATGTAGCGACGGGCGGAGCGTCGTCCGTGCGGCTGCACGACGCGTCGCGCGACCGGCTGCGCTTTGACTTCAAGCTCAAGGATGTCGCCCCGTACCCTTTTGTCGCCGCCGACCTGACCTTCAGGGACGACAAAGGACGGCCGATCCACGAGGACTGGTCGAGGTTCCGTACCATTACCTTCGTCGCCAGGTGCGTGCCGGCCACGTCGATGACGTTCGAGGTGTCCACCTTCGATGAAAAAATCTCCAGGCCAGGCCAGTTCGAAACTTACCGTCCACCGAGAACGTATTTTTCGTGCAATGAGCAGGGCATGCCGGTGACGCTCGACCTGGCCCGGCTGCTGATTCCCGAATGGTGGTTCCCGGCAGTGAAGGAGGACTTGGCGCGCCAGGGCTATAAACTGGACAAGGTCGCCAAAATCATGTTCGGCACCAGCACGGCCACGCCACGCAATGTCGACGGGTATATCGAGATCAGCGAACTGACGTTGCATGGCCGGGATTACCGCTACCTGGCCGCGCTGGCGGTCATTGTCCTGGGTGGCTGGGTGGCGTTTGGTGCGTGGTTTTTCCAGGCCCATGCCCGCGCGTTGCTGGCCAGCGTGGATTCAAAGATGAAAACAAATTTGCCCCTGGTCGCCTATCGCCAGTTGACCCTGGAACCGTACAAGGACAAGGAAAAGGCATCGGTCTTGCGGTATATCGCCAGCGCTTATACCGACCCAA
Organism: uncultured Massilia sp.; assembly: GCA_946481275.1. Next base: position 58,310 of record CAMLMV010000030.1, read on the forward strand.
AACTGGACCTGGAAGCCGTGACGGCAGGGACCGGCGCGAACCGCTATAAAATCAATGAAGTGCTGAAATCCGAACTGGGCATGACCTTCACCGCTTACGTGAACAAGCTGCGGCTGACCGAGGCATCCAGGCTGCTGACTCAAAAAAGCAGCGCCGCCGTGTCGGAAATCGCGTATCTGGTTGGCTACTCGAGCGTTCCATATTTCAACAAGCTGTTCAAGGAAGAATTCGGCTGTACGCCGAAGTCATTCCGGGTGCTTGCCACCCAACAGCCGCAGCAGGAACAGCCCGCCGACAGCGCCCCGTCAGAACCACTCGCCTGACCCCTCTCATCCCCAGCACGCAGTTTGGCCGGAGCGTTCCGGCCGCGCAGCCTGATCCTGCGCGTCCCACCGCGGCTAAACCGCTGCCATCCAGCGCTCGCGCCAGGCGCGGGGCGCCCTGGTCATCCCACCCCTGCCAGGACCCATGTCGCGGGCCGCTTTTTCCTTCCGGCCCACCTGCCATACCTGACGCCCACTGCCACGGCGGATTTTTACTGTAGCTAACATTGCTTGCAATTTCTGCGGTTTGCAAGAAATTCGATTGACAGCGATATCGGTGCCCATGGGGGACAGCCTATGTTTCACACATGGGCCGGGTTCCTGTCCGTCGGCGCAGGTCTGCGCGCCGAAGATCGCGTCGATCCTGGTCTTCACACGGTTTTGCTCTCTGCCGCGGCGGGCTTACGCAGTGGTTTACGGGCCAGCGTGGACGTTTCGGAAATGCTTTCCAAGCACACAAGTAAAATGGACACGACGAAATTACACCGGATCGCACTGCTATTTAACGCGAACAAGATATTCGATTACGAAGTCATTGCCGGCATTGCCGCCTATTTTGGAAGTACGGGCGCGGCCAGGGATATCTTCCTGGAAGAAGATTTCCGATTGCGCCTGGCGGGCATCGAGCACTGGCAGGGCGACGGCATTATCGCCAATTTTGACGATCCGGCCGTGGCAGAAGCGCTGTCGCGCTGTAGCGTACCGGTGGTGGCAGTTGGCGGTTCCTATGCCGACCCGGCCAACTACCCGGCCGGTGTGCCCTACGTGGCAACCGATAATTTCAAGCTGATCGAATTGGCACGCCAGCATCTGATCGATGTCGGCCTGCAGCGTTTCGCCATGTTCAGCGTTCCCGCCACCGCGGAAAACCGCTGGGCGCAGGAGCGCGAGAATGCCTTCCGCGGCCTGATGCAGGGCGGCCGCCTGGAAGCGGAGATTTTCCGCGGCTGCGAAACCAGCGTCCATTCATGGGACGAGGCGGTCCAGGGGCAGATTGACTGGTTGCGCCGCTTGCCCAAACCGGTTGGCATCATTGCCGTCACGGACGCGCGTGCACGCCAGCTCATACAGGCCTGCATTATCGCCAACATCGAAGTGCCGGAACAGGTGGCGATCATCGGCATCGACAATGACCCGCTGGTGCGCAGGCTCACCCGCATACCGCTCAGTTCCGTGATCCATGGCGCGCAGGATATCGGGCGCGCGGCCGCCCGTCTGATCGGGCAGATGCTGCACGGGGTGCGCCCGCCGAAGACGCCGATCGTGGTGCCGCCGGCCGGCATCAACGTACACGCGTCCAGCCAGTACCAGCTGATCAAGCATCCGAACGTGATGCGCGCGCGCCACTTCATCCGCCAGTATGCGTGCCAGGGCATCAGGACCGAACAGGTGGCCCAATACGTGGGCGTGTCGCGCTCTACGCTCGACGCCGTGTTTCGCCAGGAGCTGGGATGCAGCGTGCACGACGTGATCCTGAGCTTCAGGCTCAGTGCCGCCAGGGCCGGCCTGGAGAGCGGGGATCGCACCAACGCCGACGTGGCGCTGGACAGCGGCCTTACGTCTTTCCAGTAAGTTCGTTGAATCAGGCGTGTTTTTTGAAGCTGACTTCCCCAACGATTGTGGCGCCAGCCCGCGCGGCGGAGCTACGTTCGATACCGGAAAACGTCAAGCCAATCCTGTTTGAGGAGACAGCATGTTTCGGAAGCATAATTTCATCGTCCCAACGCTGGTCGCGGCGCTTCTCGCCGGTTGCAGCGGGGGCAGCACGCCCCCCGGCGCGTCCGGCACCGCACCGGCCCTCGCCACCACCACCGGCTCGGCCACCAGTTATACGAGCGTGAAGTGGGCCGGTGGCGGCTACGTCACCGGCCTCGTCTACCATCCGACGACCGCGGGCCTCATGTACGCACGCACCGACGTTGGCGGCGCCTACCGGTGGAATAATTCGAACGGGTCGTGGACGCCCATCACCGACGGTATCGGTTTCAACGGGGGCGAGAGCGAGTTCCACGGCGTCGAAAGCATCGCCCTCGATCCGGCCAACGACCAGCTCGTCTACCTGGTCACCGGCATGTATACGAAAGACGGCGGCGGCAACCCCTCTAACGGCCGTATCTATGCCTCCGGCAACCGCGGCCTTACCTGGACGCACTACGACCTGCCTTTCCCGGTGGGCGGCAATGAAGGCGGCCGGGCCATCGGCGAACGCCTGAAGCTCGATCCCACCAATCCGTCGACGATGTTCTACGCCTCGCGCACGGCCGGCCTGTGGAAAAGCACGAACTCGGGGCAGACCTGGACCCAGACGGCTCTGTCGAGCACCGTGCTCACGGGCGCCCAGATCCAGGCTATCGGCGCCGTGAAGGGCGTCGAGCAGATCATGTTCGACAACTCGAACGTAGGTGGTGGCCAGACGACCTGGATCATGTATGCCGCCGTCGCACCGGACTACGGCCAGGTGGCGGGCCTGACCTCGATCCTGTACAAATCCGTCAACGGCGGCTTTTCGTGGACGCCGGTGTCAGTCCCGTCGACGGTGTCCGGCTACTACATCCCGCACATGGTGCGTACCAGCGACGGCATGTACTATGTGGTATTCAACCGGAACGCGGGCGAGGGCGCCGGCGGTCCCGGTTACCTCTACAAGTTCGGTGGCGTGGCCGGCAACGAGTCCTGGACCCAGCTCTCCAGCATCACGACCGGCGGCGGCTACGGCGGTGTGTCCGTGTACGGCACCGGCTCGACGGCCCGTATCGCGCTGGCCGTGACCGGGACCTGGAGCGCCGCCGGTCCTGTCGTCCAGATGTCCGACAGCGGCGGCAGCTCCTGGCGCGAAATCGCGGGCGACATGCTGCATTACGGCGGACAGTTCTGGGGCTGGATCGACGACATCGAGATCGATCCAGCCAACCGCGACCATATCATGCACGTCACGGGCGGGGGCGTCTGGGAAACCTGGAACGCGTCGTCGGCCACGCCGAGCTGGGACTTCCCGAACAACAACCTCGAGGAGACCGCCACCCTGGCCGTCGTCACGCCGCCGGCCGGCGCGCCGTACAAGTTCGTCAACAGCGCAGGCGACATCGGGACATGGGTCCAGACCGACCTCGCGACGACGCCGACCCGGGGCCCTCTCGCCGATTGGAGCAATGGCAACTACGCCGACGTGCTGTGGTCTGATCCGAACTACATCGTCGGTGCCGGCCTCAACAACGGTACCTCAACCGTCTTCGGCTTCTGGTCCGGCGATGGCGGTAACTCGTGGTCGAACTTCGCGACCCTGCCTGCGGGCGCGGCAGCGAACTCGTCCGACAACGGGAGTATCGTGACCACGTCTCGCAACAACGTGATCTGGGCGCCGTCCGGCTCGGTGCCGTCCTACACCACGAACAATGGCGCGAGCTGGACCGGGACCAACCTGCCGGCGCCGGCAAACCCCGGCGGCTGGGCTAACGGCTATCGCCTGGTCGTCGACCGGAAGAATCCGAACAAGGTCTATGCCTACGATTCGGGTGGCGCATTCTGGGGGCCGGCGGGCAGGGTCTATGTTTCGACCGATGGCGGCCACAACTTTACGCTGAGCCAGGGCTCGGTGTCGGCGAACCTGTACCACAACGCCTTTGATCTCACGTCGATGGTGGTCAACCCCAACGTCGAGGGTGACCTCTGGCTGGCCGACGGCAACGCCGTGTACCACTCGACCAATTCGGGGTCGACCTGGACCAGGCTGAACGGCTTCGCGACGGTCGGTGCCGATGGCGCGCCGGGCCAACTGCATGGCGCCAGCGTGATCGCCCTGGGCAAGGCACAGGCAGGCAGCCCGTACTCGGCCGCGATCTACGTCGTGGGTACGATGAATGGCGTATGGGGCTTGTACCACTCCGACGATGGCGGTGCGACCTGGGCACGCTTCAACGATGATGCGCACCAATACGGTGGCATCGGCGCGATGGCGGGCGATTGGAACACCTACGGACGCGTCTACTTCAGTGGCACCGGCCGCGGTCTGATCTACACCAACTGAGTAACACGTCCCTGACGTAGCCAATGACCGCTGCGGCACCGGAAACGGGCCGCAGTGATCTTTCCAAAGGCTGTGTACGAGTTAATTCGGTAAACGAGCGCCGGCTCGCTAACCGATCTGAACCACAGCTTGCAACCGGCGCGCGGTGTCGTCACACCGCGCGCATCGAGCCCCTTACCCATCTTCGACGTGATGAGGTAGCTTCCGGAGCAGTCCCGCCATGCCGACGCCTCCTTGTCGACGGCACAGTAGAGATACTTCCGGGCGCCCTTGGTCTTGATATAGGCCTCATCCATTCTCCAGATCGCGCCTGCCTGGCGCTTATGCTTGCGCGGCAGCTTTTCGATCGGCGGCAGGAAACGCAATCCCTTGAAGCCGAATATCACAGACAGGCAGGCGTCCGGCGCTCCAGCGCGCCGGTCATCCTGTCCCTTGCCAGTACCCATGTTGCCGGTCAATCAACGACGGCTCCACGATTGGACCGCAACGTGGCAGCCATTCCGTCCGGCCCGCTTGCCCGACCTGACGCCACTGCCAGGGCCGATTTTTACTTTGGCTAATATTCCTTGCAATTTCTGCGGTTTACAAGAAATTCGACCAGCGGCGATATCGTTGCCCATGAGGGACGGCCTATGCTTCACACATGGGTTGGGTTCCGCAACCGCCTCCCAGCCGCAGACAATCCCGGCCTTTACACATTTTCGCTCTCCTCCGTGGCGGGTTTCCGCAGCGGTTTTATGGGGCAGCTTTGGCTGCCCCTTTTTTCGGCGCCGCCCGGCACGGGGGCACGCGTGCGGGGCACCTGGCGCAACGAGAGTTTGGCGCCCAGGACAATTGTTTTTAAATATATAACGATCAAGATATGTCAATACAGCGCCATCGAAGCAGCTGATTGACCGGTATCGATAAAAAAGCAGGGAGACAAGACGTGCACCTCAGGCTTATTGCATGCAGCAGCAAGCGGTCCGCAGACCTTTCCATCGCCATCCTTGCGTACATATTCGCGCGCTTTTTTTCCTGCGTTTTTGAAAACGATTTCATAGCGCCGGCGAGGCAGTGCGAGTCCGTACATCCCTGACCAGGACCATCGTCCATGCCGTGCATGTGGAGCGAAGCGGGGGCAGGGAGCAATCTTTTCTTGTCATCGGCGCAGCCGGTGCCGAGCAATTTCAGCAAACAAAAAAGAAAGGAATATTCCAATGAGGAGACATACCATGAGATTCCAGCTGACGGCAGTCGGACTGGCCTGTGGCACGTTGCTGGCCGGCTGCGGCGGCGGCGGCGGTTCCAGCGAAGGCGCGATGGCGCAATCCATTTCGTTTCCATTCGTGGGCGGACCGACGCTCGCCGTCCCGCCCGACGTCGCGACCGTCCAGCTGACGGCGACGGCGAGCGGAGGTGGCGAGGTGACGTACACGTCGGATACGCCTGATATCTGCACCGTCAACGGCGCTACGCTGTCGCTGATCAAAGCGGGCGAGTGCTCGGTGACCGCCAACCAGGCGGGCGGCAACGGCTACGCCCCCGCCTCGGAAAAACAGATTTTCGGTATTCCCAAACGGCCGCAGACGGTGACCTTCCGCAATCCGGGGTCGCTGCCGCTGGATTCGACGCCGGTTCCGCTGGTCGCCACGACCAGCGTTGCCGGCAAAGCCGTTACCCTTGCATCCGGCACGCCCACGGTCTGCACGGTCAGCGGCAACACGATGACCAAGGTCGGCAACGGACTGTGCAAAATCACGGCGCAGGTAGACGATGATATCTATGCCCCCGGCACGGTCGTCCGGAGTATCCCGATCGGCACCGCGCAAGCGGATGCGCTGACGTTCCTGAGCGGCTACAAGGACGCTTCCACGACCAAAGAGCAGGGCCATGTCGACACCTACGCCGGCAGCAGCGAGGACGGTTGGTGGTGTGCCACGAACTGGTGCGGTCGCACCGTGCCCTCCGATGGCAGCAGCTTCACCTGGTACTACAACATCCAGCCGAAGTCCGGCGTTGGACTGGGTGGCTACATGGGCCTCAAGCTGCTCGCTCCCGGCCTTAACGAGCTCGTCAAGAACGGCAACACGGCCGCCGGCGTACGGATCGATGCCCAGGGGGCGCTGAAGTTCACTCTCGCGGAAAACCCTGAATGGTTCGGCACCGGTAACAACGCGGTTGATATCAACCTGTACCTCGGCCACTTCGCTCTCAACGCGAAAGGCGAGGCCTGCAACGTGAAGCTGCACGCGGTGGTGACGCCGACCGCTGCAGCCGCCACGAGCTACAGCGTCGGTCTCAAGGACAAGTTCACGATTGCCGAGTCGTGCGGCCTGACGGGACTCGACCTCTGGAACGAGTTGCAGGACTACCCGATCTCGCAGGTCGAATTCTCCGCAGTGAGCGCGAACACCTCGATGGCGACCGCGGGCGCGGACAAGCTGACCTACTCGACCCAACTCACGCTGACCGGCCCCGTCACCTTCCAATGACTGCGGACGGCAACCAAGGCATTTCATAGAAAGATATAGATAATGACAAAAATCGAGACGAAGATCGTGAGGAAACCGATCAAGATGACCGCGCTGTCGTTGGCGGTGGCGCAGACCGCACTGGTCTGGGGCGGCGCGGCGCATGCGCAAACGGCGCCGGCCGGCGACCCGGCTACGCAGACGGTGGTCGTGAGCGGCCAGCGCGCCGCCATGCAGTCGGCGCAGAAACTCAAGCAGAACGCCGAGGAAGTCATCGATGCCGTCGTTGCGGAAGAAGCCGGCAAACTGCCGGACAAGTCGATCACCGAAGTGCTGCAGCGCGTCGCGGGCGTGACGATCGACCGCAACCGTTCGCGCGGCGACCCGGAACACTTCTCGGTCGAAGGTTCGGGCATCTCGGTGCGTGGCCTGACCTGGGGTTCGTCCACGCTGAACGGCCGCGAATCGTTCTCGGCCGGCTATCCGGGCCGTGAGCTGAGCTGGGGCGACATCCCGCCGGAACTCATGTCCGCAGTGGTCGTGCACAAGAATCCACCCGCCGAGCTGGTCGAAGGCGGTGTCAGCGGCCAGGTGGATCTGCGTACCGCGCTGCCGTTCGACTACAAGGACGGCAAGGTCGCCCTGTCCGTGAACGGCAACTACAATGCCCTGGGCAGCAAGAAGTCGCCGGGCCTGTCGGCCCTGGTGTCGAAGCGGTGGAATACCCGCACCGGGCAATGGGGCGCGTTGATCGACCTGTCTGCCAACCGCACCAATTCCCACAACGATACGGTCCAGGTGGATGCGTATTTCCCACGCACCGACATCGTTGACAGCCAGACCGTCTGGATCCCGAAGTCCGCGTCTTTCCGCACCAACACGAGCCAGGTCGACCGTGCAGGTGTCTATGGCGCGTTGCAGTGGAAGAACAACGGCATGGAATCGGCACTGACGTACTTCCATACCGGTTACAGGTCGGCCAACACCGAGAACGCCACGTTTACGGCCGTCGAGTCGCCGTACCTGGTCAAGCCGCTCGATCCGGTGTTCAACCAGAACGGCATCTTGCAGAAAGGCCTCTACACTTACCCGATCGGCGGCGTGGGCGCGAACAGCTTCGCAGCCGGTGGCCTGGGTTACCAGTCCGACACCGGCTTCGATACCAGCAAATCGCAGACGCGCGAGATCGCCTGGAACGTCAAGTGGAACATCAACGACCGCTGGGCCATCCAGAGCGACCTGCAATGGGTGCACGCGACGAACAGCGCCGAGGGCAACGTCATGACCTTGGGCACGTTCGTGCCGAACCTGGGCATCGACTTGTCGGGCAATCTGCCAAAGGTGACATTCGACGACAACGCCCGCGCTTTCCTGGCGAATCGCGACAACTACTACATGAGCTTCATCATGCCGTCGATGACGAAGGCGAAGGGCGACCTGTATGCCTGGAAGACGGACGCGCGTTTCCACTTCGACGACGACGTGCTGCGCGACCTGCGCTTTGGCGTGCGCCTCACCAAGCGTACGGCGGTCCGCTCCGACGCCTCCGGTGGCATCGGTGGCTGGAGGAGCATTGCCGAGCCGTGGTCCGTCAACGCGACGAAGGTGCCGGGCACTCTGCCGCTGGTCGCGGACAAGGGTTGGCAAGCACGCTCCAACGTCAGTTACTTCAGCGATCCGCGCTACGGCAACCTGGTGCAGACGTCCTCGTATACGTTCCCGACGTTCTTCAATGGCAAGATTCCCCAAGTGCCAACCATGGTCGTTCCGGACCCGGCCTTCGTCCGGAACCTGGCCAATAATGCGAAACTCATGCCGGCCCTGCTGATGCAGTGCCAGGACGGCAACGCATACTATGGCACCAACAATGATTGCTCGACCGCGGATGGCGGCTGGAAACCGCTGGCCTACAACGACGATCCGGCCCAGACCAGCAGCCAGCAGGAACGCACCGAAGCCGCCTACGGCCAACTGCGCTTCGGCTTGGACAACTTGCGCTTCCCCGTCGAGGGCAACCTTGGCGTGCGTGTGATCCATACGCGTAGCGAGTCCCACGGCTTCACGATCTTCAATCCGACGTATGGCTCGAACGCGTCGGACGTGATCCCGCGCTTCGCCGCGATCAAGGATCCGGTGAATGCGTCGCAGCAGTACGTCGACGTGCTTCCCAGCCTGAACCTGAAGGCCGACCTGACGGACAAGCTGCAAACCCGTTTCGCGTTCGCCAAGTCGATGTACCGTCCGCCGTTCGACAACCTGAACGAGTACATCAACCTGAACCAGAACATCACGTCGGGCACCGGCGCCGAGGCCGGCACCATCAAGAGCATCAGCTACACGGGCAACGACCGGGGTAACGCCAAGCTGAAGCCGGTCCGCTCCAGCAACTTCGACTGGACGCTCGAATGGTATCCGGGCAACGGTTCGTCGCTGACCATGGCCGTGTTCCGCAAGAATGTGCGTGACATCATCTTGAATACGGCATTCACCAGGACCTACAAGAGCCTGGCGGGCAACGACCAGACGTTCCTGATCACGGGGCCGGACAACGTCGCAAAGGGTTCGGTGACGGGCCTGGAACTGGCAGGCCAGACCTACTTCAACAATGTGCCGGGGCTGGACCGCATGTTGCCGGACTGGGCCAAGGGCTTCGGCATCTCGGCGAACTACACGTACATCGACAGCAAGCAGGACCTGTACCATCCGTTCACCCAGAAGTATTGCCCGGCGAAAGGATCGTTCAACAACAGCTCGCTGAGCCTGTACGGCTGCGACACCAACGGCCTGCCGTTCACGTCGATGCCGATCCAGTACCTGTCGAAGAACGCGTACAACATCATGTTCCTGTATGACCGTGGCCCGCTGTCTGCGCGCCTGGCCTATAGCTGGCGCAGCCGCTTCCTGCAGGGCGTGGGTGCGAACGGCACGGGCGGCGACAACGCCATGAGCGCCGATCCGGCCCGCGCCGCCGCGAACGGCGGCGCGGCACCGACGGACGTGGGCTACGGCCTGCCGACCTGGCAGGAAGCGACGGGCCAGCTGGACTTTGGCGTGGACTACAGGTTCAACGAGCACATCTCGGGCAACTTCTCGGCGAGCAACCTGACGGACATGGTCGTACGCCAGACGCAGCAGCAAGGCATCGGCAACATGCCCCGTGCCTGGTTCGAGCCGGGCCGCAGCTTCCGCCTGAGCCTGCGTTACACGTACTAAAGGGGAAAGGCGGTCCCGCCTGCGGGGCCGCCCCAGCCTCTGCGCCAACAAGCCAGCCCGGTGCGGACTGGCTTTATTCGCTGGTACGCGGCTTGACCGCCAAGCTACCGGTTCGCCACTGTCGGACCTGCCAAATTTCATTCACATGCACTCGCTATATTCGAAAGCATTGGTCCGGCTGATCCTGCTTCTCGGGATGAGTACACTGACCGGGTATGTTTGCGTCAGTTGCAGCCATCACCGCGTCCCGTTGTTTGGGCAGGAAGATTTTTCCTGGCAGTTGCGAACGCACAAAGGCAACGACGCGACAACCAGCCTGCGTGCGCGAGTCGATGCCGCGCGCCTGATCATGGAATTCGTCCTGTCAGGCAGCAGTTCCAGACCCTATGTATCGAGCGGCCTGCTCTTCAGAGACAGCAACGGTAAACCGGCATTGCTCGACTGGTCGAGATTCGGCAAGATCAGTTTCGAGGCACGCTGCTTCCCCGCCGCTACCATCCGGGTCAGTCTGACCACCTTCGACGACAAGCTGTCCAAACTGGACGAGCTGATGACCTACCGCTCGCCGTCGGCATACATTAACTGTGATCAGGACGGGGCTCATGCCGAACTCGATCTGGCGCATTTGACTGTTCCGCAATGGTGGGTCGACTTGAACAAGCTCAACCCATCTGACCTGGGCTACTCGCTGGCCAGGGTTGCGCAGTTCGAAGTGGGCACCAGCACTGCCAGCCGTGTCGGCATCCCGTCGCGGATCGACATCACGAACATCGAAATGCACGAGCGGAAATACGGCTACCTGTATTTTCTCGGCGCGTTCCTGACGGTAGCCTGGGCTGGTTTCGGATTCTGGTTCGTCAGGCAGTATGCGGTGATCCTGGCCAATGATCTTCATGCGCGGATGCAGAAAGACTTGCCGCTGGTGGCGTACCAGCAGTTGGCGCTGGAGACGCACCGGGAAAAAGGAAAATCCGCCATTCTGCGCTTGCTGGCGACACGTTATGCGGATCCGGAACTGGATCTGGAGACCGTGGTGACGGAAACCGGCGTCAACCGCAATAAGGTCAACGACCTATTAAAGGCGGAAATGGGGTACACCTTTATCGGCTACTTGAACAAGCTCAGATTGGCCGAAGCATCGCGCCTCCTGGTGGAAAACACCGGTGCCAGTGTTGCGGAAATTGCCTATTCGGTCGGCTACAAAAATTCCTCGTATTTCATCAAGCTCTTCAAGCAAGAATACCAATGCACCCCGAAGGCATTCCGGGATGCATGCAAAAAGGACGCGCGCGAGCCGGCGCGATAAGGCCCTCCGCTGGCCGCGGTCAGCGGGAGACCCCGCTTTGACCGATCCGGTAGTAGTCAAAGTCGACGCGGCCGCCCGCGGTCTTCGTCGAATAATAGAAGAGCGCGTAGCGGTACCCCATGAAGTGCGGGAAGGTGTAGTAAAGGCGCGAGGGACGACCGATGGGGGTCCAGGATTTGCCGTCGAGGCTGTAGGAGAAGCGGGCGACTTCAGGTGCCCCCGGGATGCCGTAGGTCTTGGCGCCATCCTCGTCGACGCCGAAACGGGCTTCTTCAGGCGCAGACTGGAATTCGGTTTCGACCTTGAGGTGAACGGTTTTACCGGCGAGGGGAATGGCGGCGACCTCCTCGGGCTGGTCGGCGTCGGCGCTCACCATGACGAGAGATCGGGCGCCGTCGCTCATCTTTACGCCGACAAAACCATACTTTTTCTGGAAAGCGGCCAGGCCGGTCCAATCGCCGTCTTTCATGCCGCTCACGTCGATGCTGGTGGTGGCGAAACTGCTAGGGCCAAAGGTGCGCTGGGTGAGGGTATTCCTGGCCTCGGGCAGGCTGGAATCGACCCGGCTGGTGACGAGGCTCAGGTAGCCCGGGCGCTTGGTGAGCGACCAGTTACGAGGGTCGGGATTGTGATTCCATTGCCAGGCGAGAGGCAGGTCGCGGGCGCCGGGCCGGCGGTCGAATTCATCGGACGCGACGATGCCGGAGGCGCCGGAGGCACCCTGTCCGCCGGCGGGGATGTCGAGCGTCATGGGCACCTCGCCGTCCTGGCCGAGCACGGGCCAGCCGTCCTGCCAGGTCACGGGTACGAGGTAGGGGACGCGACCGACGGCGCCGTTGTCCTTGAAGAGATAGGCATACCATTTGCCTTCCGGAGTGTCGATGAGACCGCCCTGGGCGATACCGCGATCATCGAGCGCGATGCGCCCCTCGTAGGGACCGTCGATCTTGTCGGCGCGGTGGACGATGACGGTGCGTGCCCAGCGGGTCTTCGGCGAGGCGATGTTGAAGAGGTAGTAGCGGCCGTTGATCTTGGAAAGCTGCGAGCCCTCGGCTTTGAGCCCGCCCTGGTCGGCGCCGAAGAGGGCGTTGACGTTTTCGATGATGACCTTGTTCACGCCGCCGGGCTTGAATCCGGACAGATCGGTTTTCAGCTCCCTGAGCGAGATGCGACCGCCCCCGAACACCATGTAGACACGACCGTCGTCGTCGAAAAACAGGCTGTGGTCACCGATCGCAGGCTCGAAACTCGTCTCTTTCCACGGGCCGCGCCCGGGGTCGCGCGTGGCGAAGATGTGGGTGCGTCCTCCGGCGGTGGCGGAGAATGTCGAGGCATAGAACATGCCGTCGTGGTAACGCAGGCTGCTGGCCCAGGAGCCCTCACCGTAAGCGTTCTTGCCGTTTTCGAGGCGGAAGGCTTCGTTGTCGGCCAGGGTGTCATAGGCGTACGAGGCCATGCTCCAGTTGACCAGGTCCGTCGACTTCATGATCGGCAGGCCCGGGCTCATGTGCATCGTCGTGCTGCTCATGTAGTAGGTTTTGCCGACCCGGATGACTGCGATGTCCGGGACGTCGGCCCAGATCAGGGGATTATGGGCACGATTCGCCCGTGCCGCCGGAACGGGCCGGGGCGCGCCGGACGCGCGCTCCGCCGGCAGGTCGTGGTGTGCGAATTGCCAGTAATCGAACTTGAACAGTTCTTCGCCGGCCGCACCGCGGAACACGAAGAAGACATCCTGGACGCCGGAGGCGCCGGTGACCCGGACAGACTGCGGCTTCCATTGGCCTCCGGTTCCCGAGACCGGCAGCGTGCCGATCAGCTGGCCGTCGAGCTTGCCCAAACGAATCTCGATCGTCGCCCCGGTGGCCTGTTTCGGCTTGGCCGTGCTGGAGAGGCTGGCCATGAAGGCGCGCGCGCCGGGCGCGCCGAAATCGACATTGCGCACCTGGATGTAGGCCCCGTCGTGAATGTTGCGCACATTCTGGCCGCCGGCGCTGCTGGGTTCGATCTTGACACCGGACGACCACGCAATGGTCTCGGCTTCGACGCGCTTGTAGGGATCGAGGGTGGCGACGGGTGCCGGGCCTTCCCTGGTCGGCTGCACTATCGGGACCGAGCCATCCGGGTTGAACTTCAACTCATCGACGGCCACGGAACGCTTGAAGCCGTCGCCTCCTGGAAGCGCGGCGTTGTGGTAGAAGAGGTAGGTCTTGCCCTTGAAATCGACCACGCCCGGGTGGTTGGTGAAGGCGCTTTGCGGGGTCATGACGACGCCGCCGTAGGTCCACGGGCCTTCGGGTGTGGGGCCCGTGGCGTAGGCGAGATGCTCGGGGATGGGACCACCTGCAAAAAACAGGTAATTGAGATTCTTGCGCTTATAGAGCCAGGGACCTTCTTCGTAGGATGTGCCGCGCAAGGCGCGCTTCGGAAGCGTCGTGCCTTGTGTGTCCGGAGGATTGCGCTCGCCCAACGCCTTGACGGTCATCGGATGGCGAATGATGCCATTCTCCCCGACGCTCGTGTCGTAGGAAATCATGTCCTTGTTCAGCTTCACCGACCACAGATTCGGGTTGCCCCAGGCGAGATAGGCCTGGCCCTTGTCGTCGATGTAGACGGTCGGATCGATGCTGTCGTACAGGCCGCCGGCGTGGCCGGCGATCAGTGGTTTCTTGATGGGATCGGTGTAGGGGCCGAGGGGATTGTCGGCCACCAGCACGCCTATGCCCCGGCCTTGCACCGGGGCGTAGAGATACCATTTGCCATCCCTCTCGATCACCTGGGGAGCCCAGGCGCCGTTGTCAAAACCGTCCCAGCCGGAAATCTCCTTGGCAGCCCAGGCGAAATCCCGGAGGGAGGCGATCGCGCCATGCTGGGTCCAGTTCACCATGTCCGTCGTCGTGGCGAGCACCCAGTCCTTCATGTTGAAGTTGTTCTTTTCGCCGACATCCTGATCGTGGCTGGAAAACAGGTAAAGCGTGCCCTGATGGACCATGGGTGCCGGATCGGCGGTATACATCGTTTGAATGATCGGGTTGAGCGCGAATGACGCCGCGGGCAGTGAAGCCAGCACGGACAAGAGAACGAGAGCGGAGCGGTGTGTTTTTTTCATGAAAGTCAGAAGTGAGGTGTGGAACGTGGAGCGGCCCTGATTACTCCTTCGGGTGAATCGGCGGCAGCGTGCCGGCAGGCGGCCTCCCTATCAGGCTGCGCGGCAAATAACTGTAATCCGCCGCGCCGGGCTTTTTCCACGCAAGCATCAGCGCGAGATCTGGGCCTGGACCCTGGAAGTAGCGCACGCGGAAATTGCGCAAACCCTTCTCCAGCTTGATCCTGGTCGCCACGGGGGCGGGGGCGTGGATGCCGTCGTTGTCGATCACGTTTTCATCGTCAATGCTGAGAACGGCACCATCGTCGGCCAACAGCATCAGTTCCCAGGTGGCGGTTTCCGCAATGTTGACGGTGAAGCGAATATCCAGACCGAACCATTCGATCGTCGAGCCCATACCGGGAAAGCCTTCACGGAAGGAGCGCGGCACGATATCGAGCTGGGCCAGGCAAACGCGCTTGCTCGGCTTACGCCCGCGCATGTCGTACACCGATTGGTTGCTGGCAGTGAGGCGATATACGTCGGCGACCATATGCCGATCCGCCGCTTCGGCGCATTCCTCGAACAGCTTGGGAGGCGCGTTGGCCACGACCTCCTTCGCGGGCGGGACCGGGGCGGGTGCGGGCGCTGCGGTCACGGCAGGAGCAGGAGCAGGAGCAGGAGCAGGGGCCGGCGCCGGCGCCGGCGCCGGCGCCCGGATGGCGTCGGGCACGACGTCGAGCACCGGCAGCGGGGGCGGGACGAGAAGGGGCGGTGGCGCGACGGTGGGTGGGGCGATATCGGCGGGCGCAGGTTCGGGAATTTTTTCTTCCGGTACTTTCTCTTGGAACAATGCCAATTCCAAGGCGCGCGGCGGTGGAGGCGCGGGACGGCGCGCGGGCGACAGCAGCATGGCGATCAGCAAGGCAAGATGGATGAGCACTACGATACCCAGGGCGTAGCGCCGTTTCCTGGGTCGCAATGACGGCTGCCTTTCAGTTGCGGGCGGGGGCAAGCTGGATTCCGGTGTTGAGCGCATACGTTTCCGAATACAAGATCAATTCATTGAGGCTTGGCGCCCTTGCGGCGTGCATTGCCGGAGCGGTGAGTTGCCGCCGCTCCTGTTCAGGATGGGTCACATCGGCGCCATCGGACATGCTGAAGGTGAGCACCAGGCGCTTGTGCGTGGCGTTTATTGCTCCAAAGCGACCACCATTACGGCCTTTGCGGGCACCTTGATCGATAGCTTGCCGCCTGCGGCACGCGCGCTGAACGCCGCCGGCTTGATGACCTGCGGATTCCGGAACGTGTTGTGCGCATCCATCGTGGCCGAGGTCAGGACCTTGCCGGCCGCAGCATTTACCTTCGCGCCGGCGACGTCGACGTCGACGGCGACATCGACCGCCTTGTGCGGATCGGTGTTGACCAGCGCCAGATACACCTTGCCATCCCTGGCGAGTGCCGCCGATGCGCTCACCCCCGGAATGGTCGTTGCGCCCAGGGTGTAGCTGGTGTTGTCCTTGATTGCCAGCGGCAGCGACCTGGCATCCTGGAACGGCACATACATCTGGAACGTGTAGTAGGTCGGGGTCAGGACCATCTTCTCCTTGTCAGTCAGGATCATCGCCTGCAAGACATTGACCATTTGGGCGATCGTGGTCATGGGGACCCGCTCCGCGTGATCATGGAAGATGTGGAAGTTGAGCGCCGCCACGAGCGCGTCGCGCAGGGAATTCTGCTGGAACAAGGCGCTTCTGGCACCCGCTTCGTCATACCAGGTGCCCCACTCGTCGATCATCAGCCCGATCTTCTTCTCGGGATCGTGCTTGTCCAGTACGGCCACGTGATCCTTGATAAGCTGATCCATTTTCAAGGTATTGGCAAGGGTCGAGATCCACTCGTCTTCCTTGAAGCCGAGATCCTTGCCCTTGCCCTCCCAGGTGGCGCCCGCGATGGTGTACTGATGGACGCTGATGCCCACCGTTCGGCCCTTCAGTTCCTTGCTCAGGACGTCGGTCCAGGCGGTGTCGAAACCACTGCCGCCGCTGGCAATCATCTTCGGCCTCGAATTTCCGGGCGCCCTCAGGAAATTCTCGTAATTGCTGTACAGGTTCGCGTAGTAGTCGGGCTTCAAGTTGCCGCCGCAGCCCCACAACTCATTGCCGATACCGAAGTAGGCAACCTTGAACGGCTTGTCGTGCCCATTCCGGGCGCGCAGCCTGGCCAGGGGTGAGCCGCCGTCCGCAGTCATGTACTCGACCCAATCGGCCATCTCCTGCACGCTGCCGGTACCGACGTTGCCGTTGACGTAGGCGTCGGCGCCCAGCATGTCGATCAAGTCGAAGAATTCATGGGTGCCGACGGCGTTGATCTCCTCTACGCTGCCCCTGTTGACGTTGCTCGGGCGCTTGTCCTGCGGACCGACGCCATCGCGCCAATGGTAGGTGTCGGCGAAGCAGCCGCCCGGCCAGCGCACCAGCGGCACGTGCAACTCCTTGAGCGCACCGACGACGTCATTGCGCCAGCCCCTCGTGTTGGGGATGTTGGACTTCGTGCCGACCCACATGCCTCCGTAGATTCCAGTGCCGAGCTGTTCTGCGAACTGGCCGTAGACGTTCTTGTTGATGACAGGGCCGGGGCGACTGGCGTCGATGCTGATGCTGACTTGGCTGGCGGCAAAAGCCGGTGCCGCGATCAGGCCGAGAACGGCGAGGCTATGTTTAATGATGTTCATTCAGTCGTATCCATTAAGGTCATATGTTTTTCGGCGCGTCGATGCATCAGGGGTGAAGAAGGCCGCCATGACGCATGCGTCCACCGGCGCACCTGTCCTGCTTTTGGTTGTTGAACGAAATTCCGGGTAGCAGGCGCCGGCCGGCGCCCGGATGGACGCTGTTACGCCCAGCCTGGTCCAGCTGTCGCCGCCATCGGTCGAGGCGCTGGTTGGGCAGGCGCAGGCGGCACAGCGGCGGGGCCGGCAGCAGCTGCATGGCCGCCGGCGCCACGGCAGGCTCAGGCTTGCGGAACGGGGAGCAGGCCCGCCGGGCCAGCAAACCGGCGAAGTCTATCCCAGGGGTTCGGGAAGAGTAAGGCCCGAAATTACGCTAGCGGTGAAGACATTTACAAGGTGCAGATAATCGCATTGTTACTGCACTTCCTTGCATTCGACCTGCGGCGACGGCGGCGATCCGTGACGAAACGGATGCAGGCGCGGCTTGCGCGGACACGCGACATCGATAGCGTCGTGTTATCGGGCTCACGCAGCACGGCGCTCCGCTCATCCAGGCCGTAGCTGTAAATCCCCAAGTTGTGCAATTTTTCGCATATTGCAAGCAATTTCGAGGGACGCGATAACGGCCGTGGCGCGGCCCTCGGTATGTTGGCGCTTGGCCGAAAAAATATTCGAGGCCGACGGGTAATTTGTCAGCATGAATATTTCGAGGTTACTTTGAAGCTCAGCCGTGTACTTCTATTAGTTGGAATCCTGTCATTAAACGTTGGCTGTGGCGGCGGCACGGCCAGCACGAAGCCTGCGGCGCCTGCGCCAACGACGCCAGTCCCAACGACACCGGCTCCAACAACGCCGGCCGCGGGTCTCTATCCCGACTACAACCAGAATCCGATCGCGCCCGACGCTACCGGCATGGGCAGCACCGCTGTCCAGCTCACCAGCAAGATTCGCTTGGGGTTAAATATTGGCAACACGATGGAGGCGATCGGCGGAGAAACGGCCTGGGGCAATCCGCTGATCACCGAGGCGATGATCAAGGCCGCCAAGGCGGCCGGATTCAACGCCATCCGGCTCCCGGTGGCCTGGGACCAGTACGCCAACCAACAGACCGGCAAGATCGACCAGGCCTGGATGGACCGCGTCAAGCAAGTCGTCAAATATTGCGTCGACAACCAGATGTATGTGCTCCTGAACATCCATTGGGATGGCGGTTGGCTCGAAAGAAACGTTCAGCCCGACAAGCAAGTGACCGTCAACGAGAAACAAAAGGCGTTCTGGACCCAGATTGCCACGCAAATGCGCGACTTCGACGAGCATTTGATGTTTGCCGGCGCCAACGAGCCGGCTGTCGATACGGCCAACCAGATGCCGGTGCTCATCTCCTACCACCAGACCTTCATCGATGCGGTGCGCGCCACGGGCGGCAAGAATGCCTACCGTGTCCTGGTGGTGCAGGGACCGGCCGTGGACATCGATAAATCAGCGACGATGTGGACCGCCATGCCGACCGACACCGTCGGCAATAAGCTGATGTATGAGGTGCACTTCTACCCATGGCAATTTACTTTAATGGAAAAAGATGAATGGTGGGGCCATGCATTCTATTACTGGGGCAAGGATAATCATTCGACCACGGACACCGCCCACAATGCCGACCAGATGGAAGAGGCCTATGTCGATCAGCAGTTCTTGAAGATCAGGCAGCAGTTTGTCGACAAGGGCATTCCGATCGTGCTCGGCGAGTACGCCGCGATGCTGCGTACGAATCTGACGGGCGATGCACTGGCCCTGCATAAGAAGTCGCGCATCTACTATATCAACTACGTTACCAGGTCTGCAGTGGCCCACGGCTTGTTACCATTTTATTGGGATGTGGGCGGCCTGATCGACCGGGGCAGCAATAACGCAGTCCTCGACCCGGACCTCCTCGATGCGCTGGTGAAGGGCGCAATCCGGTAAGCTGCCACACGCATATTCGCATGACGTAAGTGGCTTGTAGCGGATGCGGTTCGGCTCGGCTCGTTCTTCGCCGGGCCGTGTCGTTTGGCCGGGTCCAGTTCCGGTCTTGCACACAGCCCGGCCAGCGAGACAGGCCCCCAATTCAATACAGAGATAATGCGACTACTTTCAATTACAGCGATGCTGACGGCCTTACTGGTTTGCGTGCCTGCCCTTGGCGTCGCCGAACCCAAACAACGCCTGATTGTCCTCACCGATATCGAGGCCGATCCCGATGACAGCCAGTCGCTCGTACGGTTACTTCTATACGCGAACCAGATCGATATCGAAAGCATCATCGCCACGACCTCTACGCATCAGAAGTCGCGCATTGCCCCGGAATCCATCCATGCGATCATCGACGCCTACGGCCGGGTACAACCCAACTTGTTGAAGCACGAACCGGGGTTTCCGAAAGCGCAGGCGCTCAAAGCGATGGTGCGCTCCGGCTCGCAAGTCTACGGCATGCAAGGTGTCGGCGACGGCAAGGACTCGCCGGGATCGGACGCCATCATCAAGGCCCTGGAGAAAAATGATACGCGTCCCCTATGGGTTGCGGTCTGGGGCGGTGCCAATACGCTTGCTCAAGCGTTGTATCGGATCAGCCGTGGCAGGACGCCGGAGCAGGCCGCTCGCCTGGTGAAGAAGTTGCGCGTCTACACGATCTCCGATCAGGACGATTCCGGTTTCTGGATACGCACCCAGTTTCCCGACCTGTTTTATATCGTCAGCCCTGGCGGGTATGGCAATGGCACGTGGACTGGTATGCACGCGACCGAGCCAGGCTTCGACAGCACGGAAGTGAGCAACGACTGGATCGCCGCGCATATTCAACAGGGGCATGGGCCGCTGGGTGCGGTGTATCCGGATGTTTCTTTCGGCGTTGAGGGCGATACGCCATCCTTCCTGTCCTTGATACCGAACGGCCTGAACGCACCCGAGCATCCGGACTGGGGCGGCTGGGGTGGGCGCTACGAGTTCTACACGCCTGCGTTGAAAGATACGAATCCGGAAGGCTTCACCGGCAACGTACCTGTATTGCAAGAGCCTCATGCCATCTGGACCAACGCAGTGGATAGTTACAGGCCGATGGTCCACAGCGACTTTGGCCGCGCCGTGCACGCCCACGACAAGGTCTCCACTGGGTACAGGACCACCATCTGGCGCTGGCGCAAAGACTTCCAGAACGATTTCGCGGCTCGAATGGAGTGGACCACCAAGCCATACAGGGGGGCGAATCATCCGCCAGTAGTAAAGCTTACCCCTGGCGATCGGCTGACCGTCAAATCGGGAGAGGGCTTCATGTTGAGCGCGGCCGGCAGCTCCGATCCCGATGGAGATAGCTTGAGCTACCTGTGGTTTCAGTATCCCGAGGCTGGCAGCTACAGGGAGGAGATCAAGCTGGGGTATGCGGAAAACCATCATACCGTTTGGGGGCAGGCGCCTGTGGTAAGCAAGACGGAGACCGCCCACTTCATCGTCAAGGTGATCGATAAGGGCAGTCCGGCGCTGACGCGTTACGGACGCGTTATCGTCACATTCGTGCCGTCTGCGCCCTGAGCATGCGGATAATCTCACCGTAAAACGAGGTACAGCCGGTGACTATCGAATTGAGTCATCATCGTAAGGGAAATGAACAGCGATGCCGTTCCAGTTGAAATCTCCTGGATCGTGGGTGACGACGGAGTGTCGGAAGGGCGGGCAAGTGGGCGACACAGGAAGACTTCAGCCCGTTGAAGTGAGCCCGGTCCGCTGCAAAAAATGCCTCGGACCGTCGGTAATCCCCCCGCAAAAAGAGCGCGTTTGGAAGTAGAATTTTCTACTTAACAG